>NZ_BAAANE010000009.1:0-540257 GCF_039529635.1 Kribbella alba | reverse complement strand
GGCCTCCCACACATGTCGGATAGGCCGAGCAGGCAGCCCCTGCTCGGTAACCCACGAATCTGTGTGCGTGAGGCCCCGGCCCGCAACCCCGTCACCACGACGGCGTCACGTCATACCGTCTAGCCCCCGCGGCCGGCCTCTTGCGGCGCCCAGGTGGCAACCTGGGCGCCGCAAGGCGTTTCCGCCACAACCACGAAGCCGGCGGGCCCGGAAATCGCTCTCTGAAGGCGATCCGCGCAGTAGCATGCGGTGATGACTGAGCAACCCCAGGCTGGGGGACGGGGCTGGAACCGGTGGCTGACGACCGCGACGGTGGGCGCGGGTCTGCTCGCCGTCGGGCTGGTCAGCTGCGCCCTGGTGTCGGAGGACGAGGGCCGCACAGGCGCCCTGATCGCCCCCACACCGAGCAGTACGCGCGGACCGACGGGGACCCCTGGACCTCTCGGCACGCCGGGACCGACCGGTACGCCGGGACCCCCCGGTACGCCTGGTACGCCCGGTACGCCGACGCCGACGCCCGGCTGTGGCGTCACCGAACTGCTGGTGCCGAAGTGCGGCGTGTGGTTCGGCGCCGCGGCGAACCCGATCGGGAACGAGTCCTGGGACGAGGCGCTGCCCGCCTTCGAAAAGGTGATCGGGCAGCCCGTCGACATCGCGCACTACTACAACTCGAGCCCGGGCCTCTTCCCGTCCGCGAACATGATCAAGCGGGCCCGTGAACCCGGCAAGAAGCGGATCCTGCTGCTCAACTGGAAGCCGGAGATGGGCCGCACCTGGGCCCAGGTCGCCGCGGGCGACCCGGTCGTGGATGCCGCGATCGATGCCGAGGCCTCCTATCTGAAGACCAGCTTCCCGGAGAAGTTCTTCCTCACCATCCACCACGAGCCGGAGGAGGAAGTCCGGCCCGCGGAGGGTTCGGGGATGACGGCCAAGGACTACCGGGCGATGTTCCGGCACGTGGTCGAGCGGCTGCGCTCCAACGGCGTGACCAACGCGGTCTACGTGATGAACTACATGGGGACGCCGCACTGGGGATCCCAGCCGTGGTTCGACGATCTCTACCCCGGCGACGACGTGGTGGACTGGATCGCGGAGGACCCGTACATCTTCAGCGACAACCCGGAGTGGTCCAGCGGGCTGGGCCGCGCGGTCGACCGGACCCAGCGGATCTACCCGAACTGGCCCGGCTTCTACACCTGGGCGGCCGCGAAGCACCCGGACAAGCCGATCATGCTGGCCGAGTGGGGCGTCGACCGGAAACTCGGCGAGCCGAAGCGGAGCGCGGTGTTCGGCACGATGGCGAGCCAGCTGGCGGCCTACCCCCAGCTGAAGGCGCTGGTGTACTGGAACGAGACGGAGTTCCGAACCGTCGGGGAGACCCTGCTCGGACCTGACGACCCGTCCGTGGCGACGCTCCGCAAGGCGATCGACACGCCCCCGCTCAAGCCCCCCGCAGTACCGAAGAAGTAGGCGGCTAGCGCAGGGCGATGAGGAGGTGGCGGCGGCCTGCGCCGACGGCGGTCACCCAGCTCGGCGGCGGCACGCCGTTCTCGACGGTGACCGGCCCGGGCTTGCTCCGGTCGGCGCGATCGCTGGTGGCCAGTTGGCCGCGGCCGTTCGCACCCCAGGTCATGATGGCGCCGTTCTGCAGTACTGCGACGCTGTAGCCCTCACCGGCCACGATGTGCTGCACACCGAGGAGTTTCGGATCCTTGGCGCGGCCCCGGACCGTGGTCGCGAACGCGCGCGTCTTCAGGTTGCCGTCGCCCAGCTGACCGCCGTTGTTGCGACCCCAGCCGACCATCGAGCCGTCCTTGAGCAACGCCAGGGTGTGCTTCTCCGCCGACGAGATCTCGATCGCGTCCGTCAAGGGCCGTCCTGGCCCGATCAGCACCTGCTGGGGCACGTTGCGGCCGGTCGCGGTCCCGTCGCCCAACTGATTGACCTCGTTGCGCCCCCACGCGACGACGTGGCCGTTACCCAGCAATGCGACCGAGTGCTGGCCGCCGATCGCGATGCCCCGGACCCTGGTCAGCGGGGCCTTGCCGGCGCCGGTGATGAGGACGGGCAGCTTCGCCACCGGGGGAGCCGACGTGCCGAGCTGACCGAAGGTGTTGTCGCCCCAGCCGAGCACCGTGCCCTGATCAGTCAGCGCGAGCTCGCTGCCGCCGTCCACCGAGATGGCCCGTACGCCGGTCAGCGGGCCGGTACCGCCCGGGTTCAGGACCACGCTGGGCGTCATCGGATCGGCGGTCGTGTCGGCGTTGCCGCGCTGGCCCGAGTTCGCCCTGCCCCAGACCACGATGGTGCCGTCCTTGCGCAGGGCAACGGATGTGTTGGAGTCCGCGGCGATGTCGATGACACCGCTCAACTCACCGGGTGCGCCGTCGGGTGCCCGGACGAACTGCGGAGAAGCCGACGGAGCCCGGGTGCCGTTGCCGAGCTGGGCGTCATCGTTGGCTCCCCAGGCCAGCACCCGCCCGTCGTGGCTCAGTGCCAGCGAGTGCTGCTCGCCTGCCGCCAGGTCCACCACACCGACCAGGTTCGCCCCGGCGGAGTCCAGGACCGGCCCGAAGCTGGTCCGGATCCCGGTCGGTGCCGAACGGCCCAGCTGGCTCGCGTCCGAGAAGCCGCTGGACAACACCAGACCACCCGTGGTGGCAGGACCCGGCGCGCTGGGTGCAGCGAGCGGCCGCGCCTTGGCGCAGCCAGTCAGCGCTGTCAGGGCCGCCAGAACCAGTACTGCGACGGCCACCCGCGGCCGCCTGGACGAACAAGAGCTCATGACGTCTCTACCGGCTTTGCTTCTGCGGCCGGCAGTACGCCGGCCAGGTCGGGTTTGCGACGGCGGGTCAGCAACGCGGTGAAGGCCGTCAGCGCCAGTTGATCGCGCAGCTTCCACAATGCGGCAACGTACATGACAGCACCCGCCGCTAGAACGGCGACAAGCGGGCCGTCGGTCGGGTCTCCGATGAGCTCCATCAGTTGGGCCGGGACAGCGAAGCACACGAGCGCCAGCCCACCGACGTACACGGACAGCCGGCTGAACGGCAGCCAGTGCAGGGTGGTCGACACCTGGACCATGCCGAGGACGTTGCGCACCAGGATCGCGGACGCCCATGCGATGGCCGCGCCGATGATGCCCAGCGGCGGGATCAGCAGCAGGTTGATGGCCAGGTTCACCCCGAGGGCGACCAGGCTGTTCAGCAGGCTGAGCCCACTACGACCGGCCATCAGCAGGATCAGGTCCACCGGACCACCGGCTGCAGCAAGCAGCGCAGCCACAGCCAGTACTACGACCACGCCGTGCCCGCTGCGGTACGTGGAACCACCGAACAGGTGCAGCAGGAACGGCGCGAGCGACAGGCAGGCCAGGAAGAACGGCCAGGTAAGCGACATCGTCCAAGCGGTGATGGTCTGGAACACCCGCTTGGTGCCCTTGTGGTCGCCGGAGGCGAGAAGGGCACTCGTGTGCGGTGCGGCGACCTGCTGGATCGCCTGCGTCCCCAGTTGGCCGATCACGAACAGCCGCGTCGCGACCGTGTAGACCGCAGCCTCGGCTGGTGAGCGGAGTGCCGCGACCAGCACGATGTCCGCACGCTGCAGGATGCTCTGGCTGATCCGGGAGATCACCCGTGGCCAGGTGTAGAGGGCGTACTCGCGCCAGAGCGCCTTGCGGGACAACGCGGGCCGGCCTGGTCCGCTGCGGGCGACCAGCCGCCGCTCGATCACCAGGAACCAGCCAACGGCAACGATCGCGCCAACGGCGTACGGGACGGCCCAGGCGATCGTCAGCCCACCGAGCCCGGCGCCTGCGGCGACGGCCACGATGATGCAGCCGACCTGCAGCAGAGCGCGGCCGATCTTGTCGACCAGCACGGTCGGCTTGATGGAGGCCAGCCCGCGGGTCGCGGACAGAGCGGTGTTCATCAGGGCGGCCAGGGGGATGCAGATCGCCAGTACTACGACTGCTCCGTTCCCCGCGGTGGGGTCGGCGGCACCCAGCAGGGCATCCGCCACCTCGTCACGAAGCACGATGAGCACGACGGCCACCAAGCCACCACCGCAAAGCGAAACGAGCGCCGCCATTCGGGCGGTGGTCCGGGCATCCGCCAGCCGGTCCTCGACCAGGAAGTGCGGCAGGAACTTCGACAACGACACGTCCGAGCCGAGCTCCGCGACGGCCGCCACGATCAGGAAGACCGAGGTGAGGGCGAACAGACCACCGGCCACGGTCGCGTCGGTGGCACGGGTGACCACCCAGGTGAGCAGTAGCGTCAGGACCGCGCCGCCCGCGGTTCCGACCAGGTTGGCGGAACCACCGCGGGCGATCTTGTTCAGGCTGGGCGGGTGTGCGCCCGCGGTCTCGGTGAGCGGAGCGGCCACTACATCCTTCTCCGCGAGCTCGCGAGGTCGTCGGAGTCGTCCCCGGCATCCTGGAACCATGGCGTCGCAGCCGGTGTGACCGGGTTCGGGCTCGCTGCCGGTGAGCCGTTCGCAGCTGTGCCGTTTGCAGCTGTGCCGTTCGCTGCGGGACCGTTCTTCGGCGTGCCGTTCTGCGCAGTGCCGTTCTGCGCAGTGCTGTTCAGGGCCGTGCTGTTCAGGGCCGTGCCATTGAGGGCCGAGCCGTTGGTGGCCGACGGCAACCGAGCGTCGATCTTGGGCAGCTCCTCGGTCTGGGCGTCCACTGAGACAACCACGGGCGCCGCAGCGGCCGCCGTCGGCGGCGAAGGCACGATCTCGACGACCGCGGGGCTGTCGTTCTGGTCGTGCTTGGACTCGTCGTGCGTGGAGCGGTGGAACAGGCCGTGCTCCTCCGGCGAGTCGAGCACGATGCCGGCGAGCTTGGCGCCGCCTCGGGTGACGGCCTCGGCGGCGTGCTGGAGCTCAACGGAGGTGGTCCGCCCGAGGCTGACCAGGATCGCTACGTCGGTGCACAGGTCGGCCAGGGTCAGGATCTCCGGTGCCGAGGCGATCGGGCCGGCGACCAGCAGCCACCGGGAGCCGGGGACCAGCATGTCCAGGAACGTGCGCATCTGCGGCGACGCGAGCTTGTCGACCGAGCCGCTGTGCTGGATGCCGACCGGGACGAAGCGCAGCCCGGGCTGGTACTCCTTGGCCACCTCATACGCGTGGGCGCCGTCGCTGAGCACCTCGGACAGGCCCTTGATGCTGGTCAGCTGCGCAACCCGGGTCAGTTCGCCGTCCGTGTCGACCAGCGTGACGCTCTGGTCCGCACGGGCCAAAGCGGCCGCGAGAACCAGGGGAGTGGTGGTGTGGGACTCGACAGCACCGGCCGGAACCAGCAGCACCGCGCCGCCGTCGGGGCTGGTGACACCCAGCACGCTGCGGAGCAGTCGAGCGCCTTCCGGCAGCTCCGCGGCGACATCGGAGAGCAGCAGTTCGGGGTGCTCCACAGCCGTCGTGGTGACCGTGCTCAAGACGGGGTAGCCGAGCGCCTTGACGTCGTCGGCGGTCCGCAGGGTGCGGTCGTTCAGCGCCCGCCAGATCGCGAACACGAGACCAAGCAGCAGGCCGAGAGCCGCACCGGCGGCCGGCATGATCCAGTCCGGCAGTCCGGCCGCACCGGTCGGCACCGTGGCGGGCGACAGCACCTGGCCGGGCTCACCCTGGAACAGCCGTAGGTCGCTGATCTGGCTCTCCAGCTTCGAGGCCTCGGTGGTCGCGGCCTGCACCCGCTGCTCGGCCAGCGCCCGGGCGGGCGAGCCGGTCGTGGTCTTCGCCAGCGCGGCGACGTTCCGCTGCAGGGCGGACTGGTTGGCCGTGCGAGCCTTGGTCAGGTTGTTGATCTGTGCCTGCACCGACTGGGCCGCACGCCTCTCCCGCGCGACCAGGTAGGCGTTCGCGAAGGCATTGGCGCCGTTCCGCGCGGCCGTCGGCGTGATGTCGCTGTACGCCACCTCGAGGACCTGGGAGTTCGGCGGGTTGGTGACGGCCAACTGCTCGACCAGGGCTGCGACCGACGCGTTGCTGCGCAGCGTCGTTTTGGCGATCTGCGCGACCGCGTCCGAGCTGACCAGTTGGGCTTCGGTGCCGAGGTTCGCCAGGTTCTGGCCGCGGGTGCCGGGCGCGTACGGGTTGCCGTCGGCCGGCTCGACCAGCACGGTCGCGGTCGCGGTGTAGGTGGCCGGCTGCTGCCTCGCGGCAAGGAAGCCCAGGCCGGTACCGACCACCAGCAGCAGTACTACGACCGGCAGCCTGCGTGCGAGCCCCGACCAGCTGAACCGGCTGATCGGCGCCGGCCCTGTCGTCTCCGTCATCGTGCTGCTCATATTCCTCGCCCTCTCGCGTTCGCCCACTGCAGAACTCTGTTCGCCGGTACGACCCCGGATGCGATCGCCAGCGCGAGATATCCGCGCTTCTCACCAGGTGCCAGCCGGAGGGCTCGCAGAGCCCACCGCGACGAGTCCGAGCGGCGCCGCAACGCCGCGTACGCCACCGCCTTCTGACCGTAGATCCGGGCCAGGCCACGGGGGCTGTTCCGGATCACGGCATGTTTGTCGACCATATAGTCCAGCGCTTCGATGATGACGGCCCAGCGCGCGGTGTAGAAGGAGCCGGGGTGCCAGAGCACCTCGACCAGCGGCTTGCTAACCACTGCCACCTTCTCCGCGGCCAGCGCCCGGAGCATCCAGTCGTAGTCCTCGGCGTACCCGCCGGGCAGGTCCTCGTCGACCCAGCCGATCCGGTCGAACGCCGTCCGTCGGACCAGCACGGTGGAGGGATGAGCCTCCATCACCCGGCGCCGGGCCAGCTCGTCCACGGTCACGTCCGCCGGGGTCGGGACCCGGACGTGGGTCTGGTCCCCGATGGTGATCACGATCCCGCAGACCGACAGTCCGGCGTCCGTTGCCGCCAGCATCGATACCTGGTTCCGCAGCTTGTCCGGCCGCCAGCTGTCGTCGTCGTCGCAGAACGCCAGCAGTTCGCCGGAGGACCCTGCCACGCCGCTGTTGCGGGCACCGGCCAGGCCGGGCGTCCTGGTGTTGGTGATCACCCGCACACTGCGTTCGCCGGCCTGCCCGGTCAGCGGCAGGCCCGCGGCCAGGCCGGACTCGGGTTCGCTCTGGTCGTAGACGACCACCAGCTCCACCGGTCCGTCGTACTCCTGGACCGCGATCGAGGTGAGCGCCTTGCGGAGCAGCTCCGGCCGGTTCCGTGTCGCGACCACGACGCTGACCGCCGGAGCCACAATGCCGGTCGGCACGGGGGATGTACTCATCAGGTGCTCCTTCTCAGCACTGCGGGCACGAACCGGCGCGCCGGTAAGGCGAACCGGGTCAGGAGAACGACTCCTTGAATGGTGGCGCCGACCTCGGCGATCCGGTGCACGGCCTCGGCCAGTGCCCGTTGCCGGGTCCGCGGGGTGACGACCAGGACGACCTGACCGGCCTGGGCAGCGAGCACGGAGCCAGGCTCAGTGGTCACGCCGCCGCTGGTGACGAGCACGGTGTTCGTCCTCGTCCGACCTTGTGTAAGGGCGACCAGGTCTGCGGACAGCGCGGTGTGGTCGACCACGCGTGTCTCCCGCCCATGGACGCGCAGGGCCGCGGACAGCTGGTCCGCGGCGGCGCGTCCGCCCTCGGTCGGTTCGTGGTCGGGGGGTGCGATCATCACCGTCCCGGAACCGCGGTCCAGCACCCCGGCGATGATCGGGTCCCAGGTTGTGCCGGCCGGCCGGCCGATCCAGCGTCTCGGCAGCGTGACGACCGAGCTGCCCGGCACCAACCGGGACACGTCCGAAGCACGACCAAGCCGGGAGGACCGGATCGCGGCCAGCAGCACGCCGGCCAGCCCGCCGAGCATCAGCCCTGCCACCGGTGGCACGAGCGGGTTGAGCCGCTCGGCGGTTGTGGTGCCACCGATCCGCACCTGTTCGCCGGGGTAGGCGCTGGTGGTGCGGACCTGTCGCGACTCCGCCTGCCGCGCCGCGATCTGGCTGGCGATCGCCTGGCGGCTGGCTCGCTGCTCGGCCACCTTGCCGGCGGTCAGGTTGCCCTTGATCACGGTCTCGTCCAGCCGGGCGTTCAGGGTCGCGATCTGCTGACCGATCAGCTCCACCCGGTTGTCGCGGCGCTTCTCGAACTCGTCGCGGCGCAACTGCAGGTAGGTCGCGGTCATCGTCGCCGCGCCCTTCTCGGCGGCCACCTTGCTGGTGGACTGGTACGTCACCTTCAGCACCTTGGTCGTCGGCACAGCGGACAGGTGCACGTGCGCCTCGATGTCCTGCTCGCCGGTCGCAGTCCGGGTCGCGGCCAGGACCGGCGCCGAGACCAGCCGCGCCGCCTCGGTGTCGATGGTGAACCACTTGGCGCTCTCCTCGCCCTGCCGGGCCAGGTAGAGCGGCGCATCCGCGACCAGGACGGCCGAGGTGGACGAATAGACCCGGGGGGTCCGCACGAGCCACCCGATCCCGATCACAGTGCCGACCAGAGCGCAGACGCCGACAGCCACCAGCCCCCTGCGCACCGCGCGCAGGTAGCTGGACAGCTGGATGGCGTCGTCGCGCGCCGGCCGGCCGGGCTTCACCGGCGCCAGCTCGGGGTGGCTCCGAGGAGCCGGGTGAGTTCGGTGTCGGACGACTCGAAGGTGTCCAGCAGGGTGGATCGCAGCGAGTCCGGCATCGGCGCGCTTGGCCGCGCGTTGGCCTGCTCGACCTTGGCAGGGTTGCGGACCGGGAGCCCCAGCCACTCCTGCAGCCGGGCGAACTGCTCGACCGGCTGGTCGAAGAACCGGTTCGCATCGATCACGAACACCTGCTCCGGGGACAGCGCCTCCTGCAGCCGGACGATCTGCTCGGCGTACCGGCCGCGGCCGACGTACGCGTGGTGGCGGTGATGGAAGCTCTGGTACGACGGGTCGGCGTGCATCCGCTCGACCTCACCAGCGAGCCGCTCCGGTTCGAGCGCCAGCGCGGTCTCGAAGTCCTCGGTCTCGAACCCCCGGGCCAGTTCGTGCTTGTACGCCGAGAACGCGCGCTCGACCGGGTCCCGGACCAGGGTGACGACCTTGACGTCGGGCAGGCGCTGCGCGATCCGGCCCGCGGCCAGCGGGTGGAACATGTAGTAGCCGCTGCTGTCGAACGTCATCGGCCGGCCGACCTTCCGGGTCCGGGCCGCGGCCACCGGAGCCACCGGGAAGTGCCCGTGGTACCAGGACCAGGGGTTGTCGTAGCCGACGTCGAAGTACCCGATCCCCTTGTGGAAAAGGGGCCGCACGATCGCCGGGTGTTCCACCAGCAGTCGGTAGAGCGTCGTTGTACCGCAACGCTGGGCGCCCGCAACGATGAAGTCCGGCAGCATTCGCACGCCCGCGGTGGCCCGTCCGACCGCGCGGGTGGCCTTGCGGATCGCCTCCTGCGTGCCGTCGGGCATGACCTCGCGGGTGGAACGCAGTACGGCGGTGCGTTTGGCGGTCAGCCCGGTCTTGGCGGTGGTCATCGGGTGGATCCCTTCGGCGCCCGCGCGCTGATCCGCCGGCTGTGCCGGGTCAGCGCGTCGAGCACGGTTTCGGTCGTCGGACGGAGCACCTCGCCCTGGGCGCCCTGGCTGCCGACCAGGTAACGCGCGGCGATGGACGCCAGGTAGAGGACGGCGAGCAGGTCCTGGGCCGGCGGGGGACAGGCCGGGTGGTGGGTGTGCGGGCTGGCCAGCGCGGCGTCGATCACCTCGGCGGAGAACCCGGCGGCGCGGGTGCTCGTGTGCAGCACGTAGTGAATCCGGTCCAGGCCCGCCGGTACTCCGGTGGCGAACCGCTCCCAGTCCCACAGTTGCAGGCGGCCACCGCGCAGGCCGAGGTTCCACGGCGCGAAGTCACCGTGCCAGGCAGTCAGGCGGACCTCTTCGTCACCGTGACTCTGCGCGAGCCGCGCCAGCGCCTCCTGGTACGCCGTGCGCTGCCGCACGTCGTCGACTTCACCCGCAGTGCTCACCAGATTCTGCCAGTACGCCGATGCGCTGAGCGCGGCCGATCCCTCGTCGAAACGGTCGTACAACTCGTCGAGCGCGTCCAGAGGTGGTTGCAGCAGCGGGCCACCCGCCGGACGGATCGCAGTGTCGACCGCGGAGATCACTAGCAGTTCTAGGCCTTGCCAGTTCCCCAGGTGGAGCAGCGCGGGGATCTCCAGCAGCCGCCAGTCGCGTTTCGCGAGGTCGGCCAGCGCGGCACCTTCCTGTCCGACCAGACCGGCAGTGAGGTCGGAGTCACCCACCTTCACATAGGCGATACACCGTCCACGCTGGTCGAACGCCTGCAGGATCGGCTTCTGGTTGGCCCGAAGGGATCCCACGCCCAGGCCGACCACCACGGCAGTACCGAGGACCTCGGACAGGTGCTGCTCGATCGAGCCCTCGGCGGCAGCCCGCGGCGTCATCCGGATCCGGTCGGTGAGCAGCCCTTCGGCGCCGGCTCGCAGGGCGACCGAACCGACCAGGCGGACGGCACGTTCCTTGGTCGACAGTGCCCGGCTGAACCGGCGCAGCCCACTGGATGCGGCTGCGGGCCGACCTGCCGGCACCAGCAGACGCGGTGAGGACATGGACGGCACGAAGATCAACTCACGCGCGGACCGGTCCCGCCGGCGGTTGCGCAGCAGTTGTACGTCGTGGCCTGGCCAGAGCCGGGCAACCGTCCGCAGCAGGCGGTCGGTGTTCTGCTCCGCTGCGGCCGTCATGGCGCGACCTCTGCCTTCGGGGCGTCGCGATCGGTCCGCCACATCAGGCCGAGCGCGATCATCAGGGTGAACAGTGGAGAGCCCAAGGTGTCGTAAACCACGATCTCGATCAGGAAGAAGATGAGCAGAGCCAGACCGATAATGGTGATCGGCTCGCGACTGCGGACGTGTCTGGCGAAGCGGACCAGGAAGAAGGCGAGGAAAAGTACCGTGCCGAGCAGTCCCTGGGCGAACACCACCAGCCAGAGGTGGCCCTGGGTTCCGAACGGCGGGACGGCACAGGCCGGGCAGCCGAGTGTCGCGCCACCGGCGATCGAGCCGAAGCTGCCTTCCACGTCCCGGGTGTTGCCGAAGCCGATCAGCGGTGAGCCCTTGATGACCGACTCGACCGTCTTGATCGCCAACTCGCCGCGGCGGTCGTTGCTGTGCTGGTGGGAGAACCGCTCGCTGACCATGTTCGGCAGCGGGGACAGCAGCGCGCCGACGATCGCCAGCACCGCGACCGGTGCCAGCCAGGCCACCGCGTTGAAGCCGCGCAACCGGATCACCTGCACGACGGCGTACAGCGCGCCTATGACCAGGACGCCCCACAGTCCGCGGTTCAGCGAGTACACGACCGGGACCGCGGCGATCACCAGGATTGGCCAGCCCGCCAGCCGCCGCCAACCGCCGTCGCGGCCGAACCAGGAGTACAGGAAGAACGGGAGATAGAACGAGAGGTTGGCACCCCAGGAGTTCGCATAGGCGAACGGCGCCCGCGGTCGCGGCTGCGCGAAGCCCAGCACGCTCTGGATGTCCGCGGTGGCCGGATGGATCAGCGCGTGCAGGAAGCGGTTGTCCGCGATCGACTTGGGCAGCACGATCTCGAGCAGCGAACTGAACTCGAAGTGCGGCGCGAGCACACCGAGCAGACCGCCGACCGCGGTGACCACGAACATCCATGCGAGCAACCGGACAACCTTGGCCGTGGGCAGTTCGGCCTTGTCGGTGTTGCCGATGTACAGCAACACGATGGTGGCGACCAGGTACCAGATCAGCCGGTAGGTGAAGGTGAGCAGCGTGCCGCCGAGGGGACCGGTGTTGCTGAACGGCGCGTCGGTGGAAAGCATCGTGCCGCTGAGCAGGACGACGGCCAGGAACCCGAGCCACCAGCCGAAGCCGCGCGGCGCGATCACCGTGCGGCGGCTGATCAGCGACCAGCCCATCGGCACCGCGGCCAGGAAGAACGCGAACTCGGTGATGCCGAGGACCCACCACAGCGGGAAACCCAGGAAGAGAACGGACAGCGGCCACGTCGCCGGCCAACGGCGACGCCGACGCGGCAGGACAGCAGTGGCCGTGCCGACGCCTGCGCCGACAGTGTGTGGCGACAACTGGATTCCCCCACCCGATCTGTGAGCCAAGCGTTCCGCCCCCCGGAAACCGGCTCCCCCCGGGAAGAGAATAGGTGCACGGCCCACGGATCGCCAATGATCGGTGACCAGTTCGCCAGCTGTCCGTGACCACCGGGTGTCCGGCAGGTGTCCGGCAGGCGGCATCGCGATCTCGCATTCCGGTCACTGTCGGTGAGATCCGAGTGGCCGGAGGTTCTCTGTAACGCGACTTCGGGCCCTCGGCAAGCGATTCGTGGACGAATTGGTGCAGGGATTGCTTCCGAGGGTGTTTACTGTCCGACCAAGGGGACCTGCCTTACCACTGGTAAGGCGGGCAAGGGTGTGTCCGGCGGCCTTCTGAGTGCCGCCCGGGCCGGGGAGGAAACAACTGTGCGCAAGTCCGTTGTCTGTCTGCTCGTCGCGCTGGTCACAGCGCTGGCGGGCTTCGTGGTCTTCCTGGCGCCGTCGGCCGATGCCGTGCACGTCAGCCAGGATCATCTCGTCAGCGACGATCCGGCCAACTGGACCCCGAACGTGCTGGACGGATCGGTCAAGTCGATCCAGCAGTTCGGCGATCGGATCATGATCGGCGGTGACTTCTCCCAGATCCAGTCCCGTGACGGCACGACCACCTATGTCCGGCACAACCTGGCCGCGTTCAACGCCACCACCGGCGCGATCGACACCACCTTCGTGCCCGATCCTGACGGTGAGGTCAGCACGATCATCCCGGCCGGCGACGGCACCACGGCGTACGTCGCGGGGTACTTCAACAACATCAGCGGCGGTGGCTCGCCCAGCCTGGCGCGGATCGACGTCACCTCCGGCGCCCGGGTCTCCGGCTTCAAGGCGCCGAAGCTGGACGGCAGGATCAAGGACCTGCGGTTGTCCAACGGACGGCTGTGGATCGCCGGCCTGTTCACCACCGTGGCCGGCAACGCCCAGCCCGCGCTGGCGACCGTGAACCCGACCACCGGCGCCTACGACCCGTTCATGTCCCTGCAGATCGCGGGCGTGCACAACGGCGGCATCACCACCGTGATGAAGATCGACATCACCCCCGACGGCAGCGAGCTCGTTGCCATCGGCAACTTCGACACCATCTCCGCGGTGAAGCACCACCAGGCGTTCATGCTGAACCTGACCGGCGCCTCGGCGGCGGTGGAGAACTGGCAGACGAACTTCTACAACACCGCCTGCTCGAAGAGCTTCGAGACCTACATGCGAGACCTCGACATCTCGCCGGACGGCTCGTACTTCGTCATCTCCACCACCGGCGCGTACGGCGGGTCGATGATCTCGTGCGACTCCACCGCGCGCTGGAACATCGGCGCCCGCGGCTCCGGCCTGGCCGCCAAGTGGATCGACAACACCGGTGGTGACACCACCTACGCGGTCGCCATCACCGGCACGGTCGTGTACACCGGCGGTCACGCCCGCTGGCAGAACAACCCGTTCGCCGCCGACACCCCCGGCCAGGGTGCGGTCTCCCGGCCCGGAATCGCGGCGCTCGACCCGGTCAACGGCCTGCCGCTGTCGTGGAACCCGACCAGGGACCGCGGTGTCGGTGTCTTCGACCTGCTGCCCACTCCGGCCGGTCTGTGGGTCGGCTCGGACACGGACCGGATCGGCGCCTCCGAGTACCACGCCCGGATCGCGTTCTTCCCGTTGAACGGCGGTGGCGTGATCCTGCCGAACAACACCCCGAACCTGCCGAACAACCTGTACGTCGCGGGGCGGCGCAGCGGGAGCATCACCGTCTCCTGGGGCAACACCGTGAGCAGGTCCTCGTACAACGGGACCACCGCGACACCGCTCGCCTCGGTGCCGAACGGGGGACTGACGTGGAGCAACAACCGCGGGGCGTTCATGCTCAACGGCCAGTTGTACGCCGGCTGGTCCGACGGCAGCTTCAACCAGCGCAGCTTCGACGGCACCACCTTCGGTGCGCCGACGCCGGTGAACACCGGTGACCTGCTCACCACCATGTCCACCTGGCACGGCGAGGTGCAGACGATCACCGGCATGTTCTTCGACGCCGGGCGGATCTACTACACCCGCTCCGGCAGCAACTCGCTCTTCTACCGGTACTTCACGCCGCAGAGCAACGTGGTCGGCGCGAACGTCTTCACCGCGACCGGCAACCTCACCGGGATCAACTTCTCCCAGATGAACGGCATGTTCCTGGCCGGCAACACGCTCTACTGGGCCCAGTCGACCGACGGCACCCTGCGCAGGGCCACCTGGAACCCCGTGACCGGCGCTCCGGTGTCCGGCACGGCGCAGACGTTGTCGACGGGGATCGACTGGCGGTCCCGCACGCTCTTCCTCTACCAGGACCCGACCGGCCAGGGACCGAACACGTTGCCGACGGCACAGGCCGCTGTCACCTGCTCGGACCTGAACTGCACGTACTCCTCGACCGGCTCGACCGACCCGGACGGCACCATCGCGTCGTACGCGTGGACCTTCGGTGACGGCGGGACGAGCGCGGACGCCAACCCGTCGCACCGCTACGCGGCGGCCGGCACCTACTCGGTCGGGCTGACCGTCACCGACAACCGCGGTGGCACCAACACGAAGACCGTCAGCAAGGTCGTCACCCACGTCAACACGTTGCCGACGGCCACCTTCGGGGAGTCCTGCAACAGCCTGGCCTGTTCGTACGACGGGTCCGCCTCGAGCGATCCGGACGGGCCGATCACGGGCTATGCATGGAACTTCGGTGACGGCACGACGGGCACCGGGGCGACACCGTCCCACACCTACCCGTCCAGCGGCACCTACACAGTCAGCCTCACGGTGACCGACAACGAGGGCGGCACCAAGACGACCTCCCACCCGGTGACGGTGACCAGGATCAACCAGGGTCCGACGGCGAGCTTCACCAGCAACTGCACCGACCTTTCCTGCAGCACGGACGCCTCGGCGTCGCAGGATCCGGACGGCACACTGACCGGCTATGCCTGGGACTTCGGCGACAGCTCGACCGGCAGCGGCGTGACGGCATCCCATACCTATGCGGTGGCCGGGACGTACACGGTCAGCCTGACCGTGACGGACAACGACGGCGCGACGGCATCCACCACTCGGTCGGTCTCGGTCGTCGACCCGGCCCGATCGGTGGACTTCGTCGGGTCCAGCCGGGTGAACGGCAACGCCTCGACCTTCACCACGACGGTGCCGGCCGCAGTCGCCGCGGGGGACACCCTGCTGCTGTTCTTCGGCGACAACGACCCGGCTCCGACCATCAGCGGTCCTGCTGGCTGGACCCTGGTCGAGACGGTCGGATCCACCAACCAGGCAGCCAGGTTGTGGCAGAAGACCGCCACGGCGGCTGACGCCGGCAGCGCGGTCGTGGTGACCACCTCGGCGCTGACCAAGGCAGATGCGACCCTGCTCGCCTATCGCGGAGCAGCAGCGATCGCCAACTCGGCCACCGGTAGCGAGACGGTCAGTCAGACCGGGCACACGACGCCGACGTTGACCACCTCGACCGTCGGCGGCCGACTGGTCAGCTACTGGTCCGAGAAGTCGTCGGCCACCACGACGATGGCAGCGCCGGGCGGGACCACCTCCAGGGCGAGCAGCACCGGTGCCGGCTCCGGCCGGATCACCGCGCTCGCGGCTGACAGCGACAGCCCGCTGGTTCCGGGGACCGTGGGCGGCCTCACCGCGACCGCCGACACCGCGTCCGCCCGGGCCTTGATGTTCTCGGTCGTGCTCGCACCGAGCTGATCGATCGACACCACAGCCGCCGGCCTCTTCGGGTCGGCGGCTGTGCACTTCGTGCCATTTGTGGATGAGTTGCTGACCGACAGCGCGTTTGGGTGTTTACTCCCCTCTGGGGAGTCGCGCCGAATCCGGGCTGCGACATAGGGGGATGCGTCCGCGGTCGTTGTCGCGGGCAAGTGGAGGATCTGTGCGCAGGAAGTCTTGTGCCGTCATGCTCGCGGTTGCCACGGCGATCACCGTCTGGCTGGTGCCGGTGCAGGCAAGCCAGGCCGTCCAGGTCACGCAGGACCGGGTGGTCAGCGACGACCCGGCGAACTTCACGCCGGGCGGGTACTTCGACAACGTCATCGGGTGAACGCGACTACCGGCGCCTACGACCCGTACATGGGGCTGGCGATCACGGGTGTCCACAACGGTGGCATCCCCACTGCGATCAAGCTGGACGTCAGCCCGAACGGCAACTCCCTGGTTGCCATCGGCAACTTCAATAACACTTCTGCTGGGTTCTCGATGTGCGGATCATCGGTTCGCGGGCACTACGCTTCGGTCAGGAGGTGGCGGATGCCACGCAGGACGAGACGGTGGACAGCCGTCGGTACGACGATGGCTGTCCTGGGCTGCCTGGTCGCCTGTGACTCGGCGGCGGGGGCCCAGATCGAGGGTCCGGACCCGCTGGCACCCACCGCCACGCCACCGCCGGAGCCCCAACTGTTGCTCACCTTCGACGACCAGGAGCCGGGGTCGTCCGAGGGACGCGAGATCCTGGGTGAGGGATCCGCGGCCATCGAGGTCGCCGTGCTCAGCCGGAACAAGCCGAAGACGACCTTCCAGCCGGGCCACGAGGGCGGCATCGCGCTGCGGTTGCCGGCCTACTCGGGCGAGGCCAAGGGCTCGTTCGGGGCACTGCGAGTCGAGCCGGAGGAGTGGCTGTCGCCCGGTGAGTCGGAATTCAGCTTCGGCGCCGACATCCGGCTGGACGCGCAGTCCAGCGGAAGCGCGATCGACAACGGGGACAACGTGATGCAGCGCGGCCTGTTCGCCGATGCCGCCCAGTTCAAGATCCAGGTCGACAAGCACCACGCGTCCTGCGTGGTCCGGGGCACGGACGGTGCGGTGGTGGTGAAGTCGAAGGTCGCACTGGCCGCGGCCAACTGGTACCGCCTGACCTGTCACCGGCTGGACAAGACCGTGACGCTGACGGTCGAGAACCTGGGCTCGACCCAGCAGCCGGCCGTGGTCTCGAAGACCGGGGCGATCGGGCCGCTGGAGCTGACCGGCGCGGAGCCGCTGTCGATCGGCGCGAAGACCGGAGCCGACGGCGAGATCATCAAGTCGTCCACCGATCAGTTCAACGGCTGGATCGACAACATCAGCTACCTGCGGACCTGAAGACCTTCTCGATCAGCCGATCGGACGCGTGCCCGTCGTCCAGGTGGCAGTAGCGCTCCCGGAACGCTTCGTACGCCGCGGCGTACCGGGTGCGCAGACTCTCCGCATCCTTCAGTACTCCGGTCAGCTCGGCGGTCGTCGTCACCAGCGGCCCAGGTGCTTCCGCCTCCAGGTCGAAGTAGAACCCGCGCAACTGATCGCGATAGTCGGCCAGGTCGTAGGTGTAGAAGACCATCGGCCGCCGCGTGACCGCGAAGTCGAACATGGTCGACGAGTAGTCGGTGATCATCACGTCGGAGGCGAGGTAGAGCGCCTGGATGTCGGGGTGATCGCTGACGTCGACGACCCGGGGATGCCGCGGCACGGGTGACGACGCCGCGACCAGGTGATGGAAGCGGAACAGCAGCACGGTCTCGTCAGGCAACCCGCCGAGCACCTGCTCGAAGTCCGCGGCGAGCGGGTTGGGCTCGGCAGTCGCGGTGAGCGCGTCATCGCGCCAGGTCGGCGTGTAGAGGACTGCCCGCACGGACGGCCCGAGTCCCAGCTCGGCCCGCGTCTTGTCCCGCAGCTCCACCGCGCCCGGACCGGACAGTACGTCGTTGCGGGGATAGCCGATCTCCAGCACAGCCCCGTCGTACCGGAAGGCCTGCCGGAACTTCTCAGTGGAGAAGTGGTTCGGCGAGACCAGGTGGTCCCACCGCCGTACGTCCTTCGCGAGCCGCCGCGCGTAGACGTCAGCACCGGCGTACTGCGCCTGCGGTACGTCGAAGCCGATCCGCTTCAGGGGAGTCCCGTGCCACAGCTGCACATACGTCGTCCGGGAGGTCTTGAGCGGGTACCTCGGCATCATGTCGTTGGACAGGAAGTACCGCGCTGTGGCGATCCGCCGGAAGTACGCCGGTGTGTTCCGTACGACGCGTTCGACGTCGTGCGGCAGTTCGACGGACTCGTCCGCGACCACCCAGATGCGGCGGAGCTCGGGCCGGAGTTCCCCGAGCCGTTCGGAGATCGCGCGCGGGCTGTCGGAGTACCTGCCTCGCCAGCTCTCGAAGACCACCGTGTCACCGCTCATCGACCGGCACCTCCTGCATCGTGTCGGGCCGGCCCGCGCTGGTTGGGACCCAGCCGCCGATGGCGAGGTAGTCGGTGATGACCGCGAGGGACTCCGGCAGCGACGTGCCTGTGGTGTCCACCCGCAGCTCGGCGTCGAGCGGTTCGTCGTACGGGTCGCTGATGCCGGTGAACTGGGTGACGACGCCGGCTCGGGCCTTGCGGTAAAGGCCTTTGACATCTCGCCGTTCACACTCGGCCAGCGGCGTCGCGACGTGGACCAGGACCAGGTCACCGACGGCTTCGACCAGCTCGCGGACGGCGGCCCGCGATTCCGCGTACGGCGCGATCGGGGCGCAGACGGCGATGCCCCCATGCCGGGCGACCTCGGCGGCGACGAAGCCGATCCGGCGGACGTTGAGGTCGCGGCCGGCCCGGTCGAAGCCGAGTCCGGACGACAGCATCCGCCGGACGACGTCGCCGTCGAGCAGGGTGACCGCGCGATCTGTGGCGAGGTGATCCGCCAGAGCCTTCGCCAGGGTGGACTTGCCGGAGCCCGAAAGGCCGGTGAAGAAGACCACCAGACCGCGCTGGCGGCGCGGCGGACGCCACCGGGTGAGGATCGGCATCACCTGCTCCAGCAGGGAATCCGGGCTCTGGGCTGGAGCGGTTGTTGCCTGCTGCAAGCTCTCCAGAGTGTCCGCCCAGAGGATGTTGCCTGACTCGGCAGGGAGGCCGCCGCCTGACTCGGCAGCGGAGGTGAGTCGATGCAGGTGGGTTCCGTCGAGGCCGGTCGTGATCGCCCTCGCCACGTCTTCGTCGACGGTCGTGCCGCGCCAGCTCACAGGCAGGGGGACAAGGGTGAAGTCCGACGGTGCTGCCTGCTCCAAGCACTGCCTGAGCACCGCCGCCGGCAGACCGTCCGGGCCGGTGCCTGCGGTCGGAACCACCAGCACGATGTCCTCGATGTCCAGCGCGCGCAGGTGCTCCACATCCGCCGCCGTGAGCGGGCGCGCCGGAGCGACGACGACCCGGGTCTCGCCCTTACGCACAGGCAGCGCGGCAACATCGGGGTCGACCGGCAGCAACGCCCCCTCGATCCAGCCCGCACCCGGCCCCGGCGTACCGGAGACTGTGCGGCCGGAGACTGTGAGGCCGGTGAGTAGGGCGACTGGATTGGACTCGCAGTCGCCGATGACTGTCTCGCCGACGGTCAGTGCCTGGGCGAGCTCCGCCGTCGTGGCGGGGACGCGCACCCGGCCGGCCGCGGGTGGTTCACCGGCCGCGGCATCGCCCAGAACGGCGAACGGCAGCCGGATTCCCAGCAGCGACAGCCTCACGTCGGCCATTGTCCGGTCGCAGGGACACAGCACCGGCGAGGCCGGGCGTGGTTCCCTGACTGCGCGCAGCGGCATACGAGTAACGTCCTCCAGCACGACCAGCCCCCCAGCTGTCAACGCCCGCATTCTCGCAGGCCCCATCGATCTCCCCCTGGTGACCCTGGGTCACCCGCCATAGTCTGACCTATTCGCCGCCCCGATGCCAGCAGACCGGGCGCGAAGGAGCCGCACCGAAGGACCCGCGCCAGGAGCCGGTGGGGAGCCGCGCCAGGAGCCGCAGGGGAGCCGCGCCAGGAGCCGCGGGGGACCCGCAGGGGAACCGCCGGTCAGGGGCGGCGGGCATAGGTGTCGGCGGCGAGGTTGTAGGCGAGGTCCTTGGCGACACGGAAGGCGTCGTCCTCGTCCAGTCGGTGTTCCACCACCAACTTGGCCAGATAGCCGGCATCGATCCGGCGGGCCAGGTCGTGCCGGGCCGGGATCGACAGGAACGCCCGGGTGTCGTCCACGAAGCCGGAGGTGTTGTAGAAGCCGGCCGTCTCGGTGACCAGTTCGCGGAACCGGCGCATGCCGTCCGGGCTGTCCAGGAACCACCAGGGCGCTCCGAGCCGGACGCTCGGGTAGACGCCGGCCAGCGGAGCGAGTTCGCGGGAGTAGACGGTCTCGTCGACGGTGAACAGGACCATCCGGAAGCCCTCGGCGTGACCGAAGCGCTCGAGCACCGGCCGGAGCGACCGGGTGAACTCGGCGGCGACCGGGATGTCATGTCCCTGGTCCGGCCCGTACGTCGCGTGGATCGCGGGGTCGTGGTCCCGCAGTACGCCGGGGTGGAGTTGCATGACCAGGCCGTCGTCGGCCGACATCGCCGCCATCTGGAACAGCATGTGACCCGCGAAGATCTCCGCGTCTGCTGCTGTGACCTCACCACGCAGCGCCGTGTCGTAGATCCGGCGCGCTGTGGCGTCGTCCAGCGGCACAGCCGCCGCACTCAAGTGCCCGTGGTCCGTGGCCCGCGCACCCGCGGCGACGAAAGCCTGTCGCCTCAGTCGCAGGCCTTCCAGATAGCCGTCGTACGCCGAGGTGTCGGTGCCGGCGAGCTCGCCCAGCCGGCGGGTCAGGTCGCTCCACCCGGAACGGGCGAGGTGGACCAGTGCGTCGGGGCGGAAGGTCGGGATCACCCGGCCGGGCAGATCCGCGGCGAGCTTCGCGTGCTGGGCGAGGTCGTCCGTGGCCGCGTCGGTGGTGGAGATGACCTCGATCCCGAACCGGTCGAGCAACGCCCGGGGGCGGAACTCGGGCTCGGCCAGTCGCGCGCAGATCTCGTCGTACAGGACGTCGGCGGTCTCCGCGGAAGGCGCGACCGTCAGCCCGAGCACCTCGGCGAACTCGTGCTCGAGCCAGTAGCGGCTCGGGGTGCCGAGGAAGAGGTGCCAGCGCGAGCAGAACTCCCGCCAGATCTCGCGCGGCTCGGCCGTCCCGGTGCCGTCGAGGCGGGGGAGGCCCAGGCGGTCCGCCGGGACGCCTTGCGAGATCAGCATCCGGGTGACGTAGTGGTCCGGCACGACCAGCAGGTCGGCCGGGTTGCCGAACGCCTCGTCGGTCGCGAAAAGGGCGACGTCGACGTGGCCGTGGAAGCACAACAGCGGAAGGCCCCGGGTGGAGTCGTGGATACGCCGGGCCACCTCCCGAGCCTCGCCGGCGGGCAGCGCACGGTCCGGGTGGGGCTGCAGAGCCTTCGGCATGAGTCCTCCGTGAAGGGGTCGGCTGAAACAGTCGCTGCAAAGGATTGCAGTCATCGCAGCCCCACACAACCCCAAGTAGACAACGAGGATCCTTCAGCGGCATGCCAGTCGGCAGTGCGGCCTTGACACAGGACTGCAATCGATTGCAAACTCAACCGACAGTCCCGCTGCAGGCTGCCGCGACGGAACGATCTGGAGGTGGAGGTGCCCGCAACGATCCGTGATGTCGCCCGGCTCGCAGGCGTGTCCCCGTCGACGGTCTCCCGGGCGCTGTCGATGCCGGCAGTGGTCAACGCCGTCACCCGCGCTCGGGTCCAGGCAGCTGCCGAGCAGCTCGGCTATGCGCCCAACAGGGCCGCCCGCGGGCTGATCACCGGCCGAACGGGCACCATCGGCCTCGTCGTACCCGACCTTGCGAACCCGTTCTTCCCGAGTGTGGTGAAGGGTGTCCAGGCAAGGGCGCGGGCGTCCGACGTGGCGGTGTTCCTTGCCGACACCGACGAGGACGCGACGGCCGAGGTCGGCCTGGTGCGAGCGCTGGCCAAGCAGGTGGACGGCTTGATCTTGTGCTCCCCTCGAGCCGGCCAGGACGAGTTGGTCTCGGTCGCGCAGGAGACCACGGTGGTGCTGGTCAACCGATTGGTCGAGGGCGTCCCCGCGGTCACCTTCGACAACGAGGGCGGCATGCGCCAGGCGATCGCCCACCTGGTCGCGCTCGGCCACCGCAGGATCGCCTGGGTCGGTGGTCCGCAGACCTCCTGGTCCAGCGCGCACCGGAGCCTCGGCCTCAACGCCGCCGCGGCCGAGCATGGAGTGGAACTGGTCGAGGTCGGCCACTTCGCACCGACCTACGACGGGGGTATGGCCGCCGCTGACCAGGCCGTCGCCACGGGTGCCACCGCGGTGGTGACCTACAACGACCTGGTCGCGATCGGGCTGCTGGCCCGCTTGCACGCACGGGGAATCGCGGTGCCGGAGGCGCTCAGCGTGGTCGGCATCGACGACATCGCCATGTCCCGGATGTCTCGTCCCGCCCTGACCACGGTCCGGCTGCCGAAGCAGAAGGCCGGTGAGATGGCGGTCGAGTTGCTGCTCGCCCTGCTCGACGATCCGGACTCCGACTCCCGGACCCAGGGTCAGCTGCTGCTCGGCGAGCTGATCGTGCGGGACTCCACCGGCGTGGCCCAAGACCCCGCAAGACCTTGAAATCAGATGTGGCAGCAGCGTCGCTGTCGGTCGGCGGACTGGGTGGGACGGGCCACGTCGCCACTCTCGAAGAGACCCGGGCTCATGCGGCCCGTGGAACAGCGGAGGTATCGGCATGACCGAGCGACTCAATCTGGCGAATCTTCCGAAGGAGCACGCACCCGCGGTGGATCCGCGCGAGCTGACCGTCGGCATCGTCCACCTGGGACTTGGCGCCTTCCACCGGGCACACCAGGCCGTCTTCACCGAACAGGCCGTGGTGGCGACCGGCGACACCCGCTGGGGAATCTGCGGAGTGAGCCAACGGTCCGCTGCTGTGCGGGACCAGCTCGCACCGCAGGACGGCCTGTACTCCGTGCTGACCAAGGGCCGCGATTCGCCATCTATCCGGGCGATCGGGAGCATCCGCGAGGTGCTCACCGCGCCGGAGGACCCGGACGCGGTGGTCGCGCGGATCGCCGATCCGCAGGTCGCGGTGGTGACGTTGACCGTGACAGAGAAGGGCTATCGGGCTGCCGCGGGGGGCGGGCTCGACCTGACGGATCCGGAGATCCAGGCCGACCTGACCGGGCGATCACCGAGAACGGTCGTCGGTCAGCTTGCGGCCGGACTGGCTCGGCGTACGGAGACCGGCGCCGGGCCTCTCACCGTGCTGTGCTGCGACAACTTGGTTGCCAATGGCTCCTTGCTCCGGCGGCTGATGGAGGAGTACGCGGCTGCTGCCTCGGTGCCAGGGCTCGCGGAGCAACTCGACGCGGCGAAGTTCCCGTCGAGCATGGTGGACCGGATCGTGCCGGCGACCACCGATGCCGATCGGGAGGAGGCCGCCGGGCTGCTCGGCGTACGGGATGAAGCCCTCGTGGTGGCCGAACCGTTCATCCAGTGGGTGATCGAGGACGACTTCGCGGGGCCGCGGCCGGCCTGGGAGCAGGCGGGCGCGGTGCTGACCCATGACGTCGCGCCGTTCGAGCAGGCCAAGCTGCGGATGCTGAACGCGACGCACTCGATGCTGGCCTATCTCGGTGGTCTGCGCGGCTACGAGACGATCGCGGAAGCCGTGCGCGACGAGGAACTGGCCGGACTCGCGCAGGAGTTGATGACCCGCGATGTGGTGCCGACCCTGACGCCACCGGACGGGCTGGATCTCACGGCGTACGGGGCCAGTGTGCTGGAGCGGTTCGCGAATCCGGCCCTGAAGCACCGCACGGCCCAGGTCGCGATGGACGGTTCGGTCAAACTCCCGGTGCGCCTGCTCGGAACGGTCCGCGACCGTCTTGCCGTCGGAGCCGAACCACGCCTTGCCTCGCTCGCGGTCGGGGCGTGGATGGTCTACGTCGCGACCGGACGAGACGTCAACGGACGCGAGTTGCCGCTCGACGACCCACAGGCTTCGCGCGTGCGGGCGGCGGCCGGATCAGCTGCTCCAGGCGCCGCCGGTCTGGTCGATGCCATGCTCTCGATCGACACCATCTTCGACGGCGAACTGGCCGCGGACAAGGTGTTCCGGGCCTTGTTGGTCGATGGGGTGGCGAGGCTGCAGAACCCCTGACGGTGACTGCAGCGTCATGTTGTAGGCATTGCGTAACCGTATCGACGCGGTCCGTGACGGCGTCCCCTGGATCCAGGTCCCTGTCCTAGGCAATCGGTGTAGGCCTGTCCTACTGTCGGAGTTCAGCGTCCGTTCAGTGTCGAGCGGGCGGGGGACGGGCTGGGGGATCAGGTATGAGAATTCTGATCAGCGCGGTCAGGTGTGACCCTGGCGATCGCCGGGGATCCGGAGCCGCGTGGGCCTGGTGCAAGGCCGCGGCGCGCGATCACGACGTCACGCTGATCACCCGCGGCGATTCGGCCGACCGCATCGACAAGGACCTGACGGTGCGCCCTGTCCCGGGCCTGACCGTGGTTCGCCTGGACCTTCCCTGGCGGCGCGACTACTGGTGGTCCGACTCGCTGTGGGTGCGACGCGCGGAACTGACCGCGCAACGACTGCACGCCGAGCAGGAGTTCGACGTGATCCATCACCTCACCGTCGGGCCGGCCGGAGTCCCTGGGGGTGTCGCGCACCAGGGCGTGGTCAAGGTGATCTGGGGACCCGTCGGCCTGTCGACTCCGGTGCCGCTCGGCCTGATGCATTGGCTTGGCGCCGGTGGTCTGCTGGCCGAGTTGGTCCGCCGGGCCGGCGCGGCGGTGACCCGGCGGCGTTTCAACCGGCGGGCGGCACGTCAGGCCGACCTGGTGGTTGCCCAGGACAACGATGCGGCCGCGCTCCTCGACCGCGCGGTGGTCGAGCCGGTCGTTGCCATCCGCCCGGTGACCAGCGGCGGTGGGGCCGGCCACGGATTCGGTGCCTCGGGCACCAGAACCGCGATCTTCGCCGGCCGGCTGGTACCGGACAAGGGACTTCTGCTCGCCATCAGCGCACTCGCCCGGCCGCAGGCTGCGAGGTGGGAGCTGCGCGTGATGGGGGATGGGCCGGACTGGCGACGGGCAGAACGCCTGGCAGACAACCTCGGAGTACGCGACAGGGTCGAGTTCCGCGGCGACGTGCCGCGGGAGCAGGTGCTTTTGGCGTTGCTGCGGGCCGATGCGCTGTTCGCGCCCTGGTTGCAAGCACCGGCGGCCTGGACGATCGCGGAGTCGCTTGCTCGCGGCTGTCCGGTGGTGTGCCTGGATCGCGGTGCGGCGGCGGCGCTGGTCGGGCCGGGGGAGGGCGCGGTCGTGGCGTGGCGTGGCGATGTGGTCGGAGCACTCGCCGATGCCCTCGGCAACGTGACGTCCCGGGTCGAGCCCGTCAAGCGCTGGACGCCGGACCGTCTCCCCGGCATCCTGGCCGGCTGGTACTCCGCCGAACCCGCCCGCCACTGAGCACGTGGTCCGGCACTGGCCCGCTGGAGGGCCGATGCCGGACGTTGCCTTGAGCTAGTCGCGGTTGGAACGGCCCGGTAGGGCCAGCATCCGGTCCAGTGCGATCTTTGCGTACTTCTCGGTCTGGGCGTCGACCTTGATCGGGTTGACCACCGTGCCCGCGACCAGGTTCTCCAGCGTCCAGACGAAGTGCGGCAGGTCGATCCGGTTCATCGTGGCGCAGTAGCAGACGGTCTTGTCCAGGAACACGATGTTCTTGTCGGCGTGCTGCTTCGCCAACCGCTGCACCAGGTTGAGCTCCGTGCCGACCGCCCACGATGTGCCGGGCGCGGCCTCGTCGATGGTCTTGATGATGTACTCCGTCGAGCCGACCAGGTCCGCCTTCAGGACGACCTCGTGCTGGCACTCCGGGTGCACGATCACGTTGACGCCGGGGACCCGGGCGCGCACGTCGTCCACCGAGGCCGCGGTGAACCGGCCGTGCACCGAGCAGTGCCCGCGCCACAGGATCATCTTCGCGTCCGCGAGCTGCTGCTTGGTCAGACCGCCGCCCGGCTTGTGCGGGTCGTACACCACGCACTCCTCCAGGCTGATGCCCAGCTTGAGTACTGCGGTGTTCCGGCCGAGGTGCTGGTCGGGCAGGAAGAGCACCTTCTCGCCCTGCTGGAAGGCCCAGTCGAGCGCGGCGTCCGCGTTGCTCGAAGTACAGACCGCGCCGCCGTTGCGGCCGCAGAACGCCTTGATGTCGGCGCTGGAGTTCATGTAGGTGACGGGGACGGTGACGTCGGCGACACCCGCGTCGGCGAGCGCGTCCCAGGCCGCCTCCACCTGCTGGATGCGCGCCATGTCCGCCATCGAGCACCCCGCGGCGAGGTCCGGCAGGATCACCGTCTGGTTCTCGTTGGTGAGGATGTCCGCGGACTCGGCCATGAAGTGGACCCCGCAGAACACGATGTACGGCGCGTCCGGGCGGCCCGCGGCGTCGCGGGCCAGCTTGAACGAGTCACCCGTGACGTCGGCGAACTGGATCACCTCGTCACGCTGGTAGTGGTGGCCCAGCACGAACACCTGGTCGCCGAGCGCGGCCTTGGCGTTGAGTGCGCGCTCGACCAGGTCGGGATCGGAGGCAGGCGGGAGCGAGCCCGGGCACTCCACCCCGCGCTCCGAGTGCGGGTCGGTGTCGCGGCCGAGGAAAAGCAACGGGAGAGATCTCGAACCCTCTGCGATCGTCGTCACGTCGCCCATCGTGCCACGGCGCGGCGCTCGGACCGCATGGTGCAGGTCACTGCCCGGAATGCGAAATCAACGGGAATTCTCCCAGTCTCGGGGTGGTTCATTCGGGCGGCTCATTCAGGGCGGTTCATTCAGGGCGGTTTCGGGCCGGGCGGTTGAAGTAGGGCTCTTCGGAGCCGTACGCCGTGGGCAGCAGCGGGAGGTGATTCGCGATCAGCGTCAGCCGGGCGGCTTCCTCGGCCGTGAACCAGCCGACCTCGGTGACCTCGTTCGAGAGTCCCGCGGTGCCCGCGACGCACTCCGCGCGGAAGAGCACGCCGACGACCTGCACGCGGTTCCCGTCCGGGTAGACCACCACCACATCGGGGTTCGAGTAGACCCCCAGCAGTTCGGTCACCCGAACCGTCAGCCCGGTCTCCTCGAGCACCTCCCGCTCAGCGGTCTCGGCCGGCCGCTCACCTGGATCGGTCCCGCCGCCCGGCAGACACCACTCGCCGTTGTCGCTCCGCTTGGTCAGGAGCAACCTGTCCCCGTCGAGCACCGCCGCCGTCGCCCCGATCCGGAGCACCGCCGTCGCCCCGATCCGTTCGCCGTACTCGTGCGTCGTGTGCCCGGCCACCCGCGGTGAAGTGTCAGTCATTCGCCCGATCATGCCTCCCGATCGGTTCTCCCATGGCCTGGCGGTGATCAGCCGCCGGTTGTCTCAGGCAGCCGGTACCGCGGGCTCAGGACAAGCGCCATGGCGGTATCCAGGTCGACGCGATGCCCCACCGACACGAGGACGAGCTTTACGTGGTGCTGGGTGCGGAGCCCTGCCCGGTCGGCGGTTGTAGGTGCGGGTGGTTGGGCGCCGGTTGTAGGTGCGGGTGGTTTCCACGCGGGAGTTGTAGGTGCGGGTGGTTGGCGTCCCCGGGCTGCGTGAGTGTGCTAGTCGTGCTGGTGCGCGTCAAGAGCGCCTCCGGCGTCCCTTCGGGATCGAAACGAGTTTCGACTCCTGACCCGCACCACCCCGACCAGGGACAAGGACGCAGCTATCCCGGAGCCGCTCAGAGGTGTGGCACGTGGCGGGGTGATACGTACGGCTCAGGCCCGGGTGGAAATCGGCGACCTTGTGCACGGGCCAGTCGTTTCCCGCGGCGCGAAATGGCTGGGCCGTGCACAAGGTCGCGGGCCGGGGGCCGGTTTGGGGGTTGGGGTGTACCGACGGACAGGACGTGGTCGCCGGCCGAGGCCGGCGTACCGCTTGAGGCGGCGGCGCGAGCGCCGGATCGGGGGACTACGTCCTGTTCGTCGGTACGGCCAGGCCCGCCCCAGGCCCTTGGTCGCCCACTTGGCCGGGTCCAGCCGGCCCGATGCCGGTGCCCCAGGCCAGGCTGGGCTGTCCGGGACGTGGTTCTGGTGGCGCCGGGGGAGCGGGTGGTAGGGGAGGATGTCCGGTATGCGCGTGCTGATTGCTCCGGACAAGTTCGCTGGGACGTTGACCGCTGTGGAAGCCGCGGCTGCCATCGAGGAGGGCTGGCGACGCCGGGATCCCGATGCCGAGGTGCTGGTCGCCCCAATGGCTGACGGCGGGCCCGGGTTCATCGACGTCCTCGAGGCTGTTGTCGACGGCACCCTCCTTTCGGTGACCGTGCGCGGTCCGCTGGGTCACGAGGTGCCCGCGACGGTGCTGCTCGCCGGAGAGACCGCGTACGTCGAGACTGCCCAGGCGTGCGGCTTACACCTGGTCGAGCCGAAGGAACGCCGGCCCGAGGACGCCAGCACGTACGGCGTGGGGCAGTTGATCGCGGCGGCGGTGGACGCCGGGGCCAAGCGGATCGTCCTCGGTCTCGGCGGGTCCGGCACGAACGACGCAGGCGCGGGTCTCCTGGCAGCCCTCGGAGCCACGGCGACCGGGGGTGACCTGGCCGCCGGCGCGGCCGGGCTGGCCGGGTTGAGCGAGGTCGATCTCGAGCCGGCGCGGAGCCGCGCGGCCGGGATCGAGTTCGTGGCCGCCAGTGACGTCGAGAACCCGATGCTCGGGCTGCGCGGCGCCACCAACATCTTCGGCACCCAGAAGGGGATCACCGACGACCGCAAGCCGGAGGTGGACGGCTGGCTGACCCGGTTCGCGGAGCTCGCCGGGCGGAAGACGGCCGACGCCAAGGGTGCGGGGGCCGCGGGCGGTCTCGGGTACGCGTTGCTCCTGCTCGGTGCGGAGCGGGTGTCGGGGATCGACCTGGTGGCGGACCTGACCGGCCTCCGGGACAAGGCGGGGCGGGTGGATCTGGTGCTGTCCGGCGAAGGGGCGTTCGACTTCCAGTCGCGCGACGGCAAGGTGATCGCCGGGGTCGCGAAGGTGGCGAACGACGCGATGCGGCCGTGCGTAGTACTGGCAGGCAAGGTGCTGATCGGGTCCCGCGAGATGCGCACGATGGGGGTGGAGTCGGCGTACTCCCTGGTCGACGCTGTCGGCGAGGAGCGCGCGTTCGCCGACCCCCACGGTTCCCTCGCCGCCGTCGCCGAGCGGGTCGCCCGCACCTGGGCCCGCTGACCCCCGCGCCTGACCACTTGCGTCCGAAGAGGGGTGGGGCGGGACCCTCGCTTCTTCGGACGCAAGGTGGTCAGGGGGTGTCCGGTCGGCGGGTGAGGTGGTTGAAGCTGGGAATTGGTGTGCGACCATGGGAATTGTTCCGGGTCGGCGGTTGTTGGTCCGGATGACAGCGGAACTTCCGCGCGCGGCCTTCTGCCCAAAAAGCGGCCGGGCGCTCAAGCAGATGACTGGAGTCAGGAATGACTGAAGCGCAGACCGAGCAGGCTGTAACCGCGGCCACCGGCATCCTGTTGACCGACGGGGCTGCCGCCAAGGTGAAGGCGCTGCTGGACCAGGAAGGTCGCGACGATCTCGCACTGCGTGTCGCCGTGCAGCCGGGCGGTTGCTCCGGTCTGCGGTACCAGCTGTTCTTCGACGAGCGTCAGCTCGACGGCGACGTGGTGGCGGACTTCGGCGGTGTGAGTGTGGTCACGGACCGGATGAGCGCGCCTTACCTCAAGGGTGCGGCGATCGACTTCGTGGACACGATCGAGAAGCAGGGCTTCACGATCGACAACCCGAACGCGACCGGCTCCTGCGCCTGCGGCGACTCGTTCAACTGAGCTGAAAGCAAAGCCCCGCTCGCCCTGACGGCGAGCGGGGCTTTGTCATGCCCGGACGACACCACTCGGTGTTCTCAAGGCCGGAAACCTGCCCGATCAGGCGCCTCTATGGTCCCGGTCGAAGACTGACCGGAGTTGTCCTGGAATTGCTTGCTGTTCACGATCAAACCTGGCTAATGTTCGGATTGTCAACAAAAGTACGACCTGAGTCCGCGATGTGTGCGAGGCAAGTCAAGTGGGCACCGCCGGACGCAGTACCGATGCTGCCCGCCACCCCGGTCAGACGTCGATTGACAACGAGGAGGACCTCGTGAGCTCTGAGCATCCGCAGCAGCCGACTGTAGAGAACGAACAGCCCCCGGCTGTGCTGAAGAAGGCGATCGCAGCCTCCGCCATCGGGAACGCGACCGAGTGGTTCGACTACGGCATCTATGCCTATGGCGTCACCTACATCTCGGCGGCGATCTTCCCCGGTGACACCGAGAGCGCGACCTTGCTCGCGCTGATGACCTTCGCGGTCTCGTTCCTGGTCCGCCCGCTCGGCGGACTCGTCTGGGGACCGTTGGGGGATCGCCTCGGCCGCAAGCACGTGCTGGCGATCACGATCCTGTTGATGTCCGGAGCCACCTTGTGTGTCGGACTCGTACCGACGTACGACTCGATCGGTATCTGGGCGCCCGTGCTGCTCGTGCTGCTGCGGATGATCCAGGGGTTCTCGACGGGTGGCGAGTACGGCGGTGCCGCGACCTTCATGGCGGAGTACGCGCCGAGCCGCAAGCGCGGCTTCCTCGGCAGCTTCCTGGAGTTCGGCACCTTGTCAGGCTTCGCCCTCGGTGCGTTGCTGATGCTCGGGTTCTCGCTGCTGCTGGGCGACGATGCGATGCATTCGTGGGGTTGGCGGTTGCCGTTCCTGGTCGCCGCGCCGCTCGGCCTGGTTGGTTTCTATCTGCGCTCGCGGCTCGAGGACACCCCGGTGTTCCGCGAGTTGGAGGAGAAGGGCGAGAAGGAGGAGCAGACCAGTTCCCAGTTCAAGGATCTGCTCGCCGGCTACTGGAGGCCGATCCTTCGGTTGGGCGGCATGGTCGTCGCGCTGAACGTGGTGAACTACACGCTGCTGACCTACATGCCGACCTATCTGGAGAACCAGATCGGCCTGTCGTCGGACGAGTCGCTGATGGTGCCCATCATCGGGATGCTCGCGATGATGGTCTTCCTGCCGTTCGCGGGGCGGTTGTCCGACCGGGTGGGCCGCAAGCCGCTGTGGTGGTTCTCGCTGGCCGGGCTGTTCGTCGCCGGGGCGCCGATGTTCCTGCTGATGGGGACGTCGCTGACCGGCGCGATCGTCGGGTTCGCAGTACTGGGGCTGCTCTACGTGCCGCAGTTGGCGACCATCTCCGCGACGTTCCCGGCGATGTTTCCGACGCATGTCCGGTACGCCGGGTTCGCGATCGCGTACAACGTGTCGACCTCGCTCTTCGGCGGCACCGCGCCGGCCATCAACGACTGGCTGACTACGAAGACGGGCAATCCTCTGATGCCTGCCTACTACATGATGGCCGCGTGTGTGGTCGGCGCCATCGCTCTGCTCAAGGTTCCCGAGACGACGCGTTGCCCGTTGAACGGAACGGCTACACCGGGCACCGAGGAAGCGCTGCCGCCGGTGGAGCTGGAGCCCGCTCGCAGCTGACGACGCCCTACTCGATGGGTTCCTGCAGTTCGGTGACCCATCGGCTGAGGTCCTCGGGGCAGTCCAGGTAGAGCTCGCGGGCGGGTCCGCTGGTTCGGTGGCCGTTGTCGTCGATCCAGCGGGCCAACGCCTGCCAGGCAGGCAGTACTTCGTCGATGGCTCCGCGATGAACCACGGTCGCCGCCCGGGTGGCGGGGTGATCGACGACCGTCAGCCCGTTGAGTTCGCCATCGATCTCGACCGAGGCGGCCAGGGCAGCGTGTACGGCGACCTCGTCGCCGGCCGCCTCGTAGTAGCAGGTCAATCGCCCGGCCGGGGTGACTCCAGTTGCCTCAGGCAACCGTCGGCCCAGTTCCGCGCAGAGCGGGCGAATCACCGGCCCGATGTCGTCCGGCGTGAAGCTGGCCGCGGTACTGGACAGCTCGACCATCCGTACTGCCGGGAGTTCCTTCAGGACGACGTCGACGGCCGGTGGCCGGCCTTCCTGCTCGATACTGCGGAGCCGGGACTCGACCTGCACCAACCGGGCAGCACCCTCGGCCAACGCGGACTCGAGCTCGGCCCGCCGGAGCGCCAGCATCGCTCTCACCTCGACCACGCTGACCTCGTCCGCGAGCATCGTGCGCACCTGCTCGAGAGAGAAGCCGAGATCCTTCAGCGCGACGATGCGGTTGAGGTCGGCGAGCTGGCCCGCGTCATAGCTGCGGTAGCCGGTGACGGCATCCACGTGGGCGGGGCGGAGCAGGCCGATGCTGTCGTAGTGCCGCAGCATCCGGACCGACACCCTGCCATGCCTGGCGAAATCGCCGATCGCGAACATCCCCGCTCCCATCGTTGTGAGGCAGAGTCAACCAGCTCTTGGCGTCAGGACGCGACGAGCTCGGCGAAGGTGATCGCGGTGTCGTCCTCGTGCCACGGGCCGATCACCTGCGCGCCGACCGGCAGTCCGCTGGGACTCTGACCGATCGGCAGGTTCAGGGCGGGCAGCCCGGTCAGCGACGCGTGCGAGATCCAGAAGACCTGCGTGTCATATGGCTGCTCTCCCGAGGAAGTCTTGATGGTCCGCTGCTCGAACGGCCGGTCGTCGTGGGGAAAGGCCGTCGTGAAGCTGGTCGGGCAGAGGAACACGTCGACCTCACCGAAGTACTGCTGCCACCTGGCTCGGGCAGCCATCCGCCGCCGCTCCTGCTCGATCACCTCCGCCAGACTGGCGAAATCCGGATCTCCGCCGCCATGCAGTGCGAAGAACAGTCCGAGCTGAAAACCGAAGGCCTCCAGCTGATCCGTCGGCGAGACGCCTTCCGGCCAGCCCGCCACGATCTTGGCGCCGCCGCGACCGAGGGCATCCACGGTGTCGGACAGGGCGGCACCGACCTCGCTCGAAACCGGAGCCCGCTCGTGGTCGAGAACCACGCCGACCCGGAAGTCCGCCAGCCGCTGATGCCGTGGCGGAGCGAGCTTCCACGAGAGGGCTCCGGCCGTCGGGCCGCCGGTGACTCGAAGGGCGGTCCGGAGATCGGCCGCCGACCTGGCCAAGGGCCCGACAGTGGAGGGATTCGGGAACTCGGTTGCCGGTGGCGGCGGGCCCGGGGGCTGGAAACCGTCCAGCGGGACCACGCCTGCGGTGGGCTTGAGGCCGTACACCCCGCAGTAGCCGGCGGGGAGCCGGATCGACCCGACCAGGTCCGAGCCGTACTCCAGGTAGGTCATCCCCGCGGCCAGAGCTGCGGCGCCACCTCCGCTCGAGCCTCCCGGAGTACGGGTGGGATCGTGCGGGTTGTTCGTCCTGCCGTACACCTCGTTGGCGGTCTGTCCGTAGTCGGCGAGCATGGTGTGCACGTTGCTCTTGCCGTAGACGATCGCGCCGGCGCCTGCGAGCCGTCGTACCAGTACTGCGTCCTCGTCGGCCACATAGTCCGCGAACTCCGGGTTACCCCACGTCGTGTGCAGGCCTGCGACGTTGAAGGCTTCCTTGACGGTCATCGGTACGCCGTGCAGCGGGCCCACTTCGGCGCCCGCCGCAATCGCTTCATCGGCCGCGGCGGCTGCCTGCCGGGCGAACTCGGCCCGGATCTCGACCACCGCGTTGACGGTGGAATCCGCCTCGACCCGGGCGAGCAGTACTTCGGTCACCTCGCGCGACGACACCTTGCCCTGCTTGATGTCCGCCGCGATCTCCCCTGCTGTCCTGAACTCGATCTCAGTCATAGCGCCAGGTGTAGGCCCTGACACAGTGTCAGGGTCAACACCGGTCGGCGGCGCATGCGTTCTCGCTGATCGACAGCTACATCTTCGGCTTCGTGCTGCAGGAGGTGAATCTGCCGTTCGACGACTCCTCGCCTCGGACCTGGAGGAGGTCGCCGGGTCGCGGCGTCGGCGTCGGCTCAGGAGGTGACGGCGGCGACTGTGTCGGCCCAGAGGTCGGCGGCTTCGTCGATCTGATCGGCGTCGACCACGAGCGCGGGGATGAAGCGGACCACCTGACTCCACGCGCCGCACGTGAGCAGCAGCAGTCCGCGGCGGGCGGCCTCCTGCTGGGCGGCTGCGGCGGTGATCGGGTCAGGCTTGCCGGCCGCGTCGCGGAACTCGTTGCCGATCATCAGGCCGAGTCCGCGGACGTCGGTGATCTGCTCGTGCTTGTCGGCCACCAGTTGCAGGGCCTGCTTCAGCTGGGCTCCGCGTTCGGCCGAGTTCTCGACCAGGTGCTCGTCCTGGATCACGTCGAGTGTTGCGAGAGCAGCCGCGCAGGCGACCGCGTTCGCGCCGTAGGTGCCGCCCTGGGAACCAGGCCAGGCCTTCTCCATCAGAGCTGACGAAGCGGCGATGGCCGACAGTGGGAAGCCGGAGGCGAGGCCCTTGGCGGTGACGAGGATGTCGGGCCGCGCGTTGAAGTGGTCGCCGCCCCAGAACTTGCCGGTCCGGCCGAAACCGGTCTGCACCTCGTCGACGACCAGCAGGATGCCGTGCTCGTCGGCGCGTTCCCGCAGACCGGCCAGGAAGCGTTCGTTCGCGGGCACGTACCCGCCTTCGCCGAGGACCGGCTCGACGAAGAACGCGGCGGTGTCGGCCGGAGTACTGAGGGTCTGCAGCACGTAGTCGAGCTGGGCCAGCGCGAAGTCCGTCGCCTGCTCGACCGGCCAGCCGAAATGACCGGGGTCCGGGAACGGCGAGACGTGGACGCCTGCCATCAGCGGGCTGAAGCCGGAGCGGAACTTGGTCCCGGAGGTGGTCAGCGAGGCCGCGGCCACGGTTCTGCCGTGGAAGCCGCCGTGGAACACGATCACGTTCGGCCGCCCGGTCGCCTGCCTGCTGAGCCGAAGAGCTGCCTCGATCGCCTCGCTGCCTGAGTTGGCGAAGAACATCCGGTCCAGGCCCTGGGGCAGGACCTCGCCGAGCCGCTCGACCAGATCCAGCAACGGCCTGTGCAGGACGGTCGTGTACTGCGCGTGGATGAGCGTCCCGACCTGGCGCTGGGCCGCCGCGACCACCCGCGGGTGGCAATGACCCGTGCTGGTCACGCCGATCCCCGCGGTGAAGTCGAGGTACCGGCGGTCGTCCTCGTCGTACAGGAATACGCCCTCACCGCGGGCGGCGATCACCCCGGTCGCCTGTTTCAGAACCTGCGAGAGCTCAGCCACGGGCTTCCCCTTGCGCATCAGTTGGTAGATTGTCGACAATCAGCGTATCTCAGGTGTCTGGACTGTCAACGGCCGTCCGTCTGGAGGTTTCCGATGACCGAGCTGGATCTCGCCGCCGAAGCCAAGGTGGTCGATGCCGTCGAGAAGCGGCTGTTCATCGACGGCAAGTGGGTCGAAGCGGCGGACGGCGCGACGTTCGGCGTCGTGGACCCGTCGACCGGCGAGATCGCTTATGCGGCCGAGTTCTGCCGGCACTTCGCGGGCGAGGCGGTCCGGATCGACGGCGGCTACCAGACCGCTCCGGCGGGCAACGCGCGGTTCCTGATCGCCAGGCAGCCGGTAGGCCCGTGCCTGCTGATCACACCGTGGAACTTCCCGATGGCGATGGGGACCCGCAAGCTCGGCCCGGCACTCGCGGCCGGCTGTGCGAGCGTGATCAAGCCGGCGCACCAGACGCCGCTGTCGATGCTCGCGCTGATGGAGATCCTGGCCGAGGTCGGCGTACCGGCCGGTGTGGTCAACTGCGTCACGGCGATGGACGCGGGTGGCGTGATGGAGCCCTTGATCCGTTCGGGGCTGGCTCGCAAGCTGTCCTTCACCGGTTCCACCAGGGTCGGGCGGATGCTGCTCGAGCAGTGCGCCGAGAAGGTGCTCCGGACGTCGCTCGAGCTCGGCGGCAACGCGCCCTTCATCGTGTTCGAGGACGCCGACCTCGACGAGGCCGTGGACGGCGCGATCGCGGCCAAGATGCGCAACATGGGTGAAGCCTGTACTGCGGCCAACCGCCTCTTCGTGCACGAGTCCGTCATCGGCGAGTTCGGGAAGCGCCTGGCCCAGAAGATGTCCGGGTTGTCCGTGGGTCGCGGCACGGGCGACGTCAAGGTCGGGCCGCTGATCGACGAGGCAGCCCTGGCGAAGGTGGAATCGCTGGTCGCGGACGCGGTGGAGCGCGGGGCCACCGTTCTGACCGGGGGAGAAGTTGTGGCCGGCAACGGGTACTTCTACCCGCCGACAGTGCTGACCGGCGTACCGCGGGACGCCCTGATGGCGGACCAGGAGATCTTCGGGCCGATCGCCCCGCTGAACCCCCTTCGCCGACGAGGCGGAGGTGGTTGCCGCGGCCAACGACACGGAGTACGGGCTGGTCGCCTACGTCTTCACCAACGACCTGCGCCGTGCACTCCGTGTCGCCGAGTCGATCGAGACCGGCATGGTCGGTCTCAACCAGGGAGTCGTGTCGAACCCCGCGGCTCCCTTCGGCGGCGTCAAGCAGTCCGGCCTGGGTCGCGAGGGTGGTTCCCTCGGCATCGACGAGTTCCTCGAGACGAAATACATCGGCATCGCCATGGCCTGAACCACGCCATCACACGCCATCACCACCCAACGCGACTGATCCCCGGCATCCTCCTGTCCGGAAACTCCACCGGCCTGATGCGCTGACCGGCTAGAGTCGTTCCCGATGCAAACCAACTCCTGAAGACGTGCGCAGCACCCAGGCACCCCTGCTGATCCGGTAGGGCGCGTGCCGCTGCCCGCATGTCGTGTCGCTTCCCGACCGCATCCGGCGCTCTTCAGGAGTCACCTTCATGTCCCACCCTGCCCTTGGCCTGCCCTCTCTCGACCTCACCCACCCTGTTGAGGACCTCGTCGTCCTCCGGACCGTCCAAGGGGGTGAGGATCTGCTCGTCGGGCTCGACGTCGTCGCCCGGTCCGCCGGCCGCCTGACCTGTCGCGTCAGCGGAACCCTGCAGCAGTTGCACGACCTCAAGCTCTTCACCTCACTCGCCGTACCGCTGATCGATCTGGCTTCGGTACGACGATCTGCCGAGCGCGGGCTCATCTCCGCGCTGCGCTGTGCCGGTCCGCCACGGTTCAGGATCGCCCCCGGTACTCCGGACACGGGCCTGCTGCGGACTGCTCTGGCTTCGGAGCTCGGCTGGATCGAGGATCCGGGCGACTGGGCTGTCAACTTCGTGGTCGCGCCGAACGGGTGGGAGGCGGAGATCGGACCGTTGCACTGGTCCCACCGCTTCGGCCGGCTCGAACGGTTGCCCTGGTCAACCACGCCGGTCGTCGGTGAGATCCTCGCCAGACTCGCGAAGATCCGTTCCGGTCAGCGCGTCGTCGACCCATTCTGCGGGACCGGCACGCTGCTGCTCGCGGCCGCTCGGAGTGCGCCCGACCTGGCTGTGTTCGGGGCCGACCACGACCCGTCGGCGATCGCCCTCGCCAAGGCCAACCTGGACCGCTGCGGTGTGGCTGCGAGCCTGACCGTTGCGTCGGCGGACCAACTGCAGCACGGCGACCAGAGCATCGATCGCGTGCTGGCCAATCTTCCGTTCGGCAAGCTCGTGGGCACCCATACCGGCAACGCCCACCTCTATCCGGCGGCGCTCCGCGAGGTAGGCCGTGTGCTCCACCCTTCCGGTCGGGCAGTCCTGCTCACAGACGACAAGCGCCTCTTTCGTGCCTCGGTTGCCGCCGTGCCCGGTCTGAAGATCGTCAGGGAGCGGAGGCTCAGCTACGGCGGGGTCACTCCGACCGTCTTCTGTCTGGTCCACACCCGCAGCAAAGGACGCGACCCGAGGTGTTGACAAGATTTGCACAGCGTATAAATAATTCGAACTGTGTTAAAGAAGCCGGTGGCGGGGAATTGGCGCGAGGCGCGGCGGGAGAGTGCGCGGGCGGCCGTGCTGGCGACCGCGTGGCAGATGGTGCGCGAGGACGGCCTGGCGGTCTTGTCGCTGCGCGAGCTGGCGCGGCGGGCGGGGATCACGACGCCGACCGTGTATGCGTACTTCGCGTCGAAGAACGCCATCTTCGACGCGATGTTCGCCGAGGCCGCGCAGAGTTTCGTCGACCTCAAGGCGTCGCTGCCCGTCACCGACGACCCGCGCGCGGACCTGCTGACCGAGGCCAGGGCCTTCATCGAGTTCTGTGTGTCCGACGTGGCCCGCTACCAGCTTCTCTTCCAGCACTCGGTGCCCGGCTTCACGCCGTCGCCGCAGTCCTATGAGCTCGCCGTGAGTGCCCTGGAGGTCACTCGCGAGCTCCTCGCACGCAACGGCGTGCACGATCCGCGGTACCTCGACATCTGGACCGCCGTGACGACCGGCCTGGTCGACCAGCAGGTTTCCAACGACCCGGGCGGCGACCGGTGGAGCCGGCTCATCGACGACGTCACCCAGATGTTCCTCGCTCAGTTCGGAAAGGACTGAGCCACCGATCGAAGGGGGCCCATCATGCCCACTGTCACTCAAGCCAGGCTGCACCATCTCGCGCTCACCGTCACCGATCTCGACGCCAGCGTCGAGTGGTACGGCGAGGTCTTCGACGTCCACCCGCTGATGGATGTGCCGCACGCCGGCGGCGTCGGGCGGATCCTCGCCGACGCCGATCGCCAGTTGATGATCGCGCTGCACCGGCACGACACGAACGACGGCGGACTCTGCGCCGAGACGACGACCGGCCTCGATCACGCAGGCTTCGCGGTCGCCACCCGGGCCGACCTCGAGAGCTGGCAGGACCACCTCGAGGCCCACGGCGTCGTCCGCAGCGACACAGCCGACAAGCCACTCACCCAGTCGCCGATCGCCGACGAGCCGTACGCCGCCGTCCTCGTCTTCCGGGACCGCGACAACATCCAGCTCGAGCTATTCGCACCCGCGCAGCACTAGGCACGAGGTCTGGTCCCACGTCCGGACGGACGTAGGACCAGAGCCCCTTCAGTCAGTCGTGCCCTTGAATCAGTCGTGCTTCGGGATCAGTAGCGCGAGTCCTTGCAGATCGAGCGCGGGTCGCTCGTCTTGCAGTCGTTGTCCTTGAACTCGATGTGCCTGCCCTTCCTGTCCCAGTAGATGTCCAGCCGGTTCTTCTTGAACTTGTTGTCGACGACCTTGACGTATGCCGGGTCGCCCCCGCCGAACTTCTTGGAAGTGACCACTGCGAGACCTGATGACCGGAATTCGCCCTGCCTGGACGCCTTGTGCCCGGTGATCTTGTTTTCCTTCACCAGCACATGGTCGGCGCCGGCTACGACGATGCCGTTACCAGACAACTTGGGCACCGGCGGATGCGCCGGGCAGAAGCGGTTGTTGTCCCGCACCTTGTTGTCCACGAGCGCCCAATCGCCACCCTTGACCTTCTCCGCGGTGTCGAGGACGAGCGCACCGACGCAGTTGGCCTTCATCAGGTTGTCCTTCAACAAGCCGTTGCGGGAGTCGCGCATCAACATCCCGAACGTCCAGCCCTTCATCACGTTGTCCGCGACGTAGGCCTTCGCGTTGGCCGTGTCACCGACGTACAGGCCTGCCTCGCCACCGTCGCCGATCTCGGTGTTGTGCGTGAAGACGATCCCCTTCGACTCGAAGGCGGCCGCGCCGTACTCATCGTGCCTCAGACCGGTGTGATGAGACACCTCGACGCCGTGCTTGGCCTGGAAGGCTATGACGCCGAAACCGGGGTGATCGACTGTGGTCAGGTTGCTGACCTTGGCTTTGCGGTCGGGAGCGTTGAAGGCGAACGCCGATACCTCGGCCTCGGTCTGCCAGCAGACGGTCTTCTTGAACTTCTTCGGTGGCTTGATCACGGTCTTGCCCTGGCCCGCGCCGACGAACGTCAGTCCCTTGTGGTTGACACAGACCGCGTCGTGGAACACGCCCCGCTTCAGCTTGATGGTGTCGCCGGACTTGGCCTTGTCGGCGACCTTCTGGATCGAATGGCCCGGCTTGACCTCCCAGGTCCGCGACCTGTGCTTCCCGGTTGCCGACGCTGCTCCCGCGCTGACGGCCATCAGGCCGAGTACAGCGATCAGCGCGACGAGCAACCGCCAGACTCCTCGTCGCGCTCGAACGCTCCCGTGCGAGGTGCGACGTGTACCGATAGTGCCTTGCGACGAACGAATGCTCTGGCTGCCCATGGTTCCTCCCTCAATCGATGGGCATCGTTGTCAACCAGGTCCGAGCCTGGTGACCAGCAGACGGAGCGCCGCGAACGATCGGCTGACGGCGGCCCTGTCGTCGCCCGGCTTCGAGGCCGGGCAGCCGTTGCGGCATCGCAATCGTCGAGGAAGGCAGCAGTGAGGTTGAAGGAAACCGTCCCCCGGCCGTATGCGATGGTCGCCCACCCCCCACCGCGGACACTACGCAGCGAGGTCGCAAAGTCAAGTGGTGAAGGGGATTCGGGCCCCGATGGTGCCGAACGCGACGGGTGTTGTGACTCTGTGCTGGGCCTGCGCGGCACACAGTCATGCCGCGGAAGCTCGAACGGAAGCCCGCCGATCAGCGGGTGGTGAGGCGGGCGATGGCGTCGTCCATGTGGGCGATCAGGAGGTGGTCGGCGAGGGCGGTGTCGCCGGTTTTGATGGCTTCGGCCAGGGCCCGGTGTTCCTCGACGCGGACCTCGGCGGCAGCGTAGGTCTCCTCGAGGGCGTGGATGCACATCCGGGTCTCGGTGATGAAGGTGCGGTGCATCCGGCTGAGGCGCGGGCTGCCGGCCAGCGCGACCAGGCGTTCGTGGAAGGCGATGTCCACCTCACTGACCTCGGCAGGATCGGTCGCCGCCGCCATCTCGGCGACCAGTGCGAGCAGTACTTCGCCGGCCGCCGCGTGATCGCCCTCGATGATCTTCCGGGCGGCCGCGCGTTCGATCGCCTCGCGCGCAAGGTACATGTCGCGCACGTCGTCCGCGGTCATGTCGACGACGAACAGCCCGCGGTTGCGGATCGCGATCAGCAGACCCTCCTGGGTCAGCCGCTGCATGCCTTCGCGCAGCGGTCCGCGGCTGACGCCGAGCTTGCGGGCCAGGTCGGCCTCGCCGAGTTGCATGCCCGGCTTGAGTTCGCCGTGGCCGATGGCCTTGCGCAGTCTGTCGGCGATGATGCTCGGCGTCGACTCCTGGACCAGGGGCTCGATGTAGTTCGTCACTTGCGTTCTCCAGGTGCTGCTGCTGGTGCGGCGAAGAGTGTGCCGAGCGCCTCCAAGGCGGGCACCGGTCCAAGGAGGTGCAGACCCTTCCAGACCGTCACCTGGTTCGCGGTGAGGACCGGCTTGCCGATGGCGGCTTCCAGTTCGTCGACGATCGCCAGCGTGTGCATCGCGGTGTCAGGCACCAGCACCGCCTCGGCGTCCGGGTGATCGGCCGCCTTGACCATCGCGATCACCTGGGCGGTCTCCAGCGTGCCGACCTCGGCTGCTGTGATGATCCCGTGGCTGCCCATCGACACGACCTCGGCGCCACCCGCGGTCAGGAACCGGACGAAGTGCTGCGCTACGTCCTCGGGGTAGGACGCGGCCACCGCGACCCGTCGTACGCCCAGAGCTTTCAGGGCATCGACGAACGCGAGCGACGTGGAAGAAGCTGGTACGCCGAGCGCTGCCGCGACGCCGGAGGCCTGGTCGCGGGCTCCCCGCGGGCCGAACACGAAGCTGCCCGACGTGCACGCCCACATCACGGCGTCGGGCTGGGTGGCGGCGAGTTCGAAGGCACCGTCGGCGAGGCGTTCCGCGCGGCCGAGGTCGAGCAGGGCGTCCACCCGGTGCGCGTCCTCGCCGACCGAGGTGATGACCACCGGCAGCTTGATCGCACCGTCGAGCCGAGCCTCGAGCGCGGGGTAGTCGTCCTCCGCGCTGTGACCGGGGTACAGCAGCCCCACCGTGACCATCTGTCCTCCTGGCTGAGCTTCACCGGCATGGGTAGATTGTCGACAATGCTAACCCCACCCAGGAGCGCCCACCGATGACCGCGGAATCCCGGCACGCGGCCGGGCAGTCTCAGCCGGCTGTACGCCGCGCGGCGGGACCGGAGTACGACGTCGGGCGGCTGGCGGCGGAACTGCAGCGGGAACTGCGCGGGGTGGTTGCGGCGGATGCCGGGAGCCGGGCCCTGTATGCGGTTGACGGGTCGAATTACCGGGTGATGCCGGAGTTGGTGGTCGTGCCGGCGGATCGGGAGGAGCTGGCGGCGGCGGTCGCGCTGGTGGCGGGTGCGGGGGCTCCGGTGACGTTGAGGGGCGGCGGGACCTCGATGGCGGGTAATGCGATCGGCGGTGTCGTCATCGATGCGTCGCGGCACGTGAACCGGATCCTCGACCTCGACGCGGAGGCACGGCAGGCGGTCGTCGAGCCGGGAGTGGTCCTCACGGACCTGCTCGCCGCGGCCAAGCCGTTCGGGCTGGCGTTCGGCGCCGACCCGTCGTCGGGCAGCCGCGCGACGCTCGGCGGGATGATCGCGAACAACGCCTGCGGAGCTCATTCGGTCGCCTGGGGTACCACTGCCGACAATCTCCGCAGCCTCGACCTGATCCTCGCCGACGGCACTACGCTGACCGTCGAAACTCCCGGGACCGAGGAAACCGCGGTCAGGCGGGCCGCGGGCGCCGGGCGGCCGGGGAGGGAAGGGGAGTTGCATCGGGCGCTGCAGGCGTTCGTGGACCGGAACGAACTGCTGATCTCGAGAAGGTTCGGGCAGTTCAGCCGGCAGATCTCCGGCTACGCGTTGCACAGGTTGCTGCCGGAGAACGGCTACGACGTCGCCCGGCTCCTGTGCGGCAGCGAAGGTGGTTTCGCCGCCACCTTGCAGGCGACGGTGGCCCTGACTCCGTTGCCAGCGGCAAAGGTTCTCTGCGTGCTCGGCTTCGGCAACTCGATCACCTCGGCCGACTGCGTGCCCGTCGTCCTGCGCCATCGGCCCCTGACGATGGAGTCGATCAACAGCGACCTGGTCGAACGTCTTCCGGCCGAGGTCCGCGACGCGGCCGTACGAGCGGGTCTCCCCGCAGGCCGCGCTTGGTTGCTGGTCGAGCTCGGTGGCCCCGACCAGGCTTCCGCGGCGATCGCGGCCGAGAAGATGCTGGAGGAACTCCGCGACTCCGGCTCGCCTGCGACTGCCTCATTGGTGACCGAGCCCGCGGCTCAGGGAGTGCTCTGGCGATGCCGGACCGATGCGGCCGGTCTGGCGACCCGCCGTGCCGACGGCGCCGAGGCCTGGGGTGGCTGGGAGGACGCCGCCGTTCCGCCCGAGCGCCTCGGCGCCTACCTGCGCGGGCTCGAGGAAGTCCTCGCGCGGCACGGATTGTCCGGCGCGTCGTACGGGCATTTCGGTGAGGGCTGCATGCACATGCGGATCGATTTCGACCTGCTCAGCCGACGCGGGGTCGCGACGTACCGGGAGTTCGTCGAGCAGGCGACCGACCTCGTCGTCGAACTGGGCGGGTCGGTGTCGGGCGAGCACGGCGATGGACGGGCGCGATCCGAACTGCTCAGTCGCATGTACGGCGCTGACGGTGTGCGGTTGTTCGCCGAGCTGAAGCAGATCTGGGATCCGACCGGAGTGATGAACCCCGGCATGATCGTCGATCCGCCCCGGTTGGACGCGGACCTCAGGCACGACGGCCCGGCCAAGGACCGCAAGCTGCTGACGGTCTTCAGCTATGAGAACGACAACCACGACTTCGCCCAGGCGCAGCGCAGGTGTGTCGGCATCGGCAAGTGCCGGCAGAGCTCCGGGGGAGTGATGTGCCCGAGCTATCAGGTGACGCGCGAGGAGCTGCACTCGACCCGCGGGCGGGCGCATCTGCTCTGGGAGATGCTCGAAGGTGACGTGGTCACCGATGGCTGGCGATCGACCGAGGTACGCGACGCGCTCGATCTCTGTCTGTCTTGCAAGGGGTGCCTGTCGGACTGCCCGGTGAATGTGGACATGGCGACGTACAAGGCCGAGTTCACGCATCACCACTACGCACGCAGGCCGTGGGCGCGTCCACTGTCGCACTGGTCGATGGGCTGGCTGCCGCTGTGGTCGCGACTGGCGAAGCGTGCACCGCGACTCGCCAACAGGTTCTCGCGCTTGAGGCTGGTGAAGCGGTTCGGTGGGATCGCGACGGAGCGCGATGTCCCGGAGTTCGCCACCCAGACCTTCACCGACTGGTTCGTTGCCCGCAGCAAACAAAGTAGGGGCCCGCGCGGCAAGGTCGTGCTCTGGCCGGACACCTTCACGAATCACCTGTCACCGGAAGTCGGACGAGCTGCCGTCGAGGTGCTGGAGGCGGCAGGCTTCGACGTTGTACTGCCGGACAAGCCGGTGTGTTGCGGCCTCACCTGGATCTCGACAGGTCAGCTGGGCGTCGCCAAGCGCGTCATAGAGCGCTCTCTGGCGATCTTGGCGCCGCACCTCGCAGCCGGTACGCCGATCGTCGGTCTGGAGCCGAGTTGCACGGCCGCCTTGAGGCAAGACGCGCCGGACCTGCTGGCGGGAAACCCCCTGGCCACAGCAGCCGCCTCGTCGACGTACACGTTCGCCGAGTTCCTGTCGCGGTCCGGCTGGGAACCACCTCAGGTCGGGGGAGAGGCGCTCGTCCAGACACACTGCCACCAGCACGCCGTGCTCGGTTTCGACGCCGACAAAGCACTGATGGCGGCCGCCGGGATCAACGCCTCGATCCCGGACTCCGGCTGCTGCGGCCTGGCCGGCAACTTCGGCTTCGAACGCGACCACTACGCCATCTCCAAGAGCATCGGCGAGCGCGTCCTTCTCCCCGCCGTACGGGCAGCTTCTCCCGCCACCGCAGTCATCGCCGACGGCTTCAGCTGCCGCACCCAAATAGCCCACGGCACCACCCGCCGCGCCACTCACCTCGCTGAACTCCTCGCAGCAACCCTCCGCGACGCACCGGACCGGCCGCAGCGGGCGCCGGAGTAGGTGCGATCCGCCGCGGACTCAGCCGAGCAGTCGCAGAGCGGTCAGGGCGTAGGCGCGGGCCGCTGTGAGGAGCTCGTCGATGGCTACGGACTCGTCGGCGCGGTGGGCTTGGGTGGTCACTGAGCCGGGGCCTAGGACGACGACTGGTACGCCGAGGTCGCGGGCGATGAATCCGCCGTCGCAGGCTGCGGTCCACCCGGCGAGGGGGAGACCGGGGCCGCCGGCGTCGGCGAGGGCGGTGTCGGTGATGCGGACCAGCTCTGCGTCCGCCGGGGTTTCGAAGGCGGGCATCTCCATCGGCAGCTCGAGGTCGACCGACAGCCCGCGATCTTCCAGCCGTAGCCCGGCCACCCGCGAGCGGAGATCGTCGAGCACGATCTCGGGTGATTCCCCTGGCAGCAACCGTCGATCGGCGATCACGACGCAGTCCGCGGGCACGATCGAGCCGCCGGTGCCGCCGTTGATCTGGCCGACGCTCCAGGTCGCGGGTCCGAGCAGGGGATGGGGTTTCGCGGCCAGTTCAGCGTGAAGGCGTTCGATCTCGGCGACGACCGCGGCGGCTCCGTAGATCGCGTTCGCGCCGTCGTCCGGATTCCCCGCGTGGCAGGCGCGACCGTGGACGGAGACCCGCAGGTAGGAGTCACCGCGAGCGCCGGTGATGGTCTGGAGGTCCGTCGGCTCGGCGGTGATGCAGCCGAGGAACGACCGATCCACCGACCCGACGTACGAGCGGATGCCCTTGCCGGTCTCTTCCTCGTCCACCAGCGCCGCCAGTTCGACAGGTCCGCTCAAGGGCACTCCTCGGAGCGCGGCCAGGGCGACCAGTGCCGCGGCCAGGCCGCCCTTCATGTCGGAGGCGCCTCGGCCGTAGATGCGTCCGTTTTCCACTGACCCACCGAAGGGGTCTTTGGTCCACCCATCACCGATCGGTACGACGTCCGTGTGGCCGAGCAGGAGCAGCCCAGGACCGTTGCCCCCGGCAAGGGTGATGCAGAGGTTGTCGCGTCCGGGCTGCACCGCGCTGCCGACCACGTCCAGTCCGAGCTCGACGGCGGCATCGCTCAGCGCGGTGACGGTGGCAGCCTCCTCGCCGGGCGGGTTCTGGCCTTCTGCCCTCAGCAGGTTCTGGGTCAGCTCGATCAGCCGTTTCTCGTCGATCCGGTCGAGAACGGCCTGCTCGGCGGCGGAGATGGTCACTGGCTGCCCTTTCGCGTCGACGAACCCACGGCCAGGCGACTCCTCCGTGGAGCCGCCCGGCGAGGGGCCAGCCTAGGCGCGGTCGAGGAACGCCCGCCAGCTTCCGAGGTCGGTGATGTCCCGCCCGGGGTCCGCACCGTCAGCCGTGCAGACGAAGCCCAGGACCTGGTCGCCGTCGGACAGTTCCAGCGGACCGAGCGCAAGCGGCGGCGCGATGGTCGCCGCGAACCCGGCGAGCTCGGCCGAGGGCAGGTTCCAGATCTCGACCTCGACTCCGCGCCCGGAGGTCGGCTCGAGCGTCCGCGTCAGACCTGGCCGGGGAAGCGACCCCTCCAACAAGAACATCCGGTAGTCGCCCGCGGTCCGGGCCCCCCGCGCCAGCGTGGCGCCACGGCGTACGAGCTGGTCATTGAGGGGCTGACCACTGAGGTGCGCACCCGCGACCGCGAGCTGGACAACTGCCGCCGGCTCAGGCAAAGCCCTGGACGGTTCTCCACACCAGACGGCCGCCAGTTCGATGACCGCTTCGTCGTGACCGGCGGGCGCGATCAGCTGTACTCCGAACGGCAGGCCGTCGTCGCGAGCCGGTCCCGGGAAGGCGACGGCACAGAGATCCAGCAGGTTGACCATGTTGGTGAAGCGGCCGAGCCTGCTGTTCACGCCGATCGGATCGGCGGCCACCTCCGTCAGCGTCGGATGCGTCTCCGTCACTGGAAGCAACAACGCATCCACCTCGGTCCACAGCGGCTCCGACGCACGGGCCAGCGCAGCCAACCGGTCGAAGCCCGCGAACGCGTCCGAGGCAGTCAGGGCCGCGCCTTTCCGCACGATCGCGCGCACGGTTGGATCAACTTCCCCGACGTCGTCGAGCTTGTCGCCGAAAGCCAGCCACCGCTCAGCGAGCCAGGGCCCCGAGTACAACAAGTCAGCCGCTTCGAGCAGCGGACCGATGTCCACCGGCACCACGGTGCCCAACTTCTGGGCCTGCTCGACGGCCTGCTGCCATGGCTTCTCATACAGCGGATCGAGATCCAGCGGCCGATCCGGCACACCGATCACCACAGCTCCGGACCCTGACCTGGCCCGCGGCAAGGACGAAAGACGCCGGGAGTAGGGATCGTCCGGGTCGAACGCGACCATCACGTCGAACGCCTGACGCGCCACGCTGACCGAGCGAGCCATCACCGTGACGCAGTCGAGTGACCGGCAGGCCGGCACCACGCCGCTCGTCGACACCAGCCCACGGCTCGGCTTGATGCCGACCAGCCCGTTGAACGCGGCAGGCACCCGACCGCTCCCGGCGGTGTCCGTGCCCAGCGCGAAATCGACCTCACCCGTCGCGACCGCCACCGCGCTGCCCGAACTCGAACCGCCCGAGATGTGCTCGTCGGAGAACACCGAATGACAGGCACCGTACGGCGAGCGGGTGCCGACCAGGCCGGTCGCGTACTGGTCGAGGTTCGTCTTGCCCGAAGCAACCGCGCCTGCCTCGATCAACCGGTCGACGACGAAGGCGTTCTTCTCGGCGGGGCGGTCGTTCCGCGGGTCTCCGGCCGTGGTCGGCACCCCGGCGAGATCGATGTTGTCCTTGAGAGCCATGGTCAGTCCGTGCAGTGGTCCCGGCTTGGCCTCGACGGCATCCACCCGGGTGATCCAGACCGTCACGCGCCCCACCTCGCCCGCTCGGCGTCGAAAGCGGCCCGTCTCCTCGCTCGCAGGGCTGCTATGTCCACTGGTGCCTCCTGTTCGATGCGCTGCACATCGGAGATCGAGAATGTCGTTGGTCTGACGGACAGATCCGCTCGCCCCGCTTTGATGTCCGCCCGTTGGCGAGCGAGTTCCATCGCGCTGACCGGGGTGAATCTGAGCAGGTCGAACTGCCTCAGCAGCCAGGGCTGCTCGTCGTGGTCGGACAGCCGCCAGACCGGGACGGTGCGCCCGACGAGTTGGTAGCCGCCCGGCCCCTCCATCCCGTACACACACAGGTACACCCCGCCGATGCCGACGGCGTTCTGTGGGGTCCAAGTACGGGCCGGGTTGTACTTCGTGGTCACCAACCGATGCCGCGGGTCGACGGGCACGGCCACCGGAGCACCGAGGTAGACGTCACCGAGCCCGACGACCAGGTACGTCGCGGCCGTCATGATCTCGAAGACCTCCTCCCGCCGGTCCAGATCGTTGACCCGGCGGATGAACTCCACGTTGTCCGGGCACCACGGGGCGTCCGGCCGTACCGAGGTCGCGTACCGCCGCATCGCCTCATGCGCTTCCGGATGGTCGAACGCGATCGGCAAGGTCACCTCCCGGGCGGGCAGCACCACGGTGGCCGGATCGGCGAGCCCGTCGACCATCCCGACGAGGTGCTTCGCGAGCTCGTCCAGCCCCAGCCTGGCGGAGTCGACCGCGACCAGCAACGACCGCACGCCCTCGACGATCTCGGCCACCCCGTCGAGCCGGTCGAGCCGCAAGGCCTGCGCCAGCAGGTGGATCCAGACCCGCACGGTGAGGTCGAGCTCCGCGGGCCCGGCCTCCACCAGGACGTGACGGTCACCCGCGCACCTGATCGTGTACGCCGGTGCGGTGCCCCCGGCAGCCGCCTCCTGGAGGACCTCGGGACGATCCGGGCCGCTGACCACGAAGGCGGCCGGTGCTGGTTCCTGCCTCAGATCATCCAGCCACGATCGACGGGCCCGGATCGCCTCGGCCGCCAGAGCGGGTGTCACCGGCAACAGCTGGACGGAGTCACCCGGACGCAACTGACCCAAGATCCAGCGATCCGCCTCGATCACCACCGCCGGTACGACGAAGCCACCCAGCGACGGCCCGTCCTTACCGACGATGACCGGCGTATCGCCCGAGAGCATGATCCCGCCGACCGGATAAGCGGAGTCGTGCACGTTGGACGGATGCAAGCCGGCCTCACCGCCATCAGTCCGCGCCCAGCCCGGTACCGGACCAGTCAGCCGTACGCCGGTGCGGTCGGACCGGTGATCCACCACCCAGGCGGTCGCGAAGAACAACTCGACGCCGTCGGCCGTGAGGTGGTCGGGTGCACCGTGCGGGCCGGGAATGACGCGGAGTTGCCAGCTGTCCGACAACGCGGGAAGTTCGACCGGCGTGGGAGCGAGCAGATTCTCCCGTCGACCCAGTGGAAGGAGATCTCCCGTCTCGAGCGGTCGGCCGCCCAGGCCACCGAATCCGCCCAGGATGAAGGTCGAACGGCTGCCCAGCACTCGGGGAACGTCCAGGCCGCCCTCGATCGCGACATAGCCGCGCATACCGGGTCCGTCGAGTGCGCCCACCTCGAGCACAGCGCCGGCCGGCAAGCGCACCACAGTTCCAGGTCGCAGTGGTCGGCCATCGATCGTCGCCCGGGTCGCCGCGCCACCGACGCAGACCAACCGGTCGTCATCGCTGGTCAGCACCGGGCCGATCAGCACGCACTCCAACCCCGCAGCGCTGTCGGGATTCCCGACGGCTGCGTTGACGAGCGCGAAACCGAGCTCGTCGGCGGCACCCGAGGGCGGTACTCCGACGTCCCACAGGCCGGGTCGGCCGGTGAGGTCCTGAACGGTGGTCTGCGCGCCTGCCCTGATGACGGTGATCGCCGCCATCAGCTCCACCAGCCCAGCAGGCCGACAGGAGTGGGGTTCCAGCCGTTGCAGGGGTTGTTCAGCTGTGGGCAGTTGCTGATCAGCACCAGCAGGTCACGGCTGGCCGTGAGCTCGACATATCTGCCCGGCGCGGACAGGCCGTCGTCGAACCTCAGGTTCCCCCGGGAGTCGACGGGGACGTTCATGAAGAAGTTCACGTTGTGCCCCAGTTGCCGCTGCCCGATGCCGGCCTTCGCGCCGTACAACAGGAAGGTCTGGCGGCAGGCGTGCTGGTGCCGGGTGAACTCGCCGTACCGGATCACGTTGCTCTCCTGCGAACACGCGCCGCCGATCGTGTCGTGACGGCCGCAGGTGTCGTCGGTGATCACGGCCAGCTCGTCGAGCCTGTTCGACACCAGGCGCGAACCGGTGGTCAGGTAGACCGCCTGCTGCTCGCGGATCGTGTCGAACGCCGAATAGCGGTTGTCGATGTCGTGGGCGTCGTAGAAGAGCGTGTCCACCGCCTGGTTGCCGTGCAGGTCGACGATCCGCAACCTGCCGCCCGACGGAACCGGGATCAGGGCACCGTCGCCCGGCTCGACGATCCTGTCCAAGGCAGTCAAGCCAGTGTCCAGCGCCGCTTCGGTGGCGCTCATCCGGCCAACCTGCCCGCCTGCTCCAGCGCACGAACCGCCTCGTCACGCAGCTTCAGCTCAGCAACCGTGTCGTGCACAGCCGCAGACGAGATCTCGACTCGTACGCCGCCCGGTGCGTAGGTCTGCTCCGACAGCGGATGCGGTGCGGTGGAGACGAACACCAGCAGGTCCTGCTCGCTCCGCAGCGAGACCTGGTCGCCTGCTGCCGAGTGATCCGGTACGAAGGTCAGCGTCGCCCGCGAGTCGTCGCTGATGCCGACCTTCGAGAAGAAGTTGACGCAGCCGTGCAGGTCGGCCTCGCCGAACCCATGCTTGGTGAGTTCGCTGACCAGCCCCAACCGGGCGGAGCGTCGCCAGCTGTTGCCGTCCTTGGCATAGCTCGACGGGCCGAAGCGCTCCTCCAGTTGCCGGTCGTGGCCGAATCCGGCGAGGCAGTCGTGCCAGTCCAGGCTCGACCGGACGACGGTGGCGAGTGCGGTGCCGCGGTCCGACATGAGCACCATCGCCGGCGCGATACAGGCGGACAGCTGTGATTTGAGGGTGTCGGGGACGTTGAGCCGGTCGAGCCGGTCCGCTCCGATGATCAGCATCGACGCGTTGGCTCCCGCGGCGAGGGTGGTCAGCGTCATCAGGCGACCAGCCCGGATCGGGGCCGACCAGGCGGCACCGCCGGGAATCTCGTGCTGGTAGCTCATGCGCTGGCGCCCTCGACCTCGGGGGCAGCGGGCGCAAGGCCGATCGACGCGTGGTACCGGCTGCGCTGGGTCCGATAGGCCACCGCTCCGCCGATCGCGACGACCGCGAGCGTGATCAACGGAAGATAGTGCAGGTACCAGCCGTCGCCCGCAGGGTCGTAGACGTCGGCTCGTGGCCAGCCCAGGTTGATGGCCATCGCGAGTCCGTAGACCACCGCGACCGCGTTGATGTACAGCCCGGCGCGGCCGAGTGAGAAGAGCTTCCGGCCGTCTTCGTCCGTCCCGGCCGCCACCGGATCGCCTTTGACGCGCTGGATCAGGAGCGGCGTGGTGACCATCAGATACGCGATGTACAGCAACATGATGCAGACGCTCGCCAGCCCGAGGAACAATCCTGCGTTGCCCACGTTGACCACCAAGCAGAGCGCGGCGAGCACGCCTGGTACGACGGTCGCCGTCACCGGAGTTCCGGTCCGGGCGGATACTCGACGCAGCTGCGCCGAGAACGGCAGCACCTCGTCGCGCGCCATCGAGAAGACCATTCGCGCGGCCGCGGTCTGGATCGCCAGGGTGCAGACGCAGACGGCAAGAGCGACATCGAGCAGGAGCAGCTTGCCGGTCGTCGTACCGAGCCGGCTGGTCAGCACGTAGGGCAGCCCCTGGGTCCCGAGGTTCCCGTCGGTGAGCGACGGAGCCGCCATCAGCGCTGCGATGATCAGGAACCCGCCACCGATGCCTGAGGCAACGACTGCGCGGATGATCGTCCGTGGCGTGGTCGCGCGTGGCTTGTGCGTCTCCTCCGACAGTTCGCCCGCGCTGTCGAAGCCGACCAGGACATAGGCGGCCATCAACGCCGAGATCAGCAGCGGCACGACATACCCGGTGCTGCTGTCGAGATTCGTGGTGTGCAGCACGACGGAGGGACCGCGTTCGGCGTGGCTGAAGAGCAGGACGACGATGAGGACGACACCCACGAGTTCGCAGGTGACGCCGACCGAGTTCACGATCGCGGTGACGCGGACGCTGGTCGCGTTGAGCGCGGTGGTCGCCACAAGCAGCAGACAGCCCAGCAGTACTGCGTTCGCAGCGCCGTCACGCGACGCAAGGGATGAATCGGTGCCGACAAGCTGAAAGCCGCTCCAGACCGCGGGAAGCACAACCTGCAAGGCGATCGCGGCAGTGGCGAGGGTGATGGTCTGGGCGATCACCATCGTCCAGCCTGCGAACCACCCGACCACAGTGCCGCCCAGTCTGCGGGCCCACTGATAGATCGCGCCCGAGATCGGATACCGCGCGGCGAGTTCGGCGAAGCAGAGCGCGACTGTGAGTTGACCGACCAGCACGGCAGGCCAGGTCCAGAAGAACGCCGTTCCACCGAAGCTGAACCCCAGCCCGAAGAGCTGGAAGACAGTGGTCAGGATCGAGACGAACGAGAATCCCGCGGCGAACGAGGCATAGCTGCCGACGCGACGGGACAGCTGCTGGGCGTAGCCGAATCCGCTGAGATCGTCGGCACTGGCACCGTCGGTTCCGACCTGGTCAAGGGTTGCTGACATTCCGGCCTCCGAATCGTCGGCCCGGAACGCACACGGCAGCCCGGGGCCATCAAGGCCTCCCGGGCTTTTGTCCCGCCGTGGAACGGCACCGGATCACCGGCGCCGTCTCCCCTCTCGGACCAGGCCTGCCTCACCGGCAACGGAACCCTAGGGGCGCCCCGCTCTGTTGGCGGGTCCAGTTCAGTTCAGGGTCAGCCTGTTTCAGCGACAGGCGATCCTCGTAACAGCCGAGTTAAATCACCGAGCGTCCTTCGCCGGAATCATTTCGCCAGCAGGTCGACCGCGCGCCGCAGTCTGGTGATGCCTTCGTGGATCCGGTCCGGCTTGGTGGATGCGAAACACAGCCGCAGCGCATCGGTGAACCGTCCACTCGGCGAGAACGCGGGCCCCGGGATGAACGCGACCCCTTCGGCCAGCGCCACCTCGAACAGAGCCGCCGTGTCGACCCCGTTCTCCAGCGTCACCCAGAGGAAGAACCCGCCCTCGGGATCGGTCCACCTCGCGATGTCCCCGAAGGACCGCGTCAGCGCCTCGTGCATCGCGACCTTGCGGCGCTTGTACTCCGTGCGCTGCGTGGCGAGGTGGTTGTCCAGGTGCCCGCCGGTCAGGAATCGGGTCAGCAGTCGCTGGGCCGGCAGGTTCGTGCAGGTGTCCATCGCCTGCTTCGCGTTGATCAGCAACGGCTGGAGTTCCGGGTCGGTGTCCACCCACCCCACCCGCAGCCCGGGCGCGACGATCTTCGAGAAGGTGCGCACGGCGAACACCAACGGATCACCGGCGCCGAGTTCACGCACTGTCGGCAGCTGCGCGCCCTCGAACCGGAGCAACCCGTACGGGTCGTCGTCGATCACCATCGAGCCCCATGAGCGCGCGAGCTCCAGCAGCCGGTGCCTCCTCGCCAGCGAAAGCGTCGCACCGGATGGGTTCTGGAAGGTGGGGATCGTGTAGATCGCCTTCGGGAGCCGGCCGGTCGCCTCGACGAGGCGTTCCAGCTCGTCCACGTCCAGGCCGTCCACGTCGACCGGGACCTCGAGCAGCTCGGCACCGTAGGACAGGGCCGTCGCACTGCCGTTCGTGTACGTCGGCGACTCCACCACGACCAGATCGCCGGGATCCACGAAGATCTTGCAGAACAGGTCGAGCCCCTGCATGCCGCCCGCGGTGATCGTCAACCGATCGGCCGTGGTCTCGTCGCTCGTGCCGCGCAGACTCTCCAGCAGCGCCGCGTGCAGTGGGGGATCGCCCTCGGTCGCGGCGTAGTCGTAGGCGTCCGGGCGGCTGAGCTCCACCGCCGCGATCCCCGCGAGGATCTCGGCCGGCACTGCTTCCGCCGCGGGACTACCCATGGCGAACCTGACGATGTCGTGCGTCTGCCGGTGGAGCAGCGCAGTACTCGAGTCGATCACCGAGCCGACCAGCCCGGCCGCGCGTCCGGCGTACGGGAGAGTTCTGACCGTCATGCGGGTTACCTCCTGATCGTCAGTTCCTGGGGCAGGTCGGTGAGGCGTTCTACCCCGGTCGGGGTGACCAGCACGGGCTCCGACAACTCGTAGCCCCAGCCGTCCATCCACATCCCGAGGATCACGTGGAAGGCCATCCCGGCCGCCAGCAGGGTGTGCTCCCCGGCACGCAGGCTGACCGTTCGTTCACCCCAGTCGGGTGGATAGCCGATGCCGATCGAGTACCCGATCCGCGATTCCTTGACCAGGCCGTGGGCGGCGATGACGTCGTTGAACGCCGCGTGCACCGTGTGGCCGGTGACACCCGGCCGGATCGCCGTCAGCGTTACTTGCATGCCCTCGGCAACTACTTTGGCGACCTCGGCGAGTCGTCGAGGTGGATCGCCGAGCATCATTGTGCGGGCCAGCGGCGCGTGATAGCGGCCGAACACCCCGGCCAGCTCGATCGTGGTCGCCTCGCCGACGCGGAAGGGGCGATCCGTCCAGGTCAGGTGCGGCGTACCGGCCGCGTCGCCGGTCGGCAGCATCGGCACGATCGCGGGGTAGTCGCCACCGTGCTCAGGCGTCCCGATCGCCTGCGCGGCGAGGATCTCGGCCACCAGGTCGCACTGACGCCGGCCCGGTTCGAGTTGGTCGAGGGCGATCCGCATCGCCGTCGCGGCGATCGACCCGGCGACCCGGAGCTGAGCGAGCTCGTGCGGGGACTTGACCAGCCGGACCCAGTTGACCAGCTCGCGGGTGTCGACCAGCCGGTTCTGGGGGAGACCGGCCGCGAGGGCCAGGTAGGCGCGGGCCGAGAAGAAGTGGGAGTCACCCTCGATGCCGACCTCCGCGCCGGTCGGGACCAGGTCGCGAGCCGTCGAAGCGATCCAGTCGAACGGGTGTACGTCGGGCCGGTGGACGAGATTCTCCGGGTAACCGTGCACCTGCTCGGCCCGCAGGTTGCAGGAGAACGCCGCGCCGGCCGCGTCCATCGCCCGCGCGAACAGGTGCGGCTCGCCCTCGGCCGGTATGACGAGGCACTGCGGCGTGTAGAACGACCACGCGTCGTACCCGGTCAGGTAGAAGAGGTTCGCAGGGTCGGTGACGACCAGCGCACCGAGGTCCCGCTCGCTCATCGCCTGCCGGACCCGCCGCACCCTGCCGGCGTACTCGTCCGGCTCGACGGCCTGCGCGAGGACATCGCTCACCAGGTCACCTCGTCTCCAGCAGACGCTGTCCCGGGCCGACGGCGTTCCGGCCGGCGATGGTCAGGGCGGCCCACATCGTCACCTGGTTGGCGGTCAGCACCGGTTTGCCGAGATCCGCCTCCAGCTTCGCGATCAGGTCGTAGGTCGGCAGGTTCGTGCAGCTGACGAACACCGCCTGGGCGTCGGGCGTATCGGTGTCGCGGACGAGATCCGAGGTGGTCTTGTAAGGCACCGTCCAGATCTCCGAGCTCAGCCCGAGCCCGGCAGAGGCGACCACCTCGACCCCGGCCTCGGCGAGATAGCCGTCGAGCCCCTCGTTCAGATCCTCCGTGTACGGCGTGACGGCCGCGATCCGGGTGATGCGGAGCTGCCGGAGCGCGATCAGCAACGCCCCGCTGGTGGTCACCGCCGCGGGCGCTCCGGCATCCTCCATCGCCGCCACCAGCGCGGCTTCCCCCACGAGCCCCCCGATGAAGCTCCCCGACGTACAGGCGTAGGCGGTCACCAGCGGCGAGACGGCCAGTACGTCGATGGCGCCACGTGCGACCAAGGCAGGCTCCGAGATGTGGATGGCCAGCTCCACGGTCGCCGCCAGCGGCACGTACGGCATCCGGGTCAGGTAGAGGCTCACGTCATCGGGTACCCAGCGCCACAGTTCCCGATCGAGCGCGAAGTCGTATGGGGCGACGACGCCGATCCCGGTCTGCAGCAGGGGAGGTTGTGCCATCCCGTCAGTCTGCGGGTGAGACTGGATTGTTGACAATCCTACGGCGTGGTTCCTAGCCTCGATGCGTGCCCCAGCCTGTGGACCGACCCGTCATCGCAGTGCTGTGCGAGCGCGCGACCGACCGGCCGCCCGGGCTCGAAGGCCTCGAGGTGGAGTTCCGGTACTGCGCTGCCGACGGCCTGGCCGAGGCGGTTCGCGGGGCGCGGGCGCTGTTGCTCTGGGACTTCTTCGCCACGGCGGTGCCCGACGTCTGGGAGCACGCCGGGACAGTCGAGTGGATCCACGTGACCGCGGCTGGAGTCGACACGCTCCTCTTCGACGGGCTGCGGGACTCGGACGTGGTGGTGACGAATGCCCACGGGGTGTTCGACCGGCCGATGGCGGAATACGTGCTCGGCGCGGTGATCGCGCATGCCAAGGACAGCCGGAACAGCCTCGAGGCGCAGCGCCGGCACGAGTGGCAGCACCGCGAGACCCGCAGCATCCAGGGGGCCACCGCGCTGGTCGTCGGCACGGGTGCGATCGGGCGGGCTACGGCGCGGCTCCTGACAGCGGCCGGTCTGTCGGTGCGCGGCGTCGGCCGGGTCGCCAAGCAGTCGGATCCCGATTTCGGTGAAGTGATCGCGAGTTCGGACCTCGCGCACGAGGTGGGATGGTGTGATCATCTGGTCCTCGCCGCGCCGCTGACGGAGGCGACCCGGGGCCTGGTGAACGCCGAGGTGCTCGCCGCGATGAAGCCCGACGCCCACCTGGTGAATGTTGCCCGAGGCCCCCTTGTTGAGGAGGGTGCGCTGCTGGCGGCCTTGCGGGACAGGCGGATCGGCGGCGCGACCCTCGACGTCTTCGACACCGAGCCGCTGGCTGCCGACCATCCTTTGTGGGATGCGCCGGGTGTCACAATCACAGCGCACATGTCGGGTGATGTGGTCGGCTGGCGGGACACGCTGGCCGCGCAGTTCGCGGACAATGTGCGACGGTGGCTGGCGGGGCTCCCGCTGCTGAACGTGGTGGACAAGAAGCTCGGCTACATCCCCGGAGGCCCGCCTTGATGATGCAAGGTGTCGAACTCGTCGAGGCCTACCGGACCGGCGAGCTGTCCCCGGTCGAGGCCACCCAAGCCTCACTCGAGGCGATCGAGGAGTTCGACGACCAGGTGAACGCCTTCGTGCTGGTGGATGCCGAAGGAGCACTCGCCGCCGCGAAGGAGTCGGAGGCCCGGTGGCACTCAGGGGAGCCACTGGGCCCCACCGACGGGGTACCGATCTCGGTCAAGGACGCGCTGTGGACACGGGGCTGGCCGACGCTGCGCGGCAGCACCCTGATCGACGAGTCGCAACCGTGGGACGAGGACGCTCCGTGCGTCGCGCGGTTGCGGGAGAGCGGGGCGGTGATCCTCGGCAAGACGACCACCCCGGAGTACTCGTGGAAGGGCGTCACCGACTCCTTCCGGTACGGCGTGACGGGGAACCCTTGGGATCCGTCGAAGACCTCGGGTGGCTCGAGTGGCGGTTCGGCGACTGCGGTCGGCCTCGGCATGGGGGCGTGGTCGATCGGCACCGACGGAGGTGGCTCGGTGCGGATCCCGGCAGCCTTCACCGGGACCGTGGCGTTGAAACCGACCTATGGGCTGATCCCGCTGTTTCCGCCGAGCGCGTTCGGCACGCTTTCGCACGTGGGCCCGATGACGCGAACCGTGCGGGACAACGCGGCGATGCTCGACGTGGTCACCGGGTTCGACGCGCGCGACTGGTCCGCCCTGCCGACGCCTGGCCGGTCCTTCCTGGACGGGCTGGACGACGGAGTCGCCGGGCTGCGCGTCGCCTACTCGCGAAACCTCGGGTTCGGGAAGAACGACCCGGAGGTCGAGGCCGCCGTCGATGCCGCGGTCGGGGTGCTGGCAGCGGCGGGCGCTGTCGTGACCGAGGTCGATCCCGGCTTCGCGGATCCGGTCGAGGTGTTCAACGTGCTGTGGTTCTCCGGCGCCGCCAAGGTGCTGCAGGCTTATGGCGACGCGGTGGACGATCGTGTCGATCCCGGCCTGCGGCGATCGGCTGCCGCGGGCGCGCAGTACACCGCGTCGGACTTCCTCGACGCCACCGCCGCCCGGATGGAGCTGGGACTGCTGATGGGACGCTTCCACCTGGACTACGACGTGCTGGTGACTCCCACTTTGCCGCTGGCGGCATTCCCCGTCGGGCAAGACGTGCCGGACGGTTCGGCGTCACCCGAGTGGACCAGCTGGACGCCGTACACGTATGCCTTCAACCTGACCCAGCAGCCGGCCTTGAGCGTGCCGTGCGGGTTCACCTCGGCCAGGCTTCCCGTCGGTCTGCAGGTGGTCGGTCCACGGCACGCCGACGCACTCGTGCTCCGGGTCGGCCAGGCGTACCAGGCCGCCACGGACTGGCATCTGCGGACTCCGACCTTGGCAGCTCGATGAGCAGGGAGATTCGATGAGCAGGTTCGTCACGGTGACTCTGGACAAGCGCGGCGTGAGCTGTGTCGCCCGGCTGCTCGACGAGGAGGCCCCCCGGACCTGTGCGGCTGTCTGGGACGCGCTGCCGTTGTCCGCGCCGGTCTACCACGGGAAGTACGCGCGCAACGAGATCTACACCCTGCTGCCGGCCTTCATACCCGTTGCCCCAGGCAAGGAGAACACCACCATCACCCCGATCCCGGGTGACCTGTGCTATTTCGCCTTTGATTCCGACGATCTGGGCAACCCCGCCTACGGGTATGAGAACACCACGGGCACCGGCACCACCGGCGCGATCGTCGACCTCGCCCTGTTCTACGGGCGCAACAACCTGCTGATCAACGGGGACCAGGGCTGGGTCCCCGGCAACGTCTTCGGCGCCATCACGGAGAACTTCGAGGCCATGGCCGCCGCCTGCCAGGACGTCTGGATGGGCGGCGCCCGCGACGAGACCCTCACCTTCACCCGCCGCTCCTAGCCCACAGGCAGGCCACAGCGTCAGCTGCCACCCACGGGTGACAGAAAAATGACACTGCCGTCATCTTGCCCCGCCGGAGGCAGGCTCCGGTCACTCTTGCGATCGACAGCCGTGATGTCGGGAGGACGCGCGGCTGTAGATGAGTGGGGGAGGGGTCGTGACTTTTCATCGGACAACCGCGCCTCGGTGGCTGCGCGCGCTGGTCGGTCTCAGCTTGATCGCCGCGGTCGTGTCGGCCGGGCAACTGGCCGGACCCGCCGCACCCGCGGCGGCGGCCGGCCCGGGCAGCCTGACGCTGCACGTGGCCAGCGCGAGGTCGGTCAATTCGGGACCCGGATTCGTGCACGAGAACGATCCGGTGCCGCACTACAAATGGCTGATCAACGTCGACGACACAGGGAACCCCGGCACCCGGGCGAACCAGTTGACCGACCAGTGCCTGCCGAGCACCGCAGCAGGCGGCTCGAGCGATCCGAACTACGCGGACACCTGCCCGTGGCCGTCGACCCGGAGCACCTCGGGCTTCGCGCCGATCGTTGCGCAGGGCACCGAGGCGGATCTCAGCGACACCACGGTGCTGGGCAACCTGCCGCCGGGCAAGTACCTCATCTCGGTGACCGCCGACGGGTTCAAGATCGACGGGCAGCATTTCACCGTCACCTCGGGCGAGACCACCCATACCGAAGTACGGATGAATCCGACCCCGTTGCCGCTGACAACCTTGCGCATCCAGGTCTTCAACGACAGCGTGCCCGTCGACGGCACCTATGAGGTCGACGCCGAGCAGGGACTGGCCGGCTTCAGTGCCAACCTGACCGACGTGCTCGGCCTGGTCAGCACCGACTACTACGGCAACCCGCTGTGCACCGTCTACAAGCACGCGAACGCGAACGGCACCGGGGCGATGCTGTTCGACGGCAACAACAAGGCGATCGTCGACACGGCCAAGTCGACCGGCAAGTGCACGAGTGACTCGACCGGTCAGATCGTCATCCCGAACATGGGCCCGAACCGCTACGCCGCGACGGTCACGCCGCCGCCACCGGTGCCGGGTCAGACCTACCAGTGGGTGCAGACCACCACCCTCGAGGGTGGGCACGACCACGACATCTGGCAGCAGGAGGGTGAGACCGGCTACGACACCGAGCAGGTGCGCGGCCGCGAGCTGGTCCCGGCAGTGCAGTTCGGCTTCGTCCGCACCCGGGCTCTCCCCACGCCGGCCGGCACGCCGCCGACAGGCGAGATCAAGGGCGTAGTCATCGCCGGGCTGCCCTACATCGGCGGCCAGAACGGACAGGTCGTTCCCGAGACCGGGTTCGCGGGCGCCAAGTCCGACGGTCCGATCAAGAACCCCTGGATCGCGCTCTCGGACCTCGGCGCCGGAGACGCCGCGGTGTACGTCGGTCGCGGCGCGGCCGACGGCAGCTTCGACATCAAGAACGTGCCGGACGGTACCTACCAGCTGACGCTGTGGGACGACGACCAGGACTACATCCTGTGGAGCTTCAACGTCGAGGTGCGCAACGGTGACGTGACCGACGTCGGCAACAAGATGCTGGTCGGCTGGTTCACCCACATCCACGGCACCGTGTTCGTCGACTCGAACGGCAACGGCAAGCGGGACACCGGTGAGCGCGCCGTTCCGAGCTTCGGCCTGACGGTTCGCGAACGCGACAACTCGCTGATGGACCAGGCGACCAACACGACCACGACCGATGTCAACGGCAACTACGAGATCAAGGAGACCTACCCGCTGGGCAAGTTCCTGATCCTGGAGGGGTTCAACACCCGGTACAAGACGACGGGTATCACCTACAAGGGTGCGAACGAGACCAAGGCGACCACCCAGCTCGGCAGTCTGGTTGACATCAACTTCCTGCCGATCATCGGCCTGCGGGGTCAGATCGACTGGGGTGTGCAGCCCTACGACCCGGGCACCAACGGCGGCATCGTGGGCACCGTGACCTACGACACCACCCGCAACGAGCTCGACCCGGCGAAGGCCGCCACCGAGCCGTACCAGCCGGGCATCCCCGACGTACCGGTGCGGTTGTACGTGCCGAAGGCCTGCACCGACACCACTCCGGCCGACCTGTGCCGGCAGGGCTACGAGACCGAGCCCAAGCAGCTCCCGGACGCGAACGGTGTGCTGCAGGACAACCCGCAGTACGGGGCGTTCGTGAAGGGTCCTGAGGTTCAGGATGCCTACACCTCGGAGAAGTGGAAGGCGCCGCGGGGTTGTACGGCCCGCCAGTACAACGGTCAGCCGCTGACCGATCAGCAGGCCCTGCCCGCATTCGGGCCGGTCGCGAACACGTTGTGTGTCGAGGCGCCGATGATGGGTGTGGCTGTCGGCGCGAGCGACAGCCAGGGTGGTAGCCAAGAGGTGAACGGCAACTACGGCTTCACCACCTCGAAGATCAACCTCTACCCGGCGACGGACGCCGTCCACAACCCCGGCGGTCTCGCGCTCTACGCACCGCTGCCGGACGGCCAGGAGCAGGATCTGCCTGCTCGCGACTACATCGTCTCGGTCGACATACCGAACGACCCAGTCGACGGCAAGCCGATGTACCAGGTGACGAAGGAAGAAGACGTCAACGTCTTCGACGGCGACACCTACCTGCCGCAGGAGAACTACCCGCCGGCCACGCCGGCCGACGCGAGCAACCCGGCCGGACCGCCGGACGCGACACCGACGCCGCCCGACCAGCCGCCATCGCAGCAGGCGGGCATCATCTCGCCCTGTGCCGGACCGCTGCACAAGGTCGACGTGAAGAACGAGGCGTTCAACGCCGGTGGCGGCAGCCCCTTCCAGGGCTACGAGATGCCGCTGTGCAACGACAAGCTGGTGGACCTTCGCGCGAACCAGGCGACGGCGCCGAACTTCAACCTGTTCACCGACGTGCCGATCCCGACGCACTTCTGGGGCCTGACGCTGAACGACCTCGGGCTGACGCTCGACAAGCGCAGCGTGAACTACGGCGAGGCGCAGGGCCTGCCCTTCGTCCCGGTCGGTCTGTACGACTGGTCCGGCCGCCTGGTCGACACCGTGCACACCGACTTCAACGGTCTGTACGAGGCGCTGGAGCCGTCCACGGGCACCTACAACTGCCCGCTGCCGGCCGGTCCCTGCCCGAACATGTACCGGTTCGTCGGTAACGATCCAGGTCAGCCAGGGGCGCTGAATTCGGACTACAACTCCAGGTTCCGGACGATCGCGACCAACTTCCAGGCGTGGCCCGGGCTCTACACCGTGACCGACGAGGCGCCCACCCAGGTCGCCGCGACGGTGCTCGGGCCGGACACGACCACGGCCAACCCGACGATCTGCGATCTGGGTGCGACCGTGCCCCAGTTGCTCGCCGTCAGTCGGCCTTACATCAGGCGAGGGGACGGCGACCGCTCGATCACCGTGACCGGGTTCGGCTTCGGAGCCGCCGGCGACCCCGATCGGCTGAGACTCGACGGTACGGCGATGGCAGTCACCAGCTGGACCGACAAGAGCATCACCTTCACCGTGCCGAACACGTTCGCCCTCGGCTCGGCGGTGCTCTCGATCACCGGCCACAACGGCAAGAGCAGCGTGAACGGCATCACCGTCCAGGTGCTCGCAGCAGCCAACACGCTGACCGCCGGCATGACCGCGAACAACCCGCTGATCACGGAGGTCGGACCTACCAAGACCTACAAGACCGTGCAAGCCGGGCTCGAGGCGGCCACGCCGACGCGACTCAGGCCATACCGACTGGTGGTCGTCTGGCCTAACGCCCCGAGCAGTACCAACCCGCACGGCGACTACAACGAGAACGTCATCGTGCACCACCAGGTCCGTATCCAGGGCGTAGGTCCAGGCGGATTCGACTCCGCGAACACCTGGGTGCCAGGCTCGATCCTCGACGGATCCGGCTTCAATCTGGACAACCCGAACGGCACCGACTGGGTCAACCTGCTGAGCAGCCTGAGGTACTCGGGCAACCCGGCGGTCCCGGACTCGGCCGTGGTCACCGTGCTGGACGACCCAGCCCGGGCCGGATTCGTTCCGAACAGCTGGCCGGTCAGTCTGGACGGACTCAGCATCACCGGTGGCGCCCAAGCTGACCTGCCGGGCAACGTGAACGCACTGACCGGCGCCGTCACCACCCCGTACGGCGCAGCAGGGGCGCTCATCACCCAGGGCGGCGGGGTCTACGCCCACTCGAACGTCAGAAACCTGCAGGTGACCGACAACGTCATCCACGGCAACGGCGGCTCGTACGGTGGCGGCATCCGGATCGGTACGCCGTACGTCGGCAACAACCAGAACTACGGCGCGGTGATCGCCCGGAACCAGATCCGCGACAACGGCGGCACGAACCTGGCCGGCGGGATCGGGCTGTTCACCGGCAGCGACGGCTACCAGGTCGACGACAACGCCATCTGCGGCAACCACTCCGCGGAGTACGGCGGCGCCGTCTCGGCCTTCGGCTACATGGCCAACCCGGGCGGTAGCACAGGCGGCAGCATCACCGACAACCGCATCTGGTTCAACGCCTCGTACGACGAGGGTGGCGGCATCATGATCGCCGGCGAGCTGCCGGCCGTCCCGACGGCGCTGTCGCCGGGATCGGGTCCGGTCACCATCGACGGCAACACGATCCAGGCCAACCTCGCCAACGACGACGGCGGCGGGATCCGGCTGCTGCAGACGAGCGGGTCGCACATCTCCCGGTCCGATCCGCAGACCATCGTGATCACGAACAACACCATCGCCGACAACGTGTCCGCCCACGAGGGTGGCGGTCTGGCCCTGGACGACGCGGCGTTCGTGAACATCGTGAACAACACGGTGACGAAGAACCTGACCACCGCCTCCGCGGTGACCAGCAACGGCGAGCCGGCTCCGGCCGGGTTGTCCACCGCGGCCAACAGCGATCCGCTGCAGGCCAGGCTCCGCAACACCACCGTGTTCCCGGGGTCGCAGACACTGGCCGCCACCGTGTTCAGCAAGCCGACGCTGCTCAACGACGTGTTCTGGGACAACCGGGCCGGCTACTTCAGCGGCGGCTATGTGTACGGCATCGGCGGCAAGTTGCCGGACGGCACCGACAACTCCGTGAACACGTGGGACATGGGCACCACCGACGTCCCCGGGGCGCTGCTGACCCCGACCTACTCGGTGTTGCAGGACGAGACCGGCGTCGCGCCGGACGCGTCCAACTCCACGGTCGACCCCGGCTTCGTCTCGCCGTACGAGGTCTCGGTCAACATCCTGGCGGTCCGGTCCTACCCGGCCTTCCGCGAGGCGGTGATCGTGGCGCAACTCCTGCCACCGGACCTGATGGGCGACTTCCATCTAGCCACGGCGACACCGGCCTCGTCCGCTCGCGGACGAGGGGCGGCCAGCACGAGGGTCGGCTGGGGCAGCACCCCCACCACCGGCTTCTTCTACACCGTGGCGGCCCCCAGCCCGGACATCGACGGCCAGCCCCGGCCGACCGTTACCGGCATCTTCCAACGAAGGTATGACGCCGGGTCGGATCAGATGACGCCGTGAGCCGTGTGGCCTGCCCGCCCCTCCTACGGGCAGGCCACACCATCAGCCCACTCAGACCAGCTACACAACGGGAGATCCCGATGACTGACAGCTCTGCGCCGCGTGGATTGTCGCGGCGTTCATTCCTCAGCGGCGCGGGCGCCGTCGGCGGAGCCGTTCTCGGCGGCCGGCTGCTCACCGCGAGCAGCGCGGCCGCACCCGGCCACGCGACGGCCGCCGCGGCAGCCCATCCGATGAAGCAGGTGCACCTGGCCGGCACGGACGGCTGGGTGGCGATGCCCGACGCTCCACCCGACCCGCCCTTCTTCCCCGACACACTCGCCCCGAGTCCCTTCAACACCTACGTCTTCGGCTTCCGCGACGTCACCGGGATGACCTCGAACCTGGTGGCGGCCCAACGCGGCAAGGCCCAGATCAGCGCACCGATGATGTCCTTCGACGAGGAGGACGACGTCTACCTGACGCTGACCAACCTCGGCCTGTCCGTGCGGCCCGACCTGTTCGACGGCCACACCTTGCACTGGCACGGGTTCGTCAACGCGATCCCGTTGTTCGACGGGGTGCCGGAGCTCTCGCTGGCGGTGCCGATCGGGCGCGACCTGACCTACTTCTACCGGCCGCACGACGCCGGCACGTACATGTACCACTGCCACTTCGAGGACGTCGAGCACGTGCAGATGGGGATGACGGGCATGGTGTTCGTCCGGCCGGCGCAGAACCGGAACCCACTGCACCCGGGGGAGCGGTACGCCTACAACGACGGCGACGGCTCGACTGCCTACGACCGCGAGTTCGCCTTCATGCTCACCGAACTGTGGTCCGCCGCGCACTACCGCGACGCGCACATCCAGGTGAACGACTGGACCGACTACGACCCGAGCTTCTGGCTGCTGAACGGCCGGGGCTATCCCGACACGACAGCGCCCAACGGCGATCCGCTCAGCACCGCGGCCGGCCGGTTGCAATACCAGCCGATCTCGTCGCTGATCCGCTGCAACGCCGGTGATCGGGTGCTGCTGCGGATGTCGAACCTCGGCTACCAGAACCACGCGATGACGGTCGACAACATCGATCTGACCGTCGTCGCCAAGGACGCGAGCCTGCTCAAGGGCCGGGACGGCACCACGAACTACCTCACCACCAACATGGTCGAGGTCGGTCCCGGCGAGAGCCGCGACGCGATCTTCGTGGCACCCGACCCGGGCGAATACCTGCTCTACGACCGCAAATACTCCTACTTGCACAACGGCGGCGGGGCCGGCTACGGCGGCATGATGACCAAGATCATCGTCGGGCCGCCCGGTACCTATCCCGCGCAGACCGCGGCGAACGCGTGACGGGGGCGATGATCCGATGAAACGACTCTCGGTCCAGCGACTGCTGGCCCTGACGGCGGCGGCCGTGCTGGTGATCACTCCTTCGGTGATCTGGACGCAGACGTCCGCCGCGGCGATGTCGGAGGGCCTGCTCTGCGACACCGATGCGAACCAGACCTTCTCGCTGACGGCGACCGACGGCTATGTCTCGACGCCGGACGGCAACTCGATCTACATGTGGAGCTACGCCAACAGCAAGCGCGGTTTCCAGTTCCCCGGCACGACGCTCTGCGTGGAGTCCGGCCGGCAGGTCACCGTGGTCCTGCACAACAAGTTGCCAGAAGCAACCTCCATCGTGTTCCCGGGGCAGAAGGCGGTGAAGGCGAACGGCAACCCGGCCCAGCCCCAGTTCGACTCCGGAGGTTCCTTGACCTCCCTGGTCCAAAGTGCCGCGGCGACGGACGGCTCCGTCACCTACACCTTCACAGCCGGCAGCCCGGGGACCTACCTCTACGAGACCGGCACCGACGTCGACAAGCAACAGCAGATGGGCCTGTACGGCGCGCTGGTGGTCCGGCCCGCGGGTCACGCCAACCAGGTGAACGACCGCGGCGACTCGGCCTTCGCGAACGGCAAGGAGTACGTCTACCTGCTGTCCGAGATCGACCCCGACGTGCACCTTGCGGTCGAGCGGAACCAGCCGGTGAACCTGAACTCCTCGGTGGCGCGCTACTTCATGATCAACGGCCGGAGCATGCCGGACACGCTCGCGCCGAACAACGCACCCTGGCTGCCGACCCAGCCGTACGGCGCCCTGGTCCACATCAAGCCGTACGACGCGGCCACCAACCCGTTGCCGGCCACGATCCGCTATCTGAACGCCGGCAGCGTGAACTACCCGTTCCACCCGCACGGCAGTGACGAACGGGTGATCAACCGGGACGGCCATGCCCTGGCGGGTCCGGAAGGCCAGGACCTGTCCTACCAGAAGTACGACCTCGATGTGGGGCCCGGACAGACACTCGACGTGCTGATGGACTGGCGTGACGTCGAGGGCTGGAACGCGACCACCAACCCGATCCCGACCCAGATCCCGGCCATCACCGATCAGTTGCTGGTGGGCTCGGACACCTGGTTCTCCGAGAGCGGCTACCTCGGCACGAAGAACGCGGTGCCGTCGAACATGACGCAGAACAACGAGTGTGGCGAGTACTACCACATCGCGCACAGCCACGCGCTGGAACAAGCGACCAACTACGGGGCAGCCTTCGGCGGCATGATGACGGTCTTCCGCATCGACCCGCCCGCCGGCTGCGTTAGCCAGTGAGGACTCCGACGATGACGAACAGACTTCGTGTCGCCGCCGCGGTCGTGGCGGCCGCGGCTCTCGGGGTGACCTCCCTGCACGCCTCGGCAACGCCCGCCTCGGTGGTGGGGCAGCAGGCCCCATCCCGTGCATCAGTTGCCGTAGGCAAACTCACGCCGACCGGCTGCACCTTCGGCGCCGGCACGGCCGCCTGCGACCTCTACGCCCTGTCCGGGACGACAACCATCCTGGGTACGTCGGTGCCGATCTGGGGATTCTCCCCGACCGGTGTGGCGGGCTCAGCCACCGCGCCCGGTCCCGTTCTGGTGGTCCACCAGGGCGACCAGGTCAGCGTGACTCTGCACAACGAGTTGGCTGGGCAGACCGTCTCGCTGGCATTCCCGGGGCAGACGCTGCCAACCGGCAGCACCGAGGACTCCACCGGGATCGACTCGGGCACGCGGACCTACAGCTTCACCGCGAGCCGTCCAGGCACGTTCCTCTACGAGGCCGGACACACCTCCGGCGGAGCACGCCAGGTCGCGATGGGCCTGGCCGGCGCGTTCGTCGTGCTGCCTTCGGACGGTACGGCGTACGGGACTCAGCCGGCGGGGTACCCCGCGACCGGGTACGACGATGACGCGGTCCTGGTGCTGAGCGAGCTCGACCCGGCGTTCAACGCGAGCCCGGGGACGTTCGACCTGCGCAAGTTCGCGCCGAAGTACCGGCTGATCAACGGCAAGCCCTACCCGGCCAGCGATCCGATCGCGACCGACCAGGGGCACAAGGTGCTCGTGCGCTACGTCAACGTGGGGTCGATGACCCACCCGATGACGGTGCTCGGCGGTGAGCAGGTCGAGATCGCCCAAGGTGGGCATCCGGCCAGGTACGCCACCACGGTGGCCGCGGAGAGCATCGATCCAGGCCAGACGCTGGACAGTCTGGTCACCATGCCGTCCGGTCCGGAGTCCAAGCTGGCGGTCTACGAGACGGCCAGGCATCTGGACAACAACGGGCAGCACACGGCCGATCCGACCCAGCTGGCCTTCGGTGGCATGCTGACGTTCCTCGACACCAATGCCCCGCCGCCGAGCACCGACGGGGTCGGGCCTGTGTCCACTCACATCGGGTTGAGCCCGAACCCGTCGACCGGCCTGTCGCCGGTGACGGTGACCGCGGATCTGAGTGACGCGACCACCGGTGGCTCTGCCGTCAGCCAGGCGGAGTTCGTCATCGACGACGCGGCGACGACGGGGGTCGGCTTCGGTACGGCGATGACGTTGCCCGGCAGCGGTGTCACCATCGCCGGTGCGACCGGCACCATCACCACGGCCGTGCTGGATGGACTCGACGCCGGGCGGCACACGGTGTTCGTCCGCGCGCTGGACGCAGTCGGCAACTGGGGCGTCGTCGGCTCGGCGATCCTCAACCTGCCGAAGACGGGCCCGCAGACGACCAACGGGTCGATCGCGGATGTGCCGGCCAACGGGACGGCTACCGTCAACGTGTCGGCCACCGGCGACGACACCGAGGCCGGTGGCGTCATCACCGAGGCCGAGTACTTCCTCGACACGGTCGGGACGAGCGGTACCGGTACGCCGATGACGCTGAACCGCAGCGCCTCAGTCGTCTCGGAGGACGCGGACCTGTCGACTGCCGTTCTGGGCGCACTGGCCGAAGGTGTGCACCACGTCTTCGTGCACAGCAAGGACTCGCTGGGGCTGTGGGGTCCGCCGCTCGACATCGAACTGCCGATCGACGTGACCGGGCCGGCGGTCGACGCGGCCAGCGTCGGGCCGAACCCGACGAACGCGGTACTGGCGGACAAGAGCCATCCGGGCAACCTGCTGATCTCGACACAGATCACCGACAAGGACGCCGGTGGTGCGTTGCAGAGCAAGCTCACCGATGCGGAGGCGTTCCTGGACCCGAAGGTGCCCAACCCTGTCGGCGGCACCGGGCTGCAGATGCTCCCGGTCGACGGCAAGCTGGACTCCACCGGTGAGGCGTTCTACGGGCTGATCCCGCTCACGCAGGTGAAGGCCCTTGCCGATGGCACTCACCACGTCTACGTCCGTGGTCAGGACGCGGCCGGAAACTGGGGTCCGCTGTTCGCGGTGAACCTGGTGGTCGACAAGACAGTGCCGGTTCTCGGGGCGCTGACGGCTTCGCCGAGCCCGACCAACGGCGCCGATACGCTCACCCTGACCGCACCGGTCACCGATGCCTCGCTGATCGCGAAGGCGGAGTACTGGCTGGGCGCAACGGATCCGGGCGTGGGCAAGGGGATCTCGCTGCCGGTCAGCGTGGTCGCGGGCAAGGTCCAGGTGACCGTGCCGCTCGCTTCGGTCCCGCAGGGCAACCAGGTGTTCAACCTGCGGGTGCAGGACCTGGCCGGCAACTGGAGCAAGTCCGTCAACACGACGGTCTCGGTGCAACGCCCCAACCGGATCTTCTCCGACGACTTCGAGTCGGGTGGCTTCGGCTTCTGGGGAGGCACCACCGGTGGCGTCCTCAACACACCGTCGGCAGCTCAGCCGGGGCCGATCGAGCCGGGAAGCCTGCGCGGTCTGCAGGTCACCATGCCGGGGGTCGGGTACCTGACTGACAACACGCCTGCCGCGGAGGCGTCGTACCACGCGAGGTTCGTCTTCAACCGGAACGACCTGGTCTCCGGGACCAACGCGTTGAGTCTGCTGCAGGGCAGGACCGCCGGTGGTCAGGCCTTCGCGCTGGACTACCGGTTGACCGGCACCACCCCGCAGGTGCGGATGCTGATGGGTCGCAACACCGGGGCGGCCCTGGTCGGTCCCTGGGTCACGTTGTCCGCAGGAACCCACACCCTGCAGGTCGACTGGACCTCAGGGGGCTCGGGATCGCTGCGGTTGCTGGTGGACGGGACGAGTAAGTCCCAGCAGAACGCCAACAACAGCAACCTCCGGATCGAGACGGCCTGGCTGGGGGTGTCGGCCGGGACGAGTCCGAGCTCCTCCGGGCACGCGTCCTTCGACAGCTTCGCCTCGACGAGATTCACGATGCCGTAGCGGTAAGACAGCCGGGACCCTGGACGCTCAGGGTCCCGGCGACGTCCTTGGGAGGGGACCGCAATGCTCGACACACTGCAGACCGAAGTACTCCGGCCGCCGCGGCGCCGGATCAACCGCCTGGTGATCCTGATCGCCGTCCTGGCGGTCGCCCTGATCGTGGGCGGACTGGTGACCCTCAAGATCGTGTCCTCATCAGACCCCGGCAGCTTCCCGCAGAGCTCCGCCATCGAGGACAAGTACGGCGTGCGCTTCAGCCGGGTCGCCGTCGTCGGTGACGGGGGACTGATCACCTTGACCTACGTCGTCCTCGACAGCGAGAAGGCCACCCGGTTCCAGTCGGACGTCCAGCATCCGCCGGAGCTCCGGAGTGAGGAGCGCGACGGCGGCACGAAGCGGGTGTCCGTCATGAAGCAGGGGCACACCCTACGGGCCGGGCAGACGTACTACCTGGTGTACCAGAACACCAAGGGTGCTCTGCGGCACGGCGAGGACGCCACCATCCGGCTGGGGGATCTGAGCCTGCTCCACGCACCGGTGCTCTGATGTCGCGGCTGCGGCGGATCGGCGCACTGCTGACGATCGTGGCCGCGTTGGTGGTCTGGTCGCCGCAAACCGCCAGCGCCCACGCGTTCCTGACCTCGAGCAGTCCCGGGGACGGTTCGGTCCTGACCGGCCCGCCGACCCAGCTGCGGCTGGACTTCAGCGAAACCGTCGTGCTGGCTGCGACCCAGCTCGACATCGTCGCCGAGAACGGCCGGCACTATGCCGTGTCGAACGTGCGGATCGAGGGGGAGGGCGGAGAGGAGCCATCGCAGGTGCTGGCGGCTCTTCCGAACCTGCCGCGGGGTGCCTATCGGGTGTCCTGGCAGACCCTGTCCGCGGACGACCTGCACCGGACGGCCGGCGTACTGGTCTTCGGAGTGGGACATGCCGTGACGGCGGCCGGACTGGACGAACCCAAACCGGCGGCAGGTGAAGCGGCCTTGCGCTGGATCACCTTCCTCGCGCTGAGTCTGGCGCTTGGCGGTGCCCTGATGCGCAGACTGGTTCGGCGGCAAGGCGGGGCTGCTGCGCCTGCCTGGGCGGGGCTGACGCGTGGGGGCGAGATGCTGGGCGCCTACTTGGGTGCGGCGGCAGCCTTTGCGCTGTTGGCGTATCAGATCGTCGAAGCGGGTTCTACTGACCTGCTCTCGGGTTCCTACGGGGTTCGATGGGGTCTTCGCGAGGTCGGCTTCCTGCTACTGGTCGGCTGCGCCTTCCTGCGTCCTTCGCGAATCCGGGCCTCGGGTGTCGGGCTTGGCGCGGGGTTGGTTGCCATCGGCACCGCGTTGCTCGGCCACTCGGGCGCCGGACCATCGCTCTCGTTGACGAAGGTCCTGGCCGACGCCCTGCATCTCGTCTCAGCCGCCACCTGGGCAGGGGCTCTGGTGTTCGGCCTGCTGATTGTCCTTGGCCGCGACCACCGGCCTGCCGCGCTGGCTGTGTTGAGGTCCTTCGGGCTGCCGGCGGCTGCTTCCATCTCCGTGGTGATCGTCACCGGGCTGTACCTGACCAGCGGGGTGATCGGCTCCGTCGATGCCGCACTGGTCACCTTCTACGGACGTGTGTTGCTGCTCAAGGTCGGCCTCGTGGCGGTGGCCGGGGTACTCGGACTGCTGAATCACTTCCGTCTTCGGCGCAGGAGCGGACCGCTGCTGAGCCATCGGACCTTGATCGGTGAGGCCGCGCTCGGACTGGTGGTGCTAGGTCTGGCAGCGGTGATCACGAGTGGCCAGCCGGCGCTCGAACCACAGCTCGTCAAAGACCCGGCGGCGCAGGTCGTCCCGATCCAGGACGCCCGGGTGGTGGATCTCCAACAGGCGCTGGCCGTCCGGCCGAACCGGCCCGGACAGAACCTCGTCCTGGTCGACGTCTTCGACACCCGCCGTCCCGCGCCGGCCCCGATCCGCCACGTCACGGTCAGCCTGGTCGATGCCGACGGCACCGATTCCGGGCCGGTGCCGGCGGCCCAGCTGGCGGACGGCCGCTGGTCGGCGCCGGTCGCGCTCAACGGCACCGGATTGTCCCGGATCACGGTGACCGTTGAGCGGCCCGGGCTGCCGGACGCCGTGCACGCCTACCACTGGGCGGTCGGTGGCGCGCCCGTGGCCGACCGATCGGTGCTGGTGTCCACCAGGCCGATCCGGAAGGAGCTCCTGATGATCTGGTTCGTGGTGATGTTCCTGGTCACCGTCGGTTGGTGGGCGGCGACGGTGGCCCGCCTGCGCAGGGTGACTGCTCGGCGGACAGTCCAAGCCGCGGAGGTAACAGCTGCCGAGATCAGTCGTCCGCGGAGTCGGGACTCGGCGGACGTGGCAGGGTGAGCTCGAACAACGCGCCACCCTCCGGGGCCGTGGACGCGGTGATCTGACCGCCGAGGGCCCGGACCGTGGCGAGTGCCATCGGCAGGCCCAGACCACTGCCCGTCGGCATGGACGCCGGCCGCCAGTGCCAGAACCGCTCGAACACGTGCGGCAGGTCCTGTGGGCGGATGCCCGGTCCGGAATCGGCGACGCTGATCACGTACCACGGGCCGGAAACCGCACAGGACAAGCGGATCCGGCCGCCGTCAGCGGTGAAGTGCACGGCGTTCTCGATCAGGGCGTCCAAGGCGAGTTCGAGCCACTCCGGGTCGGCCTGCACGGGCATCGTCGGCAGCGGCTCGATCACCCACTCCCGATCGGCACTGTCCCGCCAGTTCTTCCCGACCTCGTGGATGACCTCGGTGAGATCGAGCGCCCGGTTCCGCACCGCCCGGCCCGAGTCCAGCTTGGCCAGCGCCATCAGGCGGGTGGAAAGGGAGGCGAGCCGGTCGACCTGGCGCAGAACGGTGGCGAGATCCTTTCGGGGCTGACTCCCGCTGACAGTGGGCTCGAGCAGTTCGAGGTGGCCGCGCGCGATCGTCACCGGTGTTCGCATCGCGTGGGAGGCGTCCCGGAAGAACTCGCGCTCACGATCGAAGACCGCCAACCGCTCCTCGGCCATCACCTCGACCTGCTGCAGCGCCGCCACCCGTCGCCGGGCGTGCCACACCATCGCCAGGAACAGCATCGGCATCAGCGGTATCTCGGCCCACTCGGCCCGGCTGCTGCCGTCCCGCATCTGGTGATTGACCAGGATCCAGCCCGTCGCCGCCGTGATCACCAAGGTGACCAGCAGGGTCGGCTTCAACGGCCAGACCCGGAAGCCGTAGACGAGCGTGAGTCCCAGGAACAGCAGGTGATACGGAATCACCTCACGCTCGATCATGATCTGCATGAGCACGAGCATCGTGACCGTGTAAACGGCCAGCAGTCCGTCGATCAGCGGGTAGAACCCCGGCCGCAGGCTGCCGTGGCCGGGCCGCGGGAGCTCGGCGGCGACGGCGCGGGGCTCACGCGCTCTGAAGCTGATAACCGACATTGCGGACCGTCTGGATCACGTCGCGGGTCATCTTGGAGCGGAGCCGGCGGACGCAGACGTCGACCACGTTGGTTGCCGGGTCGAAGTCGTAGCCCCACACGGCCGCGAGCAGTTCGCTTCGGGAGCAGACCATGTCGGGTTTGCGCATGAAGTGCTGCATCAGCAGGAATTCCCGCTCGGAGAGCATGGCCTCGGAGCCGTCCACCCGGAGGCGCCGCGCCCTGACGTCGAGCGTGATCGGGCCGACCCGCAGCAGATAGTCGTCCGGGCCTTTCTCGGTCGGCATCCGCAGTCTGGACCGGACCCGCACCAGCAGTTCCTGGATGGCGAACGGCTTCGACAGGATGTCGACCGCGCCCTGCTCCAGGCAGCGGATCCGGGCTTCCACGTCCGCGACGGCCGACAGGATCAAGACCCTGGTCGCCGGTCCACGAGCGAGCACGCCGGCCATCACGGCCTCGCCGTCGACCTCTGGCATCCGCAGGTCGAGCACCATCAGGTCCGGCTTCTTGGTCAGCGCCACCCGCAGGCCCTCGGCGCCGCCGGTTGCCGTGAGCACCTGGTACCCCTCGGCCTCGAGCGCGCGCCGGACGAAGCTCACGAGCTCAGGCTCGTCGTCCACTACCAGAATTGTCGTCATCTGCCCCCCAGACCTGGTCACAGCCAGACCCGTCCCCTAAAGCCCCTTTGATCTGCCCCCACAGACCCCCAAGGACATACTGACTCTCCGTGAACCGGTACGGAAGGGGCTTAGATGACAATTCGTCATATTTCGCGCCTACAGGGCATGGCAGTGCCCCGTTGGCGACGTTCCTTGACCCTGGCGGGGCACTAGGTCGGGCGACGTACGGTGTGACCGTGCCGTCGGAGCAGAAACGGAGCTGGGTGGAGCAGGTGATGGGCCTGCCGGTGAGCGTGCTGGCGCGCGGATCCCAGGCGCGGAGCGTGGCTGCCGACAAGGCGGTGCAGGCGGTTTACGCCGAACTCCGCGAGCTCGACCGCATCTTCTCGCCGTACAAGCCGGACAGCGCGGTCAGCAGGCTGGCCAACGGCGGGCTGGGCTGGGACGACGTGGATCCGATCGTGCGTGAGGTGGCCGAGCGCTGCGAGCAGGCCCGCGACCTCACCGGCGGACTCTTCGACGCCGACACCCCGGCCGGGACGTGGGATCCATCCGGCCTGGTGAAGGGCTGGGCAGCGGAGCGAGCGAGCAGACAGTTGGCCGACGTCAGCGGGCTCGACTGGTGCCTCAATGCCGGAGGCGACGTGGTCGTGTTCTGCCCGAGCGGTGAGCCGTTCGTCGTCGGAATCCAGGACCCCCGCGATCCGGGCCGAGTCGTCACCACCATCGCCTGTACCGCGGGCGCCGTGGCGACCAGCGGAACCGCGGCTAGAGGCGCTCATCTGTACGACCCGCGGACCGGTGGCTCGGCGGCCTCCAACTGGTTGTCGATCACCGTGACGGGACCGTCACTGGAGTCCGCCGACATCCTCGCGACCGCCGCGTTCGTGGCCGGCGACGACTGGCCGCGTGCCGTCTCGGCATTGCCCCGGTACGACGGGCTCGGGGTGCTCGCCGATGGCACCTTGCGGGCTACCGAGGGTTGGCCGCGGACCGGTGAGGCTCGATGACGGCGGTCGGTAGTCCGGCACCGCCCCGGATCCAGCCGGCGCGGCTGCTGCTGGTCGAGGACGACCACGAGTTGGCCGGGTTGCTGGGCCGGGTGCTCACCGACGAGGGCTATGCGGTGACCTGCGCGGGTGACGGCCATCGTGGTCTCCACCTCGCGCTGACCGGTCGGTTCGAGGTGATGATCATCGACCGGGGCCTGCCGGCCGTCGAAGGGCTCGACCTGATCGCCCGCCTGCGCAGCCGGGGAATCACCACGCCGATCCTGGTGCTGTCCGCCCGGGGAACCACCGAGGACCGGGTGGACGGCCTGGACGCCGGCGCCGAGGACTATCTGGCGAAACCGTTCGAGCTGACGGAGTTGCTGGCCCGGATCCGCGCGCTGGTCCGGCGCCACCCGGACCGCGCCGAGCACTTGCCGGTGCCCGGCGGTTCACTGGAACTCGCGGCCCGGACAGTACGGCGTACTGACGGCGAGTGGGTGGAGTTGTCCGAGCGGGAGGCCTCCCTGCTGGCGTTGCTGGCCGCAAGGCCAGGGACTGTCTTCAGTAGGAGCGACCTGCTCGACCGGATCTTCGACGCAGCGGAGTCGGAGACGATCGTCGACACCTACGTCCACTACTTGCGTCGCAAGCTGGGACGCGGCGTGGTCAGCACCGTCCGAGGACTCGGCTACCGGCTCGGTGGTTCATGAGGAGCCGGCCGATCGGTGACGAGGTACTGGTCCGCAGGGCGGCTCGCGAGGTCGCAGTACGGTCCGCGGCGTTGGTCGGGGTCACGATGCTGCTGCTGATCGTGTTGGTCACCATCGTGGTCGTCCGCGGTCAGGCAGGTGCGGCGGACAATCTGCTGCGGTCCACCTTGCGTACTGCCGACGACGTGAGCGATCCACCTCCGGGCGTGTGGTTGGTGATGGACAGGCCGACCGGCGTGGAGATCACGCCAGGGTTGCCGGCGGAGCTCGAGGCAGACCTGGCCGGCCTGCGCCGGAACACCGGCTCCTCGGCGCAGCTGACCAGCGCCAAGCTGGATGACGCCGCGGAGTACCGGGTCGCCACCGGGGTTCGTGACGGGCGGCCGATCCAGGCTGTCCTCGACCTCACCACGTCCCACCAGGAACGGACCAGGTTGTTGCAGGCGATGGGCGTCGCCTCGGCGGCCGGGCTCATCTTCGCCGCGCTGCTCGGCATCCTGCTCGGGCGTCGCGCGGTTCGGCCGTTGGCGCGGGCCCTTGCGTTGCAGCGGGCGTTCGTCGCCGACGCCGGTCATGAGTTGCGGACGCCGTTGACCTTGCTGAGCACCCGCGCGCAGGTGCTGGATCGGGCCTTGCAGGGCAACGGTCTGAGCGACGAACTGCTGCGCGACTCGCGTGGGGTCGTGCAGGACACGCAGCGGCTGGGGGAGGTGGTCGAGGATCTGCTGGTGGCCGCCGACCCCCGAGGCGAGGAAGACCACCAACCGGTCGACCTGGCCCAGATCGTCGAGGCCGTAGCCGACAGCGCCCGCGCGCATGCGACCGAGGTCCGGGTTCGCCTGTCGTGGCAGACGACCGGTGGGGGCTCGACAGTCCTCGGCTCCGCCGGCGCGATCCGGCGCGCGGTTCTCGCCCTGGTCGACAATGCCGTCGATCACACGCCGCGCGACGGCGAAGTACGGATCGAGGTCCGGCGCAGCGGCCAGGACGTGGTGCTGGCTGTGAGCGACACCGGGCCTGGCATCCGGCCAGAAGAGGCAGAGCGAGTACTGCGCCGGTTCGACTCCGGGGGCCACCGGTCCGGCCGGGCACACTACGGTCTCGGGCTCGCGCTCACCCACGACGTCGCCAACCGCCACGGCGGCCAGTTGCGCCTGGTGAACAGCAAGACCGGCGCCACCTTCGAACTCGTTCTGCCCGCCTGGGACCCGTCACGTCCTGTTCGCTGAGCAGAAGCTGAGTGAACGGCCGTGTCATGCTGCATCTCATGAACGGAAACAGGCCCGAACGGCTCACGACGAACGAGCCGGTTCCTGCTGCATGAGGTTGCGGCGGGTTGTGGCGGTAGTGGTGACCACTGTGGTCTGCGCCGGCGTTCTGGCGGCGACTTCAGGGGCCGGCAGGACCGCCCTACGGGAAGCAGTCGCCAGTTTGCCGACCGCGCATCCCGCGCCGCGGTCCGCACCGGCCGAACCGGCAGCGCTGCGAGTGGTCGCCCTCGGCGACTCCGTGACCTCGGGCGGCGCCTGCAACTGCACTGCGTTCCCTGAGGTCTACGGCGGCCTTCTCGGTCAGCGGACCGGATCAAAGGTGATGGTGGACAACCGTGGTGTCGGAGGACTGGATTCCGCCGGGCTGCTGGGGCAACTCGGTCAGCAGGACGACGCAGCCGCGGTGGCGGGTGCGGACGTCGTCCTGCTCACCATCGGGGCGAACGACTTCGGCGATCATCACGACCAGGTCACCGCGGCGAACTGCGCCAACGCAGCCGGCGGTGACTGCGTGAGTCAGGAGATCGGCCAGTTGTCCGGCGACCTGCAGCGGATCCTCGCGAGGATCCGGACGCTGCGGCAGGACAAACCCACCACCGTGCTCGTGACCGGGTACTGGAACGTCTATGAGGACGGAGAGGTCGCGCAGAAGGCCTTTTCGCCGGAGGGCGTTGCCGCCACCGTCGATCTCACCCGGCGGGTCAATGCGGTCGTCGCCTCAGTCACCGGGGCGCAGGGCGCGAAGTACGTCGATCTGTTCGGGCCGTTCGAGAAGCGGGGCAAGGAAGTCACCGGTCTGCTGGCCCCCGACGGCGACCATCCGAACGCCGCCGGGCACCTGCTGATCGCCCAGGTGCTGGTCCAGGCCGGTCTACCCAAGCTGCCGTCCAGCTGACAGCACGGAATGCTTCCTCGGGTGAGGCACCGGCAACGTGTTGCCGACGGGGAGGCCCAGTTGGCCGCAGAGCCAGGGGAAGACGTTGGCGAAGGCGGTCGAACCGAACTGCCAGTTGTGGCCGCCCGGCAGGACGACGACCTGGGACGGGATGTGAACCTTGGCGGCCGCGCCGGCGAGCAGCCGCGCCTGCCTGATGTGCGTGAGTTCCTCTGTGCCGTCCAGGAACCGGCCGGTCAGGGATGGGTAGCGACCGTGCTTGGCCATGACCGTCAACGGATCGTGCGCGGCCCAGGCGGCGGCCGACCCGCCGTACAGGTGGGCGATGGTCTGCGCCTTGTTCCCCGTGTTCGGCGTCAGGTCGCCGGAGATGTCGACGAAGTGCCCGAAGGTGGCCGGATGCTCGGTCGCCAGGCCGATGGCGCAGGTCCCTCCCATCGAGAAGCCGAGCACTGCCCACAACCTCGGACTTCGCGACGCACCGAAGGTCGCGCTCAGGTACGGCGGAACGTCACGAACGAGGTGGTCCTCGGCATTGCCCTGCGGGCCGTTGACGCACTCGGTGTCGTTGGCGAACGAGGCGGTGGGATCGACGAACGCCAGGATCGGCCCGGCGCCGTGATGCTGGGCCGCATAGGCCTGGGCGGTCTTGACCGCGTTGCCGATCCGGACCCAGTTCTCCGGTTTGGAATGCTCGGCGCCGATCATTTCCACCACCGGCAGCGTCGGGCGGTGCGATCCCTTGAACCACACGGGCGGAAGGTAGACCAGTTCCGTGCGGTGGGCGAACCCGCTCGGAGTCGCCGGGATGGTGACGCTGACCAGCGCGCCCGCGACAGCGCCTTGGGGATCCCGGTTGCGGACCTGCGCGATAGACAGCTGTCCGGGTGGCAGCCGTCCCTGTAACCCCGCCACGGCATCGGCGACGGTCGGGAAGTAGCCGACGAAACGGTTGACATCGTTGGCGCAGACCAAGAGGGCGAGGACCGTCGCCAGAACTGCTGTCAGCCGGCGCCACCACGATGTGCTGCTCCAGCCGAGCGCCAGCACGAGCAGAGCGCCGACTGCCGCTGCGAACCAGCTCCAGACGGACAACGGCAACGGGTCGGTGATGCCCAGCGCGGGGGCGCCCACGCTTGCCGCCAGGAAGCCGACCAGGACCGTGGCAGCGGCGATAACCGGTACGCGGCGGGTCCGCCAGCGGAGGTCGCGCCAGCCAATGGCCAGCACCAAGGCGGTCGCCGCGGCCAGTTCCATCACCAGCGGCAGCCAGCCGCCGAGCAGCGATACCTCCGAAACCATCTCGCCTCCGTGGTCGCTTGTCGAGCACAGCCGCGTAGCCCCGGGCCGCGGACGGGCCTGGTGTGGACACCGGCACGACGGACGGGAGCGGCGGAAGGTGCTCCGGTCCGTCGCACCGGCGTCGCCACTATGGACCGGGCCTGCTGATAGCGGGCTGAGGACGACTCACCGTACTGGCCGGCCTGCAGCCGGCACCGGCTGGCTTTGGCTTGCCTGCTTGGGGTGTCGGCCTGTCAGAGGCCCCGGCGGAAGCCTTCGCGCCAGCTGTCGTAGCCGGGTTCCCAGTCGAAGGTGTGCTTGGCCAGGGCGTTCGAGGCGCCGCGGATCTTCGTGAACGCGGAGACGCCGAGCTCGCCGACGGCCAGTTTCGCCAGCCAGGCGGGCACGTGCCGTGGCGGCTTGGCGCCGAGGATCTTGGCCAGCTCAGGGAGCCAGACGGCCGCTGGAGCGGGATCGTCGTCGGCGATCTGGTAGATGCCGGTGGCGGTGCTCTCGACTGCCTTGACGGTCGCCTCGGCCGCGTCATCGTAGTGGATGAACGACCAGATCCCGGAGCCGTCGCCGATCAGCGGAAGTTTGCGCTGCAGGATCAGGTCCACGAGCTCGCCGCCCTTGCCGATCGCGCCGGTCGGGCCGTAGAAGCTCGCGTACCGGAGTACGACGCCTTCGATGCCCTGGGCACCGGTCACCTTGGACTCCAGGTGGCGCAGCGCTTCCATCGTGGTCCGCGACGCCGGCACCGGATGCGGATCCAGCGGTACCTGCTCGGACTTGGTGGCGGAACCACCGCGCTCGAGATTCCAGCCGGCATACCCCTGGACGACGATCCGCCGTACGCCGGCCGCCAGCGAAGCGGCGAGCAGGGTGTCCGTGCCCTCGGTCCGCAGCCGGTTCGTGAGCGCGAAACTCTGGTCGAACCGCTTGAAGTCGATGCCGTTCTTCAGCGCCGTCATCTGGTGGACGACCACCTCCGGGGCGGCCGTCGCAACCGCCGCCTTCACCGCACCCGCGTCGAGGCCGTCGGCGATCACCACCCCGGCGCCTTGCGCGCGCAGACCTGCCGCGCTCGACTCCGAGCGGATCATCCCGGTCACCTCGTGCCCGGCGGCGATCAACTTGGGCACCAGCGTACGTCCGAGCCCGCCGGTCGCGCCTGCTACCAGAACCTTCATGTCATCCTCCGTCTCTGCGTACGACAGGGGGACACGGCGACCGGCGGGTTTGTGACAGTGACCCGCCTCACTTGAGTCAGCTGGAGCGCAGGGTGAACTCCGTGGGGCCGAAGGAGACGTTGAAGTTCACGTCGACCGTCAGGGAATCGCCGTCCGGGCGGCAGGTGAGGGTCGCGACGTACGGAGTCTCCAGATAGCGGAAGGTCGCCACGAAGGCCTCGCCGTCGGCGGAGGCGTTGGTGACGAGTCGCTGCGGTGGATCCTGCAGCTCATCCGTCAGCTCCTGCCACCCTCCGGGCGCGCAGACGACCTCCTGGGTGGTGCCGACCGGGACACTGGTCTCGTAGTTCGCGCCGACCGCGAAGGTGAAGGTTCCTGTGCCGTCCGGGTCCAGCCGCACGGCCGACAGCCCCGCGTCGTTCGGTTCGAATCGGTAGGTCCGGCCGTCGCCGCTGGGAGCCGCTCCGGCCGGAGCTGGGATCTCGAGCTTCTCGGGACGCGCCGTCCCGTCTCCTGGCTTGCCCTCCAGCGCGGGCAACAAGTGCTCCCAGACGACGTCCAGGGTGGCCTGCATGTCCTGCGATGCACTGGTGACGATGAGCGCGGTGTCGTGCTCGGGGAGGATCAGGCAGTACTGCCCGAAGGCACCGTCGCCCCGGTAGGTGTTGTGCCGGCCACGCCAGAACTGGAAGCCGTAGCCCTGCTGCCAGTCCGGGTTGTCCTGGTTGTCGTTCGGGACCTGCTTGGAGGTGGCGGCCTCGATCCACGAGGCCGGGATGAGTTGCTGTCCCTCCCACTGTCCTCGCTGGAGCAGGAGGTGACCGAAGGCGGCGAGCGAATCGGTGTTCAGGCTCAGCCCCCAGCCGCCCTTCGTGATGCCCTCCTTGGAGATCTCCCAGGTCGCCTCGGTCGCACCGAGTGGCTCGAACAGCCGCGGGCGGAGGTAGTCGAGCAGCGTCTCGCCTGTCAGCTTCTGCAAGATCGCCGACAGCGTGTACGTCGCGCCGGTGTTGTAGACGAACACAGTGCCCGGCTGGTGGTCGACGTCGAGGCCGAGGAAGATGCGGACCATCCGGCGGTCCCGCGACAGCGCCTCCATGGTGTCCTGCGAGTGCCCGGTGGTCATCGTCAGCAGGTGCCGGATCTGCATCGCGGCCAGATTGTCGCTGATCTTGTCCGGCAGTTCCTCGTCATCGAAGAACGAGACCACCTTGTCGTCGAGCGAGAGCAGGCCGGCCTCGACGAGCAGGCCGATGCCCATCGAGGTGAAGCTCTTCGAGACCGAGAAGAGCAGGTGCCGGTCCTGCAACCGGTACGGCGACCACTCCTCCTCGAGCACGACGTGACCGTGCCGGACCATCATCAGTGTCTGGATCTCCTGGTCGGACGCGTCGAGCGCCGCGAGGAAGGAGTCCAGCGCGGCGGCGGACAAACCCTGGGTTTCTGGTGTACTACGTGGAAGGCTGCTCACCCCTGCACGTTATCTCCTGGAACGGACAAAACCTTGAGAGCCGCCGTGATCATGAACCCGGTCAAGGTCGCCGACCCCGACGAGTTCCGGGTCAAGGCCGACGCCGCGTTGACCGAGCGGGGCTTCGACGACTCGCTCTGGCTGGAGACGACGGCCGACGACGCAGGGGTCACCATGGCCAAGCGTGCGGTCGAGGAGGCCGTCGACCTCGTCGTGGTCGCAGGTGGGGACGGCACGGTCCGCGTGGTCTGCGCGGAACTGGCCCGCACCGGCATCCCGGTCGCGGTGCTGCCCGCCGGCACGGGCAACCTGCTCGCCCGCAACCTCGGAATCTCGCTGGACCTCGACCTCGCGCTCACCGAGGTGCTGGACGGCACCGACCATCGGATCGACAGCGTGCAGGTCGAAGGTGACGAGCTCGGCACGGACCGGTTCGTGGTGATGGCCGGCCTCGGGCTGGACGCGGCGATCATCGCGGATGCCCCCGACACGTTGAAGAAGCGCGTCGGCTGGGCGGCGTACGTGGTTTCGACCCTGAGGAACCTCAATCACCCGTTCGTCCGGGTCGAGATCACCATCGACGACCGCCCGCCGATCAGCCGCCGCGCCCGGACGGTCGTGATCGGCAACGTCGGCACCCTGCAGGCGAACATCCCGCTGCTGCCCGAGGCGAAACCTGACGACGGCCGGATCAACGGCGTCGTGCTCGCCCCGCGCAGGCTGGGCCACTGGCCCCGACTGGCTCTCAGCCTGGTGATCAGGTCGATCCAAGAAGGCCCCTACATCGAGCGCTTCAGCGGCAAGACCATCCAGCTCAAGACAGTCGACACAGTTCGCCGTGAGCTCGACGGCGACCAGATTCCCGACGGGAAAACCCTCACCGCCTCAGTCGACCCCGGGGCCCTCGTGGTCCGCGTCCCCTGACGGCCGGCGGCGGACGTGCTTGTCCGATTCCACCACGCCGCCACAGCTCGGCACGGTCAGTCGCCTCAGACCGTATCCGAGCATGTCATCATCCTCCGGTACTGATCGAGGACGGCCAACTGGCAGTGTGGTCACCACGGCCATGCCCGGACGTCCAGTCGTGAGGGGAACCCGATGAGCGCGCAAACTGCTTCCGGCACCGACCGGGTGGTGGATCTGGACGACATCCTCGCGGCCGCCGACCGCATCGCCGGGGTCGTTCTGCGCACCCCGGTGATCCCGCTACCGCACCCCGCGCGGCCTGACGAACTGCTCCACTGCAAGGCGGAGTCGCTCCAGCCGACCGGTGCCTTCAAGCTGCGGGGCGCCTACAACGCGATCGCCCAGGTCCTGGACCAGGCGCGCGCCAACGGCATCGTCGCGCAGTCGTCGGGCAACCACGCGCGGGCGGTGGCGTGGCTCGCCCGCCGGCTCGACCTGCACGCCGTCATCGTGATGCCGGATGCGGCGCCGGCGAACAAGGTCGCCGCGGTCCGTGCGCTTGGTGCCGAGGTGGAGCTGGTACCTGCCGCGCGGCGGGACATCCGGCCGCTCGAGCTGGCGGCGGAGGGCTATGTGCATGTGCCGCCGTACGACGACCTACGCGTCATCGCGGGCCAGGGCACGGTCGGGCTGGAGATCCTGGAGCAGGTGCCGGACGTCGAGACCGTCCTCGTCCCGGTCTCCGGCGGTGGGCTGATCTCGGGCGTGGCGACCGCCGTCAAGACGCTGCGACCCGACGTACGAGTGGTCGGGATCGAACCGGAACTGGCAGCCGACGCAGCAGACAGCTTCCGGCAGGGGCGGCGGATCACCTGGGAGCCGGAGCGCACCTACCGCACGGTGGCCGATGGGCTGCGGACGACCGCGCTGGGTGTCCACCCGTGGCAGCACGTCCGCCGCTACGTGGATGACATCCTGACCGTCACCGAAGAGCAGATCCTCGCGGCGATGCGCCAGCTGGCGATCGAAGGGCGACTCGTGGTCGAGCCGGCGGGTGCCGTCGCTGTCGCCGCCTGGATGCATGGGGTCGTGCCTGTTGGCCCCCGCACCGCAGCCGTCGTCTCCGGCGGATCAGTCGACCCGGCCCTCCTGGCGTCCGTACTCCGAGGCTGACAGCCTGCGGTTGATCGATTGGTGCCCGACACCGACGAACTGGTGACTGCCTTGTTCGAGTCAGGGCTGGACTAGAACTGCGACTGTTCGCGCTGGGACGGAGACGGTGCCGTCGGCAGTTGTCCAGGTGGTTTGTTTTACCACCGGGTCCGAGCCGGCGGCTTGGATGGGGGACAGGGACAGCGACTGCCCGGTCAGGGCCGGGAGTTGCTGGCTGACGGTTGCGCTGGTCGTGTTGAAGACGACGACGACTCCGCGCAGAGCTGGGTCGACGTCGGGGCCGACGGTGTCGTCGATGTGCATGACGACGACGCCGGGCTTGGCGGTGGGGGTGCCGCTCAGGGGGAACGAGACCTTCTGGTTGATGAGGTCGGCGGTGCCGAGGCGGAACAGCGGCGTCGAGAAACGCAGCCTCAACAGGTCTGCGGCCTGGGCGCCGGCGGTCGCGACGTCGGCTGCAGCGGGCTTCAACGCAGGGTTGGCCAGGAGCGGCTTCATGAAGGGCCACTTGGTCTCGTTGTCCGGCCTGGGCGGCAGACCGTGACCGAAGCCGTTGTCCGCGCCGGTCCAGTCGAGCGTGTTGAACCAGTCGCCTGAGTCGTAGGAGTTGCGGTCCAGCGACTTGCTCCGCAGCAGGTCTGCGCCCGCATGCCAGAACGACGGCGTCTGAGCCAGGGCAGTCGTTGCCAGCGACAACGTGTTCATCCGGACCCGGTCGGCCATCGGCAGCGAGCTCGGCAGCTTGTAGGTGAGCGAGTCCCACAACGTCTCGTTGTCATGGGCATCGACATAGCTGATCACCTCGACCGGCTGATCCGCGTAACCTGCCGGCGAACCGTTGTAGTCCACCCCATCCCCCCGTACGGCGGTACCGCTGTCGGCGGATCGGAAGGTGAACGAGCGCAGGTTGCCCGCCAGCCCGAGCTGGACGAGATCCGTGTCGTGGGCGAGGCGCTTGGCCTGGTCCGCGGGCGATCCGTTCACGCTCGCGCCGTTCGGGTCGCTCGCGGCTCCCGAGCCGAAGCCCTGGATCCGCGGGTCCTCGTCGAACGGCCCACCACCACGAACAGCATCGCGGAGCCGGTCGGAGAAGGTGCCGATCCCGGTGCCACCGAGATTGCCCTGGGTGGCCTGGACGAACAAAGCGTTGTTCGCGACCTCGCCGAAGTTCCAGCCCTCGCCGTACAGGTAGATCTTCTTGCCGTCCACCCCATCGTGCCCGAGCGTCAGCTTGTCGAGCGCGGCGCGAACCTTGAGCAGGTTCGCCTTGCTGTGATGGCCCATCAGGTCGAACCGGAAGCCGTCGACGCGGTAGTTCTTGGCCCACGAGACTGTCGAGTCCACCATGATCTTCTCGGCCATGGTGTGCTCGGTGGCGATGTTGCTGCAGCAGGTGGAGTTCTCCACGCCGCCGGTCGCGTTGAGACGCTGGTAGTAGCCAGGGACGACCTTGTCGAGCACCGACGTCGGGGCCTGCCCGGCCGCGGGCGTGTGGTTGTAGACCTGGTCCAGCACGACCCGGAGACCGGACTTGTGCAGGCCGCCGACCATCGTGCGGAACTCGGCAACCCGGCCGAGCCCGTCCTTCTGGGTCGCATAGGAACCTTCGGGCGCGAGCCAGTGGTACGGGTCGTAGCCCCAGTTGAAGCCGTCCTTCGCCGCGACGGCCGTCACGCAGGCTTGTTGCTGGTCAGAGTGGGGCGGGTAGGACGTGAGATCGCAGGCGGGATCAGAGTGAGCGCTCTCTGGGATCGAAGCGATGTCGAACGTCGGCAGCAGGTGCACGGTGTTCAGCCCGGCCTGGGCCAGGGCGCGCAGGTGCTTGGTGCCGTTGCCTTCGTCGGCGAAGGCGAGATAGGTCCCGCGGTGCGCTGCCGGAACCGTGGTGTCGCTGATCGAGAAGTCCCGCACGTGTAACTCGTAGATCGTCGAGTCCACCGCCCGCGCGAGCTGGGGCGACGGCGTCCCTGCCCAGACCGCGGGCTTCCCGGCCGGATCGTCGAGATTCACGGCCACCGAGTACGCCGAGTCGGTGGTGAGCGCGAGCGAGTACGGATCGGTCACCACGTTGGTCTCCACCTTGCCGGTGCTCGGCGCGAAGACCTTCACCTGATAGCGGTAGAGAGCGCTCTCCCATGATCTCCGGCCGTTCACGAACCACGAGCCGTCACTGGCGCGCTGCATGGCGATCCGCTGTGAGCCAAGGAGCAACGTGACCTGCTGGGCGGTAGGCGCCCAGAGCGTGAAGCGGGGAACCCAGCCCTGCCACGTCACGCCGTACGAGCGACCCGTTGCCGACGCGCCGTACAGATCGTCGAGGACGCCAGGGATCTGGACACCCGTTGCATCGAGCAGCCGTCCGGCATCGTCGTACTGCGCGAGTCCGAGTTGCCCGGTGAGGATCTTCTTGGCGTCACCATCGTCCAGCCGCAGGGCGGTGTAGCCGGCGAGCTTCGGGAACTTGGCGAGGACCGACGGCGGGATCCCTGCCGGGTCGACCCGCAACCCGGTGGACGAGCCGCCGATGTCGTCGGCGTCCACTGCGAGTGAGCCGGTCTGGGACCAGTGCAACCGCCAGCGGGACCGCTCAGGTTGAGGGACGGCTGGTACGGCGAGCAGGTCCTTGCCGAGCCAGTACGCCTTGGCCTGCTTGAGGTCGGGTTGTGCTCCCGGCTTGGAGGTGGTCACGGTGAGCAAGTGGGTCGAGAGGACGTACGAGAAGGTGACGACCAGTCCGTCGCCCGGCACGGTGATGGGGACGTTGGCGCCGTTCCGAGCGCCGCCGGCACCGTAGTTCTCGTCGAAGGACAGGCCGTGCGCGACCTTTGCCTCATAGCTGCCTGCTCCGATCTCGGTCGTCGACCAGGAGAAGGTGCCGTCCCCGTCCTGGTCGGTCAACCAGGGTCGCATGCAGTCGGCCGCCCAGTCGCCCGGGCATCCCAGCTCCGACTGGAACGTGCCCGGCACCGTGATGATCGGGCCCTCCGCGCTGGAGGTGACGAAGTGCCTGCCGTGCTCGTAGTAGAAGGTGACATCCCCGCCGGGTGCCGTGTAGGAGATGTTGCCGCCGTTGGCGTTGCCACCCGCGCCGTAGTTCTCGTCCCAGCTCTTGTTGATCGCGGCCTTGTAGCCGTGCGCGCCTGCGGCCAGCTGGTAGGTGCCCTTCCAAACCTTGTCCTTCGGGTCGAGCGTGAGCTGCGCCTGGGCGCAGTCCGGCTGCCAGTCGCCGGAGCAGCCCATCTCGCCGTTGTGGTCGCCGGGCACGCTCACGTTGGCGGGCTGGGTGACTGGTCCGGTGCCGCCGCCCCCGCCACCACCCGGCGCCGGCGCCTCACCGACGATCCCGTAGGACCCTGAGACGGAGTAGTTGCCAGACGCATCCTTCACGACCGCGCGGTACTCGAGCAGCGTTCCCTTCGGCAGGCCACTGACGTCATGGAACACCCGGTACGGCGCGTTGTCGTCCGACCCCAGCCGCTGCCAACTCGTAGTACCGACCGGGCGGTAGCCGAACGTCACGGTCGCCGGGGTGTTCTCCGGCACGGCCGCGGCGATCTCGGCCCGGCCGCCGACCGCGGCGCCGGGCTCGGGCGAGCTCAGGTAGACCGCAGGCGCCTTGGAGCGATGCGGCAGCGTCGACGCCGCGCGGTAAACCGTCACGGACAACGGCCCCGCAGTCACAGCTACCCGACCCTCACGGTCGGTCTTGAGCTCGCCGTCACCGCCATAGATCGGCTTGAACCGGCTGTCCTTCAGGTACGTCGGGATGGTCGCCGACTTCGGGGTGGTGGCGTTGTTTGCCACCACCAGGTACTCCGTGCGGTCGTTGCCGAACCGGCTGAACGCGTACAACCCACCGGCGTTCGACGAGTAGCGGTGCACCTGGGTGCCGTCGGCGAGGGCCGGGTACTGCGCCCGCAGCTTCTGCAGCGCGGCGATGTGCTGGTACATCGGCGCGTTGACGTCGAACCGGTCCTTGCTACCGATCGTGGTGGTCCCGGTGCCGTCGACAACCTCGTCGTCGGTGTAGTCGGCGGTCTTGGTGGCGAACATGTCCTGCCGCGCGTCCTTGTCACCGCCCGCTCCGGTGAAGCCCTGCTCGTCGCCGTAGTAGATCACCGGCTGCCCGCGGGTCAGGAACATCAGGGAGTGCGCCAGCTTGTCCCGCTGCAGAAGCTCGCTGCCGCTTGCGCCCGCCTGCTTGAGGAAGGTGCCGACGCGGCCCATGTCGTGGTTCCCGAGGAACGTCGGCAGTTGGTATGCGTTCGAATCGGCGTCCGTGTAGTAGTCGTCGTTCGCGTAGAAGTCGCGCAGTCGGGTGCTCGGCTTGCCCTGCGCGAAGGCGACCGCGTTCTGCTGGAACCCGAAGTCGAGCGTCGCCTGCAGCGCGCCCTTGGTGGTGTAGGTGGACATGAACTTCGGATCGGCGTCGAACACCTCGCCGAACATGAAGAAGTCCTTGGTCCCCTTGGCCTTGGCGGCCGCCAGGATGGCGGGGGAGAACTTCTGCCAGAACTCCAGGTTGACGTGCTTGACGGTGTCGATCCGGAACCCGTCGATGCCGAGCTCGGCCCACGTCTTGTAGACGTCGATCATCCCGTCACGGACCTTGGGCTGCTCGGTGAACAGATCGTCCAGCCCGACGAAGTCGCCGTACTCCGCCGATTCGCCGGCGAAGGTGGAGTCGCCGCGGTTGTGGTAGAGCGTCGGGTCGTTCAGCCAGGCCGGCTGCTTGACGGTCGCGTCTGCCGGGGTCTTGAAGATCGGCACGTTGGGGAAGGACCTGTTGCGGTCCAGCGGCGGGAAGACGTCGCCACCGGCGTACTGCTTGTCGTCGAAGACGTTGCCGGCAGCATCTTTGTAGGGGCTCGTCGACTTCGGGATGTAGCCGTACTGCCCGGACTGGTACGCGATCACGTCCGCGGTGTGGTTGGTGATGATGTCGAAGAAGACCTTCATGCCCTTGCGGTGCGCGAGGTCGATCAGCTTCTGCATGTCCGCGTTCGTGCCCAGGTGCGGGTCGATCTGGGTGAAGTCGGTGATCCAGTAGCCGTGGTACCCGGCGCTGGCGTTCGCGCCCTCGCCCTGCACGGGCCGGTTCTTGAACGACGGCGTCAACCAGATAGACGTAGTACCGAGTGACTTGATGTAGTCGAGCTTCTGCATCACCCCGGCCAGGTCGCCGCCGTGGTAGAAGCCCTTGTCGGTCGGGTCGAGCCCGGTGCTGAGCCGGTCGCCGGTCAGGCCGCCCGCGTCGTTCGACTTGTCCCCGTTGGCGAACCGGTCCGCCATCAGGAAGTAGAACCGCTCCTTGGTGAGGTCCTGCCGCAGACTCGGGCTCGCGAGTGCCTTGTCCGCCGGCGTCAACCCGCCGGCCAGCTCCACCGGCTTCACCGTGACTACGTGGCTCGTGTCGTCGTAGCTGAACTCGAGCTTGGCCGGCCCCTCGAGCCGCAAGGGGATGTTCGCGCCCTTGAGGACGCCGCCCGCGCCGTAGTTCTCGTCCCAACTGCCGTTGACGGTGACCTTGTACTCGTACGCACCCGCCGGCACGTCGAAGACCTTCCCGTACTGCGTGCCTGTGGTGCCCTTGGCGAGTTCGCTCTGCGGGCAGGAGGGTGTCCAGTCGCCGGGGCACCCGAGCTCGCTCTGCAGAGACCCGGCGATGGTGATCACCCGATCGGCGGCGACTCGGGCCGGCGCGGGCGTCGCAGTACCGAGCCCGAGGGCGACCACCGCGACAGCCGCCACCCCCGCGGTGAACCGGACACGGGCACGACGCACAACAGACCTACGCATCACGGAATCCCTCCCCAGGCCAGGACAATGTCCCGGACGCTAACCCGCCCACCCACCCAACGGAAGGCCTCGAAGGTCGCGTTCCGGTCACTGCCGACTCCAGAGCGAGGTCGCGACGGATCAGCTGAAGAGGCTTGGCAGGGTGGATTCGATGGGGGTGGTGAGGACGGCGGTGGCGTCTTCGTCGTACGGGGTGGGGGCGGCGTTGACGATCAGCAAGGGGATGCCGATGGACAGGGCCAGGTCGCAGAGGCCGGCGGCGGGGTAGACCTGGAGTGAGGTGCCGATCGCGATGAAGAGGTCGGCCGAGCGCGTCGCGGCGACCGCGGCGTCGAGGACAGTCTGGTCGAGGGACTGACCGAAGGAGACCGTCGCGGACTTGAGGATGCCGCCGCAGACCAGGCAGGCCGGATCCTCGTCGCCCGCTTCGAGCCGGGGAAGGACCTCGGCCATCGGGATCCGCCGGGCGCAGTTCAGGCAGTCGACGTACCAGACCGTGCCGTGCAGCTCGTGCACGAGCTCCGGCGAGGAACCGGCCTTCTGATGGAGGCCGTCGATGTTCTGCGTGATCAGCCCGGTGAGCCGGCCCTGGCGTTCCAGGTCGACCAGGGCGAGGTGGCCGGCGTTCGGTTCGGCCGTCCAGGCGGGAGCCGCGAGGCGGTGCTTCCAGACCTCCACCCGGACCGCGCGCGACGCGACGTACTCGTCGATGTCGAACAACGCCTCAGCCGCCGGGTTCTTCGTCCAGAGCCCTTGCGGACCGCGGAAGTCCGGGATGCCGGAGGCGGTGGAGATCCCCGCGCCGGTCAGGACGGCGATGTGTCGGGCTGCGGCGACAAGGTCGGTCACGCGTCCGAACGTAACGCAGCCCTCCGTTTCGGAGCCAAGTCCGACCTCAGCTCAGCCGCCGTACGACGTACCGGTCTTCGATGGCGGAGACGAGTTCCTGGGAGCGCAGGCGACACCAGGCGGGGATGTCGGTGGCCGCGGCCGGGTCGTCGGCGAGGACGGTGATGGTGTCTGCGACGGCGACGGTGGGTAGCGCCTTGGCGAGTTTGATCACGGGGAGTGGGCAGAGCAGCCCGCGGCAGTCCAGGTCGAGGTTCACATGCCCACCTCCGCACGAATCCGCTGAACGAGCCTAGGCAACAGTGTGACGAACCTGTCGACCTCTTCGTACGCCGTGGTCCGGCCGAGCGACACCCGCACGTTGCCGTGCGTGAGTACGCCCATCGCGGCGAGCACATGGGACGGCCTCAGCGTGCTCGCAGTACAGGCCGAACCGCTGGAGACGGAGAACCCCTCGGCGTCGAGCGCGGTCACCAGCGCCTCGCCGTCGACGTACAGGCAGGAGAACGTCAGCACGTGCGGCAGCCGATCGTCCGGGTCGCCGACCACCTCGACATCGGGGACGCCGGCGGCCACCCGCTGGCGGAGTTCGTCGATCCAGGCGCGGTGCTGCTTGTCCAGTTCGTCCGCCTCAGCCAACCGCGCCTGCAGAGCGGCCGCCGCAGCCAGCGCCGACGGGATGTTCGGGTGCCCGGGGGAGAGACCGTCCTCCCGCTCATCGACCGGCCACGCCGGCACCAGCCGCGTCCCCTTCCGTACTGCGAGCAGCCCCACGCCCGCGGGTCCACCCCACTTGTGCGCGCTCGCCGTCAACGCGGACCAGCCCGCCGGTACGACGTCGTGCCCGAGCGATGCGGCTCCATCCACGAACAGAGGTACCCCAGCCTCGGCGCAGACCTCAGCCGCCCAGGCGATCGGTTGCCGGGTCCCGACCTCGTGATTCGCCGATTGCAAGGCGGCCAGGGCGACACCCGGCTGCTTCACCTCGGCAAGGAAGAGGTCCGTGTCGATCCGTCCCGAGGAGTCCACGCCCACCTCGTTCGCAGTACCGGCGGCTGCCGCGGCGTGGAGGACGGCGGAATGCTCCACCGCGGAGTGCACGATGGTGGACCCGACGCGGTGCCTGGCAGCGGCGACGGCGGGCAGGCCCGAATGGATCGCGGCCGTCCCGGAGGCGGTCAGATAGAGCTCGTCCGGGCGCACTCCCACCGCGTCCGCGAGGACAGCGCGGGCGTTGTCCAGCAGCAGCCTGGCGGTCCTTCCCTCGTGGTGCAGACGCGCCGGATCGGCCCAGCCGGAATCCAATGCCGACAGCAACACTTCCCGGGCTGCCGGATGGAGTGGTTCGGCCGATGCCGCATCCAAATACGCACGCTGGATCACACGGGAAACGCTAAGCCCTACCTATGCGCAGCAGCCCGGAAGGTGTCCAGTAGTGTTCTGTCGTCAGTCTCACCTGGGAAGGGAAAGGCGCCCCGTGGGTTCGAACGGCACGCCCGGAGTGGTTGAGCGAGCAGCAGGTCCGAGGACCCGCGCCGCCGCACGTCCGGCGAAGCGACGCCTGCTGGTGCCGGCGGCAGTGGTGGTGGGCACGTTGGTGCTGACCGGCTGCACGTCGGAAGAAACCGCGCAGTGGAAACGACTCGGTCTGCCTCCGGGCGCCTCGGACCGAACCGAGGCGATGAAGAGCCTCTGGATCGGCGCCTGGATCGCCGCCCTCATCATCGGCGTGATGGTCTGGGGCCTGATCCTGTTCGCGTCGGTGCGGTACCGCAAGCGCAACGAGAACGCGCCCCGGCAGACGCGGTACAACCTGCCGCTCGAGGTCCTCTACACGCTGGCGCCGTTCGCGATCATCGGCGTGCTGTTCTTCTACACCGTCGAGCACGGAAACAAGATCACCGCGATGTCGGACCACCCGGCGCACACGATCAACGTGGTCGGCCAGCAGTGGCAGTGGACCTTCAACTACAAGGACACGGTCGACGGCCAGGAGGGTGTCTGGGAGACCGGCACCCTGGACAACCCGGCCACGCTGTGGCTGCCGGTGAACGAGTCGGTGCATTTCGACCTGACCTCGCCGGACGTCATCCACTCCTTCTGGGTGCCCTCGTTCTACTTCAAGCTGGACGTCATCCCGGGCCGCACCAACAAGCTCGAGCTGACCCCGACCAAGACCGGCAGCTTCGCGGGCAAGTGCGCGGAGTTGTGCGGCCTCTACCACAGCCGGATGGTGTTCACCGTCAAGGTGGTCTCCGCCGACGAGTACCAGGCGCACCTTCGGGAACTGGCCGCCAAGGGCCAGACCGGCGCCGCGACCGGTGGCCAGGACGCGACCACCATTCCCGGCTCCGGACCGAAGGAGGGCCAGAAGTGACCGACTTCGCCGAGCGCACCAGCATCAGTGCGGCAACCGCACTGCCCAGGCGGCGCAGCAAGGGCCAGATCGCGGTCAAGTGGCTCACCACCACCGACCACAAGCTGATCGGCCACCTCTACCTGATCACGTCGTTCATGTTCTTCCTGATCGGCGGCGTGATGGCGCTGCTGATGCGGGCCGAGCTGGCCCAGCCGGGCCTGCAGATCGTGAACGAAGAGGTCTACAACCAGCTCTTCACGATGCACGGCACGATCATGCTGCTGCTCTTCGCGACGCCGCTGTTCGTCGGGTTCGCGAACGTGATCATGCCGGTCCAGATCGGCGCGCCGGACGTGGCGTTCCCGCGGCTGAACATGTTCAGCTTCTGGCTGTTCCTGTTCGGCGGTCTGATCACCCTCAGCGGCTTCTTCACCCCGGGCGGCGCGGCCGACTTCGGCTGGTTCGCCTATGCCCCGCTGTCCAACGCCGTCCGCTCGCCGGGCGTCGGCGGTGACCTGTGGATCATGGGTCTGTGGATGGCCGGTCTGGGCACCATCCTGGGTGCGGTCAACTTCGTCACCACGGTCATCACCATGCGCGCACCGGGCATGACGATGTTCCGGATGCCGATCTTCACCTGGAACATCCTGGTCACGTCGATCCTGGTGCTGATCGCCTTCCCGATCCTGGCCGGTGCGTTGCTGATGCTGGAGGCGGATCGAGCCTTGGGGGCTCACGTCTTCGACGCGGCCAACGGTGGACCACTGCTGTGGCAACACCTGTTCTGGTTCTTCGGGCATCCCGAGGTCTACATCATCGCGCTGCCGTTCTTCGGCATCATCACCGAGATCCTGCCGGTGTTCAGCCGCAAGCCGGTCTTCGGCTACATCGGGCTGGTCAGCGCGACCCTGGGCATCGCGGTGCTGTCGGTCGCGGTCTGGGCGCACCACATGTTCGTCACCGGCGCGGTGAACCTGCCGTTCTTCTCCTTCATGACGTTCCTGATCGCGGTGCCCACCGGGGTGAAGTTCTTCAACTGGATAGGCACGATGTGGGGCGGCTCGATCTCGTTCGACACCCCGATGCTGTGGGCCGTCGGCTTCCTGACGACCTTCCTGTTCGGTGGTCTGACCGGTGTCATCCTGGCTTCGCCGGCGCTGGACTACCAGCTGTCCGACTCGTACTTCGTGGTGGCGCACTTCCACTACGTGGTGTTCGGCACGGTGGTGTTCGCGATGTTCGCGGGCTTCTACTTCTGGTGGCCGAAGATGACCGGCCGGATGCTCGACGAACGGCTCGGCAAGCTGCACTTCTGGTTGCTGTTCATCGGCTTCCACACCACGTTCCTGGTGCAGCACTGGCTGGGCGTGGAAGGCATGCCGCGCCGCTACGCGTCGTACGGTGCGAACGAAGGCTTCACCACCCTCAATGAGGTGTCCTCTGTCGGCGCCTTCATTCTCGGCCTGTCGATGCTGCCGTTCTTCTACAACGTCTACAAGTCGCGGAAGTCGCCGCTGGTCGGCGTCGACGACCCGTGGGGCTGGGGCCGTTCGCTGGAGTGGGCGACCAGTTCCCCGCCGCCGCGGCACAACTTCGTCAAACTGCCGCGGATCCGCTCCGAGAGCCCGGCGTTCGACCTGCACCACCCGGAGATCGCGATGTCGGAGTACCCGGACAGCGGTGCGCCCAGGGACAACCTGCTGGACGCCGGGGAGGACCAGGGCCGGGTCGAGAACCTGGAACGCAACCAGAACGCCGGCATCGGCACGGACGGGGAGGGTAAGGCATGAAGGTCGAGGCCTGGGTCTTCGGCATCCTGACGCTGTTCGTGCTGATCGTCACCCCGATCTACTGGATCATGTCCGAGGACCCGACCGGCACCACCGCGCTGGTGATGACGTTCTTCCTGTCGCTGCTGGTGGCGTTCTACCTGAGCATCACCGCTCGGCGGATGGACCCCCGGCCGGAGGACCGCAAGGAAGCCGAGATCGTGGAGGGCGCCGGCGAGCTCGGCTTCTTCCCGCCGTACTCGTGGTGGCCGTTGTGGACCGCGGCGACACTCGCTGTAGTCGTACTCGGCGTCGTCTTCGGCTGGTGGCTGTTCATCATCGGCTGCGGAATCGGCATCGTCACGCTGTCGGGCTTCATCTTCGAGTACTACCGCGGAGATCACGCGCACTAGCGTCGAGATCACACGCATTGGTGCGTAGATCACACGCGCCGGCGCCAACTAAACCGTTCTGCAGAACGTCTTCAGTACAGCGGGCCGTGGGGGCCTCGCCGTACTGGAGATTGTGCAGTGCGTGGATATCACCGACGGGCGAGCTAGGCTGGCTCGGCGGCGGACTGTTTTCTCAGGGGAGCTCAGGTGTTGGGTAGTACGGTGCGAAAACACGGCCTGGCCGTGGCGGGCGTATGCGCGATGCTGCTGGTCGGCACCGCTTGCAGCGATACCGGGGCGGCTTCAGGGCCCTCTGGTACGTCGCAGAGCAGCTCCACGCCAGGTGCCTCCAGCACACCGGGCAGCACGGCATCCGCCCAGGACCCGGCCGCTGCGAACGTCCAGGTCGTCCCGGCGAAGGGCGCTACGTCGGTCCGCCCGGACAAGCCCGTCACAGTCGCGACCACGGCCGGAACGCTGCAGGATGTCACCCTCCGTGACAGCAACGGCAACAAGGTCACCGGCACGTTCAACGCCGAGAAGTCGCAGTGGACCTCCGCGCCCGGGTTGAAGCCCGGCGCGTCGTACACGGTTTCTGGCACCGCCCAGGGCAGCGACGGCAAGAGCGTCCCGATCAGCTCCACCTTCAAGACCCTCGGCGCGAACAGCAGCCTGAAGTCATCGGTGGCGCCGCTCAACGGCGAGACCGTCGGGGTCGCGATGCCGATCCTGATCTACTGGAACAAGCCGGTCACCGACCGGGCAGCTGTCGAGAAGCGGCTGACCGTGACGTCTTCGGTGCCGGTCGAGGGCACCTGGCACTGGATGAGCAGCACGGAACTGCACTACCGGCCGAAGAGCTACTGGCCGGCCGGCGCCAAGGTGACGGTGAACATCAACACCCAGGGCGTCAACGCCGGCGGTAACCTCTGGGGCGCGTCGAGCCGCAAGGTCAACTTCACCATCGGCCAGTCCGTCGTCACGAACGTCAATGTGACGAAGCACCAGATGACCGTGGCGATCAACGGCAAACTGGCCCGGACCATCCCGATCACCGCCGGCAAGGACGGCTTCACCACCCGCAGCGGCGTCAAGGTCATCATGGAGAAGTTCCGCACCAAGCGGATGGACGCCGCCACCATCGGGATCAAGCCAGGCGACCCGAACTACTACAACATCAACAACGTGCAGTGGGCCCAGCGCGTGACGAACTCCGGCGAGTTCATCCACGGCGCACCATGGTCCGGCGGCAGCCAGGGCAGCGCCAACGTCAGCCACGGCTGCGTCGGCATGAGCCTCGCCAACGCGTCGTGGTACTACTCGCAGACTCTGCGAGGCGACCCCGTCGTCGTCACCGGCACAGCCCGCAAGATGGAGACCGGCAACGGCTGGACCGACTGGAACCAGTCGTACGCGTCGTACAAGACCGGCTCAGCCCTCGCCTGAAGCACGTCTCGACACCAGCCCTGGCCGAACTGGGATCGCCGGGGGGACCATCCACTTTGTGCATCGCTCAGTCGTTCTGCGGGGCCGAAGATGACTGGACCGTGCACAAAGTCCCCGCTCAATGAGCCACTGGTACGCCGAGCAACCGTGTGCGCTGCTGGTACGCGGGGTGGCCATGTGCGGGCGGTTATCCACAGGTGCTCGCAAACGGGACGTCGCCGGACACGCTCCGCAGGCAGCATCGATGCATGAAGAAGCTCGGCGACGACGTGCACGACGCGGTGCGAGCCGCCATCGACAAGCCGCTGCGGCTCAGGGAGCTCAAGCAGCTGGGCCTTAGCGACAACGACGTCCGGCGACTGCTGCGCAGCAGTTCGCTGCAGCGGTCTCATGCGCACTACATCGACGGTGAGCTGGAGGCGCGGCTTGCCGCTGTCCTTTGTGCCCGCGCCGCGCATCCGAAGTCTGTCATCAGCCACTTCAGCGCCGCCGCACTCAGCGACCTTCGGGTGTGGACGGACAATCAGCGCGACGACAGGCCGTTGACTGAGGCCGTCTGGCTCACCTGTGTGCCTGGCAAGCGCAGACGGAACCAGAAGCGTGACGACGTGGTACTTCGCCGGGCCGGTCTCACGGCTGCGGACCTCCAGCATCATCGGGGGCTGTTGCTGACTTCCGACGCGCGAACGACTGTCGATCTCGCCCGCGAACTACCTCTGCGCGAGGCGATGGTCACGGTAGATCACGCCTTGGCCGCTTCGGTGACGCGGACAGAACTCGAACTGGTTCTGCAACGTCAGCGACGATGGCCGGGTGTCCAACGCGCACGGTTGGCTGTCGAGTTCGGCGATCCGCGGTCGGAGTCGGTTCTCGAGTCGATCGCCCGAGTGGCCTTCGCCGCCGCCGGGCTGCCGGCTCCCGAGTTGCAGGCGCAGTTCTGGGACGGCGCAAGGTGGACTCCGGAGCGGGTCGACTTCTGGTGGCCTCAGTTCGGTACGGTCGCCGAGGCAGACGGTCTGGAAAAGTTCGATGCCCCGACCGCCCGGGAGCGACGCCGGCTACTACGGCGCAACTTCGAGCGCGATCAACGACTTGCTGACCTCGGTCTGGAGCTCTTGCATTTCGGCTGGGAAGACGCGGTCCTGAAGCCCGACGAACTCGCCGAACGCCTGCGGGCCGCCTTCGCCCGCGGCAGCCGTCGTACTGATCACCAGCCGACTTGGCGCACCACCGATCCGACCGATCCCGCACTCTGGCCGACCCGGCTCGATCTCGCCTGAGGCGTCACCCTCCACTCGCGGCGCCCGCAGTACTTCGCCACAGCGCGTCCCCGCAGTACGTCGGCCTTCGCATCTCACAACTTTGTGCACCGTTCGGCCGTTTCCCACTGCCGGAAGTGACTGGGCCGTGCACAAAGTGGGGCTCCATTGGGCGACGCCGTCGACCTTGTGCATCGCTCAGTCGGTGTGGCCCAGGCGAAACGACTGGGCCGTGCACGAAGTCGCGGTGGTCGCGCGCGGGGCCAGCGTCTGGATGGTGGCGGTCAGGTGGTTCGGGTTGTGGGACTTGCTGCGGCCGGTGACGACGACCAGGAGGTCAGCCTGGAGCTCGCGGAGGTGCTCTGGTGAGGGGCGTCGAGGTCTGGTGAAGAAGTCGGCATCCATGTGCGCGAGGATAGCTCACCGAGTGAGGTAAATTCGAGGCGTGAGTACTCATGAAGGTGTCACTTCGGCCGACCCCGGGCGTGCGGCGGCGTTGGCGCTGATCCACCAGTTGCGGGAGGTCGCGCTGCGGTTGGAGTTGGCTGCCGGCGAGTTCGCTCGGTCTACCGGGCTGCATGCGACCGACGTACGGGCGCTGATCCGGCTGCTGGACGCCGAGCGCGCCGGGATAGAGGCGACGCCCACGTGGTTGTCTCAGCAGCTCGGAATGACGTCTCAGGCGACGACGGCCGTGATCCACCGCTTGGAGGCCGCGGGACATGTTGAACGCGTCAGAAGCCCGGCCGACGGGCGGAGCAGCCGGCTGCTCGTGTCGGAGTCGGCGGTCGACCTCGGCTGGAACTTCTTCGGACCTCTGCTCGAACGGCTGATCGAGGTCACCGGCTCCCTCAGCCCTTCCGAGCAAAGCACCGTCAGCAGGTACCTGACGGCGATCACCGCCACCACCTGACCCCGGGGTACAGGGTAAAGCGAAAGGCCCCGGCAGTTTGCCGGGGCCTTTCGTGGTGGTGCTGGGTCAGTGCTCGATGACCTCGCGGGCCTGATCCGGATCGAGCTCGACGGTGCCGAGCGGGGTTTCGACCGAGTCGTCGTGCTCCTCGAGGTGGTGACGGGCCTCTTCGATCTCTTCCAGGGTCGGCTTCTGGATCGCGTCGGCGAAGTAGAAGCGGGAGAGCCTGGCGCGGACCTTGTTCAGCGCGCGGCGCGGGGCCCGGACGCCGTTCTCATCGGTCTCCGGACCGATGTCGAGCGGCAGCAGGCGGTCGCGGGCGGTGAGCTCGTAGGCCTCGTACTCCGAGATCGGCGCGTGCTTCTCGATGTACTCACCGTGCGGCAGCCGCACGATGATGCCGGTCTCGAGACCGTGCAGGAGCCGCTCGGTGTCGGATCGCTGCAACGAGATCGCGATCCGCCGGGCCGCCCAGAAGGCGAACACCGGGCCGAGGAACACCGCGAACCGTAGGAACCAGGTCACGTTGTTCAGCGACACGTTGAAGTGGGTCGCGATCAGGTCGTTACCGCCACCGATCCACAGCAGGCCGTAGAAGGTGATGAACGCGGCGCCGATACCGGTCCGGGTCGGCATGTTGCGCGGCCGGTCCAGCAGGTGGTGCTCACGCTTGTCGCCGGTGATCCAGCCTTCGATGAACGGATACAGGGCGACCAGGGTGACGAAGGCGGGTGGTATCAGCAGGGCCGGGATGATCAGGTTCCAGCTCAGCGTGATGCCCCAGAAATGGGACTCAAATCCCGGCATCAGGCGCACAGAGCCCTCCAGCCAGCCCATGTACCAGTCGGGCTGTGAGCCTGCCGTGACTTCTGCCGGGTTGTACGGGCCGTACAGCCAGACCGGGTTGATCTGCAGCAGCGCACCCATCAGGGCGGTGACGCCGAAGACGACGAAGAAGAAGCCGCCGGCCTTGGCCATGTACACCGGCATCAGCGGGTAGCCGACGACGTTGTTGTTGGTGCGGCCGGGGCCGGGGTACTGGGTGTGCTTGTGGTAGACGACCAGGAACAGGTGCGCGGTCACCAGGGCCAGGATCAACCCCGGAATCAGCAGCACGTGCACGGTGAAGAACCGGGAGACCATGTCGTCACCGGGGAACTCGCCACCGAAGATGAAGAAGGTCAGGTAGGTGCCGATCACCGGGCTGGCCTGGATCATGCCCTGGGTGATCCGCAGGCCGGTGCCGGACAGCAGGTCGTCGGGGAGGCCGTAGCCGATGAAGCCCTCGATGATGCCGAGGAACAGCATCCCGAAGCCGATCACCCAGTTGAGCTCGCGCGGCTTGCGGAACGCGCCGGTGAAGAAGATGCGCAGCAGGTGCACCATCATCGCGGCGACGAACAGGACCGCTGCCCAGTGGTGGATCTGCCGCATCAGCAGACCCCCGCGGACATCGAAGGAGATGTCCAGCGTGGACGCGTACGCCTCCGACATGTGCAGGCCCTTGAGCAGGCTGTAGGAGCCCTGGTACTCGACCGCCGCCATCGACGGCCTGAACCAGAAGGTGAGGAAGGTGCCGGTCAGCAGCAGGATGATGAAGCTGTAGAGCGCGATCTCACCGAGCATGAAGGACCAGTGGTCCGGGAACACCTTGCGGAGGTTCTTCTTACCGATCTTGCCGATGCCGAGGCGGTCATCGAGCCACTTGACCGGTGGGGGGAATTCGTTCGTAGCCACTGGTGTCACCCTCGTTCGAAGAAGCTCGGGCCGACCGGCTCGGTGAAGCCGCTCTGCGCGACGATGTAGCCCTCCGCGTCCACTGCCAACGGTAGCTGCGGCAGCGGTCGCGCGGCAGGGCCGAAGATGACCTTGGCACCGTCGGCCAGGTCGAACGTCGACTGGTGGCACGGGCAGAGCACGTGGTGCGTGGTCTGCTCGTACAGCGAGATCGGGCAGCCGACGTGGGTGCAGATCTTGGAGTAGCAGAGGATCCCGTCGATGCCCCAGTTCTCCCGGCCGGCCGGCGTACGGATCTCGTTCGGGGCGATCCGGACCATGATCACCGCGGCCTTCGCCTTGGCGTTCTGGTACTCGACGTCGCTCTGTGCCTCGATCGGGGCCAGGTTGGCGGGTGCCGCGTTGACCAGCTGACCGACGACCAGGTCGGACGGCTTGATCGGACGCAGCGTGACATCGTTGACGACCCGGATGCCCTTGGCCCAGATGGTGTTGTAGAGGCTCCGGCCGGGCAGCGGACCGAGGTCGCGGAGCAAGACGATGGCAGGCAGGCCGAGCAGGCCCATCGCGCCGATCAGCGAGCGGCGGATCAGCTTGCGGCGGGTGAAGCCGGACTCGGCGACACCGACCTGGAAGCCCTCGATGATCTCGGCCTTCTGCTCCGGCGTGGAGTACGCGGCGTCCCGCTCCTCGGAGATCTCGGTGTCGACCATCAGCTTCTTGGCCCACTGGATCGCACCGGCGCCGATCAGGAACAGCGCGACGCCCAGGCACAGACCGATGGTGAGGTTGTTCGCGTTGCCGGTCAGCGGCCCGACAGTCAGGATGCTGTCCCGCGGGATCGCGAAGTAGGCCACGCAGGCACCCAGTGCGAGCAGGCCCGCCAGGGTGAACATGGCGGCGACCTGGCGCTCGACGCGGTCGGCCGCCTTCGGGTCGATATCGGTGATGCGAGGCTCGTGCGGCTCGATGCCCGGGTCCGGGATCGGCTCGGCCAGCTGAACCTGACCGTGCGCCTCGTCCGCCTGGACGGCGGGCAGGTTCGCCTTCTCGTCGCTCATTCCGCGTCCACTCCCTTGGCCCTGACGCCCTTGGCGCCGATCCAGACCGCTACGCAGACCAGCAGGCCGATCCCGACCAGCCAGCCCCACAGACCCTCCGACACCGGACCGAGCCGGCCGAGGCCGAACCCACCCGGGTCCTTCTGCGTCTCCAGCGTCTTGAGGTAGGCGATGATGTCGCGCTTGTCCTCAGGCTGCAGCACCTGGTCGGAGAAGACCGGCATCTGCTGCGGGCCGGTCAGCATCGCCTCATAGATGTGTTGCTCGCTGACACCCATCAGCGCCGGGGCGTAGCGGCCGTTCGGCAACGCACCACCCTTGCCGGCGAAGTTGTGGCAGGCCGTGCAGTTCGTCCGGAAGAGCTCGCCACCGCGGGTGACCTGCTCGTCGGTCGCCTTGCTCACGTCGTACGACTCCTGGGCCGGAACCGCCGGGCCCGGAGCAAGCGACGCGACGTACGCGGCCAGCGCCTCGATCTCGGCCGGCGTGTAGACCGGGGGCTTCTGCGGGATCTGGGCGTTCGGCTGCATCGCGGGCATCCGGCCGGTGCCGACCTGGAAGTCGACGGCGGCCGCGCCGACGCCGATCAGCGACGGACCGGCCATCTTGCCTTCGCCGTTGTTGCCGCCCTCGGCGTTCAGGCCGTGGCAGCTGGCGCAGCCGACCGCGAAGAGCTTCTTGCCCTCTTCGATCTGCTGGGACTGGGCCGAGTTGTCCGCCACCGCGTTGTCAGGGGCGAACGCGGCGTACGCGGAGCCCACCGCCAGGAGGCCGAACAGGAGCACGACGAGGCCGGCTGACCGGTGCCGTCGTCGCGCGGAGAGGAAGCGCGCGGGTGACAACGAATGTCTCTTCTCACTCATTGGAGCAGGTAGATGGTCGCGAACAGGGCGATCCACACGACGTCGACGAAGTGCCAGTAGTACGACACGACGATCGCGGAGACGGCTTGTTCGTGGGTGAACTTGCGAGCCATGTACGTCCTGGCGAGGACGAACACGAAAGCGATGAGACCACCGGTCACGTGCAGGCCGTGGAACCCGGTGGTCAGGTAGAAGACCGATCCGTACGGCGACGACGAGATCGTCACGCCCTCGTGGACCAGCTTGGCGTACTCCGTGACCTGACCGGCGATGAAGACAGCACCCATCAGGTAGGTCAGGATGAACCACTCACGCATGCCCCAGCCGCGGACGTTCGACACCGAACCGGTGCGGCCGACCCGGCCGTGCTCGGCGGCGAAGACGCCCATCTGGCAGGTGACCGAGGACAGCACCAGGATCGTGGTGTTGACGCCGGCGAACGGCACGTTCAACAGATCCGTGGAGGTCTTCCACAAGGTCTCCGTTCCCGGAGCTGCCGCGGCGGTTGTCACCGACCGGATCGTGAAGTAGGCCGCGAACAGGGCGGCGAAGAACATCAGTTCGCTCGAGAGCCAGACGATCGTGCCGACACTGACCATGCTTGGACGGTCGTGGTGTCCATGTTCACGGGACGCTGGGAGCGCGGTTGCTGTGGCCACGCGGTCATTATGTCGGTCCAGGGATCAGACAGCACGCCCACCCCCATGCATGTCGGCGACTTCTGGTTTCTACTGTTGAACCGTGCTTGCTCTCCACGCCGGACCAGGCGATCAGATCGCCCCGTTCACGCCGCAGCGACTGCTGACCGCGTGGACCTTCGAGCCGGTGTTACTGGCAGTGATCGTTGTCGTCGGGGCCCTTTATCTGTACGGCGTGCACAAGCTCCGCGCGCGCGGAGATCGCTGGTCCCGGAGCAGGACATTCGCCTTCGTCGGCCTCGGCCTGGGCAGTGCGGTGATCGCCACCCAGTCGGCTCTCGGCACCTACGACACGGTGCTGATCAGCGTGCACATGGCTCAGCACATGATCCTTTCGATGCTGACACCGTTGGCGATGGCGCTCGGCGCGCCGGTGACACTTGCCCTGCGCACCCTTCCGGTCGGGCCGCGCCGCTGGTTGCTCTCCGTGTTGCACTCGCGCTTCGCGAAGGTGATCTGCTTCCCGCTGATCGGTTTCACCTTGTTCGTGCTGAGCCCCTGGGCGTTGTATTTCAGCGACTGGTACGACGCGACGCTGCGCTCGGCGGCGCTCCACGATCTCCTGCACCTGCACTTCATTCTGGTCGGCTCGTTGTTCTTCTGGCCCCTGCTCGGGCTGGATCCGGTGCCGGGCCGGGTGATCTACCCGTTCCGGTTGATGCTGACCTTCCTGACGCTGCCGTTCCACGCGTTCCTCGGCATCACGATCATGTCGGCGAACAAACTGATCGCGGAGGACTGGTACACCAGCTTCGGCCGCTCCTGGCCGCCTTCGCCGATCCGCGACCAGTACATCGCGGGCGGTCTGCTGTGGGGCTCCGGCGACATCGTCGGGCTGTTCTTCTTCGGCGTCCTGTTCGTCCAGTGGGTCAAGCAGTCGCAGCGTGAAGCCAGGCGTGAGGACCGCCGGCTGGACCGGTTGGAGGAGCAGGCGCGCAGAGCCGGGCAGGCCCCCCGGTAGCATTCGCCGTGTTGGTTTCCAGTCCACTCGTCACAGACACACAGCTTGGGATGAATCGATGAGCTCAGAGCGTCCGCTGAAGGTGCTGGTCTACAGCGACGACCGTACGACGCGGGAATCCGTCCGGCTGGCGCTGGGCAAGCGTCCCGCCGCCGATCTGCCCGAGCTCGAGTACGTCGAGTGCGCCACCGAGCCGGCCGTGATCGCGGCCGTGGACAAGGGTGGTATCGACATGGCCATCCTCGACGGTGAGGCAGTGCCCGCGGGCGGTCTGGGGATCGCGCGGCAGTTGAAGGACGAGATCTTCCGCTGCCCGCCCGTGCTGGTGATCACCGGTCGTCCCCAGGACGCCTGGCTGGCCACCTGGTCGCGTGCTGAGGCGGCCGTCTCGCATCCGATCGACCCGATCCGACTGGCCGAGGTGAGCGCCGAGCTGCTCCGGCACCGGGTCGCGTCGCTCCCCGCGACCACCTGATCTCCCGGTCATGACATCCGCCGCCTCCTGCTTCCCGGCTGGTCGGTCATGACGGCCGGTGCCACCAGCCACGCCTGGACCTGGCCGCAGGTGCTGAACCCGTTGCTGCGGCGCGAGGATCTCGACGCGTCCGCGACCTCGTGGGCGATGGAGCAGATCCTGTCCGGTGCCGCTTCCCCGGCGCAGTTGGCCGGATTCGTGATCGCGTTGCGCTCCAAGGGCGAGACCGTGACCGAGGTCGAGGGTCTGGTCGCCACGATGCGCGACTTCGCGACCAGGATCGAGGTTCCCGGCCGGACGCTGGACGTGGTCGGTACCGGTGGTGATCAAGCACACACGGTGAACATCTCCACCATGTCGGCGATCGTGGCGGCCGGTGCGGGAGCGAAGGTGCTCAAGCACGGCAACCGCGCGGCCTCATCGGCTTGTGGAGCTGCCGATGTGCTCGAGGAGCTGGGGATCCCGCTCGATCTGACCGCCCCGCAGGTGGCGGCAGTAGGGGAGTTGGCTGGAATCACCTTCTGCTTCGCCCCGGCCTTTCACCCGGCGCTGAGGCATGCCGCAGTACCGCGTCGTGAGCTGGGCGTGCCGACGACCTTCAACTTCCTGGGGCCGCTGGCCAACCCGGGCAATCCGTCGGCTCAGGCGGTCGGCGTGGGCGACGGGCGGATCGCCGGGCTGATGGCCGGCGTACTGGCCCGGCGTGGCATCGACGCGCTGGTGTTCCACGGGGACGACGGGTTGGACGAGCTGACCACGATGACGACGTCACAGGTATGGACGGTCGGGCGCGGGGTCGTCGAAGGGCCCGAGACGCTGGATCCACGGGAGTTGGGGATCCAGCCAGTTCCGGCCGAGGCGCTGAGGGGCGCGGACGCGACGTACAACGCGAAGGTCGTTCGGTCCTTGCTGGACGGCGAGCGCGGCGCAGTACGGGATGTCGTGCTGTTGAACGCGGGAGCCGCGCTGGCTGCTCATGACGCGAGCAGCGGGCCATTGGTCGGGCGGATCCGGGATGGCATGGACCGTGCGACCGAGGCGATCGACTCCGGCGCGGCCAAGAGCGTGCTGGACCGCTGGATCGCAGCCTGCTCCGAGGTCCGCAGCGTGCGCTGAGGGTTGCCGCACTGACTCTGTTGTTGCCGACGGCCCGCCCCCACGTGGAGGCGGGCCGTCGGCTAATTGTTGATCTGGATCTGGGAAACCTTGGTGCGCCAGATCGGCAACCACTGCGGTGTCGAACCGGCGATGTCCCCGATGGCCACGTCCGCGGTACCGTCGCCGCGGTCGATCAGCGTGATCATCAGCGTCGAGAAGGTCTCCTTCAGGTTCGGGACCTTGACCTCCACCCTCGCGGTGATCTCGTGAGCGGGATGCCCGCCCACCGTGATCTGCCGGTGGACGGCCTTGCCGATGAGCTTGGGGTTGTCGGCGTACAAAGCGAACAGCGCGTTGGTGGCCGCCTGGATCGCCGCGTCCTTCCGCCCGGCCGCCGTGTTGGTGTACGGGATCTTCTTGTCCAGAGCGCCGAAGGAGACGTAGTTGCCCCAGTTGCTCTTCTTGCCGTCGTAGTTGTTGTGCACGGTCAACCAGATCGCCACGCCGCCGTACTGGCCGGACTTGTCGTCGGCATCCAGCCAGGCCGAACCCATCAGCGGCATCGTGTCGTTGTTCGAGGCAATCAACTGGCTGCCGACCACCTTGCCGGTCGGCGGTGGCATCGCAGTCGGCTGGATCGACGGGCTGATGGTCTTCAGCGGCGTCGGGTTCGCGGACGGCAGGTCCACTGGAGCAACCGCGTCGGCCTTGGTCCAGATCCAGTTCGCGCTGAGTCCGGTGACGATCAGCGCCACCACCACCAGGATCAACGCACCGATGACCCGCGGCTTCTTGTTTCCGTCACTGCCGCCGCCTGTCGTCTGCCCACTTCCGGATCGGTGAGCCGCGCGTTGCTGCCGTGGTTGCCCGTACGCCGCTCCGTCCTGCAGCGGCTGCTCCTGCCACCCGGGCTGGGCTGCCTCGTAGTGGCCAACCGGTGCACCCTGCAACGCTCCGTACGGCGGCTGTCCGTACTGCCCGCTTAGCGGCGGGCCTTGCTGGGGCATTCCGTATTGCCCTGGGCGCCCGCTTCCGCGCGGAACTTGCTGAGCCTGCCCATACGGGCCCGGTTGCCTGTACTGCGCGGGCGCCTGTCCGTACTGCTGGTTTTGCCCCGGCTGCCCGTGCTGCGCTGGCCCGGGCTGCCCGTGCTGCGTCGGCCCGGGCTGTCCGTGCTGCGTCGGCCCGGGCTGCCCCGGGTGCACCCTGCCCTGCCCTTGGCCTGGTCCACCTTGGGCGGGGTATGGACCGGTGTGCTGCTGCCCGCTCGGCTGCTGCCCCTGCTGCTGCCGCTCAACGTGCGGCCGCCCGGGTTGGCCCGGTGCCCGCTGGCCCTGCAGCGGCTGTGCTGGTGGTTGGCGCTGTGGATGGACTGGTTGGGTTGGGCGTTGTTGTGGTTGAGCCGGCTGGATTAGGCGCGGACCGCCTGCGGCCTGCGGTTGAGGCGGCGTACCGGCTCCGGCCCCGACTGTCGGCTCGAGGCGCGGCCGCGGCGGAGGTGGCGGAGCAGGCGCGCGTGACTGTCCCAGCAACGGATCCGCCGACAGCACTTCCGCCGACAGTGCTTCCGAAGGCAGCCCGGCCGAGGACAGCTGTTCCGGGGGGAGTCGGTCCTCGGCTCGCGGTGCGGCCCAAAGTGGCCCGGCGGGCGGGGTCTGGGGTGCGTGCTCGGATGGATCTGACTGAGGGCGGGCTGGCTTCTGTGGGTGCTCCTGGGTGCGATCGGCAGGGCTGTCGGGCGACGGCTGGCGCGGGGGAGCGCTGTGCCGGGCCGGTGGCCGCTGGGGCGGTTGCGGTGTCTGGTCCTCGTTCTCAGCCAACGTTGATTCCCTTGTAGACCTGGCTTTCGGCCGTCCTCAGATCCGGCCGGTTCGTGGGGATGTCGCTGATGTACGCGACTGCGGTGCCGTCGCCCAGGTCGAAGACGGCGACAGTCAGCGTCAACGCTCGTGCGGCGATGGTCGGCGAGTTCGCTGTGACGGACTGCTGGTAGTACCAGCCCGACTTGCCCGTTCGCTGCACCGGTCCGTTGCGCAACGGCTTGAACGTGGCCGGGACGTCACGGTACATCGCACTGCGGACCTGGATCGACAATTGCGAAGCGGTCGATTGCACGTTGCGGTTAGAGAGCGTGTCGGTGCTGAGCGCGCCGACGAAGATGTCGGCGTACCAGTCTTTGTCGCCGGCGACGTTCTCCTGCAACAGCACGTACTGGCCGCTCGAGTTCAGCAACTGCGGCACCAGCCGCTTCCGGTCCGACCAGGGCGGTTGCTGCCGGGGGAAAGAGATCGCGTCGGATGAGATCCGTGCGCCCTGGTGCAACTCCGGATTCTTCGACTGACCGGGCGAGAAGGTGTCTTGGCCGTTGGACCGCGTGCTCGCCGGCGCGGTCGGAGCCGTACCAGTCGTCGGCGCCGTCGACGAGTTGTCGCTGGGCTCGCCAGACGTAGGTGCGCTGGGCAAACTGCTGGGATCAGCGGTCTGATCGTCGCCTCGGTTGACCACGAAGAAGGCAGCCGCGACAACGATCAGCACCAGCACGCCACCAGCGGCCACGATTGCCGTCGTCCGACTACCACTAGGCCTCGACGGCCCGCTAGTCCCGCCCTTTCCTCCGCCGATCCCTCGCGAATCACGACCGGACCACTGCCCAGCCTGCCCAGCTCCCGCCGGCGGCCCACCACCAGCCGCCTGCCACGGATTCGCCGCGGCCCGCTGCACACTCCCGGCCGGCTGCCAAGCATCCGCGCCGGCCCGCTGCACGCCGCCCGGTGCCTGCTGCGGATTTGCCGCGGCCTGCCACCGGTTTGCGGCTCCTTGTTGCTCGTCACCATCGGCTGGAGACGTTGCGACGATGCTCGGCTTGGTGCTTGCCGGAGGCAAGTTGGTGGGCTCGGTGGTTTCGCCGCCGTTGTCAGGATTCTGCTGCTGCGCCGAAGGGTTGTTGGCCGCGGCCGCCTCAGGCCCTTGCGTCCAGGCTGCCTTGGCTTTCTCCGCGGCGCTGATCGCTACGCCTGCACCAGCGGTCGCCATACCTGAGGCGGCCCCGGCCTCGTCCCCCGCCTCGTCACCGGCCGCCGGCGCCTCGCCCTCGTCGCCGGTCATCTCGCTTGGCGTCGAAGCGGGCTGCGTCCAGAAAGGAACCGCTTGCGCCGCGTCAGCCTCGGGAAAGACTTCCTTCTCGGTCTGGTTGGTCCATTGCGCCCCGTCCCACCACCGGATGGTGTGCGGCTGTCCGGTGGGGTCCGGATACCAGCCCGCGGGAGGGTTGCTCATGGGGTTCACCGTAACTTCAGCACGTGTCAATCAGGCCGCGGATTCCGGCCGTCAGACACCGTCCTCCTGGCCAAGGCTGAAGGCCGCCTCGAGGTCGTGCGTGGAGTACGTCCGGAAGGCGATGTGGGTCTCGGTGCTGAGCACTCCCGGCACCCGGTTCACGTGGTCCGGGATCACGCTGGCGAGGTCGTCGTGGTGGGCGACTCGGACCATCGCGATCAGGTCCAGCGCACCGGTCACGGAGTACACCTCGCTGACGCCGTCGATCGCCGCCACCTGCTCGGCGACCTCGGGGATGCGCGCCACGTCGGCCTTGATGAACACGATCGCGGTGACCATGTCGTCCTCTCCTCGGAAACCCTGCTGCCCGGAACTCTGCCCCGCTGAGCATAATGCGGCCCGCCCTTGCTGATCCTCAGCTGACGCGGGTAGCACCCAGCGGACGCATTCGGCGGCGGCGTTCGCTGGGGTGGTGGTGCTCGTCGGAGTGGGAGTTGTCGAGGCGGCTGATGTGGCGGCCGGCTCCGCTGACCGGGCAGGTCCAGGTGCCGTCCATCTCGACCAGGCGAATGCCCGGGGAGTCGAGCCAGCGCAGTACGAGTTCGATCTCTTCCGGTGAGGCGGCCGCTACCGGTCCGATTCCGGGCAGGACCGTCTCGGCCGAGGCTCGGAGCATCTCCAGGTAGTTGCGGGGATCCGTCCCGCGCGGGCTGATCCCGGCTGCCGCGAGCCGGCCGCGGCGAATCACGTGCAACTCCCAGCCGCCGTCATCGGTACGGCGGGCGGCGCAGATCTCCGCGCACCCGGTGAGCGACGACATCCGCTGCATCTTGGCGCTGCTGCGGACGAAGGCGCTCAGCCGATCGCGATGCACTGCGGCGTCCTCGAACCGCTCGTCCGCCGAGAGCAGGTCGATCCGCCGGTCCAGTGCCTCGACCACCGGCGCCGGGTCGATCGTGAGCGCCGAGCGCAGTGCGGCGACGAATTCGCCGTACGAATCCATGTCGATCCGCCCGTCACAGGGCGCGACACACCGGCCCATCTCGGCCAGCACACACGGAGATATTCGTGGCGAACGCGACATCCGCACCGTGCACTGGCGAATCGGGAAGGCCTCGTGCAGCGCCGCCATCGCGCGCTCGGCCGTCTTCCGGGAGCTGAACGGCCCGAGATACCCCGCGTCGTCGTCGCGCAACTGTTTCACCAGGGACAACCGCGGAAAGGGCTCGACCGTGACCTTCAGCCAGTGCTGCCGTTCGGGGAACTTGGAGCGCCGGTTGTACCGCGGTTTGTGCTCGGCGATCAGGCGGAGCTCGCGGACCTCGGCCTCCAGCGCAGTACCGCATTCGATGCCGCGGACGCCGGACGCGATCCCGATCATCTCGCCGATCCTGGTCCGGGTCTCGGAGGCGGTGAAGTACGACCGGACGCGAGTGCGCAGGTCCTTCGACTTGCCGACGTAGAGCACCTCGCCCCGGTCGTCGGTGAACAGGTACACACCAGGGGCGTGCGGCAACGATTCGGCCAGGTGCCGTTTCGCCCGGACCTGCGGCGCGACCCGGGCGGAGAAGGTCTGCAGATCCTCCAGCGTCTGAACCCCGAGGGAGCCGACCCGTTCGAACAAGCCATGCAGAACGTCGACTGTGGCGCGCGCGTCGGACAGGGCGCGGTGGTTCGGCGTCGTGGTGGCGCGGAAGAGCTTGGCCAGCGTGCCCAGTTTGCAGTTCGGCGCCTCGTCGGGGGTGATCACCCGGCGGGCGAGCAGGGCGGTGTCCACGACGGCGAAATCCGGCCAGTCGTAGCCATGCACCTGGCTGTCGTGTTTCAGGAAGCCCATGTCGAACGGCGCGTTGTGAGCCACCATCACGCAGCCCTTGGCGAACTCCAGGAACGCCGGCAGCACCGATCCGATCCGGGGTGAGGAGGCAACCATCAGGTCGGTGATGCCGGTCAGCACCGCGATGAACGGCGGGATCGGCTCGGACGGATTCACCAGCGACTGGAACTCGCCGACCAGTTCGCCGCCGCGCACCTTGACCGCGCCGATCTCGGTGATGCCCGAATTGCCCGGTGCGCCGCCGGTGGTCTCCAGGTCGACCACGCAGAAGGTGACGTCGCGCAGTGGTGTGCCCAGGTCGTCGAAACTCGGTTGCACACCGCGGATCGGCGAGACCGGTTCGGGCGCCGGGGCAGCGGCGAGATCCGACGAGGGGCTGCTCATGCCGACGACGCTAGAAGGCATCACCGACAATTCCGCTGCTGACACGCTGCCCGGGCGTCCGGTTCGCCGACAAACCACAACGCGAACGGGGCACAACCGACTAGGCTCTCCGTATGCGTACACAAGCGATCACCGCGAATCCGGGCCGCACGCCCGGTCGTTGTGGTCTGCGTCACTGGCTCCGCCAGACCTCCGTTCGGGCCGGACTGCGGACCGGTGACTGAGGCAGGCACCGCCGCGAGCTCCGCTGCCACCACTTTGCCCGAACCAGTGCGGCAGCGGGTTCTCACCCTCGCCGCCCAGGCCCTGGGTCAGCTGCCCGCGACTGACATCCCACCTCCGCTGCGCCGGTTCGCCAGCTTCGCGCCCGGCAAGCGCGCCAAGCTCTCGGCGTCAGTGCTCGGGCCGATCCTTGCGACGGACGAGCACTTCCGCCGTCTGATCGCTTTCGAGGTACGCCGCGAGCACCCCGAGCTGGGTGATGCCGTCGCCGAAGGCGTCCCGGTGCCGGCCGCCGAACCCACCGAGGTGGCGGCGCTGGCCTACCTGCTCCGGCCGGAAGACTGGGAGCAGCGGATCGCCGAAGCGGCCCAGCTGCCGCCCGAGCCGGCCAAGATCGACGACGAGGTGGTCAGCAGGCTCGCGGACCAACTCGATCAGGCCCGCACCGAGACACGTCAAGTACGCGAACGTCTGCGGGAGCAGGTCAGCGAGCTGAAGGCGGAAAATGTCACCCTCCGGCGCAAGCTGAACGAGGCGCGTCAGCGGATCACCGGTCTTCAGAGCGACCTCGAACTCCGCACGGTGGAAGCGAACACGGCCGACGAACGGGTCGAGGCCGCCCGCGCGGAAGTGGAGCGCGAGCTGCGGAAACTCCGCGCCCGCATCACCGAACTGGAAGCAGCCGACTACGCAACCCGCCGTGCTGCTGGGCAGGAGCGCGAGCTGGCATCCACCAGAACGCGACTGCTGCTGGACACCCTCGTCGAAGCCGCAGGTGGGCTCCGTCGCGAGCTGGCGCTGCCGCCTGGGGGAGACCTCCGCCCGGCTGACACCGTCGCAGGTGTGGAGCCTGTCGCCGCACCGGTCGGGCGATCAGCGCCGGACGATGACCCGGCGCTGTTCGACGAACTGCTCGCGCTGCCGCAGGTGCACCTGATCATCGACGGGTACAACGTCACCAAGACGGCCTGGCCGAACTCCCCGCTGCATTCCCAGCGGCAACGGCTCGTCACAGCTCTGGGCGCGTTGGTTGCGCAGCGGCGGATCGAGGTCACCGTGGTGTTCGACGGGGCCGAGTTGTCCGGTCCGGTCCAGCTGAACCCACCGCGCGGTGTCCGGGTCCGCTTCAGCCCGGCCGGCGTGATCGCCGATGAGGTGATCCGGCAACTTGTCCGGGCCGAACCGCCGGGCCGCCCGGTCGTGGTCGTGTCCACCGACCGCGAAGTTGCCGAGAGCACCATCACCATGGGCGCCCGCGCCCTCTCCGCGAACACCCTCATCACTCGCATCACCCGAGCCTGACCCCGTACTACGAGCCGCCTGGCCCGGCGGGGCGTCGTACGGGTCTGGGATGGGTGGTCAGCGAAAACTGTCGGTGGGGGTCCTTAGCGTCCTTCTCAGCCGGATGCAAGTCCGGGTGCTTCCCCACTTTGGAGGACGTTGTGCTGATCGATTGCGACGCGTGTGTGATGAGAGGGCCTGGCTGCCAGGACTGCGTGGTCACCGTGGTGCTCGGGATGTCGGCCGACCAGGGCTCGATCCGGATCGACGACGAGGAGCGGGCCGCCCTGGACGTTCTGGCCCAGTCCGGTCTGGTTCCACCCCTTCGGCTCGTGCACGCCGTCAGCAGTGTGGAGCCGAACACTGCTGCGGAAGGAGACGCGGCGGCCGACGCGGTCTGATTCACGCTCTGGAAGGGCTTTCCCGACGTTAAGTTTGGATCAAACCAGAGGGGCGAATTGCACCGGTCACGAATCGGTTACTACTGTTACCTCTCGTTGCCCCAGGGCGTCGGTCCACCAGACCGACCGGGCAAGTACCAGCCGAGGTGTGACCCGCCGGGTGTTGTAGGAGTTACTCCACTGAGAGCTCCGGCAACGACAGGCGTGTTGACGGGGACGGCGTCGAGCAGAGGAAGGGACCGACCGGGCTGTGTCCACCGGACGCTTCAACCGCACCAAGGGTATTGCCCTCGCCGCTATCACCAGCACCGCAGTCGTCGCGGGGGTGATCTTCGTCCAGCAGTCGGCCGACGCGGATCCCAAGCCCACGTTGGCGCAGGCGAAGGCCCAGGTCGCCGAGCTGCAGCACAAGGCCGAGACGGCCGGTGAGTCCGCCAACGACCTGCGCGGCCAGATCAAGGCCTCCAGTGACCGGGTGAAGGCGCTCCAGTCCGGGATCAAGACCCAGCAGGTCCAGGTCGACGCCGTGAAGCGGCAGATCGGCTCCCTCGCGGTCGCCGGCTACCAGACCTCCGGGATCTCAACGACGGCGCAGTTGCTGCTGTCAACGAACCCCGACCAGTTCCTCAGCCAGGCCTCGACCGCTCAGGCGTTCGCCGGCCAGCAGAACACGGCGCTCCGCCGGTTCCAGGCCGCCCAGGGCAAGCTCACCGACCTGCAGGCCAGCGAGCAGGCTGAGCTGGCCGGGTTGCAGGCCGTGCAGGCCAAGCAGGACAGCCTGAAGAAGGAGATCGAGACCAACCTCAACGCCGCCGAAAAGGTCCTCGGCAAGCTGAGCGACGCCGAGCGCGCGAGGATCCAGGCCGAGAACGCGCAGGAGGCCCAGGCCGCTCGCAACTCGCGCCCGACCCGTGGCAGCAACCGGATGGACAATCTCCCGATCCCGCCGGTCAGCGGCCGCGCCGGCACTGCGGTCCAGGTGGCCTTGGCCCAGATGGGTGACCCGTATGTGTGGGGCGCCGCCGGACCGAGCTCCTTCGACTGCTCCGGCCTGATGATGTACGCCTGGGGCAAGGCGGGCGTCTCGCTGTCGCACTCGTCGAAGGCGCAGGCCGGCGAGGGCCGCCCGGTCAGCAAAAGCCAGCTGCAGCCAGGCGACCTGGTCTTCTACTACTCGCCGATCAGCCACGTCGCCATGTACATCGGCAACGGCCGGATCGTGCACGCCAGCCGCCCGGGCAAGCCGGTCAAGACCGACGACATCGACCTGATGCCCTACAACACCGCGGTCCGCCCGGGCTGACCCGCGGCATTCTCGACATGAAGCTCGGCTCCGGGGCACGACCCCCGGGGCCGAGTTTTTCGCCCCGCCGAGTGATTGACTGGCTGAGGGGGCACCTATAAGTGACTCCCCTGACTGGGGCAGGTGAGCAGCGAGGGGCCGAGGTGATCGACGAACAAGGCGACACCATGCCGATGCCGGTCGTTCCCCCGCGTGATCCGAAGGCGACCGCGTCGTCAGGCCCAGCCTCAAAGCTGCAGTCGGCAGACTCCAACCTGGGCCCGGCGGGGTCCAAGGCGGAGCCGGTGCGCTCGAAGGCGGACCAGGCGCGCTCCAAGGCGGAACCGATGCGCTCCAAGGCGGAGCCGATGCGCTCTGAGGCGGAGCCGGCGGCCCCCAAGGCGGAGCCCGTGGGTCCCAAGGCGGAGCCGGCGGGCTCCATGGCGGAGCTGGCTACCGAGGTCAGGCTGTCTGAGCAGACGACGATCATGATCCCGGCCCAGCACGCCGGCGGGGGGCGGAAGAAGCTGCTCACCGTCGGCGAGGTCGGCGCTTGGGTGTCCGGTCACAGTTCGTTGGTGCGGAAGGTCGCGCTCGGCCTGGCGATCGGCGTGGTCACCGTGGCCGCCTACGCAGGTCTTCAAAGTGTCGCCAACGCGCCCGCAGATCCGGGTGCCCCCGGCAACACCACGCCGGGTCACTCGGCGTCGACCACCCCCGACGAGGCTGCCGACGGCGTCCGCCGGGCCGTCGCGGGCGAGGCGGTTCTGCAACGGATGGCCGACGCGATCAACAGCGACAACCGCGGCAACTTCATGAACACGATCGACCCGCAGGCGGCCGCCTTCGACCAGCAGGCGCGGACGGTCTTCGCCAATCTCGCAAAGTTGCCGTTAGCCACCTTCCAGTTGCGCTACGTGAGCGACGACGCCGGCGCGCTCGAGCCCGACCGCAAGGCCGCGCTCGGCGGCTCCGAGTCCTGGCTGGCCCAGGTCGAGGTCTCCTGGCAGCTGACCGGGTTCGACGCCAAACCGGCGCGCGAGACCCTGCCGGTCACCTTCGTGACGAGGGATAGTACGACGTACGCGGCGTCCTTCTCGGAGCGGTTCGTCGCCGGGCAGCGGCGGCCCATCTGGGCGCTCGGCAGCATCGACGTCGCCAAGGGCGCGCACAGCCTGGTGATCAGCCTGAACTCGCAGGCGAACGCCGAGGACTACGCCGCGGTGACCGACCGCGCGGTCGAGTCCGTGAGCAAGGTCTGGGGCAGGAACTGGCGGCAGAAGGCGGTCATCTACCTGCCGTCCAAGCAGTCCGAGATGGAGTATGTGCTCGGAGCGCAGCAGGGCACCTACACCCAGATCGCCGCGGTCACGATGGCCGAGCTGGACACGCCGCAGGCGGGTGCGCCGGTGCGGATCGTGGCCAATCCGAAGCTGTTCGAGGAGCTCGGCAAGCAGGGCCGCCGGATCGTCCTGACACACGAGACCACCCACGTCGCCTCGACCGCTACCGCCTCGCCGGTACCGTTGTGGCTGGCCGAGGGTTTCGCCGACTACGTCGCCTTCACCACCGTGTCCGTGCAGGACGAATCGGCGGCGAAGGAGTTGTTCAAGGCGATCCGGGCGGGCAAGGTGCCGAAGGCGCTGCCCGGACCGGAGGCGTTCGCCGCATCGTCGACGGAGCTGCCCCAGGCTTACGAGTCGGGCTGGCTGGCCTGTCGGCTGATCAGCGAGCGGGAAGGGCAGAGCAAGTTGGTGAAGTTCTACCGGACCGTGCACGCGTCCAAGAGCCCGACCGGTCTGGCCGACGCTTTCCGCACCGTGCTCGGCACCACCGAGCAGCAGTTCGTCGCGGACTGGCAGAACTACCTCAAGAGGCTCGCGGGTGTCTGAGCGGGCTGCGACGTGGGCCCCTCGGGTGGCCGGTGTCGCGCTCGCGGCCGCGCTGGTGACGGTGATCGTCACGACCACCCCGTGGCACCTGATCGACCTGCCGAAACCGGATCCCACGCTCGACTTCACCGCCGCCGAGATCGACCGGCAGAACCAGTTCCGGCACGAGCTGTTGCCGTGGTCAACGATCTCCTGGGTGTTGTCCGTGCTGGTGCCGCTCGGCATCGGGTTCAGTCCTTTGGGCCGCCGCCTGTACGACGTGCTCAAGCTCCGCCGGTGGTATCTCGCAGTACCGGTTCTGGTTGCTGCGTTGGGATTGCTGGTCAGCGTGATCACTTTGCCGACGGACGCGATGGCCGAGCGGGTGACCAGGAAATACGGGCTGTCCACCGAGAGCTGGGGTCTCTGGCTCCGGGATCGCGGCGTCAACTGGTTGCTCTCGGCAATCGCGTTGACCGCGGTGGCGCTCGGGTTGATCGCGCTGTCCAGGCGTTGGCGGACGTGGTGGTGGGTTCCCGCGGCGATCGCCGGTTCGGTGCTCGTGCTAGGAGTTTCGTTCGGCTATCCGGTGCTGGTGGAGCCGCGGTTCAACGAGTTCACTTCGATGGCGCCGGGGCCGCAGCGTGACCAGTTCATGCAGTTGGCCGCGGAGGACGGCGTGCCGGTCAAGGATGTGCTCGTCGCCGACGCATCCAAGCGGACCACGACTCTCAATGCCTACGTGTCCGGCTTCGGATCGACCCGTCGGCTGGTCGTCTATGACACGTTGCTGAAGGATGTGCCGCCGGCGCAGGTTCGCCTGGTCGTCGCACATGAACTCGGACATGCTGCCGAGAACGACGTCCTGCACGGGACGCTGATCGGTGCACTCGGCACGGCGTTTGCCGTCGTGCTGCTGAAATTGTTGCTCGGGGCCAAGTTGTCCGATCCGCGCCGAACCGCCTTGCTGCTGGCGCTTGTCGTCGCCGGGACAACCCTGGCCGCGCCGGTGCAGAACCTGGTCAGCCGCAAGATCGAGGCCCGCGCGGACTACCACTCGTTGAGGCTCACCGACGATCCGAGAACGTTCATCGAGATGCAGCACGCGTTGGCAGTGGCGAACATCTCCGGCCTCGAGCCCAGCCGGTGGCGGTACTGGATGTTCGCGAATCACCCGACGCCGCCGGAGCGCATCGCGATGGGCCGGGCCTGGGCCGCGCAGCACGGGACGGTGGTTCCACCGCTGGCGAAGCCGTGACGGTTCTGGTCGTCACCAACGATTTCCCGCCGCGCCAGGGCGGGATCGAGACGTTCGTCCGCTCGCTCTGTGACGAACTACCCGCCGAACGCTTGGTCGTGCTGACCTCCCGTATGCCCGGCGACGCGCAGTACGACGCGGCTTTGCCATTCCCGGTGGAGCGCGACCGTACGACGATGCTCCTGCCGACACCACGAGTCACCCGGTACGCCGTACAGGTGATGCGTCAGTACGAGGCGGATCGGGTGGTGTTCGGTGCGGCGGCTCCGCTGGGTCTGATGGGACCGGCTCTCCGCAAGGCGGGGGCGCGGCGGATCGTTGCGCTGACGCATGGGCATGAAACCTGGTGGGCAGGTCTGCCGGGGACACGGCAAGCACTGCGGCGGATCGGCGATGCGGCTGACACCGTGACCACGGTCTCCTCTTGGTGTGCTGAGCAGATCGCGCCGGCGCTCTCCGCGGAGGCGGCTCGGCGGATGCGGCGGTTGACGCCGGGAGTGGACACGTCGCGGTTCTTCCCGGAGTCCGGGGGCGACCAGGTGCGCAAAAGCCTCAAGCTGGAAGGGATTCCGGTGGTTGCCTGCGTGTCGAGGCTCGTCGCGCGCAAGGGCCAGGACACGCTCATCCGCGCCTGGCCCAGGGTGCTCGCCGAGGTGCCGGACGCCGTCTTGCTGCTGGTCGGCGGAGGTCCGATGCGGGATCAGTTGGTGGCGCTTGCCGCAGAACTCGGGGTGGCGCACGCCGTGCGGTTCACCGGCGCAGTGCCTTGGTCCGAGATCCCGCCGTACATGGATGCGGCGGACGTGTTCGCGATGCCGTGCCGGACCAGGCGGTTCGGGCTGGAGCCGGAGGCGCTCGGCATCGTGTCGCTGGAGGCAGCCGCCACCGGGAAACCGGTGGTGATCGGCGACTCGGGCGGGGCAGGCGACACCGTCCGGCATGGCGAGACCGGCTATTTGGTGGATCCGTACAACCCGGTCGCGGTCGCAGTACGGCTGGTTGCCTTGCTGACGGATCCAGCGCGGGCCCGGGCGATGGGTGCGGCGGGTCGCGACTGGGTCGCCGCCGAGTGGACCTGGTCCCGCTCTGGCGCGATCCTGCGGGACCTGCTCGACCTGTGACGGAAACCTCGTGACACCTCTGGGTTCGGAGCGTGTACTCTGGGCGACATGCATCAGACGTCACGCCTCGCAGCAGCCGTACGAGCTTCCCGCTCCCCGGCTGCCGCTGCCTGACATCTGCTGAAAACCACCGGCGACCGGAAACGGTCCGCCGGTTTTTTTGTTGTCGAAACCAGGCTCGCGGTCCTTTCCGGTCAACTCTCCGCAAAGGAAACCGACATGAGCATCGACAAGACCTTCATCGGCTTCTTCACCGACCGCGGCCACATCCCGACCACGGGATCGTCGCTGATCCCACGCCCCGGTGACCCGGTCCTGTTCACGACCTCCGGTATGCATCCGCTGACGCCGTATCTCGAGGGCGAGCCGCATCCACTCGGCCGCAGACTCGTGGGCGTCCAGCGATGCCTGCGAACCACCGATCTCGACGAGGTCGGTGATCCGACCCACCTGACCGTGTTCGAGATGCTCGGGTCGTGGTCCCTCGGCGACTACGGCAGCGAGCAGACCCTGCGCTGGGGGTTCGAACTGCTGCGCGACGGGTTCGGCATAGATCCCGGGCAGATGTATGTCACCGTCTTCGGGGGCGACGACCAGGTCGAGCTGGACCAGGAATCGCTGCGGACCTGGCAGTCCCTGGGCGTTCCGGTCGAGCTGACCACCGACGACAACTGGTGGTCCAACGGCCCGACCGGTCCGTGCGGGCCGGATTCGGAGATCTTCCTCTGGACCGGCGACGGTTCACCGGAGGCGACGCCGACGACGGACGATCGCTGGGTCGAGGTGTGGAACCACGTGATGATGCGCTACCGCCGGCTCGACGACGGATCGCTCGAACCCCTGCAGCAGCTCAACATCGACACCGGTCTCGGCCTGGAGCGGCTGACGATGCTGCTCGAGGGCAAGAGCTCGGTCTACGAGACGGAGCTGTTCGAGCCCTGGATGCGGATCATCCCGGAGCTGTGGAAGCTGGACGAGCAGGACCAGCGGATCGTGATCGACCACCTGCGCTCGAGCATGGTGATCATCGGCGACGGCGTGCATCCCTCGAACACCGGACGCGGCTACGTGCTGCGCCGGCTGATCCGCCGGTTGCTGACCATCCTCTGGCGGGGTGACGACTCGCGGACGCTGTCGAACCTGCCGGAAGAACTGTTCCGGCACACCCTCGACCACTTCCACCAGGGCGAGGTCCTCTCGCTGGTTCGCTGCATCCTGATCGACGAGGAGATCCGGTTCAGCAACCTGCTGGAGCGCGGCCGCAGGATCATCAGCCACGATCGGTTCCAGAAGACGCTCGACCAGAACGACTTCGACTACCTGCACGAGACCCATGGCCTGCCGCGCGAACTCGTCCTGTCGTTGCTGCCCTGACCCCGGGCGGTGCGACTCCTACTGTCCTAGTACGACAGCCGTAGTTCGTGATGATGCCTTTCGGCGGGGGGCCGCGGAAGGCTGGGTGGGGTGGCCCTGACCAAGAGTGGGGACTTGGGACAGGTAGTGGGGACCTTGAACACGTTATTTCGTGTCCGCGGTCGCTGTTGGGTGTTCAAGGTCGCCGCTTCGGAACCGCTGCGCGCCTCACGTCCGGGACCGCCGCGCCACCAGATCACGAACTACGGCTGTCGTACTAGTGCCCCGTGTCCAGCCCGAGCAGTGCGAGTTCGTCGCCGTGCGGGTTCTGCAGCTGCCGGGAGTCCGGGTGATCGAAGGTCATCACAGGCCTCGAGCTCGTGTCGTACTGCGACCAGCCCGGGCTTCCGGTGGTTGCGAAGGAGACCCAGGCGGCGTGCATCCGGTCGGCCAGCTCCTGCGGCGGTTCCGGACCGGACAGCGGGGACGGGGTGAGCGTGTCGAAAACGAAGGGCAGCTCCAACGCGTGGCAGGCGCCCAGCCCGGGGACCGGGCTCCGCCAGCTGAACTCGTACATGTACGCCGCGGCGCCGGCGGCGAGTTGCGCCTCGGCCAGGCGGATCGTCGGGAGCGTGAAGAACGCGTCGCCCGTCAACGCGGTGAGGATCTCGCCGGGGGACTGCCCAGGGCGGTTCGCCGCGTAGGGACCAGCCGCCGCCGGGTCGAGGCCGGCCCGCGCGACCAACAGGGGAAGGGCTTCTGGCGTGATGGCCGCGGCCACTCCGGTCGGAACGGTGAACAGCCGGAACTCCTCGGTCGTGGTTCCGGTCAGCAGTTCGACGTCGCGAGCAGCGCCCGCGGCGAGTGCGTCGAGCGGTCGCTCGTGAATCAGCTCGCCGTCGATCACCGGGAAGAACGGCATGATCCCGCCGCCACCCCGGATCATCGACGGACCCCAGCGGACGGGGTCCGGGTTCTGCCGAAGCTCCAAAGCGACCGCACGTTGCGCCGCCAGGAGGTCGTGGGTCGCCACTGCGCCGAGCGCTTCGGCGCTGACCGGCACGTCCAGTCGCTTCGCCACCTCGGCCACGACCAGCGCCGCGTCACTCGCCAACGCGACCGCCTCGGCCGAACCGCTCTGCACGATCGCGCGCTGGAACAAGCCTTTTGCCGCAGGCATCGACATCAATGTGGCGACGCTCATCCCGCCGGCCGACTGGCCGAAGACCGTGACCCGGCTCGGGTCCCCGCCGAACGCGGCGATGTTCTCCTGCACCCACGTCAGCGCCGCAAGCTGGTCGAGCAGGCCGCGGTTGCTGGGCGCGCCCTCGACAACGCCGAACCCCTGGACGCCGAGCCGATAGTTGGCGCTCACCAGTACGACGCCGTCGCGGGCGAACGCGGTCCCGTCGTACACAGGGGAGGCGTTGGAGCCGTTGCGGAACGCGCCGCCGTGTAACCACACCATCACCGGCAGGCCGGAACCTGCCGCATCCGGCGTCCACACGTTGAGGTTGAGGAATCCCGGACCGAGGTCGATCGGGTTGAGCAGCAACTGGTCGAAGGGTGGCTCGTACGGCGGCTGGGCCGCGGTGGTGCCGAGCTCGGTTGCCTCCCGAACTCCGTCCCAGCTGGGCGCGGGAGCCGGCGCGGCGTACATAGCTCGTCCGACCGGGTCGGCTGCGAAGGGGATCCCGAGGAACGCGGAGATCCCATCGGTTGTCCGGCCGCGGACCTGCCCTGACGTCAACGCAACAATCGGCTCCATACCGCCGAGTTTGTCAGAGGTTGGCGGGGTCGAGGTCCAGGTCTCGCGTCGCGGAGTCCGGGATGGGGAGCTCGGGCGGCACGACCTTGCCGACGGACGACTGGGCCACGAAGGCGCCGAGCAGGACGATCACGCCACCGACGATCTGGGTGGTCGAGAGAGTCTCGTCCAGCAGGATCCAGGCGAACAAGCTCGCCGCCACGACCTCGACGTACGCGACTGCTCCTCCGACCGCCGCGGACAGTCGCTGTACTGCGGCCGCTCCCGCCAGGTAGGCGACCACTGTGCTGACCACGATCAGCCAGGCGGCGAAGAACCAGCCGGGCGCGGAGCGTTGACCGATCGCGATGGTGTCCGTCAGCGTGTGCCAGGGGATACCCCAGGGCACTGCGATTGCCGTCAGCACGACCGCTCCGACGACACTCCCAGCCGCCGTCATCACCAGCGGATCGGCGACCCCGGTCAGCTTGTCGATCAGCAGGAAGTACGTCGCCTGGCAGGCTGCTGCGACGAGCCCCGCGAGCAGACCGATCAGGTCCAGTTGCACGCCGGACCAGATCTCCACCACCGTGGCGAGACCGACCAGCGCGATCGCGACACCGAGGGCGGCGGACCGCGGGACCGCCACCTTCTGGCCGAACTTCAGCCACGCGACGACCAGCACCGGTCCGGAGAACTCCAGCAGGATGGCTACGCCCACCGGCAACCGGCTGGCGGCGATGAAGAACAGCGTCTGGCAGCCGGCGATCCCGGTCAGGCCGTAGAGGACGAGCTGCGGCCAGGAGGCCCGGGCGGCGCGCAGGCCGGCGCTGCCGCGGAAGATCAGGACAAGCGGTACGAGCAGGGCGGCGGCGCCGACGATCCGCAGCCAGGCTGCCTGTTCGGGCGAGAAGCCGGCCCCGATCAGTGCCTTCGCGAACGGTCCGGACCCACCGAACGTGATCGCGGAGAACACCGCGAACCCGAGCCCGACGGACTTGGTCCGGGCCGCACCCTGTGCTCCCTGCATCTCAGCTCCTCCACTGCTCCCGCCCGCCCCCGGCCGGACCCGTGTACATGGGCGTAACTGTTTCACACCCATTACAACGACGTCGAGGGTGTTTCGGCAGGTGGTCTTCAGAGCACGTTGACGGCCCGGGCGGCGACAACGGCGATGGTGAGGAAGGAGATGCTGGACTGGATCCCCATCTGAGTTTTCACGCGGGCGGTGAGCGGCATCGTGTCGGTCGGGCTGAACGCGGTCGCGGCGGTGAACGCGACGAACAGGTAGTCCGTGAAGCCCGGCAGCCAACCTTCCCAGCCCGGGATGTCGGCCGTCATCTGCGGGAACAGCAGGTCCGGACGCTCCATCTCGCGCTCATGCTCGGGTGCCCGGGCGAACGGACCGCCGCGGTCGATCTCCCAGTAGCCGACGGCGAAGGCGACCACATTCGTCACCCAGATCAGCAGCGCCGCCCTCACCAGCACCGCGCCGTTGTTGGCGTTGCCGGTGGTGAGATAGACGATCAGCCCGGTCAGGTAGATGGCGTTGACCAGGATCATCACGGCCAGCAGAGCCAGCGCCACCCACCGCAGCCAGGGCTCATCCCGGCGGAGATGGAAAGGATTCGCCCAGACCAGCGGGACCAGGAGCGCCGCCCCGCAGGCCGGCAGGATCCACCGCGGCGCGTTCAAGATGTCCGCCGGCACTGCGAGTTGAAGGGCGAGCACAGCAACAACCGCCAGCGAGGCCGGCCACCGGCGGGTGTGCCGGCTGCTCGGTGGCGCGGGCTTGGGGACCTTGGTCACCCGAGCATTCTGACCTGCCCATGCCCACCGAGGTGGGACCTCACTCGACGGTGGCGTCGACCCCGCTCACCGCTACCGTCGCGAGATGGCACTCCGAATGCCGGATCAAACGATTCCCGCAGTCGGTTCAATGAGCGAATCTTGCGCCCGTGCGGCCACGATGCCGCTGTTGACGCCGCTCAAGGTGCGGGCGCAGGCTCAGGACAGAAGCAAAGGGGGAAGACCATGCTTCAGTCGATGCGCCTGTCCTCGATCGGGGCCATCTGCGCGATCTCAACAGTGATCTGTTTCGTACTGGGCGGCGTCGCCATGGGGAGCAGCGGGGTCTCGGTGCTCATCCCGGAGACCGGGCAGCAGGGCCGGTCGTGGATCACGGACGTGGACGGCGCCAGCGGGCTCTTCTTCGCGGGCGCGTGGCTCATCGTCTTGATGGGGTTCCTCGCCATCGTGGCTTTCGTGGGGTTCTACGACGTACTTCGCGACGCCGGGCAGGTGCTCGTTCTGGCGCCGATCCTGGCAGCTGTCGGCCTGACGCTCGTCACCGTCTCCCACCTGGTCCCCATCGCGATGGCCTACGAGCTGGTACCGGCGTACACCGCCGCCCAGCCCGCCACGCAGGCGAGTCTGATCGGTACGTTCGAGACGTTCGCCTCGGTCGCTGCCGTCACCAATACTGCCGGGAACTTCCTCGGCTGGGGTGTGGCGATACCGCTGTATGCGCTGGCGATCCTCACGACGCGAGCCCTGCCGCGGTGGATCGGCTGGCTCGGCCTCGTCGTCGCGGTGTTCGCCGGCTGGCTGGGCTTGCTCAGTCCTGCGTCGGACGTGATCAGCGGCATCTCGTCCATCGGCTTCATCGGGTTCTTCGTGTTCATGCTGAGCATGGGCATCAGCTTGCTCCGTCGGCGCGCGCGACCACCGCTGCATCGACATGAACAACTGGCGTGAGGCGCGAAGGCGTCGCGGATCAAGCTGGACTGGGCGGCCTGCAACTACGTCGTGCCCGACATCGACCAGCACCACGCCGAGGCCGTACGGCGTGGGCTGGCTCCGACCGCCGTCGAGGGGAATGCGACTGTATGCCGCTTCTTCACGGTCCGGGACCTCGACGACAACCTGATGCTGATCGTGAATCAGTAAGGCTGAGCCCAGGTTCAGAAGCTGCACGAGTGGCTCGTCGCGAGGCGCCATCGGAGAACAACTGCGCCGAGACGAAGCTCGCCAACCGAGCGCCGCCTCGCGTTGGAATGACTGTGCCGCGTGCCGCCGCCCGACCTGTGGCGGTGATGATTGATCAGCGGGTCTGCTCGTCGCCGCTCACCGTGGTCGCCATGAATACGAAGTACTACCATGCGCTGTTGGCGGCCAACTTCAGGAGCTCTGAGGCGACTCAGATGCGAGGCGGTAGACCGAGACGTGCGACCGGGACTCTGCGGTGAACTCTGCGCCTGCCCAATCCGCGTGCCGGGTCTCCAGTTCGAAGCCGGCAAGCTGTGCCATCAGGTCGAGTTCGGTCGGCCAGATGTAGCGGTGAGGGCTGCGGAAGAGCCGCGCCTCCTTGCCTTCGCCGAATCTGAAGTGGTGTGAGACGACGCGCTGCTGCCGGAGGTCGTAAGTGTCCAAGCCGATGTAGCCCGGTTCGGACTGCCAGACCGTGGCGTGCTGCCCGGGCGGCAGCTTGCGCAGTTCAGGCACCCACAGTTCGATCACGAACCGGCCGCCGGGTGTGAGATGACGCGCCGCGTTGCGGAAGCAGGCGACCTGCTCGGACTGGGTCAGGAGGTTGGAGATCGTGTTGTAGACGAGGTAGACGAGCGTGAACTCGCCCGGAGCACGCGCGGCAGTCATATCTCCGACGACGACGGGGATCGAGTCCGCATCGGCCTTGGTGCGCAGCTCGTCGATCATCGGGGTGGACAGCTCGACTCCGGTGACTGCCACGCCGCGCTCGGACAGAGGGATCGCGACGCGACCAGTGCCGATGGCGAACTCGAGGGCTTGGCCGGTACCCGCGAGCTCCGCCAATCGGTTGACGGTCGGCTCCAGCACCTCCGGAGCGAACATCCCGGTGCCCGGGGTGTCGTAAGTAGTGGCAGCCTCGACGTCCCAGATCTCTTCCTGTCGCATGCCGGCCACTTTGGCAGCGAACGTCCAGGTCGATCCAGCGATTATTCGTGCTCGAGCAAGGGGCCCGCGTGGCCCGCGAGGCAGAGCCAGTCGTCGTTGACGTGGATCCAGGTCTGGGTCATCGGCATGCGGAAGGTCTCGGGGCCGGCGTTGGTGAGCACCTCGTCAACCACGACGCAACGCAGTACGGCGGTCCGGTCCTCGACCGTGACCTCGACGTCGGTCAAGGTCTGGCTGCTCCAGCTCAGGCGCCCGGCGGTATTGGACTCGACGTAACTGTCCCGGTCGAAGCTGTCTCCGCGATGTGAGGTCCACTTGAACTTCGGGTGCAGAAGCGCCGCCAATGCGCGCCCGTCCCCGGCGGTCAAGGCTTCTGCTCGCCGCCGCGCTGCTTCCAGTACTTCGGTTTCAGCATCCACAGGTCACCGCTCCAAGGTCGGCGGAGCTTGCGGGTGATCAGCCGATTGAAGGGGCGGTGACCACGGTGTTTCGGCCCGCGTTCTTGGCTGCATAGAGGGCCGTGTCCGCGGCGAGGAGTACTTCGTCGAGGCTCTTCCCGGCGGCTGGGTAAGTCGCTGCGCCGACGGAGCAGGTGAAGCCGTTGAGTTCGGTGGAGCCCTTGTCAGTGGTGACCTTGATCTTCAGGACCTCGATCCGACGGCGCATCCGTTCTCCGGCCAAGGTCGTATCGCTGGGCGTCGTGTTGGGCAGGAGCACGGCGAATTCCTCGCCGCCCAGCCGGCCGACGAGGTCGTCGGTGCGGAGTTCGCGACGCAGGTCGTCGGCGATCGCGTTGAGGACCTGGTCCCCGGCGAGGTGTCCATGGGTGTCGTTGACGGTCTTGAAGTGGTCGAGGTCCAGGTACAGGACGCCGAGCGGCAGCTGGGTGCGTTCGGCGCGGGCGAGTTCCTTGCCTGCCATCTCGTGCCAGAACATGGTGTTCGCCAGGCCGGTGTTCGGGTCCTTGCGGGCCGCGGCCTGGAACTGGTCCACCAGCAACGCCCGGTGCAGGCCGAGGACCGTGAGCAGCAGTACGACGACCGTCCAGGGCTCGTGCAGCAGGAGCGCGGCAACAGCCACACCGAGACCGAGCGATCCGGCCCCGATGAGCTGGTCGGACAGGCGGCCGAGAGCGTCCTGCGCCTTCCCTTCGGGGTTGGACAGGAGGACGGCGCCCACGACCAGCGTGTAGTTGACGAACCAGTACGCGAGGCCGGCCGTGACGACCGCGACCAGGCCGATCGGTCCGCTCGGATAGCCGGGGTAGTCGTCCGGCGTGATCGTGGCGATTGCGCAAGCGGCAGCTGCGGCGGCAAGGACGATTGTGGCGGCCGAGAAGAACCAGCGGTGCGGGGTGACCCTGCGGAGCCGGAACCACGAGTGCAGGTAGGTGACGGCGATGAGCATGGCGGCCAGTGCCGGCGGCAGGACCAGGGCGCCCGCGAAGGTCCACATGCCTTTCAAGTTGACGTAGGGGATGCCTTCGGCCGCCACTTCGCGCAGCCGCTCGATGCCGCGGGCGGCTTCGATGTGAACCATCGACCCGCCCGCAAGGATCGCCAGGCGGACCCAGTCATGGGCGGCGACCGGCACGGCGATGGTGGTGACCGCGATGACGGCGAAGGCGAGCAGGTCGACGGCAAGCACGTAGCCGAGCACAATCGGAGGAGCTGACCACAGCTTCCACCGGGCCGGCGACCAGGGGGCATCGCTACGGCGGCGACGCCTGGATCGCCAATGTCGGATACTCATCATGAACGTTTCCCCCACACTCGTCCCCAGCAGTAAGGGTAAGCGGAGCACCACCTGGTGTCACCGGCCCGGCTCCCAGGGGCGACCGGATTGCCTGGGAGGAGGTGTCTCGAGATGCGCAACACTGACTGGCACTGAGCACCTACCCAGGCGACAGCTGACCCCGAAACACTATGACGCTGTGCGCTGCGCGCGGTCCAGTCCGCGCGCGGCGCCGGCGGCCAGCAGTACGCCGAAAACCCCCGCTCCCGCTACGACGAAGGCTGGGTCCCACCGGTCCGCTGCGATACCGGCGACCAGCACACCCAGTCCCTGAGACACGATGAGCCCGGTGCGGGCCAGGCCGAACGCCTGGCCCCGCTGCGCGTCCGGGACGTTCTGCACGAACGCTGCGTTCGCCGCCAACTGGTACGCCGAACAAAGCCCGGACACCATCCAGAGCGCGATCGTGACCGCTAGGCCAGGTCGCGCGGCGCAGGCGATCAGCGGAACGCACGATCCGATTGAGAGCGGCCCGAGCAACCGCAGCCGTAGTACCGGCTCCAGGCGAGTGAGCACGAGCATGCCGATCACCTGTCCGGCCGGGTTCGCGGCAAGGAGTAAGCCGACCGCCATTGGCCCGCCACCGACCGCCGCGGCGTACGGGGCTGCGAGACCTTCCACGGTGACGTAGAAGCCGGATACGCAGGCCAGCACGATGAGGTAGCGCAACCGTCGGTCCGCCCAGACCAACCTCGCGCCGGCGACGATCGAGGACAACCAGCCAGGCCGTTCGGCTGCCTCGCTGGCGAGCGCGCGGTCGCGGACGCCGATCCCGATGAAGAGTGCGGAGATCGCGAACGTGAGAGCGTCGACGCCGAGTGCCTGACCGGCGCCGAACAGGGCGACCAGCGTGCCGCCGGTGACGAACCCGGCCAGCTGGGCGAGCTGCGCGGTGACATTCGACACCGAGCTCGCGAGGACATATTTGTCGCCAGTCAGGATTGTGGGCAGCAAGGCCGCCCGGGCAGCCTGGAACGGCGCGGCGAACAACTGGACCACGAACAGCAGACCGCACAACACCCACAACGACTGCCCGGGTATCGCCATCAACCCGACGAGCCCGGCTCGGGCGATGTCGCAGACGATCATCACCTGCCGTCGCGGGAACCGGTCGGCCAGCCCTGACAACAGCGGACCGCCGACAACATCGGGCAGGAACGTCAACGCATACGTGAGAGCAGACAGGCCGGCCGATCCCGTCCGGTCGAACACCAGTACGGCGAGGGCGACCCGGGCAAGCTGATCCCCGATCACCGAGGCCAGCTGGGCGCCCCACAACCACCGGAACTCGCTGACCGCGAAGACCTCGCCGTACGACGCCCGTGACTCGCGCTCCCGTGACTCAGGCTCCCGTGACTCAGGCTCCTGCGCATCACGACGGCTGGTCATCCCCACAAGCTATCCGCCCCACGGCCCATCCGCCTGCCGACCTGGTCCGCCGGCCCGCTGGCGGGTTCTTCGGCCAATGGCGGCAAAATCAGACGCCAGTGGACGAAGAACCTGCTAGTGGGGGAGCGCCGTGCAGAACGCCCACAGCGTTATCGACCGGTCCAGCGCGCCGGTGCTCGCGCTCTGCCGTGAACGCGGCATCGCGTGGGTACCGTTCTTCCCGCTCGGTTCGGCGTTCCGAGCTTGCCGAAAGCAACGACCAATCCCACGGTCGTCGCGATCGCCGATCAGCTAGGGGCCACGCTGGCTCAAGTGGCGCTTGCCTGGCGCGCTGCGGGCCAGGGATACGCGGAAACTAATTTGCATATGGCGACAAAAAGTTTCCGTCTATCCGCCAGACCGCCTTATCCGCCAACCCTCTTATCCCGCCAAGCCGATGGACCACGCGCGGAAGGGTCGGAGTACCGGTCACTTCTGGTAGAGAGCCTCTACCTCCGACTCGTGCTTCTTCATGACGATGTGGCGGCGGAGGGAGAGTTTGAGGGAGAGTTCGCCGTTCTCCTGGGTCCAGTCGGTGGGGAGGATGGCGAACTTCTTGATGCCTTCGGCCTTGGAGACGGCGGTGTTGGCGTCGTCGACGGCTTTCTGGATCTCGGCGATCAGTTCCTCGTCGTCGACCAGGGACGGGACGTCCGTGGGCTTGCCGCGGTCCTTGGCCCAGCCGACGATCGTCTCCGGGTCGATGGTGATGAGGGCGGCGATGAAGGGTTTGCCGTCGCCGACCACCATGCACTGGCTGACCAGGGGGTGCAGACGGATGCGGTCTTCCAGTACGGCGGGGGCGACGTTCTTGCCGCCGGCGGTGACCAGGATCTCCTTCTTACGGCCGGTGATCTTGATGAAGCCGTCGGCGTCGAACTCACCCAGGTCGCCGGTGCGGAACCAGCCGTCGGCATCGATCGCAGCTGCCGTGGCTTCCTCGTTCTTCCAGTAGCCGAGCATCACCTGGCCGCCCTTGAAGCAGAGTTCGCCGTCCTCCGCGACGCCGACGGAGACACCCGGCAGGGGTCGCCCGACAGTGCCGATCCGGAGGTCGTCCGGCAGGTTGACCGCGAGCGCCGCCGTGGTCTCGGTCAGCCCGTAGCCTTCCAGCACCGGAACACCGATGCCTCGGAAGAAGTGGCCGAGGCGGTTGCCGAGCGGGGCGCCACCGGAGACGGCGTAGTCGACCTTGCCGCCGAGGACGTTGCGGAGCTTGGCGTAGACGAGCTTGTCGAAGAGCGCGTGCTTCGCTTTCAGGCCGAAGCCGGGGCCGCCCTTGTCGACGGCCTCGGAGTACGCGATCGCGGTCTCGGCGGCGGCGTCGAAGATCTTGCCCTTGCCGGCCGAGTGCGCGGTCTGGCTCGCGGTGTTGAAGACCTTCTCGAAGACTCGCGGGACGCTGAGGATGAAGGTCGGTTTGAACTCGCCGAGGTCCGCGACCAGGTTCTTCACGTCCGCGGTGTGGCCGAGCTTGACCCGCATCATCACGCAGCCGACCTGGATGATCCGGGCGAACACGTGAGCCAGCGGCAGGAACAGCAGGGTCGAGGCGCCCTCGACAGCGAAGAGGCCGTCGAGCACCTTGACGGCGGTGCCGAGCTCGTCCAGGAAGTTGGCGTGGCTGATCATGCAGCCCTTGGGCCGGCCGGTGGTCCCGGAGGTGTAGATGAGCGTCGCCAGGTCGGACGGCACGACCGCCGTACGGCGCTTGTCGAGCTCGGCGTCGGACACGTCCTGTCCGAGCACGGTGAGCTCGTCGACCGCGCCCGACTCGATCTGCCAGATCTCCTGCAGGGTGGGAGCCTCGGCGCGGGCGGACTCGACCACGGCACTGTGGGCGGCGTTCTCGACGATCGCGACGACGGCCTCGGAGTCGGTCAGGATCCACTGGATCTGCGACGCCGACGAGGTCTCGTAGATCGGCACGGTGGCCGCGCCGATGCTCCAGATCGCGTAGTCGATCAGGGTCCACTCGTACCGGGTGGCGCTGAGCAGGGCGACCCGGTCGCCGTGCTTGACCCCGGCCGCGATCAGGCCCTTCGCCACCCCGCTCACCTGCCGGGCGAACTCGGCTGCGGAGATGTCGAGCCAGCCGCCCGCCACCCGGCGGCTGAAGACGGCGGTGTCAGGATGTGAGGAGGCGTTCGCCCAGACGGCGTCGCTGAGGCCACCGGACACCGGGGCCTCGATCACAGCAGGAACGGTGTACTCACGCATCCGCGTCTCTCCTCAGTCGGTCACGAATTGTCGACTCCGGCGCACGCTACAGTCACCTACCCGGAAGTAGCCAGACAGATGTGACCCAGGGAACTAGGAACAGCGCATGCCATCGCTCGACATCAGTTGCGACGACCTGGTCGTTGCTGATCCAGCCTACGTCGCTGAGCGCCTCGGACAGCACACGCTCTGGCGCGAGTGGTGGCCCGACCTGACCCTGACGCCGTACGAGCGCCGCGGCCTGGAGGGCGTCCGCTGGACGGTGACCGGCGCAGCGATCGGTACTGCGGAGTGGTGGCTCGAGCCGGTCCGCGACGGGGTGGTCGTGCACTGGTACCTCCGGGTGGATCCACAGCGGCGTACCAGCCCCAGGGGGTTGCTGAAGCTGCAGGAGTCGTACGTGAACCGGTACCGCGAGCACCTCTGGCGGTTCAAGGACGAGGTCGAGCACGGCCGCGCCGCGGGCGAACGCAGGCCCGGCTGGGAACCCGCGATAGTCTCCGGTGTGGGCACCGGCGCCCTGCACCCGGACCGGGAACCGGCCCGGCAGAACACGTCCCGGCAGCGAAGAGGTGAATCGATGGCAGAGCAGACCACCTCGACCATCATCGTGAACGCGACCCCGAAGGCGATCATGGCGGTGATCGCGGACTTCGAGGAGTACCCGGAGTGGGCCGACTCGATGCGCGAGACCGAGGTGCTGTCCACCGATGAGGCCGGCCGGCCGAAACAGGTGCGGTTCAAGGTGGATGCCGGGGCGATCTCCGACGAGTACACGCTGGACTACGTGTGGTCCCGCAACGAGGTCACCTGGACGCTGGTGCAGGCCAAGATGGTGAAGGGCATGGACGGTGCCTATGTCCTGCTTGACCTGGGTGACGAGGGCACCGAGGTGACCTACCGGCTGGCGGTCGACGTGGCGATCCCGATGATCGGGATGCTCAAGCGCAAGGCCGAGAAGGTCATCATCGACACAGCCCTGAAGGGGCTCAAGAAGCGCGTCGAGTCCCTCGTTCCGTGACCCGGGTCCTGCTGTACACAGGGAAAGGCGGCGTGGGGAAGACCACGTCCGCGGCCGGCACTGCCACGCTGGCCGCTCTGCGCGGTCTGCGCACGCTGGTGCTGTCCACCGATGCCGCGCACTCGCTGTCGGACGCGTTCGACTCCCGGGTCGGCGGCGAGCCGACCGAGATCGACGACCTGCTGTTCGTCCAGCAGATCGACGCGCAGCGGCGGTTCGAGCGGTCCTGGGGCGACATCCAGGCCTACCTGCGCTCGGTGCTGCACGTGGTCGGGGTCGACCCGATCGAGGCCGAGGAGCTGACCGTGCTGCCGGGCGCGGAGGAGGTGCTCGCGCTGCTCGAGGTGCGGGACCACGTCCGCTCGGGGCGCTGGGACGTGGTCGTGGTCGACTGCGCGCCGACGGCCGAGACGCTGCGGTTGCTCGCGTTGCCCGAGGCACTGAACTGGTACATGGACCGGATCTTCAACGTCGAGCGCAAGGTGGTCCGGACGTTCCGACCGCTGCTGAGCAAGGCGGCCGGGATCCCGATGCCGGACGACAACGTGTTCGACGCCCTGCGCCGACTGCACGGCGACCTCGCCGACATCCGCGCGCTGCTCGCCGGCCCGGACGCGTCGGTGCGGTTGGTGCTCACGCCCGAGGCCGTCGTGGTCGCCGAGGCACGCCGGTCGCTGACCACCCTTTCTCTGTACGGCTACCGCGTCGACGGCGTGGTCGCGAACCGGGTGTTCCCGGCCGCGGGTGCCGACAACTGGCGCCGGCAGTGGGTCGCGGCTCAGCGCGGGATCCTCGAGGACGTCGCGGACTCGTTCCGCCCGCTGCCGATCTGGGAGTCGCCTTACCGCGCGTGCGAACCGGTCGGCGTCGAGGAGCTTGCTGCCTTCGCAGTCGAGATGTACGGGGGGGACGACCCGTTCGCGCGCGCGACCGACGAGACCTCGCTCTGGGTGGATCGCCACATCGACACGGACGGACGCACCTACACGCTGACCATGCCGTTGCCGTTGGCATCAGCTGACGAGCTGGAGCTGGCGCGACACGGTGACGAGCTGATCATCACGGTTGGTTCCTATCGCCGGGTGCTGCCGCTGCCGGCCGCACTGGCTCGTGCCGTGGTCGCCGGAGCCCGGTTGGACGAGGGTCGCTTGCAGGTGCGGTTCGCGCCGCGCGAACCGCACGCCAGTACTCCGGTCACCAGTACTCCGACTGCCGGTGCTCCGGCCGCTAGTTCTCAGACTGCAGGTGCTCAGACTGCCGGTGCTCCGGCTGCCGGTGCTCAAGCCGCCGCGTCGGTATCGGAGGTGCCGACTGGGGCCGCACCATTGGAGTCAGTCGGGGAGTTGGCGCAGGAGATCCGCGAGCAGATGAGCCAGCAGTACGAGGAGCCGGCGGCGATGACGGAGGGCACCAGGTGAGCAAGGAGCCGGTGGGATCAGTCGCGGAAGAGGCCGCGAAGCTGTTCGCCGTACTGCAGCAAGCCGCCGCCGAGGCCAAGGGCGACCACGCGCATCCGAGGAGCGCCGATCACGCACCCGGCGCTGATTCCAGCGAACCGGCCGGGCCGACGCACGGCGTACAAGCCGAGGACGCCGGGGGCGTGCGGGCTGGGGACGCCGGCGGCGTACGGGCTGACGATGCTGAGCATGAGCACCGTACTGCGGATCAGGGCGGCCCTGAGTGCCAGTGGTGTCCTGTGTGCCAGTTGATCTCGAAGGCGCGGAACACGAGCCCCGAGACGATCGAGCAACTGTCGACCGCTGCCGCCGGGGTGCTCGGCTCGGTGCGGTCGTTGCTCGAGGCAGCCGCTGAGGCCGCGCGACAGGCTCGGATGGACGCGGAGTCGCGGACCGCCGGGCAGCAGGACCCGGAACGACCTAGCCGGTCCCGGGTGGACCGGATCGATGTGAGTGAGGACCCCGAACCATGGGACTGACGATCGGTATTGATGTCGGCGGTACGAAGATCGCCGCGGGGGTGGTCGGCACCGACGGCAAGATCGGGGCCCGCGCCTTCCGCGAGACCCCCGCGACCTCCGTGGACGCCACCGCCGCGGCCATCTGCGACGCGGCGGCCGAGCTGATCGCGGACCACGAGGTGGAAGCCGTCGGCATCGGCGCCGCCGGGTTCGTCTCGTCGGACCGCTCGACCGTGCTGTTCGCGCCGAACCTCGCCTGGCGGGACGAGCCGCTGGGCGCGCGGGTGAGCGAAGTACTGAAGGTCCCTGTGGTCGTGGAGAACGACGCCAACGCGGCCGCGTGGGGCGAGTTCGCCTTCGGCGCCGCGAAGGACGTCGAGCACATGGTCTGCGTGACCGTCGGGACCGGTATCGGTGGCGGCGTCGTGGTCGCCGGTGAACTGCTCCGCGGTGCGAACGGAGTGGCCGCCGAGCTCGGGCACATGCGGGTCGTGCCGGGCGGACATCGCTGCGGTTGTGGCGCGCGCGGATGCATCGAGCAGTACGCGTCGGGGAGCGCTCTCGTGCGGGAGGGACGCGCGCAGGCCGAGTCCGGCTCGCTGTCCGCGGCACAGATGCTGAGCGTCTGCGGGATCACCGATCCCGCGGAGCTGACCGGCCCGATGATCACCAAGGCCGCGGCCGACGGGGATCCCTGCGCGGTCGAGTTGCTGGACGATCTCGGGCGCTGGCTGGGCGAGGCGCTGGCGAGCTTCGCGACGCTGTTCGACCCGACCACGATCGTGATCGGCGGCGGGGTGAGCGCGGCGAAGGAGCTGCTGCTGAAGTCGGCGCAGGTCGCGTTCGAGAAGAACCTGCCGGCCAAGTCGAACCGCCCTCACCCGCGGTTCGGCCTTGCCGAGCTCGGCAACGACGCCGGCATCATCGGTGCCGCCGACCTGGCCCGCCGCCCGGCCCCCGCCGCGGAGAAACACCGGTGAGCGCTCTCTCGCGTTCAGAGAACCCAGGGAGCGCTCTCTCCCGTACGCCGGTACGCCGCGTGGTGGCGGCTTGTTCGCCCGGCCGCGAGTTGGCGATCGGTGGTTTCCTGGTGTCAGGTGGTGCTTCGGTGAGCCTGGCAGGCGTACAGGCACCGGCGGAGCTGCCAAGTGGTTCGCTTGATGGGTCAGGGGGTTGGCTGACGGGTGCCGCAGGGGGTTCCGGGGGTACGGCTAGGAGGGTCGTGCGATGGCTCTGACGCAGGCGTTGACGATCGGGATCGACATCGGCGGGACCAAGGTGGCCGCCGGGGTGGTCGACCCGGAGGGCAACATCCTGGACCGGTTGCGCCGGGACACCCCGACGAAGGACCCGCGCGAGACCGAGGACGCGATCGCGGAGATCGTGCACGACCTGGAGTCGCGGCACGACGTGATCGCGGTCGGCATCGGCGCGGCCGGGTTCGTCGACGGCACCCGGTCGTCCGTGCTGTTCGCGCCGCACCTGGCCTGGCGGCATGAACCGCTGCGGGACGCGGTCGAACGCCGGCTCGGGCTGCCCGTGGTGGTGGAGAACGACGCGAACGCGGCCGCGTGGTCGGAGTGGCGGTTCGGCGGTGGGCAGGGCGAGAGCCACCTGGTCTGCGTCACCCTCGGGACCGGGATCGGCGGCGCGATCCTCAACGACGGAGCCCTGCAGCGCGGCAAGTTCGGGATCGCCGGCGAGTTCGGCCACATGCAGGTCGTGCCCGGCGGGCATCGGTGCGAGTGCGGTAACCGCGGTTGCTGGGAGCAGTACGCCTCAGGCAACGCGCTGACCCGCGAGGCCCGCGAGTTGGCGCTCTCCGGTTCTCCCGTCGCGCACAATCTGCTCCGCGCCGCCGACGGCGATCCGCGCACGATCAACGGGCCGATGGTCACCGAGCTGGCCAAGGACGGCGATCCGGTCGCGGTCGAACTGCTCGAGGATGTCGGGCGCTGGCTGGGCATGGGCCTGGCCAACCTGGCCGCGGCGCTTGACCCGGGCACGTTCGTGATCGGCGGCGGCGTCTCGGATGCGGGCGAGTTGCTGCTCGCCCCCGCACGGGAGGCGTTCAAGCGCACTTTGACCGGCCGTGGGTTCCGGCCGGAGGCGCGGATCGTCCGCGCAGTACTGGGCCCGGAAGCAGGCATGGTCGGTGCGGCCGATCTTGCTCGCGAGGAGGCAACCTGGCTTCGCCGGGTCCGGGTGAAGACGACTGCGGTGACGGCGAAGACGGCTGCCCGCAGCGGCCGGTCTGCCCGGCTGGAAAGAGCCGCCCGCAAGTCGGTCGGCCGACGTACGGGGATGCGAACCACTGAGCCCGAGCTCCAAGTGCAGCAGACCGCCGACGCCCAAGGAGAACAAGACGTATGAGCGACGGCCCGGCGCTGCGGGTGCTGTCCTACAACGTGCACCGCTGGGGCGATGATCGCGAGGCGCTGGCTCGGGTGGTGCGTGCCTGCGCACCTGACGTCGCGTTGCTCCAGGAGGCCCCGACCTGGTGGGGGACCCGACGTAAGCGCGAGGTGATGTCGGCCGGCTTCGGACTCCGGTACGTCACGGCGTCCGCGCGCAACGCGATCCTGGTTGCCGATGGCACCGATGTGGTGGATCCGCAGCGCTGGCGGGTCTGGCGGCCCTTCGTCCGCCGTCGCCTGCGCCTGATCGCGACGCAGCTCCCGGGCGGCGCCGTCGGCGCACGCGTCACGCTGGGCGGGGTCGACCTCGCACTGGTTGTGTGCCATCTCGGCCTGCACATCCGTGGTCGTGAGCACGAGGTCGAGCAGGTGCTGAAGGGCTGCCGCTCGTTCGGTACGCCGTACCTCCTCGTCGGCGACCTGAACGAGGAGCCGGGCGGATTCGTGTGGTCGCGCCTGGCCGAGGAAGGGTTGACCGATCTCGGCGTGGACGCCGGTCCCACCTTCCACTCGGACAACCCGGTCAAACGGATCGACGGCGCCCTGCTGTCCCCGGGCCTGACCGGCCGGGTGATCCCGCTCGACTCGATCGAAGGCGTCACCCGGGCCGACCTCGCCGCCGGCTCGGACCACCTCCCGGTGCTCGTCGAGATCAGCCCGGCCGAACCAGCCGGCCCACAGTAACTGGTTCTCGGAGTCGGGAATTGCTTTGCCTGGTTGGGGTTCGGGCGGCAGGATGGGCGGATGAGCGAGCTGGCGAGACCGGTTGCGTTGGTCACGGGAGTCGGCCGGCGGGTCGGGATCGGCGCCGGTATCGCGGAGCGGTTGGCAGCGACCGGCTGGGATGTCGCGTTCACCTACCTCAGTCGGTACGACGACCGGATGCCGTGGGGACCGGATCCGGCCGCGCGCGCTGAGATCACCGAGCTGCTGGCCAAGCATGGCGCTCGGGTCTTCTCGGTGGAGGCCGACTTCGAGGACACCGATGCTCCGGCTGAGGTGTTCCGCGCGACAGGCGAGGCGGTCGGTCCTGTGCAGGCGCTGGTGATGTCGCATTGCGAGAGCGTGAACAGCGGGATCCTCGACACTTCTCTGGAGAGTTTCGACCGGCACTTCGCCGTGAACACCCGCGCCAGTTGGTTGCTGATCAAGGAATTCGCCGGCCAGTACGTCGCGCCGTACGGGACCGGCAGGATCATCGCCCTCACCAGCGACCACACGGTCGACAACCTTCCGTACGGCGCTAGCAAGGGCGCGCTGGACCGCATCACCCTGGCGGCTGCGCGGGAACTGAGGCACCTGGGCGTGACGGCCAACGCCATCAACCCGGGGGCCATCGACACCGGCTGGATGTCGCCGGGCATGGCCGAATCGGGCGCCGCGGAGACACCGCTCGGCAGGCTCGGTACGCCTCGGGACACTGCGAACCTGGTCGCCTTCCTGTGCTCACCCGAGGGCGGCTGGGTGAACGCCCAACTCCTCTACAGCAACGGCGGCGTCCAGTAGTTCTAGTTCTTCTTGCGGTTCAGGAAGGCGAGCATGGCCTCCTGGGCGGCCGGGGAACCGAACAGGCCGGCCGACAGTTCGGCGAGTTCGGTGCCTCGGGCATCGATGTCGGCGAGCAGTTCTCGGTTGAGGAGCTTCTTGGTCTCACGAAGGCCCTGCGGCGCGCCCTTGAGCAGCGACTTCAGGACGCCGTCCAGCGCGGCGTCGAGGTCATCGTCCGGAACCGCGCGGGTGACCAGCCCGAGCCTCGCGGCCTCGGCACCATCGAACCCGTCGCCAGTCAGGAACGTCAGCGATGCCGCCCGATCGGTGAGCCGGGGCACAACCGTCAGCGAGATCGTCGCCGCAGCCAGCCCGAGCCGAACCTCGGTCAACGCGAAGGTCGAGCTCTCACCGGCAACGCTGATGTCGGCAGCGGCAACGATCCCGATCCCGCCGGCCCGAACCGGACCGGCGACGCGGGCGATCACGGGCTTCGGGTTCGCGACGATCGCCCGCTGCACATCCACCATCCGCTGAGCACCGACCCCCATGCCGACGGTCGTAGCCTCCGACAGGTCGGCGCCTGAGCAGAAAACGGTGCCTGCCGACCGGATCACGATCACCCGTACGACGTCGTCGCCACCGGCTGCCTCCAGGTGCGCCAGCAACTCGCTGGTCAACTGCTGGGAGAGCGCGTTCTTGTTGTGCGGCGAATCCAACGTGACCGTCGCGACGCCATCGCTCACCTCGAGGTGCACCAGTTCCGTCATGCGCCCATCCTGCCCCCCACACCGCTGGGTACGCCGTAACCCTCCCCACACCTGGACAAGTCGTCTCCCTCCTCCCTCGGCGCTCGACCCACCCCGCACCGACCGGTCCGCTGGCGGGTCGTTCGTCGACTGACGCCTTGCAGGCCGCTATCGGTCGAAGAACCGGGCATCGGGCCGCCCGGGGACGGGGTCAGTCCAGGTAGAGGCAGAACGGGTGACCTGCCGGGTCGAGCATCACGCGGACCTTCTCCTGTGGCTGGAACGATGCCAGTTCGGCGCCGGCCTCGACGGCATGGGCGACGGCCTCATCCAGATCGTCCACCTGGAGGTCGAGGTGCATCGACATCTGTGGTTTGCCGTCCTCCGCCGGCCAGACCGGTCGCTCGTACTTGTCCTCGCGGGCGAAGGCGAGGTTGTAGCCGGCATCCTCGGAAGGAGCGAGCGTGACCCAGTCGGGCTCGTCGGCGTAGATCCGCCAGCCCAGCAGGCGTTCGTAGAACCTGCCCAGCTCCTGCGGGTCCGGTGCGTTCAGCGCGACTCCGAGCCAATGTGCTTTCGTACGTAATGGCATGGCACCACCCTGCCGCGCCTCTGCGGCACGGTCCAGCCCCGGCTTGTCGCCAGGCTGGCCCGTCGGGCGACCTCGCCCGCCGAGGTCCAGCCCCGGCCTGTCACCCAGGCGGGCGCCGGAACCGGTCGGTGGACTACTTGATGTCGGCGTAGTCAGGGGCGAGTTCGCGGGCCAGGTGCTCGATGAAGAGGCCGACGTCGGTGACGATGCCGCGGGCCTGGGAGGACCCGCGGTCGGCGAGCTTGGTGACGGTGGCCGGATTGATGTCCACGCAGGTGAGCGGGATCGAGGCGGGCAGGATGTTGCCAGTGGCAACCGAGTGGAGCATGGTGGCGGCCATCAGGCAGTAGCCGACGCCGGGCAGCTCGGCGCGCATCGCGCGCTGGCCCTCCAGCACGTCGGTGTAGACGTCCGGCAGCGGGCCGTCGTCGCGGACGGAGCCGACCAGGACGAAGCTCTTCCCGTTCTTGACCAGCGCGTGCATCACGCCGGAGGTGAGGACCCCCTGGGAGACGGCCTCGGCGATCGAGCCGGCCTTGCGGATCGTGTTGATCGCACGGATGTGGTGCTCGTGGCCGTGCTCGACGCCGCGGCCGTGAGCGAGGTCGACACCCAGTGAGGTGCCGTACAGCGACGACTCGATGTCGTGGGTCGCGAGCGCGTTGCCCGCGAACAGGACGTCCACGAAACCGGCTTCGACCAGCGCGACCATCGCGGGCGCGGCGCCGGTGTGCACGATGCCGGGGCCGCCGACCCAGAGCACCTTCTGCCCGTTCGCCTTCGCCTCCCGCATCCCGTCGGCGACCTGCATCACCAGCACCCGCTGCGGCTTCTCGCTGGACACCTCCGACTCCATGAAGCCGAACGACTCCTCGGTGTTCGCGACCAGTGGGGGAGTGACCTTGACGCCCTGGGCGCTGGAGATGATCCTCATCCCGGTCCGGACCTCCGACATCGGGATGGTCCGCACGGCGTCGCCTTCGACGAGCAGGCCGCAGTCCATCTCGGGATTCCGCACCTGGACCCAGCGGCCGTTCAGCCGCACGCTGGTCGGCAGGTTCGTGGTCGAGTAGAACCCGTCCGGGAAGACGCCGTCCTGGGTCACCTCGGAGATCTCCGGCGTGCCGGGGTCGACCAGGTTGGCGCCCTTGGTCTGGATCCGCATCAGCAGCCGCTGCAGGGCTTCCTCGTCCTCCGCGCCGACCGTCATCCGGACCGTGGAGGGGTCGTCCTTGTCGTAGCCCAGGTCGAACTTGTCCAGCGTGTAGTCACCGCCGTACCCGCGAATGTCGTCCAGCACCCGGGACAGCAGTCCCGAATCCATCAGGTGGCCGGTGATCTCGACGGTCTCGGTCTGCACTGAGCGCCTCCGCATCTGGTCGGATTGTCCGACGATCCGAAGCTTAGCGTCCTGCCGGACGCCGGTGTCAGACGACTGCCCCGTCGTCAGGGGTGTCTTCTGGTGGAAGGCGGTCGTTCATCCGGATCACCAGGGTGAGGAAGCCGGCGATGAATCCGACGACGGCGAGCAGGGTGATCCGGCCGGTGCCGAAGTCGAGGAGCGCGGCGAGGATCAGCAGCAGCGGTCCGCCGAGCAGGCCGACCCAGGCGGCCCGGCTGATCCAGTCCAGCCGCGGCCCACGCGGAGGCTCCGGCGGGACGAAGTGGTCGTGTGGGTCCTCGGTCCGCCGGGCCGGCGGCTCCTCGGGCGGATCCTCGTCGGTGTCACCGACGATCAGTCCGGCCGGTATGTCGATGAGTGGTTCGTAGGAGTTCTCGTCCACGTCCTCGCTCGCCGGCCAGCGGGGGACCGGGCTGTCCGAGTGACCCGGGGCCGAGGGAGCGTTGAACTGCTCGACGAGCGACTTCCACTCGGCGTCCTCGGTACTGCGATCGATCACGCCGCGGGCGTCGTCGGTCGAATCGGCGTCGACGAAGATCTCGTCGAGCCCCGCCGCGATCCGCCGCGGCGCCTCGGCCTCCGCCTTGGCCTTGCCCGGGGTCTCGCCCGCAGCAGTGCCGTCGGCAGGAGGACCGTCTGTGGAGTCAACCGCTTCATCTGCCTCCGCGGCAGGCGTTGTGTCGGCAGACGGACCAGGCTCGCCCGGCGTGACGGCGTACGCGGCGATGCCGGCTTCGGCCAGCGCGGCCAGCACCGGTTCGGAGACGAGCGGGTCGATGCCGCCCATCGACGTGTAGGACGAGGCGGTCAGGCCGTTGTCACGCATCAGTGCCCATCCGTTGAGTGCTCAGCCGTCGGATGAAGGCGGTCGAATCCGCGAAGATGCGCGGGGCGTCGTTGTCCAGAGTGGCCACGTGATAGCTGTTCTCGAGCAGGGTCTCGGTCACGTCGCGGGACGAGATCGACGCCAGTACCGCCCGGCCCGAACTCGGCTCCACCACGTGATCGACAGTACTGCGGAACAGAAGCAACGGCTGCGTCACCTTCGGAAGATCCTCGCGGGTGATGCGCCACAACTGCGACAGTGAGTAGAGCGCCCGCAGCGGCATCCGGTCGTACGCGCCTTCGTCGACGCCCGGCTTCTTGATGTCGTTCGAGATCCCCGGGAACGACGGGACGAGGCGCTGCAGTATCGGCAGTAGCGCCAACCGCTTGTCATCGGTCCGTACGGACGGGTTGACCACGATCACGCCGGAGATGTCCGCGCCGTGCTGCTCGGCCAGCCGCAGGACGAGACACCCGCCCATCGACAGCCCGGCCACGAAGACCCTGTCGTGCTCTTTGCGGAGCCGCTCCAGCTCGTTGTCGAGTACGGCGTACCAGTCCTGCCAGCGGGTGGTGTTCATCTCCCGCCAGTCCGTGCCGTGACCGGGCAGCCGCGGTACGGCGACTCCATGGCCCTCGGCGGCCAGGTGTTCCGCGAACGGGCGCATGGACCGGGGCGATCCGGTGAAGCCGTGGCTCAGCAGGATCCCGGTGGCGGCGTTCTCACCGGATCCCGGGCTGCGGAACTCCTCCGCATGAGCTTGCACTGGCACGGGTGCTCCTCGACCTAATCCGTAGTTCCTGAGACGCCATGGTCGCAGCCGGAACGCAACTCGCCCAGTCCGGCTAGGGTGTCAATCGAGTCTCGTGATCGATGTCGCACCCAAGTCTGCAATCTGCTGACAACACGATGTGCAACACCCGCATTCCTGCCGGTGACATTGCCTGAGGGGGAAGCTGGAACGTAGGGTGTCGGCCGAGTGACGGAGGTGAAGGCGTTGCTGTACCTGTTCCTCAGGCGGTTCTTCGTCGGACCGATCGTGAAGCTGCTCTTCCGTCCCAAGGTCGAGGGACTGGAGAACATCCCCGCCAGCGGACCCGCGCTGCTGGTCAGCAATCACCTGGCCTTCTGCGACTCGATCTTCCTGCCGGTGGCGGTGCCGCGGCAGATCGTCTTCCCGGCGAAGTCGGAGTACTTCACCGCGCCCGGGCTGAAGGGTCGTCTGGTCGCGACCTTCTTCCGCTCCGTCGGCCAGATCCCGATCGACCGGTCCGGCGGCCGCGCCTCGCTCGCGGCGCTGAACACCGGGCTGGAGATCCTCCAGAAGGGCGAGCTCTTCGGCATCTACCCCGAAGGCACCCGGTCGCCCGACGGCCGGCTCTACAAGGGCAAGACCGGCGTGGCGCGGATGGCGATCGTGGCCGGCGTGCCGGTGATCCCGGTGGCGATGATCGACACCGAGAAGCTCCAGCCGCCCGGCACCGTGTGGCCGCAGTGGCTGGTCCGCGAGCCGGGCCGGCGGCTGCCGCGGCTGATCCGTGCGAAGGTCGCGATCGGCAAGCCGCTCGACTTCTCCCGCTACGAGGGGATGGAGCGCGACCGCTTCGTGCTGCGCTCGGTGACCGACGAGATCATGTACGCGCTGATGGAGCTGTCCGGCCAGGAGTACGTCGACATGTACGCCGAGAAGGCCAAGGAGCTGATCAAGGCCGGCGAGAGGGTCGACGACCACATCAAGCCCCGCCTCGGCGACACCAAAGCCTCCTGACCTGCCCGATGGACACTGAGCTGAGCGTCCTCGGCGGGCCGCTGGAGGAATGCGGCACCGACCCCGTGACCGGGTTCTTCCGCGACGGCTGCTGCAGCACCGGACCTGAGGATCTGGGCAGCCACACGGTCTGCGCGGTGATGACCGAGGAGTTCCTGGCCCACCAGACCGCCGTGGGCAACGACCTGGTGACGCCCCGGCCGGAGTTCAACTTCGCCGGTCTCCGCCCGGGGGACCGCTGGTGCGTGGTCGCCGCCCGCTGGCTGCAGGCTTTTCACGCGGGCGCGGCGGCTCCCGTAGTACTGGCGTCCACCAACGCCCGCGCGCTCGAAGTGATCCCCCTCGCCGCCCTCCGCAGCAACGCTGTGGACGTTCCTCCGGACCTCAGCTCCCTCACCTGACGACCTGACCGGGCCGAAGAGTTCGCCGCCGGGTCCGTGTGCGGTTTGGAGTGCAGGGGTATTGGTGGATGTCGGGGGCGGACGAGGACGAACGAGGAAGTGACATCGGGGTATGGACCGATGACCGGCACGGCAGTCATCCCGCAGGTGTTCACCCGGCCCCCGACGCTCATCGGGCACCGCGGTCTGGGCAAGGGCGAGGTCCGAGGTCAGCTCGAGAACACGCTGGGATCGTTCCTCGGTGCACTGGAGGCGGGTGTCCAGTGGGTGGAAGTCGACGTACGGCGAACGCTCGATGACGAGCTGTTCGTGGCCCACGACGCCGCCTTCCCCGATGGTGCGTTCCTCGCGGAGATGACCGGTGCGGAGGCGGACCGTCTCGGCGCTCTCCGGATCACCGAGTTGCTGGGCGAGCTGCCCGACCAAGCCGGGGTGATCTTCGACGTCAAGTCGTCGTTGGAGGACGCCACCCGGCCGGCCGATGCGACGACCGCGGCTCTGCTCGCCCGGATCGCCGACAAGTCGCTGCGGCACCGGCCGACCGTCGCCGCCTCCTTCGACCCCGCTGCGTTGCGGCATCTGCGCGAGGAGTCGCCCGACCTGCCCCTCGCGCTGTTGACGTGGCTGCATTTCCCGATCGGTCAAGCCGTCGCCGCTGCGGCGCACCTCGACCTCCAAGTGCTGGCCGTGCACGCCGGCTCGCTCTGGCCCGACACTGCGATCGCGCCGCTGGACGTGCCATCCCTCGAGCGCATCGTCGAGCAGGTTCACCAGTCCCACCGACAGCTCCTGGTCTGGTGTCCGACCGAGGCACAGGCCCTCAACCTGGCAGCGGCCGGCGTCGATGCCCTGGTCGTCGACGCCGTTCCCACTCAGGTGCGCGCCCTGTCCGCGCAGCGGCCCCAGCGGTGAGGTCGCCGGGCGGCTCCAGGGGTGAGGTGAGACGGTTTCGCGGCGGTTGGCGCGGCTGGAATAGGGTTGGGGCATGCAATTCGCGACCCTGAGTAGTGCGCTGGTGCCTGGAGTTCCCAGTTTGGACGAGCTGCGGGCGCTGAAGCCGTTGCAGCAGCCCGCCTGGCCTGACGGCGAGAAGCTGGCGCAGGTGATCACCCAGCTCAGGAAGCTGCCGCCGCTGGTTTTCGCCGGTGAGTGCGACGACCTGACCACCAAGATCGGGGCCGTCGCCCGGGGCGAGGCGTTCCTGCTCCAGGGTGGCGACTGCGCCGAAACCTTCGAAGGCGTCACCGCCGAGAACATCCGGGCCAAGCTCCGGGTGCTGCTGCAGATGGCCGTCGTTCTCCAGTACGCCGCGAGCGTGCCCGTGGTGAAGGTGGGCCGTATCGCCGGGCAGTACGCCAAGCCCCGCAGCAGTGGCGACGAGACCCGCGAAGGGGTCACCCTCCCGTCGTACCGAGGTGACGCGGTGAACGGGCTGGAATTCACGCCCGAGTCGCGGATCCCGGACCCGGAGCGGCTGCGCGGCGTGTACAACGCGGCCGCCGCCACCCTCAACCTGACCCGCGCGTTCACCACGGGTGGGTATGCGGACCTGCACCAGGTGCACGCGTGGAACACCGACTTCGTGAAGTCCTCGCCGGTCGGGCAGAAGTACGAGCAGCTCGCCTCCGAGATCGAGCGCGCGCTCGCCTTCATGCGAGCCTGCGGAGCCACCTCTGACGAGTTCCGGACGGTCGACTTCTACGCCAGCCACGAGGCGCTGATCCTCGAGTACGAGCACGCGCTGACCCGGATCGACTCGCGCACCGACCAGCCGTACGACGTGTCCGGCCACCTGCTCTGGGTGGGGGAGCGGACCCGCCAGCTGGACGGCGCGCATGTGGAGTTCCTCGCGTCGCTGACCAACCCGCTCGGTGTGAAGATCGGCCCGACCACCACCCCGGAGTACATCCGGGCGCTGATCGACAAGCTGAACCCGAAGGGCATCGAGGGTCGGCTGACCTTCATCACGCGGATGGGCGCGGGCAGGATCCGCGACGGGCTGCCGCCGCTGCTGGAGGCGGTCCGTGACTTCGGCTCGCCGGTCGCGTGGGTGTGCGACCCGATGCACGGCAACACCTACGAGACCCCGAACGGGTACAAGACGCGCAACTTCGACGACGTCATCGCCGAGGTGCAGGGGTTCTTCGACGCGCACGAGCAGGTCGGCACCTGGCCCGGCGGCATGCACATCGAGCTGACCGGCGACGACGTCACCGAGTGCCTCGGCGGCGGCGAGGCGCTGGTCGCGGAGGACCTGGTCAACCGGTACGAGACGGCCTGCGACCCGCGGCTGAACCGGCACCAGTCGCTCGAGCTCGCCTTCCTGGTCGCCGCGCGGCTCCGCGCCGCCCGGGCATGACCGAAGGGCGCCCGGACGTGATCGATCTGCGGTCCGACACCGTCACCAGGCCGTCGGCCGGGATGCTCGCCGCGATGACGAGCGCGCCGGTCGGCGACGACGTGTACGGCGAGGATCCGACGATCACCGAGCTCGAGACCGAGGTGGCCGGGCTGCTCGGGCATGAGGCCGGGCTCTTCGTCGCGACGGGCTCCCTCGCCAACATCCTCGGCGTACGCGCACTCGCCGCGCCCGGCACCGAGGTGCTCTGCGAGGCCAGCGCCCACGTCGCCCGCGCCGAGCTCGGGGCACACGCGGTGGTCAGCGGGATCAGCACGCGGACGTGGAGCGCGCCCGGCGGGCAGATCGACCTCGATCAGATCCGCGCCCTGATCGCCCCCGACCTCGGCCCCTACTTCGTGACGACATCCGCCGTGTCGGTCGAGAACACGCACAACTTCGGCGGCGGCACGATCCAGACCTCGTACGACGCGTTGGCCGACGAGCTGGAGGGAATCGGCCTGCCGCTGCACCTGGACGGAGCACGCCTGTGGAACGCCTCAGTGGCGTCCGGTGTACCGCTTGCGGCATATGCGTCCCGGGCGACAGCGGCGAGCGTCTGCCTGTCCAAGGGGCTCGGAGCGCCGGTGGGGTCGGTGCTGGTGGGGTCGGCGGAGCTGATCAAGGAGTCGCGGGTCTGGCGGAAGCTGCTTGGCGCGGGGTGGCGTCAGGCCGGAGTACTGGCGGCTGCCGGGCTGTATGCGGTCCGCAACAACGTGCAACGGCTTGCAGAGGACCACGCGAACGCCGGCCTGATCGCCGAGATCCTCGCCGATGCGGCCCCCGGCTCGGTCAAGCCTGACCAGGTGGACACGAACATCGTCGTCGCGGACCTTGCGGCCACCGGCAAGTCAGTCGCCCAGGTGGTTGCCGGCGCCAAGGCCGAGGGTGTCCTGGTCGGGGGAGTGGGCGTGACGCAGCTTCGCCTCGTCACCCATCTCGACGCATCCGCAGCCGACTGCCGCCAGGCCGCGGAAACCGTCGCACGCCTCCTGCGCTAGTCATTCAGACTGATCAAGAACTCCGACGGGAGGTAGCTGATCTCCCTGCGCGTTCGAGATACGCGCTTTGCGAAGAAACAGTTGGCGAGACTCAGTGGCAAGGCGGGCACTGCAAGGCTCGCACGAGCAGGAGCCTTGGCCGTATGACGGTGAGTAGTGCACGCAGCCGTGAATGGCGCCGCCGTCGGCATGAAAGAGGGGCCACAAGATATCGAAGTACGCCCCGTCCTCCGCCCCCGGTCGATACCGCCGGAAGAGAGCGTATGAGACGAGGTCGGCGACCTGAAGGAGTCTGGTGGCTCGCGAATCAGAGAAGAGGGGAACGTCAGCCAGATTGCGAAGCTGACCGACCTTGCCCGCGGTGGCCCGCCACTCGGAAGTCCAGGTCTGGATGTCTCTCTCAGCTATCACGCGCCTGTCGTGAATCACGAGGCCCCGGTTGGGCAATTCCTCTCGTGTCCGCAGAGTCTTCAGCATCACATCGAACTTGTTCAGCAGAACCTCGTACGCGAACTGCTCCTTCTCGATCGCGTCCCAGTCTGAGCGAAAGTGCGCGTCGACCACAACGCCGAACAGGGCAGGCGGGAGCTTCCTGTTGGTGCATTGGAAGGACGCGACCTTCTTGTATGCGTCCTCGAGAATAGCTAGGCGAGTCTGCCGAGGAACCCGGGCCCAAACGCTGACCGGGCCTTGCTTGTTGGCGGCGGGCTTCTTGGCGTTTCGCAGCTCGGCCGCGTGTAGTTCGTACTCGTCGAGGTTTGGGGGAACACGGTCCAAGTGGTCTATCACCAGTGTGTCCAACGCCTGCTGGAGCCGCGAAGCGTCGTCCTCGTGGATCGCAAGACCGCCGAGAACGAAGGCGTGGCTACCGCCGTGTGTCCCCGACTCGTCAACGAACAAGTAGATACAAGGAATCCCCTCCGACAAACAGTACGAGGCCCGGCGTGAACCGGGCCTCGTTAGATCGTCGAGTCAGCGATGTGGGCACCGCGTTGGCAGTCCCACCCTGCTGATCGGAACCGCGTTGGCAGTCCTCTCGGCTTGCTAAGCCTGACGTGGTGGGGCTCCAGATGTCAAGCCGACGTCACGCCTAGTAGTCATCCTCCTCGTCAGTCGCCGATGAGACAACTTGCCAGAGGCACCAGAGCCTGTTCCGTCGGCTGCTCGGCTCAGTGGCCGGCTGTCCACCGCAGCAAGGCGTCGGCGGATCCTCAGCGATCCCGAGGTAGGCTTCGATTTCGTCGGATCGGGACGTTCGGGGAGAGCCGTGCGAGAGATCGTCGTGTTCAGCGGAAGTGCTCATACCGGTCTTGCCGAACAGATCTGTGCCGATCTCGGCGTGGACCTGTCTCCGGTCGAGATCCATCGGTTCAGCAATGACTGCCTTCAGGTCCAGTTGCAGGTCAACTGCCGTCAGCGGGACGTCTACATCGTGCAGCCGCTGGTGCCGCCGACGCAGGAGCACCTGATGGAGCTGCTCTTGATGATCGACGCCGCACGCGGTGCTTCCGCGGCCCAGATCACCGCTGTCATGCCGCACTACGCCTACGCACGTTCCGACAAGAAGGACTCGTCGCGGATCTCCATCGGCGGCCGCCTGGTCGCGGATCTTCTCGTCGCCGCCGGAGTCGACCGGGTCCTGACGATGGCCCTGCACGCTCCGCAGGTGCACGGGTTCTTCTCGGTGCCGGTGGACCACCTGACCGCGATCGGTGTCTTGGCGGAGCACTTCCGGACCACAGACCTGACGAACACCGTTGTGGTGAGCCCGGACCTGGGGAACGCCAAGACGGCGACCCAGTTCGCGCGGTTGCTCGGGCTGCCGGTCGCGGCGGGCAGCAAGCAGCGGCTGGCCGACGACCGGGTCGTGATCGACGCGATCGTGGGCGACGTGGCCGGCAAGAAGGCGATCGTGCTGGACGACGAGATCGCCACCGGCGGCTCCATCATCGAGTTGCTCGACCGGCTGAAGGACCTCGGCTGCACCGAGGCGGCGGTCGCGACCACGCACGGCCTGTTCGCCGGTCAGGCCGTCGAACGACTCCGGTCGCACCCGTCGATCACCGAGGTGATCAGCACGGACACCGTGCCCCGCCCGGCCGGCTTCCCGGAGCTCCAGGTCAGCTCGGTCTCAGGCCTGTTCGCCGAGGCGATCAAGCGCATCCACGACGGCGAATCGGTCAGCAGCCTCTTCGACGGGGTCGACCCCACTCACGCTCCGCCGCAGCCCAAACTGCCTTTCTGAGCCCTTTACCGTCCGCACGAGGCATGATGCTCGTGTGGCAGAAGAGATCATCGCGCTCGCCCAGGAACTGGCCGAAGTCAGCCGTCTGGTGGAGGACGACGATGTCACCTCGACGCTGGACCGATTCGTCCACCGCATCGTCGCGGTGGTGCCGGACTGCGCCGAGGCCGCGATCGCCGTGCTCGCTGACCGGCGGCCCGACCTCGTCGCCCGCCACCATGCGTCAGCCGATGCGCTCGTCGAGCCCGCCCGGGCAGCGCTCTCTGCCCAGCTCCTGCGGGCGGACGGACCGCTGTTCGACGTGCTCGAGTATGGCGATCCGCACCGGATCGGCGACACGGCGGCCGACCATCGCTGGCCCGAGTTCTCCGCGTCGATGATCAACGCGGGCTACCGAAGTTGCCTGCTGCTGCCGCTGCCAGCCAAGGGTGATGCCGCCGCCGCGTTCGCCCTCTTCTCGGCGACACCGAGCGCCTTCGGCGACACGTCGTACGACATTGTGCTGTTGTTCGCGTTGCACGCCGGGGTGGCGTTCGACAACGTTCAGTTGTTCAAGGACAGCCGGTCCCTGATCGAGCAGTTGCAGACGGCACTCAGCACCCGGACGGTGATCGCGCAAGCCGAGGGGGTGCTGATGCATCGGTACGGCATCGGCCACAAGATCGCGTTCGACGTGCTCAAACGAGGTTCGCAGAACGCCAACCTGAAACTGCGCGACCTGGCCGCCGACCTCGTCAAGGCCCAGGAAGCCGGTGTCCTCGCCGCGGCTCTGACCCGCTACGGCCTGGCCACCGGCCGAGCCGAAGGCTGATTCGAACGCCCTCTGGACCAGGCTTCATGGGGCGCACGTCAGGGAGGTCTGACCCCTGTGACGAACGGCGGCGCTCTATCGTCAGCGCCATGAAATCTGTGCCGCCACGACTGCTTGCCCTCGGCGCCGCCGCGCTCTGTCTGGTGATCGCCCTGGCCGCGGCCCTCGCTGTCGACAGCCGGCTCGACCGGCACTGGGTGATGCGGGGGATCACGCTCGTCCTCGCGTTCGGGTGCGCGGCGGTGCTGGCGGATGACCGAGGCCGTCGGTTCCGGCGCATCATCGGGCTCGTCGGCGTCCTGATGTTCGGCTTCGTGGTCCCGGTCACGTCGACCACCTGGGCCACGCCGCCGGAGGTCGACTTCGCCCTCGCGGTGGCGGACGACGCCAAGGCGACGGCGACGAAGGACGCCCGCGGCGCCGTCACGGTCGACGACGTCCGCGCAGCCACCCAGGCCCGCGGTGGCGCGGTAGGCACTCCCAAGACCGACCGAAGTCCCGAGGTCCGCGGCGCCGACACCTTCCCGCTCATCGTCCGGCCCAAGCCGAGCCAGGGCCGCCCCTGGGCCTGCGTCTCCTTCACCCACGGCCTCGACGCCAAGATCCGCCCCTGCTGACCTTGCGTCCGAACAACTGGGGGCCCTGCCCCACCGCTATTCGGACGCAAGCCGGGTTTCGAGGGAATCTGCTCAGAGTGTGAGAAATCGATTTCCGATCCACCATTCGGGCGGTTGCGGAACTTAGGCTCCCGCCCATGACACTTCCCAACCTGTCCGGACTCAGTGCGGTCGTCGATGTCGAGACCCGCTCCATCAGCGCAGAGAACCCGACCGGCGAGCCCGGCCAGGGAGGCCGTCGTACCGAAGGAACCGGTGCCCACGCCGCGAGGGATCTCGGCCAAGGCTGGAAGGTGTCGCCGTCGATCGAGATCGCGGCGGGTGAGACCGTCACGCTCGCCGACATCACCGGGCCCGGCTGCATCACCCACATCTGGCTGACAACCCACAGCGACAACTGGCGCCGGCTCGTCCTGCGCAGCCACTGGGACGGTGATGAGACACCGGCGATCGAGGTCCCGGTCGGGGACTTCTTCTGCTCGGGCTGGGGACGCTTCGCCCAGGTGAACTCACTGCCGGTCGCGGTGAACCCGAACGGTGGCTTCAACTGCTACTGGGAGATGCCGTTCCGCGCCCAGGCGCGGTTGACGCTCGAGAACACACACGACGAGGCCGTGGTCGTGTACTTCCAGGTCGACTACTGGCTCGGCGCGGTGGCGGAGGAGTCGGCGTACCTGCATGCGCAGTGGCGGCGGAGCAACCCGCTGCCGGCGAAGACGGTGCACACGCTGCTGGACCGCGTGGAGGGCCCGGGCCACTACGTCGGCACGTACATCGCCTGGGGTGTGAACAGCTCCGGCTGGTGGGGCGAGGGTGAGGTGAAGTTCTACGTGGACGACGACGAGGAGTTCCCGACCATCTGCGGTACCGGCACGGAGGACTACTTCGGCGGCGCGTGGAACTTCGACCTCGGCCCAGATCGTGGCGGCTACACCGAGTTCAGTACGCCGTACCTCGGCCTGCCGCAGGTGATCCGCCCGGACGGGCAGTACCAGAGCCAGCAGCGGTTCGGCATGTACCGCTTCCACCTGCCCGACCCGATCCGCTTCCGCTCCAAGCTGCGGGTCGACGTCCAGGCCCTCGGCTGGCGCTCCGGTGGCCGCTACCTGCCCCTGCAGGACGACATCGCCTCAACTGCCTACTTCTACTCAACCGCCACGAGCACAGCGCGCCCCGCCGCCCCGACCCACGACGAAATGGAGATCTGCTGAGGATCACCCCCGGTACTCCGGTCGCTGCCGCGCGAGCTGCCCACGGCCCGGGCGGAAGCACCTGTACGCCGGACGCTCCTGCCGCACGGGCGTGCCTGGGCTCAGGGCGCCGGAACGGGGAGTGGGCGGTCCAGCGCGGTGGCGGTGAGGATGACCAGGGCTGAAGTCCAGCCTAGAGGCGCCTCGCCGGCGGGTCTCAGGTCGCGGTTGACCTTCTCCGGTAGAGCGCCTGAAGGGGTGCGATGGGCGTCCAGCCAGCTGAGCAGGGACTCGGCGGTGTCGCGATCGCCGCGGGCCGCCGCGCTCAAGGCGAAGAGTGCGGTCTGAGGCGTCCAGGCGACCCCGTCCGCTCGCCATTGCTCGCCCGGTGTCACGCCTCCGTTCGGTTGGGTCAGAACGTCCAGGCTCCGCTCGATCGCATCCGTCACCTCGGGCCGAGCCGGGGCGAACGGGGGACCCAGCACTGTCACGATCGCGTCCGCCCCGCCCGGGTCCGTCTCGCCGAACGGCTTGGCCGGTGTCCGCGGATAGGAGGGACCGAAGTCGCGATCCGTTGCCGCCGACAACCGATTGAGCGCATCCAGCCAGGTCGGCACCTCGGCGGTGCGGCCAAGGCCGGCAGCGATGGCGAGCCCGGAGCGAAGGCCCGAGAGCAGCGGCGCGATCGTGCCGAGGGTGACCTCCGGCTCGCGCTTCTCCCAGTAGTCCGGTGACTCGAACGGCAGCCCTTGCGGGCCGAGCTCCGCCACGATCTGATCACCGGACTCCCGCAGCATCGGCCAGTACTTCGTCAGGTCGAGGCCGGTCGAGCAGGACCAGGCTGCCCAAAGCACCCAGCCCGATCCGTCCGACTGCGCCTCCCGGCCGTCTTGCGGGATCGTGCCGTCCGAAGCGGAGTAGCGCGCCGCCCAACGGCCGGAGGTGGGCCTCACCTTGTCGAGGAACGACAGGATCTCGGCGGCCTCGGCGTACTGGCTGACCGAGCAGCGGGCGGCGGCGACGAACGAGGCATCGCGCGGCCAGACGAATCGCCACGGCCCGTCCCAGCCTGCCAGGGTGGCGCCGTTGGGAAGCGTCAGGGAGTCAAGGTCAGCCAGGGCCTGTCGAACCATCCCGCTGTAGCTGGACGGAAGCCGCGCACTGGTTGCCGATGGCACCTGCTGCCCTGGGATGCCGTCGGCGACGAGACCCGGTTGCGGGTTGCGTCGCAGGTTCGAGGCAGTCCCGGCGGCCAGGAACGCGAGCAGTGCGACGATGACCGCGACAGGGAAGAGCCGGATCCGTCGCGCGCTGTCGTCCCGCACTGCCGCCCCCTCATTGCGCTAGATGCTGCACCTCGGCCTCGAACTTGCGGCGTGGTGCCAGCTCGACAAGGTACATCGCCGTCATCACCAGCGCACCGCCGATCAGCATGCGCCCGGTCACACTGTCCGTTCCGAAGAGTACGGCGAACGCCGACGCGAACACCGGCTCCATCGTCATCGCGATCGCCGCGCGCGTCGGCGTGAGGTGCGCCTGCGCCCAGGTCTGCACGATCAGCGCCAACGCGCCCGCGATCAGCGCCATGTAGACCACCGCGGCCCAGTCGCCCCCGCCACTGGGCAGCGTGAACCCCCCGGGGATCGCGCCGACCGCGCAGACCGCCGTGATCACGAGCATCTGCAGCGAGGACAGTCCGAAGGCGTTGGAGGGCGTCGACCAGGCACCGAGACCGATGATGTGCAGGGCGTAGAGGCCGGCCGACGCGAGGGTCAGGAGCTCACCCGTCCCCAGGCTGAAGCCCCGCAGCGACAGGACGCCGAGTCCGATCGTGGCCAGCGCGACCGCGACCCAGGCCCACCGGCCGATCTTGTGCCGCAGGATCACCGCGGCCAGGAGCGGGGTGAACACGACGTACATTCCGGTGACGAAGCCGGAGACGCTGGCCGAGGTATGGCGAAGGCCCTCGGTCTGCACCAGCTGGGCGATGCCGTAGGTGATGCCAAGGGCGACACCACGACCGCGATCCAGTCTGCTGAGCCGTCCGATCGCCGGGGGACGGATCAGGATCAAGGCGACCGAGGCGATCGCGAACCGCAACGCCAGGTAGTCGGCGACGTCCATCCGCGTCAGCAGATCCTTGGTCAGGAAGAACGTCGAGCCCCACGCCGCGGCCACCGCGAGCAGGGCCAGCACGGCGATGCGGGGGTGAGTCACCCGCAAAGCTTCTCAGACACCTGACCGAGCTAGGACGTGTGGTGCTCCACCACGCAGTCCGTGCCCGGGAACACGAGCGACTCGTGGCCGTCGTCGAACCGGATCAGGTAGGGCGGGGCCCCGTTCTCACCACGGACCTCCAGCACCTCGCCCTGGCGTTCGTGTGAGCCGACCGTCCGGCCTCGGACGTGCAGCAGGTCTCCGACCTCGGCATGCATGCTCATCACCTCCGGCTCCTCAGACTAGGCCCGAAGCGGAGCGTCGGGAAGGCTCAGACGACGGTGACGATGACCGTAGTACCGGGCTGCGCCTTCTTGCCGGCGCCGGGGTTCTGCCCCGCGACCAGGTCCAGCCCGAGGTTGAACGGCGCCTTCTCCACCTTCACCTTGAACCCGGCATCGGTGAGGACCTTCTGCGCATCGACCAGCTTCTTGCTCCGGACGTTGGGTACCTCGCGCAGCGGCGGGCCCTTGGACACGACCAGCTTGACCTTGTCCTTGGCGAACAGCGTGCCGTTGTTCGGGGTCTGGCTGACCACCTTGCCCTCGGGCACAGTCTCGTCGTACTGGTCCGTCCGGTCGACCACGAAGCCCGCCTTGCGCAGCGCCCTGGTGGCGTCCTTGACCGGTTTGCCCGTCAGGTCGGGCACGGTGATCGGCCTCTTGCCCAGGCTGACCCAAAGGTTGACGGCTGCGCCCGGCTTCAGCGACGTGTCGAACTTGGGCGTGAACGTGATCACCCGCCCGGCCGGAACCGTCTCGCTGTAGGTGTCGGTCTCCTTGCCGGTGACCAGCTTGACCGACTCCAGCGCACGCTTGGCCGCGTCCAGTCCGAGTCCGGCGAGCTGGGGCACGTTGTAGCGTTCGGGGCCTTTGGAGACGACCAGGCCGATCTCGCCGTTCTTCCGGATCCGGTCGCCCGGTGCCGGGTCGGTCTCCATGACCTGGCCCTTCGGCACGGTCTCCGAGAAGCCCTGCGGAAGCAGCGTGGTGTGCAGCCCCGCCTCACCGGCCTTGGTTGTGGCAGCGGCCGGTGCCATGTTCACCAGCAGGGGCGTGGACGTGTAGCGATGCACCCCGTAGTACCAGGCTGCAGTCCCGACACCGAGCGCTAGCGCCAGCACGGCGATGAACGCGATCAGCCCGCGTGCCTTCGACCGTGGCGGCGCGGGCCGCACAGGATGCGACTGCTGCTCGGCCCTGTACTGCGTGGCGCCGTTCAGCGCCGGCTCGTACGGCGCGGAAAACGGGCGGCCCTCGAACGGTACGACGATGGTGTCGTTGCGAGGTGGCTCGCCCCCGTAGCCGCGGGTGTAGCCGTCGTCGTAGCCGCTGTCCTGGCGGATCTGCTGGAGCGGCACAGTGAGGTCGCCGGTCAGGTCCGGGTCGTCCGGAAGCCCCTCCTCGAGCGCGCTGCGGACCCGGCGCACCTGGCGGCTGAGCACCCGCGCATCGGCCGGCCGGATGTCCCGGTCCCTTGCGGTGGCCCGCTGCACGAGCGCATCGACGTACGGCGGGATGCCGGGCTGGATCTGCGAGGGCGGCGGCACGTCGGCGTGCACGTGTGCGTAGGCGACCTGGATCGGGGTGTCACCGGTGTGCGGTTTGTTGCCCGTCAGCAGCTCGTACAGCAGGATGCCGGCCGAGTACACGTCGGACCGTGCGTCGGCGCTGCCGTCCGTCACCAGCTCCGGCGCGAGGTACGACACCGTGCCCATCAGCAGGCCCTGGGTGGCAGTGTTGCCGGTCGTGGTGACGGCCCGGGCGAGTCCGAAGTCGGCGACCTTCACCGTGCCGTCATTGGAGATCAGCACGTTCTCCGGCTTGATGTCGCGGTGCACGATGCCCGCGTCGTGAGCGGCCGACAGCGCGGACAGCACCGGCGCCAGCAGGTCCAGCGCCCGCGCGGGCGGCAGCGGCGCCTGCTGCCGGATGACGTCACGCAGCGTGCGGCCGGGCACGTACTCCATCGCCAGGAACAGCGTCCCGTCGTCATCGCCCTGGTCGAACACCGCCACGACGTTCGGGTGGGACAACCGGGCGGCGGCCCGCGCCTCGGCCACGAAGCGGCGGCCGAACTCGGCGTCGTCGCCCAGCCCGAGGTGCATCACCTTGAGCGCGACGATCCGGTCCAGCCGCATGTCCAGGGCCTCGTAGACGGTGGCCATCCCGCCCTTGGCGACGCGTGCACCCACGCGGTACCGCCCGTCGAGCACGCGCCCGACAAGGTGGTCGCTGAGCTGGGTGGATACGTCATCCGTCACGTGCCGTGAGCCGCCTCTCGAAGCCTGCCTGCTCTGAGAGTGTAAATAGGCGGTCCTACGGCAGCTTCCCCGCCGCGCCGGATCACCGGTCAGCACCGCGCTGGACCACTGGTCGGCTCAGCGCGCCGGGTTCCACCCACTCTCCAGCTGCGCCTTGATCCTGAGCACGTTCTTCACGTACAGCTTCGTGTCCGGATACATGCCGTTGCGCCGCACCCCGCCGAGGCCCTGGTAGTAGCCCGCGACCGCGAGGTCGAGCTTGGCCGCCGCGGTCAGCCGGTCCAGCAGGACCACTCCGGCGATCACGTTGTCGAGCGGTTTCAGCAGGTTCAGGTCACGCCCGACGATGCTGGACGCGAACCGCCCGGTCGACGGGATCACCTGCATGGCGCCGACGGCGTTGGCCGGGGAGACCACGCGCTGCTTCCAGCCGGACTCCTGCCACGAGACAGCCAGCGCGAGCTCGGGATCGACGCCGTACTTCTTCGCCACGGAGCTGATCAGAGACCGCATCTGGCTGCGCGTCGGCAGTTTGCGGTTCTTCAGGATCGCCCGGTTCTTGTCCGCCTGGGACACGATGTGGTCGGCGTACGTGCGGCCCGCGAAGGTGTTGTTCTTCGTCGTCTTCTTGGGCGCCGGCTTGGGCTTGGGGATCGGCACCGGGACCTGCAGCGGCTTACCGATGAAGATGTGGCTCGTCCGCTTCAGGCCGTTCACCGACAGCAGGTACCCCTGCGACACGTGGTATCGCTTGGCGATCTCGCCGATCGTGTCGCCGGACTTGACGATGTACGTGATCCGGCCGGGCTGCTGCCGCTTGGCCGGTGGCGCCTGCTTCGGCCGGGCCGGCATGCCGGGCAGCGTGAGCAGCTCGCCGGCATAGATGGCGTTGCCGTTGCCGGGCAGATTGTTCAGCTCGACCAGCGTCTTGACAGTCGTCCCGTACCGCGCGGCGATGTGGCTGAGCGTGTCGCCGTTCTTCACCTTGTAGTGGCCGAAGCCCGGCGAACCTGCCGTGATCACCCCGGCCGCGAGCACCGGGACCGCGATCCCGGTCAGCACCCGTACTACGGTCCGTCGCCGGCTCCGCCGGTGATTCTCGATCTCTTGGACGTCTGGTGCGGGTTCAGGTGCTCTTGCGCAAGTGTTGCTCATCATCCATCTCCCCGTGTGAACGTCCCTTGACGGTAAGTGGTGGTACTGATGTGACAACAGATGCGGATGGGTCACTTGTTACGGCTGTTATCCAATGTTTACAGTTGACGCCTGAACTACACGGTTGTGGTTCACAATCGATCGACGCAGAGCGTTTATCCGATCACGCAACCCGTTCCGCGCAAAGCCTCCCGGGCCGGTCACTTGCCGCGGGCAACTGGTGCCTCAGGCATCTACCTGGTCCAGACGATGAAACGGGGGCAGCCGTCGTCAGTACGACAGGCGGCCAGTGATGGGTGAGGAGGCCTGGGCCGAGTGCCAGCGGCGGGGGATCCGGCCGGCGAGTAGAGCGCTGCGGCCCGCGTTCACGGCATCCCGCATCGCGGCGGCCATCAGGGCAGGCCGTTCGGCCCGGGTGACGGCCGTGGCCAGCAGCACGGCGTCGCAGCCTAGCTCCATCGCCAGGGCGGCATCGCTGGCCGTGCCGATCCCTGCATCGAGCACGACCGGCACCTTGGCGGCCTCGACGATCATGCTGATGTTGTGCGGGTTGCGGATGCCCAGGCCCGAGCCGATCGGGGACCCCAGCGGCATCACCGCGGCACACCCGGCCTGTTCCAGCCGGCGCGCCAGGATCGGGTCGTCGTTGGTGTAAGCCAGCACGGAGAACCCGTCGGCGGCCAAGGTCTCGGCAGCATCCAGCAGCTCCACCGGATCGGGCAGCAGAGTGTGGTCGTCGGCAACCACCTCGAGCTTGATCAGGTCCGTCTGCAAGGCCTCTCGGGCCAGCCGAGCCGTCAGGACGGCTTCGCCCGCGGTGAAACAGCCCGCGGTGTTCGGAAGTACGGCGATGGCGTGCTTGCGCAGGACGTCGAGCACCGAGCCCTGCTGGCTCGGGTCCAGCCGTCGCAAGGCCACGGTGGTCAGCTGGGTGCCGGACGCGACCAGCGCCTCCTCCAGTACTTCGAGGCTCGGCGCGCCGCCGGTTCCCATCACCAGCCGGGAGGTGAACTCCCGCCCTGCGATCACCAGGGTGTCGTCACTCATCGGTTCCTCCTCAGCTCATCCGCAAGACACACTCAGCCGCCCTGGACCGCGGTGAGTATCTCCACCCGGTCGCCCTCGGCCAGCGTCGTACCGCTCCACTCGGCCCGCGTCACCACGGCCTCGTTCACCGCGACGGCCACGCCGATCGGGCTGCGCGCCCAGCGGTCAACCACGTCGGCCACTGTGGTTCCCGCGGTGATCTGCTCGGTGGCGCCGTTCACGAGCACGTTCATGGCCTCACTCACCTCGCTACCTTAGGCATCTACTCGCCCGGCCCTTCGGAGCGGTCGGCAAGATGAGACGGGCCGCTGCTGAAGCGGCTTGCCAGGAACGGCTTGGCCAGGTCGGGCAGTCCGCTGCGGATGGTGTCGGCGATGACCTGCGCGGTGATCGGAGTGAGCAGTACTCCGTTGCGGTAGTGGCCGGTGGCCCACATCAGCCCGTCAAGACCACTCGGTCCGAGGATCGGCGCGTTGTCCGGAGTGGCCGGCCGCAGCCCTGCCACGCACTCGACCAGCTCCAGCTCGTCGGTGATAGGCAGAACCATTCGTGCATCGCGAAGGAGAGAGAAGACGCCTCCTGCAAGCACGCGAGTGTCATAGCCGAGCTCGGACGTGGTGGCACCAACCACCAGCTCACCGCCCGGCCGGGGGACCAGGTAGACGGCGAAGCCTCGCGCGGTCGCCCGCACTGTGTGCTGGAGCGCTGGGCGGTACGCCTCGGGGACGCGGAGCCGGAGGATCTCACCCTTGATCGGTCGCACCGGCGGACGGAGTTCTTGTGGGATCCCCTCGAGCTTCGCTGACCATGGGCCTGTCGCTGCGACGATCTGGGACGAGCTGATCGTGCTGCCGTCTTCCAGTTCGACGCCGACGGCCGCAGTACCGGCTGTGAGAACGCGAGTGACTCGCTGGCGGACGAGGCTGACGCCGACCAGCTCAACCGCTTCGAGGAGAGCGGCGACGGTCTCGCGGTTGTTCACCGAGTGATCGCCGGGGACCCAGACTCCGGCGGAGACGCCTGCCGCGAGCAGTGGTTCGCGCTTGCGCGCTTCGCGCCCGGAGAGCTCCTCCACCTCGAGGCCGAGGCGGCGCTGGTAGTCCGCGAGCCGGTGGATCGCGGCCGCGTCGTCCACGTCGTACGCGACCGAGAGGGTTCCAGTGCGGTTCAAGCCAGCCGGTAGGCCGGTGAGTGCCTCGAGCTCTTCGGCGAAGGTCGGCCAGGCCGCCACACTCGCAAGGTTCAACGCCAGCAGTTCGTCCTCGCCGTACTCGACCTCGGTGACCGGGGCCAGCATGCCGGCGGCGACGGAGGAGGTCTGCGTGCCGGGTGTCGGATCGCATACCGTCACCTGGATACCGTCTGCCGCCAGCCGCCAAGCGGTGGCCAAGCCGATCAACCCGGCCCCGATGATGACGACTTCGGAGGTCTGCGCAGGCATGGGCCTAAGACTACGACGGCATACACATGGCAGGCTGTTGCTGTGACTGAGCCCACCGCTACCGAACCCACCGTTGCTGAGCAGACCGTTGCTGAGCAGACCGTTGATGGTGACCTGCGCCGCCGGCTGGACGACGCCCGGCTCTACCTGTGCGTGGATGCACGGGAGAAGCAGGGTGACTTGGAGCAGTTCCTGGATGCCGCGCTGAGTGGTGGCGTCGACATCGTGCAGCTGCGGGACAAGAGCCTGGAGGCTGCTGACGAGCTGGCCGCGCTCGAGGTGTTCGCCGATGCCTGCAAGCGGCACGGCAAGCTGCTGTCGGTCAACGACCGCGCGGACATCGCCTTCGCCGCCGGAGCCGATGTGCTCCACCTGGGCCAGCGAGACCTCCCAGTGCGCGCAGCACGCGCGATCACCGGGCCGGAGCCGGTGATAGGCCGCTCCACTCATACCTTCAGCCAGATCAACGCCGCGCTGATCGAACAGGGCTCGGAGTACTTCTGCGTCGGCCCGGTCTGGGCGACCCCGACCAAGCCCGGCCGGAGTGCCGTCGGCCTGGAACTCATCTCGTACGCCGCCAGCCGTCAACCGGTGAAGCCGTGGTTCGCCATCGGAGGGATCGACCTCGACAGGTTGGACCAGGTGGTTGAAGCCGGGGCCAGCCGCGTCGTCGTAGTACGGGCGATCACTGAGGCGGACGACCCGGCTGCGGCGGCTGCGGAATTCAGCAGGCGGCTGCGGGGTGCCGGGTGATCAACAACCCGAAGGCGGCGAGGATCATCGCCGCAGTGGTGATCGCGATGCTGGTGATCACGCTGGCGGCTTCGCTGTTCGGGTGTAAAGCCGCGAAGCCCGCCAGCACGAGCCCCAAGGATCCCGACAGCGGTCTTGCCTATGTGGCGGTGTCGGACCTCCCGAAGGAGGCGCAGCAGACGCTGCAGCTGATCGACCAGGGCGGGCCGTTCCCGTACAGCCGGGACGGGGTCGTGTTCGGCAACTTCGAGAAGATCCTGCCGAAGCAGGACCGCGGCTACTACCACGAGTACACCGTGAAGACGCCGGGGGAGAGCGACCGCGGGACGCGCCGGATCGTGACCGGGAAGAACAGTGAGCGTTATTTCACCGACGATCACTACAAGTCGTTCCGCCGGATCCAGGCGGACGAGGGGACCAACGGATGACCGACCTGCGCACCCTGCTGGACAACGGTCTGCGCCCGGGCGTTTATCGCTGGCGGGGCAGACAGCCGGCCGACGAGGTACGTCGCGCTGTGGTCGGGTCCGGCTGGAACTTCGTGCTGCTTGACACGACCCGGGTGCACGACAAGGCGGGCTTCCTGGACGTCTGTGCAACGGCGTTCGACCTGCCGCGCTGGTTCGGGCACAACTGGGACGCGCTGGCGGACTCCCTGAGCGACAGGTCGACCGGGGAACCCGAGGTCGTGCTGTGGGAGGGCTGGCGCGAGTTGCTCGACCACGACCGCGACACGGTCGATGTGGCCCTGCAGATCTTCTCCGAGGACGCCAAGGAGTCGGGCCAGCTCCGCGTGTTCCTCCGCGAGGCGGACGACGTGCCTGACCTGGTCAGGGACCTGCCGGTCCTCTAGGCCTGCTGGCAAGCCCCGGCCCCCCGAACTTCGCCGGTACGCCGTCGCTGAACGCCAGGTGGTCCGGCGGCCGGCCGCTGAGCTCGCCCAGCCCCACCGAGGCGAGCAGGCCGTGCTCCTCGAACACAGTGAGCTCAGCGGCACGCAGAACCCAGGCGGGGTGCTCGTTGGGCAGGTACCACGTGCGTCCCGCTCGCCCGACGTGCAAGCCCCAGCGGGCGGTCAGGAAGTGTTCCAGCGGCCCTGGTTCGAGCCTGTCGCCGGCCTGGATGCCGATAGTGCTGGTGGCTCGGGTTCCTGGCCACCGCAGGGCCGACGTGTAGGTGTGCTGGTCGCCCTGCTGCCGGTGGCGCATCCGGGCCCAGCGATAGGGCAGACCGAAGGTAGTCCTGGCCGCTGCGACGACGGCCAGACGATCCGCATCCAGGCTGAGGAACACCACGCCGCGCCGACCCGTCGCGTCTACGGAGTACAAGCGGATATTGGTCTCGAGGAACGTCCCGAGCCACGGGATCGCCGGTCCGCGCGGCAGCCCGGTATCGACCATGCGGAACGGCACCAGGCCGACATAAGTCCGACCTTCGAAGGTGTCTGGTGTCGTTCCCGGCGGGAGGTAGTGCGCGACGGAGGCCCGGTCCACTGCCCAATGCAGGAAGGCGAGATCGCACCAGTTCTGCCTGAGGATGCGCGGCCGCCTGAGTGCCGGCGCTTCCGCGGTCACCGGCTCTACCATGGGCGCAATCTAGTGCAACCGCGCCGCGAAGCTCTCCAGGTCGGGAACGAACCAGATCTGCTTGCCCCTGTTCGTCTCCCGGACCCAGTCGCGGAACGACGCACTGGCCGCGAGGTGGTCCTCGATGTCTCCGACGACGGCCAGGTTCATCCGGTAGTCGACGAACTTCTGCGCGATCGCGCCAGCCTGGCCGGTCCGCAGTACGAAGAACTCGGGGGACAGGTGTTCGACGGGCAGGACGACCCATTCCGCCTGGTGCTCGTAGTGCGCTTGTGCGATGAGGTCGACGGCGTCTCGGTCATTCCGGATGTCCTGCGCGCAGACGTGCACGCCGGTCAACTCTGTCATGCCCCTAAACTACCGCAAAAGACCGTATCGATCGATTTATAGGGAATTCTAAGGAATCAGGGAGGCGGTGACTGATGGCGGGGGAGCTGTACTCGGTCGAGCAGGTCGCGGATCGACTCGGGCTGCATGTGCGCACGATCCGGAACTACGTACGGGACGGCCGGCTGCGGGCGGTCCGGATCGGCAAGCAGTACCGGATCGCGCGAGAGGACCTGGAGGCGTTCACCGGCTCCAGCGCGACCGTGTTCGACCCGGATCCACGACCGCGGCACGTCGAGGTTTCCAGCATCGTTCAGATCGACGCGATCGACCGGGCCGGGGCCGACCGGGTCAGCACCCACGTGGTCGCAGCCCTCAACCAGGACCTCGGCCGCCTGCGGGTCGAGACCGTCTACGACGAGGACCGCGCCACCCTGAAGGTGATCATCCTCGGCGACCCCGACCTCACCGCCGACCTGCTTCGCCTGATCACCATGCTCGCGTCGAGCTGACGAGCTACCACACCACCCGGTAGCGCAGGTGGGTGACATCCTCGGCCGGCAGGACCCGGATGATCGCCAGCTCGACGTGCTCTGCCTCGATGTGCTCGAACAGTTTGCGGCCCTCCCTCAGCAACACCGGCACGAGGTGGATCTGCAGTTCGTCGAGGTGGCCCAGGCGAAGCAGCTCCCTCGCCAACTCCGCGCCATGGACCAGGATGTCCTTGTCCTTGGCGGCCAGCTTCGCCGCGGCGACACCGACCTCGACGCCGTCGGTGACGAAGCTGATGGGCGACGGGCCCTTCGGTACTTCTTGTGGGGCCGCGTGCGTGACGACCACGATCGGTACGCCGTGGTGGTCGCCGCCCCAGCCGTCGACCAGGTCGTAGGTCCGCCGGCCGGTCAGGACCGCTCCGGTCGCCTCGTACTCCGCCCGCATCTCGTCCCGGGCCGGGCCGGGCGTGTCGAACCAGTCGAACAGCCGGTCACCGCCGATGCCGGCCGGATTCGCATGGTCGTCCCCGGGCCCGCTGATGAAGCCGTCCAGCGACATCGACATGAAGAGCACGGTTTTTCCCATGGATCGACTCCTACACGTGGCGTGAGGTGGCGGCAATCGCCAGATCGGCTAGTGCCTTCCGGGCTGCCTCGTCGTCGATGGGGGCACGGTCGAGGGCGTCGAGGGCATCTTCGGTGCGGTCGGTGATCAGGTCCTCGCAGGCCTGCACCGCGCGGCTGTCCTGCAGGATCTCGCGGAGCAGCTGGATCTCGTCGTCGTCGAGGTCGCGCCGGCCGAAGAGCCGGTCGAACTCGGCCAGCTGGACCTCGGAGGCGTGGTCGACGGCGTACGCGGTGAGTACGGTGCGCTTGCCCTCGCGCAGATCGTCACCGGCCGGCTTCCCGGTCAGCGCCGGATCACCGAACACGCCGAGCAGGTCGTCCCGCAACTGGAACGCCTCGCCCAGCGGCAACCCGTACGCCGAGAGCGCGTCGATCAGGTGCTGCCCACCGCCACCGAGGGCGGCGCCGATGTGCAGGGGCCGCTCGACCGTGTAGGTGGCCGCCTTGTACCGGAGGACCCGCAGCGCTCGGTCCATGTCCGCCTCGCCACTGGCCTGTGCGACGAGGTCGAGGTACTGCCCGGCCGTCACCTCGACCCGGACGGCATCGAAGAACTTCGAGGCACGGGCCAGCGCGGCCGCGTCGAACCCGGACGTGTTCAGCATCTCGTCGGCCCAGATCAGGCACAGATCCCCGAGCAGGATCGCAGCGCCGATCCCGAACCCGACGGGATCACCGCCCTTGCCGCTGGCCTCGGAACGCGCCCGCTGCAGTGCTTCGAACCGCCTGTGCGCGGCGGGCGCCCCCCGGCGTACGTCGGAGGAGTCCATCACGTCGTCGTGCACCAGCGCGCTGACGTGCAGCATCTCCAGGCTGGCCGCGGCCCTCAGGATCGGCTGGTCCGCATCACCACCGGCGGCCCGGAAGCCCCAGTAGCAGAAGGAAGGGCGGAGGCGTTTGCCACCACTGGTGGCGTCCCGCGCGGCCTGGACCTGCTCGGCCAGCTCAGGTCCGATCGCGGCGAGCCGCTCCTGCTGGATGTCCAGGAAGCTGGTCAGGGCTCGCTGGATGTCGGTCGGGATGTCTGCGTCGGCATACACGTCTCGGAGGGTAGTCGGTCTGTGCCCGCGCGCCCACGCCCCGGTAGCCTTGGCGGATGGTCAACGGTCTCCCCTCGACGCTTCCCGGCAGCACGCCGACTGTCCGGGAGCTGCTGGCGTCCGGGACCCGGTCCTTCTCGTTCGAGTTCTTCCCGCCGAAGACCCCGGAGGCCGAAGAGGTGCTCTGGCGCTCGATCCGGGAGATCGAGCAGCTGCGGCCGACATTCGTCTCCATCACGTACGGCGCCGGCGGCACCACCCGCGACGGCACGATCCGCGTCACCGAGCGGGTGGCGCAGGACACCTCGCTCACGCCGCTCGGGCATCTCACCTGCGTGGCGCACTCCAAGGACGAGGTCCGCTCGGTGATCGGGGCGTACGCCGGGGCGGGCGTCCGCAACATGCTGGCGCTCCGGGGCGACCCGCCAGGTGGTCCGACACAGCCCTGGGTGGCTCACCCCGAGGGAATGAACCACGCCGTCGAGGTGGTCGAACTGATCAAGTCGCTCGGCGACTTCTGTGTCGGTGTCGCGGCGTTCCCCGACAAGCATCCCGAGGCACCCGATCTCGACGCCGACGCCCGGGTGCTGGCGGAGAAGGCCAGGGCGGGCGCGGACTACGCGATCACCCAGATGTTCTTCGGCGCGGAAGACTACTTCCGGCTGGTCGAGCGGGCTGCGGCGCTGGGCTGCGACATCCCGATCCTGCCGGGCATCATGCCGGTCACGAACATCAAGCAGATCCACCGGATGGCTGAGCTGACCGGGATGGCGCTGCCCACCGCGGTGACGGACCGGCTGCACGCGGTCGAGGACGATCCGGCCGCGGTCCGGGCCGTCGGCATCGAGATCGCCAGCGAGTTGTGCGAAAAACTGCTGTCCGGTGGTGCCCCCGGCATCCACTTCATCACGCTGAACCGCTCGACCGCGACGCGGCAGGTCTTCCTCAACCTGCAAGGCACCACCGTCTGACCTCGCCCACCCCGGACAGTCGCTTACGTCCGAGGAGCTGGGGGGCCTGCCCTACGGTGGTTCGGACGTACGGCGGGGCTGGGGTGCGGGTGGTTGGTTGCGTCCGAGGAGCTGGGGGGTCTGCCCTGCGGTGGTTCGGACGTACGGAGGAACAGCGATGCAGTTGGTGGTTGCGTCCGAGGAGCTGCGGGGTCTGCCCTGCGGTTGTTCGGACGTACGGCGGGGCTGGGGTGCGGGTGGTTGGTTGCGTCCGAGGAGCTGGGGGTCCGCCCTACGGTGGTTCGGACGTACGGAGGAACAGCGATGCAGTTGGTGGTTGCGTCCGAGGAGCTGCGGGGCCTGCCCTACGGTTGTTCGGACGTACGGCGGGGCTGGGGTGCGGGTGGTTGGTTGCGTCCGAGGAGCTGGGGGTCCGCCCTACGGTGGTTCGGACGTACGGAGGAACAGCGATGCAGTTGGTCGTTGCGTCCGAGCAACTGCGGGGCCTGCCCTGCGGTTGTTCGGACGTACGCCGCAACGCGGTGCCGGTGGTTGCTTGCGTCCGAACAACTGCGGGTTCGCCCGCGCTGCAGGACACTGCTGACCGGTTGCCGGACGGCGCCGACCGCTGGTTGATTCCCGCCAGTCTGGGCTGACCCGCGGCCGGGCCCTATCCTGAGCCGATGGCAGACCCGTCGGACCTCTTGATCGACCGCACCCTCGTGCTGCTCAGGCACGCCAAGGCGGTCCCGCCCGAGACGATGCCCGACCTGGAACGTCCGCTCGCAGACCGCGGCCGCGCCGACGCCAAGGCGGCCGGCCGGTATCTGGTTGCCCAAGGCATCGAGGCCGACCTGGTGCTGTGCTCGCCGTCGGTGCGAACGCGCGAGACCTGGCAGTACGCCGCGGAGGGCGGCGCGATCGCGACCGACATCTGGTACGACCGCCGCGTCTACAACGCCGACACCGACGAACTCCTCGACGTGATCCACGACGTTCCCGCGCACGCGCGCACGGTCGTCCTCGTCGGCCACGCGCCCGGAGTCCCTTGGCTGGCTGACGAACTGGCCCTCGACGGAACCAGCCCGGCCCGCACCGAGCTGACCCAGAAATACCCGACCTCCGGCCTGACCGTCCTCCACCTCACCACCCGCTGGTCCGACCTCGCCGCCGACGACGCCGACCTCGTCGACTACGTCATTCCCCGCGGCTGACGGACCCGCTGCTCCGCCGTACGTCCGAACATCCCTGGGGCAGACCCCGCACTTCTTCGGACGCAAGCAACCGCCCGCGATCAGTTCCGTCGTACGTCCGAACAACAGTAGGGCAGACCCCGCACTTCTTCGGACGCAAGCAACCGCCCGCGATCAGTTCCGTCGTACGTCCGAGCACCCGTGGGGCAGACCCCGCGGTTCTTCGGACGCAACGAACCGCCCGCGACCGGTTTCGCCGCTGCCGCCGTACGTCCGAGCACCCGTGGGGCGGACCCCGCGGTTCTTCGGACGCAAGCAATCGCCCGCGCACCCGGTTCCGCCGTTTCCGCCGTACGTCCGAGCACCCGTGGGGCAGACCCCGCACTTCTTCGGACGCAAGCAATCGCCCGCGACCGCTGCCGCGGTTTCCGCCGTGCGTCCGAGCAGCCGTGGGGCAGACCCCGCACTTCTTCGGACGCAAGCAACCGCCCGCGCGCCCGGTTCCGCCGCCCTCGCCCGGTTCCGCCGCCCGCGCCCGGTTCCGCCGCCCTCGCCCGGTTCCGCCGCCCGCGCCCGGTTCCGCCGCCTTCGCCCGGCTCCGCGGTGCGTCCGAAGGACCGTGGGGCAGCCCCCGCGGTCCTTCGGACGCAAGGATGTCTAAGGCAACCAGTGGGTGGTGCTGTTGACGGTGATCATCCTCTGGGTGGCGCGGGTCAGCACCACGTAGAGGGCGCGGACGCCACCTAGCGTGTCGCTGACGATCCGGTCGGGCTCGACGACCACCACGGCGTCGTACTCGAGTCCCTTGGAGTCCAGTGGGCTCAGTGCGACGACGCGCGGGTCGCCGAGTTCGTTGAGGGCCGGGTCGACGATCGGGCGCAGCTTCGGCGGCACGATGACCCCCACGGTTCCCTCGACCAGTTGGAGGAGTTCCCCGGCAGCGTCGGCGGCAGCCTGCCCTACCTTGCCCGCGTCGAAGACCCTGTGCTCCGGCGCCACCCCGGTACGGCGTACCGCGTTCGGCAGGTCCGCATCCGGGATCTGCTGACGGATCACCTCACCGGCGAACGAGTAGATCTCCGCGGAGTTCCGGTAGTTCGTCGACAGCCGGAACGTGTGTCGCTGCAGGTGCGACAGCATCGAGTCCATCGCGGCTCGCGCCTCCGCGGGATCCGGCCACGAGCTCTGCGCGGGATCACCCACGATCGTCCAGCTGGCCTGCGGACCCCGGCGAGTGACCATCCGCCACTGCATGGGGGAGAGGTCCTGCGCCTCGTCGACGAGCACGTGCGCGTACTCGTCGGGCTCGTCCGCCTCCGCCACGGCGGCTCTCCGGGCCTGGCGTTCGGAGGTCGTGAGCACCTCGTTGACGCCGTCCGACAGGCCTTCCAGCCAGTCGAACTCCTCGTCCTTGCCGGCCTCCTGGATCGGCGGCCGACCGAGCAGGTTGCCGAGCTCGTCGAGCAACGCGACGTCGGCGATCGTGAACTCGTCCGTACTGCGGATCGCCGCGGCCAGCCGGTCGATCTCGGCCGGAGCGAAGTCCCCACGGGACCACCGCTGCGCGCGCCGCGCATCGCCGAGCCAGCGCAGTACTGCGCCCGGCGTGAGCACGGGCCACCACGCGGCGAAGAACGACTTGAACGCCGTGAGGTCGCTGACGATGTCCCCGAAGGACTCGCGATCGGCGTACACGCCATTGCGCAGGTCGTCGGGGAACCGTTGCCAGAGCGCGGCGATGAGCCCCTTGCGCGCCTCGGAGCCGGCGCGGTTCCGCGGCGTGCGGCGCAGGGCGTTGCGTCGTACGTTGTCCAGCTGGTTGACGTCCAGCTCGACTGTCGCGCCGCCGACGAAGACCCGCAGCGTGGTCGGAGCGTCGGGCACCCGGTCGCGGGCGGCGCGGGAGAGCAGCCCGCGCATCCGGAGCGAGCCCTTGATCGCGGCCACGTCTGCCTCGTCGACTGCGGTCGCCTTGACCCCGTCGACGAGTTCGCCCACCGCACGCAGGGACACGGTGTTCTCGCCGAGGCTGGGAAGCACCCGCTCGATGTAGGCCATGAACGCGGCCGACGGCCCGACCACCAGCACACCGCCGCGCTCGAACCGCCGACGGTCGCTGTAGAGCAGGTAAGCCGCGCGGTGCAGCGCAACCACGGTCTTGCCGGTCCCGGGACCACCGCCGATGACGGTGACGCCACGGGCCGGCGCCCGGATCGCCTCGTCCTGCTCGGCCTGGATGGTCGCGACGATGTCCCGCATCGTGTGCCCACGGGCCCGCGACAGCGACGCCATCAGCGCGCCCTCACCCATCACCGGCAGGTCCTCCGGTGCCCGTTCCGGCGCCAGCAGGTCGTCCTCGAGGCCGACGATCCGCGGGCCCTTGTTCCGCAGCACCCGGCGCCGTACTACGCGTAGCCGGTCCGTCGCGGTGGCCCGATAGAACGGCTCGGCCGCGGGAGCACGCCAGTCGATCACCAGCGGCTCGTACTCCGCGTCGCGCACGCCGATGCGGCCGACGTACAGCTTCTCCAGCTCGTCGGCAGTCTGTGCCGGCGGCGTGTCGTCGCCGTTGTCGGAGTCAAGCCGGCCGAAGACCAGGCCTTCGTGCTCGGCATCCAGTTCGGCGATCCGGCGAGCTGCCGCGAACACCAGCACGTCCCGCTCGTACAGGCCGGTCTGCTCCTCGTCGCGCACCCGCCCGACGTTCTGCGCCTGACCGCGTTGGTGCCCTTCGACCGCGATCCGGGATGCGGAGCGGGCGGCCTCGTCGACCCGGGTGTACACCCGATCGACGTGAGCTTGCTCGGCCTCCAGCTCAGCCCGTTCAACGTTTTCCAGATCGGTCGACGTGGGGGATTGATCCACCGGGGTCCTCTCTACTGCCGGGCACCTTGTCCGACACGGAACACATGAACGATCAATCCTAGTGCGCCCATTCCGCAGACCCCAGCCCCGCCCCGGTGCAGGAGTCGTGGGTTCGGACACGTACTGGGGACCTCGGACACGGAATAGCATGTCCGAGGTCCCCAGTGCGTGTCCGAGGACCCGAGAACTGGCTGCCGGTTGGCCGTCAGGCTTTGCCGATGGCGTCGGCGACTATGGCGGCGCCCAGGGTCGTCGCCGGGATGCCGGTGCCGGGGTGGGCGCCCGCGCCTACGCAGTACAGGCCCTTGACGGGGGAGATGTTGGCCGCGCGGCGCCGGGCGGTGCGGAAGCCTTCCCAGGCGACTCCGGTCAACCAGGAGGGTGAGACCTGGCGGGAGACGACCTTGTCCCGGATGTGCAGGCCGCGTGCGACCAGGAGGTCCAGTACGTCGTCCGTGGGGTAGCCGTGGACCAGCACCGACCAAGCCTGGTGTCCGGCTGGCGCCTGGCCGCCGGCGCGAACCACTACCGTCGGGCTGCCGTGCAGCACGGTCTCGAAGGGCAGGGTCGGCAGCGGATCGCGCAGTCCCAGGTGTACTACGTAAGCGGCCTGCGCCTGATGGGTGTGCAGCACCTGGCGGCGGACCTTCTTGGCGGCAGGGTCGTCGACGAGTTGGCCGTAAAGCTCGCGGGGATCGATGTCGCTGACCACGATCTCCGCCGGCAGATCCTCGCCATCGGCCAGTCGTACGCCGGTGACCGCGCCGTCTCTGGTGCTGACGCCTACCACCTCCGCGCCGGTCCGGATGTCGATCTTGCGCTCGCTGGCCCGTTGCGCGAGCGCATCCGCGAGTGCGCCGAATCCGCCGTCGATGGTCCAGCGGCCGAACGTGCGCTCGAGGTAGGACCACACGCCGACATACCCGGGGGTGAGTTTCGGCTCTGACCCGTGCTGCGTCGCGTAGTAGCGGAGTACGGAACGGGCGCGAGCGTCGTCGAGGTTGCGCTCGGCGACTCGTTCGAGGGACTGCCAGGGTTTCAGGCCGCGGATCGCGTTGAACGGCAACTTGTCCATCAGCGGAGGTTCCAGCGAGGTCTTCCGCAGGATCTGCCAGGTCTCGCCGTAGCCGTCCACCAGGTCGGTCCATCGCTGCGCGGTCTTCGCCCCCGCGAGATCGGTCCACGCGTCCAGTTGGGCGGCGCGATCCCCGACGGGCAGGTCGAGGACCGTTCCGTCGCCGAACATGTGCCGCCGCGGTTCGGTGATCGGATCCAGCTGGGCCAGGCTCTCGAGCGGCCTGCCGGACTTGCGGAACAGATCGCGCAACGCGGCCGGCAGGGTGGTACTGGCTGCTCCCGCGTCCCATCTGAAGCCGTCGGCCTCGACTCGGCCGATCACGCCGCCGAGCCGTCCGTCCTGCTCGCAGACGGTGACCTGGTGGCCGAGCTTGGCCAACCGTACGGCGGCGGCGAGACCGGCCAGGCCGGCCCCGATGACGATCACGCGAGCCATCAGATCGCGCTGCTCGGTGTCGCAGGACCGACTCGTCGCTCTCGCCAGGCCCTGAATCTGGCCAGGCCGCGACGGATCGCGCGGAACGCGAAGTAGACGGAGATCAGCCCGATCACGAGCAGTACGCCGGCGATGATCAGAGCGGCCGTCGGGTGGAACGCGGCCAGGGTGACGACGCCGGCGACCGCGACGTCCTCGCCCGAGGAGGCGGCGATGTTCGTGACCGGCTCGGGCGAGGTGTTGATCGCCAACCGGAGGCTCGACTTCACCAAGTGCGAAAGCAGCGCGACGACCCCACCGGTGGTCGCGATCACTGCCTGGTTCAGGGTGCTCGCCTGGCCGGACAGCAGGGCCGCGACGATGGCGCCGACGGTCGGCCGGATCACGGTGGAGATCGCGTCCCAGGCCGAGTCGATATACGGGATCTTGTCGGCGACGAACTCGAAGGCGAACAGCGCGCCGGCCGCGATCAGCACGCCGTTGCCGGTCAGCGAACTGGGGATCTCCGCGACATCGGCGAACCGGCCGAGCAGACCGAGGATGAGGACGCACGCATAGGCGTTGATCCCGCTCGCCCAGCCCGTCGTGAACGCCAACGGCAACGCTTCCATGGTCGTACTCCGTAACCCTCTGTTGCCAGCCCGTCGGAACGCTGTGTCACTCCTGACCTCACTCCACCATCCGGTCAGGTCGCCGTCAGAATCGAACCTTCTGACCCCAATTTTGGTTAACCGTTGACATCGAGATCTCCACGACTCAAAGTAAACGGGCTGCTGGTCTGTGTGACCAACGGCCCGGGCAACCCCAGACGGGTCAGGGAGATCAAATCATGCGTCGTCGTTCGAAGATTCTCGCCGCACTGGCAGCGGTAGCGCTGCCCATCTCAGTGACCGGCGTGTCGTCCGGCGGTCCACCTGTCGCGGTCGCCTCCGCGCCGGGACCGTCGTCCGCGGCTGCCGCCTCAGCATTCGAGGCGGCGTCGCAACAGTACGGAGTACCGGAGTCGGTGCTGCTTGCTGTGTCCTACGCCGAGACCCGGTGGGACGACCACCAGGGCAAGGCGAGCACGTCGGGCGGCTATGGCCCGATGCACCTCACGGCTGTCGACCCGACTGCCGCCGTTGACCTGTCGGGCGGCCGCAAGCTGGCCAAGGCCGATTCGCTCCGCACCCTCTACAAGGCCGCCGAGCTGACCGGGCTGGACGCGGTTGCGCTGCGCAACGACGCCAGCGCGAACATCGCCGGTGGTGCCGCACTGCTGGCTTCCTACCAGCGTTCGCTGGGATTGCCGGTCGGTGCAAACACCTCCGCTGCTGACTGGTACGGCGCTGTGGGCTCGTACGCCGGGGCCTCCGACCGGACAGGAGCTTCGGGCTTCGCAGACGACGTCTACGCGATCCTCGCGCAGGGCGCGGCCCGTACTACGAACACGGGCCAGCAGATCGTCATGCCGGCACTGAAGGTGACTCCGGCGAAGGCGCAACTGGCTCGAACTGGTTTGCCGGCCGCGCCCAAGTCGGCAGCAGCGACGGAGTGCCCGGCCGACCTCGGCTGCGAGTCGCTGCCGGCGCCCTACCAAGATCTGGGTGGCGGTGACTACGGCAACCACGACCTGGCGAACCGGCCGAAGACCGGCAAGATCGACTACATCCTCATCCACGACACCGAGGGTGGTTGGCAGGGCACCCTCAATCTGGTGCAGGACCCGACGTACGTGAGCTGGCAGTACACGATGCGCTCGTCCGACGGGCACGTCTGGCAGCACGTGGCTGCGAAGGACGTCGCCTGGCACGCCGGCAACTGGTACGTGAACATGCACAGCATCGGGATCGAGCACGAGGGCTTCGCGGCCCAGGGCGCGACCTGGTACACCGAGGCGCTCTACCGCAACTCGGCGCGGCTGGTCCGCTATCTGGCCAAGGAGAACAACATCCCGCTGGACCGTGCGCACATCATCGGCCACGACCAGGTGCCTGGGACGATTCCCTCGACGGTCAAGGGCATGCACTGGGATCCGGGACCGTACTGGGACTGGGAGCACTACTTCGACCTGCTGGGCGCGCCGATCTACGGGCACAGCGTCTTCCCGGTCAAGGAAGGCACGATCGTCACGGTGAAGCCGGGCTTCTCCGACAACGTGCAGGTCGTCACCGGCTGCAACACGGACGGCACCTGCGCTCCGCAGGGCACGAACTTCGTCTACCTCCGGCAGGCTCCGGACGACGCGGCTCCGCTGGTCAAGGACATCGGACTGCGGCCTGGGTCGACCTCCAGCACCACCGGCGTGTCGGACATCGGGGCACGCGCTGCGGCCGGTTCGCAGTACGTGGTCGCGCAGCGGTCGGGTGACTGGGTAGCCGTCTGGTACTTGGGCGCTCTTGCCTGGTTCAAGAGTCCTGCCTCTGCGCCGGACGCCTTCGCCAAGCCGGGGCTGGTGGTGAAGCCGAAGGCGGGCAAGACCACTGTGCCGGTCTATGGACGGGCCTACCCGGAGCAGGCCGCTTACCCGGCGGGTATTCCGTACCAGACGGTGACACCGCTGCAGTACACGATCGGTGCGGGCCAGGCTTACCCAGTGGGTGACGCCAACATCGAGACCGACTACTACCGGGCTGTGTCGTTCGACGGTCAGCCGCCGGCGGACCACGTCCAGGTGCTCGGCAAGGACCGCTACTACCAGATCTGGTTCGGCCACCGGATGGCTTACGTCCGCGCTGCCGACGTAGACCTCAAGCTGGCCTACTAGCATCCACCGCAGGTCAGACGAAGCCGTCCAGCAGTTTGCTGGACGGCTTCGTCAGCTGCCCGACACCGCTGTACCGGCGTTCTAGCGGAGTTGACCGGAGTCGCCGCTGCCGAAGAACTGCGCCACCATCTCGGCCCGGCTGCACACGTCGAGCTTCGTGAAGATGCGGCGCATGTGCGTCGACACGGTCCAGGGACTGATGTCGAGCGAGCTCGCGATGGCGCGGTTGGTGGCGCCGTCCGCGACCAGCCGGGCGATCTGCAGCTCGCGCGGGCTGAGCGCGTGCCGGGGTACCTGCGGGGAGATGACGAGCACGCACCGGACGTTGTCGTGCTCCAACATCACGGATACGCCGTTCTCGGTCGTCGTCGCGTCGATGGCGCACAGCTCGACCTGGATGGTCATCGCCCGCAGCGCGGCGATGACGCGCTGCCGGAGGAGTGCTGTGTCCGCAGGCTCCGCGGTTCTCGCGGCCAGGGGTTCCAGGGGCGGGTCGCCGGGAGGGCTGTCTCGCCCGGTTGACGTCGGAACGGCTGTCGCGGTCATCATTCCTCCCCCTCGATGCGCGCCAGGGGAGCGCCGGAGCGAACCCATCGGCTCCCCTTATGGTGATCGCTTTGGAGCCGCGCGGATACAGGACCGGCACGAATTGAGGGTGCCAGTGCGGAAAGCAGTGCCGCGGACGTGTCGACGCCGGCCGCCCAGCCGGCCAGATCCATCGCCTCGTCCGGTCCGTGCGCGTTACCGCCGGGGGTCCCGAAACCCAGCAGGAGCGGGCGAATCCCGAAGGTGCGGGCCATCATGCCCACCGCGGGAATGGTGCCGCCGGACCGCACGTAAGCCGGTGGGCGCCCGAAGCCCACCGCGCACGCCTCCTCCGCTGCCCGCCGGGTAAGCGCATCCGGCATCGTCTCCAGCCCCGGTGTCGCGGCGATGACATGCAGCCGCACGGTCGTCCCGCGCGGGGCGAGCCCGTCGAGCAGCCGGCGCGCGCGGAGCAGCACATCGGCCGGGTCCGCCCGCGGCGGCACCCGGAGGTCGATCCGCGCCGCACTCCGAGCCGGTATTGCGCTGCCCTGCGCGCCGGCGGTGAGCCGGGTGACGCTGAGCGCGCCGCGCGTTGTGATCCGCTCATCCATCCCAGGTCCGGTCATGGCCCGCCCGCCCGCAGCCCGCGCCACAGCCGCATCCGTGCGAGTGCGTGGCTGTACGCCGTCCGTCCGCATGCGCGGCTGTGCGCCGAGGGCGTCCGCAGGGCGGGCGCCGAGGGTGGGGAGGAGCTCGTCGTGCAGTGTCAGCAGCGCCTTGGCCAGCACCAGGCCGGGATCCACCACGGCGCCGCCCAGCCGACCGGGGTGCACGTCCGGTCCACCGGTGTCGACCTCGAGCCGGGCGACGAGGTGGCCGCGCTGGCTCACAGTCACGGTGGGCGCGCCGTCGTCGTCCCGCTCGGTGTCGGAGACGACCACGGCCACCGGCCGAACCCGCCGGGCGAGCGGGCGCAGTACGGCATCGAACCCCGGGCTGCCCACCTCCTCGGCGCCCTCCGCGATCACCAGCACCTGCACCGGAGGGACGCCAGCTTGCCGCCACGCGTCCAGGGCGCAGAGGTGGGCGAAGAGCTGTCCCTTGTCATCACCGGCGCCGCGGGCGTAGAGCACGCCGGAGCGGACCACGGAACTGAAGGGGTCGGACGACCACCTCGGCCCGGCGGGCTGCACGTCGTAGTGGCCGTATATCACTACTAGCGGCGCGCCCGGCGGTGCCGGCCAGTACCCCAGGACGACGTCCCGACCTCCGGCGGTTGGCCGGACGTCCACCCTCGCGCCGTGGGCACTCTGCCACGACGCGAGCCACCGGGCCGCGTGGGCAACGTCCGCGGCCCGCGCCGGGTCAGCGCTGACGGACGGGATCGCGAGCCAGGCACGCAGTTCGGTCAGCCGGTCGGTCCTCCACCGCCGAGCGGCGGCGAGCACCGAGGGCGACGTCACCTCTCACCGGCGCGGCCGGGCGGGGACGCCGCCTCGCCCGCCGCGGTAGGTCCCCAGGCCGTTGCGGCGCGGGTAGATCGGACCGCCGCCGCGCGCGGCAGGCGGCATCTGCGCGGGCGACCGCTCGCCGTACCGAGCGGCGACGCCTGCTTGGCCCAGCTGCTCCCACGGCATGACCCGGTCGGTGCCCGTTCGCTTGGCCAGGCTCATCGCCTGCGCCGACGTGAGCCATTCCTCGGCCGGTTCCGCGATCTCCATGAGCAGCGACTCGAACTGCCCGCGGCCGGTCTCCATCACGTGGTTGCCGGACAGCCAGCGCAGTACCTCGCGCCCGTTGACCGCCATCCGCTGCCGTGGGCTGCTCTGCAGCCGCACGTCGAAGTACCGGATCAGGACCTCGTCGACCACGTCCCACGCGTTGGCCGCGCCGAACAGGTCCTTGACGTCCTTGGACCCGAGGATGCCGAAGCACTCCTCCAGCAGTTGCATGACCTCGACCCGCAACACGTTCAGGTGGCCGTAGGACGTGAACTTCAGGTTGTTCCGCAGGTCGAGCCCGGCCCGGCGGACCACGGCGATCGATCCGAAGCTCGGGTCCAGCGCCCGCTCCCGGATCACGTCGCTGATCCGCTTGTCCCGCCAGAACAGCGTCACCTGGTTGACGAAGTGCGAGAACAGCATGTGGAAGTCGGTGTTCGGCCGGCTCTGCCCCGCGCCGAGGCCGCTACCGTAGCCGAGCACCCGGCGGTAAGCGGCGACCCGGTCGTTCTTCGTGTAGCGCAGTACGTCGCGTCGGTCGAACTGGTAGAGCTTGTAGGCACCCTCGCCGCCGGACAGCCGGATCGCGCCGCCCTCGAAGAGCTCCTTGAGCTTCTGTACGACTCGGAACACGCCGATCCGCTCGTGCTGGTAGATGTAGTAGAGATCTCCGACCGCGACGACCCGCTCGGAGTTGACGTTCTCGTCGTACTCCATGACCCCCTGCGGGATCTTGACGTCGCCGAACTGCTGCGCGGCATCGGGACCGACGCCGACCAGCTCGGCGAGGCCACGGTCCGGCGGCTTCGGTCCGGCGGCATCCGCGGCGCGCGCCGCCTGGACGAGATCCTCGAGTTGGCGGTTGATCTCCTCGGCAAGGGCCGGATTCGACACCAGGCTTCCCGAGAGACGCTCGGATACCTGACTCCGCAACGCCTGCATGCGATCCAGCAGATCCTGATAATCCCGTTCGGAAAGCATGTCACTGCTCCTTCTCGTCCGAGCGGTCGCTGCCGTCAGCTTGCGCCTCTTCATCCGCACGCAGTGCCGCTACGACGAAACGACGGACCTCTTGGCTGGTCTGGATCTGCTTGACCCGCATCTCCTTCGTGCCGGGCAGTTGGTCGATGAGCGCACGCAGCCGATCCAACGCAGACAGCTCCCGTTCGGATCTGGCGTACACCGGCTCTTCATCACCGGGCCCTTCCCCTTCGATCGGTTCCATCTCGGTCTGCTCTGCCTCGGTCTGCTCTGCCTCGGTCTGCTCTGCCTCGGTCTGCTCTGCCTCGGCCTGCTCTGCCTCGGCCTGCTCGGCTTGGGTCTGCTCTGCTTGGGTGGGCGGGGTCTCGGTCGGCTTCTGCCAGGTCTGCTCGGGCCAGGTCTGCTCCGGCTCGCCGGCAGAGGTTTCGGCCCCTGCGGCGAGTTGCCCGGAGCGCAGTTCCTCGCGTCGGGCGACCGCCTCGGCCTGGACCTTCCTCGCACGTTCGGCAGCATCCGCCGCCGCATCCGCGCGGGCCTCCGCAACCTCGGCTGCCTCGTTCGCTTCGGCCTCGGCGCGAGCGGCGCGGGTCTCGGCTGCCTCGGTCTCGGCGTAGTGCCGATCGGCGGCGAGTACGGCGTCGATGAGGTTGGTGAGTTTGTCGCCCTCCAGCACCGACCGCAGGGTCTGGGGCGTGCTGCTACGGGAGCTACTCAGATCCTTGCCGACGTCGCTCGCCCTGGCCTGCACGTCCCTGTCCTTGACGATCCCGCGGAGGCGGGAGAGGCCCGATTTGGCGACCTTGAGCAGGTGGCAGCCGCAGTCACAGTCCTCGCAGTCGTCGCCGCAGTCGGCCAGGCACCTGTCCACGACCTCGGGGTCCACGGGGTCGGCCGGGGACTGCGGGAGGAACCGCTGGTTCGGCGGGATGTCGTCCCAGTCGTCCGGACCGTTGTCACCGGCGACCACGCCCGCCGGCTGCAGCTTCGGCCACGTCGTCACGGTTGGGCCCTGGATCAGACGCCCGAGCTCGCCGTCGATGATCGCCAGGGGCACATCGCTCGCGGCCATCAGGACGCCCCGCCCGCCCGCCCCATCCAGCAGGGTCTGAAGCGCGCTCGGCAGCGCCTTTCGCTGGAAGACTCCCGACAGATGGTCGTCGTCCGCGCTCGCGCTGCCCTGCAGCGGGAGCACCAGGGACGCGAGGTTCGCCGGGTTGCCGTCGTCGGCGACGAACGCCGGTATGTAGGTCGGGCGCAGGTGCAGGCCGCGCACCTCGGCCCGGACGAATCTGTCGTCGGAGTCGGTGTCGTCGTCGAACGGCACTACGGAGAGGTCCAGCAGCACGACTCCGGCGAATCGACCGATCCGGATCGCCTTGGCCGTCAACCGTTCCACCAGTCCGCAGAGCGTTGACACGGCGATCTTTACTCGTCCCGCGTACATCCCCGGAGGTAGCGGTGTGCAGCAGCCCAGGGGGATGCACGTGACCTGCCCGCGCGAGCCGCAGTGGCAGCCACTGGCGCACGACGCACTGCCGCAGGGCACCAGCCGACGTACCAGCTTGTCGCGCAGGTTGATCAGCAGTGCGGCGGCTGTCGGGGTGAACGACGAGACGAGCCCGTCGCGGCCGGTGTCCCGGATGATGTTCGGGCCGTCCTCGGTGAAGAAGACCCGCAGCCACTGCACGAGGTCGTCGAGCGTGAGCCCGGTGCCCCGGTCGAGGACGACGGTCTGGCGCTCGGCCGAGGAGACGAGCACGGAGTCGAGCACCGCTTCGAACTCGTCGACCTGCTCCGAGGCCGCCGCGAGCAGCCGGCTGATCTGCACGAGGTCCGTGCCCAGGAAGCCGCTTCCAGCGCCGAGGGTGAAGTCCTGCCGCCGGGTGTCCCACGACCGCTGCAGGTCCGTGATGAGTTCGACGAGCGTCCAGAAGCTCGTCCGTTGCTTCTCCTCGTCCACGGTGTTCACGTGGTCATCGTCCAGGCCGAAGCGGTCGCGAAGCGCGCCCAGTTGGCCGGGCACGCTGTCCGGGTCGATCTCGGCGAAGGCCGTGGGCACTGAGCCCACCGCTGTGCCGGAGGTCGAGACCGATGACGTCGGCCAGAAGATCGCGGAGAGCGTGGGGGGCCCAGCCGTCGCAGGAGTCGGCGTGGACCCGCCGGCAGCCCTCCGCCTCGGAGTGGCCGACGGGGACATCGACGGGGTCCTTGGAGTGGCCGCCGGGATCGGGGCGGTCGCGGTGGTCGGTTGGAAGCCGGTCAGGACGGAGAACGCGGAGTCCACCAGCGGGACCCGTGGGCCGCCCTCGCGACCGAGCTCAAGGACTATCCGGCGGACCGAGTCACGGACCAGGCCGCGGTAGGCCTCGCAGTCCTGCGGATCGGCGTCCGTCCGCAGCGGCTGCAGGCTGTCCAGCATCCGCGTGATCTGCTCGTGCGCCGCCTTCGCCCGCAAGTACAAGGAGGCTTGGCCGCCCGTAACACCGCCGAGGTCAGCCTGGACGGCGACGCCGCGCGGCACGTATTTGGCGACGACGTGGTCCTCGACGACCGACAGCTCGAAGGACGCCGCGAGTGCGGCCGAGAAGGCCTTGGGGTCCTGGACGCGGGGCCGCCAGCCCAGCACGTCCCGGATCGCCGCACTCACGGCCGGCCCCTGGTCGCCTGTGATCCCGGTCGAGGTCGACGGGCGGGCCACCCCGTCCGTCGTCATCAGCGGGAAGGCCTGGTCGACCTCGACGACCGGGAGCCCTTGCTGCAACTTGTCGTTCGTCACGACGACCTCCTGGAGATGTTCGTCCTGGTCGTATCGGTGGGCGGTGGGGTCACGAGCTCGTGCCATGCGGCGCCGACCGCCTGGCCGGCGGCGACGAGCGGCTCCTCGCAGCGTTCGAGGCTCTGCTCGACGCCGGACCACCATGAGGGCCAGGCGCCGCCCCGACGCCTGGTGGAGCCGCGCAATTGGGAGACGGGGCCGTGCGCACGCAGGTCCCGCCAGTAGATGAGGCCGGCCTCGCGGACGAGCCGCTCGACGTCGCACAGCTCGCGCATTGCCTCTTCCACGCTCGCGGGTGGGCTGCCGTCGAATCGGGCGAGTGCCTCCGCGAGCCGGCCCTGGATCTCGACGGCGAGCTGCGCGACGTGCTCGGCGGAGGCGAGGTCGCTCTCCTCCGGCTGGTCGTCGTTGGTGTTCAGGACGAGCTCCGCCACCGCAAGCCAGAGGTCCCGCAGTGCGACCTGCAGCGCCGCGCGGCTGTCGTCGACGGTCACGGCGATCACCGCCTGGCCAATTGGACGTAGAAGTTGCGCATCAGCTTGTCAGGCTCCGCTTGGCCCTGGTCCAGCGCCGAGCGCACAGCGCCGATCAGGAACCGCTCCGGCACGACGCCGGGGTCGACGCCCTTCGCAAGCCGGCGCCCTGCCTCCTCGATCATCGTCTGGTGCCGCGGCTCGAAGAAGATGACGTCGCGCAGCGCCTTGCCGCCGAGGCCGGGGAAGGGCGTGTAGCAGACGGCCTCCACGACCGCGGGGATCGCGCTGTCCGCGGTGGCGAGCAGCTTCGGGGGCAGCGCCGACCCGTGGGTGGACGGGTACAGCTGCGACCACGCCCGCCGGAACTCCGCGGCGCGCTCCGGGAACCCCATCCGCCGCAACAGCTCGCAGGAGAGGAACGTGCGCAAGTACGGCGTCGGGTGCACGCTGCGTGGCGAATAGCCGAGGCTCTGCGCCGGCGTCCGGCCGATCACGTCCATCAGCGAGGCGACGAAGGCCTCGCCGCCGAGCAGACAGCCGACCATGTCGCCGAAGATCTCGCGGTTCCAGCGCACCCACACCGCGGCCACCGGCTCGGGAAGGCCGGCCGCGCGCAACCGCCGCGCGATCGACGAGGGCACCGCCTGCTCGAGCTGCAGTTCGTTCTGCAGGTTGTGACTGACCTCGTGCAGGATCGCGCCCATCGTCCAGGGGTTGACCATCCGGTGGTAAGGCAGCTGGACGAGCGGAAACGGGTTGAGCTGCCTGCCGAGCCGACGCAGCGGAATGCCGCGGCGGAACGTGGCCGGCGAGAAGCCGGTCCGCATGTAGCAGAACGGCGGCGGCGAAGGAATGCTGCGCTCGTTGCCCAGATGCATGAACACGTGCTGGTAGCAGTCGAGCGTGATCCGGTCGCAGGCGTCCAGCCACTCGCCGAACGCGCTCTGCCGCTGCCCGAACAGCTCGAAGTAGAAGTCCCAGACCCGCTCGGTGGCGCGGACCAGGTCGTGCGCCTGGGTCTTCAGCTCCATCGCGAGACCCATCCGGGTCTCGGATGGCCGCGCCTGGGCGGCATCCGAGGCGCGATCCAGCCGCTCGACCACGGTCTTCAGCGGCCCCCGCAGGGTGGTGAGAAGTGCGTTCACCGCCTGCACGTGACCCTCGCTCGGCCGCGCCGGCTGCGTGCCGAACTCGTCCCGGCGGAAGTCGCGCAGAGCATTCAGGTGCCGGCGGACGTTGAGCGCCTGGCCGGACAGGTAGACCGGGAGAACGTCCTGCCGGGCGCGCGCGGCGCCTGGCCGCACGACCGGAGTGGCCCCGCTGGCGCCGTTCAGGAATTCGCCCTCGAACCATGGCAGCGACGGGAGCCAGGTCGGCCAGGACGACGTCGACGTCGGCGCCGGCGCTGGCGCCGGTGCGGGAGTCGGCGCGGGGGGAGGCGTGCCGCCGATCGCGCTGACCCGTGCGCGGAACTCGGCCATGTCGAAGTTGGGGTCGATCTTCCGGCCGGGTGGATCGGCGACCTCCTTGTGCCCGAGCACGGCCGAGACGCCCAGCCCGAAGTGGTCGATGAGCACGCGGCAGAGCTGGGCGAAAGCGGCCACCTGGACCTCGGGCCAGGTCGCGTCGGTGCCCGTCGCCTCCGCCTCGATCCCGATGGCATGGCTGTTGCTCCACGACGGGTTCTGCACCGTCCCGGCGTGATTGCAGCGGCCGGCGGCGATGACGTAGACCTTCCCGGAGCGGGACAGCCCGAAGTGGGAGAGCGGCCCGCTGAGGTCCGGGCGTCCGTTGATGAGGGTGTCGAGTGAGGGCATGTCGGCGGTGCGGTTCAGCGTCGCCGTGTGGTGGCAGACCACCACGCGGACGTCGCTCATCTCGCCGCGACCCCGGGTCTCCCAGGCGGGCACCTCGATCACCTCGAGGCTGGTCTTGCGGGCGACGCCCGCGAGGTCCGTCAGGTACGGCATCGTCCCCTCCCCTCCGGGATCCCGGTGTCTGCCGGTCGTCAGCGCCGCGCCGGGCGGCGCCGCGCGGTTCGTGGTGGGGCCTGCCGGCGCCGACGGCGGGGCGAGGTCGCTCCAGGGGACTGGCTGCGGCTGCGCCGGCGGTAGCGACGGTCGAACGTGCTCACCGCGCGCACAGCACGGTCCCGCTCGGGGGGCGTGCGCAGTACCCGGCCTGCGATGCGGGTCATCGTCGCGATCGCCGTGTCGGCCGTGACAGGCCGCCCCGCCGCCGTCTGGTCCGCCAGGCTCTGCGCAGTCCGCTGGAGGATCACCGGCATCGCCACGACGTACTTGCGCGTCGCCGGGTTGCGCCGCAGCCGGCGGCCCAGAGCCGACGTGCCGCGGATCAGCGCAGGGGCGTTGCGGGCCAGGACGCCCGCGGCTCGCGGGATGAGCTTGGACATGATCGGGACCATCGCGCCGAAGAACGCCTCGGCCTCGGCCTCGTTCGAGGTCTGCGCCGCCTTCGTCGAGAGGTATGCCATCAGCTCGGCGTCGGGGTAGATCCGGCGTACTGGGTTGACGAACGCCTCGTCCTCGTACTCCTCCTCCGCCTCCTCCTCGGTCTCCGCCTCGACCTCGAACTCGAACTCCACCTCGTACTCGCCGTCGCCACCGCCGCCGAGCAGGCCGCTCAGCGCCTTGCCGATGCCGCCCATCGCGCCGAGGAAGTCCTCGTCCTCGTCCTCCGCCTCGAACTCGCTCTCGTCCTCGGTCTCGAATTCGGCCTCGAACTCGTCTTCGGTGTCGAACTCGTCCTCCAGTTCGAACTCGCCCTGGATCTCGGGGTAGTTGCGGTTCAGTGCGGACGCCATGGTCGTCCCTCCACTCGGTTCGGACGTCGATGTGCTGGTGGGCGCCGGGCTATCGGGCACGGCGGCCGGCGGCGCTCGTAGGCCGGCCGGCGGGGACGGCGCCGCGGGGAACCCGGACGTCGCTGACCACTCGGACCACGCGGGCCGGCCGGCCGGCCTTCGGCGGGACCCGCAGCGGGGTGGTGATCCGCACGAACCCGGGCCTCGGGCGGGGCACGCGGCCGCCGCCGACGGTGCGGCTGCGGACGGGCTGGCGCCGAACGGTCCTCGCGCGGCCCACGCCGTACCGGCCACCTGCGGTCTGCGGGCGGCGTGGGTAGCGCCCACCGCTCGTACGGCCCCTGTACCCGCGGCGGCCCTGACCGTGATAGCGCCGGCGGCTGCGGGCGAGACCCCGGGCGTGCCTACGCATTACGGCCTGCCGTGCGGTGCCCGGCATCAGCGCCTGCGTCGTCGCGGCGCCCATCACCTGGCCGAGCTCGACCGGGCCGACAGGCTCGCCCGCTGCGATCCGCTTCGCGATCGTCCGGGCCGCGCCGTCGGCGATCCCCGGGACCATCCGCACCGCGGGGCGTGTGCTCCGGTTGCCGTGGAGCATCCGGGTGATCGTCGCCGCGCCGCGTAGCAGGTGAGGCAGGAGTCGCTCGAGCTCGCGCCGGTCGTCGGGGCTGATCGCCGCGTACGCCGCGGCGCCACCGAGGGCCTCGGCCTCGGCCTCGGACTCGGTGGCCGCGGCCTGGGCCGCCAGGTACTCCGCGAAGGTCTGTGAGGGCGCCAGCGGCGCCACTGCCATCTCCTCGAACTCGACCTCGAGTTCCATCTCGAACTCGCCCTCGAGCTGCGAGGTGACGGCGCGGGCGACCGCGCCCGCGGCGGGCCCACCGATCGCGGTCGCGACGAGCGGGCCGGCTGTCTTCGCGAGCGTCTTGAGGAACGGTGCCGCCTTGCGGAAGACGCCCCTCAGCCTCTTGAAGAACTCCTCGGCCTCGGCCTCCGCCTCGTCCTCGAATTCGTACTCGCCGTCACCACCCCCGCCGTCACCACCGCCACCCCCTCCGAGCAGGCCGCCGGCGATCTTGGCGATAGGTCCGAGCAGCCCGAGGAACGCCTCGTCCTCGGACTCCTCCTCGCCTTCGTCCTCCCACTCGCCCTCCTCCTCGCCGAGCAGTCCGCCGATCGCGTTGACGACGCCGCCCAGGCCGGGGAAGAACTCCTCGGACTCGTACTCGGACTCGGACTCCTCCTCCCACTCGTCCTCCCACTCGGACTCGGACTCGGTCTCGAATTCGGACTCGGTCTCGAATTCGGACTCGGTCTCGAACTCGTCCTCGAGGTCCGCGGTCTGACGCGCCATGGTGGCCCTCCTCGATCGGCCGGGACAGCTTCTGCCCTCCATGGCACCCCGGATCGCCCGTTCCCGGTCAGTCGCTTCTGGGGGTGACGCACGTCGGTGGTCGACAGCCTGGGCGACCCGGTCCGGGGTAGCCCATCCGCACTACCCCGATATTCGAGATTCAGTTGACCGCGATCGGGGTGCCGTTGGTGATGCGGAGGAGTTCCTTGTAGGTGGTCGGGAAGACCGAGTGCGGGATGCCGCCGGCGGCCCAGACCTCGGCGTACTCCTCCAGCATGGTGTCGACCAGCGTGCGGACCGGCGCGGGGTGCCCGACCGGCGCGACCCCGCCGATCGACTGGCCGGTGTGCTCCTTGACGAACTCCGGGGTGGCGCGCCGGAGCTTGCCGATGCCGTGCTCGGTGGCGACCTTCACGGTGTCGACGCGGTGCGCGCCGGACGTGAGGATCAGCACCGGCGAACCGTCACCGTCGAAGATCAGGCTGTTCGCGATCGCGCCGACCTCACAGCCGAGTTCGGCCGCCGCGGCCGCCGCGGTCGGGACCGCCTCGTCGAGGATCCGGATCTCGCCGGTGGCGCCGGCCGCGGCCAGGGCATCGGCTACCCGCTGGACATTGGGATGAGTACTCACGCGGTGGAACCCTACTTCTGGTAGATCGCGATCAGTTTCGTGTAGACCGCGGGATTGCTGAGCAGATCGGTGTTGTCCGCGAACTGGTCGATCGAGCCCACCAGTTCGAGCTCTCGAAGCCAGGGATCCTCGACGGTCGCACGACAAGCCGCCACGAACCGCCCTGCATCGAGGACCATCGCCGGCCGGTCGAAGTACTGCCTGGGCTCGGGGTCGACGTACTCCGTGATGCCCAGCGCGTTGTGCCTGCGCGCAACCTTCTCGTACGCCGTGGTCAGCGCGTGCTCGCGATCCTTTGGAGTGCCTGCGGCGAGCGCGTTCCGCAGTTCCACGTCGAGCCCATCGTCATGCCCGAGCCGCGCGAACGCAGTACCAAGCCATTTCGTGTACGGCGCGTAGGCACGTTCCATCAGCAGGGCGAGTCGCATCACGTCGCGAACCAGGCGTGCGGCGACGATGCGCGAGCCGAGGTGGTCGCCGACTTCCGCGGTGCGCTGAACGAATGCCTCCTCCTGGGCGATCCGCGACCACTGGCAGGTGAGCATCCAGCGCCAGACGTCGTCCGGATACCAGCTCAGCTCATCGCGGACTCGCTGCAGGCGCCCGTCGTCGGCGTACACGGGTCCCGCGACGACGCCGAGCAGTTGCTGTTGCGGGGTGATCAGCCAGTCCTCGGCGGTCATGCCTTGGTTGACGTCCCTGCCGACCTGATCATTGAGCCAGTCACCCACGGTCCTCACCGTGATGTGGTGGACCGGCTCCTGGGCGTCCCAGCCGAATCGGACTGGGTGACCTTGGTATTGCTCGGGCAAGTTGTCGTCGATCAGCTTGGTGATCCGCTCGACCTGATCGGCATCGACAAGGACATGCAGACGCGGTCCCCAGCCATGGTCCGTGGACCGCGCGGTGTCGTAGCCGAGGACGTCGGAGCCCCAACCCAGCAACCCGGCTGCGTAAGGAACTTCGCTGAGCAGCGGGCGGATGACATCGTCGTGGAACCCGGCGCTCAGTTGCCGCGCCGAGACGAAGCCATGATCTGCTGACATGGCCCGACCCTAGTTCGGGCGAGTTCTGGTTGCCTGCTGCCGGGGTCGCCGGAAATTGTCGGTGGCACCGGTGAGGATGAAGTCATGGACATGCCACCGGCGCCTGGAAGCGCTTCATCGACGACTTCGTCGGTGAAGCGCCGCTACGGCTGGAACAGCGGCAGCGGCAGCGGCAGCGCTGCGGCCACGGCGGTCGGCGGATCAGCCGGCTGGTTCGGGGCTGTTCGGTCAGTGTGTCCCGAGGAGCGGCCGGCGGAAACCCGCCCGGTCCGACGGCCCGTTGACGTTTGTCGGCGGGCAACGCTACGCTTCCATTGTTCGAACAGATGTTCGATTGCCTTCGGCCCGGCTTCGTCGGGAGGCCGGCCGACGGCGAGCGGAGCAGCTGGACGGCTCCGGTGCGGAGTTGCGGCCGCATCGGTAACCGGTGGTCCCGGTGGGCCGGGCGCCGTGGTGGACCTCGACCCCCACCCGGCACCCACCCACCGGGCCGCTGACCAGGGGAAGAAGTTCGCGCACCGGAGGCGATGGAGCATGTGGGAGTTCGATGAAGCCGTTGAGGTGCGTTCAGGCGTCGTGGACGGCATCGAGACTCCAGAGCAGTTCCTGTGGCGCGGCCGGCTGTGGCGGGTCTGCTCCGTCGAGGCTCAGTGGGTGGAGACCGCCGCCTGGTGGGAGCGCGGCGTGATCGGCTCCGGTGTCGGCGTGGCGACTGCGACGGCGGTGGCGGGATCCTCCGCGGCAGTTGGGTTGCTGGATGGGGATTGGGGGCCGCAGCGGGCGGTCTTCCGAGTGGAGGCCGGATGCGGCCGGCACGGTCGGCGGGAGATGTTCGATCTCGCTCACGACCCGGATTCCGGTCGCTGGCAACTGGAGAGGGTGACGGACCGATGACAGTTTCACCGGTTTCACCGGCAGCCGCTGGTTCGGCAAGCCGCGAGCTGTCCCGCGCACGTGCTGCGCTGGCCGAGGCGCGCGAGGCTGACGACCACCTGATCAGGTACTCGAGTGCCCACGTGGCTGCGCTTCGCGTGGCCGCCGCGGTTCTCGCGGTGCGGGCTCGTCCGGTGCGCTCCGGGCCGCGGCGACGGATCCAGCGCAATGCCTGGGTGCTGCTCGCCGAGGTTGCTCCGGAGTTCGGCGAGTGGGCGACCTTCTTCGCCGCGGGTGCCACCCAGCGAGCCGCCGCCGAGGCCGGCCTCGAGCGGGCCGTCAGCACCCGCGAGGCCGACGACCTCGTCCGCGCCGTCGAGACCTTCTACGACCTGGTGGAGTCCAGCCTCCGCCTGACGAACCAGCCAGTCCTGCCGGCATCCTCCGACCCCCAATCAGTCCTCGCCCAGCCCTGGATGCAAGCCAGCTGACCACCTGGCGCTCCTGCGGTCGCGGACGTGGCGTCGTCTTGTTCGGGGTGGGAAGTAGGGTGTTGCCCGCAGCGGACTTGTAGCCGAGGAGGGCATTCACGATGGTCGACCGACGTCGTCGCTCGGTACGTACGGCGCTGGTCGCCGAGGCCCTGCGATTAGCACTGGCCGGCCGAGCGCGCACGGACCCCGGGGCCGGACTCGACATCCTCGACCTCGGTGGCGGCACCGGGGGATTCGCCGTGCCGTTGGCGGTCGAGGGCCATCGCGTCACCGTGGTGGATCCCAGCCCTGATGCGCTCGCGTCGCTCGATCGACGCGCCAGTGACGAAGGCGTCAGCAAGCTCATCCACGGTGTGCAAGGCGATGCTGCTGAGCTTCCCGGTCTGGCGGGGGAGTCCAGTGCGGATGCTCTGCTCTGCCACGGAGTCCTCGAGGTGGTCGACGATCCCGCCCAGGCGCTCCAGGCGATGGCGTCGGTCCTGCGTGAGGGCGGCGTACTCAGTCTGTTGGTTGCCCAGCGCAACGCTGTGGTGCTGGCGCGAGCTCTCGCGGGACACCTTGCCGAGGCGCGAGTGGCGCTGCAGGATGCGGATGGCCGGTGGGGCCCGTCCGATCCGATGCCGCGCCGTTTCGACGAGGCCGGCATCACCGCGCTCCTCGCAGAGGCCGGCTTCATGGTCCACACCATCCACGGCGTCCGCACCTTCACCGACCTCGTCCCCTCGGCCTTCGTCGACTCCGAGCCAGGCGCCGCCGAAGCCTTGGCTGACCTCGAACGAGCCGCCAGCCAGCACCCCGCCTTCCGAGCCGTAGCCACCCAACTCCACATCCTCGCCACCCGCTGACCGCGTCGCATCCCGCGAGACCGGCCCTCCGAAACCGGGCCTGCGAAACCGGCCCTCCGAAACCGGGCCTGCGAAACCGGGCCTGCGAAACCGGCGCCGGACCCGACCTTGTTCGCGGCCTTGGTGCGCGTGGCGCGGGGTGTCCGTGGCAGCGGCGTGTCGGCGCTGGGGTGGTTACGGGCAGTGGTGCGGGGTGGCGGCCGGGGCGGTGGTGCGGGGTGGCGGCCGGAGCGGTGGTGCGGGGTGGCGGCTGGGGCGGTGGTGCGGGGTGGCGGTCAGGGCGGTGGTGACGAAATGCGGGATCGGGCGTGGCGTGCGGTGATCGGGTGGGGATTACGCGGTGGTGACGGTGTGGCGGGGGTGGAATCAGGGTGAGTCGGGGGTGTCGAGCGGGGTTTCAGGGGCGATTACAGCGCGGAGTTGCCGTACCGTGACGCGCGGGACAGGCAGTCAGGGTTTCGTGCGCGGCAACGGCGGCCTAGACTGAAGACGGCCTATCGAGATCGCGCTCACCATGGAGGGATCGACGGTGCCCCTCTCGGAAGAAGAGCAGCGCCAGTTCGAACAGCTCGAACGCGCCCTCGCTGCGGAAGACCCGAAGTTTGTTTCCGCCATGCGAGGGACCAATGTGCGCTTGTATTACAAGCGCCGGGCAATTCTTGCCGGCGTCGGATTCGTGCTGGGCATCGTCATACTGATGGCCGGCGCGATCATCCCCAACACCATCATCGGAGTCATCGGCTTCGTCGTGATGGTCGCCTGCCTCTACATAGCCGCGCTGAGCATGAAGCGGATCAGCAACGCAGGCGACGCCGACGACATCCCGCCGCCTCCGCCGCAGTCCAAACGCCACCGGACCAGACACGAGTCATCGGGCAGCTTCATGGAGCGGATGGAAGATCGCTGGCGCAGGCGCCGCGACGAGGACCTCTGACGGGTCCCCACCGCTGATCTGACCACGCACCGAACCACACCCACGCCCTAGGCGCCGGGTGTGGTTCTGGTTTTGCCCGACGCCCTTTGCCCGACGCCCTTTGTTTGCCCGGCGATCTTTCCAGGCGCCCTTTGTCAGGCGCCTTGGCTTCACCGAGCTGTCCGTCCTGGCTGCTCACATCGTTCTGGCCGCCTCAGGAGCAGAGTGCCCATAGGGATCACGCCGCTCAGGCGAGCGAGGACTACAGCCGGAGTTTGTGATGTTGCGGGGACGGGCTGTCAACGGTCCCGAAGCGGCGACCTTGAACACCAAACAGGGACCGCGGACACGAAATAACGTGTTCAAGGTCCCGACTACCTGTCCCAGGTCCCCACTCTTGGTCAGGGCCACACCCCACCCAGCCCTCCGCGGCCCCTGCCGAAAGGCATCATCACGAACTACGGCTGTCGCACTAGTTCGCCTGAGAGGTGGTGAGACCGTTGTGGTTCAGCTGCTTCACAGGCAGCGGGATGGCAAACTCCCCGCCACTTCGGAGGTGACGGGGAGCTGCTGGGTATCGGCTGCGGCGAGGCGGGGCTTGCTGGTACCGACCTGGGCTAGTTGGCGTGGCGGCCCGAGCGGTGGGGGAGTACGAACGAGCGCAGGCGGGCCAAGGCCAGGTCGAACTCGTCCAGGAGGTCCGAGGCTTCGGTGCTGCCTCGGTTGAGGTACCAGCGCCAGGAGGGCGGAAGCAGCCGGGCCCGCCAGCGACGCGTGAGTTTCGTCTGGTTCCACAAGGCTTTGCGGACCGTCGCGGCCTCGGCTCGAAGGTCCACCTGCAGATCGGAGAGTCCGGCGTACCGGACTGCTTCCACGCCTCGGGCCAGCCTCAGCGCCTGCGACTGGGCGTCTTCGGGCACCTTCGACAGCAGCCACTCGCCGAGCTGGCGCGGGGTCGCGGTGTCGGACCAGTCGAGGCCGAGGTCGCGTGCCGTGTCTCGGATCTCGGCCCACAGGCCTTCGACCCCTGCTCGTCCTGGTGCGCGGGCGAACCGCTTGCGTCGGATCAGAGCTCGGATCAGCCACGGGATGCAGAGCAGCAGGATCACGCCGGCCGTCACGCCGATCGCCTTGCCGCCCCCGTTGGTGAACCAGTTGCCGGTGTCGATCACGGCACCGCTGTCGCCGCCCGGCAGGTCGCGCGGGTTCTGCGGCTTGCTGATGTCCGGCGACTCGGCCGCGCCCGGGGTGGTCGGCGCAGTGGTCGGGGCGGTGGTCGGCGCTTCGGTGACCGTGCCGGCCGAGTCGGTCCAGGTCGGCGTGCTCGCGACGCGGGCTGACGGGGTCGGTTCGAAGCGGACCCAGCCGACACCCTGGAAGTACAGCTCGGGCCAGGCGTGCATGTCGTGCATCCGGACGATGTGCTCGCCGTTCTTGCCGGCCTGACCGGGCAGGAAGCCGATCGCGACGCGGGACGGGATGTTCAGGGTGCGTGCCATCAGGGCCATCCCGGTGGCGAACTGCTCGCAGTAGCCGGTCTTGTTGTCGAACAGGAAGGCACTTAATGCCCTCATGCCGCTCTGCGGACTGGCATCAGTGCTGTAGGTGAATCCGCCGTCGTTGCGGAACCACTTCTGCAGCATCGCGGCCTGCTCGAAGTGGTTGCCCTTGGCATCTTTAGTGAGGGCGTTGGCGAGCGCGGTGATCCGCTTGTCGATCGACCGCGGGATCTGGCTCGTGTACTGGTCCGGCTCACCGCCGGGAACGCTGTCGAACAACTGCTGCGGCGTCGGCTGCAGGTCGTACGCCGTCAGGCTGTACTTCTGGCCGCCGACGACCTGGCCGTTGGAGGAGACGACGTCCAGCGCGCTCACGTCGTACCGCCAGCGGTTCTTCAGGGAGATCGAGTGCAGCGGATACGGCACCGGCGCGAACTGGGACCGGAAGCTGCGGCTCACGTCGATCTGCATCTTGGTGGTCTGGACCTTGCCCAGATCGCCGGTGAACCCCGGCGGCGGGGTCAGGTCGCCGGTGATCTTGCGGCCGTCCTGCCGGGGCGAGATCCGCCAGGTGTTGCCGTCGAAGAGATCGAGCGCGGTCAGTCGCAGGTAGACGCCCTTGTCGGGGCCGCCCGTGTAGGTCAGCGCGGTCACGTTGTCGCCGCGCTTGAGGTTCTTGCCCATGTCGAGCATCGGATCGGTCGCCGAGATCGACGCGCCGGCGCCGTCGCCGACTCCGGACCCTGCCAGCCCGTTGCCGAGCACGCCTTCTGGCAGGGCGGGGAGGAGGGCCGGCAGCAGCGCGGCCAGCGCGACGACGCTGAGTCCGATCCGGCGGCCGGCCTGTCCCAGCGCAGATGCCTCGACCGGTTCAGCGGCGTCCAGGTGCGAGACCCCCGAGATCCGGCGGCCCCAACGGCTGAGCCTGGTCCGTCCCTCGGCCGACAGCAGCACGATGTAGCCGATGGCCGGAGGGATGAACAGCAGCGCCGGCAACCCACCGTGCACGGTCGCCGCCGGCACTGTGTACATGATCAGCAACAGCAGCCCGGCCCACGCGGCCTGGGAAATCTGTACTGCGATCACGTGGATGAGCAGCCCGGTGGCCGCGATCACCGACACCGCGAACAACGTCAGATGCGAGTCGGGGGGCAGCGGTGCGCTGAAGCGGTTGATCGAGTCCATCGCGTTCACCATCTGCTGGTTGAACTCGAGGGCGGTCTCGCGCCACGGCACCAGCCCGAACTTCAGGGTGTCGCGCAGGAAGAAGAACGAGATCAGCTCGACCAGCACGGCCAGCTGCACGAACGGGATGAGGAACCGCGGGGTGCGCAGGTTCTGCAGCAGGATCCCGACACCGGTGATGGCGCCACACAGGAAGGCGCTGATGAACAGGAACGGACCGGAGAAGACCGGCGTGAGCACGAGCGACCCCAGTACGGTCGCTCCCCAGGCGGCGAGGGAGATCCTGACGTGGCCGGTCATGCGATCCTTCCGCTCCGCAGCCCGAGAGTGGACCACGCGGTGGGGAGATGGTCACCGCGCCGCACTCTGGCGACCCGCCAGCCGTTGCGACGCAGCTCGTTCTCGGTGGCGTCCGTGGCCGCGGTCAGCCGCGCGGACTTCTCGGTGCCCTCGGCGCCGACCGCCCAGCTGGCCGCGTCGAGGAGCAAGGCCACCCCGGTCGCCTGGCTGGTCCGCCAGCGGTTGAGCGCGGTGATGTCCTCGGAGTTGCAGGCTCCGACGATCGCGACCACGAGACTCGGCTCCTGGATGTGCCGGTCGACGGTCAGCAGCGGACCGATCTCGGCGTACTTGTGCTCCTCCACCGTCGCGCACTCGGTCAGCAGCTGCTGGTTGGTGAGTGGCTGATGGATCGCGGTGGAACTGCGGTGACTGATCGCGGACAGCGTGGTCGGTCCGCCCAGCAGGGTGGTGACATACCCGCGGCGGATCCGGTCGATGCCGACCGAGGCGGCCGCGCTGACGGCCCACTCGAGGCTGGACGACGGCCCGTGCCCGTGGTGCGAAATGGTGCGGGCGTCCAGGAAGATCGCGCAGCGGCTCTGCCAGGGCTGCTCCTCCCGGCGGACCATCAGCGATCCACGCCGCGCGGTCGATCGCCAGTGCACCCGGCGGAGGTCGTCGCCGTCGCGATACTCCCGCACGGTGGCGTCCTCCTCACCAGCGGAGGCGATGGCCCGCGGACGGTTCTCCCCGGACCCCGCCCGGTCGGCGCCGAGGCGGACCTCGGGCAGCCTGAAGACCCGCGGAGTCACGAGCAGATGCTGGCTCCGGGCAAAGGTCCGGCTGGTTTCCACCAGTCCGAACGGATCCGCCACAGTCAGCATCAACGGCCCGACCTGGAACAGCCCTCGTACGTCGGACTTCACCGGATAGGTGACCGTACGCCGCCAGTTGGGGCTGACGCGGTCCACCACGAACCGTGGCCGGTGCCCCAACACGTAAGGAATGCGGTCTTCCAACAGCAGCAGCCCGGCCGGCATCCGGCCCTGGTTGCTGAGGGCCAGTTCAACAGTTGCGGGTGCGCCGACCGGCACCTGGTCCGGAGCCAGGCTGCGCCGGACCTGCAGCCTCAACCTGGTCCTGCCGACCACCAGTGCCGCCACGATCGGCAGTGCGACCAGCAGGATGCCGACGCGCAGCAGGTCCTTCTGGCCGAGCAGCAACGCGCACAAGGAAGCAGTGATCCCGGCTGCGACGAAGGCCCGCCCTCTGGTGGTCAGCCCGCGCAGTGCCTGCCGCATGTCTCAGTCCCGACGGTTACGGGGGAGCGGCACCGAGGCCACGAGCCCGGAGATGATGTCAGCTGCCCCGCGCCCACCGAGGTGAGCTTCGGCTGCAGGCAGCACTCTGTGAGCTAGCACCGGCACGGCGAGCTCCTGGATGTCGTCCGGCAGGACGAACTCGCGAGCGTCCAGCGCGGCAGCGGCCCGGGCGGCCCGGATGAGGTGCAGCGTCGCTCGTGGGCTCGCACCCAGCCGCAGCTCCTGCGACCGACGGGTGGCGCCGACCAGCGCAACGGCATACTCCTTCACTGATTCCGACACGTGCACCGAGTGCACTGTCTTCACCAGCCGCAGGATCTGCTGTCCGTCGGTCACTGGCTGGAGCGCCTCGAGCGGCTCGGCTGCGGCGTGCCCGTCGAGCATCCGCAGTTCCGCGGCCGGCTCCGGGTAGCCCATCGACAGCCGGGCCATGAAGCGGTCGCGCTGTGCCTCGGGGAGGGGATAGGTGCCCTCCATCTCGATCGGGTTCTGCGTCGCGATCACCATGAACGGCGCCTCGAGCTGGTAGGTGGTGGTGTCGACGGTGACCTGGCGCTCCTCCATCGACTCCAGCAGTGCGGCCTGGGTCTTCGGCGACGCGCGGTTGATCTCGTCACCGACCACGATGTTCGCGAACACCGCGCCCGGCTTGAACTCGAAGTCGCGGACCTCCTGGTTGAAGACCGACACGCCGGTGATGTCGGACGGCAACAGGTCCGGCGTGAACTGGATCCGTCGGACTGTGCAGTCGATCGACCGGGCCAGCGCCTTCGCAAGCATGGTCTTGCCCACGCCCGGCACGTCCTCGATCAGCAGATGTCCTTCGGCCAGCAGCACTGTGACGGCTACTTCAACCACATCGGGTTTGCCTTCGATCACTGTCTCGATGGCTCGGCGGACCCGTCCCGCCACCTCCGTCAGCTCGTCGAAATCCATGGCCGAGCTGGTCGCGGTGGTGCTCACCCTAGGTCCTCCCCATTGGTTGATGGCCGAATCATTCTGACCCGCTGCCGGGGTCGGGCCTAGACCCCCGGGCTTTTCGTTACCAGTCGTTTCGGAGTTCATCGAAATGGCCCTCACCCGCCGTTGCCGATCCGTGACCTCCAGCTTACGGGGGAGCGAAACGGGGCGAATTTGGTTGACGGTGGGGCAAAGTGGAGTAAGGTGGAGCGCAGTGGTACTGAAATGGTGGAGACAGCTCACCTGAGACGGCGAGTCCGCAACGGGGAGGTGGAGCGTGTTCCTCGGAACTCACTTCCCCAAGCTCGACGACAAGGGGCGGCTGTTCCTGCCGGCGAAGTTCCGGGAGGAGCTCGCTGAGGGCCTGGTGATCACGCGCGGACAGGAGCGTTCGCTGTTCGTGTGGCCCGAAGCCGAGTTCGTCCAACTGACCGAGCAGCTGAAGCAGGCACCGATCACCAACAAGGGTGCGCGGGACTACCTGCGGATGTTGTTCGCCGGCGCCTCGAACGAGGTACCGGACAAGCAGGGCCGGGTCACCATCCCGCCGATGCTGCGCGATTACGCGGGACTGGATCGCGACTGTGTCGTCATCGGGGCGATGAACAGGGTGGAGATCTGGAACACGGAGAGCTGGAACCGGTACTCCGAGGAGCAGGAGCAGGCGTTCGCCGACCTGTCCGAGGAGGTCCTGCCCGGCATCTTCTGATCCCGCGACAGCTACAACCGCACGAACCGCAGTCGCACGAGCCGGAGCAGTCCGTCCGGTGAGATCACGGGTCCGACTTCCGACCTCGGTGTTGGCGCCACTTCCCCGGCGCCAAGACGAAGAGGTACTTCCCCGGAAGGCGTACCCGCGATCTGACCGGACGAACTCCGCACACTCCACTCACCGCCCCACCGCAGGACCGAACGGCAAGGCAGTCACAACCTGCGGGGGCAGGGTCGCTCCCGCGGCTATCGGAGGGTCGAGATGAGCGGTGCTGAGCGCGGTGCGCAGGGATCGGTGGGCTGAGCCCATGCCGAACCCCGACCCGTCCTCGCGCCACGTCCCGGTGATGCTCGACCGCGTCGTCGCCCTGCTGGGCCCCGCGCTCGAACGCCCCGGTGCCGTCCTCGTCGACGCCACCCTCGGCCTCGGCGGTCACTCCGAGGCCTTCCTGCAGACCTTCCCCCAGGCGCGGTTGATCGGCCTCGACCGGGACCCCGAAGCCCTGCGCCTGGCCGGCGAGCGTCTCGCGCCGTACTCCGAGCGCATCACCCTCGTGCACGCCGTGTACGACGAACTGCCGCGAGTGCTCGACGAGCTCGACATCCCCGCGATCGACGGGATCCTCTTCGACCTGGGCGTGTCCTCGATGCAGCTGGACGAGGCCGACCGCGGCTTCGCCTACGCGCAGGACGCGCCGCTGGACATGCGGATGGACAACACCGCGCCGACCACGGCCGCGGACATCCTGAACTCCTACAGTTCGGCCGAGCTGGCCCGGATCCTGTTCCAGTACGGCGAGGAGAAGTTCGCCCGGCGGATCGCGGACCGGATCGTGCGCGAACGCGAGATCGAGCCCTTCACCAACAGCGCCCGGCTGTCCGAGCTCGTCCGCGACTCGATCCCGCAGGCGGCCCGCCGGACCGGGGGCCACCCGGCCAAGCGGACCTTCCAGGCGCTGCGGATCGAGGTCAACGGCGAGCTGGACGTACTGCGGCGCGCCCTGCCCGCGGCGGTCGAAGCACTCGCGCTGCACGGCCGGATCGTGGTGATGAGCTACCACTCGCTGGAGGACCGGATCTCCAAGCAGACGCTCGCGGCCGGCACCAAGTCCGACGTACCCGACGACCTGCCGGTGATCCCGGCCGGTCACGAGCCCTACCTGAAGTTGCTGACCCGTGGCGCCGAGAAGCCCACAGCTGAAGAGGTCGCGGCGAATCCGCGGGCTGCTTCCGCGCGCGTCCGGGCGGCCGAGCGGGTGCGGGAGAAGGGACTGGTGGCCTGATGAGCACAGTCTTCAGTCCGTCCAAGGCGCGGGTCACTCCCGCGCCGACACAGCGGCCCGAGCCGAAGCTCCGGGTCGTCTACGGCGCGCCGTTCCGGCCGCCGCGGATGCCGTTCGTCATCTTCGTGGTGTCGCTGCTCGCGGCCGGCCTGGTCGGCCTGCTGCTGCTCAATACCGAGCTGCAGCGCGGCACGTTCCAGGTGACGGCACTGAACCAGCAGGCAGGCCAGCTGCGGGACCAGCAGGAACAGTTGGAGCGTCAGGTCCGCACGTTGGAGTCGCCGCAGAACCTGGCCGACCGTGCGCTGCGGATGGGAATGGTGCCGAACCCCAACCCGGTGTTCCTGCGGCTGTCCGACGGCCAGGTCCTGGGCGTGCCGGCCGAGGGCAAGGCCGGAACCGGTACGGCGATGTTCGGCCCGGGCACTCCGACAGGGGCCAAGCCGGCCACCCCGAAGCCGCCAGTAGCGCCTCCCGCCGGCACTCCGGGGACGCCGAAGCCGCCGGCAAACACGACCAAGCCGCCGGCAAACACGACCAAGCCGCCCGCGAACACGACCAAGCCGCCGGCCAACACCACGAAGCCGCCGGCCAACTCGACCAAGCCGCCGGCGAACACCAAGCCGCCGACGACGGGAAACATCACACCGACCGGGGGATGATCGGATGACGGAGCGACGGGGAAGTGAACCGCCACGCAGACGTGGCGGTGAACCGGAGCGGGATAGCCCGCCCCGCAAGTCTCCGTCCCGTCGTCCGGCCGCTACCGACAGCGGCCGCTCCAGCTCCCAGCGTCCCGCCGACCGCGGCGCCCGCCCACGAAAGGCCGCGCCCCAGACTTCCGAAACGCGTAAGGCCGCGCCGCGGACTCCCGACACGCGTAAGGCCGCGCCGCGCAAACCCGACCTACGCAAGGCGGCGCCCCGCAAGGCGGTGCCTGCCGACCCGCGGCCGCGGAAGACAGCAGTCGGCGATCCCCGGCGTGCGGCGAAGAAGGCTGCTGCCAGTCCCCGCAAGGCCGCAGGTGCTGGCAGCGCCCGCCCGGCGCTCCGGCGTACGGGTCCTGATGGCAGGCCGTTGAAGGCGGTTGCCAAGAAGGGGGTTGCCAAGAAGGCGGTTGCCAAGAAGGCCGCGGCGCCCCGCAAGCGGCCGCCGCAGAACAGGCGACCACCAGTGCCCCGGAAGCCCAAGCCGAAGCGGCCGCCGAGGACGCTGAAGCTCGGTCGTCCCGCGCTGCGGCTGCGGGTGACGTTCGGCGTGATGGCGTTCGTGCTGTCGTTGTTCGCGGGCCGGCTGATTCTGCTGCAAGGTGTCGACCCGAACTCGTACGCGCTGGCCGCGACCAAGGAGAACACCAAGCCTTTCGTTCTGCACGCCTCGCGCGGCGACATCGTCGACCGCAACGGCGTTCCGCTGTCGGTGTCCGATGACGCGGTGGCGATCACCGCGGACCCGTCGCAGACCAGCAAGGTCGCCGGCGACCTGGCTGCCATCCTGTCGCCGAAGCTGTCCGGTACGACGTACGACAAGTTGGTCGCGACGTTGAGCCGCAAGGGCCGGTTCGTCTACGTGGCCCGGCAGGTCAGCCCGCAGACGTGGAATCAGATCGACGCCGCGATCAAGGCCCAGAACAATGACCGGGCGAAGGCCAAGCAGCCGCTGCTGGTCGGGCTCTACACCGAAGCGGACCCGGTCCGCAACCACCCGAACGGCACCATCGCCGCGAACGTCGTCGGCGTCGTCAGCGCCGAGGGCAAGGGCCAGTCCGGGCTGGAGCAGGGGCTGAACGACAAGCTGTCCGGACAGGACGGCAAGGCGATGTACGAGGTCGATGCCAAGGGCAACAAGATCCCGAACGCCGACCACACCGTCGAGGAGCCGAAGCCCGGCGTCGGCGCGCAGCTCACCCTGGACGCCGACCTGCAGTGGTTCGCCGAGAAGCGGATCGAGCAGGCGGTCAAGCAGTACAAGGCGGAGTCGGGCGCGGTGGTCACGATGGACGTCAAGTCCGGCGAGATCGTCGCGATGGCCAACTACCCGACCTTCGACCCGAACCAGCCGGTCAAGGCGGACGCGCTGAAGAACCCCGCGCTCGAGCAGGTCTACGAGCCGGGCAGTGTGCAGAAGGTGGTCACGATGGCGGCGCTGGCCGACGCCGGGCTGATCTCGCTCGACACCAAGCTCAAGGTGCCGGGCGGCATCTCGGTCCAGCGCCGGACCATCAGGGACCACTTCGACCACGGCGTGCTGAACCTGACCATCGCAGGCGTGATCGCCAAGTCGTCGAACGTCGGCACCGTCATAGCTTCCCAGCAGATGCCGATCCAGGACTTCGTCCACTACCTGAAGAACTTCGGCTTCGGCGAGAAGACCGGGCTGAACTTCCCCGGCGAGAGTCGCGGCCTGATGCCACCAGGTGACGAGTGGAGCGAGCTGACCCGGTCGAACGTCGCATTCGGCCAGGGGCTGTCCGCGAACGCCGTCCAGATGACCGCCGCGGTCAACGCGGTCGCGAACGGCGGCGTGTACGTGCCGCCCAAGCTGGTGAAGAACTACGTCGACGCGAACGGGAACTCGATCCCCAACCCGTCGGGCGCGTCCCGCCGGGTCGTGAGTGAGTCCGCCGCCAAGCAGGTCTCGACGATGATGGAGGCCGTCACCGCCAAGGGCGGCACCGCCACCCAGGCCGCGATCCCGGGCTACCTGGTGGCAGGAAAGACCGGTACGGCGCAGGAGGTGGACTCGTCCTGCGGCTGCTACCGCAAGTGGGCGACCTCTTTCGCCGGATTCGCCCCAGCGGACAACCCGCGCTTCGTTACCTACGTCGTACTCCAGAACCCGACGAACGGGCGTGGCGGTGGTTTCCAGGGAGGTCCGGTGTTCCACGATGTGATGAGTTACGCGCTGCAGAAGTACGCCGTACCGCCTACCGGTGCGAAGCAGCCCGTCGTCCCGCTCACCTGGTGACGCAGGGTCAGGTAGGTGTCACAGGGCCCGGAGCGGTAGCCTCTGGGCCCGTGTCCACCCCTACCGCCGCAGGCGGAGCCGTAGCCGCGATCAGGCCGCGGCACACTGTGCCGATCAGCCTCGCCGATCTGGCCGCGACCGCCGGTGCGCGGGTCCCGGCGGCCGGCGTCGAGGTGACCGGTGTGTCACTCGACTCGCGCTCGATCCTCCCCGGCGACCTGTACGCCGCGCTGCCCGGCGCCGTCACTCACGGTGCCGCCTTCGCCGAGAAAGCACGGGCCGCGGGAGCGGTCGCAGTACTGACTGATCCCGCCGGTGAGGAGCGAGCCCGAGCCGGCGGCCTGCCGGTCCTCGTGGTCCCGAAGCCGCGCGACGTGCTCGGAGCGGTGGCGTCCAAGATCTACGGCGAGCCCACCAGCGAGCTGCGGCTGCTCGGGGTGACCGGCACCAACGGCAAGACCACGACGAGCTATCTGCTCGATTCCGTACTACGCACGCTCGGTGAGGCGGCGCTGATCGGCACGATCGAGACGCGGATCGGGGACGAGGTCGTCAAGAGCGTCCGGACCACGCCGGAGGCCACCGATTTGCAGGCGCTGTTCGCGGTGATGCGGGAGCAGGCGGTCGCCTGGTGCGCGATGGAAGTGTCGAGCCACGCACTGGCGATGGGCCGGGTGGACGGCGCCCGGTTCGCGGTCGCCGGGTTCACCAACCTGACCCAGGACCACCTGGACTTCCACAAGACTTTCGAGGACTACTTCGCGGCGAAGGCCTCGCTGTTCACCCCGGAGCGGTGCGAGCTGGCGGTGGTGAACATCGACGACGAGTACGGCCGCCGCCTCGCCGCCCAGACGGTGGTCCCGCTCGTCACGGTGTCGACCACGGGTGACGCGGACTGGAAGGTGAGCTCGGCACACCAGTCCGAGCACGGCACCACGGTCCTCGACATCGAGGGGCCGGAGGAGTCTCTGACGGTCGAGATCTCGCTGCCCGGCGACTTCAACGTTGCCAATGCCCTGCTGGCGGTCGCGATGCTGCGGCAGGTCGACGTACCGGCTGCCGTGATCGCGGCCGGGCTGCGGACGGCCAGCGTGCCGGGGCGGATGGAGACCTTCACCCGGGTGGACGGACTGACCGTGATCGTCGACTACGCGCACACGCCGGACGCTGTCGAGCTGGCCCTGCGCGCGGCCCGTGGCGCGACCAAGGGCAGACTGTTCGCGGTGGTCGGCTGCGGAGGAGATCGGGACCCGGGCAAACGACCCGCGATGGGAGCGGCCGCGGCCCGGGCGGCGGACGTGGTGATCGTGACCGACGACAACCCGCGCAGCGAGGATCCGGCGGCGATCCGTGCCGCCGCGATCGAGGGCGCGCGGGCCGCGGTACCAGAGGTGGACCTGCGCGAGGTCGGCGACCGACGTGCGGCGATGGCCACGGCGATCGAGCTGGCCGGTCCCGGGGACACCGTCGTGGTGCTGGGAAAGGGCCATGAGACAGGCCAGGAGATCGACGGCGTGATCCACCCGTTCGACGACCGCGAGACCGTGCGTGAGCTGTTGGAGGCAACCCGGTGATACCCCTCAGTTGCGGCCAGATCGCTGAAGCGGTCGGCGGTGAGCTCGTCGGCGTCGACCCTGCCGCCATGATTCGGGCCACAGGGGACGCGGCAGTCGTGATCGACTCGCGCAAGGTCACGCCGGGGGGCCTCTTCGTCGCGCTGCCGGGCGAGAACGTGGACGGCCACGACTTCGTGCCGGCGGTCACCGAGGCCGGCGCGACCGCCTCGCTCACCACGCGGCCCATCGAGGGCAGCCCGTGCATCGTGGTGGCCGACGCCCAGGCGGCACTCGGCGAGCTGGCGCGGCTGGTGATCTCGCAACTGCCCGAGCTGGTCGTGATCGGGTTGACCGGCTCGCAGGGCAAGACCAGCACGAAGGACCTGATCGCCCAACTGCTCAAGCCGTACGGCGAGACGGTGGCGCCGGTGGGTTCGTTCAACAACGAGCTCGGCCATCCCCTCACCGCGCTCCAGGCGGACCTGAACACCCGCTTCCTGGTCGCCGAAATGGGCGCCCGGCACGTCGGCGACATCACCTACCTGTCCCGGATCACGCCGCCCAAGGTCGGCCTGGTCCTCAATGTGGGCTACTCGCACATCGGCGAGTTCGGCAGTCAGGACGCGATCGCCGTCGCCAAGGGCGAGCTGATCGAAGCGGTCCTACCCGGCGGGACCGCGGTGCTCAACGCCGATGATCCCCGCGTCGCCGCGATGGCGAGCCGGACCCAGCAGACGGTGAAGACCTTCGGTGAGGCCCCCGACTCCGATGTCCGGGCCAGCGGCATCAAGCTCGATGCCGGCGGCCGCCCCGGCTTCACGCTGCACATCGACGGCACCGAGCACCAGGTCCAGTTGCAGTTGGTCGGCGAGCACCAGGTGTCGAACGCCCTGGCCGCCGCGGCCGCAGTACTGGCTGTCGGGTTGACGCCGGAGCAGGTGGCCGAAGGGCTGAACGCCGCGACCACCGTCTCCAAGTGGCGGATGGAGGTCACCGAGCGCGCGGACGGCGTGACGGTGATCAACGACGCGTACAACGCCAACCCTGACTCGGTGAAGGCGGCGCTCAAGGCGCTGGTCGCGATCGGCCGGACCAGGCGAGCACGGACCTGGGCGGTGCTCGGCGAGATGCGCGAGCTCGGTGACACCGCGATGCAGGAGCACGACGCGGTCGGGCGCCTCGCAGTACGGCTGGATGTGAACCGGCTGGTCGCGGTCACGCCGGCAGCCCGGCCGATCCATCTCGGCGCCTCCCTGGAAGGATCGTGGGGCAACGAGTCGGCGTATGCCGAGACCATCGACGAAGCGCTCGACCTGCTTCGCAAGGAACTGCAGCCGGGTGATGTGGTGCTGGTGAAGGCCTCTCGCGCGGCCGGTCTGGAGAGACTGGCCGCGGCCCTGCTCGAGGAGGCTTCGCAGTGATCTCGATCCTGCTCGCGGGTGCCGTTTCGATGGTGCTCACGCTGTTGGGGACCCGGCTGGCGATCAACCTGCTGTCCCGGCGCGGCTACGGCCAGCTGATCCGCGACGACGGCCCGACCTCGCACCACACCAAGCGCGGCACCCCGACCATGGGTGGTGCGGTCTTCATCATCGCCACCATCGTCGGTTACTTCGCGGCGAAGCTGTTCACGATGACGACGCCGACCGCCTCGGCGGTGCTGGTGCTGTTCCTGTTCGCGGGGATGGGCGCGGTCGGTTTCCTGGACGACTTCATCAAGATCTTCCGGCAGCGCAGCCTCGGTCTGCGAAGCAAGGCGAAACTGGCCGGCCAGACGCTGGTCGCGGTCGCGTTCGCGGTGCTCGCGCTGCAGTTCCCCGACGAACGTGGTCAGCGCCCGGCCTCGCCGTTCATCTCGTTCATCCGCGACATCAGCTGGCTGCACCTGGTGCCCGTGCTGGTGGTCATCTGGGTGCTGCTGCTGATCGCCGGCATGTCGAACGGGGTGAACCTGGCCGATGGCCTGGACGGGCTGGCGACCGGCGCCTCGATGATGGTGTTCGGCGCCTACACGCTGATCTGCATCTGGCAGTTCAACCAGAGCTGTGCGACCTCGCCAGGCGCGAAATGCTACGAAGTACGAGATCCGCGTGATCTCGCGGTGGTGGCAGCGGCACTCACGGGGGCGTTGTTCGGCTTTCTGTGGTGGAACGCATCGCCGGCGAAGATCTTCATGGGTGACACCGGTTCGCTGTCGCTCGGCGGGGCGCTGGCCGGAATGGGCATCATGACCCGGACCGAGCTGCTGGTGCTGCTGCTCGGCGGCCTGTTCGTGATCATCACCGCCTCCGTCATCCTGCAGGTCGGCTACTTCAAGCTCACCAAGGGCAAGCGGCTGTTCCGGATGGCGCCGCTGCACCATCACTTCGAGATGCTCGGCTGGGAACAGGTGAACGTGGTGATCCGGTTCTGGATCATCTCCGGTCTCTGTGTCGCCACCGGCCTCGGTCTGTTCTACGCGGAATGGGTGGCCACATGAGCCTCGCGACACGCACCGACGACGGCTGGTCGACGACCCGCTTCGTCGTCCTCGGCTTCGGTACCGCGGGTTACGCCTGCGCGGATTCGCTGCTGCAGGCCGGGGCCGAGTTCGTCACCGTGCTCGACGACCGGGACACCGAGGCGCTCCGGGAGAAGGCGCAGATCCTCGAGACGCTGGGTGCCACCATCAAGCTCGGCCCGGGCAGCACCGCCGAGCTGCCTGCTGAGGTCGATGTCGTCGTCACGTCACCGGGGATTCCGCCGCACGCGCCGCTGCTTGCTGCCGCGGCTGAACGCGACCTCCCGATCTGGAGCGAGATCGAGCTCGCCTGGCGGCTGCGCGACCCAGCCAACGCAGCTCCCTGGCTGTGCGTCACGGGTACCAACGGCAAGACGACGACCGTCCAGATGCTGACTTCGATCCTGCAGGCGGCCGGTCACCGAGCCGTTGCCGCGGGCAACGTGGGGCTGCCGCTGCTGGAAGCCGTGATGGATCCCGAGCCGTACGACGTGATCGCGGTCGAGCTGTCCAGCTACCAGCTGCACTTCACCCACTCGATGTCGGCGCATTCGGCGGCAGTGCTGAACGTCGCGCCGGACCACGTCGACTGGCACGGCTCGATGGAGGCGTACACCGCCGACAAGGGCAGGATCTACGAGAACTGCCAGATCGCCTGCGTCTACAACGTGGCCGACCCGGCGACGGAACAGTTGGTGATGGACGCGGACGTGATCGAGGGCTGCCGGGCGATCGGCTTCACCCTCGGTACGCCCGAGATCTCGATGGTCGGGCTCGTCGACGAACTGCTGGTCGACCGCGCCTTCGTGGAGCAGCGCGCGTCCTCGGCGCTCGAGCTCGCCACGCTCGACGACATCACCCCGGCGGCTCCGCACAACGTGGCGAACGCCCTCGCGGCGGCCGCCCTGGCCCGGGCGTACGGCGTACCGGCGATGGCTGTCCGCGACGGGCTGCGGAGGTTCCGGCCGGACGCGCACCGGATCGCGCACGTCGCTGAAGTTGCCGGGGTCAACTATGTGGACGATTCCAAGGCGACCAACCCGCATGCGGCGCAGGCCTCGCTGCTCGCCTACGACCATGTCGTGTGGATCGCGGGCGGTCAGGCGAAGGGCGCGACCTTCGACGACCTGGTGATCGCGGTGGCGCCCCGGCTGCGAGGTGTGGTGCTGCTCGGGCAGGACAAGCTGCTGATCGCGGAAGCACTTGCCCGACACGCACCGGATGTGCCGACGATCACTGTGGAGACCGCAGACACTGGACCTGTGACCAATATGGAGACCGTGGTGGGGGAGGCTGCGAAGCTCGCACAGGTGGGGGACACCGTGCTGCTCGCACCTGGCTGCGCTTCTTGGGACATGTTCGCCAACTATGGAGCCCGCGGAGACGCCTTCGCCGAAGCCGTCCGTCGGCTGGGCGACAGCTGACCCGGAGGTGATCGCATGACGACGATCACTGACAGGCCGGACGACCGGGCCGCGCGCGAGTCGGAAGGCACCGGATGGCTGGCTTCGGTGAAGAACGTGCTCGACCGCCCGCTCACGTCGTACCACATCCTGCTCGGCGCCACCGGCCTGCTGCTGGTGCTCGGCCTGCTGATGGTCCTGTCGGCGTCCAGCGTGTTGTCGTACAAGGTCAACCACGGCAACCAGTACGCGATCTTCTACCGCCAGCTGATCTGGGTCAGCGTCGGCCTGCCGATGGCGTACGTCGCCTCGCGGATGACGCCGCGGCACTTCCGGATGCTCGCGTACGTCGCGTTGCTGGGGTCGGTGTTCCTGCTCGTCCTCACCTATGTGCCGGGCCTGGGCAAGAACGTGAACGGCAACACCAACTGGCTGTCGTTCGGCGGTCCGCTGCAGATCCAGCCGAGTGAGTTCGCGAAGCTCGCGCTGGTGATGTGGTGCGCCGACCTCTACGCCCGCAAGCAGAAACTGCTGACCCAGTGGAAGCACCTGCTGGTCCCGATGGTGCCGGTGTGTGGTCTGGTGATCGCGCTCATCATCGGCCAGCACGACCTCGGCACCTCGCTGGTGTTGATGGCCGTCATGATCGGGATGATCTGGATCGTCGGCGCCCCGACCCGGTTGTTCGTCGTGCTGCTCGCGTCGGTCGGCACGATCGGCGGGTTCTTCGTCAGCCAGGAGAGCTACCGGATGCAGCGGGTCGCCCAGTTCATGGACCCCTTCGCGGATCCGAGCGGCGTCGGCTGGCAGGCGTACCACGCGTTCTACGCGCTCTCCACCGGAGGCTGGTGGGGGGTCGGGATCGGCAACAGCCGGCAGAAGTGGGGCAACCTGCCCGAGGCGCACACCGACTTCATCTTCGCGGTGATCGGCGAGGAGCTCGGGCTGATCGGGTCACTCACCGTGCTCGCCCTGTTCCTCACCCTGGCGTACGCCGGTGTCCGGATTGCGACCAGGACGACCGAGCCGTTCGTCCGCTACGCCGCGGCCGGGATCACGGTCTGGATCATGGCCCAGACGCTGGTCAACCTGGGTGCCGTGATCGGACTGCTACCCATCGTGGGTATCCCGCTCCCGCTTTTGTCGTACGGTGGGTCCGCACTGCTGCCGACGCTGATCGCGATCGGCATGCTGTTGTCCTTCGCGAAGGCCGAGCCCGGCGCGCAGGCCGCCCTGAAGGAGACCCGGCGGCCTCTGCTCGGGTGGATGTCTTCGTGGCGTACACCTGGCCGAACCGGCCGCGAGAACACGCGGGAGCGTTGAAAGCTGTGCCCAGCATCGTCCTGGCCGGCGGCGGTACCGCCGGCCACACCTCACCCCTGATCGCCACCGCCGACGCCCTGCGGCGGATCGACCCGACCATCGAGATCATCGCCCTCGGCACCGAGCGCGGTCTCGAGACGCGGGTCGTCCCCGAGGCCGGGTACAAGCTGGAGCTGATCCCGCCGGTCCCACTGCCGAGGAAGCCGACGCCCGCGTTGTTCGCAGTACCGGGCAAGATGCTCAGCTCGGTGAACGCGGCCCGCAAGGTGCTCGACGAGGCGAAGGCCGACGTGCTGGTCGGTTTCGGCGGCTACGTCTCGGCCCCCGCGTACGTCGCCGCGTGGCGCCGCAAGACGCCGATCGTCGTGCACGAGGGCAACGCCGTGCCAGGGATCGCGAACAAGTTCGCGGCTCGCTACTGCACGCAGAACGTCGCCACCTCGTTCCCCGGCACCGACCTCCCGCACGCCTCGTACGTCGGGTTGCCGATCCGCCGGGCCATCTCCACGTTGGACCGGGCGGCTCGCCGGGCCGAGGCGCGGGAGTTCTTCGGCCTGGACCCGGCCGCGCCGACCTTGCTGGTGACTGGTGGTTCGCAGGGCGCCCAGCGGCTGAACGAGGCCTTCGCGGGCGCGGCCGGCGACCTGCAGGCCGCCGGCATCCAGGTGCTGCACGCGATCGGGCCCAAGAACACACTTGAAGTTTTGCCGACTGGGAACCTTCCTTATGTGGTGCTTACCTACGTCGACCGGATGGACCTCGCCTATGCCGCCGCGGACCTGGTGGTCTGCCGCTCGGGTGCGAACACGGTCACCGAGGTCTCCGGCGTCGGACTGCCGGCCATCTACGTTCCGCTGCCGCACGGTAACGGTGAGCAGGTACTGAACGCGAAGTCGGTCGTGGAGGCGGGCGGCGGGCTCCTCGTCGACAACGCGACGGTCACCGCGGACTGGGTGCGGGCGATCGTTCCGCAACTCCTGCACGACTCCGAGCGTCTAGCTCGTATGTCCACCGCAGCACAGGGCCTGATCCGAACCGATGCCGACGACCGGTTGGCGCGGATCATCCTCGATGTGGTGAGGTCTGCCTCGTGATCGTCCAATGATTGTTTCAGGCCCTGACACTAACTTCCCCGCGGAGAAGCTGGGCAGGGTGCACTTCGTAGGGATCGGCGGGGCCGGTATGTCCGGGATCGCCCGGATCATGGCGTCCCGCGGCATCGAGGTGTCCGGCTCCGACGCCAAGGACGGCACCGTGCTGGCGGCGCTCCGCGCTCTCGGTGCCACCTGCTGGGTCGGTCATGCCGCCGAGCAGGTGGCCGAGGCGGACACCGTCGTGGTGTCCACCGCGATCCGCGAGACCAACCCCGAGGTGGTCGCCGCCCGCGAGGCGGGGATCCCGATCCTGCCGCGCGCTGCCGCGCTCGCCTCGGTGATGGTGGGCCGACGGACCTTGGCTGTCGCCGGGACCCACGGCAAGACCACCACCACCTCGATGCTGACGGTCGCGCTGCAGCACTGCGGCGTGGACCCGTCGTACGCGATCGGTGGCAACCTGAACGAGTCCGGCTCGAATGCCCACGACGGCAACGGCGACCTGTTCGTCGCGGAGGCGGACGAGTCCGACAAGTCGTTCCTGACGTATGGCCCCGAGGTGTCGATCGTCACGTCGGTGGAGCCGGACCACCTGGACAACTACGGCGACGAGGCGAGCTACCGGCTCGCCTTCGAGGAGTTCTGCGACCGCGTCCTGCCCGGCGGGTTCATGGTGATCTGCTACGACGACCCGGGCGCGCGCCGGCTGGCGGAGTTCGCCCGCAACCGCGGCATCGACGTCCGCACGTACGGCGAGTCCGCGGACGCGGACACCCGGGTCACCGAGATCACCGCGACCGGGGCGACGCAGTCCTTCGTGCCGGTGTTCCGCGGCCGGAAGTTGCCGGTCGTCCACCTTCAGCAGGCCGGTAAGCACAACGCGCTGAACGCATCGGCCGCGCTGACCGTCGGACTCGGTCTGGGCTTCTCCGGTGCGGATCTGGCCGAGGGGCTCGCGTCCTTCACCGGCACCGGCCGGCGGTTCGAGTTCAAGGGCCAGGAGGACGGCGTCCGGGTCTTCGACTCCTACGCGCACCACCCGACCGAGCTGGCGGTGGACCTGACCGCGGCCCGGCAGGTGGCGGGGGAGGGGCGCGTGATCGCGTGTTTCCAGCCGCATCTGTTCAGCCGGACGCGGATCTTCGCGACCCAGTTCTCCGAGGCGCTCGCGCTGGCGGACGAGGTCGTGGTGATGGACGTGTTCGCGGCCCGCGAGGACCCCGAGCCCGGCGTCACCGGAGCCCTGATCGCCAACCACGTGCCGCTCAAGCCCGACCAGGTCCGGTTCGAGCCGTCCTGGTCGGCGGTGCCCCGGGTGGTCGCGGATCTCGCCGTACCGGGTGATCTGGTGGTCACGCTGGGTGCGGGCGACGTGACCCTGATCGGCCCCGAGGTGGTCGGCCTGCTGGCCGAGCGGGCGGCACTGAACGCCGCGATGATCGAGTGACCCGAGGGTGGGCTTGAGCCGATGAGTCAGAGCACTGACCTGGCCCGGGCACAGCAGCGGTTCGCGCGCCGGCAACGGTTGGTGCGGTGGCGCGGCTGGTTGCCCTGGGCGGTCGGCGGCTTCGTGGTGCTGCTCGGCGGGCTGACGGTGTGGATCTTCTACTTCTCGTCGGTGCTGGCGGTGACGGGCGTCAAGGTGACCGGGATCGATACGGTGCCTGAGGCAACGATCAGGCAGGCGGCGGCCGCCCCGATCGGTACGCCGTTGGCGAAGGTCGACCTGACGGCCATCGCGGACCGGGTCCGCACGGTCCAGGCCGTCGCCGACGCGCAGGTGACCAGGGCGTGGCCGAACCAGCTGGTGATCGTGGTCACCGAGCGGGTGCCGGTCGTCGTGGTGACGGACGGCACCAACTTCGAACTGGTCGACGCGACCGGGGTTTCCTTCAAGAGCGTGCCGACCAGACCCGAGGGGTTGCCCGAGGCTTTGGTGGTCGGCGCCCGGCGGGACGTCACGATCCGTTCCGTGGTGACGGTTTCGGCAGCACTGCCGGTCGCCTTGCGCGGCGAGGTGGCGTCGATCTCGGCGGCCTCGCCGGACTCGATCACCCTCAACCTCGGGTCGGGGGTGAAGGTCGTCTGGGGTAGCTCCGATGACAGTGCGCGCAAGGCCGAAGTACTCAGCGTGCTGATGCGCCGGAAAGCCAAGGTCTACGACGTGTCCGCGCCCGATCTTCCTGTCACCAAAGGCGAAAAGAAGTGACGAGTTACATCCGGAGACACGGCGGCGAGGCGCGTGGACATTGCCGGATCGACTCCGTAGCGTCGTGCGTAATCTAAAGTTGACATAACTCTAACCATCCACTTGAGGTTCAGGCTTTTCCGTGCCGGACAACGGGGATCGGTGTACGGAAGGGTCCGGGAGCAGGCGCAGCTCGGGCGGCCAACTGGCCATAACGGGAACAGAACGAGGCGAGAGGCGCGGACGTGGCGGCACCGCAGAACTACCTGGCACTCATCAAGGTCGTCGGCATCGGCGGAGGCGGCGTCAATGCCGTGAACCGGATGATCGAGCACGGTCTGAAGGGCGTTGAGTTCATCGCCATCAACACCGACGCGCAGGCGCTGTTGATGAGCGACGCGGACGTCAAGCTCGACATCGGCCGCGAGGAGACCCGCGGCCTCGGTGCGGGTGCGAATCCGGCCATCGGCCAGAAGGCCGCCGAGGACCACTCGGAGGAGATCGAGGAGGCGCTCAAGGGTGCCGACATGGTCTTCGTCACCGCGGGCGAGGGCGGTGGCACCGGCACCGGTGGTGCGCCGGTGGTGTCCCGGATCGCCCGCTCCCTCGGGGCGCTGACCATCGGTGTGGTGACCCGGCCGTTCTCGTTCGAGGGCAAGCGCCGGGCGACCCAGGCGGAGGACGGCATCGCCGCCCTCCGTGAAGAAGTCGACACCCTGATAGTCATTCCGAATGATCGCCTCCTGACCATCTCCGACCGGGCGGTGTCCGTGCTGGACGCCTTCAAGCAGGCCGACCAGGTGCTGCTGCAGGGTGTCTCCGGCATCACCGACCTGATCACCACGCCCGGCCTGATCAACGTGGACTTCGCCGACGTGAAGGCGGTCATGTCCAACGCAGGCTCCGCGCTGATGGGCATCGGCTCGTCCCGCGGTGAGGACCGCGCGGTCGCCGCGGCCGAGGCGGCCATCTCCTCGCCGTTGCTGGAGGCAAGCATCGAGGGCGCGCACGGCGTGCTGCTGTCGATCGCGGGTGGCTCCGACCTCGGCCTGTTCGAGATCAACGAGGCCGCTCAGCTGGTCTCGGAGTCCGCGCACACCGACGCGAACATCATCTTCGGCGCGGTCATCGACGACGCCCTCGGCGACGAGGTCCGGGTCACGGTGATCGCGGCCGGTTTCGACGGCGGGATGCCCAAGCGGCGCGAGCAGGCGATGAACCAAGCCCGCCCGCAGACCCGCCCGGGCAGCGACGTGGCAACGCCCGGCGCGTCGCGGCAGGCCATACCCGCACCGGACGCAGGCGGCTACGCCAACCCTCCGGTCACGCAGCAGCCGCCTTACAGCACCGGAGTTCCGCAGCAGCCCCAGTCGCAGCAGCCCGTTGCCGGTCAGCCTGTCGGCGGCGCACCTGTCCAGGCGGCACCGGTTCAGGGTGCACCGGTTCAGGGTGCACCGGGTCAGGGCGCACAGGGTCAGGGTGGGGCGCAGGGGGTTCAGCCCCCGGCCGGGACTCCGATGACGGATGACACCGTGCCGGTGCCGACCACCGACCAGGGTCGTCCGGGTGGAGGCACCACCCACTCGGCGCGTCCGCAGACAGGTGAGCCGGTCCGCACCGCGCACCAGCCGTCCAGCCAGCCGCCGGTCCCGGCATCCCCTGCGCCGACGCACGCCTGGCCGACCCAGGGCCCGAGCAACTCGCCCGCGTCGCAGCCCGCTGCGCCCCAGCGCCAGCCCCGCAGGCCCGACAATGACGACGACGACCTGGACATCCCCGACTTCCTGAAGTGAGTCGGGCCAACCCCGGCGGATGATGTCCGGGGTGCGCTCTGAGCAGAGCAGCACGCTGCCCCCGCCGACCGTGAGGCCGCGATACCGCTCGGCTGGCAACGGCGGGCCGTGAACGAGGAAGCGCGGGCGGCTCTCGAGCTCGTTGCCGTCGCTGGATAGCCTTTGGGCGTGTTCGGTTATGACGAGGTTCTCGACGGTGTCCGCTTCGCCTTCACCGATCGGTTCGGGGGAGCCAGCCAACCGCCGTACGGCGAACTGAATCTCGGCAGCGCGGCGGGGGACGAGGCAGCGGCGATCGCGGAGAACTTCCGCCGCGTCTCCGCCGAGTTCGAGGTCGAGCCGGACGCGGTGGTGCGGGTCAGCCAGGTGCATGGGCGCGACGTCCACGTGGTTGGCGCCGGGGACGAGCTGCCCCAGAAGCCGATGCCGCGTGCGGATGCCTTGGTGACCACCCGGACAGATGTCGCCCTCTGCGTTCGCGCGGCGGATTGTCTGCCGGTTCTGCTGGCCGATCCGGTCAACGGTGTGATCGGCGCCGCCCATTCCGGACGACGCGGACTGTACGCCGGCGTCGTACCGGCTGCGGTGGAGGCGATGCGCGAGCTCGGGGCCGGGCGGATCACCGCTGTGCTCGGGCCGTATGCCTGCGGCGAGTGCTACGAAGTCCCCGCGGAGATGCGGGCGGAAGTCGCCGAGCGCGCGCCCGCGTCGTACGCCGAGACGAGCTGGGGGACGCCGTCGATCGACGTGGCGGCAGGAGTTGCCGCCCAGTTGGCCGAGCTGGATTGCGACGTGATCGACGTGACGAGCTGCACGATCGAGTCGGAGGCCCTGTACTCGTATCGACGCGAGGGACCCGTGAGTGGACGGATGGCCGGCCTGGTCAGGCTGGTCCGGTGATCCGCGAGGACGAACTGCGGGACAACCTGCAGAAAGTGCGCGAGCGGATCCAGACGGCCTGTGTGGCGGCTGGAAGGCCCGAGGATGCCGTCACCCTGGTGGCGATCACCAAAACCTTCCCAGTCAGCGACGTGCACGCTCTGGCGGCGCTGGGAGTGCGTGAGGTGGGGGAGAACCGCGAGCAGGAGCTGCGGGTGAAAGCTCCCGAGTGCCCGGAGGTCGTGTGGCACTTCGTCGGGCAACTGCAGTCGAACAAGGCGCGCTCTGTGGTTCGACACGCCCAGGTGGTGCATTCGGTGGATCGGTCGTCACTGGTCTCGGCCTTGTCCAGGGCGGCCGTGGACGAAGGCCGCGTACTACGGTGCCTGCTGCAGGTGAGCTTGGCCTCGTTCGGATCGGCCGAGGCGGCTACCGGAAGGAGCCGGGGCGGGGTTGCGCCGGCCGACGTACCGGCTCTTGCCGCGGAGGTGGCGGCGGCGGACGGGCTGGAACTGGGCGGGCTGATGGCCGTCGCGCCGTTGGGCTCCGACCCCGACCAAGCGTTCGCGGGACTCGAGTCGGTAGCCTCCCGGCTACGCTCCGAACATGCCGGCGCGGACTGGATCTCCGCGGGGATGTCCGGTGATCTGGAGGCCGCGATCAGGCATGGAGCGACACACGTTCGCCTCGGGCGCGCATTACTCGGTACGCGTCCTCCTCTGGGCTAGTGTCGACATCGAGCAGAGTTTCGACTCGCTCTCGTTGACGTAACAAGACCGGACCGAGGGGCTGGAGGGCCATGAGCGGCGCGTTGCGCAAGATGGGTGTGTACCTCGGCTTGGTCGAGGACGGCGAGCGCTACAACGCGCGCTATGACGACGAGTACGACGACGGCTACGAGGAGTACGAGGACGAGGCCGTCGACGGGGAGTCCCACGAATCCAACGCGCCCGAGCCGGCGCCGGTTCGCGACGAACAGGTCGGCACGGTCAGCAAGTTCCCAGATCGGCGTGGAGTCTCACCTTCCCCGGAGGTTACCGAGTTGGCCCGCATCACCACCGTGCACCCGCGCAGCTACAACGAGGCGCGCGTGATCGGTGAGCACTTCCGCGACGGCACGCCCGTCATCATGAACCTGACCGAGATGGACCACGCGGACGCCAAGCGGCTGGTGGACTTCGCGGCCGGCCTGATCTTCTGCTGCCGTGGCTCGATCGAGCGGATCACCACGAAGGTCTTCCTGGTGTGCCCGCCGAACGTGACCGTGGCCGCCGAGGAGAAGGAGAAGATCGCCGCGGACGGGTTCTACAACCAGAGCTGAGGCCCGGTTTCGCCGGTCTTCTACACTCATCGTTGACATGGTTGCTCTCGTGCTGGTCCTCAGTGTTCTCAGCTGGGTGTTGCTCGCCTTCTTCCTGATGTTGGTGGCGCGCTTCGTGCTCAGTCTGATCGTCATGTTCGCGCCGCAGTGGCACCCGAAAGGGCCGCTCCTGTTGCTGTTCGAGCTGATCTACTCGGTCACCGACCCGTTCCTGCGGCCGCTGCGGCGGATCCTGCCGCCGATCGGAGCCGGTGGCATCCGGATCGACCTGTCCATGCTGATGTTGTTCGTGCTCGTCACGTTGGCGATGTCGATCAACTCGACCGCGATCAACTCGCTGTGATCGCGGCGTGAGACGGTGATCACGAGCGTGAGGACGGGACCAGCTGGGTAAGACCAGACCGGACATCGGGGCAGCCGAGCACCGTTATCGCCCGCCCGGATTCCGTCAGAACACAACGAAGCGATAACGTGATCTACTGAGTCGCCGAGGTCAAGGCCACGGGGACTCCGCCAAGACACAGACAAACGAGGTGAAAGATGCCGCTGACGCCGGATGACGTCCGCTCGAAGCAGTTCACGCCCGTCCGATTGCGGGAGGGCTACGACGTCACAGAGGTCGACTCCTTCCTCGACGAGGTGGAGGCCGAGCTCGAGCGACTTCTCGCCGAGAACGAGGAGCTCCGCGCCAAGCTAGCGGCGGCCCAGCGCGCCGGAAGCGGGCAGGACCGCCCGGTGGTCGACCAGACCGCCGCGCTGCCGCCCGTGGTGCAGCAGCCGAAGCCGGCCCCAGTCGTTGTCGAGAAGCCGGAGGAGAAGCCGCCGCCAGTCGTCGCTCCCCCTGTAGCGGCCGCGGGGGCTGCTGCGGCAGCAGGAACCGTCGGCGACGCGTCCAGCTCGGCCGTGCGGCTGCTGGAGATGGCGACCAAGCACTCCGACGACCTGGTCCAGGAGGCGAAGGACACCGCCGACAAGATCATCGGCGAGGCCCGCGCGAAGGCCGAGCGACTGGAGAACGAGGCTCGCGGCAAGGCCGACCGGATGACCGGCGAGGCCCGTGCTCGCGCCGAGAAGCTGGACGGCGAGATCGCCGAGCGCCGCGCCCAGATGCTGGGCACGCTGGAGAAGCAGAAGGGTCAGCTCGAGCGCACCATCGATGACCTGCACGCTTACGAGCGTGAGTACCGCAGCCGGTTGAAGACGTACTTCACCGAGCAGCTGAAGGCACTCGGCAACGGCGATGACACGCTGAGCCCGCGCAACGGCTTCCGCCCGGAGGCCCGCGCCCAGGCTCACGGCCACGGCGTCTAAAAACCACAGACTCAGAGGCGGTGCTAATCCGGCAGCACCGCCTCTTCGTCATGTCCGGACAAAATTGACGGACAGTGGTCCCCCGATGACGTTGCGTCCGAAGGACCCGGGGTCAGACCCCACGGTCCTTCGGACGCAAGGATTCAGGCCTTCGTCAGCCAGTAGGTGAGGCCGAGGTCGGGGTCGGTGCCGGTGGCAAGGTTGTCGGTTGCCGAGGGCTCCGACTGGGTCAGCGAGGTGGCGAGGACCTCGCGGGCGATCTCGTCGGCATGCTTGCCGAGGGCATCGGCGAGTTCACCGTCCGTCGCGCTCAACCAGACGGTGATGCGGTCCGACACCTCCAGACCCGCGTTCTTGCGGGCCTCCTGAAGGGTCCGGACCACCTCGCGGGCCAGGCCGGCCCGCCTGAGCTCCGGGGTCACCTCCAGGTCGAGCGCCACCGTCTCACCCTGCTCGTTCACCACGGACCAGCCCTCGCGCGGGCGCTCCGACAGCAGCACCTCGTCAGAGCCGACCTCGACGTTCTCGCCGTCGACCACCACGGTCGCCGTACCGGTGGCCTTGATCGACGCGGCCAGTTCGGCGGCGTCGGCGGCGGCGATCGCGCCGGCGACCACCGGCGTCTGCTTGGCGAAGCGCTTGCCGAGCTCGCGGAAGTTGCCCTTGGCGGAGTACTCGACCAGGTCCGCGCCTGCCGAGGAGAGCGGTTCGACCGAGCCCACGTTCAGCTCATCGGCGATCTCCTTCAGCAGTTCGTCGTCCAGGTCCGCGATCGCCGCGGAGCCCACCAGCGCGCGGCCGAGCGGCTGCCGGGTCCGGACCTTCGCCTCGGCCCGGGCCGACCGGCCCAGCTCGACGACGCGCCGGGCCATCGACACGTGCACCGCGAGGGTGTCGTCGATCAACGACTCGTCGTACTGCGGGAACGTGGTCAGGTGGACCGACTCGGCCAGGTCGGGCGTGACCGGGCGGAACACGTCCTGCCAGACCCGCTCGGTCACGAACGGCGTGAGCGGCGCCATCAGCCGGGTCAGCACCTCCAGGGTCTCGTGCAACGTGGCCAGCGCACCCGCGTCGCCCGCCCAGAACCGACGGCGCGAGCGGCGTACGTACCAGTTGGAGAGCACGTCGATGAACTGACTGATGACCGAGCCGAGCTTCTGCGTGTCGTAGTTGGTGTAGGCCTCGTCCGTGTCCCGGACCAGCCGGTGCGTCTCGCTGACCAGCCAGCGGTCCAGCACCGAGCGCTCAGCGACCGGCGGCGCCTCGGCCGTCGGGTCCCAGTCGGCCAGCCGTGCGTAGAGCGAGTGGAAGGCGACCGTGTTCCAGTACGTCAGCAGCACCTTGCGAACGATCTCGTTCAGCACGGTCGGCCCGATACCGCGCGCCTTCCACGGCGAGCCGGAGCAGGCCATGAACCAGCGCACCGCGTCAGCGCTGTAGGTCTCCAGCAGCGGGATCGGCTCGAGGATGTTGCCCAGGTGCTTGGACATCTTCCGGCCGTCCTCGGCCATGATGTGCCCGAGGCAGACGACGGTCCGGTACGACGACTCGTCGAACACCAGCGTGCCGATCGCCATCAGCGTGTAGAACCAGCCGCGGGTCTGGTCGATCGCCTCGGAGATGAAGTCGGCCGGGTAGGCCCGCTCGAACTTCTCCTTGGACCCCTCGACCCACGGGTAACCCCACTGCGCGAACGGCATCGAGCCGGAGTCGTACCAGGCGTCGATCACCTCGGCGACCCGGCGCGACTCCTCGCCGCAGGTCGGGCAGGCGAAGGTGATGTCGTCGACGAACGGGCGGTGCGGATCCGTCGAGCTCACGTCCCGGCCGGCCAGGTCGCTGAGTTCGGCGAGTGAGCCGACGCAGACCTGGTGGTCCTCGGCGCAGCGCCAGATCGGCAGCGGAGTACCCCAGTAGCGTGACCGGGAGACCGCCCAGTCGATGTTGTTGCGCAGCCAGTCGCCGTACCGGCCCCACTTCACCGACTCGGGGATCCAGTTGGTCTTCTCGTTCTCGCGAAGCAGCGCGTCCTTCACCTGGGTGGTGCGGATGTACCAGGACGGCAGCGCGTAGTACATGACCGGCGTGTGGCAGCGCCAGCAGTGCGGGTACGGGTGCTCGTAGGGCACGTGCTTGAACAGGACGCCTCGCGCGGCGAGATCCTTGACCAGGTCCTCGTCGGCCTTCTTGAAGAACTGCCCACCCACCAGCCCCACGTCGGTCGCGAACCGCCCGTCGGGCTCGACCGGGTTCACCACCGGCAGGTTGTAGGCCCTGGCCACCTGGAGGTCGTCCGCGCCGAACGCGGGGGACTGGTGAACCAGACCGGTGCCGTCCTCGGTGGTCACATACTCGGCCAGTACGACGTAGTGCGCCGGCTCGGGGAACTCCACCAGCTCGAACGGGCGCTGGTAGGTCCAGTACTCCATCTCGCGACCGGTGAACCGCTCGGTGATGGTCCAGCCCTCGCCCAGAACGCTGCTGAACAGCGGCTCGGCCACCACCAGCGACTCGTTGCCGTCGGTTGCGACCACATAGTCGACGTCGGGGTGCACCGCGACGGCGGTGTTGGAGACCAGCGTCCACGGGGTGGTCGTCCAGACCAGCAACGACACAGGCCTGCCCGCGCCGTCGGCCAGTGGCCCGGAGGTCAGCGGGAACCGCACATAGACCGAGGGGTCGACCACGGTCTCGTAGCCCTGGGCCAGCTCGTGGTCGGACAGGCCGGTGCCGCAGCGCGGGCAGTACGGCGTGATCCGGTAGTCCTCGACCAGCAGACCCTTCTCGTGGATCTGCTTCAGCGACCACCAGACCGACTCGATGTACTGCGGGTCCATGGTCCGGTAAGGGTGTTCCAGATCGACCCAGTAACCCATCCGGGTGGTCAGCTCGGCGAAGGCGTCGACGTGCCGCAGTACGGACTCGCGGCACTTCGCGTTGAACTCCGCGATGCCGTAGGCCTCGATGTCCTTCTTGCCGTTGAAGCCGAGCTCCTTCTCCACCGCGACCTCGACCGGAAGGCCGTGGCAGTCCCAGCCGGCCTTGCGCTCGACCCAGTGCCCCTTCATCGTTCGGTAGCGGGGGAACACGTCCTTGAAGACGCGGGCCTCGATGTGGTGGGTGCCGGGCATGCCGTTCGCGGTCGGCGGCCCCTCGTAGAAGGTCCAGGGTTCGCCGCCGGCCGACTGTTCGAGGCTCTTGGCGAAGGTGTCCTGCCCGTCCCAGAGCTGGAGCACCTCGCGCTCGATCGCGGGCAGGTCGACCTGCGCCGGGACCTGCTTCCACGGTGTCTTAGCGGTTGGCGTGCTGGAGTTGTCCGCCATCTGTTCGTCCTTCGTCGCCGAGCCTGTCGCTTGCTGACGAAGGGACGAGGCGCCGGCGCTGTCGCCGGGCTCCGCGGTACCACCCTCCTTGGTGAGCCTGACCGGATGATTTCGCCCTACCGCCCCGGTCAAGGGGTCACCCACTTCGTTTCGCTCCGCTGCCGGTTCTACTGAGTCCTGACGGACCGTTCTTCCGGCGGCTCCGGGGTGATGGCCCCATCACTGCCTTGCGGTGACAAGTCTGAAGTGTACGACTTCGTTCCACTGCACTACGAATCGTTAATGGCGGTTAATGGGGGTTAGTGGGGTGGTCAAGGGAGAATTCCTCCGTGAGAATTCTGGTGCGGGTGAAGCCGGGGGCTTCCAGAACGCAGGTCGGCGGCCGGTACAACGGTCCGTCCGGGGCGGCGCTGGTGGTCGCGGTGGCGGCCCGCGCGGTCGAGGGACAGGCAACGAAGGCTGTCCTGGTGGCGGTGGCGGACGCGCTGGGGGTCAGACGCTCGGCGATCACGCTGGTGCATGGGACAACCAGCCGCGACAAGCTGCTGGAGGTGGTCGGTGATGAGGCCGAGATCGGGTCGAAGCTGAAGCAACTGCTTGCGTGAATGGTGTCCGAAATATGGCCGTGACGCGCGGAACATCGAGTGGGCTTGAAGAACCGACTACCGTATGTCCACGGTCTGCGCGTCGGGCTGGCACGTGGCCTCCACGTGACCTACTGTCTTGCGACCAGTCCACTTCAGTCCCCGACGAAGGCAGGGGGTAGTCAGACAATGGCTACATCGGCTCCGAAGAAGTCCGCCCCCCAGCGATCCGCCGCGGCCGAGAAAAGTGCCGCCAAAAACGCCGCGAAGTCCACCGAGCCGGCCAAGAAGGCACCGGCGAAGAAGAGCCCTGCCAAGCAGACATCGACGAAGAGGGTGGCCATGAAGACGAACGAGAACCGCGCCCCGGCGACGGCGCCGGCCAAGGCGCCCGTGAAGAAGGCAGAGACCCTCACGGTCAAGGAAGGTGAGACTCCCTGGACCGCCGCGGAGATGGAAGAGCTGCGCGGTGAGCTGGAGGCCGACGCGGTGCACCTGAAGGAGGAGATCCGCGGCGCCGAGCAGGAGATCGTCGGACTGCTCCGCGACGGTGGCGACGGAGCCGGCAACGACCAGGCCGACGTCGGCTCGACCACGCTCGAGCGCGACCACGAGATGTCGCTGGCGAACAACGCCCGGGACATGCTGGACCAGATCGAGCGGGCGCTGTCCCGGATCGACGACGGCACCTACGGCGTCTGCGAGAGCTGCGGCAAGGCGATCGGCAAGGGGCGGTTGCAGGCGTTCCCGCGTGCGACACTGTGCGTGTCATGCAAAGAACGCGAAGAACGCCGCTGAACGAACCAGAGCCGTCCCGCCTGCCAGGGGACGAGTCAGCTGAAGACCTGACGGAACCGGCCGACCTCGAGTCGGCCGGTTCTCCGTCGTCTCAAGACACTCCCGCCGCCTCCGCTCCCGCGCCGGGGTCCGACTCCGCCGGGACCGATTCGGCTCACAGCGGCACGGCCGAGGGTGTCACGGGTGAGGCGGTGGCCGAGCGGCCGCGGGCGCGGCGGCTCGTGTTGCTGTTCGCCGGCGTCGGGCTGGTGGTGCTCGGGCTGGACCAGTTGACCAAGGCGCTGGCGCTGCAGCATCTGACCCCGGGTGAGCCGGTGAACGTGATCGGTTCGTTGCTCAAGTTCAACCTGATCCGCAATCCGGGCGCCGCCTTCAGCCTCGGTACCAGCTACACCCCGGTGATCAGCGCGATCCAGATCATCGTCGCGGTCGGCGTGGTCTGGCTGTCCCGCAAGCTCGGCTCGGTCGGCTGGGCAGTCGCCTTCGGCTTCCTGTTCGGCGGCGCGGTCGGCAACATCACCGACCGCATCTTCCGCGAGCCGTCGCCGTTCCACGGCCACGTGGTGGACTTCCTGCAGACGCCGCACTGGGCGATCTTCAATGTCGCCGACATGGCTGTCACTTCCGCGGCCGCATTGCTGGTGATCCAGACCCTGCGAGGCGTCCACCTGGACGGCACCAAGGACAGCACGAAAGGCGCTGCCAAGAAAGCCGCACAGGACAGTGCTGGAGACGGCAGCGAAGACGGCGCGCGGGGGCGGGCGGAGAAGTGAGCGGCGATTCGCGGACGGTGATGGTGCCGGACGGCCTGGCCGGGGAGCGCCTCGACGCGGCCCTGTCCCGCCTGTTCGGGGTCTCCCGAACGAAGGCCGCCGAGCTGATCGAGTCCGGACTGGTCCAGGTCGACGGAGCCACGGCGCTCAAGTCGGCCCGCGTCTCGGCCGGAGTGATGCTGGACGTCGAACTGCCTCCGCCGCCTGGTGAGATCACCGTCGTACCGCAGACCGTCGACAACCTGCGGATCGTGCACGACGACGACGAGATCGTGGTGGTCGACAAACCCGTCGGAGTGGCGGCCCACCCGTCCCCGGGCTGGACCGGACCGACCGTGATCGGTCACCTGGCCGGCGCCGGCTTCAACATCTCCACCAGCGGCGCCGCTGAGCGCAAGGGCATCGTGCACCGGCTCGACGTCGGCACCTCCGGGCTGATGGTGGTGGCGAAGACGGAGTACAGCTACACCGTGCTCAAGCGCGCCTTCAAGGAGCGCACGGTCAAGAAGATCTACCACGCCCTCGTGCAGGGTCACCCCGACCCGTTCACGGGCACGGTGGACGCGCCGATCGACCGGCACCCGCACCACGACTACAAGTTCGGCGTCGTTGCCGGCGGCAAACCGAGCGTCACGCACTACGAGACGCTCGAGGCGTTCCGGTTCGCGACGCTGCTGGAGATCACCCTCGAGACCGGGCGGACGCATCAGATCCGCGTCCACATGTCGGCGATCGGGCACCCCTGCTGCGGCGACCTCACCTACGGCGCCGACCCTGTGCTCGCCGAGCGCCTCCAGCTGTCGCGGCAGTGGTTGCACGCTATGCGCCTCGGCTTCACCCATCCGGGTTCCGGCGAGTATGTCGAGTTCACCTCGGAGTACCCGGCCGACCTCGACCACTCCCTGGACCTCCTCGCAGACGCCCAGTAATGACGCCCAACAATGACGCCCAACAATGACGCCCGGTAAAGACGCCGCGTGAAGCTCTACCTCTCGTCCTTCCGCCTTGGTGATCACCCGGAGCGCCTGGTCGACCTCTTGCCCGCCTCGCCGCGGGTGGCGGTGATCGCGAACTCCATCGACAACGAGGACCCCGAGCTTCGGGGGGAGAAGGTCGCGGCCGAGCTCACCGGGCTGACCGACCTCGGCCTGCGCGCCGACGAGCTCGACCTGCGGGACTACTCGGGCGACTCAGCTGGGTCCGGCGGCCCGGGCGACTCGGCCGTGTCAGCCGGCTCGGGTGACGAGCTGAGGGCCCGGCTTAGGCAGTACGACGGAGTGTGGGTGCGTGGCGGGAACGTCTTCGTACTACGGGTCACCTCGATTCGCCGGGGCATCCGGAGACGGAGCTGCTGGACAAGGTCGTCGACCTGTACGACCGGACCGGCGTGGCCTAGCTGCCGATGCGTGACGGTCAGGCCCTTGTCGTCGACGGGCCCACTCGCGAACTCGTCCAGTGAGTGCGCCCGGGACGGGACCGGAACATTTCTTCGGGATCGCTCACTCCTGGCGGTCCGCTCAGCCGCGGTGGGCTGAGTTCGACCGGATATCGGGCAGCCGGAGTGGCCGTCGGAGAGGCGCTTCGGAAACTGTCCCAGCCGCCGATTAGGCTGACCGGCAGCTTCACCGTCCCGCTCACTCACGCCCTGGGAGGTCTGCGAAGACATGGCGTCCAGCGACAGTTTCGTGCATCTACACGTGCACACCGAGTACTCCATGCTGGACGGCGCCGCGCGGATCGACGAGTTGTTCAAAACCGCCCAGGAAATGGGCATGCCGGCGATCGCGACCACCGACCACGGCTACGTCTTCGGGGCGTATGAGTTCTGGAAGACCGCGAAGAAGTACGACGTCAAGCCGATCATCGGCGTCGAGGCTTACCTGACTCCGCACACCCACCGCAGCGAGCGGAAGCGGGTCAAGTGGGGCGACGCGAACTCCGGCCGCGACGACGTCTCCGGCAGCGGTGCGTACACGCACATGACGCTGCTCGCGAAGAACACCAGCGGCATGCACAACCTGTTCAAGATGTCGTCGCTGGCCAGCCTCGAGGGCTACTACTTCAAGCCCCGGATGGACCGCGAACTGCTGCAGACCTACGGCAAGGGCCTGATCGCGACCACCGGCTGCCCGTCGGGTGAGGTGCAGACCAGGCTGCGGCTGGGGCAGTACAAGGAGGCGGTCGAGGCGGCCGCGGAGTTCCGCGACATCTTCGGCGCGGAGAACTACTACTGCGAGTTGATGGACCACGGGCTCGGCATCGAGCGCAATATCCAGGGCGACCTGCTGAAGCTGGCCAAGGAGCTCGGTCTGCCGCTGGTCGCCACCAACGACCTGCACTACACCAAGCCCGAGGACGCGGTCGCACACGCGGCGCTGCTGTGCGTGCAGTCCGGCTCGACGCTGTCCGACCCGAACCGGTTCAAATTCGACGCGAACGAGTTCTACGTCAAGACCGCCGCCGAGATGCGCGAGGTCTGGAAGGACCTGCCGGAGGCGTGCGACAACACGCTGCTGATCGCCGAGCAGTGCGAGGTGACGTTCACCGAGGGCGAGGGCCGGTTCATGCCGCGCTTCCCCTGCCCGGACGGCCACAACGAGGAGTCCTGGTTCATCGCCGAGGTCGAGACCGGCCTGCACAAGCGCTATCCGGCCGGTGTGCCGGACCACGTGCGGAAGCAGGCGGAGTACGAGATCGAGGTCATCGTCTCCAAGGGGTACGCGGGCTACTTCCTGGTTGTCGCGGACTTCATCAACTGGGCCAAGAACAACGGCATCCGGGTTGGTCCTGGCCGTGGCTCCGGCGCCGGCTCGATGTGCGCGTACGCGATGCGCATCACGGACCTGGACCCGCTGCGCCACGGTCTGATCTTCGAGCGGTTCCTGAACCCGGAACGGATGTCGATGCCCGACTTCGACATCGACTTCGACGACCGTCGCCGGCCGGAGGTGATCCGCTACGTCACCGAGAAGTACGGCGACGACCGGGTCGCAATGATCGTCACCTACGGCACGATCAAGGCCAAGCAGGCGATCAAGGACGCCGGCCGGGTGCTCGACTACCCGTTCGCGATGGGCGACCGGATCACCAAGGCGATGCCGCCCGCGGTGATGGGCAAGGACGTGCCGTTGTCCGGCATCTTCGACCCGGAGCACAAGCGGTACTCCGAGGCCGGCGAGTTCCGTCAGCTGTACGAGTCGGACGCCGACGTGCGCAAGATCGTCGATACCGCGCGCGGGCTGGAGAACCTGAAACGCCAGTGGGGGGTGCACGCGGCCGGTGTGATCATGTCCAGCGAGCCGTTGATCGACCTGATCCCGATCATGCGCCGCGACCAGGACGGCCAGGTCATCACCCAGTTCGACTACCCGAGCTGCGAGACGCTCGGCCTGGTCAAGATGGACTTCCTGGGCCTGCGGAACCTGACGATCATGGACGACGCGGTCAAGAACATCGAGGCCGCGCGCGGCTTCACTGTCGACCTGGACGCGCTCGGCGACACGCTGGACGACGCCCCCACTTTCGAGTTGCTGGGGCGTGGCGACACGCTCGGTGTCTTCCAGTTCGACGGTGGCCCGATGCGGGCGCTGCTGCGGCTGATGAAACCGGACAGCTTCGAGGACATCTCCGCCGTCGGCGCGCTCTACCGACCCGGCCCGATGGGCGCGAACTCACACACGAACTACGCGCTGCGTAAGAACGGCCAGCAGGAGATCACCTACCTGCACCCGGAGCTGGAGCAGGCGCTGGAGCCGATCCTCGGTCCGACGTACGGGCTGATCGTCTATCAGGAGCAGGTGCTGAAGATCGCCCAGGAGCTGGCGGGCTACAGCCTGGGCAAGGCGGACCTTCTCCGCAAGGCGATGGGCAAGAAGAAGAAGGAAGTGCTCGACGCCGAGTACGTCGGCTTCGAGGCCGGCATGAAGGATCACGGCTTCAGCGCCGCCTCGATCAAGGCGCTGTGGGACGTTCTGGTCCCGTTCTCCGACTACGCGTTCAACAAGGCCCACTCCGCGGCGTACGGGCTGGTCTCCTATTGGACCGCCTACCTGAAGGCGAACTACCCGGCGGAGTACATGGCCGCGGTTCTGACGTCCGTGAAGGACGACAAGGACAAGATGGCCATCTACCTGAACGAGTGCCGCCGGATGGGCATCAAGGTGCTGCCGCCGGACGTGAACGAGTCCGACTCGAACTTCACCCCGGTCGGCACCGACATCCGCTTCGGCCTGTCCGCGATCCGCAACGTCGGCGTCAACGTGGTGGCCGAGATCGTCGCGGCCCGCGAGTCCGACGGCCGGTTCACCGACTTCGTCGACTTCATCGACAAGGTGCCGTTGCCGGTCTGCAACAAGCGGGTCATCGAGTCACTGGCCAAGGCCGGCTCGTTCGACTCGATGGGGCACGCTCGGCGCGCGGTAGTCGCGGTGCACGAGCAGGCCGTGGACGAGGCGATCGACCTCAAGCGGAACGAGGCGCACGGGCAGTTCGACCTGTTCAGCATGGGTGACGACTCCGGCGAGGGCGAAGGCAACAGCCGGCTGACCGTGACGGTCCCGGAGATCGAAGAGTGGGACAAGGCGACCAAGCTCGCGCACGAGCGCGACATGCTGGGGCTGTATGTGTCCGACCACCCGCTGTTCGGCGTCGAGCACGTGCTCACCAACGGCACCGACTGCACGATCGGCCAACTGCTCGCCGACGAGGACCGCCCGGACGGCACCCAGGTGACCATCGGCGGGCTGGTCACCGCGGTGCAGCGCAAGGTGAACAAGCGGGGCGACATCTACGCGATCGTCACCATCGAGGACCTGGAAGGTTCGATCGAGGTGATGATGTTCTCCTCGGCGTACCAGCTCGCCGCCCACCTGCTGACGAACGACGCGATCATCCTGATGAAGGGCCGGCTGCGCCGCCGCGATGACCGGGTCGAGCTGAGCGGGTCAGACGTGACCGTGCCCGATCTGACCGAGGGCCCGAGCGGTCCGGTCGTGATCTCCATGCCGGTCAACCGCTGTACTCCGCCGCTGGTCGACCAGTTGCGTGACGTGCTGCAGGCTCACCCGGGGATGACCGAGGTCCAGTTGCGGCTGCAGGCCCGGCAGAAGACGACGGTGATGCGGATCGGCGATCGGTTCCGGGTCACCCCGACCTCGTCGCTGATGGCGGACCTGAAGGCGCTGCTCGGCCCGTCCTGCCTGGCCGGCTGAGGCACCGGTGACCGATCGCCCTTCGCCGGTGCGTCACACTGGCCCCGTGAGTCAGCCAGTTCAGCCCCAGCCCTACGGCGGGCCCCCGTTCGGTGAGCAGCCCGTCGGTCGGCAGCCCGCAGGTCAGCAACCGGTCGGTCAGCCCGTTGGCCAGCAGCAGGTGGGTCGGCCGCCGGCCGGCCTCCAGCCGAGCGGAAGATTCGCACCGCTCGAGCCGGAACCGAAGATGCCGTGGGCCAAGGCGATCGCCCTGACTGTGGCTGCGTTCCTCGTCGTGGGTGCGATCGCGGGCTGGGCGTGGCAGCAGTTCTCCCCGCTAGCGCAGTACACCGTGGACCAGAACGGTGGCTCGCTCGGCGAGGAGCAGATGACCAAGATCTTCGGGCCCGACGGCACCTTCACTGCGATCGGCTTCATCGCGGGGCTCGTCGTCGGCGGCGCGCTGTTCCTGTGGTTGCGGAACTACGGTCCGTGGTCGGTCGCCATCGTCACGCTCGGCTCGATCCTCGGCTCTGGCGTGGCGTGGGGCGTAGGCATGCTGCTCGGCCATGACCCGCTGCAGCCGCGTCTGGAAGCGGCCAAGCCCGGCGATCTCCTCGCTGCGCCGCTCGAGCTGCACACGTGGACCCCGCTGGCGGCCTGGGTGGTCGGTGCTGCGCTCGCGGCCGCGATCATCGCCGCCTCGTCATGGCGCAGCGAGCCCGTTGCAACCACTGCGCCTCCGGTCCCGTCTGACACCTCGCCGCACTAACCTGTTGCGGCCCGGTGGTGAGGCCACCGGCGACGCGAGGGGGGCAAATGTCCGACCAAACCAATCCGCCCAACAGCCAGCACCGCCCGGGTGCAGCAGGCGGACCCCAAGGCCCTTACACCGGCCCACCCCAGAACCACCCCAACCCGTACGCCGGTCCGCAGGGCCCGGGAAATCCCGCCCAGCCGCAGCCCGGGCAGTACCTGCCGCCCCAGCAGCACCCGTCGCACGGTCCGGGGCAGCTGAACCAGCCGGGGCCGGGGAATCAACAGGGTCCTTCGTATGGACCTGGCGCTGGGGACCAGCCTGGGCCGGGGGCGCTCTGGCCGCAGGCGGGTCAGCCTGGTTCGCCGGATTACCCGCAGCAGGGGTCGCAGTACGGGCCGGGCGCGGGAGGCTCGCAGTACGGGCCGGGCGCGGGGCAGCCGCAGTACGACGGGGGACACGGGCAGCATGGCGCGGGACAGCCGCCTTACGGCGCGGGCGGGGGACAGGGGCAGTACGGCGGGGGACAGCCGCCGTATGGGGCGGGGTACCCGTTGGCGCAGGAGTGGGAGCCGGAGCCGAAGAAACGACGCGGCAAGCTGATTCCGCTGGTCGCGGTGCTCGCCGTGCTGGCGGTCGTCAGTGGCGGTGCGGTCTTTGCCTACGCGAGGCTCAACGGCGGTGACCAGCCGGCGGCGGTGCTGCCTGGTAGCGCGGTCGCGTATGCCCAGATCGACCTGAACCCGTCGGCCGGGCAGAAGGTCGCCGCGCTGCGGTTCCTGATGAAATTCCCGTCCGCCAAGGAGCAGATCGGGCTCACCAGCGACAAGGACGACCTGCGCCTGAAGCTCTTCGAGCTGATCAAGAAGGACGCCGGCGACAACTTGGCCGACGTCGACTTCGACAAGGACATCAAGCCGTGGCTTGGCGATCGGGCCGGTATCGCCGCGCTGCCTGGGCAGGACAAGCCGGAAGTCGTCGTCGCCGTCCAGGTGAAGAACGAGGACGAGGCAACCAAGGGAATCGACAAGCTGTTCGCCGGCGAGCAGGACAAGCCGAAGCGAGCTTTCGCCAAGGGGTACGTGCTGCTGTCCGACCAGCAGGCTCCCGTCGACGCGGCTGTTGCCGCCAGCAGGAAAGACTCGCTGCAGGACAACGCGAAGTTCCACAAGGACATGTCCGCGCTTGGTGAGCAGGGATTCGCTTCCTTCTGGGCAGACACGAAGGGCCTTGGATTGGCGAGCGGCAACCGGCTCACCGACGAGCAGCGCGCGGCATTGCCGGAGGGAAGCGCGGCCGCGGCCCTGCGGTTCGACTCGCAGTACGTCGAGCTGAAGGGCGTTGTGCACGGTGACCGGAGCCTCAAGGTGAGCAACTCCGAAGCGGGTGATGTCGTCGCGAAGCTGCCGGACACAACGGCCGGCGCGTTGGCACTGTCGGACGGCTCGAACCTGGTCAGCACGATCTGGGCGCAGTTGGAGAAGTCGACCGGCACTGCCGGGATCAACCTCGGCGAGTTGACCAAGAACTTCACCGACGAATACGGGTTGGTCCTGCCGGATGACCTCAAGCCGCTGCTCGGCAAGAACCTGGCGATCTCGATCGACAAGGAGACCGCCAACGGGCCCAAGGTCGCCGCACGGATGGAGACCGACCCGGCCAAGGCCGAGGAGGTCGTGAAGAAGGTCACCGACCTGATCCGCACCCGGAGCCCGGTGAACGTGCCGATCGAGCAGGCCAAGGACGAGGACACCCTGGTGATCTCGACCCAGCAGGGATACGCCGAGGAGGTGCTGAAGGGCGGCAACCTCGGGCAGTCCGAGAACTTCAAGCAGGCCATCCCGGACAGCAAGGGTGCCGTGATGGTCGGCTACGTCGACTTCGAGGCAGCCGCATCCCTCAGCGACAGGCTCACCTCGGACAAGGACTACACCGCCCTCCGCTCGGCCGGCTACACCGTCCGCGCCGCCAACGACGGCGAGGCCGACTTCACCCTCCGAGTAGTCGCGAAGTAGCTGTAGCGAAGAAGGCCCGGACGGCATCCGCAGAGCCGTCCGGGCCTTCTCCGTGAACCAACAGCGTCGCGGTCCTACGCGGCAGAGTGGGTGGACCGCAGTGGGGACGAGGCCGGCGTTTCGAGACGGACCGCCTCGTTGGGTGCGGTGCGCCACGCCTGGCGGTCGAGCACGATCAGGCTGAGGGCGACCACGGACCAGGCCACACACTCCATCCACTCCTGCTGGCTCAGGTAGGCACCCTCGATGCCGAGATCGCTGAAGACGATGGCGCCCTGAGCACTGTGGAACAGCAGGGTGAGCAGCACGCTGCCGCGGGTGTGGTTGAACAGCCAGACGTACACGATGGTGATCGAGAACGTGCTGACCAGACCGATGGCCCCGACATCGCCGGCGAAGACCAGCGGCAGATGCCAGCCGGTTGCCAGTACCCCGAGGATCAGGGCTGAGCTCAGTGGCGATCGTGCGGCCTGTAAGCGGGGTACGGCGAATCCGCGCCAGCCGGGCTCTTCACCGAGCGGTCCGTCCAGCGGGTTGACCAGCCGCACCAGGAACACGATGGCGAAGCTGGACCACGCGAGCCCGGACCAGTCGGGATCCGGCGCGCCACCCGGCCCGCTGTTCACCAGAGTAGCTACGCCCCGGACTGCCAGCGGCAGGCCGAGCGCGACGACGTACCAGTACCACGCCACTCGCCAGCGGATCATCCGCGCGCCGAGGTCACGGAAGCCGGCCCTGCCCTCAGCCACCGCGATGACCACGATCGCCGCCGCGAGCGGACCGATGGCGAAGAACATGAATTCGGGCAGGATGCCGAGGCCGTACAGCGGCCACGGCCACCAGGCGAACAGATAGCTGAGCACGAAGAACGCGGCCAGGCGGTGGTTCCTGATCCACGAGGTGATGACGGTCATGGGAGTCTCCTTGCGGGCTGGTGGTGAGTTGTCTGGGTCCGGCCGGTCCTGGATGATCCGGGTTTTCATGGCGGGCTCCCTGATGGATGGATGGAGGGTTGTCCACCACGCTGTCAGCCGGCGGAGCGGGCGGTAAGGCGGTCAACTGGCCGACCAGGGGGCCGGTTTTCTGGTGCATGCGGCTGGTGGAGGTGTTCTGGTCGTCACCCAACCGGCGTAGCTTGAAAGCGCGCCCCTGCTCCTCGTGGGCTGTCGGCATCGATTCGCTTCGCAGGGTTGCGCCGATGTGACCGCCGGGGGGCGGTCGGAGAGTAGGGCCGATGTCGTCGATGTCGTCCCAGCGGGCTCCGGGCCGGGAACCGGCGGCAGTCGTGCTGGTGGCGATCGCCACCGCCCTGCTGGCCGGCGTCGCCGCGGCGGCCGTCCTGGCCGCGACCGGTGAGGTGGGTGCGCCGCACGCCGCGCTGATCCTCTGGATCTCCTCGGCCTACACGCTGAGCGGCCTGGTCGCCTGGTGGCGCCGACCAGACAACCGTTTCGGGCCACTGATGATCGTCACCGGGTTCGTCACCTTGGCCACCTCGCTCGTCTGGGCCGACAACGAGGTTGCCCGAACCGTCGGGCAGGCGTTGGACCTGCTGCCGTTGGTCCTCGTCGTTCACGTCTTCCTGGCCTTCCCGACCGGTCGTCTGCACGGGCCGGCCGAGCGTGTCGTCGTTGCCGCCGGGTACGTCTTCGCGATCGGCGGCCAGCTCACCGTGATGCTGCTCGGTGGGCTGGAACCCGGGCACCTGCTGGGGCGCATCGACAAGCCTGAACTGGCCGGGTTGCTGCACACGGTCGAACTGGTTGTGCTCAGCACCGTCGCGCTGGTGGGTGTCGCCCTGCTCGCTGCTCGACGTCGGGCAGGTGGAAGGCCGTTGCGACGATCGCTCGCGCTGCTGGTCGACGCCTTCGCGCTGGGCCTGCTGATGACCGCCGTACTGCTGCTCGTCGGCGTTTCCGGAGGACCAGCCTTCCCGACTGTCCAGGAGGTCAGCCTGGCCGTGATCGGTCTGGCGCCGATCGCCTTCCTCGGCGGCCTGCTGCAGGCAAGGCTGGCGCGCTCAGCCGTGGGGGATCTGGTGGTCGCACTCCAGGCGGAACCGGCCGATCTGCGGGCTCCTCTCGCCCGGGCCTTGCGGGATCCGTCGCTGTCGCTGGTGTACTGGCTGCCGCAGTTCGGTAGTTGGGCCGATCAGGAAGGCCAGCCGGTTGAGCTGCCCAGCGATCCAACCCGGGTGACGGTGATAGCGCGTGACGGCGAGCAAGTGGCCGCGCTGGTGCACGATCCGGCGTTGACGGAGGAGCACGATCTGCTCGACGCGGTCAGCGCTGCGGCAGCCATCGCCCTGGAGACCGGCCGGCTGCACGCCGAGCTTCGGGCCAACGTCGACGAGCTGCGCGGATCGAGGTCACGGGTGATCGAGGCAGGCCAGAAGGAGCGGCAGCGGCTCGAGCGCAACCTGCACGACGGCGCCCAACAGCGACTCGTCGCGCTGTCGCTCGATCTAGGCATGCTCGAGAGCAGGCTCGGAGGGGACACAGAGGCCAAGGCCCTGCTGCGAGCGGCCCGGGAGGAGATCGCGGTCTCACTGGCCGAACTGCGTGACGTCGCGCGCGGCCTGTATCCGGCCGTGCTCAGCGCCCACGGACTCGCGGTCGCGCTCGAGTCGCTGGCGGCCCACGCACCGGTGCCGGTCCACTTGAGAGTCGAGGCGGATGGCCGACTCGCGGACGCTGTCGAGGTCGCGGCGTACTACGTGGTCTCCGAGAGCCTGACCAACATCGGCAAGCACGCCCGGGCTGCGTCGGCCACGGTTGCCGTCATCCGCGTCGGAAATCTGCTGGTGGTCGAGGTCTTGGACGACGGTGTCGGCGGCGCCGATACCGAGAGCGGCACCGGGCTGCGTGGTCTGGCCGATCGGGTGGAGGCGCTCGGAGGCCGCCTGCGGGTCTGGACGCCGCCGGGTGGCGGGACCAGGGTGAGGGCGGAACTGCCATGCGGGTAGCGATCGCCGAGGACAGCGTGCTGCTGCGCGAAGGCCTCGCCCGGCTCCTCGTCGACGCCGGGTTCGACGTGCTCGCCCGGTGCGGGGACGCCGACGAGCTCCTCCGCGTACTGCGGAGCCTCCTTCCTGACATCGTGATCGTCGATATCCGGTTGCCGCCGACGCATACCGACGAGGGTCTTCGAGCGGCCGTGCGGATCAGGGCCGACCATCCCGGCGTCGGGGTGTTGGTGCTCTCGCAGTACGTCGAGTCGGGCCTGGCCATGAAGCTGCTCGCGGACTCGGCCGAGGGCGTCGGGTATCTGCTCAAGGATCGAATCAGCGACGTACCGGACTTCCTTGAAGCTGTTAAGCGGGTAGCGGCAGGCGGATCGGCGATCGACCCCACCATCGTGTCGACCCTGCTGTCGCGGCGGCGCAGTGACGACCCGCTAGCTGCCCTGACCCCCAGGGAACGCGAGGTGCTCGAGCTGATGGCCGCGGGGAACTCCAACCAGGGCATCGCCGACCGGTTGGTGATCACGCTGCGCGCCGTCGAGAAGTACGTGTCCAGCATCTTCGGCAAGCTCGGAATTCCCGCCACCGGCAGCGAGTCCCGACGCGTGCTGGCCGTGCTGCTGTTCCTGCGCAGCTGAGTCGCCGACGACCTCCTCAGCTGGCCCGGCGTCCTACCCATGTTCACCTTCCGGGACCAGGACGACAACAAACTCTTCATCAGTCAGAAATGACGCCGCTGCTCGACGTCAGGTGGCGGGGAGTTCGACGCCCGTGAGGGAGGCGCAGGCGTCGAGGAGGCCGTCCTGGACGGCGGGGTCGGAGGCAGCGGGATGGGTTCGGTGCGGGCGGCGGTGGTAGAAGTACTCGCCGCTCGGCGGGGCCGGGGCGGTGGCGAGCCAGACCTGGGTCTCCCCGGCTTGATCGAGGTCGCCGGGTGCGCCTCGGCCGCCCATCCTGGTCGGGACCCAGCCGGGGTCGACAGCGTTCGACGAGGCGTCGGGCCACAGACGAGCCACCGCGAAGGCGAGGACCACGTCGTACAGCTTGGAGTCCGAGTACGCCTGCGCGCCGCTCCAGCGGCGGCGTACCCACTGCAGGTCGTCCAGCGCGACCTCGCCCCCGAGGTGCATGCCGGAGCTGAGGTAGATCAGCCGGCTGGGCCGCTCGATCAAGGCGGTCAGCAGGTAGGGCGCGAGGACGTTGATCTGGAAGACGTGTTCCAGCCCGTCGACGGTCTCGATCCGCGGCTCGCGATAGCCGACCGCGGCGTTGTGGACCACTACGTCGAAGCGCCCGGACGCGTTGGCCTGGCTCGCAAGGTCCCGCGTCTCGGCGATGCTGGACAGATCGCCGGTCAAGGCACCGCTTGCCCCGGGCAGTGCGTCCAGCGCGTCGTGGGCCCTGGACTCGTTGCGGGCGTGCAGGACGACCTCGTGGCCTTCCTCCAGCAATCGTCCGGCAGCCAACTGTCCGAGCCCGTCGCCGGAACCGGTGATGAAGATGCGCGACACGGTGGTCTCCCTTCCCTGTACGCCGTCCACTCTGCCCGCTCGAGAGGGCCGCGTTCCATGGCGAGAAGCCGCAGCCGCCGGTTGCGGAGGACCGGAACCCGGTCTGCGGCAAAGCGGTGGACGGATTCGTGCCGAGTCGCGATCCCGGACCACCTCGCGGTCTCCAGCTTGCTTGCTGACAGCAACAAGAATTTGAACCGGTGGTGACTGACCTGATCACGGCGATCCAGCCGCTGCTAGGCCACTAGCGCTTCCAGCACGCCCTCGCCGTATTTCGCGAGCTTGTTCTCACCGACGCCGCTGATCGTGCCGAGCTCGGCGAGGGTGCCGGGGACCTCGGTCGCGATCTGCCGCAGCGTCGCGTCGTGGAAGATCACGTACGCCGGGACGCCCTGGTCCTTGGCGGTCGCGGCTCGCCAGGTGCGGAGTCGCTCGAAGACCTCAGCCGCCTCGGGTGACAGGTCGGCGACGGCCGCCTTCTTCTTGCTGACGGACGAGGACCGGGAGGACCTGCCGACCCGCTCGGGTTCGCGCCGCATCATCACCTCGCGGCGACGGCCGAGCACCTCGGCGCTGTCCTCCGTCAGCAGCAACGTGCCGTAGTCCCCTTCGACAGCGAGCAGGCGCTGGGCAAGCAGCTGCCGGATGACGCCGCGCCACTCGGTGTCCTTGAGCTCGGTGCCGATGCCGAACACCGTCAGCTCGTCGTGCCGGAACTGGGTGACCTTCGGCGTCGTCTTGCCGAGCAGGATGTCGATGACCTGGCCCGCGCCGAACTTCTGGTTGCGCTCATGCTGGAGGCGGTAGACCGTCGAGAGCAACTTCTGTGCCGGGATCGTGCCGTCCCAGGACTCCGGGGGTGTCAGGCAGGTGTCGCAGTTGCCGCAGGTCTCGCCGGTCTGGCCGAAGTACGCGAGCAGTTGGGTGCGGCGGCACTGCACGGTCTCGCACAGCGCCAGCATCGCGTCGAGGTGGGTGCCGAGCCGGCGGCGATGCGCGGCGTCACCCTCGGAGGTGTCGATCATCTTGCGCTGCTGGACGACATCCTGCAGCCCGTACGCCAGCCAGGCGGTGGACGGCAGTCCGTCGCGGCCCGCGCGACCCGTCTCCTGGTAGTAGCCCTCGACCGACTTCGGCAGATCGAGATGCGCGACGAAGCGAACGTCCGGCTTGTCGATGCCCATGCCGAAGGCGATCGTCGCAACCACGACCAGGCCGTCCTCGCGGAGGAAGCGGGACTGGTTCCGCGCGCGCAGCCGGCTGTCGAGTCCGGCGTGGTAGGGGACTGCTTCGATGCCGTTCTGGGTGAGGAAAGTGGCGGTCTTCTCGACGCTGTTGCGCGACAGGCAGTAGACGATGCCCGCATCGCCTTCGTGCTCTGTGCGGAGCAGGTCGAGCAGTTGCCGCTGGGGGTTGTCCTTCGGCACGATCCTGTACTGGATGTTCGGCCGGTCGAAGCTGGCGACGAAGTGCTTGGCCTCCGTCAGGTTCAGCCGGGTCGCGATCTCGCGGTGCGTCGCCTCCGTCGCTGTGGCGGTCAACGCGATCCGCGGCACGTCCGGCCAGCGTTCGTGCAGCTGCGAGAGCATCAGGTAGTCGGGCCGGAAATCGTGTCCCCATTGGGAAACACAGTGCGCCTCGTCGATCGCGAACAACGAGATCTTGCCCTGATCGAGCAACCGCACGGTCGACTCGACCCGAAGCCGCTCCGGAGCCAGGTAGAGCAGGTCGAGCTCGCCCGAGAGGAACGCCTGCTCCACCTCGCGGCGTTGCTCGAAATCCTGGGTGGAGTTGAGGAATCCGGCCCGCACGCCGAGCGCGGTCAGCGCGTCGACCTGGTCCTGCATCAGCGCGATCAGCGGCGAGATGACCACCCCGACGCCCGACCGGACCAGCGCCGGGATCTGGTAGCACAACGACTTGCCGCCACCGGTGGGCATCAGGACGAGCGCGTCACCACCGGCGACGACGGTCTCGATGATCTCGCCCTGCTGGCCGCGGAAGGTGGCGTAACCGAACACGCGGTGCAAGACCTCCAAGGCCTCGCTCGCGCTGTCGTCCAGTGGCTGGGTCGTCTCGGTCACCTGGCGATTCTACGGAGATCGCGTCGTCATTGGTGGCTGCCTGTGGATGACGCTCCGATCTCGCCGCGATAGGTGCCGACGCTCCACACGTTGCCTTCTGGATCCGCGACGCTGAAGCCTCGCGACCCGTAGTCCTCGTCGCGCAGCTCCCGAACTACGGTCGCGCCGGCCGCCATCACCTCGGTGAACAATGCGTCCGGATCGTCGTGCACCAGATACACCGCGGCGGTCCGGTCGACGAGCTTGTCGAACTCGTTCGGCTCGGAGTTGCGGTCGACCGAGCTGACCATCACTCCACCACCGACGGGCCACGCCAGCTCGGCATGGGCGATCGACCCTTCGGCGGCCCCGGCGTACGAGGCGACGAGGGTGAATCCCAGGCCTTCGGTGAGGAACTTCAGCGCGGCTTGCCCGTCGCGGTAGATCAGCGTCGGCCAGACCCCGATCACGGTCTCTTTCGTTGTCGTGTTCATACCCCCGACTCTGTCAGCGCTTCACCCGGCGCGTCTTGAACAGATGGGAGCTCCTCGGCCATCCACTGCCGCGGCGAACACCCGGCGATCGAGTGCCACTCGCGGGTCAGATGCGCCTGATCGGAGTACCCGAGATCGGCCGCGAGATCCGCCAGCCTGGTCCCTGGCTGCCGCTTCAACCGGCCCACAGCCTGCTCGAACCGCATCACCCGGGCCACGACCTTGGGAGCCAACCCGTACTCCGCGCGGAACCGCTCGCTGAGATGCCGCCGACTCCACCCGACCTCCCGCGCCAACACCTGTACGCCGACGCCGCCCGCCGTTTCACACAGCCGCCGCCAGACCCAACTCAGCTCGGCGCGTGGCTGAGGCGCGGGCTCGTCGCGCCAGGACGTCAGCAGGAGGTGTTCGAGGAGGTCGAACCGCCTACTCCAACTTTCCTCCGCGCGGAGCTGCTCGGCCAGCAGACGCGCGGGCCGGCCGAGCACGTCGTCAAGGTTGATCACCAGCGAACCCAGCTCGCCAGGTGGGACTCCGAGCAGTGCGCGTGAACCGGCCGGGGTGAGCGCGAGCTGGATGCCGGCGGTGTTGGGGGAGTTGCCGATCCGCACCGCGATGGAATGCAGCCCGCCGACCAGTGTGTGGAACTTGTCGACCGGCTCGCCCGGCCAGGCCACCCCGAGGGGTTCGTCGAGGCTGATCACGATTGTCAGGTAGCGCGAGGGCAACCCGCGATGCAGCTCCGGCGGCTCGCCGCGATACGCGTATCCCGTCAGGGCGCCGAGGAACGGCCGCAGTGCCGGCACCGCACGGCGGGCGTGATACTCGAACTCCATGAACTCAGGCTAGGACCTGCAGCCGACAGTTCTGAGGTGTTCCGGCCGCCGGTGGACCATTCCCTCGCGCCACGGGGACCGCAGTACCGGCACTGCTCCGCGATGCGGGACCGCAGTACCAGCATCCGGACGTCCGTGGCACGATGTTCGGGCTGTCCGAAACCAAGGAGAGATCGTCGTGCCCGAACTGAGGTCCCGTACCGTCACCCACGGCCGCAACATGGCCGGCGCCAGAGCACTCATGCAGGCGTCCGGCGTCGCCCGGGAGGACTTCGGCAAACCGATCATCGCGGTGGCGAACAGCTTCACGGAGTTCGTGCCCGGCCACACCCACCTGCAGCCGGTCGGCCGGATCGTCTCGGCGGCGATCCACGCGGCCGGTGGGATCGCCCGCGAGTTCAACACGATCGCGGTCGACGACGGCATCGCGATGGGACACGGCGGCATGCTCTACAGCCTGCCCTCACGGGACCTGATCGCCGACTCGGTCGAGTACATGGTCGAGGCGCACTGCGCCGACGCGCTGGTCTGCATCTCGAACTGCGACAAAATCACCCCTGGCATGCTGATGGCAGCCCTGCGGCTGAACATCCCGACCGTCTTCGTCTCAGGCGGCCCGATGGAGGCCGGCCGGGCCACGCTGGTCGACGGCACCGTGCGCAAACTCGACCTGATCGACGCGATGTCCGAGGCCGTCAACGAGAACGTCTCCGACGCGGACATCCTGCGGATCGAGGAGAACGCCTGCCCGACCTGCGGATCCTGCTCGGGCATGTTCACCGCGAACTCGATGAACTGCCTGACCGAGGCGATCGGCCTCTCGCTGCCCGGCAACGGTTCGGTGCTGGCCACCCACACCGCCCGCAAGGCGCTGTACGAGAACGCCGGCCGCACGGTCGTCGAGATCACCAAGCGGTACTACGACCAGGACGACCTGACCGTGCTGCCCCGGACGGTGGCCTCGCGTGCCGCCTTTGAGAACGCGATGGCGCTCGACATCGCGATGGGTGGTTCGACCAACACGATCCTTCACCTGCTGGCAGCGGCCCAGGAGGCCGAGGTCGCCTTCGACCTAGACGACATCAACGCGGTCTCGCGCCGGGTGCCGTGCCTGGCGAAGGTCGCACCGAACGTGGCGCCGGGTGGCACGTACTACATGGAAGACGTGCACCGGGCCGGCGGTATCCCCGCGATCCTCGGCGAGCTCTACCGGGCCGGACTTCTCAACGAGGACGTGCACACCGTGCACAGCGCCTCGATCGACGAGTGGTTGAAGAACTGGGACCTGCGCGGCGGTTCCCCGTCCGCCGAGGCCATCGAGCTCTGGCACGCGGCGCCCGGCTGTAAGCGCTCCGCGACCGCGTTCTCGCAGTCCGAGCGCTGGGCGACCCTCGACACGGATGCCGCAGGTGGTTGCATCCGGGACCGCGAGCACGCGTACTCCGTCGACGGTGGTCTGGCGGTTCTGAAGGGCAACCTCGCCCTCGACGGCTGCGTGGTGAAGACCGCGGGCGTGGACGAGTCCATCTGGACCTTCCAGGGCCCGGCAGTCGTCTGCGAGTCGCAGGAGGAGGCGGTGGAGAAGATCCTCGCCAAGGCGGTCCAGCCGGGCGACGTGGTCGTCATCCGGTACGAGGGGCCCAAGGGTGGTCCGGGGATGCAGGAGATGCTCTACCCGACGTCCTTCCTGAAGGGCCGCGGCCTCGGCAAGGTCTGCGCCCTGGTCACCGACGGCCGTTTCTCCGGCGGTACTTCGGGTCTGTCCATCGGCCACGCTTCCCCGGAAGCCGCCTCGGGCGGAACCATCGCGCTGGTCCAGGACGGCGACCAGATCCGCATCGACATCCCGAACCGGTCGATCGACCTCCTGGTCGACGAGGACGAACTGACCACCCGCCGCGAGGCCCTCGGCGGCGTCTATGCCCCCAAGGCCCGCGACCGCAAAGTCTCCCAGGCTCTTCGCGCTTATGCCGCGATGGCAACCAGCGCCGACAAGGGCGCAGTACGAGACGTCACCAAGCTCGGCTGAGGCGACCCGGCGAGGCTGACATCACGGCTGGGTCGACGACCCGAAGATTGGCTTCCTCGCCGCCGAGCCAGTGTGTCGCCTGTCGGAGCGTCGGTCACGACGTAGTGCTCGGTTCGTCCGGCGTTCTCGGACGTCAGCGGGCATTCTCCAATGTCAGCGGGCGTTCTCGGGACCACCGCTTGCAGGCCGGTATCCCTTCGATTTCTCGCGACTCCCGCCCAGCAACCAACCCATGCCGAATAGTCCTCAAGACAACTCGACCATCCACCACCTCGCGCGTCAGCGAAATCACCACCCGCAAAGCCAGCCGAGCCGTACTGCGCAAGCTGCGCCGGGCTGAGCCGAGTCGAGCCGAGTCGAGCTGCGCCGGGCTGAGCCGAGCTGGCCGAGTCGAGCTGCGCCGGGCTGAGCCGAGTCGAGCTGCGCCGGGCTGAGCCGAGCTGGCCGAGTCGGCTGAGCTGGGGCTGCGTGAACCGAACCGAGCCGAGCCGAGCTGTGCCGAGGTGCGCCGAGCCGGCTGAGCTGGGGCTGCGTGAACCCAAGCGAGCCGAGCGGACCTGAGCTGGGCGGTGCGAGCCGATCAGAGCTGCGCCGAGTGCGCCGTTCCGAGCCCGCCTGGGCTGGGGCTGCATGAGCCGGGCCGGGTCGAGCCGGGCCTTCTGTCCATCGGCTTGTTAGCCGATGGACGTCATGTGCTCAGCGGCGCGTCTTCTGCAAGGGAACAGTGCGGTCTACTTGCAGCTGTGCCACCTGCCTTCGTCGTTGACGCATGGCTCTGGCTGGTGGCTGTCGTCCTGAATGTGTTCCGGTTCTCGTTTTGTTGTGGATAACCGGGTCGGATGCGGCGTGTTGGTGTCCACAGGCGGGGGTTGTTGTGGACAACGTGACCGGATCCGTCCGGTCACGGAATCCCTTATTTATAACGGGTTCCGGGGCCCGGAAACTGTCGGTGGCCTGATCTAGAGTCATCGGTATGGAACTCGTGGAGGTGCGGCCGGTGTGGTCGATGAGCGACAGCGAAAAGCTGTCGGCTCTCGACGCGCTGCACGACGAGTCCGCGCGCCGTGAGACCTACCGGCTGCAGTTGATGGCGGCGCTGGAAGAGACCGGCTATGCCCGGCAGCTCGGCGCCACCGATATCGCCGGCCTGCTGGCGGCCCGGCACCGGCTCAACGCCGCCCAGGTCCGTGCCGACCTCAAACTCGCCACCACCTTGGCCAGGTACCCGCTGGTCGCCGCGGCGCTGCCCACCCCCTTCGACCCATCACCGACGACATCACCGACCCCATCACCGGCGGTGTCGCCGACGACAGCACGGACGACATCACGGACGACAGCACGGACGGCATCACGGACGGCATCACGGACGGTGTCGCCGGCGGTGTCGTGGACGGTGTCGCCGGCGGCGGCATTGTCGGCGCGGTCGAGGACCCACCCGATGCCGACCAGGGGGTTTCGCGGCCGCCGGTGTGGTTGCATGTCGGTCAGGCGAGGGCGATCGTGGCGGTGTTGGACAAGGTGCCGGTGGAGGATGTGGTCGTGGCCGAGGAGCAGTTGGTCGAGGCCGGTCGTGAGTTCAGTCCGGTGGAGTTGCGGCGGCTCGGCCGGCAGGTTCTGGACATTCTGGACCCCGATGGTCGCGAGCCGGGCGAGGACAGGGCCTATGACCGTGAATCGCTGCAGTTGCGGAAGACCGATCATGGGGTCAGGTTCCACGGTTATCTTGCCAACGAGAACGCCGAGGTGTTCAACGCTGTCATCTTCGACAACGCCAAGCCGCACAAGACCATCGACGGCCGGCCGGATCCTCGTTCCAAGACCAAGCGGCAGGCCGACGCGTTGACCACCGCGATCACCGTCGCGGCCGACAGTGGCCAGACCGGTAACAGCGCGATCAAGCCCCACATCAGCGTCACCATCGACTACCACGCCCTCACCGGCGCCCTCACCGGCACGCTCACCGGCACGGCGCCCGGCGAGGTAGCCGGGCATGCACCGGCCGGCACGAGCCGGACCGGCCCTCTGCCCGGGATCGACCTGCTCGCCGGCCTCACCCCGACCGGGCGGCTCGGTGGGATTGGGCGGCTGGGCGGGGGCGGCGTGCGGGCTGGGGGGTGTGGTGAGTTGATCTATGGGGGGAGTCTGTCGGCGTCGGCGGTGCGGCGGCTTGCGTGTGATGCGGGGATCTTGCCGGTCGTGTTGGGGTCGAACTCGCGTCCGTTGGATGTCGGTACCGAGAAGCGTTTTGTCACCGATGCGTTGCGGCAGGCTCTGATCGTGCGTGATCGGGGCTGTGTGGTGTGTGGGGCGCCGCCGATCATGTGCGATGCGCACCATCTGGTCCATTGGGCCGAAGGCGGGCCGACGACGCTGGACAACCTGGTCCTGCTCTGTAAGCACGACCATCGCGGCACCCATAACGGCTATTGGGATATCGCGATCGTCGACGGTGTGGTCAGTGTCGCGCGCCCGGACTGGGCCGACCCCGCCCCGGTCCGCCTCCGGCCACGCCGACCACCACCGGCACCGCCGGACCCACCCGCATCCTGCCCGGGCGCCGAATGCACCCCGGCCACCGACACGACCACCGACACGGCCGCGGCCACGGAGACGGCCACGGGCACGGCCACGGACAGCTTGTTGCCGTCGACAACCGATCGGGCCCGGTCGGCTCAGCCTGCCCGGGCATGGCCCTACACCACGGACATCGCCTGGATCAGCGCCGAGGAAACCGCCCGCCTCAACCCCTGGGGCGACGACGAACCCCACCAGCCCACACCCCCGCGCCCCCGAGCACGCCCCAAGACCGATATCACTACCTGCACCTCACCGTGGGGCGACGAACACGACCCCCCAACCCCCGGCCCGGAACCCCGATCGGCTGCTGCACCGGCGCCGTGGGGCGACGAGCACGAGTCCTCAACCCCCGGCCCCTAGCCCGGAACCCGGACCGGCAGTTACACCGGCGCCGTGGAGCGACGAGCACGAGTCCTCAACCCCCGGCCCCTAGCCCGGAACCCCGCTCGGCGGCTGCACCGGCGCCGTGGAGCGACGAACACGACTCCTCAAGCCCCTAGCCCGGAATCCCGATCGGCAGCGCCGTCCCGCTGTCGCGGCTGCGATCGCCGGCCAGGCCGGTGTCACTAGCGCCTACCGCGACAAGCTTGCTCTGCCGATTCGCCCGCTTCGACACCTCCGCCGAGGAGGGGGACGTATTCGAGACCGTGCTTGCGCCGTTGGATGACAGAAGCCGGTCTTGGACGATCACGGCGGCCCTGCCATTCAGAGGGAGAATTCCAGGTCGAAGGCGAGGGTGATGGCTTCGGCCAAGTGGGGTTCCTGATCGGGGAGGAGATACCCGATCAGGCGGCCGAGCTGGATCTTGGGAATCGTCTGGATGTTGTCGCAGCTGATCGCGCTGGGGTGGTCGAGGCCGTTCTCGGGACCGACCAGAACCTCGGTGGACAGGCCGCGGATCGTGCTGGTGATGGGGGCGACCGTGACGTTGGTCAGCCTGGGACGAATCAGTTCACGGGTGAGAACGACCACCGGGCGCGGCTTGTCCAGCCGCGCGATGTGAATCGGGCGCATCAGTCAAGGTCGGACAGGACAGTTCCACCGGCCGCGGCCGCGAGTCCTTCGAGATCGGGGTAGTCGCCGTGCTGGGCGAGAATCGCAGCATCCCTGGCGGCAAGCTCCCGGCGACGCTCACGCTCCATTGCCCGCGCCACCACAGACGCCCGGCTGGACGCCTTGTTGTCGTCGACGAGCCGGTCCATGAACTCCACGAGCTCGTCCGGCAACCGCACAGTGATCTGCTTACTCATACCAAGATCATACCGCTTCGGGATTCATTGCCATACCACGGATGACGCCCTAGGCTGCCGACGTGCAGATCAAGACGGGGCCCTCGTCCTGGATGTCAGTGGAACGATCCTGTTGATCGAGCTGATCGGCGGCCCGCCGGAGGTCACGGCTGGTGCGACGGTGCAACTCCCGGAAGTCCCTCTCGCCGCCTACCCGTCCGGCGTCTGAATGCGTGCCCCGCCGGCCACCTCACTGCGGCAGGCGCTATCGGGCATCTGAAATGGGTGAACACGTCGATCCATCCCAGCCAGGCTCCCGATAGCCGCTCCGGCGTCCTCGACGGTCCCGATGCGTCATCGAGTGTCCGGGGTGTGCGAATGAGTGTGCGAACCATGCCGCCAGCAAGCGCTTGCCGACGGCAAGGTTCGCACACTCGAAGACGCACCGCCCGCACGCGGACGGGCTGGAGGTGGCGGGGAAGAGGCGGAGGAATTCGGGGAAGAGGCGGGGGATTGAGGGTGAGGGGGTGCGGGGGGTCAGGTTGGTACGACCAGGCGGCGGTCGTCTGCTAGGCGGCGAGTGAGGCCGAGGCGGTCGAGGCGTTCTAGCAGGGGGATGACGACACGTCGGCTGCTGTTCAGGCAGCGGCGGGCTTCGCTGGTGGTGAATGGTTGCGGCAGGTCACTGAGGGATTGGGCAGCGGCTGTCTCGACGCCGGGCAACAGGACGACGTTTTCGGCGAGCCGGATGAGTAGGCCGGCTCGTTCTGCAGCGGCCAATGACTTGCGGTCGAGCCCGGCGTCTCGCAGCCGGTCGCCCTCCGGTGCCTGGAATGGGTTGCCGCGGAGCTCCTTCACGATCTCCGCGATGGCGTCTGACAGCGCCGCGGGAAGCCCGGAGTCGGCAGCGGCGAAGACCTGACCCGCGGACAGTCGAAGGGGCTCGGAGATCAACGCCGCGACGATTTGGGCGGAGGGCAGTCGCAAGGCCCCCGCCGCCGCTTGAACAGGCAGGCCGGGGTCAAGCGGGTGCTGCTCAGCGTGCGACCGCACCACCTCCGCCAGGCGGTCCCGGAGTACAGCCGCTCTCTCGCCGTCAATCAGCCAGTCCCCAGCCCGCACTACCGCCGTATCGACTGGGTCTGGGGCGACTCCGATGCGGCGAAGGAGGGCGGTGCGGACTATGCCTCGGCGGCGTACTTCGGAGGCCAGGTCGGGGTGGCCGTCGGCATCTTCGAGGTCTGCGGCTCGGCGGGTGGCCGATCCGCGGCGTTCGAGAGGCGGCGGTACAGGGTCGACCACTGTGATGCCCCACAGCCGACGGCTACCCGGGTCGCGGAGGATCGCGCGGTCGCCGACTCGCAGAGGAAGCGGGTGGCGCAACAGCACGCGACCGTGGGTGTCGCCGAGCGGGCGGTAGTGCACGGTCTCCGCTACTGCGCCGACGTGCAGCACTAGCCCAGCCCGCCCCGACACAGCCACGCCAGATCCGTCCCGCATCCGAGCGCCGGATCCGTCCCGCCGACCGCCGCCGGATCCGTCCCGCCCGCCAGCGCCGGATCCGTCCCGCCCGCCAGCGCCGGATCCGTCCGGCCCACCGGCGCCGGACCCGTCCTGCCCACCGGCGCCAGATCCGTCCCGCCCACCAATGCCTGAGTCGGAGTGCACCGTCTTGCCGGAGCCGCCTCGCATTGCGACCGGGGGGTGGACAACGACGTCTACGGAGGTGGTCCAGTGCCAGTGGTCGGGGGTTACCAGCACGCTGTCGCGGCGTAGCGCTTCTGGGACTTTGCTGCCGAGGTTGAGGGCGACTCGGGCCACGCCGCTGACCTGCTCGCGCGTCCGACCGAGTGCCTCGATGCCGCGTACTCGGACCAGGTCGTCGCCGACTGCGAGGCGGTCGCCTACCGCGATCGTGCCTGCAGGCAGGGTTCCGGTGACGATGGTTCCGGCGCCGTGGACCGTGAAGCGGCGGTCGACCCAGAGCCGGACATCCGCGTCAGGTGCCGGAGTGCTGAGCGTCCCGGTCAGCGCCGCCAGCGCGCTCCGCAACTCCGGTAGACCGTCGCCGGTCATCGCGCTGACGGGGATCACCGGAGCGCCGCGCATTGACGTCCGGGCGAGCTCTGCGGCGGCGCGTTCTGCAGCGGGCATCGGATCGGCGAGGTCGGCGCGGGTGACGGCGACCACTGCGTGTTCGACGCCGAAGGCATCCAGCGCGGCCAGATGCTCGGCGGCTTGCGGCATCCACGAATCGTCGGCGGCGACCACGAAGAGCACCGCGGGCACCGGTCCGACGCCGGCGAGCATCGTCGAGATGAAGCGCTCGTGCCCGGGCACATCGACGAACGCGACCTCACCGACGCCGGGCAGGTCGGTCCAGCAGTATCCGAGCGCGATCGTCAGCCCGCGACGCCGCTCCTCCTCGAGCCGGTCGGGGTCGGTCCCGGTGAGGGCCCGGACCAACGTCGACTTGCCATGGTCGACGTGGCCGGCCGTCGCCACGACGTACACGGAATCAGCCGTCCTTGGCGACCCGGCGTACCGCTTCGACGATGGCTTCGTCGAACTCCGCCGGTACGGCGATCAGGTCGAGGAGTAGCCGGCCGCGGACGACGTGACCGACGACGGCTGGATCGAGTTGCCGCAGGGGCGCGGCCAGATCGGCAGGCAGCGAGACCGCCGCACTTTCCAGAACGACGCCAGGTGCGCCACCGCCACCAACCGCCGCTTCAGACCTGACTGCAGAGGCGTCGTGCTCTGTGAGCGCCGAGGCGATCGCCGAGGCGCGCAGCAGCAGATCCTCGGGTCGGCTGGCGAGCGCCGCAGCCACGGGTGTCGGGGGACCGGTCAGCGTTGCTTCCAGTGCGGCCAGGGTTAGCTTGTCGACCCGCACCGCCCGGGCGAACGGGAATCGCCGCAGCCGGTCCACGAGGTCGCGGTCTCCGAGTAGCAAGCCGCACTGCGGGCCACCGAGCAACTTGTCGCCGGAAGCGGTGACCAGGCTCGCGCCGGCACGCAGTACGGTCGCGGCGTCGGGCTCGTCAGGCAGCCGGGGATGCGGTGCCAGCAAGCCGGAGCCCAGATCGACGATGACCGGCACCGGCAAGGTCGAGAGTTCGCTGATCGGCACGGACGAGGTGAAGCCTTCGACGCGGAAGTTCGACGGATGCACCTTGAGGACGAAGGCCGTCGACTCGTCGATGGCGTCGCTGTAGTCGCTAAGCCGGACCCGGTTCGTCGTACCGACTTCGCGCAGCGTTGCGCCCACAGATTCCAGCAACTCGGGGATCCGGAAGCCGTCGCCGATCTCTACTAGTTCGCCGCGGGCGACCACCACCGTGCGGCCCATAGCGAGGGCACAGGTGGCCAGGGCCAACGCGGCCGCGCCGTTGTTGACGACATGTACTTCGCCCGCGTCAGGCACCGCCGCTGCCAGCGCGGCCAGCGTCGCCGCACCTCTGCGTCCTCGCCGGCCGGTCGCCAGATCGAGCTCGACGTCGTTGGTTCCAGCTGCCACCTGCAACGCCTCACGGGCAGCATCGGAGAGCGGTGCACGGCCGAGATTGGTGTGGACCACGACCCCGGTCGCGTTGATCACCGGCCGGAGGGACGTCGGATACAGCGGTAGTGCGGCAAGTGCCACACCGACGACCTGGGAAGCATCGACCTCGCCGGTCCGGCAGCGCTCGAGGGCTGCCGTCACAGCACGCTTCACCACCGGGCGGCCCAGCCTGGTCACCGCCGCGGCGACCTGCGGGTCGGCGAGCACCTGGTCGGTCCGCGGCGTCGCCCGGCGCGGATCCTGCACGGACACCTCCTGCGAGCGTGTGGCGGAGGCGGACGGGAATCGAACCCGCCTGACCGGGATGCCCGGTCACAACGGCTTTGAAGACCGCGCCCATCACCAGACGAGGTACGCCTCCGCTGCTCATCGTAGAGGTCACCCTCGCCGCGCGACGTCAAGAACAGGCCGCGCGACGTTAAGAACAGGCTGCGTTGTGGTCAAGAACGCGGGGCGACGTGCGTGACGCCGCTTGATCGGTAAGACTGGGTGCATGGCGGTCGATCGGCTTCCATGGCCAGTGCTGCGGCAGCTCCGCGGCACGGATCGTCTTGGCCGGGGCAAGGCCGCACAGTCAAAGCGCAGCGCCGAACTCAAGGCGCGGACCGCTGACGCCGACCGGGTGGTCGGCTCGATCTGCCCGTACTGCGCGGTCGGCTGCGGCCAGCGGGTCTTCGTCAAGGACGAGCAGGTCATCCAGATCGAGGGCGATCCGGCCAGCCCGATTTCGCGCGGACGGTTGTGTCCCAAGGGCAGCGCGAGCAAACAGCTGGTCACCTCGTCGCTGCGGGAGACCCGGGTCAGGTACCGCAGGCCGTACGGCACCGAGTGGGAGGACCTCGACCTCGACACGGCGATGGAGATGATCGCCGCGCGGGTGCTGAAGACCCGCGAGCAGTTCTGGGAGTGGGACAAGGACGGCCGGCGGGTCCGCCGGACGATGGGCATCGCCAGTCTCGGAGGAGCGACCCTCGACAACGAGGAGAACTACCTCATGAAGAAGCTGTACACGGCGATGGGCGCGATCCAGATCGAGAACCAGGCCCGTATTTGACACTCCTCCACGGTTCCCGGTCTGGGGACCTCGTTCGGGCGCGGCGGCGCCACCGGGTTCCAGCAGGACCTGGCCAACGCAGACGTGATCCTGATCGAGGGTTCGAACATGGCCGAGTGCCACCCGGTCGGCTTCCAGTGGGTGATGGAGGCGAAGCAACGGGGTGCCACCGTGATCCATGTCGACCCGCGGTTCACCAGGACCTCGGCGGTGTCCGACCTGCACGTCCCGATCCGGGCCGGTACGGACATCGTGTTCCTCGGCGCGCTGGTCAACCACGTGCTCAGCAACGAGCTGGATTTCCGCGAGTACGTCGTCAACTACACCAACGCGGCCTCGATCATCACCGAGGAGTTCCGCGACACCGACGACCTCGACGGGTTGTTCTCCGGCTTCGACCCGGAGAAGGGCTCGTACGACCCGGCGTCGTGGCAGTACGAGGGCGCCGAGCGGGGTGACCGCGACAATCATCAGCGCCACGAGGCTGCGCGGTCGGAGACGCACGGCTCGGGCGGTCCGGCGGTCGAGTCAAAGGGCCTCCGCGACGAGACACTGCAGCATCCGCGGTGCGTCTACCAGATCCTGAAGCGGCATTTCGCCCGTTACACCCCCGAGCACGTCCAAGAGGTCTGCGGCATCTCACCGGCAAAGTTCCGCGCGGTCGCCGACGCGATGACCCGCAACAGCGGCCGTGACCGCACCGGCGCGATCGTGTACGCCGTCGGCTGGACGCAGCACACCACCGGCGCGCAGAACATCAGGACAGCGTCGATCCTGCAGCTCCTGCTCGGCAACATCGGCCGGCCCGGTGGCGGCATCATGGCCTTGCGCGGCCACGCCAGCATCCAGGGTTCGACCGATCTCCCGACGCTGTTCAACCTGCTGCCGGGATACCTGCCGATGCCACACGCCGACCAGCATCAGAACCTCGCCGAGTACATCGCGGAGGACGTCGGCAAGGCCGGGTTCTGGGGCAACATGAAGTCCTACACGGTCAGCCTGCTCAAGTCCTGGTGGGGCGACGCCGCGACCGAGGCCAACGACTACTGCTTCGACTATCTGCCCAGACTCACCGGCCACCACTCGACGTACGAGACCGTGGTGGGGCAGCTCGAAGGCCGGGTGAAGGGCTACTTCCTCGTCGGGGAGAACCCGGCCGTGGGGACGACGAACGGCAGGATGCAGCGCTTCGGGCTGGCGAACCTGGACTGGCTGGTGGTCCGCGACCTGACCATGATCGAGTCCGCGACGTTCTGGAAGGACGGGCCCGAGATCGAGACGGGCGAGGTGAGCCCGGAGACGATCGGCACCGAGGTGTTCTTCATGCCGGCTGCCGCGCATACGGAGAAGAGCGGCTCGTTCACCAACACCCAGCGGATGCTGCAGTGGCACCACAAGGCGGTTGAACCGCCCGGCGACGCCCGCAGCGACCTGCAGTTCTACTACGAGCTCGGCCGTCGGCTGCAGGCCAAGCTGGCCGGCTCCAGCGACGAGCGGGACCGGCCGCTGCTCGACCTCACCTGGGACTACCCGGAGGAAGGTCCGCTGCGCGAGCCCAGCGCAGACGCAGTACTGCGTGAGATCAGCGGTACCAAGGACGACCAGGCGCTGTCGGCGTATACCCAGCTGAAGGACGACGGCAGCACTCGGTCCGGGTGCTGGATCTACTGCGGGGTGTACGCCGACGAGGTCAACCAGGCGGCTCGGCGCAAGCCCGGCAGCGAGCAGTCCTGGGTGGCGCCGGAGTGGGGCTGGGCCTGGCCGGCCAACCGGCGGATCCTCTACAACCGCGCCTCCGCCGATCCGGACGGGCGGCCGTGGAGTGAGCGAAAGGCCTACGTCTGGTGGGATCCGGACCAGGGGAAGTGGACCGGTCACGACGTGCCCGACTTCATCCCCGACCGCGCGCCGGACCATGTGCCGGCGGACGACGCGAAGGGCCCGGATGCGATCGGTGGGCGGGACCCGTTCATCATGCAGACAGACGGGAAGGGCTGGCTGTTCGTACCGGTCGGGCTGGCGGACGGGCCGATGCCCGCGTTCTACGAGCCGCCCGAGTCGCCGGTGCGCAACCCGATGTACGGCCAGCAGAACAACCCGGCGCTGGTCAACGTCGACCACCCGACGAACCCGATGAACCCGTCGCTCAGCGAGGTGTTCCCGTTCGTGTTCACCAGCTACCGGCTGACCGAGCACCACACCGCCGGCGGCATGAGCCGCACACTGCCGTACCTGTCCGAGCTGCAGCCGGAGATGTTCTGCGAGGTGTCGTCACGACTCGCGCGTGATCGCGGGCTGGTCAACGGAGGCTGGGCAACGATCGTCACCAGTAGGACCGCGATCGAGGCGCGCGTGCTGGTCACCGATCGGATCCCGTCGTTGCGGGTGGCCGGTCAGGTGGTCGAGCAGGTCGGCCTGCCGTACCACTGGGGCGGCAACGGATTGAGCACCGGCGACTCGATGAACGACCTGGTCAACGCCAGCCTGGACCCGAACGTGTACATCCAGGACAAGGTGGGCACCTGCGACGTGCAGCCGGGTCGGCGCCCGCGCGGTCCAGACCTGCTCGCGTACGTCGAGGAGTACCGTCAACGTGCGGGGATGGACGGAGGGAGCGGCGATGGCTCTGGCTGACCGGTTGTTCGGACCGTTGTCGGACGTGACCGCCGACGCTGGGTACGAAGAGCACCCGCCGCGGATGGGCTTCTTCACCGACACCTCGATCTGCATCGGCTGCAAGGCCTGCGAGGTCGCCTGCAAGGAATGGAACGAGGTTCCCGAGGACGGCCTGAACTTCACCGGGACGTCGTACGACAACACCGTCGCCCTGAGCGCCGACACCTGGCGGCACGTCGCGTTCGTGGAGAAACCGGCCGCTCCCGAGAAGCCGACCACGACCGTCGATCTGGGACTGCCGCGGATCGGACCGCCTGAGGATCAGGACACTGGCATCGAGTGGCTGATGTCTTCGGACGTCTGCAAGCACTGCACGCACGCCGCGTGCCTGGACGTCTGCCCGACAGGCGCGCTGTTCCGCACCGAGTTCGGGACAGTCGTCGTGCAGCCCGACGTCTGCAACGGCTGCGGCTACTGCATTCCCGCCTGCCCGTACGGCGTGATCGGCCAGCGCAAGGGTGATGGCCGCGCATTCAAGTGCACGATGTGCTACGACCGGCTCAAGGTCGGGGAGGAACCCGCCTGCGCGAAGGCGTGCCCGACCGACTCCATCCAGTTCGGGCCCCTCGACGAGCTTCGGGAGCGGGCCGACAACCGGCTCGCCGACCTCCACGAGCAGGGCGTCGACGCGGCCCGCCTGTACGGGGCCGACCCGAACGACGGGGTGGGTGGCGACGGCGCGTTCTTCCTGCTGCTCGACGAACCGGAGGTCTACGGCCTGCCGCCGGACCCGGTGGTCACCACTCGCGACCTCGGCTCGATGTGGAAGCACGCCGGCGCGGCGGCGGGTGCACTGGCCGGGATGGCCCTGGCGTCGTTCCTGGGGAGGCGCCGGTGAAGGAACGCCGGATGGTGCCGGAGCCGGAGTTCACCTCGTACTACGGACGGCCGATCCTCAAGGAGCCGACCTGGAAGCAGCCGGACGTCCCGCTCTACTTGTTCCTCGGCGGCATGGCCGGCGCTTCGGCATTGCTGGCCGAAGGTGCCGAGCTGAGCGGTCGGCCGGCCCTGGTGCGGGTGGCCAGGGTGGCCGCGGCCGCTGGCTCGGGTGCGGGTTCCGCCCTCCTGGTGCATGACCTTGGCCGACCAGCGCGCTTCCTGAACATGCTTCGGGTGTTCAAGGTGACTTCACCGCTGTCCGTCGGGTCCTGGATCCTCGCGCCCTTCAGCGGTTTGGCCGGTGCGGCCGCGGCCTCGGAAGTCACCGGACGGCTACCGATCATCGGTCGCCTGGCAGGCCTGGGAGCCGGAGCCCTCGGACCGGCGCTCGCCACCTACACGGCCGTGTTGCTTGCCGATACCTCTGTGCCGGCCTGGCACGAGGCACACCGCGAACTGCCGTTCGTCTTCGCCGGCAGTGGCGCCGCCGCGGCCGGTGGCCTCGCGATGGTGGCGACCCCCTTGGACGAGGCCGGCCCAGGTCGGCGGATGGCGATGGTCGGGGGTGTGGTCGAGTTGGCCGCGACCGAAGCGATGCTGCGGCGGATCGGCCTGCATGCTGAGGTCTACCAGAAGGGTCGTCCTGGAGTGTTGCTCAAGGTAGCCCGGGCTCTGACAGCGGTCGGCGTGGCGCTGACTCCGTTCGGCCGGCGGTCGCGGCTCATCTCGACCGTGGCGGGTGCTTCCTACCTCGGCGGATCCGTGCTGACCCGCTTCGGAGTGTTCCAGGCAGGGCTGGCCTCGGCCCGCGACCCGAAGTACGTCGTCGTACCGCAGAAGGACCGAGTGTCGCGCAAGGAGAGCAGCTCGTGACGGGTGTGGAAGCCGCGGTCCGCCTCACGCAGTACGCGGCCGGTGGCGGGTGCGCGTGCAAGATCCCGCCTGGCGAGCTGGAGCGGATCGTCGGCGGCCTGCCCGCGGGCCGGGCCACAGGGGATCTGCTGGTTGGCGTCGAGCACGGTGACGACGCGGCTGTGGTGCGGATCGATGGAGATCGTGCGGTGGTCGCGACTGCCGACTTCTTCACTCCGGTTGTGGACGACGCCTACGACTGGGGGCGGATCGCCGCGACCAATGCGCTGTCCGACGTCTACGCGATGGGCGGCGATGCGCTGGTGGCGGTCAATCTGCTCTCCTGGCCGCGAGACAGGATCCCGTTCGAGCTGGCCGGCGAAGTACTTCGTGGCGGGGCCGACGTCTGCGCCGCGGCTGCGACCCACTTGGCAGGCGGCCACAGCATCGACGACCCGGAGCCGAAGTATGGCTTGGCGGTGACCGGGCTGGTTAACCCTGATCGGCTGCTGCGCAACGACTGCGGCCGCGCCGGTGTGCCGCTCACGCTGACCAAGCCGCTCGGGCTCGGCGTCCTCAACAACAGGCACAAGGCGACCGGCGAGGTGTTCGAGCAGGCGGTCGCGACGATGACCACCTTGAACCGTGACGCCTCCCACGCGGCGGTCGCCGCCGGTGCGGTCTGTGCGACCGACATCACCGGGTTCGGGCTGCTCGGTCACCTGCTCAAGCTGGTCCGCGCCAGCGGCGTCGGCGCTGTCATCGACGCTTCCGCGGTTCCCTATCTGGACGGGGCGCGGCAGGCACTGACCGCAGGCTTCGTCCCTGGCGGCAGCCGCCGCAATCTCGACTGGGTCCGGGACTCGCTGACCGCCTCCGTGTCCGAGGACGAACTGCTCCTGCTCGCTGACGCCCAGACCTCTGGCGGCCTGCTCGTCGCCGGCGAACTCCCGGGCCACCCGGTCATCGGCGAATTGGTCGCCGGCCCGCCCGGGATTGTCGTCCGCTGATCAGTTGGGGGACATCTCGGACCAGGGGAGGTCCGTGGCGGGGAGGGACGGAAGAGCCGCGATGGCGGCCAGTTCGCTGTCGAGGAGCCCGACCAGGGTCGCCAGGCGGGTGGTGGTGTCGCTCGCCTCGAGGAGCTTCTGGCGATCCGGCGTCATCAGGGTCATGGCGGCCGAGATCAGGTAGGACAGCGTGCCCGGTTCGTCCGGCAGGCCGCCGATGTGCAGGCCCGGCTGGCTGATCTCGGTGATGGCGGCCGCGTAGCGACGAAAGCGCTGGACCGCCACGGTCGCAGTACCGAGCGGGTCGTCGCCGGGCTCCTCGGTCAGCCATTCGACGTCGGCGATCAGGTAGTCGCCGCCGCTGTCGAGCTCGGCGACCTTGAAGCGGCGATTGCCGGTCAGCGTGACCTCGACCGGGCCGTCGTCGCCTGCCTCCAGGGTGATCTCGGAGATCGTCGCCGCGCAGCCGGTGCCGTAGAGGGAGCGGAACACCCGGTCACCGAGTTCATACCCGTCACGGACCGCGACCGCGCCGCAGACCAGCTCGCCGCCGTTCTCGACCAGGTCCCTGATCACCGACCGGCCCTGAACGTCGGTCACGGGGACGGGGAGCACCAGCCCGGGGAAGATCACCGTGTCCACGGTGAGGAGAGGCAGGCGGGAGTCCATGCGGTCGAGCGTAGTGCCAACGACCCCCAGCACCGCCCCAGGCCGCGGATCCGGGCCACCGCCCCGCCGTACGCCGGGGCCGGTCCGCGCAGCAGACGGCGCGCGGGGGAGCCGGAGGGCGCCCACTAGACTGAGCACCATGATTCGCCGCGTCGACCTGCGGGGCCGAGTGGCGGCCGGAGAGGTGCTCGACCTGCAAGCCCTCCAAGCCCTCGTCCCCCGAGCCGTGTTCGACGTCGAGAAGGCTCTCGACGTCGTCCGACCGATCTGCCTGGACGTCCGTCATCGGGGTCTCGAGGCGATCAGGGAGTACGGCGAGCAGTTCGACCATGTCCGGGTGGATGACCTGAGGGTCCCCGCCGAGGCGCTCAAGACCGCCCTCGAGCAGCTCGACCCCGAGGTGCGCAGTGCCTTCGAGGAGTCGATCCGCCGGGTTCGTGAGGTCAGCGAGGACGAGCGCGGCGCCGACGTCGTCTCCCAACCCGCTCCGGGTGGCCGGGTCACACAGCGGCTGGTCCCGGTGCAGCGCGTCGGGTTGTACGTGCCGGGTGGGCGGGCTCCGCTCGCGTCCAGCGTGGTGATGAACGTCGTACCGGCACAGGTGGCTGGTGTCCCGTCGCTGGCGGTCGCGTCGCCTCCGCAGCGACCGGGGCGGTGGGGTGGGGAAGGAAGTGAGCCGGCGTTCGGCGGGTTGCCGCACCCGACGGTGCTGGCGGTCTGCGCGATGCTCGGGATCGAAGAGGTGTACGCGATGGGCGGCGCTCAGGCGATCGCCGGGTTCGCGTACGGGTTCGAGGGCTGCCGCAAGGTCAACCTGATCACCGGTCCGGGCAACATCTACGTGGTCGCGGCCAAACGCCTGCTCAAGGGCGAGGTCGGCATCGACTCCGAGGCCGGCCCGACCGAGATCGCAGTACTGGCGGACGACACGGCCGACGCCGTGCACGTGGCGGCCGATCTGATCAGCCAGGCCGAGCACGACCCGATGGCCGCCAGCGTCCTGGTGACTCCGAGCGAGACCCTGGCCCAGTCGGTGGAGAAGGAACTGGCGCTGCAGGTCGCGCAGACGAAGCACCGCGAGCGGGTCGAGGAAGCACTCGGCGGCCAGCAGTCGGCCGTAGTACTGGTCGATGATCTGGACCAAGGCACCGCCGTGGTGGATGCGTATGCGGCCGAGCACCTGGAGATCCAGACGGCCGATGCCGAGGAGCGGGCCGGGCTGATCAACAACGCCGGCGCGATCTTCGTCGGCGGCTGGTCCCCGGTGTCGCTGGGCGACTACTGCGCAGGGTCGAACCACGTCCTCCCCACGGCCGGTTGCGCGTGCCACTCGTCCGGTCTTTCGGTGCGGAGCTTCCTCAAGGCCGTGCACGTCGTCAACTACTCCCGCGAAGCCCTGCAGGACGTCGCCGGGCATGTGGTCGCGCTCGCGAACGCCGAGGACCTGCCCGCGCACGGCGCTGCGGTCTCGGTCCGATTCCCCGAGGCCGCAAAGGACGAAGGCTGATGGGCCGCTTCGACGGGCTGCCGATCCGCGAGGAGCTGAAGAGCTTCGAACCGTACGGCGCGCCGCAGCTCGACGTCCCCGTGCTGCTCAACGTCAACGAGAACCCGTATCCGCCGAGCGAGGAGACCGTCTCGGACATCGCGGCCTCGGTGACCCAGGCCGCGCGCGGGCTGAACCGCTACCCGGACAGGGAATTCCTCGACCTCCGAGCCGACCTCGCCGCGTATCTCGGCCGCGAGTCGGGTGCTCGGCTGACGGCCGAGCAGGTGTGGGCGGCGAACGGCTCCAACGAGGTGATGCTGCACCTGCTGCAGGCCTTCGGGGGACCAGGCCGTACTGCGCTGTCGTTCGCGCCGACGTATTCCATGTATCCGGAGTACGCGCGCGACACGAACACAGGCTGGGTGGTCGGGCGTCGCTCCGAGGACTTCACCCTCGACCAGAGCAAGGCGCTGGCCGCGATCTCCCGGCACCGGCCGTCCGTAGTACTGCTCGCGTCTCCCAACAACCCGACCGGTACTGCGCTGCCGATCGAACTGGTCGAGGCGGTTGCCGCCCGGACCGCGGCGATCGGGTCGGTGCTGGTGGTGGACGAGGCGTACGCCGAATTCCGCCGCGCAGGAACGCCGAGTGCCGTGACCCTGCTGCCGTCGTACAACAATCTGGCAGTCGCACGGACGATGTCGAAGGCGTTCGCGCTGGCCGGCGGGCGCGTCGGTTATCTTGCCGCGAGCAAGCAGTTGGTGGACGCGCTGCGGATCGTGCGGTTGCCGTACCACTTGTCGGCCGTGACGCAGGCCGTCGCCCGGGCGGCGCTGCGGCACAGCGACGAGTTGCTGGGCCGGGTCGAGCAGTTGCGGCTGGAGCGCGACGAGACCGTCGACTGGCTGCGGGCACAGGGTCTGCGCGCAGTCGACTCCGACGCGAACTTCGTCCTGTTCGGCACCTTCGCGGACCGGCACGCGGTCTGGCAGTCGCTGCTGGACGACGGTGTGCTGATCCGCGAGACCGGGCCGGACGGCTGGCTGCGGGTATCGATCGGCACCAGCGCCGAGATGGCCGCTTTCCGTGCTTCGCTGGAGAAGGTCCTCAAGACAGACATCGGAAGGCAATCATGAGTGAGCGAAGCGAGCTCAGCAGACAACACCGTGCAGCTTGTGCCTCAGGTGCGCCCGGAGCGAAGCGAGGACGCGCATGAGCAGGAGTGCCCGGATCGATCGGGAGACGAGCGAATCGAAGGTTCTCGTCGAGCTGGATCTCGACGGCAGCGGTCGGGCCGACATCTCCACCGGCGTCGGCTTCTACGACCACATGCTGAACGCGCTGGCCAAGCACGCGCTGCTCGACCTGCACGTGAACACGGTCGGCGATCTGGAGATCGACGCGCACCACACGGTCGAGGACACCGCGATCGGCCTCGGCCAGGCGCTCCGCGAGGCACTGGGCGACAAGCGCGGCATCAGGCGCTTCGGTGACGCGACCGTGCCGCTGGACGAGGCGCTCGTGCACTGCACCGTCGACCTCTCCGGCCGCCCGTACTGCGTGCACACGGGCGAGCCCGACGGTCAGGTCTACGCGATCATCGGCGGCGACTACGCCGGATCCCTCACCCAGCACGTGTTCGAGACGCTGGCGTTCAATGCGGCGATCTGCATCCACATCCGGGTGCTCTCGGGTCGCGACCCGCACCACATCGTGGAGGCGCAGTTCAAGGCGTTCGCGCGGGCCTTGCGGGCCGCGGCCGAGCTGGATCCTCGGCAGCCGGGGATCCCGTCGACCAAGGGCGCTCTGTGACCAAGAAGGTCGTCCTGCTCGACTACGGATCCGGCAACATCCGCTCCGGTGAGCGCGCGCTGCAGCGAGTCGGCGCCGACGTCACCGTCACGGCGGACTTCGACGAGGCGCTGAATTCCGACGGGCTGCTGGTTCCCGGCGTCGGCGCGTTCGAGGCCTGTATGACGGGACTGCGCGGCGTGCGCGGCGACGTACTGGTGGATCGGCGGCTCGCGGCCGGCCGGCCGGTGCTCGGGATCTGTGTGGGCATGCAGATCCTGTTCGCCCGGGGGATCGAGCACGGTGTCGAGACCGAGGGCTGCGAGCAGTGGCCAGGTGTCGTCGAGCGGCTCCAGCCGCAGCAGGGCGAGCCGGTCCCGCACATGGGCTGGAACACGGTCGACGTCTCGTCCGGGAGCACGCTCTTCGACGGGATCGAGAAGGAACGGTTCTACTTCGTCCACTCCTACGGCGTGCGCGAGTGGGAGCTCACCGGCACACGCGAGTCGGTGACCCCGGCGGTGACCCCGGCGGTGACCTGGTCGACCTACGGCGGCGACCGATTCGTGGCAGCGGTCGAGAACGGCCCGTTAGCTGCGACCCAGTTCCACCCCGAGAAGTCCGGCGACGCAGGCGCCGAACTCCTGGCCAACTGGGTCCGCTCATTGTGAGTTTCTGACACTCGTTCTCTTGCTGTTGGGCGGTTGTTTACCGTACGTTCACTGGCGACCACTGCTTGTGCAGACAAGGAGACCGCCCGTGTCCGTCGAACCGCAGTCGAATCCCCTGTCCAGGCGTCAGTTCGTCGCCCGCGCGGCCGCCGCAGGTGTTGCCGTGACTGTGGCCGGATCGGTGGAGGCGTTGTTCGCCTCCCAGCCCGCGCTGGGTACGTCCGGCCCGAAGGTCGGCTACGGCCCGCTGATCCCGGACCCGAACGGCATGCTCGATCTGCCGCACGGGTTCAGCTACAAGATCCTGTCCCGCGAGGGGACCGACCGGCTCGACGGCGGCAAGGTGCCGAGCCGGTTCGACGGGATGGGCACGTTCGCCGACCGCAACGGCGGCAGCCGCCTGGTCCGCAACCACGAATGCAGCCCGACCGCGGCGATCCCGGTCAAGGCGCCCGCCAACCGGACCTACGACCCGGCGGCCGCGGGCGGTACCAGCACCATCGTGGTGGACCAGCACAACAACCTCACCGGCGAATACATCAGCATCGGCGGGACGGCGATCAACTGCTCGGGCGGTCCCTCGCCGTGGCGCACCTGGCTCACCTGCGAGGAGACCGAGCTCAAGGCCGGCCAGAGCGGCTACACCAAGGACCACGGCTTCATCTTCGAGGTCGACCCGTACGACGACCGGCGCAATGTGGATCCGACGCCGCTGAAGGCGATGGGCCGGTTCCAGCACGAGGCGGTCGCGATCGACCCGCACACCGGCATCGTCTACGAGACCGAGGACGCGTTCGTCGCGCCGCTGGGAAGCTTCTACCGGTTCCTGCCGAACCGCCCTCGGGGTGGCTGGGGGAGTCTGCGCGCCGGCGGCGAACTGCAGGCGATCCGAGTGCCCGGCCTGCCCGACCTGTCCGTGGTCCAAGAGGCCGGTGCGACCTTCGGCGGTGTCGAGTGGGTGAAGGTGCCGGACCCCCTGGCCATCACCGAGTCGGTCCGCGCGCAGGATTACGCCAAGCAGATCACCGGCGGCTACAAGATCGAGGGCGCCTGGTGGGGTCCCAGCGACCGCTGCGTGTACTTCGTCTCGTCGTTCGCGCGGACCGAGCTCGGCCCGGCCCAGGACCACGACGGCCAGGTCTGGAAGTACGACCCGCGCCGCAAGACCTTGCGGCTCGAGGTGATCTTCACCAGGCCTGCGCCCGGGTCGGACAACCCGGAGTACGACGCCCCCGACAACATCACCATGTCGCCGTACGGGGGCCTGATGATGTGCGAGGACGGCCTCGGCGACCAGCACATGCTCGGCACCACCGAGGACGGCCAGGTCTTCAAGTTCGCCAAGAACCGGGTCAACAACGGCACGCCGGACAAGCCCGAGTACGGCGAGTTGGCCGGCGTCGGCTTCTCCGCGGACGGCCGGACGATGTTCTTCAACATCTACAGCCCAGGCATCACCTTCGCGGTCAGCGGCCCGTGGCGCCGCCGCCGCTGAGCTGTCGATGAGCCGTCACTAGGCCGTCCTTGGGCCTGTCACTGGACCGTCGTCGGACCGGGCCGGGTGGACTCCCCTCGTGGACCACCCGGCCCGGCGCCTGAGTGGGCGGCTGGCCGCGCCCCTATTGGGCGACCTTGAAGAGCTCGTTGAGCTGTCCGTTCAGCTTCGTCAGCGACGTCGTCGGCGAACTGCCGATGTAGACGGCGTCCATCCGGGGAGCCATCAGGGCCGCGATGTCGGCGGCGTTCGTCGTCACCGGGAAGAGGAACGTCGTCTTCTGCTCGACCTGCTGGGTGAACGGCGTGACGTCGAGCTTGCGCTCGTTCTTGTTGTAGGCGATCGCGAGGTCGGTGCCAGCCGGCCGTGCCGGGAAGACCACCCCGGACTGGCCGATGATGTTCTGGCACTCCGCACCGGACAGGTACTTCACCCATTTCGCCGCGCTCTCGGGCTGCTTCGACAAGGTCGTGACCGAGTCGGCCAGGCCGTTGAACATCGAGGCCCGCTTGCCGGTAGGACCGATCGGGGTGGGCGCGATCCCGATGTCGAGCTTCTTGCCGCCGGCATCGGTCAGCTTGCTGAAGGTGGAGATCATCCACGAGCCGCTGAGGCCCATCGCCGCGGTCCCGGACTGGATCTGCTTGTCCGTGCCGATCGCGTTCGCGCCGCCGATCTCCTCGTAGCTGGGCATGTAGCCCTTCTGCACAAGGCCGAAGTACCAGCTCAGGGTGTCCTGCAGTTCCGGCCGGTCGAGGTTGAACCGGGTGCCCCAGGGGTTCTTGTCGGTGGCCTGCCAGCCCGCACTGCCGGTGAACGCCGACCACTGCGTCTGGCCCCAGCCGCCGCCGCCCGAGCCCTCGGAGGCGAGCCCGTGCGTCTTGACGTTCTTCTTGTCGAAGCCGGGCTCATCGCCATGAACACCTTTGGCGTCGATGGTCAGATGCGCGACGAGCTTCTCGAACGTCCCGCCGTCCTGGGGGTTCCAGTTGAGGTTCTGCAGCTGGGCGGGATCCACGCCGGCCTTCTTCAGGGCCGCGCCGTCGTAGAAGATGGCGATCGTGTCCCAGTCCTTCGGGGCGCCGTACCGCTTGCCGTCCTGGCCCTTCCACAGTTGCGCCAGACCCTGCTGGTAGTCACCGTCCTTGATGTCGCTGGTCGGGCCGAGGTCGTCGAGCGGACGGAGCACCTTGAGGTCGACGTACTGGGCGAACTTGGCCAGGTGGTCGGTGAAGACGTCCGGCGCGGTGTCGGCGATGAAGCCCGCGGTGAGCTTGGACCAGTAGGCGTCCCAGCCGTACTGCGAGATGTGGATCCGCAGGCCGGGATTGGCCTTCTCGAAGGCGTCGGCGCACTTCTGGTAGCCCGGCTGCTGCGCCGAGTCCCACAGCCAGTACTCGATGGTGCCATTGGCGCTGCCGCCGCCGGCACCACCACAGGCGGTCAACGCGCTCACAGTGAGCAGGGCGACCGCGGCGGTGCGGATCCGTTGCCGGAAGGTGGTCATGATGGGCCTCCTCACTTGATCCCGCTGAAACCGATGGAGTTGACGATGCGCTTGGCGAAGAGCATGAACAGCAGCAGCATCGGCAGCGCGGCGACGAGCGTGGCCGCCATCAGACCGGACCAGTCGGGGCCGGTCTGCGGGGTCTGCGACTTGAACACCCCGAGTGCGACGGTGAGGACGCGCGACTTGTCGGTGTAGCTCACCATCAGCGCCCAGAAGTACTCGTTCCAGGCGGCGATGTAGGTGAGGATCGCCAGGGTCGTGATCGGGGCCACCGACATCGGCAGGATGAGCCGGAAGAACACCCTGACCTTGGAGGCGCCGTCCATCAGTGCGGCCTCCTCGACCTCGCGGGAGATGCCGAGGAAGAACTGCCGCAGGAAGAACACCGCGAACGGGGTCATGAACATGGTCGGCAGCGCGATCCCGAGCAGGGTGTCCACCAGGCCGAGTTGCTTGATCAGCACGAAGTTCGGCAGCAGCGTGAAGATCGCGGGGATCATCAGGCCGGCCAGGAAGAAGGCGAAGACCCGCTCGCGGTGCTTCCACTGCAGCCGGGCGAACGCGTAGGCGGCCATGGCCGAGAAGAACACCTGGCCGGCGGTGATCAGCGTGGCGACGACGACGGAGTTGAACAGGTAACGCCAGAAGTTGATCGCCTGCCCGGCGCCGCCGGCGTCGATCGCCTCCTGCCCGGTCTGCAGGCCGAAGACCCGCTCGAAGCCGCCCCACGAGGTCTGCACCGGGAGCAGGCTTTTCGACCCCGCGTACAGGGCGTTGTTACTGGACAGCGCGGTGCGCAACATCCAGTAGAACGGGAACAGGCTGACGAGGATCACCAGGATCATGAAGGTCCAGGCCAGGACGCGGCCGAAGTTCAGTTGGTGTGGCTCGGTGGGAGTGGAATCGCGCCGTACGGCGACGGGAGCGGCGGTCGCGACCGTCGGAGTGGTGTCGGTGGTCATGGTGTCCCTCCTCAGGCCAGGTCGGAGGTCTCGGCCCGGGTGAGCCGGTACTGGATGAAGGTGACGATCACCAGGACGGCGAGCAGAGCGACCGACATGGCCGACGCGTAGCCGAACTGGAAGCGCCCGAACGCGACGTCGTAGATGTAGAACTGCAGCACCCGCGAGGAGTCGACCGGCCCGCCCTTGGTCGCGATGGCCACCGTGTCGAAGACCTGGAACGAGCCGACCACGGTGATGATCAGGACCAGCGACAGGATCGGGCGCAGCAGCGGGACCGTGATGCTGCGGAACATGCGCACCTCGCTCGCGCCGTCGATCCGGCCCGCCTCGTAGACGCTCTCGGGGATCGTCTGCAGGCCGGCGAAGATCAGCAGTGCGGTGTAGCCCACGTGCCGCCAGACGTTGATGAAGGCGATCGTCGGGATGACCCAGGCGTCCGACGACAGGAACGGGATCCGGTCGATGCCGACGGCGGCCAGGATCGTGTTGCCGATGCCCAACTGGTAGTCGAGGATCCAGAGGAAGACCATGGCGGCCACCACGTTCGAGACCAGGAACGGGGTGAGGACGATGCCGCGCAACCAGGTCCGCTGGGTCAGCCGCTGCATCATCACCGCGATGACCAGGGCCAGGACGGTCTGGAACCCGATGTTCAGCACCACGTAGTAGAGCGTCACCTTCAGCGCGTTCCAGAACACCGGGTCGTTGACCATCCGGATGTAGTTGTCCAGGCCGTTGAACTCCGGCGGAGTCAGCAGGTTGAACTTGGTGAAGCTGAGGTAGATCCCGCGCAGGGTCGGCCAGACCATGAAGACTCCGAAGCCGATCAGGGCGGGGAGGATGAACAGCAGCGCCAGGCGCGTGTCGTCGCGCGGACCCTTGCGCGCGGGACCGGCTTTCACCGGTCCGATCGAGGTCGTGGTGGCCATCGTCTCTCCCTCCCGGCGTGGTGATCGCACGGGTTGCTCGGAAGCCGGGTATTTGCAGTCAGATTGAAAATAATCCAAGCTGAAGAGTGTGACAAGGGTCACTTTGTAAACTGGACGGATGGTCATGGGTGACACGTCTGAGCGGTCGGCGATCCAGCGGGGACTGACCTCGGCGGAGCTCGCTGTGACCCGCCAGCTGCTGATCCACGGGCCGGCGACCCGGGGTGATCTGGGGGATCGGCTGCACGTGTCCTACGCGTCGATGTCCCGGCTGGCCCGGGCCCTCATCGGCGGTGGTATCGCGTCCGAGGACCTCGAGTCGGGCGCCGCGATCGGCCGGCCGCGGCAGATCCTGGCCGCGGTGCCCAGCGCCCGCCACGTCGTCGGCGTCAAGCTCACCTCGGACACCGCGTACGGCGTCGTCTGCAACATGTTCGGCGACGTCAAGGCGACCACCAGGGCGGCGTTGCCTCAGGCCCGCGAAGACGGCCTGGTGCCGGTCGCGCCCACGGTGAAGGTCATCATGCAGGTGGCCAACCGGCTAGCCCGGAAGGTGCCCAGCCTGGACGGAATCGGCGTGGCCGTCGGAGGCGTCGTGGCGGAGCGATCGATCGTTCGGGAGGGGACGTTCCTCGGTTGGCGTGACGTCGACCTGGCCGGCCCGTTGCGGGATCGGACCGATCTCCCGGTCATCGTCACCAACGACGTCACAGCCCTGGCCCGCGAGCAACTGTGGTTCGGCGCCGGCCGCACCCATGCGACCTTCGGCGTCATGACCGTCGGCGCGGGTCTCGGCGTGGGGGTCGTCCGGGAGGGGATCGTGGTCGAGCAACTCATCGACAACGGTCACCTGCTGGCCCACTCGCCGATCGACAGCAGCGGGCCCAAGTGCGGCCTCGGCCACAGCGGGTGCGCGGCGGCCTACCTCAACCGGGAGGACATCGAACGCCACGCCTCGGCGGCCGCCGGAAGTCCCGTCACCTTCGACGACCTCGTCCGGGCCGGCGCCTTCGGCGACAAGGAGGCCGCCCGCTGGCTGGACGACGCCGCCCGGGCGCTCGGACAGGTCGTCGCCTCGTTCGCCGGCGCCCTCCAGACGACCTGCATCGTGTTGGCCGGCGAGGATGTGGACGTCTTCACCGAGTCGGAGTCTCTGCACGAGGTGATCGCGGATCGCCTTCGGCCGGGTCCGCTGGAGACGCAGCGGTGCACGCTCGACCTCATCACCACGCCCCTGACCTTCGCCGACTGGGCCCGCGGCGCCGCCGTCGCGGGCATCCAGAACGTCCTCGGCGCCTGAACGGACAACCGCCGGCAGGATCGACCGCGCGGCGGAACTGGACCAGCCAGCAGTCAGGCGCTGCCGGGGAAGGCCGTGGGCGTGCCGCCCCAGCCGAGCTGGGCCTGGGCGGTGGCGATCAGCGCCTGGACAGCGAAGGTGCGGACCTTGTCCTGCTCGGCCGACTCCACCAGGTCCCCGTAGACCGCGGCCAGCCGGCGCTCGATCAACAAGATCAGCGCACTGGCCGTCGCGGTGTTCGTCACCGCCTGCGGAAGGTCGTACGCCGGTTCGGCCGCCACCGGGGTCTCGCCTGCGTCGACGAGGAGATCGGCGAGCTGGTCCCGCCGTTTGCGGTGCTGCTCATAGGCGGTGGTCGCCGCCCTGAACTGGGCGCCGCTGAGTTTGCCGCCGGCCACACCCACGCCGTACAGCGCGGCGTGTTCGCCGGCGATCGCCGCCTGGAGGGCATCCTTCTCGGTCACCGGGCGGCCCGCTTCTTGGTCAGGGAGGCCGCGAGCTGGCTCTCGGCGGCAGCCACCATCGCGAGCAGCCGGGCGGGCTCACCCGAGACCTTCCCAGCGGCGGTGGCGTGGGCTACGGACAGCTGCTGCTCGCGGCCGGCGAGATCGGCCAGCGCGGCGGCGGCGGTCTTGGGCAGGGGTGGAAGCTTGCCCGGCTGGGGCGGCTCGGATCCGCCGAGTTCCTTGAGCTTGGTGACGTGGGTCGCGTGGAAGCTCACGCCATTGGCGAGCTGCGGGCGGAGCGCCGGGAACGCCTGGCCGACAGCGCTGTAGCGAAGGGCCAGCTGCTCGACCTGGGTGGCCGCTGTCGTCAGAGCCGCGACCACCGCCGGGTCGCTGCTCGGCGGGGGCTGGGAGCCGCCACCCGGGCCCTCGGTGGCCCCCGGCGTACCGGACCGGTCGGGTTCGTCCTGGCAGCCGGTCGCCAGGATCGGAACGGCCGCGGCGCCGGCGGCGAGGGCAGCAGTCCTCAGGGCGGTTCGGCGCGACAGGCGGCGCGGAGGGTTCGGCACGGCCGAAACCCTATCCCGGCGCGGGCGCGTGACAGGATCCTCCCGCGGGCCGGATATGGTGGGCTACTGCCCTCGGTCGGATTGCCGGGTGGCTGCAACGGGTGCACAACTGGAGAGAGAGGCAGGTCTACCTGTGAGCCGAAGGACTGACCACACGGACCCCGAGAGCCTCGAAAACTTCCTGCGGCCGATCGTCGAGCAGTTCGGCTGCGACCTGGAGGCCGCGGACGTCTCGCCGGCCGGCAAGCGGCGGCTGCTGCGCGTGCTGGTGGACCGCGACGGCGGCTTCAGCCTGGATGACGTCGCCGAGGTGACCCGGGCGATTTCCAAGGCCCTGGACGCGGACGACGTGATGGGCGACGGCGCCTACACGCTGGAGGTCTCCAGCCCGGGCGTGGACCGCCCGTTGACCCTGCCGCGGCACTGGCGCCGCAACGTGACCCGGCTGGTCGAGGTCACGCTGGCGGCCGGTGGCAAGGTGACGGGCCGGATCAAGGTCGCCTCGGACGAGGCTGTCGAGCTGGACGTCAAGGGCAGGCCTCGCACGATCGCGTACGCCGACGTGGTGAAGGCCAAGATCCAGATCGAGTTCAACCGGGCTGCCGGCAACGACGAACCTGCCGCTGACGGCACGGTGGAGGAGAACTGAGATGGACATCGACATGGCCGTCCTGCGGTCCCTGGAACGCGAGAAGGACATCGCCTTCGAGGTGGTGGTGGAGGCGATCGAGCAGGCCCTGCTGGTCGCCTACCACCGTACCGAGGGAGCGCAACAGCACGCCCGCGCCGAGCTGGACCGCAAGAGCGGGCACGTGACCGTGTTCGCCCGCGAGCTCAACGAGGACGGCACGCTGGCCCGCGAGTACGACGACACGCCGGCCGACTTCGGCCGGATCGCGGCCACCACGGCCAAGCAGGTCATCCTGCAGCGGCTGCGCGACGCCGAGGACGAGGTGCGGTACGGCGAGTTCTCCGGCAAGGAGGGCGACATCGTCTCCGGCGTCGTCCAGCAGGGTCGCGACCCGCGCTCGGTGATGGTCGACCTCGGCAAGATCGAGGCGGTGCTGCCGGCCCCGGAGCAGGTGCCGGGGGAGAAGTACGAGCACGGTTCGCGCCTGCGGGTCTACGTGGTCGGCGTACGGAAGGGCTTCAAGGGCCCGCAGATCACCGTGTCCCGGACCCACCCGAACCTGGTGAAGAAGCTGTTCGCGCTCGAAGTACCGGAGATCGCCGACGGCACGGTGGAGATCACCGCGATCGCCCGCGAGGCCGGGCACCGGACCAAGATCGCGGTCCGGACCCTGAACCCGTCCGTGAACGGCAAGGGCGCCTGTATCGGCCCGATGGGCCAGCGCGTGCGCAACATCATGCACGAGCTGCACGGCGAGAAGATCGACATCATCGACCACAGCGACGACCCGGCCACCTTCGTCGGGAATGCGCTGTCGCCCGCACAGGTTTCCTCGGTAGAGGTCGTCGACGCTGCGGCACGCGCCGCGCGGGTCGTCGTCCCCGACTATCAGCTGTCGCTGGCGATCGGCAAGGAAGGGCAGAATGCCCGCCTGGCCGCACGGCTGACAGGCTGGCGGATCGACATCCGGCCGGATACGGATGTGACTCGTGGGGACGAGAAGGTAGACTGATCTCTCGGTCGGTCGACTGAGTCGTCACCACACCCTGAGGATCACGTGACAGTGACTGCAGACGCGCGCCCTGGGCTGAGTAATTCTCACCGGGCAAGGGAGCGCACCTGTATCGGGTGTCGGAAGCGGGACAGTCCGTCCGACCTGCTGCGGATGACGGTTTCCGGAGGACTTGTCCTCCCGGATCCCGATCATCGGGCACCCGGCCGCGGGGCGCATCTGCACCCGGTGACCGAGTGTCTCGACCTCGCCGAGCGACGTAAGGCGTTTCCGCGGGCCTTCAAGGTCCCGGGCCCGCTTGACGTCTCACCCGTGCGGGAGCACGTTGAGCAGCAGGAGTACAGCACCACAAGTGCGGCCGCCCGGCCGCCCGCAGCGGTCTAGACGGACCGTCGCGACGACATGAAGGCGGGTCATCGACTCATGACCACTCGATGAGTGTCGAACGATGAGTGCAATGCGATGAGCATGTACGTCAACTAACGGTCCGCGCCCAAGGCTCGGACCAGAGGGAGAGTAGTGGCAAAGGTCCGGGTCTACGAGCTCGCGAAAGAGCTTGGAGTTACCAGCAAGGTCGTTCTGACCAGGCTGAACGACATGGGAGAGTTCGTCCGATCGGCGTCCTCGACGATCGAGGCACCCGTCGTCCGACGGTTGGCGGAAGAGTTCGAGAAGAACCCGCCGAAGAAGCGCGCGGCCAAGAAGGCCGCCGCAAGTACATCGACTGCGCCGCAGGCGACCGCACCGGTCACTCCTGCGCAACAGACCGCAGAGAAGGCGCCCGCGGCTACGCCGGTAGCCCAGGCTCCCGCGGTCGAGGCCGAGCGCACGGCGCCGGCCGTGGAGTCGGTACCGAGTCCGGTCGCGGCTGAGCCCACGGTGACCGAGAAGGCCGCTCCGGCCGTCTCGGCCCCGGCTGCCTCGACCACGGCACCGTCCCCGGCTCGTCCGGGTCCGCGTCCCGGCCCCAAGCCGGGTCCGCGCCCCGAGGCCACCCCTGCTCCGGCAGAGGCTCCGGCCAAGGTGGAGCAGCCCGCGTTCGAGGCTCCCGCGGCCAAGGCCGCCGAGGCTCCGCCTGCGCCGGCTCCGGCCGCTCAGACCCCGGCAGCACCGCGTCCCGCGGCAGAGGCTCCGGCCCGGCCGGCGCCGCGCCCCGGCGTACCGGGCAATGCCCCGCGTCCGGGTGCCGCACCCCGTCCGGGTGCACCTCGCCCGGGTGGTGCGCCGCGTCCGGGTGGTCCCGGTGGGGACCGCTCCGGTGGTGGCCGTCCGGGTGCACCGCGTCCGGGCAACAACCCCTTCAGCTCGACCCAGGGCATGCAGCGCGGTGGCGCGCGTCCGGGTCCGGGTGGCGCTCCGGCGGCTCCGGCCCCGGGTGGCAGTGGCAGCCCGGCCGGGATGCCGCCGCGTCCGCCGCAGGCTCGTAGCGGCGGTTCCGACCGGCCACGTCCGGCCGGTGGCGTGCCGGGCGCGCCGCGTCCGAACCCGGCGATGATGCCGAAGTCCTCGGCCGGGACCTTCACCGGTCGTCCGTCCGGTCCGGGCGGTGGCGGTGGCGGTGGCGCCGGTGGTGGCGGCCGTGGTCGTCCCGGCGGCGGTCCGAGCGGTCCTGGTGCGGGTGCGCGCCCTGGCGGTGCCGGTGGCGGGGGCGGCTTCCGTCCCGGTGGCGGCGGCGGCCCGAGCGGTCCTCCCGGCGGTGGCGGTGGCGGTCGTCCGGGTCCGGGCAACCGGGGCCGTGGCGGAACGCAGGGTGCCTTCGGGCGTCCGGGCGGTCCGGCCCGTCGTGGTCGCAAGTCCAAGCGCGCCAAGCGCCAGGAATTCGACAACATGCAGGCTCCGGCCGTCGGCGGCGTGCGCGTCAAGCACGGTGACGGCGAGGTCGTGAAGCTGGCCCGTGGCGCCTCGCTGACGGACTTCGCCGAGAAGGTCGGCGTCGACCCGGCATCGCTCGTGCAGGTGCTGTTCCACCTGGGCGAGATGGTGACCGCGACCCAGTCGGTCAACGAGGAGACCCTGCAACTGCTGGGCACCGAGCTGGACTACGACGTCCAGGTCGTCTCCCCGGAGGACGAGGACCGCGAGCTGCTCGAGTCGTTCGACATCGACTTCGGGTCGGACGAGGGCGGCGAGGGCGACCTGGCCTCCAGGCCGCCGGTGGTGACCGTGATGGGTCACGTCGACCACGGTAAGACGAAGCTGCTGGACGCGATCCGGCACGCGAACGTCGTGGCCGGCGAGGCCGGTGGCATCACCCAGCACATCGGTGCGTACCAGGTGACCACCGAGGTGGACGGCAACGAGCGCGCCATCACCTTCGTCGACACCCCCGGTCACGAGGCGTTCACCGCCATGCGTGCCCGTGGTGCGCAGGCCACCGACATCGTCATCCTGGTGGTCGCGGCCGACGACGGCGTGATGCCGCAGACGATCGAGGCACTGAACCACGCCCGGGCGGCGAACGTCCCGATCGTGGTCGCGGTGAACAAGATCGACGTGCCGAGCGCGGACCCGACCAAGGTGCGCGGTCAGCTGACCGAGTACGGCCTGGTGCCCGAGGAGTACGGCGGCGACACGATGTTCGTGGACGTCTCCGCGAAGTCCAGGATCAACATCGAGGGGCTGCTCGAGAGCGTCGTCCTGACCGCGGACGCGGCGCTGGATCTGCGGGCCAACCCGGAGATGCCCGCGCAGGGTCTCGCGATCGAGGCGCACCTGGACAAGGGCCGCGGTCCGGTCGCGACCGTGCTGGTTCAGCGCGGCACGCTCCGGGTCGGCGACTCGATGGTGGCGGGTCCGGCGTACGGCCGGGTCCGGGCCATGCTCGACGAGCACGGCAACAACGTCGAGGAGGCCCTGCCGTCGCGGCCGGTGCTGGTGCTCGGTCTGACCGCCGTGCCTGGTGCGGGCGACAAGTTCCTCGTGGTCGACGACGACCGGATGGCCCGGCAGATCGCTGAGAAGCGGGAAGCCCGGGCTCGTGCGGCGGCCAACGCCAAGCGGCGCGCCCGTCGTACCCTCGAGGACTTCATGGCCAGCATGGAGAAGGGGCAGAGCCAGGAACTGCTGCTCATCCTCAAGGGCGATGGCTCCGGTTCGGTCGAGGCGCTGGAAGACGCGCTGGTCCGGATCGAGGTCAGCGACGAGGTCAGCCTGCGGGTGATCGACCGCGGTGTCGGTGCGATCAACGAGAACGACGTCAACCTGGCCATCGCGTCGGATGCCGTCATCATCGGCTTCAACGTGCGGCCGGCGGGCAAGGCCGGTGACCTGGCCGAGCGCGAGGGCGTGGATGTCCGGTACTACTCGGTCATCTACTCGGCGATCGACGACATCGAGGCGGCCCTGAAGGGCATGCTCAAGCCGGTCTACGAAGAGGCCACGCTGGGGCAGGCGGAGATCCGCGAGATCTTCCGCTCGTCGAAGGTCGGCAACATCGCCGGTTGCTGGGTGACCACCGGTGTCATCCGCCGCAACGCCAAGGTCCGGTTGATCCGCGACGGTTCGGTGGTGCTCGACAACGCCGAGCTCTCGTCGCTCAAGCGGTTCAAGGACGACGCGTCCGAGGTCCGCGAAGGCTTCGAGTGCGGTCTGACCGTCCAGGGCTACAACGACATCAAGATCGGCGATGTCGTCGAGGCGTTCGAGCTGCGCGAGAAGCCCCGCAGCTGATAGCAGTCCTGTGCCGAGTAACGTCCGGAGTGGCGGTGCGAACCGTCGCTCCGGACGTTGTTCATGTCTGAACGAGGGAGTGAGCCCTGATGGGTGAAGCAAGGGCGAAGCAGCTGGCCGACCGGATCCAGGTACTCGTCGCGGAGCTGCTCGAGCGCCGCGTGAAGGACCCCCGGCTGGGCTTCGTCACCGTGACGGACGCCCGGCTGACGGGCGACCTGCGCGAGGCGAGCGTCTTCTACACCGTGTACGGCGGCGAGCAGGAGCGGGCGTCCACCGCCGCGGCCCTGGAGTCGGCCCGCGGCTTGATCCGCAGCGAGGTCGGCAAGGCCCTCGGGCTGCGGCATACTCCGAGCCTGGCGTTCTTCCTGGACGCGATCCCGGAGACCGCCGGCCAGATCGAGGAACTGCTGGAGAAGGCACGGCAGGCCGACGCCGAGGTGGCCAAGTCGGCCGCGGGCGCCAAGCCGGCCGGCGACGCCGACCCGTACAAGCGCCGCGAGGACGATGACTCCGACGACGAGTGACCCCGCGACAGCAGTAGCCGACGGCATCGTCGTCGTCGACAAACCGGCGGGGCTGACCTCGCACACGGTGGTGGCCAGGATCCGCAAGCTGGCCGGCACCCGCAAGGTCGGCCACGCCGGCACGCTGGACCCGATGGCCACCGGCGTCCTGGTGGTCGGCCTGAACCGCGCCACCAGGCTGCTCGGCCATCTCCAGTTGGCCGACAAGTCGTACGACGCGACGATCCTGCTCGGCGCCACGTCCAGCACGGACGACGCCGAGGGTGAGATCACCGCCGTCGCGTCCGCCCAGGACCTGGCAGGTATCACTGTCGAGGCGATCGAGTCGGCGATCGCCGGATTCCGCGGCGAGATCTCGCAGGTCCCGTCGAAGGTGTCCGCGATCAAGGTCGACGGGCGCCGGGCGTACGAGCGCGTGCGGGCCGGCGAAGAGGTCGCCCTGAAGGCCCGCAGCGTCACAGTCAGCCGGTACGACGTGGTCGACGTGCGGACGGGTCCCGCCGGTCTCGAGGTCGACATCTCCGTCGACTGCTCGAGTGGCACCTATATCCGTGCGTTGGCCCGGGATCTCGGGGTCGAGCTCGGCGTGGGGGGCCACCTCACCATGCTCCGGCGTACCCGCGTAGGCGCCTTCGGTATCGCGTCGGCCCACACGTTGGAAGAGCTGGCCGAGTCCTTCGACTGGCTCCCGATCGCCGAGGTAGCCGCGGACACGTTCCCCCGCTACGACGCCGATGACGAACAAGCCGCCGCAATCCGCACCGGCCGCCCCCTCTCCGGCCTCAAACTCCCGGCCGGCCAGACCGCCATGTTCGACCCCACTGGCACCTTCCTCGCCCTCTACGAACCTCACGGCCCAGTAGCCAAACCCACCGCCGTCTTCGTCAGCTGACAGCCTGTACGGCGATGCGCCCCAACGCGGCTCCGTGGGTTCCCCACGGTGGAGCAGGGGGAGCCCGCCCCTCACCGGGGTAACCCTCTGCTGCTGCCCGGTGGAGGGGGCTGATCTCAACCGGTCGGGGCAGGCCCGGGCGGTGGTTGGCGTACCGACGGACAGGACGTGGTCGTCGGATCGGGGCGCCAAGCCGGTGGGTCAGGCGGGACGCCGGACCCGGTCGGCGACTACGTCCTGTCGGTCGGTACACCCGAACCCCGGACCGGCGGCCGGACCGTGACCCTGTGCATGGCTCAGCCAAATCTCGCCCCGGGAAACTGGGCCGTGCACCAGATCGCCGGTTTCCACCCGCGGTCACGCCGACGTGTCGGCCCGCCACGATGCGTTTGGGCGACCGCCCGGGCGGTGTCTGACGCGAAGGCAGTTGTGGCCGTGCGTCCGATGTGCATGTCGGGCTCGGGGAACTGGCTCGCATTGCCGAGTTCGACGGAAGAGCGGCGAACCTAGGGTGGCTGGGCGGGTCGACGGGGGCGAGGCGTGAGGCTGCTGTTTCGGAGGGCGGGGATTGAGGGGCGCAAGTAATCTAGGGGCGTGCGTTCTCGGCCTACTTTGAGCTGGACTCCGGGTCCTGAGGTGGTGGCGCTTGCCCCGGCCACGAAGGACGTCTCGGGGGTCGCCGAGGTGGTCGGGCGGGGTGGGGTCGTGGTGCTCAGTGGGGCTGGGATCTCCACGGAGTCGGGGATTCCGGACTATCGAGGGGCTTCGGGGAGTCTGCGGACGCATCCGCCGATGACGTACGGCGATTTCGTCGGGAGCGAGGCGGGTCGGCAGCGGTACTGGGCGCGGAGTCACCTCGGCTGGCGCACGATCGCGCGGGCGGCTCCGAACGACGGGCACCGGGCGGTTGCGGCGTTGCAGGCCAGGGGATTCCTCGACGGGGTCATCACCCAGAACGTCGACGGGCTCCATCAGGCAGCGGGTGCCCGCGACGTGATCGAGCTGCACGGCAACCTCGACCGGTGATCTGCCTGGAGTGCCTGGGGACCAGCCCGCGCGAGGAACTGGATCGCCGGCTGCGTGAGGCGAACCCGGTGTTCGAGGGCAAGGCGACGAGGATCAACCCGGACGGCGACGTCGAACTGCCCGACGAGGTGGTCACCGACTTCCGGCTGGTCCCCTGCACGGGCTGCGAATCGTCACTGCTGAAACCGGACGTGGTCTTCTTCGGCGAGAACGTCCCGAAGACCCGGGTGGAACGCTGCTACCGCCTGATCGATGAGGCCCGCGCGGTGCTCGTGCTCGGTTCCTCCCTGACGGTGATGTCGGGGTTCCGCTTCGTCCGGTATGCCGCGAAGGCAGGCAAGCAGGTGCTGATCGTCAACCAGGGCGTGACCCGCGGAGACACGTACGCCTCCCACCGCGTGAACCTTCCCCTCGGCCAGGCGCTGACCGACCTCGTCGCCCGGCTCAACTGATCACCCGCGCGAAGATCAGGCCGGAAAAGTCGCCGGGCCGGGACCACGCGTGAGGTGGTTCCGGCCCGGCGTCCGCCGTACGGATTGGAAAGGGTCAGCGTTGCGCGCTGGTCCGTAGGCGGTCCAGGGCGGCCTTGTAGGCCGGGTCGGACTGCAGCTTGGCAGCCTGCTGGCTGAGCTCACGAGCCCGCTGGGCCCATCGAGCTTGTTCTGCCGGCGTCACGGTCTCCTTGGCGCCGGCCAGCTTCTTGTACGTCAGTGATGCCACACCTGCCTGACCTTCGAAGCGCGGGTGGTAGTTCAGGGCGCGGAGCAGGTTGATGTCCTTGCCCTGGATCCACGCCTGCCCTTCCGGTGCGCACGCGTCATGGCCGGTCGACGGCCCGAAGGTGTCCACGTACGTCGCTCCGCCGGCCGCCGCCGCGTTCTCGACCGCCTGGTTGAGCTTCTGCTCGATCGAGTACAGGTAGGCGTAGTCGCCGTCCGAGAACGGCAGGATGTCCGGGCAGGTGCCCTTCTCCGGCGCGATCTTCGGGTAGCCGACCAGCACGATCGTTGCCTTGGGCGACTTCACCTTGATGCCTTTGACCACATCGGCGACCCGCGTCCCGGTCTTCTCGATCGCGGCGCTCAGGGTGTCCACCCCGTCGACCGTGAAGTGCTTCTTGCACGGCGAGCCGACCGGATCGGCGGCGCGCAGGCCGGGGCAGGTGCCGGTGATGTCGCCGAAGACGCCGAAGTCGTTGCCGCCTATCCCGACCGTGACCAGGTCCGTGTCCGGCGTCAGCGCGTTGAACTGTGGGGGGAAGGTGCCGAGCGGGGTGGTCTGCGGCTTCGTCATGTTGGTCGTGTCCGCGCCACCACAACTCGCATCGGTGAACGAGGTGATCTTGAGCAGCGCCGCGAGCAGCTTGGGATAGTTGCTGACCGACCGCAGGCAGCCGAGGGACAGCAGCTCGGGCAACGGCACCAGCGGTGCCGACGTGTAGGAGTCGCCCAGGGCGACGTACTTCTTGTACGCCGGGGCCGGCGCGAAGGTGGAAGCCGTCGGTGCGAGGGCGTGCGGAGTGGCCGGGGCGTCGGCGAAGGCGGTGCTCGTGACGGATGAAGCGCCGAGGGTTGCCACCGCGGTGCAGGTGGCGACGAGGCGGTGAATCTTCACGGAACCTCCGAGGGTGCGACAGATGCCGCGAACACACTAAGTTGAGTGACGCCGCGATTACAAGGGGTGATCATGGACCTGGTGCAACCTGGCGACAAGTGGCATGGAATCCTTGCTCCTATGCGTGTCTGGCACGGTTTGGACGAGGTGGACTCCGGCTTCGGCCCCTCGGTCGTCACCATCGGCAACTTCGACGGCGTCCACCGCGGTCACCAGGAGGTGCTGGCTCACGCCCGAGCCCGGGCTGCCGAGCTGGGCGGCCTGCCGGTGGTGGCGATGACGTTCGACCCGCACCCGATGGCCGTACTGCGGCCGGGCCACGCGCCGGCGATGATCAGCGAGCCCGGCCGGCGGGCGGAACTCCTCGGCGCGGCCGGCGCGGACGCCGTGCTGATCCTGCCCTTCGACAAGGAGACGGCCGCCTGGTCGCCGCAGGAGTTCATCGACCGAGTGCTGGTCGGGACCCTGCACGCCAAGGCGGTCGTGGTGGGGGAGAACTTCCGCTTCGGCCACAAGGCCGCCGGTCACGTCGACACCTTGGTCGAGGCAGGTGCCGCGGCCGGGTTCGAGGTGGAAGGCCTGACGCTGGCGGGGGACACCCAGCCCTGGTCCTCGACGTACATCCGACAGCTGATCGCGGAGGGCGATGTCGAGGGCGCCGCGGCGGCACTCGGACGGCCGTTACAGGTCACCGGGACCGTCATCGAAGGCGACAAGCGCGGCCGTGAGCTTGGTTACCCGACCGCCAACATCCCTGCTGAGGCAGGCGCGGCGGTCCCGCTGGACGGGGTTTACGCCGGTTGGCTGACCGTGCTCGAACCCGCACCCGGCGCCCCGCAGTACGGCGAGCCGTTGCCGGCGGCGATCAGCGTGGGCAGCAACCCCACCTTCGACGGGGTGGACCGCCGGGTCGAGTCCTACGTGCTGGATCGCGACGATCTCGAGCTGTACGGCGCGAAGATCTCGGTGGACTTCGTCGCGCGGTTGCGCGGCAGTCAGATCCGCTTCGACACCATCGACGACCTGCTGGTCCAGATGAAGGCCGATGTCGACGGTGCACGCCGGCTTCTGACCGGGGATTCACTCGCCGACTCGTGACTTGGTGACCCGCTGACCCGGCGACCCGGCAGGGGGCACCGAATTAGGGCGCGCCGTCCACGGACTGATACTCTGGGCGCTGCCGTCTGAACGGCCGCGGATCGAGAGTGCCCGGGTGACCCAAGCCCCGGTGCGCCGCGCAACGGAAATCGAGAGGATCGCACGTGTCGTCAGCCAATCCTGAGGCGAAGAAGAAGATCATCGGCGAGTACGCCCTGACCGAGGGCGACACCGGTTCTCCCGAGGTCCAGGTCGCGCTCCTCACGCACCGCATCGCGGACCTGACCGAGCACCTGAAGGAGCACAAGCACGACCACCACAGCCGTCGTGGCCTGCTCCTGCTGGTCGGCCAGCGCCGTCGGCTGCTGAACTACCTGGCGAAGAAGGACATCAACCGCTACCGGTCCCTGATCGAGCGGCTCGGCCTTCGCCGATGACGTCGTGAGGAGCGGCCCCCGAGTCCGGGTGGCCGCTCCTCGCTCATGTGGGCAACCACGCATCCACGCCCCCGGTGTGGGAACAACTGAATACAGAAGCAACACGACAAACGAGACGACGCGTACGTGTGCCGGGACGACGACCGGTCCTCGGTAGTGGCCTTCGGGAGTTCAGCTCTGACGAACCCCCGCGGGCCTCGATCGAAGACCGGCACCCCGGAGCTCGCGCCTCGCAGTCGTCTCATCGCGAGAGAGGGGTATCCCGTGTCGGGAGCCACCAGTACGCCCATGGAGGGCGCAGAATTCGCTGAAGCCGTCATCGACAACGGCAGCTTCGGCACCCGCACCATCCGCTTCGAGACGGGCCGGCTGGCCCAGCAGGCCGCCGGTTCCGCCGCCGCCTACCTCGACGGCGACACGATGGTGCTGTCGGCCACCACGGCCAGCAAGAAGCCCAAGGACCAGTTCGACTTCTTCCCGTTGACGGTGGACGTCGAGGAGCGGATGTACGCCGCCGGTCGCATCCCGGGCTCGTTCTTCCGCCGGGAGGGTCGTCCTTCCGAGGAGGCCATCCTGACCTGCCGGCTGATCGACCGCCCGCTGCGGCCGTCGTTCGTGTCCGGCCTGCGCAACGAGATCCAGGTCGTCATCACGGTCCTGGCGCTCAACCCGGACAAGCTCTACGACGTGCTGGCGATCAACGCCGCGTCGATGTCCACCCAGATCGCCGGGCTGCCGTTCTCCGGCCCGATCGGCGCTGTCCGCGTCGGCCTGATCGACAAGCAGTGGGTGGCCTTCCCGACCCACAGCGAGCTCGAGGACGCCGTCTTCGACATGGTCGTCGCCGGTCGCGTCACCGACACCGGTGAGGTCGCGATCATGATGGTCGAGGCCGAGTCCACCCCGGGCACCTTCGACGCCGTTGCCGCCGGCAAGCAGGCGCCGACCGAGGAGATCGTGGCCGAGGGCCTGGAGGCCGCCAAGGGCTTCATCAAGACCCTGGTCGACGCACAGTCCGAGCTGGCGGCCAAGGCCTCCAAGCCGACCGGTGAGTTCCCCGTCTTCCCGGACTACCAGGACGACGCCTTCGCCGCTGTCGAGGCTGCTGCCGCCGAGGAGCTGTCCCAGGCGCTCACCATCGCGGGCAAGCACGACCGCGAAGAGGCCACCGACGCCGTCAAGGCTGCCGTCATCGACAAGCTGGCCGCCAACTTCGAGGGTCGCGAGAAGGAGCTGTCCGCAGCCTTCCGCTCGCTCACCAAGAAGCTGGTCCGCAAGCGCGTGCTGACCGACAAGGTCCGCATCGATGGTCGTGGCCTCGCCGACATCCGCCCGCTCAAGGCGCAGGTGAAGGTGCTGCCGCGGGTGCACGGTTCGGCGCTGTTCGAACGCGGCGAGACCCAGATCCTGGGTGTCACCACGCTGAACATGCTCCGGATGGAGCAGCAGTTGGACACGCTGTCGCCGGAGACCCGCAAGCGCTACATGCACAACTACAACTTCCCGCCCTACTCGACCGGTGAGACCGGCCGAGTGGGTTCGCCGAAGCGCCGCGAGATCGGTCACGGCGCGCTGGCCGAGCGGGCCCTGGTGCCGGTGCTGCCGTCGCGCGAGGACTTCCCCTACGCGCTGCGTCAGGTGTCCGAGGCCCTCGGGTCGAACGGCTCCACCTCGATGGGTTCGGTCTGCGCCTCGACGCTGTCGCTACTGTCGGCCGGTGTGCCGCTGAAGGCGCCGGTGGCGGGTATCGCGATGGGCCTCATCTCGGGTGAGATCGACGGCAAGACCGAGTACGTCGCGCTGACCGACATCCTGGGCGCGGAGGACGCGTTCGGCGACATGGACTTCAAGGTCGCCGGCACGAAGGACTTCGTCACCGCCCTGCAGTTGGACACCAAGCTGGACGGCATCCCGGCGAGCGTGCTCGCCGGCGCGCTGACCCAGGCCAAGGACGCCCGGCTCACGATCCTGGACGTGATGGCCAAGGCCATCGACGCGCCGGGTGAGATGAGCGAGTTCGCCCCGCGGGTGATCTCGGTCAAGGTCCCGGTGGACAAGATCGGCGAGGTCATCGGCCCCAAGGGCAAGATGATCAACCAGATCACCGACGAGACCGGCGCCGACATCTCCATCGAGGACGACGGCACGGTGTACATCGGTGCGACGGACGGCCCTTCGGCCGACGCGGCGCGCGCGATGATCAACGCGATCGCCAACCCGACCATGCCGGAGAAGGGCGAGCGCTACCTGGGCACGGTCGTGAAGACGACCAACTTCGGTGCGTTCATCTCGCTGCTCCCGGGCAAGGACGGTCTGCTGCACATCTCGAAGCTGCGCGGCCTGGCCGGCGGCAAGCGGGTGGAGGCCGTCGAGGACATCCTGTCCGTCGGCCAGAAGCTCCAGGTCGAGATCGCCGAGATCGACGACCGCGGCAAGCTGTCGCTGATCCCCGTCCTGGAGGGCGAAGAATCAGCCGCTGCGAAGGCCGACGACAAGTCTGACGCAGAGGTCGCTCCCGCCGAGTGACACGTGCGATCACCAGCACGCTGCTGAGCCCGGAGGGTGGCGGTCCCGTCAAACGGACCGTGCTGCCCTCCGGGCTCCGCGTGCTTTCCCAGTCCGTGCCGGGCTTCCGCTCGGTCACCTTCGGCGTCTGGGTCGGCGTCGGCTCCCGCGACGAACCGACCCAGCTGGCCGGCGCCACGCACTTCCTCGAGCACCTGCTCTTCAAGGGCACCGAGCGCCGCGACGCGATGGAGATCTCCGCCTCGCTGGACGCGGTCGGCGGCGAGATGAACGCGTTCACCGGCAAGGAGTACACCTGCTACTACGCCCGGGTGCTCGACTCCGACCTGCCGCTCGCCGTCGACGTCATCTGCGACATGATCACCTCCGCCACGCTCACGCCCGAGGACGTGGAGAGCGAGCGGGACGTGATCGACGAAGAGATCGCGATGCACGCCGACGAGACGTCGGACCACATCCACGACCTCTTCGCCGAACAGCTCTGGGGCTCGTCGCCACTCGGCCGGTCCATCACCGGTACGCCGGAGTCGGTGGCCGCGCTGTCCCCGCGCAAGGTGGCCGGGTGGTACCGCCGCCGCTACCTGCCCCAGAACATCGTCGTCTCGGTCGCGGGCAACGTGGAGCACACCGACGTCGTGAAGCTCGTCCGCAAGGCCTTCGAGCGGCACTGGGTCACCGGTGAGGCCGAACCGGCTCCGGTACGACGAGGCTCGGCTCGCCGCGTCCCGACGTACGGGGGAGTGCGGGTCCATCACCGCGACGTCGAGCAGGCGCATCTCGTCCTCGGGTTGCCGGGGCTGGTGCGCAACGACGAGCGGCGGTTCGTCGCCGGGGTGCTGCACGGCATCGTCGGTGGCGGGATGTCGTCGCGGTTGTTCCAGGAGGTCCGGGAGAAGCGCGGGCTCGCCTATTCGGTGTTCACCTTCGGCTCGGCGTACGCGGACGCCGGCATGGTCGGGGTCTACGCGGGCTGCCTGCCGAAGAAGGCGCCGGAGGTGCTGGACGTGGTCCGCGCCGAGCTGGCCACGATCGCCAAGGGCAACATCACCGCGGACGAGCTGCTCCGGGGCAAGGGCCAGATGCGCGGATCGGTCGTGATGGGCCTGGAGGACACCGGCGCCAAGATGACCCGGATCGCCAAGGCGGAGCTCGTCTACGGCGAGCTTCCGACCGTCGACGAGATCCTCCGCCGCATCGACGCGGTCACCTTGGACGACGTCTGCCAACTCGCCGCGGACCTCTACGCGGGCACCCCGGCCCTGACCGTGATGGGCCCCTTCGACGAATCCACCACAGCTTTCACGCTGTAGGCCACTGCCGGACCGCCGGCACTCACCAACCACTCCGTCCCGTCGTCGGCCACGCTCAACAGCGGCCGGTGGCGGTTCGGAAACCGACGTTGGTGAGTGCCGGCGGTCCATGTTCCGGCCTGCTCGATTGTGCTCGTGGCATTTTTCGGCAAATGTGCAGGACATCTGATGACTTTGGGCGGATCGAGCATTATCGTGGCCGAGGCGTGCAGTGCGGGCCCAGGGTGCTCTGACGTCTCGTCAAGATCACGCGTTTGTTACTTGCGTCTAATTTGCGCCTGACAACGTTGACATGCGCAGTTATGACCAGCCAACATGGCGGCTAATCCGCCTATCGGCCCTCCCGCCGAGGAAGTTGGTTCGACCGTGCGACGTCTGACTGGTGTTCTGGGGGTGACGCTCGGCCTCGCGCTGGTGCTCAGCTCCTGCGGTGACGGCAAGAGCAGTAGTAGTGGTGGGGCCGGTGGCGCCAAGAGCGAGATCATCGCGATCGCGGCCGACCCGCTGGAGTACATCAACCCGCTGAACGAGAACGGCAGCCCCGGCATCCAGGTGGCGCAGGCGATGTTCGCCCCGCTGGTCACCACCGACCCGAACACCGGCAAGACCGTCAACGTGATGGCCGAATCGGTCACGCCGGACAAGACCAGCCAGACCTGGACGATCAAGCTGAAGTCCGGCAACGCCTTCCAGAACGGTCAGCCGCTGACCGCGAAGGACTACGTCGACAGCTGGAACATGACCGCCCAGGGCTCGAACGCGTGGAAGAACAACGGCTTCTTCTCCAAGGTCGAGGGCTACGACGCGATGAACCCGCCGACCCCGGACGGCGCCACCCCGAAGCCGACCTCGGTCAAGACGCTGACCGGGCTGAAGCTGATCGACGACCTGACCTTCTCGGTCAAGCTGAAGGTGCCCTTCTCGCAGTTCGGCCTGACCCTGCAGTACCTGGGTCTGGCGCCGCTGCCCGAAGAGGTCCGGAAGAACCCCGATGCCTACAAGCGCAAGCCGATCGGCAACGGCGCGTTCAAGCTGGACGGCACCTGGAACCCCGGTGACGACATCAAGCTGGTCAAGTGGGACGGCTACAAGGGCCCGAACGCCCCCGAGGCCGACGCCGTCACCTACCGGTTCATCCCGAACGCCGACACGGCCTACAACGAGTTCCTGGCCGGGACCGTGGACTTCGTCGACGTGCCGCCCACCAAGGTGAAGACCTTCAAGACCGACGCGCCGGACGGCTGGGTGACCAGTGAGAGCTCCGGCGCGAACTACCTGACGCTGCCGGCCTGGGACCAGCGCTACAAGAACCCGAAGCTGCGGCACGCGTTCTCGCTGGCGATCGACCGGAAGGCGTTCGCGGACCTGGTCGGCCTGGCCACGCCCGCCAGCGGCCTGGTCGGTCCGGACATGAACGGCTACCGCGCGGACGCCTGCAAGTACTGCGACTTCGACGTCGCCAAGGCCAAGCAGCTCCTGCAGGAGGCCGGCGGGTTCTCCGGGACGGTGTTCATCAACTACAACACCAGTTCGGCGACCGGCCAGATCTTCGCCGAGGCCATCGGCAACATGCTCCGGCAGAACCTCGGCCTCCAGGTGAAGTACGCGGGCAAGCAGGCGTCGGAGATCACCACCCTCGCCGACACCCGCAAGCTCGACGGCCTGCGGTTCAGCGGCTGGGGTCACGACTACCCGTCGATCGAGGACTACCTGACCCCGATGTTCAAGTCCAACGGTGACGCGAACTTCTCCGGCTACAGCAACCCCGAGCTGGACAAGGTGCTGGCCCAGGGCGACGCCGAACCGGACCCGGAGAAGGCGATCAAGGTGTATCAGCAGGCAGAGGACATCGCGCTCGAGGACATGCCGCTGATCCCGCTGTACGCCAAGCAGAACGCCTACCTGCACTCGGCGAAGATCTCGCCGCGGGTCTCCAAGTACACCGGCGTCCAGGCTCTGTACTCCACGTTCAAGTGACTCGTTTCGTCCTGCGCCGCATCCTTGCGGCAGTGCCGATCGGCCTGATCGTCACGCTGGGGGTCTTCGCGCTCGTGTTCGCGATGCCCGGAGACCCCCTGCGGGAACTGGCCGGTGACAAGCCCATCCCCGCCGCGGTGCTGGCGGCCAAGCGCGCCCAGTTCCACCTCGACCAGCCGTTCATCGTGCAGTACCTGCTGTCGATGAAGGACATCCTGACCGGCCACTTCGGTACGACGTTCGCCGGCGCGGACATCGCCGCCCAGCTGAGGTTGCGGATCCCCGTGACGCTGAAGCTGACGTTGCTCGCGAACGCGTTCCAGTGGACGCTCGGGCTGTTCTTCGGCATCTACGCCGGCTTCAAGCGCAACGGCCTGGTCGACCGTTCGTTGCTGCTGGCAACGTTGGTGCTGCTGGCGGTGCCCGGGCTGGTGGCGTACTTCGCCGCGCAGTACCTGTTCGGCGTCGAGCTGAAGTGGTTCCCGGTGTCGGGTGTGCTCGAGGGGTTCCCTCGGTCCTACCTGCTGCCGGCACTGGTGATCGGGCTGCTCGGGTTCGCCGGGCTGGCCCGGCTGATGCGGACGTCGATCGTGGACACGGTGAACGCCGACTTCGTGAAGACCGCCCGGGCCAAGGGGCTCGGCGAGCAGCGGGTGCTCTGGGGGCACATCCTGCCGAACGCGTTGCTGCCGATCGTCACCTTCATCGGGATCGACCTGGCCGGCATGTTCGGTGGCGCGATCATCACCGAATCCATCTTCAATCTGCCGGGTCTCGGCCAGTTCATGTTCCAGGCGATCAAGCTGAAGGAGGGTGGTGTCGTGGTGTTGTTGTCGACCCTGGCGTTCGTCTCCTTCATCGTGATCAACCTGCTGGTGGACGTCCTGTACGGCGTACTGGATCCGCGGGTGCGCAATGTCTGAGATCCAGGCGGTCGTCGGCGCCGAGGCGCAGGAGCTCGGCGATGGCCGGACCCTGTCCAACAAGGAGCTGCTGCGGGCGTTGTTGCGCAAGCCGCAGTTCGTCGCGTGTTCGTTGCTGCTGCTCGTGTTCTTCACCATGGCGGCGGCGCCGAAGTTGTTCACCTCGGCGGATCCGCGCTTCTGCGAGCTGGCCAAGAGCCGGCAGGGACGTGGTCCCGGACACCTGTTCGGGTACGACATCCAGGGCTGCGACTACTTCGCGAACGTGATCTACGGTGCTCGGCCGTCGGTACTGGTGAGCATCGTCGCCAGCTTCGGCGTCTTCGTGCTGGCCGGGTCGCTCGGTCTGTTGGCGGGCTATTTCCCCGGCTTCGTCGACGCGCTGATCTCCCGCACCGCGGACGTGCTGTTCGCAGTACCGGGCATCGTGATGCTGATCGTGATCCTCAACTCGGTGCCGAACCGCAGCATCTGGGTGATCGTCGGCGTCATCCTGCTGATCGGCTGGCCGGGCGGGATGCGGCTGATGCGTTCGACCGTGTTCTCCGTCCGCAACCGGGAGTACGTGCTGGCGGCGAGGTCGATCGGCGTGCCGCCGCTGCGGATCCTGCGCAAACACGTGTTCCCCAACGCGATGGCGCCGCTGCTGGCGATGACCACCCTCGGCATCGGCGGCATGGTCGGCCTCGAAGCGGCGCTGACCTTCCTCGGCGTCGGGCTGCAGCCGCCGTCGATCTCCTGGGGTTCGCAGTTCGGCGTGGCGGCCTCGTACCGCGACACCCCGCACCTGTTCATCTGGCCGGCGCTGTTCATCTCGACGATGACGATCTCCTTCATGATCATCGGCGACTCGATCCGCGACGCTCTCGACCCCAAGTTGCTGAGATGACTGACAACACAGCTGAAGTCCTGCTGAAGGTGGACAACCTCAGCGTCGAGTTCGAGACCCCGCAGGGGCCGGTCCGGGCCGTCGACGGCGTGTCCTGGCAGGTCCGGGCCGGCGAGACCCTGGCGATCCTGGGGGAGTCCGGCTCCGGCAAGAGCGTCTCGACCCAGGCGTTGACCGGGATCCTCGAGATGCCGCCGGGCCGGATCGTGTCCGGCACCGCGGAGTACCGCGGTCAGGACCTGATCGAGATGTCGGTCAAGGAGCGGCGGAAGATCGTGGGGGACCGGATCACCATGGTCTTCCAGGATTCGCTGTCCGCGCTGAACCCGGTCCAGTCCGTCGGCCGGCAGATCGCGGAGTGTTATCGCGTCCACCGCGGCATGTCGAAGGGCGATGCGATGAAGCGGGCCGCGGAGATGCTCGACCAGGTGCGGATCCCGGCCGCCTCGAAGCGGGTGAACGACTATCCGCACGAGTTCTCCGGCGGGATGCGGCAGCGGGTGATGCTGGCGATGGCGCTGGCCCTCGACCCCGACGTACTGATCGCCGACGAGCCGACGACCGCGCTCGACGTGACCGTGCAGGCGCAGATCCTGGAGCTGATCGAGGACCTGCAGGCTGAGCGGGACATGGGCGTCGTGCTGATCACCCACGACCTCGGTGTGGTGGCGGACGTGGCCGACAACGTGGTCGTCATGTACGCCGGGCACGTGGTCGAGCGTGCGGCCACGGCGCAGGCGCTGGAGAATCCCGTTCATCCTTATACGGAAGGGCTGCTCGGCTCGATGCCGTCGGCTGACCTGAAGGGCCAGGAGTTGCCGACGATCCCCGGTACGCCGCCGTCGCTGCGGGCGATCCCGTCGGGATGCGCGTTCCGGGCCCGCTGTCCTTATGCCATCGAGCAGTGTGCCGCGGAGGTGCCGCCCCTGCTGACGGTCGCACCCGGACGGGACGCGGCCTGCATCCGGCGTACCACGATCTCCGCGAAGGAGGCGGTCTGATGTCCGAAGAGTTGCTGGTGGCAACGAACCTGGTGAAGCACTACGACATCAGCCCGGCCTTCTCGTTCGGCTCGAAGGTGCTGGTCCGCGCGGTGGACGGCGTCGACCTGGTCCTGCACAAGGGCGAGTCGCTCGGCATCGTCGGCGAGTCCGGCTGCGGCAAGTCCACCCTCGTCCGGCTGCTCGCCGCCCTGGAGAAGCCGACTTCTGGAGAGCTCCGGTACGGCGGGGTCGACGTGAGCAAGTTGAAGGCCAAGGACCTGCGCAGGTGGCGCCGCAATGTGCAGGTCGTTTTCCAGGACCCGTACTCCAGCCTGAACCCGCGCATGCGCGTCGGCGAGATCATTGCCGAGCCGCTGGACGTCCACCCCGACGTGTCGCGCGGTGTCGACATCCGGTCCCGGGTCCGCGAACTGCTGGAACTGGTCGGGCTCCGCCCCGAGGACGAGACGAAGTTCCCGCACCAGTTCTCGGGCGGTCAGCGGCAGCGCATCGGCATCGCCCGGGCGATCGCGCTGAACCCGGACGTCCTGCTGTGCGACGAGCCGGTATCGGCGCTCGACCTCTCGGTCCAGGCGCAGGTGGTGAACCTGCTGATGCGGCTGCAGCGCGAGCTCGGCCTGAGCATCATCTTCGTCGCCCACGACCTGTCGGTGGTTCGGCACGTGTCGGACCGGGTCGCCGTGATGTACCTGGGCCGCGTTGCGGAGCTGGGCGGCCACCACCAGGTCTACGACGTTCCTGCTCATCCATACACGCAGGCGTTGCTCTCCGCCGAGCCGGGGCTGGCCCGCCAAGGCCGCAAGCGGATCGTGCTCGCCGGCGACCCGCCCTCGCCGGTGATGCCGCCCTCAGGTTGCAGGTTCCACACCCGCTGCCTTCGCGCCGAGGCCTGCTGCTCCACCGACATCCCCGAGCTCCGGGTGATTCCCTCCGGGCAACAGGTCTCCTGCCACTTCGCCGAAGACGCCCAGGCGTCGTACGAAACGTCCGTGGCAAGCTGACCGCGTGCACCTCGAGCCCCGCCCGCCCGACGCTCCCGACCTCGCCCTACTGCTCGACCTGGCGCTGAAGGAACTCATCGACCGCTACCCCGACAGCCCATCCACCCACTACCTGGACCCGGCCACCGAGTTCCTGTCGGCCGTGGACACGGCCGATGCCGCCCCCGACCTGATTGGCTGCATCGGCCTGATGCCGGTGGTCGACGGTGTCGGCGAGATCAAGCGCATGTTCGTCCGTGCCGAGCACCGCGGCCGGGGCATCGCCCGCCTCCTCGTCCCCGCGCTGGAGTCCCTGGCCGGCGGGCGCGGCGCGACCTCCCTCCGCCTGGCCACCGGCCGCCGCCAACCCGAGGCGGTCGCGCTCTACGAGTCACTGGGCTATCGGCGGACGCCGGCGTACGGCAAGTACGTCCACGACCCGCTCGCCCTTTGCTACGCCAAACTTCTTCGATGAACGAGCCGATCCACCAGGCTGCGGTCGGTGTGCGCATCACGGATTTCGAGGATCGCTTCCTCCTGGTCTCGAACCCGTACCGCGACGCGCTCCGGCCGTCACCGAGGGGTTGCCCACTGACCTTGTGGGTTGCCCCCCGAGAATTTGATGGGGCAACCCCCCGTCTCAGTGGGTAACCTTCCAACCCGCAAGGGCTCCGGGCAACCAGCCGCAGGTGGAAAACCCGGCGGCCACCCTGGCGGGTCCTTCGACCGCTCGCGCCCTCAAAAACCAGCCAGCCGGCGAGAAACCTGCCAGCCGACCTGGGGCAACCGGTGTCGGGCTGTCCCGCTGCCGGGTTGCTCGCCGGATAGCGGCTTGCAAGGCGCCAGCCGGCGAGAAACCTGCCAGCCGGCCCGCGCCGACCCCCGCCGCCCCGCGCCGAACCCCGCCGGCCCGCGCCGAGCCGCGCCGCCGCGCGCCGAACCCCGCCGGCCCGCGCCGAGCTGGTCGGTGCGAGCGGATCCACAGGCACGGCGTACCGGCGTGGGGGCGAGGGGTGGGGAGTGAGATCCTTGGGCGGGAGTCGGTCGGATCAGGAAGGGTGCGGATGATCAGGGTTGCGGTGCTGGGGGCCAAGGGGAAGATGGGGTCCCAGACGTGCCAGGCGGTTGAAGGCGCGGAGGACCTCGAGCTGGTCGCGGCGCTTGACCAGGGGGATGAGCTGGAGGAGTTGACCACGGCCGAGGCTCAGGTGGTGGTGGACTTCACCCGGCCCGAGGTCGTGATGGACAACCTGAAGTGGTGCATCGAGCATGGGATCCACGCGGTTGTCGGGACCACCGGGTTCGACGAGGAGCGCCTCGCCACACTCCGGACCCAGCTGGAGTCCAGCCCGCGCACCGGCGTACTGATCGCGGCCAACTTCTCCATCGGCGCGGTGCTGATGATGCAATTCGCCGCTAAGGCTGCCAAGTACTACGAGTCCGTCGAGATCATCGAGTTGCACCACCCGGACAAGGTCGACGCACCCTCCGGTACTGCGCGACGTACCGCCGAGCTGATCGCCGCGGCCAGGCGCGAGGCGAAGTCCGGCCCGATCCCGGACGCGACGACCACGGCGCTGGAAGGCGCGCGAGGTGCCGACGTGGAGGGGATCCGCGTGCACGGGATCCGCCTGCGAGGCCTGGTCGCGCACCAGGAGGTCCTGTTCGGCGACACCGGCGAGACCCTCACGATCCGGCACGACTCGATGCACCGGGAGTCGTTCATGGGTGGCGTCCTGCTCGGTATCCGGAGGATCGTCGACACCCCTGGCCTCACCGTCGGCCTCGAGAACTTCCTGGACCTGGACTGACGGTATGACCGCAAAACGCGCGGCGATCGTGATCGCGGTCGTGTTCATCGCGTACGCCGTGCTGCTCGGCTGGCGGGGAATCCTCCTGATCGGTACGGGCGATCCGGTCGCCGTCGTGCTCGGCGTCGCGGTGCTGGTGATCCCGGTGCTGGGCGCTTGTCTGGTCTGGCGGGAGTTCCGGTTCGGCCACCGGACGGAGGCGCTCGCCCGGGAACTCGAGGAAGCCGGTGGGTTGCCGGTCGACGATCTGCCCAGGCGGCCGTCCGGGCGGATCGACCGGGGTGCCGCTGACGCCGCGTTCACGAAGTACAAGGAAGAAGCCGAGGCGGCGCCGGACGACTGGAAGGTGTGGTTCCGCCTCTCCACGGCGTACGACGCGGCCGGCGATCGCAAGCGCGCCCGCTCCTCGATGCGCACCGCCATCGCCCACCACGACCACCCCTAGACCGGGGCTCCGGCCCAGCCCCCGGGCCGGGGCGACCGCCGGAATCGGCCGGAGACGCGGGCTGCCCGGCCGGGAGTTTGCTGTGAGTTGACTGGGAACGGTCCACTACGCCTGACAATGAGGTCACGAACGGGATATCTTCAGAGGGAGCGCGGTGACCGCCGTGCTCGGGGTCGGAGACTGGGTGGGCCGTCCTTTGCCATCAGACGGGTCTCGCCGTGGCTCGGACGACGCTCGGGGGACAGGCTTCGGTGACCTGCTCCGGCGGCACCGGCGTGATGCCGGATTGTCCCAGGAGAAGCTGGCCGAACTGGCCGGTCTCAGTGTCGATGCGATCGCGGCGTTGGAGCGGGGTCGTCGTCGCGCGCCCAGACCGCACACGCTGCGGTTGCTCGCAGACGCGCTCCGGCTCGGCGCGCCCGATCGCGCCCAGCTGACCGCAGCCGCCCACCGCGAGGGGGACACGACCCGCTCGCCGCTGCGAGCCCCACCTGCCGCCGCGAACGAACTGGTGGGCCGGGCCGTCGAGCTGGCTGAAGCCGGTCGGCTGGTCGGCGAGAGAGCCACTCGGTTGTTGACGTTGAGCGGCCCGGGCGGTGTCGGCAAGACGCAGCTCGCTCTGGCGATCGCCAGCGCGGTGGCGCACAAGTTCGCCGATGGCGCGTGCTGGGTGCCGCTCGCTCCGGTATCCGATTCAGGCGCGGTTGCTCCTGCTATCGCGGCTGCGATCGGTTTGCATCCGCTCGACGGGGCGCGGGTGGTCGAGGAGATCGCCGAGCAGATCGGCAAGCGGAGTCTCCTGGTGGTGCTCGACAACTGCGAGCACGTGGTCGTGGATGCCGCGCGCATCACCGCCGAACTCCTGGAGAGCTGCCCCAACCTCTCCGTGCTCGGTTCCAGCCGTGAGCTGATGAGGGTGCCCGGCGAGAGCGTGTACGTCGTACCGCCGCTGTCCGTGCCCCAGACTGACGAGCAGCTCGACAAGTCGCCCGCGGTGCGGTTGTTCGTCGATCGAGCGACCGCGCGGGGTCACGAGCCGTCCGATCAGATCGAGCAGGTCGCGCGTGTGGTCCGCCGGCTGGAGGGGATGCCGCTCGCGATCGAGCTCGCCGCGGCCCGCACGAATGTGCTCACGGTCGAGGAGCTCGCGGTCGAGCTGGAGTCGTCGTTCGCCATTCTCGGCGGCGGCACCAGTACCGCGACCCCGCGCCAGCAGTCCCTGTATGGCGCGATCGAGTGGAGCCACGAGCTGCTGACCCCGGCCGAGCGCGAGTTGTTCGCGTTGATGTCGGTGTTCGTCGGCGGCTGGACCCTCAACGCCGCTGCCGCGGTTCTGTCCGGCCAGATGACACCGGGACCTCTCGAGAGAGCCCGCGCGCTCGACCTGACCAGCCGGCTGATCGACAAGTCCCTGATCCGGGTCAGCCGGGATCGCGGCATCGCGCGGTACGACATGCTGGCGGTGATCCGCGAGTTCGCCGCTGACCAGCTGACGGCCGTAGGTCGCGACGAAGACGCAGCAAGGAATCACGCGCATTTCTACATCGCGCTGGCCGAGGAAGCCGAGTCTCACCTGCGGGGCTCGAGCCAGGGTGACTGGCTGGACCGGCTCGACGGCGAACTGGACAACCTCCGCGCTGCGATGTCCTGGGCGTTGCGAACGCGGGCGGTGACCGAGGCGGTCAGGCTCGCTGGCGGTCTGTGGTTGTTCTGCTACTTGCGTGGGCACTACGCCGAGGGCGGCGACTGGCTCGAACGGGCGACTGCGCTGGACGTCCAGAGCGACGCGAACCTGGCGCCGTACCTCGCAAAAGCCTGCCTCGGGGCAGGCATGCTCGCCTTCCTGCAATGCGAGTACGACGTGGCGACCACCCGGCTGCAGTCCGCGCTCGCGCAGTACGAGGAGCTCGACGACACGGCCGGGATGGCGCTCGTCATGCAGCGGCTGGGCGGGGTGGCGCGGGAACGCGGCGACTACCTGACCGCGGAGAACCTGCACTGTCAGAGCTTTGACCTGTTCGAGAGCCTCGGGGATCGGTCGGGCATGGCCTGGGCGCACAACCACCTCGGGTTCGTCGCGTGGTTGCGCGGCGATCTGGAGATCGGGGAGCGACGGTGCCGCAAGGCGCGGGACAGCTTCCGCGGGCTGGGCGATGGCGAAGGCCTGGCCTGGTCGTTGATCAGCCTCGGCACGATCGCGCAGTACAGCGGTGAGCTGACCGAGGCCGAGGACCTGCTGCAGGAGAGTCTCGCGCTGTCGCAGCGGCTCGGGTACCGGGAGGGCGTCGCCTGGTCGCTCAACCAGCTGGGCATCGTCGAGCGGCGCCGCGGCTTCACCGAACGGGCGGTCCACCTGCTCGACGAGAGCCTGGCCGAGCATCGTGACCTCGGCGATCGATGGCGCTCGGCGAGCGTGCTCGAGGAGCTTGCGACCGTCGCGCAGCAGCGGAACCGCACGGAGTATGCGGCCTTCCTGCTGGGCGCGGCCGACGGGATACGCGAGGTGATCGGCGCGCCGGTTCCCGACGTCGAGAAACCTGACCAGCAGGGCACCAGGCGGGCGGTCGAGCAGGCCCTGGACCGGCACGCCTTCCGAGCCGCCTGGTCCGCGGGCCGCACCGCCCCGCTGGCGGCCGTCGCCGACGGCTACCCCGGCCCCTCCGTGCGCCCTGATCGTTCCAGGCGCCTGGAGCGCTGACCTTCCGAGGCTGACCACGTTCCGTCGGCGGCTGAGCCGACTGCGTCCCATCACTGGCTGGCTGGGCCGGCCGACACTACCGACAGAGAGTTGCGCGTCCCCCGATCACCAGGTCGGGGGGACGCACATCGTCCCCGGGCCAAGAAAAGCCTCGCGAGGTACCACGACCTGGGGGATCGAAGGTACCCCGCGAGGGATCTACGGCCGGGATCGGTTGGAGCAGGCCGCTACGGGCCCGGCCGGCTGTGTCCCTGTCTGACCCCCCAGGCAGTCCCCCCACCTCACAGCCGGCCGAAGCCTCGTCGGCGATGTTCCCCTCGCGTCGAGCCCTCCCAGTCGACGTCCGGTTCTCCCGCGCTGCCTCAAGATTGGCGTGGTCACGCTCTGTGGCACAGGGACGGAACCCTGACATCCCCCTGACAACTTGCTCCTGACAACGAACGCCTCGTCACGATCTGGCCGATCGTGACGAGGCGTTTTCGCTGCGTGCCGGAATTCCCGCCGAAATAGGGCTTGGTTCACGATCAAAAGTCCGATTTCGGGGGAATGCCCACGTCAGGAGTGCAGATATCCGGAGACCGCTTTGGTGAATCCCTCGATCTTTGCCAGTGGCGCGCCCTCGGCGTACTGGCCGGGTTGCGGAGCCGTCGGTGCGGGAATGCCTTCACCCTTGCAACTGGTGTCCTTGTCCGGAGCCTTGCCGGTGGTCAGGAAGGTGTTGACGATCTTGTCGGCGCACTTGTTCACGCCGCCATAGATGCCGTGGTCACCTTCTCCCGTGATCGTCACCAGCCGCGACCCGGCGTACCGGCTGTGGGCGGAACTGGCCAGCGAGAAGTTGGTTGCCGGGTCGTGCACGGACTGCACCATCAACGTGGTCGGCAAGCCCTTGCCGGTCGGCACCGGCATGCTCAGTTGCGGGCGATCCCAGTAGAAGCAGGGGTTTTCGTTCATGCCCCACCCGAGCAACGGGTACTTCGGTCCGAGCCGCGCCGACAACACGTCGCCGTACTCGCGCCCCTGCGGCCACTCGGTGTCGTTGCAGGTGACCGCGGTGAAGGTCGCGTTCTCCGCGTCGTCGGCGAACGGCCGGCCGGCAGCCCGGCCGAACGGCGTGATGCCGACCGTACGCCGGGTCGCGCGCTGGACGAGTTCCTGCTGACGGGCCAGCGGGAGTGCGTCCACCTTGTGCTGGGCCGCCCTGGCTCCGCCTTTGCTCTGCGCGTCGGAAAGTTCACGCAGAAACGCGAGGTCGGTCGCCAGGGATGGGAAATCCATTTTTGTATACATATCCCCGGTGACGATGTTGTCCAGGGTGTTCTGGTCGTAGCTGATTTTCACCGAGCCGTCCAGGAACTCCTCGACCGCCGGCTGCTTCTTCAGTGCTGCCCGAAGGCGTTCGTAGGTCCGGATCACCAGCCGGGGCGAATTGCCCAGTTTCAGTTGCGCATCGTAGTTGGCGGCCCAGGGCGCGAAGTCCTCACGGAACCGGCGCTCGAACCCCTGCGGCTGTGCGATGAACGTGTCGAGCCAGGGCCTGGTGAAGTCGGTGTTGGAGTCGAGCACGAAGCGGCCGACATGCTGGCCGAAGTAGGTCTGGTAGTACGCGCCGAGCCAGGTGCCGCCCGAATACCCGACGTAGTCGATCTTGTCGTAGCCGAGCAACTGACGGATCAGGTCCATGTCCTGCACGGTCTGCGCGGTGTTCACGTAGGGCAGCAACTCGCGGGACTGGCGTTCGCAGTACGGGACGGTGAGGCGGGAGGCCTCGGCGATGAGGTCGAGGTTCCACGGGTCGCGGTCGCGCGCGTCCATCGTGTAGCCGGGGGCGCCTTCGCAGGTGACGTTGGTGCTGTCGCCGGTACCGCGCGGGTCGAACCCGACGGCGAGGTGGTCCTTGGCGAGTTCCTTCTGGCTGGCCAGGTACGGCGCCATCCCGAGCCCGGCGCCACCCGGTCCGCCCGGGTTGCCGAACACGACCCTGCTCGGCTTGCCCTTCACCGGCGCCACCTTGCTCACCGCGATCTGGATGTCCTCCCCGAGCGCTTGCTTCGACCAGTCGCGCGGGACGGTGATCTTGGTGCAGAAGGTCCGCAGTTCCTTGTCGCCGCACTGTTTCCAGACGGGTCTTTGATCCAGATATTGCTTGGTGACGCGGTTCGGCCCGGCCTGGACGGCGGTCGGCTGCAGCGACGCCGTCGCACTGGAACCGGGAACCACGAGAAGGGCGGTGGCGGATATACCGAGGCCGACGGCCAGGGTACGGAACTTCATACATCCTCCAACGGATGGCCAAGCGTGTTCGGACCGTCGCAATCTGTCATGTCAACCTGCACCGGTCGAGCACCACCCCCGGCCCGTCGCCGGATGGTTCGGCTGCTATAGGGATCGCCGGTCAGCCGGCGCAGAGCTGGGGGAGCACGGGTCCAGGACCCCACCGCGGAGCGCGTCGAACTGGTCGACGAGCGCTGACTCACCCCTGCCCAACGGGTCTCGCCTCGCCGTAGTGAGCCGCGGGTCGAGGCGAGGCCGCGAGGCCCCGTCGGTGTGGTCGAATTGCCCTTCGGGGACTTCGACGGGTGGAGAGGAGGCGCTGTGGATGTCTTACCCGGGTGACCAGCAGTCGTACGGACCAGGAACGCAGGGTGGGGGCCACCCGCCGCAGCAGGGATACCCGCAGTCGGGGTATCCGGGGCAGGGCCAGAGCGGTTACCCGGATCAGGCGCAAGGCGGCTACCCGCAGCAGGTATCCCCAGCAGGACGCCCCGCAGTACGGGAATGCGCAGCACGACGCCCCGCAGTACGGGGGTCCCCAGTACGATGCCCCGCAGTACGGGGGTCTGCAGCAGGGTCCGCAGTACGGGGGGCCGCCGCGGAAGAGCAAGGGGTGGATCATCATCCTCGCGCTGGTCGTGTTGCTTGTCGTGGTGGTGCTGGCGATCTTCGCGGTGCTCAGCCGGGGCGGGGTTATCCAGGGTGGTCCGTTCGCCAAGGGTGTGCCGTCGGTCCCGCCGCCTTCCGAGCTCCCGGCGACCGCGGGCGGGCTGTATCGCCTCGACGACAAGGAGCCGGCCACCTTCAGGGCCGCCGGCGCGAAGTACGACTGGACTGTCGCCAAGTACTACGCCACCAAGCCGCAGAACCAGGTGGACGGCAAGACCCCCGTGTACATCGTGACCGTCTATGGCCCGCTCGGAGACGCGAAGGATGCCCTTGCCACCCGCAACAATGTCACCCCGGTCGGCTCGGGCCTGTGCGCAGACGGCAGCCCCAGCGTCGGGATCCGCGTCTGCGCCGTCCAGCGCGGCAGTGTCGTCGCCACGGTCACCGAGAACATCAAACCCACCGGCCGCACGGCCTCCGACGACGAACTGATCGCCTATGCGGCCGCCCTCGCCAACGCCCTTTCCTGATGCTCCGACAGGCACCGCCTGGGGGGCCCGCGAGCAGCGATGGGATTTTTGTCGGAGGGCGGTCATAGGGTCGGCTCATCGACCATCCGGGTGAGGTGAGTTCAGTGTCGAACTGTGGGGAGCTGCTGATCGGGCAGCTGGAGTTCTACTGGGATTTCCATCTGCGCCCGCGATTGGAGGGGCTGACCGACGAGGAGTACTACTGGGCCCCGGCCGAGCCGAGCTGGAGCGTGTATCCCGATGAGAACGGGACGGTGATCGTCGACCAGGAGTGGCCCGAGCCGTCCCCGCCGCCGATCACCACGATCGGGTGGCGGCTGGTGCACATCGGCGTTGGTTGCTTCGCCACCCGCGCCAGCACGTTCTTCGGCGACGGCAGCGTGCCGGCCGACGCCGACATGTTCGACCCGCGGCACGTCCCTTCCGATCTTCCCGGTACTGCGGACGCCGGGCTCGCGTTTCTCGACCATTGGTACGGGCGCTGGCATGACAGCATCACCGGGCTGGACGACGCCGAGCTGTCGAAACCGCTCGGGCCGAAGGGCAACCAGTTCGCCGAGGACTCGATGCTCGGGCTGATCACGCACCTCAACCGCGAGGTGATGCACCACGGCGCGGAGATCTGTCTGCTCCGTGATCTCTACAGGGCAGGGGTAGCGAAATGAGCGGTGCCTTCGATCTCCACGTGGTCTTCGACTGCGCCGATCCCGACCGGGTCTCACGGTTCTGGATGGAGGCACTCGGTGGATACGACTTTCCCTTCGGACTGCCCGAGGGGTTCAGCAGCTGGGACGAGTGGGCCGACGCCAACGGCATCCCGGAGGACCAGCGCAACGTAGGAAGGACCCTGGTCGACAAGGAGCGCAGCCGCCCCGACATCTTCTTCCTCCAGGTCCCCGAGGCGAAGGCCGGCAAGAACCGTCTCCACCTGGACATCAAGGTCGCGCCCGGCCTCGACGGAGCAGACCGCCGTACGAGGATCGAAGCAGAAGCAGACCGTCTGAAAGCGCTGGGCGCGACGATCCACACCGTCATGGACTCACCCGACGGCTTCCACCTCATCCTCCAAGACCCCGAAGGCAACGAATTCTGCCTCGCCTGATGCTCGAGGAAAGACCATGAGCGACCTGCCTGGACTGTGGGAGTGTCCTCTGTGTCGGCGGACGTTTGCCAACCGGAACCAGTCGCATACGTGCCGGCCCTTGGGGGAGCTGGACGCGCACTTCCGGGGCAAGGATGAGGTAGTGCGGGAGATCTTCGATCGGATCGTCGAAGTCGTGCGGTCACTAGGGCCGGTGGAGGTGCTTGCCGAGAAGACGCGGATCGCGCTGCACACGCGGATGAGCTTCGCCGCCTTCATGCCGCGGGTCCACTGGCTCGACGGACATGTCGTCCTGGCGGAGCGGCTGGACAGCGAGCGGTTCACCAAGATCGAGGTCTATTCGCCCCGCAACGTGCTGCACGCATTCCGCCTCCGCGATCCTGCTGAGGTCGATGCGGAGGTGATCGACTGGTTCACCCGCGCCTATGCAGTCGGCCGCCAGCAACACTTGCGGTGAACCGGGCCAATGGCCAGCTCCCTAGTGGCCGCCCGCACCTGAGGACCCCCCAGCGAGGCCAGAAGCGCGTCCACCTCCGCGCTGGCAACCGCGGCCGCGGCGAGCTGCCACCGCTGGCTTGAGGTTGTCCGAACGCGGGATCGAGTTCCGAGATCTAAGGAGCCTTGCTCGGACCGCCAGCACTCACCTTTGGCGGTGCCGCCGACTGTTGATGATCGGATGCGGGAACGTTGCACCAGTTGGAGGCAACTTCAGGCTCAGCAGTTGGTGGGTTACCCCCTGAAATTGCGGGTTGCCCCCTCGAAATCACGGGGTGCAACCCGCAAGGTGAGTGGACAACCCCTGGTTTGACGGCAGGCGAAGAGATCGGCGGGGCGGTGGAAGGGCGCGGTCGCCGGGCTGGAGTCGGGCGGACTGGAGTCGGGCCGGGGTGGAGTCGGGCCGGGGTGGGGGTAGCGCTGAGGGTCTGCTGGGCGGGGCGGTGGAGGGCTGTTGGGTGGGGGTGGGGTCGGTGGGGGTCAGTCGGTGGGGGTGGGGTCGGTGTGGAGGCGGATTTGTTTGACTCGGACTGTGCCGTCGCCGTAGAGGTCCAGTTCGCGATGGGCGCCGTCGGGGGCCCAGCCGGAGTCGGTGTAGAAAGTGCGGAGGACGTCGTCGGTCGAGTTGACCCAGACGGTGACCCGGGTGAAGCCGTCGGCGCGGATCGTGTCGACGACTGCGTTGAGAAGCCGCGAGCCGTGGCCCGCGCGGGTGGCCTCGGGGTCGACGGCGAGTTCGGCGACCAGGGCGTCGTGGCGCGGATCTGAGTCCGGGTCGTCCGAGGCCGTGATTGCGGCGAAGCCGACCAAGGTACGACCTGCCAGCGCGACCATCACGCGATTGCGGGCCTCGCCGGGCGACAGGAGGGCGGCGCGCCACTGGGCGGCGAACTGGGCCGGGTTGAGATCGGCGAGTACGTCGGGCGGCAGCAGCCCGTCGTACGAGCGACGCCAGGCGGCGACCTGGATCTCGCCGATCGCGTCCGCCTCGGCCGGGAGGGCCAGCCGGACGCTCGACTCGGCGATCGGGTCCTCGGAGGCGCCCATCGCGGACAGGCTGGTCGGTTCCGGTACGCCGAAGTCGTCGCTGCTCATGCTGTCCATCCTTTCAAAGACCACCCCGAGCCCAAGCAGCGGGGAAACGCCCACGCAGCGGGGAAGGCCCGGGCAGCAAATGACCATCGGCAGGACACCCTTCGGGAAGGTGCCCTGCCGATGGCGTTCGGTCGCTCGGGAGTAAGCGGTGAGTTAGGCGAATCCGACCTGCTTGCGTCCGAAGGGGAGCGGGGCCTGCCCCGCAGTTCTTCGGACGCAGCGAGATGACGCAGCGAGATGGCGCAGGGAGATGGCGCGGGGAGATAGGGCGGCGGGGGTCAGTAGGTGAGGCGGCGGAGAAGGGTCTCGGCCGGGCCGCGGTACGCGTGCTTCTTCATCTGGTAGGCGCCGATCACCGAGATCGTCCAGACGGCGACGGCCACCCCGGCGGCGGTGAAGGCGGTGTTGCCGAGCCTGTCACCTAGGTTCAGCGTGAACGGAGCCAGCAGCACCATCCAAGAGACCGACTGGAACAGGTAGCCCGTCATCGACCGCTGGCCGAGTGCCGAGATCGCGGTGAGCGGAAGACCCAGCTGGTCCGGCCGGCGCTCGGCGGTCAGCTTGCCGACCAGCAGGGCGAACAGTGCGATGTATCCCGGCCCACCGAACTGACCGCTGATGTTGTGCAGGAAGTTCACCGCGTCCAAAGCGGCCGAGTCGACGTGCAGCCAACCGGCAGCGATCAGAGCCTGCGGCAGACCGCCCAGCACGGTGATGCCCATGCAGACCACGGCAACTCGGGTCAGCAGCGTGCGGTTTTCCCGTGGGTTCTCCAGCAGTTGCCTGCGGGCCGCCCAGATGCCGAGCCAGACGATGACGCTGACGCCCAGCACGGTCGCAGTGTGCAGCGGGTACTCGTGCAGCCGCTCGACCAGGCTTGCCCCATAGCTGCCGGCAGCCAGCGAAGGGTTCGGGCTGTTGGTCATCACGTGCGCCGGACCCGAGCTGTTCACGATGGCGAGAACCGCGAGGCCTGCGGCGACCACCACGTAGACGACCTGCGCTCCCCAGATCCAGAGGATGATCTTGTGGAACCGGTCGCCCCGGTTCAGCAGTAGCAGCGTGCAGATGATCCCGACGATGCCGTAGGCGCCCAGGAAGTCACCGAAGTACAAGAGAGCCGCGTGGGCCAGGCCGAAGGCGACCAGCCAGGCGTTCCGCTTCAACAGAATGGACCGTACGCCGCCGGCCGTGGTGCCGGAGTTGCGTTGGCGCCGGGCCAGCTGCACCAGGCCGTAGCCGAACATCACCGCGAAGACCGGATAGGCCCGGGCATCCACCAGGGTGATCTTGAGGAAGTTGAGGATCCGCTCGAGACCGTGCGGGCTGCCGTTCAGGCCGGGCTGGCCGGCGAAGGCGAAGTTGGCGCTGTTGGCCAGACCGATCAGCAGTAGCATGCCGCCGCGGATCAGGTCGGGTGCCAGGGCGCGCTCCGCGCCCGTGACCGGGCCGCGGTGATCGGCTGGCTGCGAAGTCGCTAGATGTGTCAAGGGGGTTCATCCCTTTCGGAAACTGTGTTGGGGTTGAGCTGTTGACACGATCCTCCCGGCCGCGGCAGCGCGGTCCCAGCGGCCTGAACCCACTCCTGAGGTGGTGCTACCACCCCTGTACTCCGGCGCTACCGCGGCCGCGGCGCCGCTGCTGTGTCCGACTTTGTGACACTTTCTGTTGATCCGGCAGGAAAGTGTCACACCTGGGCTATGCTGGCGCCCATGGACAGCTTCCAGGCGACGATCGACGCCGACGGCCGGATCGAGCCGCGCGACGCGATGCCCGAGGGGTACCGCAAGACCCTGATCCGGCAGATCGCGCAGCACGCGCACTCCGAGATCATCGGCATGCAGCCCGAGGGCAACTGGATCAGTCGCGCGCCGTCGCTGCGCCGGAAGGCGATCCTGATGGCCAAGGTCCAGGACGAGGCCGGCCACGGTCTCTATCTGTACGCCGCGGCCGAGACGCTCGGGGTGGATCGCGCCGACCTGCTGGACCTGTTGCACAGCGGTAAGCAGAAGTACTCGAGCATCTTCAACTACCCGACGCTGACGTGGGCCGATATCGGCGCGATCGGCTGGCTCGTCGACGGTGCCGCGATCGTCAACCAGGTGCCGCTGTGCCGGTGCTCCTACGGTCCGTATGCGCGGGCGATGGTCCGGGTCTGCAAGGAGGAGTCGTTCCACCAGCGCCAGGGCTTCGAGATCCTGCACACCCTGTGCAACGGCACGCAAGCGCAGAAGGCGATGGCCCAGGACGCCCTGAACCGCTGGTGGTGGCCGAGCCTGATGATGTTCGGTCCGCCCGACGCGAACTCGACGCACTCGGAGCAGTCGATGGCGTGGGGGATCAAGCGGCACAGCAACGATGAGCTCCGCCAGCGGTTCGTGGACATGACCGTGCCCCAGGCCGACGTCCTGGGGATCAAGGTCCCCGACGAAGGCCTGCGGTACGACGACGAGGCCGGGCACTACGTGTTCACCGACCCCGACTTCACCGAGCTCTACGAAGTTGTCAAGGGCAACGGACCGTGCAACGAGCAGCGGCTCGCGCAGCGGGTGAAGGCGCACGAGGACGGCGCCTGGGTTCGCGAGGCGGCTGCCGCCTACGCGGACAAGCAGATCCTCAAGAAGGAGAGCGCAGCATGATCGAGCCGCTGTGGGAGGTCTTCATCCGGTCCCGCCGTGGGCTGTCGCACGTGCACGTCGGCAGTCTGCATGCGCCAGACGCGACGATGGCGCTGCGCAATGCCCGTGATGTCTACACCCGCCGCCAGGAGGGCGTGTCGATCTGGGTCGTGCCGGCCGCCGACATCACCGCCTCCAGCCCGGACGAGAAGGACGAGTTCTTCGACCCGGCCGGCGACAAGGTCTACCGGCACCCGACCTTCTACCAGGTCCCGGAAGGCGTCGACCACCTGTGAACGACCTCTTCACCTACACGCTCCGTCTCGGTGACGACGCGCTGATCGCGGCGCAGCGCACGGCTGAGTGGATCGCGGCCGCGCCGCAACTCGAGGAAGACGTTGCCCTGGGCAACATCGGGCTCGACCAGCTGGGCCAGGCCCGCACCCTGCTCCAGTACGCCGGACAGCTCGAGGGCGCGGGTCGTTCCGAGGACGACCTGGCGTACTTCCGCGACGAGCGCGACTTCCTCAACCTCCAGCTCTGCGAGCTCCCGAGCGGCGACTTCGCCCACACCATCGCCAGGCTCCTGTACTTCGCGACCTACCAGCACCTCCTCTACGAAGAACTGCGCGGGTCTGCCGACGAGACCCTCGCGGGCGTGGCCGGCAAGGCCGTGAAGGAGGTCGCGTACCACGTCGACCACGCGACCCAGTGGGTGTTGCGCCTGGGTGACGGCACCGAAGTGAGCCACCTGCGCATGCAGGCGGGCCTCGACGCGATGTGGCCCTACACCGCGGAGATGTTCGCCTCGGACGAGCTCGTACGACGCCTGCCGGTCGCTGTGGATCCCTCGAAGTTGCAGGACGAGTGGAGCCGACGGGTCACCGAGGTGATCGACGAGTCCACCTGCACCCGGCCGACCTCGTCGTACCAGCATTCAGGTGGTCGCGAAGGCCGGCACACAGAGCACCTCGGCTACCTCCTCGCGGAACTGCAGCACGTGGCCCGCTCACATCCGGGGGCATCGTGGTGACGGGCGGACGCGCTGCGTCCGAAGAAGCCGGGGTCCTGCCCCACGGTGATTCGGACGCAAGGATCTGGGCGGCTGTGGGGGAGGTGGCGGATCCGGAGGTGCCGGTGCTGACGATCGCGGATCTCGGCGTACTGCGGGGCGTGCGGCGTGAGGGCGACGAGGTGGTCGTGACGATCACCCCGACGTACTCCGGGTGCCCCGCGATGGACGTGATCCGGCACGAGGTCGAGCTGACTCTGCAGGCGCTGCAGGTCGACGGGCGCGTCGAGACGGTGTTGTCGCCCGCCTGGACCACCGACTGGATGAGCGAAGAGGGCAAGGCGAAGCTGACCGAATACGGGATCGCGCCGCCGACGGGGCAGCGCGCCGTCGGTGGGCCGATCTCGCTGAGCCTGACGATCCGCTGCCCGTTGTGCGGCTCCCCGGACACGACCGAGCTGAGCCGCTTCGGGTCCACGTCCTGCAAGTCGCTCTGGCGGTGCAACTCCTGCCGGGAGCCTTTCGACCACTTCAAGGCGATTTGATGACGACGACGATGAGTAGAAGGCGGGCGACCTTCCACCCGCTGACGGTCAAGGCGATCGACGCGATCACCGAGGACTCGGTGGCGATCACCTTCGACGTACCGGAGGAGCTCGCGGCGGAGTATGAGTTCGCCGCGGGACAACACCTGACCGTACGGCGGGCCGGCGACGAGGTCCGCCGGAGCTACTCGATCTGCTCGCCGGCGGGATCCGGCGTACTGCGCATCGCCGTGAAGCGGATCCCCGGTGGCGAGTTCTCGTCGTACGCGGCGAGCGGTCTGAAGATCGGCGACACCATCGACGTGATGACGCCGCTCGGCCGGTTCGGCACCCCGCTCGACCCGGCCAACGCCAAGCACTACGCGTTCGTCGCGGCGGGCAGTGGCATCACCCCGGTGCTGTCCTTGGTCGCGACCAGCCTGGCGGTCGAGCCGAACAGTCGCGTCACCTTGCTCTACGGCAACCGTACGGTCGGCTCGGTGATGTTCGCCGACGAGCTCGCCGACCTGAAGGACGTGTACGCCGAACGCCTGCACCTGGTGCACGTGTTGTCCCGCGAGTCGACCGAGGTCGAACTGTTCAGCGGGCGGATCGACGGGGATCGCCTGCGCCGGATGATCGACACGATCCTGCCGGTCAAGACCGTCGACGAGTGGTTTCTCTGTGGGCCCTATGCGATGGTCGTCGGCGCGCAGGAGGTTCTGCTGGACGAGGGCGTGCCGCGGGAGTCGGTGCATGCCGAGTTGTTCCACGTCGGTGACGAGGCGCCAGTCGCCCGCGTCGAGGAGACCGCGATCGACGAGGACGCCGCCGAGGTGACGGTGATCCTGGACGGACGCCGGTCGACGTTCCCGCTGGGCGAGCACGCGAAGGCGGTGCTCGACGCGACCCTCGCAGTACGGACCGATGCGCCTTTCGCCTGCAAGGGCGGCGTGTGCGGGACCTGCCGGGCCAAGGTGGTCGAGGGATCCGTCCGGATGGACACGAACTGGGCGCTCGAGCCCGACGAGATCCGCGCCGGCTACGTCCTCACCTGCCAGTCGCACCCGACCAGCGAAAAGGTCACCCTCGACTTCGACGCCTAGCCCCACCCGACTCCCACGTCGCTTCCCCACCCGACTCCCACGTCGCTTCCGCACCCGACCTCCCACGTCGCTTCCCCACGCAGCCCCCGGAGCTCGGCCCGTGGGCTGCCGCGCCCTGAGGGTTACCTCCTGAGCTTGTGGGTTGCCCGCCGATATTCTCGGGTGGCAACCCACAAGCTCAGGGGACAACCCCTCCCGTTCCCAGGCCTGGTACCAGTGCGGCCGCCGCCGATGTGGGGATCCCCGCGACCTGGTCGGCCGTCCACCCCGAGCGCCTCCCGGAAAGTGTCCGCGGCCGCTGAAATACTCGGCCGCTCAGGAGCGAGGGGGTGGGGCTGCGGTGATGGGGCGTTCGCATGCGCTGTCGGGCTGGTGTGCGGGGCTGGCGATGGCGCCGTTGGTGGGACTGACCTCAGTGGCGCAGGTGGTTCCGTTCGCCGCGGCGACCGCGGGCTATGCGTTGCTGCCGGACCTCGACCACCCGGGCGCCAGCGCGTCCAGGGTGCTCGGTCCGATCACCGGGATCGTCTCGGGTGCCGTCCGCGCGTTCTCCGGCCTCTTGTATTCGGTCACCAAGGGCCCGCGTGACGAGGACAGCACTGGACGGCATCGCCATGCGAGTCACACGCTCGCAGCCGCACTTCTGCTGGGATTCCTGACGTCGCGCCTCGGAGCGGCCGGTGGCTGGCGCGCGGTGTTGGGCGTCGCGCTGTTCGGTCTGATCCTTGCCGCCCACGTCCTCGGCGACTGGGTGCTGGCCGTGGTGGTCGGCGCCGGCGCTTGGTCGATAGCGGGCACCTGGTTACCTGGCACCACAGCGGTCGAGGTGTTGCGGGGCGGACTCGACGAGATCGGCAGTTGGATCGGTGCGGCCGTTGCCCTCGGCATGTTCGTGCACTGCCTCGGCGACAGCCTGACCCGATCCGGCTGTCCTTGGCTCTGGCCGCTGCCGATCCGCGGCGAGACCTGGTTCGAGATCCGGCTCCCACGGGCCTTCCGGTTCCGGACCGGTGGGTGGGTCGAGCGCCTGATCATCGCCCCGCTGCTGCTCACGGGCGGCGTGCTCCTGCTCCCCGGCGCACTGCCAGTACTGCAGGACTTCTTCCCCGCGATCCTGTCCACCACCTCGGTCTGGGTCGCGGGCAGCCAGAGATAGAACCGGTCGGCATGACCTCAGCAGGCAGCCGCAGTAGGTAGGTCAGCGGAAAGTGACGGTCAGATCGCGGAGAGTATTGCCGAGAATTTTTCCCGACTTTTTTGTTCAAAGCTGTAACGCCTGCGGGGGGCGGCCCGATAGGACGAGTGAGCCTGATGGCTGCCCGGACCCCCGAGCGGACAGCCATCAGGCCTACTCATTTCCCGGCGGCTCCGGAGCGGTAATCTGAGCCCCATGTCCTCAGCAGCAAACTCCGCGTCACAGGCCCTGCCTTTCGGCCGGCTCACGACGGCGATGATCACCCCGTTCCGGCCCGATGGCTCGCTCGATCTCGATGCTGCTCAGAAGGTGGCGACCCACTTGGTCGACCACGGGAACGATGCCCTCGTCATCAACGGGACCACCGGCGAGGCGCCGACCACCACGGATGACGAGAAGGTCGCGCTGATCCGCGCCACCCTGGCGGCGGTCGGGGACCGCGCGAAGGTGGTCACGGGGGTCGGCTCGAACAACACCGCTCACAGCGTGGAGTGTGCCAAGGCCGCGGAAGCCGCCGGAGCGCACGGCCTGCTGGTCGTCACGCCGTACTACAACAAGCCCCCGCAAGAGGGCATCAAGGCGCACTTCACCGCTGTCGCGGACGCCACCGGCCTGCCCGTGATGGCCTACGACATTCCCGGTCGCACCGGTGTACCGATCAAGACGGAGACGCTGCTCGCGCTCGCCGAGCACCCGCGGATCGTCGCGGTCAAGGACGCCAAGGGCGACATCGCCGGCACCACCAAGGTGCTGGCCAACTCCGACCTGTACTACTACTGCGGCGCCGACGAGCTCAACCTGGCCTGGCTGGCCATCGGCGCGGTCGGCATCGCCAGCGTCGTCGGCCATGTCGCGAGCGAGCAGTACCGCGAGTTGATCGACGCGGTGGTTCGCGGCGACCTCGCCACAGCACAGGAGATCGATCGCCGGCTGGTGCCCGCCGTCGAGGCGATCATGACGAGGACCCAGGGCGCCATCATGGTGAAGGCCGCGCTGAAGTTGGCCGGCGTCATCGAGCACGCGACTCTCAGGTCGCCGCTGGTTGAGGCGACCGCCGAGCAGGTGGACTGGCTCACCACCGACCTCAAGACGGCAGGACTGATTGCATGAGCCACCCCCACCCGGATCTGAATCTTCCCGGCCCGCTCGCGCCCGGCGCGCTGCGGGTCATCCCGCTCGGCGGCCTCGGTGAGGTCGGCCGGAACATGACGGTCTTCGAGTACGACGACAAGCTGCTCATCGTCGACTGCGGCGTGCTCTTCCCGGACGAGAACCAACCCGGTGTCGACCTGATCCTCCCGGACTTCCAGCCCATCCGGGAGCGTTTGGACGACATCGTGGCGGTGGTCCTGACGCACGGCCACGAGGACCACATCGGCGGCCTGCCTTATCTGCTGCGCGAGCGCGGCGACATCCCGGTGATCGGTTCGCAGCTCACGCTCGCGCTGCTCGAGGGCAAGTTGAAGGAGCATCGCCACCGCAACGTGCCGCAGCAGACCGTGGTCGAGGGTGAGACCGTTCGACTCGGCCCGTTCGAGTGCGAGTTCGTCGCCGTGAACCACTCGATCCCGGACGCGCTGGCGGTCGCGATCCGCACGCCGGCCGGCCTGGTGCTGCACACCGGCGACTTCAAGATGGACCAGTTGCCGCTGGACAACCGGATCACCGACCTGCGCTCCTTCGCCCGGCTCGGTGAGGAGGGGGTCGACCTGTTCATGGTCGACTCCACCAACTCGGAGGTGCCCGGGTTCACCACACACGAGCGCGATATCGCGCCGGTGCTGGACCGGGTGTTCACCAACGCCAAGGAGCAGCGCATCATCGTCGCCTGCTTCGCCTCGCACGTGCACCGCGTGCAGCAGGTGATGGACGCCGCCGTGAAGCACCGCCGCAAGGTCGCCTACGTCGGGCGCTCGATGGTGCGCAACATGGGCGTGGCCCGGGACCTGGGATTCCTCAACGTTCCCGGCGACACCTTGATCGACATGCGCGAGCTGGACAACTACCCGCCCGAGCAGGTCGTGCTCGTCTCCACCGGGTCCCAGGGCGAGCCGATGTCGGCGCTGTCGAGGATCGCGGCGAACGACCACCACGTAGTACAGATCCAGCCGGGCGACACCGTAGTACTGGCCTCCTCGCTGATCCCGGGCAACGAGAACTCGGTGTTCCGGGTGATCAACGGACTGACCCGGCACGGCGCGAACGTGATCCACAAGGGCAACGCGCTGGTGCACGTGTCCGGTCACGCGTCGGCGGGTGAACTGCTCTACTGCTACAACCTCGTCAAGCCGCGCAACGTGATGCCCGTGCACGGCGAGATCCGGCACCTGCACGCGAACGCCGAACTCGCCCGGCAGACCGGCGTACCGGCCCAGAACGTCGTCGTGGTCGAGGATGGGGTGGTGGTCGACCTGATCGACCAGAAGGCCGTCGTCGCGGGCAAGGTCGAGTGCGGCTACGTGTTCGTGGACGGCTCGACGGTCGGAGACATCACCGAGACCTCGCTGAAGGACCGCAGGATTCTCGGCGACGAGGGTTTCATCTCGGTGATCGCCGTGATGGACTCTGTCACCGGCAAACTGACGGCAGGTCCGGAGATCCAGGCTCGCGGGTTCGCCGAGGACGACACAGTCTTCGATACCTTGAAGCCGAAGATCGAGGCGGAGATCGAGAAGGCGATCGGGAGCGGGGTGGACGACATGTACCAGTTGCAGCAGGTCATCCGCCGCGTGGTCGGCAAGTGGGTCAGCGATACCCACCGGCGCCGACCGATGATCATCCCTGTCGTCGTCGAGAGTTAGCCCAGCAAGCTGACACAAAGACAGAGAGGCGGGCCCGCGGTGAGCATCACAGGTCTGAACGGCACGGGGCAACGCCGGCCCACCATGAAGGAGGTCGCGGCCCGGGCGGGTGTGGCGCTGAAGACCGTCTCCCGGGTGGTCAACGAGGAGCCGAACGTCAGTCCGGAGCTGACCGCCAAGGTGCAGGCCGCGATCAAGGACCTGAACTACACGCCGAACGAGAGCGCCCGGATGCTTCGGCGCGGCAAGACCGGCACGATCGCCGTGGTGATCCGCGACATCGGCGACCCGTTCTTCGCCTCGCTCGGGCGGGCGGTCGAGTTGTGGGCCCGCTCGAGCGGCTCGGTCGTGATGATCGGCCTGACCGACGAGGATCCCGAGCGCGAGCGGGACGTCTGCCTGGAGTTCGTCGCCCGGCGCCCGGACGCGTTGATCATGGCGCCGATCGGGGAGACCCAGGAGTATCTGGCTCCGCACGTCGACGCGGGCATGGCCGTCGTGACGATCGACCGGCCGGCGCACGGGATCGAGGCCGACGCCGTGCTGGCCGACAACGCCGGCGGGATCGACCAGGCGATCGACCACCTGGTTCGCCAGGGGCATCGCCGGATCGCCTATCTCGGTGACGACGAGCGCATCTTCACGGCCCGGGAGCGCGTCGTCGCCTACCGGGCCGCGATGGCCCGGCACCGGATCGACGTCGACGAGGACCTGGTCCATCTGTCCGAGCCGACCACCGAGGGGATCGGGATCACCCTGTCCGCAGTACTGGACCGGCCGGAGGCCGCGACCGCGATCCTCTCGGCGAACAACATGACGACGGCCGAAGTACTGCGGGGAATGGCGGGCCGGCGGGATCGTGTCGCGCTGGTGTCGTTCGACGACCTGGCGCTGGGTGATCTGCTCAGCCCGGGGCTGACCGCGGTGGCACAGTCCGCCGACGTGATGGCGCGTACTGCGATCCAGCTCATGACCGAGCGTCTTCCCGAGCCGCACCGGCCGGGCCGAACCGTGCGAGTGCCGGTCAAACTGACGATTCGTGGCTCTGGGGAGATCCCGCCGCGGAGCTGACGGTCTGCGCAGGCTCGCCGAAGCGGGCCAGAGCCAGCGCGGCGGCAATCGCGAGCGCAAAGCCGGCTACCGCCACCGGGGTGAAACCCGGCCTGGGCCGATCACCCAGCGCGAGGATGCCGACCAGCGCGGGGAACACGGTCTCGCCGATGACCAGCATGGCCGTGGCCGTCGTGACACTGCCTCGCTGCAGCGCCGAGGCAAGGAACAGCATCGCCATCGCCCCGCCGACCACCCCGGTGTAGGTGGCCGGCTCGGTGAGCAGGTCGACCGGCGCCAGACTGGGGATGATCCGGCCTGAGATCGCGACCACGCCGAAACTCAGTCCGGCGATCAGCCCCAGCAAGGGCGCGCGGAGTCTGCGGGGAGCCAGCCCCGCGGACATCCCGGCCACGCCGAGCAGCACCACGGCACCGACCAGCCCGAGCCGGAGTCCCGCGCTCACCGGCGCCGTGCCCTCGGCGCGTGCGGACAGACCGAGCAGACCGAGGCCGATGCACACGCCAGCCACTGCGGCCCACTCACGCCTGCCTAGTTGAACACCGGTGAAGCGCGCGGCGACTGCGGTCACGGCCAGGCTGGCGGCGAGCGCCGCCTGAACTACGAACAGCGGCAGGACGCGCAGGGCGGCCAGCTGGGCGGCGAATCCGAGCAGGTCGAGTGCGATTCCCAGCAGGAACCGCCACTGCCCAAGCACGCGGATGAGCAGTCGTGCGTCGACTGCGCCGTCGCCACCCTTGGTCGCCTTGGCGGCGATGGACTGCATGACGGACGCCACGCCATACGCGCAGGCGGCGGCCAGCGCGCAGACCAATCCCCACCACATGAGCCCCACTCTAAGCTGGCAGGCCAGCCATGGCCGCGGCCCTTCCATTGCTGAGAAAAGTGTGACCCAGGCCACTGAGTTATCGCTTGGTGGCTCTCCCGGCCGGAAGTACGGTAACCGAAACCTCACGCTGGGACAGCGACGTCCTCTAGTGAGCCACTTCTCCAACTCATGACACCGACCGCCCGGTCACCACAGTGTTCAGGAGGAGAATGCTTCGTGGCACACCCTTCCGATCAGGGAAAACGAAATCCCCGGCGCGGCCCGGGTCGATCCCGCACGGTGCAGTGGGTCTGCGACCTGCTCCGCACCGAGTTGCTCAGCGGCGACTGGGCGGAGGAACCGCTGCCCGGTGAGGACGCCCTGATCCGCAAGTACGGCGTCAGCCGCGGCATCATCCGCGACGTGCTCGCGATCCTGGCCGAGCAGGGCATGGTCGAGCGGGTCCGGGGGGCCGGCACGTTCGCGCTGGCGCCGAGCGCGCTCCAGCACGAGATCGAGGTGTCCCGCGACCTCGCCCAGGAGATCAACACCAACGGCACCCGGGTGGCGATCCGGACCACCTACGCCGCGCTGCATCCGGCGCCGTCGTTCATCGCCGAGCGGCTGGAGCTCCCGACCGGCGCGGAGGTGGTGATCCTCGAATCGGTCACCTCGCTGGACGGCTTCCCGCTCAGCATCCGCTCTGCCTTCATGCCGTCCGACCCGTTCGCGGGACTCCTGGACCGTCCGGCGTCGACGCTGAACCGGTCGCCGTACGAGTTGATCGCGGACGTCATGTGCGAGCCGGTCGGGGACACCGAGCTGCAGATCGGCTGCTCCGGCGCGGATCCGATCAGCGCCGGGTTCCTGCAGGTGGACGTCGGGTTCGCGTTGCTCGACTCGAGCCGGGTGATCCGTGCGATGGACGGTCGCGCCTTGGAGTACAGCGTGTCGCACGCCCGCTCCGACCGGATCGTCTACGCGACGGTGATGCGGTCCTTCGGCAAGACCGGCGAACCCCCGCCGCGGCGGCTCCGGACCGCGCCGCCGCCGGTAGAGGGCGACGGCTCGGCCCAGGCCTGTTAAACCCGCGTCTCGCCGACGACGAGCATGCCGACGCCGACGGTGAGGTATAGGGCCACACACAGCCCGAGCGCAGCGGCCGTGCCGGCGAGGGTGATCACCGCGCCGGCACCGACCATGCAGGCCGAGGATCCCAGGTCCCTGGCGATCCTGGTGGCAGAAAGCCCCACCTCAGTCGTGCCCGCCAGGTCGACCAGCAACGCGGGCAGTACTCCGAACATGCATCCGCCTGCCACGCCCAGCGGTACCGCGGCCGCGAACAGCACCGGCACCGACGTGCTGGTCATCGCGGCGAACACCACCCCGACGCCCAGCACCCCGACCGCGGCTCCGAGCATGATGCCGAAGCGGCGGCCGCGCAGATCGGAACGCGCGCCGAGAACCGCCGTCGTCACCACTTCGATCAGGTACATCGAGGTGAGGAACACACCCAGCCGGACACCGTCGAGGTTGAGTACGTCGGCGGCCACCAACGGCACCACGGTCAGGCCGATCGCGCTCCGCAGACCCTGGCCGGCTGAGCCCATCCACAACCCGAGCACTGCTCGTGGCCGGCCCATGCCCGGCAGACTCGGCAGGCTCCACCGCGGGACGACCACCGCAGGCACGCTCGGCAGGGTAAGCCGGGCGTACACCGCACAGCCAACGGCGAGCAATCCGCAGACAGCGAAGGCGAGCCGGAGTCCGGAGGTGCCGACCCCGATCCCGCTCACAGCGCCTCCCGACAACGGGCCGACCGCCGACCCCAATGTCATCGCGGCCTGGAAGCGACCCATCGCCTTGCCGACCCGGCCGTTGCCGGCCAGCCGGACGGCGAGCTGAGGTGCGGCCGCGGCGTACAGGGCAAGACCGATGCCCTGCACCAACCGGGACCCTGCCATCACCGCGAAGGTCGGTGCCACCGCCGAGCCGACCGAGCCCAACGCCCACAGCAGCATGCCGTTGACGATGGCCCGGCGCGGCTCGAGGTATGGCAGCAACCGGGTACCGAGCACATCGAGCACCAGCACCACGGCAGGCAGCGAGGCGACCGATACCCCGGCGGCGAAGGCACCGGCGCCGAGCTTCATCGCCAGCACCGCGGTCAGGGGCGCGGTCAGTGCGAGGGTCAGCCCGGAGCCGATCGCCAGCGCGTAGAAGTGCCGCTGGATCCGGTGCGTCGGGGACGGTAACCCGGCCGTCCCCGACGCAGTCTTCTCAGACCCCGACCGCTGCACGGTCGGCGGTCGAGGGCTCGGCCAGATGCCAAGCAGTCACCTGCTGGTAGGCGTCACCGGCTCGCAGCACGGTCTCCTCGTCGAAGGGCCGGCCCATCAACTGCAGGCCGAGCGGCAGTTGGGCCGCACCGAATCCCATCGGGATCGACAGGGCCGGGTTGCCGACCGCGTTCCAGTACGACGTGTGCATCGCCCGGAACCTCTCCATCCCGGCATCCGCGAGACCGTCGATGGCGAAGGCCGCGACACTCGCGGTCGGCGTCACCACCAGGTCGACCGTCTCGAACAAAGCAGCCACCTCACGCTGTCCGACCCGACGTACGCGCTGGGCCTGGACGTAGTCGGCACCCGAGTACGCCGGGGCCGCCCCGATGCCCTGCCGAGTCGCGGCGAAGTAGTCCGACCACCGGCTCTGCAGATCCGGCGCGTGGTACGCGAACGCCTCACTACGAGAGGTGATGCCGGTGGCAGCCGTCAGCTCGCGGTAGTACGGCAGCTTCACCGATACCACGGTCGCACCGCGCTCGGCCAGTACGGCGAGCGCGGCGTCGAGCAGTTCACCCAGCATCGGGTCCTGGTCGGCACGGCGGTGCTCGGCCAGCGGATCGACACCGATCCGCAAGCCGGTCAGGTCACCCGTCAGCGCAGCCTCGTAGTCCGGCACCGGCTCGTTCACCGCGCACGGGTCGCTCGCGTCGTACCCGGCGAGCACGCTGAGCATGATCGCGCAGTCCCGGGCGGACCGGGCCATCGGACCGATGTTGTCGAGGCTGTAGCCCAGCGGCACACAACCCGACTTCGGCACCCGGCCGAAGGTGGCCTTGATCCCGGAGATGCCACAGAACGCCGCCGGGCCGCGGATGCTGCCGCCGGTGTCTGTGCCCAGGCCGCCGAGGAACGCTCCGGCAGCCACGCCGTTGCCGGTGCCCGAACTGGAGCCACCGGTCCAGTGGTCGGGGTTCCAGGGGTTGCGCGGGATCGGGAACGGCTTGGACGGGTCAGGCAGTCCGGTGGCGAACTCCATCGTGGTGGTCTTGCCCGTGATGACACCACCAGCGGTCCGCAGCCGGCTGACCACCGGAGCGTCCTGCTGGTCGCCCCAGGTCGGGTCGTGCACCAGGCTCTGTGCCGTGGTCGGTCCTTCGACCGTCGTGATGATGTCCTTGATGCCCAGCGGGATGCCGAGCAGGGGACCCGCCTCGTTGCCGGCGGCATAGATCTCGTCCGCCGCGGCAGCCGCGGCCTTGGCCGGCTCGTCGAACCGGGCCAGGTAGATGCCGAGTTGCTCGTCGTGCTGGTCGGCTACCGCGATCGCCTCGTCCAGCAGTTCGGTCGCGGTCACCTCGCCGGCCTTGAGTGCGGCGAGGGCGGCGGAGATCGTCCGGGCCGTCATGGGCGGGCAGAGAAGATCAGGGCCGGCTCTTCGTAGCGGGCGGCGGTGACGGAGGCGACCAGGGCGGAGTTCTCCCTGGCGATCGAGTAGGCCGTTGCCATCTGCCCCAGATCTGACTCGATCGGTTCGACGCCGGCCATCGCCAGGACCATGGCGAGCTGTTCGGATTCGTTGCTCATCGTGAGTTCTTCCTTCGTTCGTGGCTCAGGCGGCCAGGAGGGCTTCGACCGGCGGGATGGCCAGGTGCCAGTCGCTGATCCGCTGCAGGGCGTCCGCGACCTTGAGCACGGTGGCCTCCGCGAACGGCTTGCCGACGATCTGCATCGACAAGGGCAACCCGCTGGTGGAGAAACCGACCGGGACGGCCACGGCCGGCAGGCCGGTCAGGTTCCAGTGGCCGGTGTAGCTGACGACGGACAGCCGCTTGCTCGGCGACAACTCGGCGGCCCGCTCTGCCGGCACCGCCGCGGTCGGGGTGATGATCACGTCGTGGCTCTCGAACAGCTTGGCCACCTCACGCGAGAACTGCCGGCGGAACCGCTCCGCCTGGGCCACATCGCCCGCGGTGTAGAAGGCGCCGCGGGCCAGCGTCGGCCGGGTGTGGACGCCGTAGTCGGACCAGCGGTTCACCAGGTTGTTGCGGTGGTACGCGTAGGCCTCGGCGACCAGGATGATGTGGTTCGCGTCCTTCGCCTCGGCCGCATAGGCGAGTTCCACCTCGGTGGACACCGCGCCCTGGCCGACCAGCTGCTTCACCGCCGCGATCACTGCATCGTGCATCTGCGGGTCGAGCTGCTCGTGGTCGAAGAAGTACGGCATCGGCAGCGCGATCCGCAGGCCGTCGACCGAACCGTCCAGCAGTTCCGTGTACGCCGGTACCGGTTGCTGGGCAGCGTTCGGATCGGACGGGTCATAACCCGCCATCACCTCGAGCAGCGCGGCGCAGTCCCAAGCACTGCGGGCCATCGGGCCGATGCTGTCCAGGCTGAAGCCGAGTGGGACGACGCCACTCTTCGGCACGCGGCCGAACGTGACCTTCAGGCCGGTGTGCCCGTTCACCGCGGCAGGGCTCCGGACGGAGCCGCCGGTGTCGGTGCCCAGCCCACCAAGTGCCAGGCCTGCGGACACAGCGATTCCGGTGCCGGAGCTGGACCCGGCCGGGGTGTGCTCGACGTTCCAGGGGTTGTGCGGGACCGGGAATCCCTTGGTCGCGTCAGGCAGGCCGATCGCGAACTCGCTCGTGGTCGACTTGCCGACGAACACCGCGCCCGCGTCCCGCAGCCGTGCGACGACGGGGGCGTCGGTCCCCGCACCCCAGCCGGGAGCGAGCACCCGGCTGTTCGCCGTGGTGGCCGCGCCCTTCATGGCGATGATGTCCTTGATGGCCAACGGAATGCCCTGCAGCGGTCCGCGGTCGTCGCCCGCCGCCAGCGCCGCGTCAGCTGCGCCGGCCTGCTCGAGAGCGGCCTCCGAGGTGATGTCGACGTAGGCGCCGAGGGCCGGGTTGAGCGCGACAGCGCGGTCCAGGATCTGCTGGGTCAGGGCGGTGGAGGTGAGGGTGCCGTCGCGCAGGGCGGCAGCTGCGTCCTTGATGGTGCTGACTGTCATCAGGCGTCCTTTCCAGCCGGTGCGGCAGCCGCACCGGGGTAGAAGTCCAGCGGGTCGAATCTGATCGCCGGCTCGTCGGGATCGAGTTCGGGCAGGTAGAGGGCATCCGCCGCCTGCCGGATCAGCGGGTAGTCCTTGACGAACGTGGCGTACTCCTGCTCGGAGACGGTGAGCTGTGCGGCGCTGAGAATCGCGGTCACGATCGCGCCGGAGTCTGGGGTGGACAACTGATCCTCCTGGGGGGTGGGGAGACGGGGGTCAGGCCGGCACGGCCTGTACGTCGGCGCCGGCGGCGGCGTCGGAGTACAGGTGGCAGGCGACGGAACGGTCCGCGCTGAGCTGGACCGGGGCAGGGGCGACTTGGGAGCAGATGTCCATCGCGAACGGGCAGCGGGTGCGGAACCGGCAGCCGCTCGGGGGATCGATCGGGCTCGGGATCTCGGTGTCCTTGGCGTCGGCGCTATCGACAGGTTCGTCGCGGGTGCTGTCCGCCGGGTTCAGCGTCGGCACCGAGGACAACAGCAGTTGGGTGTAGGGGTGCTTCGGGTTGTCGTAGAGCTCCTTCGCGCTGCCGCGCTCCACCACCTGGCCGAGGTACATCACCGCGACGTCGTCGCTGATGTAGCGCACCACGTTGAGGTCGTGGCTGATGAACACGTACGTCAGCCCGTACTCCTCCTGCAGATCGGTGAGCAGGTTCAGCACCTGGGCCTGGATCGACTTGTCCAGCGCCGAGACGGCCTCGTCGAGCACCACCAGCTTCGGTTGCAGCGCCAACGCCCGGGCGATGTTCACTCGTTGCCGTTGGCCACCACTGAGCTGGTGCGGATAGTGCGACGCGTACGCCGCCGGCAGGCCCACGTCGCGCATCACCTTGGCCACTCGTTCGTCGATGGCTGCCTTGGACTCGCCCTGCACCTGCAGCGGGAAGCCGATGGACTCGCTGATCGTGGCCCGCGGGTTGAGCGCGGACGACGGGTCCTGGAAGACCATCTGCATCTGCTTGAGCTCCGCCGGCGAGCGACGGCGATGCGTGAGCACCTGCTTGCCGTCGAAGATCATCTGGCCGTCGTCGGTCAGGTGCAGCCCGACGATCACCCGGGCCAGCGTCGACTTGCCGCAGCCCGACTCCCCGACGATGCCCAGCGTGGTGCCCTGCCGGACGCTGAGCGAGACGCTCTCGACCGCGGACAGCCTGGCCCGGCGGCCGCCGGACCGGACGTGGAACTGCTTCGAAACGCCGAGGAGCTCCAGCAACTCCTTGCCGGTGCCTGTGTCTGCCGTGTCCGTTTCCATGGTTCGCTGCCTTCCTGGCGGTGGTGACAGGGCGGGATTCAAAGGGCGGGATTCACAGCCGGCTGTCCATGGCTTCCCGCAACGCGTCGCTGGCCAGGTTGAAGGCCACCGAGGTGAGGAAGATGAAGAAGCCGGGCACGATCGCGACCAGCGGCGCGACGCTGACCATGCCGCGCAGGCTGTTGAGCATGTAGCCCCACTCGGGCGCCGGCGGGGCGGAGCCGAGACCGAGGAAGCTCAGGCTGGCGGCGATGATCATCGCCACGCCGACCAGGCCGGAGGCGTAGACGATCACGTCGTTCAGCACGTTCGGCAGCACCTGCGTGCGCGCCACTCGCAGCCCGCTCGCACCGCTCAGCCGGGCCGCCTCGACGAACTCCTGTACTACGACCCGCCGCGTCGCCGACTCCGCCACCCGCGCCACCGGCGGGATGAACACGATCGTCACCGCGATGATGGTGTTCGTCAGGCCCGGGCCGAGAGACGCGCCGACGGCGATGGCCAGCAGGATCGCGGGGAACGCGTACAGCATGTCCATCGTCCGCATCAGGACCGTGCCGACGACGCCCCGCAGGATGCCGGAGGTGACCCCGATGGCGGTGCCGATCAAGGCCGCGCCGAGGGTCGGTACGAATCCGGCCAGCAGCGACAGGCGGCCGCCGTACAGGACTCGCGCGAGCATGTCGCGGCCTTGTTCGTCGGTGCCCAGCAGGTGACCGGGGGTGCCGAGGTTGTGGAGGCGCTCGGTCGGTTTGCCGAGCAGGGGATCGGCGCTCGTCAGCAGCGGCGCGAAGACTGCGCCGAGCACGAGGAGCAGCACGATCACCGCAGCGATCACGCCGACACGGTTCTCCAGGAACCGGCGCAGGGTCGCGGACCAGAAGGACCTGGCCCGCTGACTGGTCCGCGCGGCGTTCCACTCGTCGCGGCGGCGGTCCGCCTCCGCCCGGTCGTCAGCCGTCGTCCCCGAGCCGAAGTTCTTGTCCAGCAGGGTGGGAACCGCGCTCTCGCTCATGCCACCGCTCCTCTCACCCGCGGGTCGATCCAGGCCTGCAGCAGGTCGACGACCAGGTTCACCAGCACGAAGGTGACGGCGATGACCAAGGTCGCGCCCTGCACGACCAGCAGGTCCCGGGCCGAGATCGCGGTGAAGACCAACAGCCCCATGCCGGGCCAGCGGAAGATCGTCTCGACCAGCACCGAGCCACCGAGCAGCGCGCCGATCTGTACGCCGGACGTGGTCAGCACCGGCGAGATCGCGTTGCGCAGGATGTGTCTGCGCACCTCGAACTCGCTCAATCCCTTGGCCCGCAGGGTTTCCACGAAGTCCGAGCCGGCCACGTCGACGATGCTGGCCCGGGTCACCCGGGCTGTGATCGCCATCGTGATCAGCGACCCGGACAACACCGGCAACACCAGACTTCGGATCGCCGTCCACAGACCCTGGTCCAGGGTCGCCCCACCGGAGGGAAGGATCCGGAGCCCGCCGGCGAAGACCGCCAGCAGGATGATCGCCAGGAAGAACGACGGGATGCTCAGGCCCGACAGGCTCAGCACCGCCGTGATCCGGTCGATGAAGCTGCCCCGGCGGGTGCCGGCCACATAGCCGAGCCAGAGGCCGATGCTGATGCCGAAGACGGCTGACACGATCGCGAGCACCGCGGTGTTGCTCCAGGCCTGGATCAGCAGATCCGAGACGTCGCGGCGACGCTGGGCGGAGTAGCCCAGATTTCCTTGCATCGCATCGCCGAGCCAATGCAGGTAGCGCAACGGCAGCGGGTCGTTCAGGCCGAGCTCGTCGCGGATGGCCTGACGTTCCGCGGCCGACATGTCGTCGCTGACCAGTCCGGCCTCGGCCGAGCCGGGCAGCACATTCATCAGCAGGAAGACGATGACAGAGACTCCGAACAGGATCGGGACGGCCATCCCGATCCGAAGTATCGCGACACGCAGCATGGGTCAGTCCTTCCCGACGGTGATCTGTGTGAAGTCCACCCACCACGACTGCGGCTGGACGTAGCCGTGCACGTTCGGGCTGAGCACCCGCAGATTGAGGTCGTGCATCCAGAACAGGAAGTAGGCGTTCCGCAGCGCCACGTCCATCATCTGCTGGAGGTACTTGTACTGCGACGCGACGTCGGCCTGCTGGCTGGCTGCCGTCAAGGCCGCGTCGATCTTCGGATCGCACAGGCCTGCCGCGTTCTTCAGCCCACCTGGCCGGTTGCAGAAGTAGCTGGTGCTGAAACCGGTCGGCATCATCCCGGACGCCGGCGACGCCCAGAGGATGTCGATGTTGCTCCACTGCTTGGCCTGCAGGCCGTCGAGCCCGATCGAGATGATCGTGTTCCACTCCATCGGCTTCAGCAAGGTGGTGACGCCGATCGCCGCGAAGTCCGCCTGCAACTTCTGCATCATCGTGTCCGGGTACATGTTCCCCGAGCCGCCCGTGGGGTAGGCCATCGTGAGCGTCAGCTCGCCGGGTTTGTAGCCGGCTTGGGCGAGCAGCTTCTTCGCCTTCTCGACGTCGTAGCTGTAGCCCGGCGTGTTCTTCGTGTACGACGGGTTGCCGTCGTACACGTACTCCGTAGCGGGATAGCCGACGTTGTTCAGCAGCGCCGAGGTGCCTTCCCGGTCCAGCGCGTAGTTGAGCGCCTGCCGCAGGGCCAGGTTGTCCTTGAAGGGCGCCCGGAACAGGTTGAACCGCGGCATGATCCCGTGCGGGTACTTGCCCAGCTCGATCTGGTAGCCCTCCTTCTTGAGCTGCTGGACCGAGTCGGGTGATGGCACCTCCGCCCAGTCGACCTCACCGGACTGCAGCATCGAGAGCCGCGACGCGGGCTCGGGCTGGGGGTAGAGCACGATCCGGCCGAGCTTGACCGGGACCCGCCAGTAGTTGTCGTTGCGGGTGAGCACCATCTCCTGGCCGTCGACGTACTTCGTCATCCGGAAGGGGCCGGTGCCGGTGGCGTGCTTGTTGTAGTTGGCGTTGCCGTAGGTCTTCACGGCCGTCGGGCTGGGGTAGAGGATGCCGGCCAGGTCCCACAGCAGCCAGGCATACGGCTTCGTGGTCTTGATCTCGACCGTGCGGTCGTCGACCTTGCGCCAGGACTTGAAGTACCGAAATGTGGCGGCGGCGCTCGCCGCGGACTTCGCGTCGTAGTACTGGAAGGTCTTGGTGCGGAGCCGGTCGTACTGGAAGATCACCGCGTCCGCGTTGAAGGTGGTGCCGTCGTGGAAGGTGACGCCCTGGCGCAGCTTGAAGGTCCAGGTGGTCAGGTCCTTCGACGTCGTCCAGGACTCGGCCAGGGCCGGTTGCGGGGTCGGCAGCGTGCTGGACTGGTTGAGATTCAACCGGGTCAGGCCGTCGTAGATGTTGTTGCCGACGAACCGATAGCCCTCGTAGCCCTCGTTCGGCGGGGTGGACGGGAAGGGGATGTTGCCTGCGGACATGGCGATCCGCAGTTCGCCCCCTGACGGCGGCGGACCGCTCGCCTTCGATGATGCGCAACCGGCGAGCACCACCAGCAGCAGGGCCAGCGCCACGTAGAGGGCGGGGGGATGGGACGGGCGGGTCCGCATGTCAGGACGCCAGTCGGCTCTCACCGGGGACCAGCAGGCAGCTGCTCCAATGGTCGTCTTCCACCTGGTGCGCGGTCGGCCGGCTCTCCCAGCAGGCCCCGACGGCGTACCCGCAGCGCGGCGCGAAGGAGCATCCGGGCGGAAGCTGGTCGAGGCTGGGCGGCGCACCCTGGATCGCGTTCGGGCGGCGGTCCTGCCCGGCGCGGACGTTGGCCTCGATCAGCCCTTCGGTGTAAGGGTGTGAAGGCGCCGTCAGCACCTGCATGGCCGAGCCGTGCTCGACGAAGCGGCCGGCGTACATCACCGCGACCTCGTCGGCCAGCTCCGCCGCGACGCCCAGGTCGTGGGTGACGATGACCAGACCCATGTCGATCTCGCGCTGGATCTGGCGGAACAGCCGCATCATCCGGGCCTGCACGGTGACGTCGAGAGCGGTCGTCGGCTCGTCGGCGAGCAGCACCGTCGGCCGGCCGGCGATCGCCATCGCGATCACGACTCGTTGCCTCATGCCACCACTCAGCTCGGAGGGGTAGGCCTTCAGCCGGGCCGCCGCGGACGGGATCTGGACCAGTTCGAGCAACTCGAGCGCGCGCCGCCGGGCCTGGGACCGGTCGAGTCCCTCGTGGTGCTTGCGGATCGCCTCGACCAGCTGCTTCTCGATCGTGTAGACCGGGTCCAGTGCGGTCAGCGGGTCCTGGAACACCATCGAGACGTCGCTGCCGCGGGCCTTGCGGCGGTCCCGCGGCGACATCGTCTGCAGGTCCCGGCCACCGACCGAGATCTCGCCGGTGATCAGGGTGCTCGGCGGGTTGATCCCGATGATGGAGCGCAGCATCGCGCTCTTGCCGCTGCCGGACTCACCGATCACCGCGAGCACTCCGCCGCGAGGCACCGTGAAGGAGGTGCCGTCGACGGCCCGGACGTTGCCGCGCCGGCCCCGGAACTCGGTGACCAGGTCCCGCACCCGCAGGGCCGGTTCGGCCGCCGCGGAATCGGGTTCGGATGTTTTGTCCACCACTCGTACCTGCGTCGTCATCGACATCGTCGTGTTTTCCTTTCGGTTGCGGCCTGCGGGGGATTTTCCGACCGCGCCGGCAAATCCGTTCCGGCGAATTCACGGAGAAAGGGAAACAGGGCCAGAACCCCTGTCTCGTAAGGCGTTTCTCAAGCAAAAATATGTCTCGGATGTTTCACGGGTCGACTACTTCGGTGTCTCGCTGGTAAACAATCGGGCCGATCCTGGCAGGAGAATTACGAGTCGGTTTGGAAGGCTGCGGTATTACCGCTGCCGGCACCGGTGGGAGGACGGCCTTCACGGGCTCGGTCCGGCGCCGGACCAGCACCAGGACGACTGCGCCGACGGCGGCGGCCACCAGGCCCAGCGCCCCGGCAGCTGCGATCGCCCGCATCGGCCCGAAGTGTTCGGACAACAGCCCGAGCAACGGTGCTCCGAGCGCACCACCACCGAGGAAGAACGTCAGGTAGACGGCCATCACGCGACCGCGGATCTCCGGCTCGGCGGTCAGCTGAACCGAGGTGTTCGCCAGCACCGCGAACGTCATGAACATCCCGCCGCACAGCACCAGGGCGGCACCGAAACCGACCAGCACGGGCATCACCGAGGCAATCAGCAGGCTCACGCCGAGCGCTGCCGCGGCGCCGAGCACCCAGCGATGCCGCGGCATCCCGCTGGTCGATGCCGCCAGCAACGCGCCGGTGAGTCCACCGATGGCCAGACAGGAGGTGACCAAGCCGAACCCCAGTGCACCGACTCCGAAGATCTTGGTCGCAGCGAGCGGCAGTACGACCTGCAGGCTGTTCGCCCCAGCGATCCCGATCACGCCGGCCAGCACGATCAGCGTCGCCAGCGTGGGATCTCCGGCTACCTGCCGCAGCCCCGCGACGAGTTGTCCGCGGCCTGCCGCTGAGCGAGGTGCGGGGTTCAGCTTGGACCGGTCGAGTCGCAGCAGCGCGAGCAGGATGCCGACCGAGCTGGCCGCGTGCAGGAAGAAGATCAGCGGGGTTCCGGCGAGACCGATCAGCAGGCCCGCCAGCGCCGGACCGACCAGGCGGGCGACGTTGAAGGAGGCCGAGTTGAGACCGATCGCGTTCACCACCTGATCGGGTCCGACCAGTTCCGACACCACGGACTGCCGGGCCGGGTTGTCGAAGGCGTTGACCACTCCCATCGCCCCGGCCAGCACCCAGACCTGCACCAGGGTGAGGATTCCGAGCCCGTCCAGGATGCCCATGGCGACGCTGCCCAACCCCACTAGTGCCTGGGTCACGACCAGCAGCCGGACTTTGTCCACCCGGTCGACCAGGACGCCCGTGCCCAGTCCGAGCAGCACGGACGGGAAGAACTGGAGGAAGGTCGCGAGGCCGAGGGCCAGGCCGTCGCCGTGACTCAGCACGACGACGGCCCACGCCTGGGCGGTGCGTTGCATCCAGACCCCGGTGTTGCTGACCGTCCCGCCCCAGAAGAAGAGCCGGTAGTTCGGCACCTGGAGCGAGCGGAACATGGCCAATCGCGTCATGCCGCTCCGGGGGCATCGACGGCCAGCCACTCGTCGAACGGGACGGCGTCGGTGAACGCCTGGGCGGCCCGCAGCAGCAGCGCGTCGTCGAACATCCGGCCGACGAGCTGGATGCTGACCGGCAGGCCGTCGCGCTTCTCACAGGGCACCGACAGCGCCGGGTGCCCGGTGAAGTTGAACGGCCTGGTGTTCAGCACCGCGCTCTGCGAGATCGGGCTCTGCAGGGCGAAGTCGAGGGCGGTCGACGGGTCGGAGACCGGCTCGAACTTGGGCGCCTGCGTGACCGTGGTCGGCATGATGAGCACGTCCACCTCGGCCAGCGCCTTGTCGTACGCCGCGATGTAGCCGGGCCGGACGTTCTGTGCCTTCGCGTACAGGCGACCCGCCCAGTACTTGCGGCTGAACTCGCCGGCCATCAGGCTGAGCAGGGCCCGCGGGTCGAGCAGGTCCTGGTTGTGCTGCCAGGCCCGGGTGATCGCGGCGATGGTGTCCTCGGGGTAGAAGGTCCGGGCGAAGGCGCCGTAGAACCCCGAGCCCCGGACTGCCAGGGTTGCCTCGGCCGACAATGCCATCTGGGCGCCGCCGATGGTGAGGTGCTCCGGCACCGAGACCTCGGTGATCACGGCGCCGAGCTTGTCGAACACCTCGATGGCCTGCTGGACGGAGTCGGCGACCGCCTCGGTGGCGCCGAGGAAGCCCTCGCGGAGTACGCCGATCCGCAACCCCTCGATGCCGGCGGACAGCCCGCTGGTGGCGTCGTACCGGTCGGGGACCTCGCGGGTCTGCCTCGGGTCGAGTCCGTCGTAGCCGGCGACGGCCTCGAGCGCGAGGGCCGCGTCGCGGACCGACATCGTCATCGGGCCCGTGTAGTCGATGCTCTGGTCGGATCCGAAGCCGATGCCGAAGTGCGAGATCAGGCCGAAGGTCGGCTTGTGTCCGACGGTGCCCGACCAGGAAGCGGGGATCCGGATGGACCCGCCCTGGTCACCGCCGAAGGAGATGTCGACCTGGCGGTCCACCAACGCCGCCGCGGAACCGGACGAGGAACCGCCGGTGAGGTAGTCGGGGTTGTGCGGGTTCGCCGGCCGGCCGTAGTCGCCCACGCCACCGCCGAAGCCGAACCCGCCGGCCAGGCCGTTCATCACGTTCTTGCCGGTGACGGTGGCGCCGGCCTCCAGCGACCGCTGGACGACGGTCGCGTCGAAGTCCGGGACGTGGCCCTCCAACGCATAGGCGCCGAAGCTCATCGGCATCCCGGCTACGGCGGTGTGGTCCTTGAAGCTGACCGTGCGGCCGGTAAGGAGGCCGGAGCCGCTACCCTCGATGTTGCACTTCCAGGTCCACGCGTTGTGCGGGTCCTCGTCCGGGCCCGGGCGGTGACCCGGCTCGCGGGCACCGGCGAAGCGCGGCGGCTGCGCTTCGACGCTGCGGGCTTGGACGAACTCGTCGAACTCGGCCAGCATCCTGGCCAGGTGGAGGCGGTAGACCGCCGCCTCATCGGTGCTGAGCCCGACGCCCAGGCGTTCGGCGGCGGTTTGGATGTCGGACAGATCGGGAACTCGGTGCACGGTAGTCCTCCTCGATCGCGGTTGGATCGAAGGTCTCCCGCACCCGTTACGCGTCTCGCGCAGTCACGTTCGTACCGTGTTAAGCGGCTTCGGCGAACGCCGAACCCCCAGCTGACGTGGGCAAACGTCGAATCCTGGAGCCGGCAACGCGACTTCTCCGCGAGGTCTGCGCCGAACCGGCCGGTGATTTGTCAGGTAGTTCGCCCGCAAGTCACCTGGCCGTCATCCTCGAGGTTCAGGTTCGGTCCCATGAACTTGAGCCGCCGCCAGCTCCTCCAAGCCACCGCCGCGACCGGTGCCGCCATCGCCGTTCCCGCCCTCCCGGCAGTCGCCTCCGTACGCCGGGACCGCCCGGCGCTCACGTCGGGCATCGCCAGTGGTGACGTCACCTCGAACTCCGCCGTCGTGTGGTCCCGCACCGATCGTCCCGGCCGGCTCGTCGTCGACCTGACCAGCCACGGGCGGTTCGACCGCGCGATCCGGCTGCGTGGTCCGGTCACCTCGGCCGATGACGACTTCACCGCCCAGTTACCGCTCCGCGGACTCCGCCCGGGCCAGCGCTACGACTACCGGATCGGTTTCGAGGACTCGTCCGGCCGCGTCGGCGAGACAGCCGACGGATCCTTCAGTACTCCGGGCCGCAACCGCCCGCTCAGCTTCGTCTTCACCGGTGACACGGCCGGCCAGGGCTACGGCATCAACCCGGACATCGGCGGCATGATCGCGTACAAGGCGATGCACCAGACCCGGCCCGATTTCTTCCTGCACTCCGGCGACAACATCTACGCCGACGGCCCGATTCAGGCCGAGGTGAAGATCGCGGACGGCACCGTCTGGAAGAACGTCGTCACCGAGGAGGTGTCGAAGGTCGCCGAGACCCTGGCCGAGTACCGCGGCCGGTACAAGTACAACCTGCTCGACTCCAACGTCCGGGACCTCTACGCGGACGTGCCGATCATCAGCCAGTGGGACGACCACGAGACGCTGAACAACTGGTACCCCGGCGAGATCCTGACCGACGACCGGTACACGGAGAAGCGGGTGAACGTGCTCGCCTCCCGCGCCCGCAAGGCCTTCCTCGAGTACCTGCCGATGGTCCACACCCAGGGCCGGGACCGGATCTACCGCAAGGTCAGCTACCGCCCGATGCTCGACGTTTTCTGCCTGGACATGCGGACGTACCGCGGCGCGAATCCGGCGCCGGGCGTCGCCGGTCCGGTCGCGATGCTCGGCGCCGAGCAGGCCGCCTGGCTCGTCCGGGAGGTCGCTGCATCGAAGGCGACCTGGAAGGTGATCGCCAGCGACATGCCGCTCGGCGTACTGGTTCCGGACGGCACCGAGATCGAGGCGGTCGCCAACGGCCTGGCGGGCGCTCCCGGTGGCCGTGAGCACGAGATCGCCTGGGTGCTGAGCCAGTTCAAGCGACGCAGGGTTCGCAACACGGTCTGGCTGACCGCGGACGTGCACTACTGCGCGGCACACCACTACGACCCGTCCCGCGCGGCCTTCACCGACTTCGACCCGTTCTGGGAGATCGTCGCAGGTCCGATCAACGCCGGCACGTTCGGTCCGAACAGCCTCGACCCGACCTTCGGCCCGAAGGTGGAGTTCGTGAAGGCGGCGGACTTCCCGAACCAGCCGCCGAGCGGTGGCAACCAGTTCTTCGGGCACGTCGGGATCGACCCGCACAGCGAGGTGTTCACCGCGTCGCTGCGCGACCTCCACGGCAAGGTGCTGTGGCGCCAGGACCTGCACCCGGCGGGGAGGTAGTGATGCGTTGCTAGGTTGGCTGGCATGACCGCCGACTATCCCGAGAGCCGTCGCGACGAGAGTGTCGTCGAGACCCTGCACGGCCACCAGATCGCTGACCCGTACCGCTGGTTGGAGGACGCCGACTCAGCCGAGACCCGGGACTGGGTCCAGCGCCAGAACGCGGCCACCGAGGCCGAACTGTCGAGCTACCCCGAGCGTGCGTGGTTCCAGGAGACGATGACCGCGATCCTGGCGCGCCCGAGGGCCGGCGTACCGGTGCAGGAGGCCGGCTGGTTCTTCGTCGGCCGCAACGACGGCACCCAGGCGCAGGACGTCGTGTCTGTCGCGGACTCGCTGCAGGCGCTGCTCGAAGGCGGCCGCGTGCTCATCGACCCGAACACCCTGTCCGAGGACGGCACGGACTCCCTCGGCAGCTACACCGTCAGCCCGGACGGCCGCTACGTCGCGTACGGCGTCAACGAGAGCGGCAGCGACTGGATCACCTTCCGGCTGCTGGAGGTCGCAACCGGCGCCGAGGTCGACGACGTGGTCACCCAGGCCAAGTTCAGCGAAGCCACCTGGCTGCCGGACTCGTCGGCGTACCTGTATCTGCACTACCCGGCCGGCGGGCGCAGCGAGGGCACCGAGACGAAGGCGCTGCGCGGTGGACAGCTGAAGCTGCACAAGGTCGGGACGCCGCAGGCTCAGGACGAGCTCATCCTGAGCTTCCCGGACAACGACCGGATCTTCATCGGGCCGGAGGTGTCCGACGACGACCGCTACCTGGTCATCACCATCAGCGAGGGCACCGATCCCCACACCCGGCTGTGGGTCTACCCGATCGCCGAGGACGGCCGGACGCTCGGTGAGCCGATCAAGGTGATCGACGAGTTCGAGGCGGAGACGGCCTTCATCCGGATGTCCGGCGATCGCCTCGTCCTGAGCACCGACCTGGACGCACCTCGCGGCCGGGTGGTCACCTCCGACCTGGACGGCAATTTCACAGACCTGATCCCTGAAGGCCAAGGCACCCTGCAAGCCGTCCGCGGTACCTCGACCGGACTCGCCGTACTCAGTCTGATCGACGCGCAACCGGTGCTCTCACTGCACGACCTCCACGGTGGCAACGCCCGGATCGTGCCGATCCCCGGCGGCGGCGTGGTCGGGCTCAACGCGAGCACGAAGCACGACGAGGTCTTCGTCGGCCTGTCCTCGACGACCGACCCGACAGCCTCGTACGTCGTCTCCGCCGCGTCCGGGGAGTCTCACGCGCTGCCTGAGCTGGTTCCCGCCGGAGCGGGCTTCAGCTCGCCGGAGATCACGGTGACCCGACGGGTCGAGCCGGGCCGGGAGGTGCCGTATTTCCTGATCAGCCGGGCGGACCTCGACTTCAGCCAGCCGCGGCCGACCTTGATGTGGGGGTACGGCGGCTTCCGGATCCCGGTGCTGACAGACTATCGGCCTGGCTGGCCCGCGTGGCTCGCGGCCGGAGGCGTGCTGGTGATCACCAATCTGCGTGGCGGCGGCGAGTACGGCAGTTCCTGGCACGACGAAGGCCGGCTCGCCAACAAGCAGAACGTGTTCGACGACTTCATCGCGGTGGGGGAGCACCTGCAGAAGACCAAGGTGACTACGCCGCAGCAGTTGGCGATCCATGGGCGCAGCAACGGCGGTCTGCTCGTCGGCGCGGTGATGACGCAACGGCCCGACCTCTTCGCGGTCGCACTGCCCGGGGTCGGTGTGATGGACATGCTGCGCTTCCCGCTCTTCACGGTGGGTGCCGCCTGGGGCTCGGACTACGGGCTGCCCGACGACCCGGCGCAGTTCGAGGATCTGCTCGCCTACTCCCCACTGCACAACCTGCGCGAAGGCACGCAGTACCCGGCGACTCTGGTCGTCACCGGCGACCACGACGATCGCGTGGTGCCGCTGCACAGCCACAAGTTCATGGCGACCCTGCAGCACGCACAAGCAGGGGATGGTCCGGTGCTGACCCGGATCGAGGTCAACACTGGTCACGGCTTCGGTAAGCCCGCGGCCATGGTCGCCTCGGAATGGGCCGACCTGCTGGCGTTCGCCGCCCACCACACAGGCCTGCAGCCGGAGAGCTGACACTCGTCCAGTGCCGGGCCCGGCCGAGCGGTGGCTGGGCCCGGAGAGTGCGGGAGGTTCACCAGATGCGGGGAGCCTCGAGGTCGCGCGGGTCGTTGGTGGGTTGGCAGCCGTGGGTGGACTCTTCGTAGGTTGAGGTCAGGCCGACCGTGGCGAGGGTGCGGATCGCGTTGACCAGGCGATCTACGTGCTCACGGGTAGTACCGAGGCCGAGGCTGGCGCGGACTGCTGTGGCGTGTTCGGCGGAGTCCGCGAGCAGGTGACCGACCAGCGGGTGCGCGCAGAACTTGCCGTCGCGAACACCGATGCCGTACTCGGCGGAGAGGGCCGCGGACACGACGGTCGAGTTCAAGCCGTCGACCGTGAAGCAGACCGTGCCGACTCGGTCCGCCTCCTCACCGAAGATCGAGTACGTCGCGACGCCCGGGACCTGCGCCAAGCCGGTGCGGAGCCGGGCTAGCAGGCTGCGCTCGTGCTGCTCGATCGCTTCACGGTGCTTGGTGATCGCTGCGCAGGCCGCGGCCAGCGCGATCGCACCAATGACGTTAGGGGAGCCGCCTTCGTGCCGGGCCGGTCCCTGGTTCCACACTGTGCCCTCGGCGGAGACAGTCTCGGTCGCGCCTCCGCCGTACAGGTACGGGTCGGCAGTATTCAGCCAGTCAGCGCGGCCGATCAGTGCGCCGGTGCCGTAGGGCGCGTAGAGCTTGTGGCCCGACAGCGCGACCCAGTCGACCTCCAGTTCGGCGATGTCGACGAGACGATGCGGTGCAAGCTGCGCGGCATCGAGACAGACACGGGCCGCGTGGGCCTTGGCGACCGCAGCGATCTCGGCGATCGGGAAGATCTCGCCGGTGACGTTGGACGCGCCCGTCACGACGACCAGCCGCGGTCCCTCGGGCGCAGTACGCAGTGCGTCGGCCACTGCGGTGACAGCTTGAGTCGCCGAACTGGGCGCAGCCAGGCGGATGGTGCGCTCGGCCGGCCAGGGGAGGAGCGCGGCGTGGTGCTCGGACTCGAACACGATGACCGTCGCATCGGCCGGTACTGCGCGGGCCAGCAGGTTCAGGGCGTCGGTGGTCTGCCGGGTGAAGATCACCTGGTCGTCCGCACGGGCACCGACGAAGGCGTGCACCTCGGCGCGAGCCCGCTCGTACCACTGGGTGGTGATCCGCGAGGCGTAGCCGTTGCCGCGATGCACCGACGCGTACGACGGAAGTGCTGCCTCGACTGCGGCTCGTACCGACTCCAGACAGGGCGCGCTGGCCCCGTGATCGAAGTTGGCGTAGTCCGTCACCCGGCCGTCGGCCAGCGGCACCAGCAGTTCGGCGCCCACGGTGGCGGGGAGGTTGCCGGTGCCGCGCCGCGCGATCGTGGGTCGCGCGACGGTGCTGTGGCTGGGCTCGAGGATGGACAGGATCGACATGGTTCTGCTCCCGGATGGTCCGCACTTGCCGATCGGGGTGTTCCGAACGGCCGGGTCCTCACCCGGGGCACCCCACCGCGGAGGAGGGTTGCCGGCCAGCTAGCCGGGGCTTGTCGCTGACACTCATGACCTGCTGACGACGGTAGCCAACGCGCGGGTCGATGCGCCAGCAGCTATCTCGCTTCGTGAGATTCACGGACGCATCGTGAGATGACCATTCCAGCGGCCGGGTGGATGATGACGGCATGATCGGACGACTTCATCATGTGGCGATCGACTGTCCGGACCCGGCGGCGCTGGCGCGGTTCTACTCAGAGCTCACCGGCCTGGCGATCACGTACGAGAGCGAGGACTGGGTGGTGATCGCCGAGAACGACAAGAGCTCCGGCGTGGCCTTCCAGCTTGCTCCGGACCATCAGCGACCGCAGTGGCCCGATCCGGCCCGGCCGCAGCAGTTCCACTTCGACGTGATGGTCGACGACGTGGGAGAGGCCGAACCGCAGGTGGTGGCGCTCGGCGCGCGGAAGTTGTCGGATCACGTCTTCGAGGATCCCGCCGGTCACCCGTTCTGTCTCATCACGAGACCTGGGTGGGCCGCACCGATCAACTCCGCCTGATCAGTCGGTTCGCCTTGTCGCCCGGCTCGGAATCTCGCCGCCGAGCAGCGGGCCGATCGACTCTGTGGTCACCAGCCGTTGCGTTGGGGCCGGGCCGGTGGAGCCGCGGATGACCAGGCGCGTCTCGAGCTGGACCACCGGCGCGGGATCCGCGTCGTCGGCGTCGAGTTGCGCCAGCAGGATGTCGACCGCGACCGCGCCCGCCTCGGCGCCTGGCACGTGGATCGAGGTCAGCGTCGGGTAGGCGACGTCGGACATCGGGCTGTCGTCGATGCCGATCACGCTGATGTCCCGGCCCACTTGCAGCCGGTGCTCGGCCAGCCTCGCCATCAGGCCGAGCGCGATCTGATCGTCGTACGCGATCACGGCAGTCGCTCCGCTGGCCTGGACGAGGTCGGCGGCGTGCACGCCGGCCTGGACCTGCGGCTCGAAGGGGCCGAGCTCGATCAGCTCGACGCTGTACTTGGCGCACGCCTCCTTCAGCGCCGCACGCCGACGGTCGTTGGACCACGAGCGGCGAGGTCCGTTGAGGTAACAGATGCGACGATGACCGAGGGCGACGAGGTGCTGGACCGCCTGGGTGATGCCGTCGGAGTTGTCGATGATGATGCTCGGAGCGCCCTCGACCTGCCGGTTGACGAAAACCACCGGCGCCAGCTGGACGAACTCGGCGAGCCTGTCCTCGGGCGTTCGCGGCGAGACCATGATCAGGCCGTCCACCTGCTTGCTCAGGACCCGGGCCCGCTCCAACTCGTCCGCGGCGTGCTCGTCAGTGTCGGCCAGCAGCACCGCCGTGTCCTTGCGGCCGGCGCGTGCCTGCACCGCCTTGATGATCGGCGGGAAGAACGGGTTCGCGATGTCGGGCACGATCAGACCGATGACGCCGGTGCGACCCACCGCGAGGGCCCGCGCGATCGGGTTCGTCATGTAACCCATCTCGCGGGCGACCCGCTGGATCCGCTCCCGGGTCTGCGGATTCACCTTGTCCGGATCGGACAACGCGCGCGACACCGTCGACAACGAGGTCTCGCAGGCCTTCGCGATGTCAGCAAGAGTGACCCTCACTGTTCCCCCTCCAGCCAGCGCCGAGCGACAGCGCAAACCCTAGCGCAAGCGCTTGCCGCACCCGGCCGCGAACGAGCGCCTCGCCCGTCCGCGGCCGCCGTCATCCGTCCTCGCATTCCGAGTGGTCCTGCCTACGACTCGAGCTCGAGACGCGCCGACGACTCGGCGTCGAGGAACAGCCGGACATGCGGCGTCGTCTGCAGGATCGAGGCCGGGCAGTCCGGGGTGACCGGCCCGGTCAGTGCTCGCTCGACCGCTGCGGCCTTGCGTGCGTCGGGCGTGTTGACGATCACGGTCCGGGGCTTCAGCAGCGCATGCACGGTCAAGGAGAGTGCCCGCTCGGGCGTTTCCTCCAGCGAGGGGAAGTGGCCTTCGCCGACCTGCTGCTTGCGAGCCACCTCGTCGAGCATGACCAGGTGGATGAGCTCCCGCGTCTCGAAGTCGGCCGGCGGGTCGTTGAAGGCGAGGTGCCCGTTCTCGCCGATCCCCATCACGCAGATCGCGGGATCAAGGGTGCGCAGCAGTTCGCCGTAGCGCTCGAGTTCCTCCTCCACCGGCTCGTGGTCCCCGCGGACGCCGTGGAAGGCCTTCAGTCGCACGAACGAGTCAACGTTGTCCCGCATCCAGCGGCGGAAGCTGGCGGGGTGGTTCTCGTCCATCCCGAGGTACTCGTCCATGTGCAGCACGGTCAGCCGGGACCAGTCGATGTCGTCGCGTTCCCGCGCGGCCTTGATGAAGCCCAGCTGTGAGTTCCCGGTCGCCAGGATGACGGCGATCTCCTCGTGCTCCTCGAGCTCCGCGCGGACCGCCGAGGCGAAATATTCGGCGGCTGCCGCTGCGAGTTCGTCGGACGAGTCCGCGACGGACACGCTCAGCTCCCCGTACCGGAGTTGCTTCACCGTGATGGTTCCTTTCCCGAAAATGCGTTGATGTGATGCCAGTGGCCCGCGAGAGCCACGGCCTTGAGAGTGAGGTCTTCGGTGAACAGCGCCAGGTCCGCGTGGTAGCCGGCCGCGATCCTGCCGATGTGATCCAGGCCGGCCGCTCTGGCCGGAACGGCCGAGGCCATGGCGACCGCTTCGGCCAGCCCGATCCCCATCGCCTGCATCGCGATGCGGATCATGTCCGGGAGCAGAGTCGTGCTGCCCCCGAACGACGCTCGGTCCAGGGTCATGCCGACGCCGTCCTGCACGACGTACTCGCGACGGCCCATCCGGTAGCGCTCGCCGTCCGGCAGGCCGGCCCCCGGGGTCGAGTCCGACACCAGACACAGCCGTCCTGCTAGGCAGCGGTGCGCCAACCGGAGCAGCGTCGGCGGCAAGTGCTTGCCGTCGGCAATGACCTCGACGGTCAGCTCGTCCGATGCCAGGGTCGCCTCCAGCAGGCCGGGCTGACGCCAGGGCCCGACGCGCACCGTGGTCGACTGGCCGCTGAAGACATGGATCACGTGCCGGAGGCCGGCCTGCCGGCAGGCAAGCAGGTCTTCTTCGCGTGCGGCGCTGTGCCCAGCCGCGGGCACGATGTCGGCATCGACGAGCCTGCGCGTCAAGGCGACCGCCCCGGGCAACTCGGGCGCGTAGCTCATCATGCGAATTCCTGACGAGTGCTCGAGCAACCGATCGATGGAGCCGTCGTCCGGTGTTCTCAGCTGGTCCGGGTCCTGAGCGCCACACTGCGCCTGGGCGAAGTACGGGCCCTCGAGGTGTGCGCCCGGAACGCGCGGCAGGCCACGCTCGCCCTGGACCGAGGCGATGGCGAGCAGAGCCTGTTCGAGGTCCTCCAGTGGCGCGGTCGCAAGCGTCGGCAACACGGTGGTGACACCCGCGTCGAGCAGCGTCGACAGTGCGGCCCAAGTCGCCGTCTCGGTGCCCTCGTTGAAGCTGTGGCCGCCGGCGCCGTGGGTGTGGAGGTCAACCAGCCCCGGGGTGAGGATGCCGTCGCCGAGGTCCCGGACCGCAACCCCCTCGGGTACCAGGGAGGCGGGGATGACCGCCTCGATCCGACCGTCGCGGACGAGTACGGCGTGGTCCTCGAGGACAGCCTTCTCCAGGACCACTCGCGGCCCCACCAAGGCTTCAGTGGGCATCGACGACGACCTTCGTCCGTGCCGGCGGAGCGTTGAACCATTCCACCCCGGCGAAGTGCCGGAACATGCCGAAGCCGTTGTCGCGGCACCGCTCGTCCCAGACCAGGTCCAGCTCGGTGTACGACGTCGCGCCGTGACCCGGGGGAGCGAGGTCGGGACGAGAGAGGAAATCGCTGCGCGGCCACAAGGCGCGGTTCCGGAAGCACACGCCCCTCAGCAGGTTCTCCTCGAACCAGGTCCGCTGCGACGGCATCGTCAGCCGGTCCTCGATGCCAGGGCCCGCCACCACGTGATGCCGTACCTCCGTGCCCAGCTCGCGGATCGTGTCGAGATCAGCGGGGCCGTCGGGGGTGATGACGACGGCGTCGAAGGTGGGGTCGAGCATCACCCAACGACCCAGCGGCTCGCTCCAGACCTCGGTGACGAAGTGGCCGTCGAACCCGTTGACCGATCCGGTGAGAGCCGCGCAGCGGGCCGGGATCCCGAGTGCCTGGCATGCCGCTGTCAGCACCAGTGCGTAGTGCACGCACATCACCACGGGCAGGTGGCCGGCGTGTCCCTGCTCCCGAGCGCCCCACGACAGGATCGTCGGCGGATCCCAGGGCGTGTACTGCGTTGCTTCGCCGGTGTTGCGATACCGCCAGGACCGGCACACCCAGGTGCTCAACGCGCGCGCCGTCGTCAAGGGGTCATTCGAGGTCAAGGCTTCGGCGGGCAGTTGGTCGAGGAAGTCCTGCACCATGGGATGCTGACGGTCCTCCCAGACGTGAACAGGTGGCTGCGGGTCCGCAGCGGTTTCGACCCGCGCCCGGACCAGATACCGGCCGGGTGCCAGGTGGAGGTGGCCGAGGCGGTCGGCAGACCACGTGTTGCCGCCGTCGATGGACAACTCGTCGCCGCCGCCCGTCGTGTAATCCACTCCGAGGCTCCACGCGTCCATCGCGTTGCCCGACGAGGAGAGCGTCACCGAGGAGGTGGGCGCTCCGGCTCCGGCTCCGCGAGGCAGCGTCAACTGGCGCCAGGTCAGGACGGGATCGCCGGACGCGGGGATCGCGCCCACCGGCGTACCGTCGATCCGTACTTCGAGCGGCGGACCGTCGGCGCGGTGCGAGCGCGCCAGCACGTAGAGGCTTGATTCCTCCGCGCCGATCGCGAGCTCGGTGCGCGCGTGCCGCCGACCGTTCACCTCCTCACCGAGGGACGCCACGATCCGGCCTGTCTCGTTGGTCACCAGGTCACTCATTTGCCGGCTCCTAGGGTGAGGCCCGCCATGATGCGGTTCGACAAGGCCACGAAGACGATGAAGGACGGGACGACGATGATCATCACCGCGGCGAACATGGCGGCCCAGTTGCTGTTGTATTGCATGGTCTGACGCAGCCCCATCAGGCCGACCGGGAGCGTCTTGTTCGAATCCGAGCTCAGCAGCAGCTGGGCGAGCAGGAACTCTTGCCAGATCATCACGAAGTTGAAGATCCCGGCCGTGAAGAGACCCGGCGTCGCGATCGGCATCATGATCCGCCAGAAGATGCCGAACTCGGAGCAGCCGTCCACCGCGCCGGCCTCCTCCAGCTCCGAGGGAAGTGAGCGGAAGAAGCCCGTCAGCAAGATGATCGTGAACGGGATCGAGACCCCGACGTAGGTCAGCGTCAGGCCCGCGCGGGTGTCGATCAGCCCGATCTGCACGAGCAGGACGTACAAGGGCACGAGGATCAGCTGGAACGGCAGCCCCATGCCCGCGATGAAGTAGTAGTTGATCAGAGTGCTGCCGCGGAAGGGGATCCGGGACAGTACATAGGCCGCGGGCGCTGAGATCACCACCGTGATCAGGTCCGCCCCGACGGTGATCAGGATGCTGTTGACGAAGTAGATCCCCATGTGGGCCGTGCTCCAGGCCGCACTGTAGTTCTGCTTCGCGGCGCTGACCGGATCCGCGGGAATCGCCCACGGCGACCCGAAGATCTCGATGTTGCTCTTGAGTGATCCGCTGAACAGCCACAGCAGGATGAAGATCGTGACCGCCGCCCAGCCGAGCAGCACGGCGTAGTAGGGCAGGTTGCCGATCAGCTGGCGCGGCGCGAACCGTCGGGCCCTCAGTTGCTGGGCACGGTCCATCGCCGGCGTGACGAGTTGTGTCGCTGTATCCATGTCAGTACTCGATCCGTTCCCGACGAGTGATGAGCCGCAGCACTGCCACGCCGAGGACGACGCAGAACAGGAGCACGACGCCGATCGCGGTTGCATAGCCCAGCTCGAAGACCGGTGTATACGCGCCCACGGCCCGCTCCCAGACGAAGATGGTCATGGTGAAGCCCGACCGGGGTGGTGAGGGAAAGGTGGTCGCCACGATGAGGTCGAAGATCTTCATCGCGGAGATCAGCCAAAGCACCATCGCGACCACCAGGACGTCCCAGGTCATCGGGAGGGTGACGAGCCAGAACGTCCGCCATTCCGAGGCGCCGTCCATCCGGGCCGCCTCGAAGTAACTCTTCGGGATCTTGTCGATGCCGGCCATCAGGATGACCAGGTAGAACCCCATGTAGGTCCAGATCACCGCGATCGTCAGGGACGGGATGATGAGCTTCGGTCCCAGCCAGGTCTGGTCGAACGACTCCAGCCCGACCGCGTTCAGGAGGGCGCTGAGCGGACCCCAGGACCGGTTGTAGACGAACTGCCAGATCATCCCGACACCGACGCCGGGCAACACGATCGGGAAGAACATCAACGCCCGGAAGAACTTCTTGCCGCGGATCTCCCGTTGCAGGATCGCCGAGAAGAAGAAGGCGAGGCCGAAGATCCCGACACCCCCGCCGATGGCGATCACGGCGGTGTTGCGCAGCGAGACCCAGAAGGTCGGGTCCGACAGCAGGTGCTGGTAGTTCCCGAACCCGATGTAGGTCATCTTGGTCGTGAAGCCGTTCCACTGGAACAGGCTCACCCGGATGGCGTCGAACGCCGGGTACACGAAGATCAGTGTGTAGACCGCCAGCGCCGGCAGCAGAAACGGCACCACGACATGGCTACGTCCTGTACGTCTCACAATCGTCTCCACAGTGGGGGAGTGGTCCGGGCCGGCTCGACCGGCCCGGGCTGCTCCTCGGTCAGCGAGTGGCCGGTGGGGTGTTGGACGACCAGAACTTCGCCGTGCCGTCGGACAGGCAGCTGATGAAGTCCGACGGGTTGGACTGCATCAGGAAGAAGCGGTCGTCGCAGCGGTTGAAGACCTCGGTCATGTACTTCGGCACCTCGTCGTTGAGACCGCCGCGTTGGCCCATCACCTTGTACTTGCTCAACACCTCGGCCTGAGCGACATGCGTGGCCGGGGTCGGTGCGTCCTTCAAGGCGGTGGGGAAGCCGTTCTTCGCCATCTCGCCGCCGGCGCCGTTCGGCGACGACATGTACTTCAGCCACTTGACGGCCGCGTCCGGGTGCTTCGAGTTCTTCAGCACCGAGTAGACGTTGGCCCAGTACTCGACCAGGTCATTGCCTTTGCCGCCGGCAACGTTCGGGAAGGCGAACATGTCCATCTTGAAGTCCTTCGGGGCCTGAGCCTCGACCTCCTTCGGCAACCAGGCGCCCATCAGCATCATGCCGGTCTTGCTGTTCACCCACTGCGCCTGCGCGGCCGGGTAGACCGAACCTTCGAAGCCCTTCTGGAAGTAGCCGGCGTCCTGCAGGTCGCGCACCATCTGGGCCGCTTGAAGGAAGACGGGCTGCTTCCACAGCGCACCGGTCTTGTCGTACGCCGCCTTCTTGAACGCGTCCAGGCCGGCCAACCGGATCGCCAGGTAGCTGAACCACCAGTTGTTGTAGAAGTCGAGGCTGCCGTCGGCGCCGAGGGGTGACACTCCCGGGTTCTTCGCCTTCAGCGTCTGCAGGAGCTGGGTGAACTGGTCCCAGGTCATACCGGTGACCGGTGCTTTCAGCCCCGCGTCGGACAGGAGCTTCGTGTTGTACCAGATCCCCGAGACATAGACGTCGCGCGGGATTTCGTAGACGCCGTCCTTCTCGGCGAAGGCCTGCACCGAGCCGGGGGTGAACTGGTCGAGCCACTTGCCCGAGGTCGCGCCGTACGCGGGCTGCTGGAGGTAGGTGTCCAGTTTCAGCGCCTGGTTCGTCAGCACCACGGCGCTTCGGACACGGTCGTTCGAGTGGTCGACGATGTCGACCTGCTGGCCGGCGTTCAGCGCGCCCTGCAGCTTGGTCAGGACATCCCGGCCGGCCCAGTTGATCTCGACCGTGATGTCCGGGTTCTCCTTCATGAACCGGTCCGTGGCTGCCTGCATCAACTGCTGGAGCGGCTCGCCGGTGCTGAACATGCTCCAGTAGACGATCTTGGTCTTGCCACCGGAGTCCCCACCGGAACCGCCCGCCGCCACCGGCCCCGAACAGGCCGCGGCGCCGAGGGCGAGGGTGAGAGCTGCAACGATCGCAGTTGCACGCTTGCGAATTCTCATGTCTTTCCTCGATCTCGTTGTCCCGCCTCACGGAACGAGCCGGCACGGGCAGGCGGGGGACCACCCACAGGCTCTGATTGGTGCTCTGGTCGGTGCTGGACGAGCAGTCGGGCGTTGCCGCCCAGGACGGCAAGCTCGGCTTCCGGTGGGAGCCGCAGGTCGCGGATCTTGCGGAGCTGGAAGGCTTGCCAGTGCGGGTCGCCGAACCCGGCGTCGGACCCGAAGAGCAGCCGGCTGGCGCCGGCCTGGTCCACCATCCGTCGCAAACCCGACGGCGGCATGCCGGACGGGCTGACCCAGAGGTTGTCCACCCGCTGCAACGCCGCCAGGGCCTCGACCCACAGGTCGTGCAGGCCACCGTGCCCGAGGATCACCGGAACGCCCGGATGGCGCTCGGCGAAGGCGGCGACCTGCAACGGTGACGAGTTCGGCGGTGTGCCGTCGTGGAACACCACCGGTATCCCCAGCGCCTCGAGCGCGGTGCCGAGGTCGTCCATGCGCGGGTCGAGCGGGGAGAAACCCTGCAGCCAGGGATGCAGCTTCAGCCCTCGCGCTCCACCCTCCTCGACGGCGCGGTGCAGTTCGTCGACGGCGCCGGGGAGGTGAGGGAAGACGGTGCAGAACGGAACGAGCCGGTCAGGCGCTGCCGCACAGAACTCCCGGACCACGTCGTTGTGGCGGGGGTCGGGATCACTGAGTCCCGCGGTCGTGAACACCCAGGCCACGTCGATCCCGTGCGCGTCGCACAATGCCAGGAACCCGTCGGGGCCTTGTCCCAGGCCGGCCGGGAAGAAGGAGTCCGGCGGGAGGTGGGTGTGTGTGTCGACGATCATGACCCGGCCACCTCGACGCCGCCTTGAGCTCCGACCCGGGTTCCGAAGAGGCGGCGAGCCGTTCCGCCCATCACGGCGGCCGCGGCCGGAGCCGCCAGCTCGGCCGCGCGATGGTTGGCCAGTTCGAGCCCGAGGTCGCTCAACGGCGCATCGGAGCCGAACATCACCCGGTCCGCCCCGTACGCCTCGACGAGCTGGGTGAGGCGCGCGGGCAGGCTCCACGAGGTCTCGACGACGAGATTGGGCGCCATCGTTGCGGCCACCTGGGCGTCCGCCTTGAGGTCGGTGCTTCCCGCGTGGCCCATCACGAAGGTCACCTCGGGGAACGTGCGGGCGAGCTCGACGAGTTGCAACGGTTGCGCGTACGGCGGCGTGCCGGTGTGCACGTAGACCGGGACACCAAGGGTCTGGCAGGTGGCGATCAGGGGGTGAACCATCGGGTGGCACAGCACGAAGCCCTGGAGGGCGGGATGCAGCTTCAGACCGACGGCGCCGTTCCCGACCGCCCGAACCAGCTCGGCGACCGCCCGGTCGCCAAACCACGGGTTGACTGTTGCCATCGGCCACAGCCGTGCCGGGTGCGCGGCTGCCGCGGCGAGGACCGCGTCGTTGCCGGCCCGGTTGTCCACGGCGATCTCGCGGTCGGTGGGAATCAGCACCGTGCCGGCGACCCCGTGCTCGTCCATGTCGGACAGGAGGTGGCCGAGGTCGTCGTCCATGTCGACGCCGCGACCGAGGTGCCTGTGCCCGTCGATGATCTCGGTCATCAGGCCTCACTCCTCAGCTCGAACCGTCAGTCGATGCAACGGATTGCAAGATACTACAAGCGCTTGCAGTCGCCTGAGAAGACGTTGCGAAGAGAAAATCTCCTCGTAATCTGAGCCCCGCTGGGGATCGGCACCGCTGTTGCGGGCGTGTTTCGTGAAAAGGGACAGCAAGCGCTTGCAGTCAACCTTGGCGTAACTTGGGGCCGCCCCTGAGAGCCCCGGGCGGAGTACGTCGTCGTCCAGGGGAGAGGATGCTCCGATGACGTGGACAGCGCCTGAGGTGGAAAGGCCCGAGGGGTCGTTGGTGGCACCTGAGCCGGAGTTGCTCGCCGGTTATCTGGACTTCTACCGAACGACCCTGCTGCACAAGTGCGCGGGGCTCACCGCGGAGCAGTTGGCCGAACGGGCCACGCCGCCGTCGAACCTGTCGCTGCTCGGGTTGATCCGGCATCTCACGAAGGTCGAGCGGATCTGGTTCCGGATCCACTTCGCCGGCGGCGACAAGGCCGAGCCGGTCTTCGCTCCGGAACTGGGCAAGGACGCGGACTTCGAACTGATCGATCCCGCCCGCGCGCGCTCGGAGTACGAGGGTCTGATCGCCGAGTGGGCACTGTCGGACAAGGCCGCCGAGGGGCGGTCGCTCGATGAGCAGTTCACCTTCAGCGGCGAGGTCTCCTCACTGCGGATGATCTACCTCCACCTGATCGGCGAATACGCGCGCCACTGCGGGCACGCAGACCTCCTCCGCGAACAGATCGACGGCGTCACCGGCGCCTGATCTCCAGCGACCTCGTGACGCTTCAGTCTGCGGCGGCGCCCTTCCCCCTGGGCCGCCCGGCCGCCGTCCTGCCGCTGCTGCGAGCGCCCTGGTGGCGTCCGCGCTGGTAGCCGGGGCGCTCTCACCGGATCTGCTGTGACACTACGGATGGGGCGGCGTAATCGGCGTGTGACAGGTGTGACTCGAGTGGTAGTCGGGGTAGCCTGCTAGCTATGGCGACCCGCACGTCTTCCCCGGCGCGGGCGCGGAAGTCGGCGGCCAGCAGCCCGAGTACCGGGCGGTCGGCAGCTGGTGGACGCTCCCGTCCATCCGGCGCCCAGAAGCGTGGGCAGAGCGCGAAGCGCAGTGGCTCCACCGCTGCGCGGACAACCGCGCCCAAATCCACCGGCGCGGGTCCGTTCGCGGCCGCCATGCTGGCGCTGGGTCGAGGCTTCATCAAGTGCTGGATCGGCATCGCTCACCTGCTCGGCAGCATCGTCCGCGGCGTCGGTCACGGCGCTCGCGAGCTGGACCCGGCCCATCGCCGCGACGGCGCCGGCCTCACCCTGATCGGCCTGGCCGTGGTGGTCGCCGCCTCGATCTGGTGGGACCTGCCGGGCGCGGTCGGCAAGGGCGTCCGCACTGTCGTCAGCGGCAGTGTCGGCATGCTCGGCTGGGCCGTCCCGCTGATGCTCCTGTTCATCGCCCTCCGCACCCTGCGCCACCCGGACCGTAATGGCCCCGCCGGCCGCCAGGTGATCGGATGGACCTCTCTGTCCCTCGGCGTGCTCGGCCTGGTGCACATCGCGAACGGCATCCCGCGCCCGGGCGACCCGGCCACTGGCAGGCTGCAGGACGCCGGTGGCGCGATCGGGTACGTCGTCTCCTCACTGCTGTCGGACCTGCTCACCCAGTACGTCGCTTCGCCCCTGCTGGTGCTGCTCGCGATCTTCGGTGCGCTGGTGGTCACCGGCACCCCGATCTACGCGATCCCACTGCGCGTGCGGGCCGCGTTCGACGTACTGCTCGGTCGTACTGAGCTGCCGGCCGACGCGCCGTCCGTGGCTGCTCAGGCTGACGACACTGTCCGGCTGACCCGCAAGGAGCGCCGGGCAAAGGGGGCTCCGGACGAAGACGGCGAGCCCACGGTCAAGCCGTACGACTCGCCCGTGCTCGAGGGGCGTGAGATCTCCAAGCGCGGCCGCAAGAAGCCGGCTCCGGTGGACGAGGACGCCTACGACGCAGATGGCGAAGGCGGTAGCGCTGGTGCCGATGCCTCGGGGCCTGCCTACGGTGCGGTCGCAGCTGCCATGAAGCCGCAGCCGGAGTCGGCCCCCGAACCGCCGCCGCACACGCCGCTGCCGCAGCGTGTGGAGCAGCTCAGCCTGTCCGGCGACATCACCTACACGCTGCCCGACGGCCAGGTGCTCAAGCCGGGCTCGGTGCACAAGGCCCGGACGAAGGCCTCCGACGCCGTGGTGGACCGCCTGACCGAGGTGTTCGACCAGTTCGGCATCGACGCGCAGGTGACCGGCTACACGCGAGGCCCGACAGTCACGCGGTACGAGGTGGAGCTCGGCTCCGCGGTGAAGGTCGAGAAGGTCACCGCGTTGAGCAAGAACATCGCCTACGCCGTGGCGAGCGCCGACGTACGGATCCTGTCGCCGATCCCCGGCAAGTCCGCGATCGGTATCGAGATCCCGAACACCGACAAGGAGATCGTCAGCCTCGGCGACGTCATCCGGTCCGCCACGGCGCGCAACGACCACCACCCGATGGTGGCGGGGCTCGGCAAGGACGTCGAGGGCGGCTTCGTGGTGGCGAACATGGCCAAGATGCCGCACCTCCTGGTCGCGGGTGCGACAGGTTCGGGTAAGTCCTCCTTCGTCAACTCGCTGATCACCTCGATCCTGATGCGGGCGACGCCCGACGAGGTGCGGATGGTGCTGGTCGACCCCAAGCGGGTCGAGCTGAACAACTACGAGGGCATCCCGCACCTGATCACGCCGATCATCACGAACGCCAAGAAGGCGGCCGAGGCGCTGCAGTGGGTCGTCCGCGAGATGGACATGCGATACGACGACCTGGCGGCCTTCGGGTTCCGGCACGTCGACGACTTCAACAAGGCGGTCCGTGGCGGCAAGATCAAGCCGCCGCCCGGCAGCGAGCGGGTGCTCACGCCGTACCCGTACCTGCTCGTGATCGTCGACGAGCTGGCCGACCTGATGATGGTCGCCCCGCGCGATGTGGAGGACTCGATCGTCCGCATCACCCAGCTGGCCCGGGCCGCCGGTATCCACCTGGTGCTGGCCACCCAGCGGCCTTCGGTCGATGTGGTGACCGGTCTGATCAAGGCGAACGTGCCTTCACGGCTGGCCTTCGCCACCTCGTCGCTTGCCGACAGCCGGGTCATCCTGGACCAGCCGGGCGCGGAGAAGCTGGTCGGTCAGGGCGACGGGCTGTTCCTGCCGATGGGCGCGAGCAAGCCGATGCGTATCCAAGGCGCCTGGGTCACCGAGAACGAGATCCGTGCAGTGGTCGAGCACTGCAAGCAGCAGTTGCCACCGACGTACCGCGAGGACGTCACGGCGGTGGCTGGCCCGAGCAAGGATCTGGACGACGAGATCGGCGACGACCTCGACCTGGTCGTGCAGGCCGCCGAGCTGATCGTGTCCACCCAGTTCGGCTCGACGTCGATGCTGCAACGCAAGCTCCGGGTCGGCTTCGCCAAGGCGGGCCGGCTGATGGACATCCTGGAGAGCCGGGGCGTGGTCGGGCCGAGCGAAGGATCCAAGGCCCGCGACGTACTGGTGAAACCGGACGATCTAGAGGACTTCGTCGCCACCCTGCGAGGAGACTGACCCGTGACCGCCCACACCGCGATGCCCCAGTCCGCGCAACCTGCTGTGGATTCGGACGCCGTGACCCAGGAGTTCACCATCCGTGCCTCGCAACGAGTGCACGGTGGCCTGGCGATCGGAGCCCTGCTGGTCGCCATCGGCTTCGCCGCCTCCGCTTCGACCAGTCCCGCCGGTGTACTGCGCTGGCTCGCGGCCGCCGGTTTCGCCGTACTCGCCGTGATCTGCGCCCGCGCGCTGACGGTCGGGGACATGCTGGTCGCCGACCAGGTCGGGATCAGGCTGCGGATCCGCGACGAGTGGATCGGCACCCGCTGGGAGGACATCGAGGAGGTGACCGTACTGCGGCGCCGGCATCCGCTCGACGACGGCCGGATCGCGGTACACCAGCTGGATCCCGGACCGGTGCTCGGATCGATGTCGCAGGCAACTCGCAAGCTGACCGATGCGAATCGGCGACTGACGGGGACCTCGCTCGCTGTACCGTTCGGATTGACGGCTCGGCCGTCGAACGGGGAAGTAGTACAGGCGCTGCACATGTTGGCGGACGCCAGGTGTCCGGTCAGGGAACAACTCTGACCTTCGCGTGACCCCGTCGGATCAAGGCCGTTGACTGTGATGTCAGCGGATCTGGGCAAGTGGTGGACGGTGGAGAGGCGGTGGGGACGTGAGCATCGGCAGCGAGCTCACGGCGGCCCGCGAACGGGCCGACATGACGATCGACCAGCTGAGCGCTGCGACCAGGATCAGATCCGGCCTGCTGCTCGCCATAGAAGCCGACGACTTCACCCGCTGCGGCGGCAATTTCTATGCCCGGGGCCACATCCGCGCGATCGCCCGGGTGGTCAAGGCCGATCCAGCTCCTTTGCTCGCGAAGTACGACGAGACCCATGCGGCGGCGGAGCCCGACCGCAGCCGGCGGGAGGAGCGCGCGGACGCCAAGGGCCCGACCCTGCACCCGGCCCGCCCGCGCTGGGCGGTCGTCGTCGGCGCGATCCTGGTGGGGCTGATGGGCTGGGGGATGGTCCGGCTGTTCACCCTGCCGAGCGATGTCGAGGCGAACGCATCCCGCTCGACCCCGACCATCGCCGTGACCACCCCGACAGCCAAGCCCACGGTCGCGAAGCCGGTGAAGACGGCCGCGACTCCGAAGGCGCCGGTTCCGCACAAGATCAAGCTGACCCTGACCGCCAGCCGGGACGGCTCGTACGTCACCCTCCGGAACTTCCACGGTCTCAAGCTCTTCCAGGGCCTCGTGGGTCCAGGCTCCACGCAGACCGTCGTCTACCCCGGCACTGTCCGGGTCACGTTGGCGGTCCCAGGCAACATCGCCGTCTCCGTCGACGGCAAACGCGTGAACCCCAAAGCCAAGCGCTTCCTGGTCACCCCCACCGGCGCAATCCAAAAGACCAACTGACCCAGCCGCACGCTCGCCATGGTCGCGGTGGGGGGACGGGGTGCAGGGGTAAGGGGGTGCAGGTCGATCCGGAAGCCGGGCTGGAATCTGGGGATCTCCGGTGGTTGATTTCGAACCGCTCGGTCCAGCAGTCATACTCGGAGCGATGACTACGACTCCCACGACCGTCGCCCTGGTCACGCTGGGCTGTGCCCGCAACGACGTCGACTCCGAGGAACTGGCCGGGCGGCTCGAGGCGGGCGGCTTCCGGCTCGTCGACGACGCCGCCGAGGCGGACACCGTGGTGGTGAACACCTGCGGTTTCGTCGAGGCCGCGAAGAAGGACTCGGTCGACACCCTGCTTGCCGCATCCGACTACAAGGAATCCGGCCGGACCCAGGCAGTGGTGGCCGTCGGGTGCCTGGCCGAACGGTACGGCGAGCAGCTCGCCGAGGCCCTGCCCGAGACCGACGCGGTGCTGAGCTTCGACGACTACGCGGACATCTCCGAGCGTCTTCGCTCGATCCTGTCCGGCACCAAACATCAGTCGCATGTCCCGCGCGACCGCCGCAAGCTCCTCCCACTCGCCCCCGCCGATCGCGCCGATGCCACCGGCGTCGCGCTCCCCGGTCACGGCGACGCTCCGCAGCCGCTGAAGCCCGAAGGTCTCGGCTCCAAGGACCTCAACGGCCAGGGCACGACGAACGGCGAGCTCAAGGGCCGGACGGTCAAGGCGTCGGACCGCGAGTTGACCATCGACGCGCCGGACCTGACGGCCGCGCCGGCCAGTGGTCCTCGCATCGTGCGCCGCCGCCTCGACGGGGGACCGATGGCCCCGCTGAAGCTGGCCTCCGGCTGCGACCGTCGTTGCGCGTTCTGCGCGATTCCCGCCTTCCGCGGCGCGTTCGTCTCGCGTCGCCCCACCGAGGTGCTCGGCGAGGCCCACTGGCTGGCCGAGAACGGTGTCCGCGAGGTGTTCCTGGTCTCCGAGAACTCGACGTCGTACGGCAAGGACCTGGGCGATCTCCGGCTCCTGGAGACCCTGGTCGAGGAGATCGCCGCGGTCCCGGGGCTGACCCGCGTGCGCGTGTCGTACTTGCAGCCGGCCGAGATGCGTCCGACCCTGATCACCGCGATGGCCTCGACCCCGGGCGTCGCCCCGTACTTCGACCTCTCCTTCCAGCACGCGTCGGGACCGTTGCTGCGGCGGATGCGCCGGTTCGGTGACGCGGAACGGTTCCTCGACCTGATCGAGCAGGTCCGTGCGCAGGCCCCGACCGCGGGGATCCGGAGCAACGTGATCGTCGGCTTCCCGGGCGAGACCGAGGAGGACGTGGACATTCTCTGCGATTTCCTTTCCCGCGCAGGGCTGGACGCGATCGGGGTGTTCGGTTACTCGGACGAGGACGGCACCGAGGCCGAGACCTACGACGGCAAGCTGGACGAGGACACCATCGCCGCCCGGCTGGACCGGGTCACCCGCCTCGCCGAGGACCTGACCTCAGCCCGGGCCGAGGCACGGATCGGTGAAAAGGTCGAGATCCTGGTCGAGTCCGTCGAGGGCGACACCGCCGAAGGTCGGGCCGCCCACCAGGGCCCGGAGGTCGACGGCTCCACCACGCTGACGAACCTTCCGGACGGTCTGGCCGTTGGCGACCTGGTCGTTGCCGAGGTGGTTGGCAGCGACGGAGTCGACCTGATCGCCGAGTTCGCCGCGCAGGTGGCCACCCGAGAAGGCGTCCCGGCAGCTAACCTGACCGCGTGACCATCCCGCCGACGAACCCGTCGCCGCGCGCGGCGACCGGTCCGCTGAGTGCGCCCAGCGCTTGGAATGTGGCCAACGCGCTGACCGTACTGCGGCTCGTGCTGGTTCCGTTGTTCGTCTGGCTGCTATTCCGCGACGGCGGGGCCGGTGACAGCAATCGACTGCTCGCCACCGCCGCCTTCGTGGTCGCCATCGTCACCGACCGCTTCGACGGTGACATCGCCCGCCGGTGGAACCTGGTCACCAACTTCGGCAAGATCGCAGACCCGATCGCGGACAAGGCACTCACCGGTGCCGCGTTCATCGGGCTCTCGATTCTGGGCGACCTGCCGTGGTGGGTCACGATCGTGGTGATGGTCCGCGAATGGGGGGTGACAGCGCTCCGGTTCTGGGTGATCCGGCACGGTGTGATGCCGGCCAGCCGCGGCGGCAAGGTGAAAACCGTCCTTCAGGCGATCGCATTGGGCCTCTACCTGCTTCCCTGGCATTCGGTGGCTGTCGTGCACTGGACTGCCGTCGCCTTCATGGGCGCCGCAGTGATCGTGACGATCGTCACGGGCATCGACTACGTGGGCCGCGCCGTCCGCCTCCGCGCCGCAGCCAAGCGCCCCCTTCCCTGACAGCTGACCTCCCCGGCAGGGTGATGACCTCATGACCGATGACTTCACAGCCGCTGACTTCGACGGCGGCGCGTCCATGGCGGCGGAACTGCTCGAGTCGTCGGACCAACTGCAGGCTGCGTTGCACAAGGTGATCGAGCTGGTCCAGGCGCAGGGCGCGACCCTTGCCACAGCCGAGTCGCTAACGGGTGGAATGGTCGGGTCGACCCTGACGGACGTGCCCGGCGTGTCGGCGATCTACCGCGGGGGCGTCATCGTCTACGCCACCGATCTCAAGGCCACCCTCGCTGGGGTCCCGGTGGATCTCCTCGCCGACGTCGGCCCGGTGCACCCTGACACAGCAGCAGCCCTCGCCGCCGGGGTTCGGGAGCGCCTCGGGGCCACCTACGGCCTGGCGACCACCGGAGTCGCGGGACCGGATCCACAGGACGGGATCGCGGCGGGCACTGTCTATGTCGCAGCCGCCGGCCCCACCACGGTGAGGGTCCGCAAAGTCTCACTGGACGGGGACCGCGAGGCAGTCCGGCGCGGCAGCGTCCAGGCGGTGCTGGAGCTTGCCGCCGAACTGGTGGTGGAAGAACCCGGCGCGCCGCGGCGTTGATACCACCATGGGAGCAGGTAGGGCAGACTGGCACGGCGCACCGAAGCTGGACATTGCGAGGAGTAGTGACCCAGCAACGGGTACCGTTGGTCCTCACGGTCGAGCTACGGTGCGAGTAGATTCGGTCCGACAGGCGGAAGGGAGAAACCTCATGGTGCTGGTTCGTGGCCTGCTGGGCGACGTCCTGCGGCGCAAACGACTGCGCCAGGGGCGCACTCTGCGCGAGGTGTCCGCCGATGCCCGGGTCAGCCTGGGCTACCTGTCCGAGGTCGAGCGCGGTCAGAAGGAAGCTTCGAGCGAGCTGCTCGCGGCCATCTGCACGGCCCTGGATGTCCCTCTGTCGACGATCTTCGCCGAAGTGAGCGAAGACCTGGCCCGCGAGGAAGCCCTCGTGCTGGCCCATCCCACCATCGAGCCCGCGGTCGTGGCCTCCGCCGCCTGATCCGCCGCCGCCACAGCCGGACGATCTCGGCCGGGCGCATGCCTGGGTGTCGTTGTGGCTACTCACCGTCTCCCTCGCCCTCTACGCTGCTGTCCCAGCGTCTCCGCTAACAGCGGAACCTGACTCGGCCACACGACCTGCAGCGCGGCAACGGGTGGTTCGCCGGGCTGCCGAAGCATGCTGTTCGCCGCGTAGAGGTGGGTCGACGAGTCGGGGAAGCGGAGCAATTGAGCCTTCTCCGGTCCTGCATAGAACTCGCTGAGGTCATCTCCCTCGTCGAAGCGCCTGCCCCCGAGGACGGCGCGGGCGAGCGGCTCGAGCGTCTTGTAGGTGCCATCCTGCGGGCAGTTGAAGATGATGAATTCTGGATGGCCGCGCAGGCTGAGCCCGAGGGTGTACCCGAAGGGCGGGTTGCGCCGGTCCTCGCCGAGCACATATTGCACCGTCCACCCATGAAGCTGGATGTTGCCGGCAATCCGCATCGCATATTCGTCGTCCGTCATCCCGCCGCAGATGTCGCACATGGTCTCTCCTCTCTCGCATCGAACAGGTGTTCGATATCGGAGAAGGTATCTGCGTCGCCGCCGACCAAGACGGTTGTCCACAGGCGAATCCGAGATCAGGGATCGCGGGTCAGGACTCGGGCTGACACGTCGGGCACCAGTAGCTGACGCGGTCGCGCGGTGGTTCGCCGATCGGGGCGGTGAGGATCGTGGTGCCACAACGACGGCACGGTTTGCCGGGGCGCTCGAACACCCAGGTCCGCTGCCCAGGGCGGTCCACCCCCGTGGTCACCTGCGCGGCATGCGGGAGGTTGGCCTTCAGCATGCGGCGGCTGAGGTCCACCGCCGCGCCGAGGTCGACCGACGACACCGGCCGCCACGGATGCAGACCGAGCAGGAAACAGACCTCCGTGCGGTAGAGATTCCCGATCCCGGCCAAGTTGCGCTGGTCCAGCAATGCCTCGCTGATCGTTCGTGAGGGCTGCGCAGCGAGGTTCGCAAGTGCCACGGGCCGATCGAAGTCGGCAGAGAGCAGATCCGGCCCGAGATGCCCGACCACGGTCTCCTCGGCATCAGTGGCCACCAGTTCGAGCACCGGCAACCGATACCCTACGGCGGTCCAGGCGGCGGTCTCCAGCACCACTCGCACCTGGTGATCCGGCCCGCCCTTCCACCGCTCGCCTGGCCGGTACAGATGCCAGCTGCCCTCCATCCGCAAGTGGCTGTGAATCGTCACTCCGCCGGACAGCCGCATCATCAGGTGCTTGCCGCGCGCAACGACCTCCACCATCGTCTGGCCGCCGAGGTCGGTCGTGGCCAGTGAGGGCACACGGAAGTCGGTGCGCGCCAGTTCCTGACCGTGCAGAGCCTGGTCGAGTCGTTTGCAGGCGCGCCAGACGGTATCTCCCTCAGGCACGGCTCACGCCCGAAGCCGCAGGCCTCGCGGCGTCGCGTGGAAGCCTGCCTTGGCCAGCGCATCACCGAACGCCGTGTGTCGAACCTGTTCGCCGTCGGCGGTCTCGACGCTGAGCTTGCCCAGGTGCCCGTCCCTGATCGCGAGCGCAAGTGCATCCACCGCCGGCTGCAGCAGGTCGGGATCCTCGGTGAAGCTCAGCACGGTCCGCCCACCCCGCTCGACGTACACGATCAGTTGCCCGTCCACGAGCATCACCAACGCCCCGGCCTTCCGCCCGGGGCGGTGCCCATCGCGCTCGGGCCACGGCAAGGCTGCCCCATACGGATTCGCCGGATCAGACGCAGCCAGTACTACGGCCCGCGCCGCAGGCTCCTCCTTCGAGCGACTGGGCGAACCGCTGGTCGGCAACTCGGCCATTGCTCGCAGGCGATCCACGGCCCCCGGCAGCGCGAACTGCGCAGCTCCCAGTCCGGCCACGAAGTAGCCGCGGCGGCAGCGACCTGATTCCTCGAAGGCGCTCAACACCTTGTAGACCGCGGCGAAACCACCCGGCGTGCGCTCGGTGATCACCGAGCCCCGGGTGACGACGCCGTACCGATCGAGCAGCGTCTCCGCCGCGGCATGTGCGCGACGAGTCGCGTCGGGATTGCGCTCCGGCAGCAGGGACCACCGGCCGCCCGCTGTCGGGGGACCACTTCGCGACGGCATAGCGGGTCGGCCGGGCCTGATCGAACGACCTGGCCGCGCGCGGGGCGTCGTACGGCGCGTTCGATGGCTGCCGCGGCCGCCGCCGACCAGGGCGCGGACCGGCGCAAGTGTGTCGTTGGTGAGGTGACCGGCCCAGACGAGATCCCACAGCACCCCGACCAGCGTCTCGTCGTCGACCACACCACCGGCTGCACCGACGGCATCGCTCAGCTGGCGGAAGAAGAACGCCCCGCCGCCGGAGAGCGCGTCGATCACGGCCTGGTGGGTCTCGCCGACTTCGAAGGAAGGATCCGGATCGGGCAGCGTCAGGTCGCAGTTGTCCGCGAGGTGTAACGACACCCAGCCATCGGTGCCCGGCAACGAACCGGAGCCGGCCCAAACGATTTCGCCAGTGGCGGTCAACTCATCCAGCATGGACGGCTGGTACCCGGGCACGCGCGACGGCAGCACGATGGACTCCAGCGCGGACGCAGGAACCGCGCAACCTGCCAGCTGCTCGACGGCGCCGAGGAGCACGTCGTACCCGCGTCCGCGGCTGCTCGTGATGCCTTGCCAGGCAGGCAGGAATCGGGCCAGCGCGGCAGGATCGACCGGCTCGACTTCCTTGCGGAGCGCGGCGAGCGAGCGACGTCGAAGCAGGCGGAGGACCTCGCTGTCGCACCATTCCATCGCGATGCCGCCAGGCAGGAACTCGCCCTCGACCACTCGGCCGGACGCCGCCAGCCGGCGCAGCGTATCCGTCACGACAGCTACGCCGATCCCGAGATGGGTGGCGAGATCGACAGCACGGAAGGGCCCGTGCGTGCGGGCATACCGCGAGACCAGATCGCCGAGTGGATCGGCGACCGGCTCCGCATGCGCCTCCGCCACTCCAGGAGGCAGCGGTACGCCGAGGGCGTCACGCAACCGTGCGACATCCTCGACAACGGCCCAGCGGTGCTCGCCGGCGATGCGCACCCGGACCACTCGCCGGGCGGCGGCGAGCTCAGTCAGCCAGGTCTCTGCATCGGCTCCTTCGACACAGCGCTGCGCTGCTTCGGCGACGGACAGCGGCCCGACCAGGCGCAGGACATCGAACAAACCTTCCGCGTCCCGGGCCCGACGGTCCTCGGCCAGCCGCTGCAACTCGGCCTCGGTCCGCAGGACGACCTCGGCGTCCAGCAGCTCCCGGAGCTCGGTCCGGCCCAGCAACTCCGCCAGCAGCCCCTGATCCAGGGAGAGTGCCGCGGCGCGCTTCTCTGCAAGCGGGCTGTCGCCCTCGTACATGAACGCGCCCACATACCCGAACAGCAACGACTTCGCGAAGGGCGAGGCCTCAGGTGTCTCCACCTCCACCACGGAGATCCGGCGTTCGCTGATGCCAGTCAGCAGGTCCTTCAGCGCGGTCAGGTCGTAGACGTCCTGGAGCACTTCGCGCAGGGTCTCCAGCACGATCGGGAACGAGCCGTACTTGCTGGCGACGCTCAGCAGCTGAGCCGAGCGTTGACGTTGCTGCCACAGCGGGGATCGCCTGCCTGGGTTTCGTCGGGGGAGCAGCAGCGCCCGCGCCGCACACTCGCGGAACCGTGCGGCGAAGAGGGCAGACCCGCCGACCTCAGCAGTGACCAGGTCCTCGATCTCCGCCGGGTCGAACAACACCAGCTCAGCGCCGGGCGGTGCCTCGTCTGTCTCCGGCAGCCGCAGCACGATGCCGTCGTCGCCGGAGACCGACTGCGCATCCATTCCGTACCGCTCGCGCAGTCGCGCCGCGATCGCCAGCGCCCACGGCCCGTGCACCTGGCCGCCGTACGGCGAGTGGATGCAGACACGCCAGTCGCCCAGCTCGTCGCGGAATCGCTCGACCACCACGGTGATGTCGTCAGGCACGCGGCTCGTCGCTTCGCGTTGCTCGGCGAGATAGGCGACCAGGTTGTTGGCCGCATATTCGTCCAGGCCCGCGTCCTTGGCTCGCTTGACTGCCTTCGCGGCAGGCAGCGCCGCCATCGTCCGGACGAAGGCGCCCGTGGCCGCCCCCAGCTCGGCGGGCCGCCCGACAGCGTCGCCCTTCCAGAAGGGGAGCCGCCCAGGCTGACCAGGCGCGGGGGAGACGAGCACGCGGTCGTGGGTGATGTCCTCGATCCGCCAACTGGAGGCGCCGAGTGTGAACACGTCGCCGACCCGCGACTCGTAGACCATCTCCTCGTCGAGCTCGCCGACCCGGTGGTTCGTCGATTCGCCGACCAGGAAGACGCCGAACAGCCCGCGGTCCGGAATCGTGCCGCCGCTCGTCACAGCCAGCCGTTGCGCCCCGGGCCGGCCGGAGATCTCGCCACTGACGCGGTCGAACACGATTCGCGGGCGGAGCTCGGCGAACTCGTCGGAGGGATAACGCCCGGACAGCATGTCGAGCACCCCGTCGAAAGCCGAACGGGGCAACGTGGCGAAGGGGGCACAGCGTCGTACGAGGGCATAGAGCTCGTCGACGTCGATGGTGTCGAGCGCAACGATCGAGACGATCTGCTGGGCCAGCACATCGAGCGGGTTCGCAGGGATGTGCAGGCTCTCGATCAGGCCGTCGCGCATCCGCTGGACGACAACAGCGGTGTCGACCAGGTCACCGCGGAACTTCGGGAAGAGCACGCCGCGGGAGGTCGCCCCGACTTGGTGCCCTGCTCGGCCGACCCGCTGCAGCCCGCTCGCCACCGACGGCGGCGCCTCGACCTGGATGACCAGATCGACCGCACCCATGTCGATACCGAGCTCCAGGCTGCTGGTCGCGACGACACAGGGCAGCCTGCCGGACTTCAGATCGGCCTCGATCAGCGCGCGTTGCTCTTTGCTGACCGAACCGTGGTGCGCCCGGGCGATCAGCGGCGGCGCGGCCAGAGACGCACCTGACTGAGCCATCAGCTGGGCAGGCGAACCTACCTCAGCCAGCTCCAGGTCGGCCCGCTCGGCGGCGATCTCGTTCAGTCTCGCGGTCAGTCGTTCGGCGAGGCGGCGTGAGTTCGAGAACACGATCGTGGACCGATGCGACGAGATCAGGTCGAAGACGTGCTCCTCGACATGCGGCCAGATGGAGGCGTGCCGTGGTGGCCCTGCCGCGGAGCCAGACGTCTCGATCTCGGTGTTGGCCAGCTCGGCCATGTCCTCGACCGGCACGACGACGCTCAGGTCCCACTGCTTGGTGAACTTCGGCTGGACCACGCTGACGGGGCGCTCGCCGCCGAGGAACCGTGCGACCTCTTCCACCGGCCGGACCGTTGCGGAAAGGCCGATTCGCTGAGCGGGCGTGGGCAGCAGGGCGTCCAGCCGCTCCAGCGTCAGGGCGAGGTGCGCGCCACGCTTGGTGCCGGCGACCGCGTGCACCTCGTCGACGATCACCGTCTCCACGCCGCGAAGCGACTCGCGGCCCTGCGAGGTGAGCAGCAGGAAGAGGGACTCGGGCGTCGTGATCAGTACGTCGGACGGCTTGGTCGCGAACCGCCTTCGTTCATTGGCCGGGGTGTCTCCGGAGCGCACCGCGACCTCGACGTCGACCGGTGCCTCGCCGAGGCGTCGCGCGGTCTCGCGGATGCCGATCAGGGGCGCCCGCAGGTTTCGCTCGACGTCTACTGCGAGCGCCTTCAGCGGTGAGACATAGAGCACTCGGCAGCGCAGCTTCGGGTCGGCCGGCGGAGGGGTGGTGGCCAGCCGGTCCAGGGCCCACAGGAAGGCCGCCAGCGTCTTGCCTGAGCCGGTCGGCGCCACGACCAGCGCGTCCCGGCCCGCAGTGATGGCGTCCCACGCCTCGAGCTGGGCCGGGGTGGCCGCTTCGAAGACGTCGCCGAACCACGCCCGGGTCGCGGGCGAGAAGCGGCTGAACGCGGTAGATCTTTGCACGCCCCCCATAGTGCCTGGCCCCTCCGACAGTTTTCGTCCGCTGCCACCCGAGGGTGCATCGTCCGCGCTTTCTGGAATGATCGGCGGCATGAAGAACCGCGTGCGGATGGCGCTCGTCGTGATGGCCTGCTTGGTCGGTCTGACCGGCTGCGTCAAGCTCGATGCCGACCTCAAGGTGAACCCGGACCAGACCGTGTCCGGCACCCTGCAGATCGGTGTCGACAAGCAGCTGGTCGAGTCCAGCGGTCAGTCCCTCGACGCGGTCCGTGCCCAGGTCGAGAAGGGGATCAAGCAGACCACCACCGCCGGGGTCACCTGTAAGGCTTACGACGACGACAAGTACATCGGGTCCAACTGCCAGTTCGACAAAGTGCCGTTCAGCAAGATGAGCACCTCCACCGAGGACGGGGTCGGCTTCCGCAAGGAAGGCAACAAGTTCTACGTCTCGGTGAAGGGGATGGACCTCGGCCAGACGCCCGCCGGTGCGCAGCCGGTGATCAACTTCAAGATCACGATGCCGGGCAAGATCCTCGAGCACGACCCGGGCGCCAAGGTCAGCGGCCGCACCGCGACGTACGACAGCCTGGACAAGCTCGGCAATGTCTCGCTGACGTCAGAAGCGAGTAGTGGATTCCCGCTGTGGGCGGTCATCCTCATCATCGTGCTGGTGCTCCTTGCTGCCGCGGCCGTGCTTTTCTTCGTACTTCGGGGTCGCAGGACCGCCGCGCAACAGCAGTACCCCGGGCCCTACGGTCAATACCCGGGCCAGCCCGGCCAGTGGGCACCCCAGTACGGCGGGCAGCCAGGCCCCGCTGGTCCGTATGGTCAGCCGAGCGGTCCGTACGGGCAACCAGGCCAAGGTGGTCCGCAGTACGGACAGGCAGGCCAGGGTGGTCCGCAGTACGGGCAGCGGCCCGGCCCGTACGGGCAGTCGGGACCGCAGGGCCAGCCGCCGCAGTACCCGGGTCAGCCTGGCTCAGGGCAGTACCCAGGCCAGCCGCACCCGCAGCAACCGGGCCGGTGGGGGCCGCCGCAGGGCGCAGCCCAGGGTCCTCCGCCCCAACAAGGACCGGGCCGTTGGGGTCAGCCGGGTCCGCAGACCCAGCCTCCAGCGCCGGGTCCGCAGGGCCAGCCGCCACAGCAGAGTTGGCAAGGTGCGCAGCCTCCGCAGCAAGGTCACCCGCCGCAGCAAGGCGTGCCTCCAAACCAGGGTCGTCCGCAGCACGGCCAGCCCCCGCAGCACGGCCAGCCGCCGCAGCAGGCGCAGCCCTCGCAGTACGGCGGTCCCCGGCAAGAGGGTCCGCCGCAGGAGCAGCCGCCGCACGAGGGCGGTCAGCAGGACGGCTCGAGCCGACCGGACGACGACGATGGGCAGGCATGAGACTGACGGAATTCTGGGAGCGGATGGATCGCCATCTCGGTCCCGCCTACTCACGCACCTGGGCGGAGACCCAGGCGTTGAGTGAACTCGGTGGCCGCACGGTCGCCGAAGCTCTGGCGCAGGGCGAGCACGCCAAGACCGTCTGGCGTGCCGTCTGGGCCCACCTCCAACTCCCCGCCAGCGAGCGCTGAGGGGGCGGCTGTCAACTGCCGGCGAGTGAGTGCTCGGGCTCTGGTTCGGGCAGTTCCTCGGTCGGTTCGGGATCGCGCTTCTGGGCGAGCTTGCTCGGCCACCACAGGTGCCGTCCGACGTCGAGGTTGAGCGCGGTGACCAGCACGGACCGGACGACGATGGTGTCGAGCAGCACGCCGAGCGCCACGGCGATCCCGATCTCGGCGAAGGCGACGATGGGCATCGTCGCGAGGACCGCGAAGGTCCCCGCGAGCACCAGCCCGGCGGAGGTGATCACCCCGCCGGTCGCGGCGACACCGATCAGCGCCCCCCGCCTGGTCCCGTGGACCTTCGCCTCCTCGTGAACCCTTGTCATCAGGAAGATGTTGTAGTCGATGCCAAGGGCAACCAGGAACACGAACACGAACAGGGGCAGCGACGGATCCGCGCCGTCGAACCCGAGCACGTGGTGGAACAACAGGGCGCTGATGCCGAGCGCGGCACCGAACGAGAGTACGACCGTTGCCACCAGCAACACCGGGGCCACGATCGCGCGGAGCAACAGGGCCAGGATGAGCAGCACAACAGCCAGCACGACCGGGATGATCACCTTGTTGTCGTGGTCCGACGCGCGCTGGGTGTCGAGCAGGATCGCCGCGCCACCGCCTGCGCGCGCAGCTGCGCCCGGGACGGCGTGCACGGCGGCTCGTACGCGATCCACGGTGTCCTTGGCCGCCTGCGTGTCCACCGCCTCCGTCATGGTGCCTTCGAGATAGGCCCGGCCGCCTGCTGTTCTCGGCTCGGCGACTGACGCGATACCGGGCGTCGACGACAGCGCAGTACGGACTGCTGCTGCCTGGTCGGCGTTGCTGACCACGACCAGGGGGTTGCCTGCGCCGGCTGGGAAGTGTGCGGCCACGGTCTTCTCGCCGACCACCGAGTCCGGGGTCCCGGTGAAGGACTCCTCGTTGGTCAGTCCGTTCGCGTCGAGCGTCAGCATGCCGAGTGCCGCCGCGCCCAGTAGAACGCTGGTAGTCACCCAGGTGAGCCGCGGGCGTACTGCGATCCGACGGCCGATCCGTCCCCACATGCTGTTCTCGGTGTGGTCGTCCGAGCCGTACGTCGGCCGCAACGGCCAGAACACCCAGCGGCCGCACACCACGAGCAGCGCAGGTAGCAGCGTGAGCATTGCCAGCAGTGCGACCACAATGCCGACCGCGGCCACAGGCCCAAGACCACGCGTGGAATTCATCGAGGCCAGCAGCAGACAGAGCATCCCCGCCACGACGGTCGAGCCGGAAGCGAAGATAGCCGGGCCTGACCTGTGCAGAGCGAACGCCATCGCCTCGTGTCGATCCTTGTGGCGGCGGAGCTCTTCTCGATAGCGGGCAACCAGCAACAGGGCATAGTCCGTCCCCGCGCCGAAGACGAGCACTGTGAGAATCCCGGCGCTCTGGGCGTTCACAGTGAGGTCTGCTTTTGTCGCCAGCAGATAGATGACGGCCTGTGCCGCGAACAGAGCAGTACCTGCCGACACAAGCGGCAGCAGCCAGAGCACAGGGCTGCGGTAGGTGAGCAGCAGGATCACGATCACTACCGCCGCCGCCGAGTAGAGCAGCTTGCCGTCGATACCGGCAAAGGCCTCCTGGGAGTCGGCAGCGAACCCGCCCGGACCGGTGAGATGGAACGACAGCCCATCAGGTCGCTCGGCAGCAACCCGCCGGATCTCGTCTGCGCGCGCGCCGATCGTCTCCCAGCCGCCCGCGCCGGCGTTGATCGGTACGAGTACCTGCAGCGCCTTGCCGTCCTTGGACGCGACCGGTCCGATCACGTCCCGGTCAACGTCCTGCAAGTTCCCGTACGCCGTGACGTGGCGCGCGACGGCCTGCTGATCCGCCGGGGTGACCCCGTCAGGTCGTTCGTACACCAGTACGGCCGGGATCTCGTCCGGCGAGGAGAACTGGGCAGTCGCCTTGAGTACCTCGGTGGACTCGGCGTTTCCCGGCAACCACGACACAGCGTCGTTCTGCTGGGCACCGGTCAGCTTGCTCGCCGGACTGACGCACACGCCGACCGCGACGATCCACAGCGCCAGCACGATCCACTTCGACACCTTGCCGCACGGCAACGCCGCGAGCCGCCCCACTCCGCCCATCTGGAACCACGCCCCCTCGGGGAGCCGCCCCGCCCGTCGTACGTCGGGTCATTCGGCAGCACGCCCTCCGTCCAGCGTGGTGGGTGCATCTGGGTGCGTCAACGAGCCCTGAGTAGTACTCCGGTCACGGTTCGCAGCGGTGCCTCAGACCGCCCACCCGGTCCGTCCCGCCCATTCCTCGGCGGGCAGGTAGATCAGGTCGCAGACAGGGTCCTTCAGATCCGCGTAGTCGTTGACAGTGTCGAACTTCAGCGCCGCTGCCCGGCGCTTGAACTCCCCGTACGCCGCGGCGGTGTCGGGGTGGGCTCGTAGATAATCGCGGAACAGCAGGGCGTACCGCTGGTTGGCGCGGCCGTCCACCCGGAGGTGCAGGTTCACCCGGCGCCGGTACATGGGCTCCACCACCAGTCGCTTGACCCACTGGATCTCGTCCGTCGGCAGGCCCGGCACCGGGTGGTCGCGACGCGCCGGCCTGATCTCCCAGTCGGCGGTAGTCAGGCGCTCCACCGCGTCATCCAGCTCGGGCTCGGTGGCGACCGTCGCCTGGATGTCCAGGATGTCCTTCGCCGCCAGGCCCGGTACGGAGGTCGAGCCGATGTGGTCCACCCGCAAGGCGGTGTCGCCGAGAATCCTGCGGATGACTTCCGCGGTCTTCTCGAACTGGGCTCCCCAGGTGTCGTCCGGCCGAACGATCGCGATGGCGTTCATGAGACTGATCATCCCAGCGCCCGGCATTCACTCAACAGGGTTCACGGTCGTACGCCGATGGTGCTGCTCGCGTCAGGTCAGACTGGTTCTCGGCAGGCAGGTCCAGGGTGGTTGTCGGGGCAACTTCGGCGTGTCAGTTGTGATTCGAACACGTGTTCGGGCTACTTTGTGTCGTACAAGTTCGTCGGATCGGCCGAAGTTGTCCACAAATTCAGCGCGGCACCGAAAACTGTCCGACGTAACCCATACCGTCTCTGGCGACAAAGAATTCCTTCCGGGCAGCTGGGACAGCGGCCCCGATTACTAGATGGGTTAGGTGGCAGTCACATGGCTGGTGCAGCGGCGAGTGCGGAGCGCAAGGCTGGGGATCGCGAGAAGGCCCTGGCCACCGCGCTGACGCAGATCGAGCGTCAGTGTGGCAAGGGCTCGGTGATGCGGCTGGGCGAGCAGGGTCGCGCCCCGATCGAGGTCATTCCGACCGGATCGATCGCGCTGGACATCGCGCTCGGCATCGGTGGTCTGCCACGCGGCCGGGTGGTGGAGATCTACGGCCCGGAATCGTCGGGTAAGACGACGGTCGCGCTGCACGCCGTCGCCAACGCGCAACGCGCCGGCGGGATCGCGGCGTTCATCGACGCGGAGCACGCGCTCGACCCCGACTACGCGCAGAAGCTCGGCGTCGACACCGACGCCCTGCTGGTCTCGCAGCCGGACTCCGGTGAGCAGGCGCTGGAGATCGCCGACATGCTGATCCGCTCCGGCGCGATCGACATCGTCGTGATCGACTCGGTGGCCGCGCTGGTGCCGCGGGCCGAGATCGAGGGCGAGATGGGCGACAGCCACGTCGGTCTGCAGGCGCGGTTGATGAGCCAGGCGCTGCGCAAGATGACCGGTGCGGTCAGCGGGACCAACACCACCGCGATCTTCATCAACCAGCTGCGCGAGAAGATCGGCGTCATGTTCGGCTCCCCGGAGACGACGACCGGTGGTAAGGCGCTGAAGTTCTACGCCTCCGTCCGGTTGGACGTGCGCCGGATCGAGTCGCTCAAGGACGGCACCGACTTCGTCGGCAACCGGACCCGGGTCAAGGTCGTGAAGAACAAGGTCGCCCCGCCGTTCAAGCAGGCCGAGTTCGACATCATCTACGGCCAGGGCATCAGCCGCGAGGGCAGCCTGCTGGACCTCGGTGTGGAGCAGGGCTTCGTCCGCAAGGCCGGCGCCTGGTTCACCTACGAGAGCGACCAGCTCGGCCAGGGCCGGGAGAACGCGCGGAACTTCCTGCGCGACAACCCCGATCTGGCCAACGAGCTGGAGAAGAAGATCAAGGAGAAGATGGGCATCGGGGCGACGGTGGACAAGCCGGCCGAGACTCCGGCCGAGGTCGATGTCGACTTCTGAGAGCACCCGTCCGGGCCCGCGCCGGCGTCGCCGGTTCGGGTCCGGACAGCCACCCACCCCAGCCGATCCGGCGCTCGACCAGCCGTCTGATCCCGAGTCGGTCGCCCGGACCATCCTGCTGGACAAGTTGGCCGGTCAGCCGCGAACCAGGGCCGAGCTCGCTGATCTACTGGCCGAGCGGGAGATTCCGGACGAGGTCGCGGCCGCGCTCCTGGATCGCTTCACCGAGGTCGGGTTGATCGACGACGCGGCGTTCGCCACTGCTTGGGTGGAGTCGCGTCATCGCGGCCGAGGGCTGAGCAAGCGCGCACTCGCGCAGGAGCTTCGGCGCAAAGGCGTGGACGATGAGCTCGCCCGCGACGCGCTCGACGAGCTCGACCCTGATCAGGAGGAGGCCACTGCCCGTGCCCTGGTCCGGAAGAAGCTCCCGTCGATGCGTTCGCTCGAGCGGCAGGTCGCGATGCGCCGCCTGCTCGGCATGCTCGCGCGAAAGGGCTACCCGGGCGGCCTGGCCATGACAGTCGTCAAGCAGGAGCTGGCGGCCACCGACGAGGAGCTCCCCCTCCTCAACGACTCAGGCCTCGAAGCAGACTAGCCCCGCGCACCGCCCCGTCGCGTGAACGGTGGGTGGAGCGGGTCGGAGTGGCGACTGACTCGCGAACGGGGTAACGGCGGGGCGCGAGTCGTGGGTTCGGACACCAAATGGGGATCTCGGCCATGAAATACCTTGGCCGAGAGCCCCACTTGGTGTCCGAGGTCCCCAGATCTGCTCGGCCAACCCCGCCCCGCCCAGCTGTACTCGGCCTCCCGATCTGGTCGGCCAGCCCCGCCCCGCCCAGCTGTCTCGGCCTCCCGATCTGGTCGGCCAACCCCGGCCCCGCCCAGCTGTCTCGGCCTCCCGATCTGGTCAGCCAACCCCGCCCCGCCCAGCTGTCTCGGCCTCCCGATCTGGTCGGCCTGCGCCCAGCTGTCTCGATCTGCTCGGCCAACCGCGCCCAGCTGTGCTCGGCCTCCCGATCTTTGTCGGCGCCCCCGCCAGCCTGCCCGTCGGCCACCAGAGCTGGCCGATCCGCGCATCCAGCCCGGGCAAGACCGCAGGATGTCTCTCACCGATAGCGGGTTTTTCGACCGATACCGCCACTATTTGCCGCTATTGGCCGGATAACCCGGTAGCCGCCCCACCGCCCGAGCTGGCCCTGCCCATTTGGTGTCGGCCGCACCCTCGGTCGGTTGGGAGCAGGGTGTGCTGGGTGGGTGGCTGCGGGAGTTGGGTGGGCTTACGAGGTGTATCGGCGGGGGTGTGACCGGCGAGGGACGTTGACGGGTGGGGGCGGACGGTGTCTGATCCGGAGTACGGGCTGGTGTTTGTGACTGGTCCGTAGGCTGGGATTTTCGTCCGAATCCGCCCCTGACACCTCTCGGAGGGTGCACATGAACGATTTCCAGGAACAGGCGAAGAACTGGCTCCGGAACGTCGTCAAGCAAAACCCGGACAAGATCAAGGCGGGTGTGGACAAGGCCGGCGACCTGATCGACAAGCAGACCGGCGGCAAGTACGCCGACAAGGTCGATGCCGTTCAGGAGAAGGTCGGCGGCTACGTCGATTCCCAGGCCTCCGACGCGCCCGCTGCCCCCGGATCCTCCGAAGCCACCGAAACCTCTGAGACTCCCGACTCAGCACCAGGCGAAGCCTCCACTCAGGCCCAGCCCGCCAATTCGGGCACGGACAGGGCGGAAACCGCCGAGCCGACCAGCAGCGAGTCAACGGCAAGCGAGTCAACGGCGAGCGAGTCGACCAGCAGCGAGCCGACGGCCAGCGAGCCGACGGCCGGCGAGTCAACGGCCAGCCAGTCGACGGCAAGCGACGCGACCGGCAGCGAGTCGACGCGCAGCGATGCGACAGGCACCGAGACTGCGGACCAGGCCGAGGCGACCGGTCCTGACGACGGCGCACCGGACGCGGCGAGCCAGTCGGAGGAGCCCGAGGCGGAATCCAGCGCCGATGAAGGCGCAGTTGTCGGTGGGGAGGTGCCGGATGTTGCAGAGCAGCCCAGTAGTTCGGCCGGCTCTGGGACTGAGGGAGCCCAGACCGGCGGTACTGCCACCGGTACGTCTGACGGTGGTCTGCCCGGGCCGCGGAGCGCAGAGTGAACGGCCGCTGACGGTTCGGAGCCTATGGGTGGCGATACCGTGACGCGGTGCGTGAGTGTCCGTCTTGACCGTGTGGATAGCCGCGCCTAGCCTCGGGATCAGTAAGGGATCACTCCACCTGACGGTGGCGGATATAGCACCGGCGGCTGGTTGATCACCGGCTGGCAGGCCGGGAACGATGACGCGAGACCAACGCTCGACAGAGCTGAGAGACGGACGACTGCGACCCCGGATCGCCGTCGGATAGGACGGAACCGCCGCGGCGGACAGGCCCAGCCACTGGGCGGTCAGCCGGAAGGAACCGTCGTAGCGGAAGGAAACCCGGCGCAGCGCAGGGTCCGTCGAACGGACGGAACCTGTGGCGAGCGACGGACCAGCGCCGCTGAGCCGGCCGTCGCGTTTCGCCGTACCCGTCTCGCCGACCGCGGAGTGGTGCATCCCTTCGTCGCAGCCAAAGTCACGCCCCGCGGGCGCTGACTCGAAGAGGGGAGATGCCGATGTCACTCGCGGCCATGCCGGCAGCGGTATCAGTCGGACTCGTCCTGATCGGGCTGCTGATCACGGCTCTCCTCGCCTGGATCGGCTTCACGCTCTCCCGCCGCAAGGATGCCGACGCTTCGGCGGCGGTCACCGCGGCGGAGGCGAACGCGAAGCTCGAAGCCGCCACCATCACCGCGGGCGCCAAGTCGGCCGCCGAACTCGTCCGTCGCCAGGCCGAAGAAGAAGCCGCCGTACTGCGGGTCCGGGCTGAGGCAGCCGAGCAGCGTTCCGAGGAGATCCGCCGTGCGGCGGAGGATCGCGCCTCGGAGTTGCGGCGTGAGGCCGAGCAGCGCGCCGCCGAGGTACGCCGGGAGGCTGAGTCCGAGGCCCAGTCGATCCGGGACGATCTGCGGGAGCAGCGTCTCGAGATGGAGCGGCGCGAACACCGGCTCACCGAGCGGGAGGAACGTCTCGACGAGCAGCATCGCGGGATCGAGGAGCGGCAGACCGGGCTGACCGCGCAACTGGCTGAGCTGGATCGTCGCCGGGCCGAGATCCGCGATCTGGAGGACGAGCGACGCCGGATCCTCGAGAGTGTCGCGAACCTCACGACCGAGCAGGCGAAGGCCGAGCTCGTCGCCGCGATCGAGGCGGAGGCGAAGCGGCACGCGCATACGATTGTCCGCGACATCGAGCGGCAGGCCGTCGACGAGGGGGAGACGAAGGCCCGCAAGATCATCACCGGGGCAGTTCAGCGGTTGGCTTCCGAGCAGACCAGCGAGTCCGTCGTCTCGGTGGTGCACCTGCCCAGCGATGACATGAAGGGCCGCATCATCGGCCGAGAAGGTCGCAATATCCGCTCGTTCGAGCAGACCACTGGCGTCAATCTGATCATCGACGACACGCCTGAGGCCGTGCTGTTGTCCTGCTTCGATCCGGTACGCCGGGAAACCGCGCGGCTGACGCTGGACTCCCTGGTTCTCGACGGGCGGATCCATCCGAGCCGGATCGAGGAGATCTACGAGCGCAGCAAGAGCGAGGTCGCCGAGTTGTGCGAGCGCGCGGCCGAGGACGCGATGGCGGAGGTCGGGATCACGGAGCTCCACCCCGAGCTGATCCGGACCATGGGCCTGCTGCGCTACCGGACGTCGTACGGGCAGAACGTTCTGAAGCATCTGGTGGAGTCGGCGCACCTCGCCGGGATGATGGCGGCCGAGCTGGGGCTGGATGTCAAGCGCTGCAAGCGCGGCGCGTTCCTGCACGACATCGGCAAGGCGCTGACACACGAGTCCGAGGGCAGCCACGCGATCGTCGGGGCGGAGCTGGCTCGGAAGTACGGCGAGGACGACGACGTCGTGCACTGCATCGAGGCGCACCACAACGAGGTCGAGGTGCGTACGGTCGAGGCGGTTCTGACCCAGGCGGCCGACGCGGTGAGCGGTGGTCGCCCGGGTGCCCGGCGCGAGTCGCTCGAGGCCTACGTGCAACGACTCGAACGGCTCGAGGAGATCGCGATGCACCACGACGGTGTGGAGAAGGTCTTCGCGATGCAGGCCGGACGTGAGATCCGGGTGATGGTGCTACCGGACGCCGTCGACGACATCGCCGCCCAGGTGATGGCGCGCGACATCGCCAAGCAGGTCGAGGAAGAGCTCACCTACCCCGGCCAGATCCGCGTCACCGTGGTCCGCGAGTCCCGCGCCACCGAAGTCGCCAAGTAGAACCCGAAGTCGCGAAGGACAACCCGCAGCGCTGAGGACAACCCGCAGCGCCAAGGAGAACCCGCAGCGCCAAGGACAACCCGCAGCGCCGAAGGACAACCCGCAGCGCCGAAGGACAACACGCAGCGCCAAGGAGAGACAGCCCCGCGGTCCTTCAGTTGCGGAGTCTCAGACCGGGTCCGCGTACTTCGAGCGCCACTCGGGTGGGTCGAAGGGGGAGCCGTAGATCCGGGTCTCCTGGGCGATCCGGCCGTCGCGGAACTCCACGATGTTCGCCACGTGGTACACGTCGCCGCCGTAGTCCGAGCGGCCGAGCACCACGAAGTGATCGCCGGCGCCGACGATGCGCTGGATCTCGATCGATGGTGGAGCCGGATATTCCTGCTGCATCGCCCGCATGGTGTCCCGCCCGGTGATCCGCTCGCCGGACTGCGGCATGTTTAGCGTGTAGTCCTCGGTACGCAGCTCGTGTTCGGCTTCGGCCGACAACGCCAGCTGCCCGTCCATCGGCCAGAGCCGCTCCAGCAACTCCCGGTTGTGATCGCCCATCCCTGCCACCCCTCCCACGTCCAGCTATGCCTCAGTCTGCGCCGGAAATCTTCAGCCAGACTTAAAGCGCTCGGCTACGGTCGGACGATGCTCGACATCCGACCCGCCGATCAGCACGATCTAGCTCGACTGATCGCAGCCGCACCCTCACCGGCGGCGCGCGAACACCACCGGCAGCGCTGGGCCCGGCAGGCGCGTGGCGAAGCGTTGTACCTGCTCGCCCATCGCGATGGCGAGATCGTCGGACACACGATGCTGCTTCGGGAGTCGAAGTACGCAGCCGTCCGCGCCGTGCACAACGCTGCCGAGATCAACGCCCTGCACGCCTACGAGCAAGGCCGTGGAACTGGTACTGCGATGATTGCCGCCGCCGAGTCCCTTGCCGCAGGCTGGGCGCGGACTGTCATAGGTCTGGCCGTCGAGCCGGTCAACACAGGAGCCCGTCGCCTCTACGAACGCCTCGGCTACCAGCAGTGGGACGGCGATCAGGTGATCGACGAATGGACCGAGGAAGATGCCGACGGCCACGTGATCGTCACCCACCGAGACCCGTGCGTGTACCTCGTCAAGCCCCTCTGACCGTGCTGACCCACGCTCAACGGCAATTCCGCGGCCTGTTCGCGGACGGCGAGGCGCTCCTCGATCGGGACGCCGTCGGCGATGTCTCGGCTCACCAAGGCTGTGTCAAGAGACCGGGTTTCAGTGGTACTTGGTGGTCTGGTCATCGACCGGGGTGACGTCGATCTGCTCGTCGATCGCGTACTTGTGAGGTGTCGTGTCGTACTGCTCCTCCACGGTGGGTTTGATCATCGTGATCTCTTCCACGTCCCGTTCGCTCGCTATCCGGTAGGACAACCACAGGCCGGCGGCTCCACCGAGCATGATGATGATGCCGACGACGGTGAGGTTCACCTGGCTGGACGTTGCGCGGATGGCGAAGGCGATGATCGCGCCTGCGGCGATGACGAGGATGCCAACGTTGATTCTCAAGCCTGCTCCTTCCGGGTGGCAGCAGTCGTGCACTGCTGATGGTCCGGGCCGCGGGCGGACGTCGTAACGCTCTGTACTGTCGCCTTTACTGACAGTACCCCAGCTCGCTGATTACCATGCACCAGCCGACGTCACGGTCAGTGGTGGAGCGCGACCCGGCCAGATCGGGAGTCCGGTCCGGGTGGTTCCACTGGGTCGATCCCCACCTTGCCACAGCAAGCCTGTACGTCGGCGAGCAGGACAGCGTGGCCGAGCGGTGGCTCGGTCAGCACAACGAGGTCAACAGGGGTCAGCGGAAGGCGGCCTGGCCGGTGAGTGCCTGGCCGATGACCAGTTGGTGCACCTCGGAGGTTCCTTCGTAGGTCAACACCGACTCGAGGTTGTTCGCATGCCGCATCACCGGGTACTCACCGCTGATCCCGTTCGCGGCGAGGATCGTGCGGCACTCGCGGGCGATCGCGATCGCCTCGCGGACGTTGTTGAGCTTGCCAACACTGACCTGTTCGGGTCGGAGTGAGCCCTTCTCCTTGAGGCGACCCAGGTGCACCGCGAGCAGGATGCCCTTGTTCAGCTCGACGGCCATGTCGGCGAACTTCGCCTGCGTCAACTGGTAGGCCGACAACGGCTTGTCGAACACCTGCCGCTCGGCCGCATAGTCCAGAGCCGTCTCCAGGCAGTCGCGAGCCGCGCCCATCGCACCGAAGATGATCCCGAAGCGCGCCTCGTTCAGGCACCCCAACGGCCCGGACAGACCACGAGCCTCCGGCAACATCGCATTAACCGGCAGTCGTACGTCGTCCAGGATCAGCTCCGACGTCACGGACGCGCGCAGCGACATCTTCCGGGTGATCTCCGGCGCGGAGAACCCCGAGGTGTCGGTCGGTACGACGAATCCGCGGACGCCGTCATCCGTCCGGGCCCAGACGATGGCGACATCCGCGACCGAGCCGTTGGTGATCCACATCTTGGAGCCGTTCAGCACCCAGTCGTCACCATCGCGCCGGGCGTTCGTCCGCATGCCACCGGGGTTCGACCCGAAGTCCGGCTCGGTCAGCCCGAAGCACCCGATCGCTTCACCCGCGGCCATCCGTGGGAGCCACTCGTTCTTCTGCTCCTCGCTGCCGTACTTCCAGATCGCATACATCGCGAGCGACCCCTGCACACTGACGAGTGAGCGCATGCCCGAGTCAGCGGCCTCGATCTCCAGACAGGCCAGGCCATACGCGACCGGCCCGAGCCCGCCGCATCCGTAGCCGGTCAGATGCATGCCCAGCAGCCCGAGCGCGCCGAGTTCCTTGGCCAGATCGCGCGCGGGGATGCTCGCGGACTCGAACCACTCGGGCAGCTGCGGGCGCAGCCGCTCGTCCGCGAACCGGCGGGTGGTCGCCCTGATGGCGATCTCCTCTTCGGTGAGCAGCGAGTCGACATCGACGAGATCCAGCGAAACGGTCATGGCGCCACGCTAGCGGCAACCGGGCCGCCTGGAACTGAGGTGAACCACACACCACCTCACTTGCGGTACCAGGGCCACCACCAGTGACGTTTGCGCGGATGGCGGACCACGATGGAGCCATGTCTGGCCTGGCCGGTGACCCGCAGCCGGACGCCACCTGCTCTCGGCGTACCGGCTTTGTTCGACGCTGTGCCGTGGATCATGTCGACCTCGTCGATGTTGATGCTCCAGCCCTCCGGCACGATCATCACCACCGAGCTGTGCTTGGCATTGGCGTCCACGTGGATCTCCGGCCACCGCACCACCGCGTCGGTGAAGTCCAACCTCACCGACGAGTGCTCCGCCACCGCGATCACCCGTTCCGGCACCTGCCACGGCCCTTCACGCTTCTGCGAGCTGTGCTTCGCGCGGATGGTCAGCTCGGCAGCGGTGGCGCCGTGTGCGACAGGCACCAGATCGGCGGTCGCGGTGCGCAGCTCCAGCTGGGTCTTGGCGGAGTAGATCTGGGTCAGCCGTTCGTCCAGCTCCTCGAAATCGAGCCGCCCGTCGCTGTGCGCTTCCTGGACCAGTGAGGCAGCTCGTTCGCGGTCGTTGTCAGAGGCCCGATGCCCGGGCGGCGGCTGCTCCAGACTCATTGCCCAAAGGTAGCGCCGGGACAGGGTCCAGCTGTACGGCGAATCGCCCTGCGCGGGTCCTACCTGGGACAATGGCGGGCGTGAATCCGCGTAGCGTCGTCATCCTCGGCTCGACCGGCTCCATCGGGACGCAGGCCCTGGAGCTGATCGGGCGGAATCGCGACCGGTTCCACGTGCTGGCGATCTCGGCCGGCGGCGACAACGTCGGACTGCTCGCCCAGCAGGCACTCGAGTTCGAGGTCGAGGTGGTCGCCGTCTCGAAGGCGACGGTCGCGCAGGATCTGCAGCTCGCCTTCTACGCCGAGGCGCAGCGCCGGGACTACGCCCAGGGTGAGTTCCGGATCCCCAAGATCGTCACCGGCCCGGACTCGTCCAGCGAGCTCGCGGCGCTGGCGTGTGACGTCGTTCTCAACGGCATCACCGGATCCGTCGGGCTGAAGCCGACGCTGGCCGCGCTCGATGCCGGCAACACCCTGGCACTGGCGAACAAGGAGTCTCTGGTCATCGGCGGTCCGCTGGTCACCAGGAGGGTCAAGCCAGGACAGATAGTGCCGGTCGACTCCGAGCACAGCGCGATCGCTCAGTGCCTGCGGGGCGGTACCCCCGACGAGGTCAGGAAGCTGCTGCTGACCGCCAGTGGCGGTCCCTTCCTGGGTCGGCCCCGCGCGGAGCTCGCCGACGTCACCGTCGAACAGGCTCTGGCGCACCCGAACTTCGCGATGGGCCCGGTCGTCACGATCAATTCGGCGACGCTGGTGAACAAGGGGCTCGAGTTGATCGAGGCGCACCTGCTGTTCGGCATCCCGATGGAGCGCGTGGACGTCGTCGTGCACCCTCAGCAGGCGGTTCACTCGATGGTGGAGTTCTACGACGGGTCGACCCTCGCGCAGGTCTCGCCGCCGACGATGACGCTACCGATCGCGCTCGGGCTGGGCTGGCCCGACCGGATACCGGACGCGTCGCCGCCGTGGGACTGGGCGAAAGCCAGCCAGTGGGAGTTCCTGCCGCTCGACGACGAGGCATTCCCCGCTGTGCAGCTGGCCCGGCAGGCCGGCACCAGCGGCGGAACCGCACCGGCCGTCTTCAACGCGGCGAACGAGGTCTGCGTCCAGGCGTTCCGGGACGGGCGGCTGCCGTTCCTGGGAATCGTCGACACCGTGGCCCGGGTCGTGACCGAACACGACGTACCCTCGTACGAGGAACTGTCCATCGACGACGTACTCGCCGCGGACGCCTGGGCCAGGACCCGGGCCCGCGAACTGACCGGCGTACAGGAGACCACACAGGCATGAGCGCACTCCTCACTTTTCTCGGCGTGGTGCTGTTCGTCGTCGGCATCCTCGTCTCGGTGGCGCTGCATGAGATGGGCCATATGCTGCCGGCCAAGGCGTTCGGCATGAAGGTGACCCAGTTCTTCGTCGGCTTCGGCCGGACGGTGTGGTCCACCAAGCGCGGCGAGACCGAGTACGGCTTCAAGCTCATTCCGGCCGGCGGCTTCGTCCGCATCATCGGGATGATGCCGCCGAGTAAGAACAGTCAGGACCCGGCCGGCCCATTACGGGTAAGGAAGGCGAACACCGGTCCGATCCAGTCGATGGTCGAGAATGCCCGCACCGCGGAGTACGAGACGATCTCACCCGAGGACGAGGGCCGGCTCTTCTACCAGAAGGTGTGGTGGAAGAAGCTGATCGTGATGGCGTCGGGCCCGCTGGTGAACGTGCTGATCGCGTTCGTGCTGTTCGGCGGCCTGTTCATGCTGTACGGCGCCAACGTCGCGCAGACCACCGTCGCCACGGTCTCGGAGTGCGTGATCCCCGCCTCGCAGGCGTCGGCGAGTCGTACCTGCCAGCCGGGCGACAAGGAGTCGCCTGCCAAGCAGGCGGGTTTCCAGGTGGGCGACAAGATCCTGTCCTTCAACGGCACCACAATCAACAGTTGGGATGACCTCACCCCGCTGATCCGGGCGAACACCGACAAGCCGGCCGTGATCGTTGTCGAGCGCAACGGCCAGTCGATCGACCTGCACACCAACACCATCGTGAACCAGGTGGTCGCCCAGGCCGGCTCCGACAAGCTCGTCTCGGTCGGCTTCCTCGGTGTCTCGCCGCAGCAGAAGGTGGAGCGGCAGAACTTCGGCTTCGTGGTCGACAAGATGGGCGAGCTGAGCGTCGCGACTGTGAAGGCGATCGGCAACTTCCCGTCGAAGCTGGTCGGGGTGGCCCAGTCGATCGTCGGCGGCCAGCGGGCCGCGGACAGCCCGATGAGCGTCGTCGGTGCCAGCCGGGTGGCCGGCGAGGTCGCCTCGAACAACCAGTTGACAGGCGGCGAACGGATCGCCTTCCTGGTCTCGCTGCTCGCCTCCCTGAACCTCTTCCTGGCGCTGTTCAACTTCATCCCGCTGCTGCCACTGGACGGCGGGCACATGATCGGCGCCATCTGGGAAGGCATCCGGCGCGGCTTCGCGAAGCTCTTCGGCCGGCCCGACCCGGGCTACGTGGACGTGGCCAAGTTGCTGCCGATCGCCTATGTGGCGGCCAGCTTCATCGTGGTGATGGGCGTGCTGCTCGTCATCGCCGACATCGTGAACCCGATCAAGCTCTTCAACGGCTGACTCTCCAACGGTTAAAGGACAAATGAGCATCTCCCTGGGCATGCCCGCGCTGCCTCCGCCGACCCTCGCCCCGCGCCGCAAGACCCGCCAGATCAAGGTGGGCAAGGTGCTGGTCGGCGGTGACGCGCCGGTGTCGGTGCAGTCGATGACCACGACGCTGACCTCGGACGTGAACACCACGCTCCAGCAGATCGCGGAACTCACCGCGGCCGGCTGCGACATCGTCCGGGTGGCCTGCCCGTCGCAGGACGACGCCGACGCGCTGCCCGAGATCGCCAAGCACTCCCAGATCCCGGTGATCGCCGACATCCACTTCCAGCCGAAGTACGTGTTCGCCGCGATCGAGGCCGGCTGCGCCGCAGTACGGGTGAACCCTGGCAACATCCGCAAGTTCGACGACCAGGTGAAGGAGATCGCGGCCGCCGCGAAGGACCACGGGACGTCGATCCGGATCGGGGTCAACGCCGGTTCGCTCGACCCGCGCCTGCTGCAGAAGTACGGCAAGGCCACCCCGGAGGCGCTGGTCGAGTCGGCCGTCTGGGAGGCGTCGCTGTTCGAGGAGCACGACTTCCACGACTTCAAGATCTCCGTCAAGCACAACGACCCGGTCGTGATGGTCAAGGCGTACGAGTTGCTCTCCGAGCGGGGCGACTGGCCGCTGCACCTCGGCGTGACGGAGGCAGGCCCGGCCTTCCAGGGCACGATCAAGTCCTCCGTCGCGTTCGGGGCGCTGCTGTCGAAGGGCATCGGCGACACCATTCGCGTCTCGCTGTCCGCGCCGCCGGTCGAGGAGGTCAAAGTCGGCCTGCAGATCCTGCAGTCGCTGAACCTGCGCGAGCGCAAGCTCGAGATCGTCTCCTGCCCGTCGTGCGGTCGCGCCCAGGTGGACGTCTACACCCTGGCGGAGCAGGTCACCGCGGGTCTGGAGGGCATGGAGGTCCCGCTGCGCGTCGCCGTGATGGGCTGCGTCGTCAATGGCCCGGGCGAGGCCCGCGAGGCCGACCTCGGTGTTGCCTCGGGCAATGGCAAGGGTCAGATCTTCGTCAAGGGCGAGGTCATCAAGACCGTTCCGGAGTCCCAGATCGTCGAGACCCTGATCGAAGAGGCGATGCGCATCGCCGAGGAGATGGGCGAGCCCGTAGAAGGCGGCGAACCCACCGTAACCGTCGGCTGAAGCTGGAGCTTCTCCGAGCACGCAGACTGCGCATGTCCTCCGCGCGGAGCTGTACGGCGCCGCACGTGAAGCTGCCATGGCCTTCCTTTGATGCTTGATCGCGTCGGAGTCTGGTGTTCAGTGGAGCGCAAATTTTGGTGCTGAGTTCAGCCAGTAATTGGTCTACTCTGCGACGCATGACGCGCATCTCAGTCGACGTGAACGATGAGTGGCTTGATGCTGCCCGATTGGAGCTCGGCACCGATACCAAGGTTGCGACGATCAATGCAGCCTTGCGCGAGTTCGCCCTACGACGGCGGGGTAAGGAGATCGCCAAGATCTTCGCCAGCGCTCCGATGGACTTCTCCGGCGCAGCTGAAGCGTGGGGCTACGGCGGCGGGCGGGACCTTGAGGGCTTGGCCGAACGTGCCCGAGAGAACCGGAGCGCATGATCGCGGGGGCGATCTATCTCGCCGATACTTCGGTCTTCGTGCACCAGGGGCGTTCGCCGATGGTCCAGCGGAGGTTCGAATCGTTGCTGTCCGAGGGCCGGCTTGCGGCCTGTCAGATGACGGCACTCGAGTATCTGAACAACGCGCCAGATCCCCGCTGGTACGAGACGCTTTGGGCCGCGCTGCACGGGCAACGGTGGATGGATGTGACCACAGAGGCGATGAATCGAGCCATGGAGATTCACCGCGAGCTGGCAGTGACGAGTCAGCACCGCAGGTTCCGTCGACCTGACCTCATCCACGCCGCCACCGCCGAACTGAACGGCGCCACCGTTCTGCACTACGACGAGGACTACGAGCGGATCGCGAAGATCACCGGACAGCCGATCGAGTCGGTTGCTCCGACGGGTTCGCTCTGACGGCTCGGATGATGACCCGATAGCGTTCGCAGGGTGACGGAGTACTTGGTGGTCAGCGCGACGCGGGGTGAGGCGAGGTATGTGCCGGCGGGGGTGCCTGTGGTCGTGACGGGGATCGGGAAGACGGCGGCTGCGGTGGCGACGGCCGAGGCGTTGGCCGGGCGGGACACCAAGGATCTAGTGGTTCTGAACGTCGGGACCACCGGTGCGTTGCGGGACGGGTTGTCCGGGCTGTATCTGCCGAGTGAAGTGGTCAACCACGACATCAATGCCGACGCCGTCCGGGCGATCGGGCTTGACCCGCAGGAGTCACTGAAGGTCGAGGACGGCGACGGCACCGTGCTGGCCTCGGGCGATGTGTTCGTCACCGATCCGTTGGTGCGCGCCCGGCTCGCGGAACGCGCTCACCTCGTCGACATGGAGGCGTACGGCGTGGTTTACGCCTGCCAGCGATACGGCGTACGGGTTCGGCTGGTCAAGCATGTGTCCGACTCGGCTGACGAGGCGGCGATGGACTGGCCGGCTTTGGTCGACGCCAGCGCCAAGGTCCTAGGGGAGTGGGTCCGGGCGCAGATCGCCTAGCAGCGACAGCCCCTGCGTCTCGCGCACGACGTCTTGCGTCCGAATAACTGAAGGGCAGGCCCCACGGCCTTTCGGACGCAAGGGCTCAGCGATTGCGGGTGGTGAAGCGGGTGGCGGAGGCTTGTTTCTGAGCTTCCCGGCGGGCGGCGGTGAGAAGGGCGTCACCGAGGATGGTGCCGATCACGGCTCGCTCGGTCAGGGTGTCGCGGTCATCGGTCCGCCCCAGCCAGTTCACCTCGAGGGTCGCCAACTGCCGGGCGGCCGCACGGTAGGCCTCGAGCATGTCGAGCAGATCAGGGTGACCCAGTTCGTCAGCGACGGCGAGGACCTGCTCGACGGAGGTCTTCGAGACGGCTCGTTGGGCCTCGCCGAGGGTGCTGTGGACCGTGCGTTCCGGGTCGTCGACCGCCGCGATGACTTCCTTCGCCGCTGCCACCGGGAGTCCACCGAGTCCGAGCAGCGCCCGGAGCAGGCGGATGCGGTGCAGGTGTGACTCGTCGTACGAGACCTGGTTGTAGCCTGCCCGATCGCCACCGCGCAGCAATCCCTCGCGGACGTAGTACTTGATCGTCGCGGCGGAGACGCCGGACCGTTCCGCCAGTTCGTTGATCCGCACTGGCATCCCTTCTGCTCTTGATCGATAGTAACACTATCGATTAGCCTTCCGGGATGACATCCATCGGTGGGGTTGTTCGGGCAGATGCTCTGGTGATCGCCGCGGTGACGGCACTGCTGTTGGTCGTCGGTGACCACCCGGTCGAATTCGTGGTCGCCGACATCCTGGTGGTCGCGCTGCTGGTGGCAGCCGCGCTGCTGCCGGCCGGCCGCGGTGCGGTGATGGCGCTGGCGATCGCTTTCGGCGTGGGGCTGGGCGTGTTCACCGTCGCGTTCGCCGCGTCCGTGGACGATGGTGCGGTCAGTTGGCCGTTGCTGAGCGCCGTGCTCGGCTGTCTGGTGGGGATCGCCCTGGCCCTCAAGGTCGGAATTGCGCCCAGGTCCTAAGCCCAGGTCTTAAGCCCAGGTTCCAGCTCAGGTTGCGAGGAGCATGCCGACTATTCTGGCTTGACCTTGACCCCAGGGGCAGGGTTTAGCGTCGGACACGAGGAGGCGGGATGCACATCAGCGACCTGGCGGCCGAGGCCGGCGTGACGGTCAAGGCGGTGCGGTACTACGAGTCGCAGGGTCTGCTGAAGCCAGGCAGACAGGCGAACGGGTACCGCATCTACAGCACCGAGGACGTCGTCGTGGTCCGCGAGGTGAAGGCGTTGCTGTCACTCGGGCTGACCGCGGAGCAGACGTATCCGTTCATCGAGTGCCTGCGCGCCGGCAACGACCGGGCGGACGTCTGCCCGGCCTCGCTGACGGCGTACCGGGCCCGGATCGCCGAGGTGGACCGGCGGATCGCCGAACTGACCGATCTGCGGGCCCGGCTGACCAACCTCCTGACCGATGCCGAGAGCTGGAGGACACGAACACGATGAGCGATCTACAGGTAGTCGACGAGGCGAGCTTCGACGAGGTGGTGCTGGGCGCGGACAAGCCGGTGCTGGTGGACTTCTGGGCGCAGTGGTGCCCGCCGTGCCACCAGATCGTCCCGGTGCTCGCCCAGATCGCCGAGGAGCGGAGGGATCAGCTCACCGTGGTGAAGCTGAACTCGGACGAGAATCCGTCGATCTCGTCCAGGTACCGCGTGATGGCGCTTCCCACACTGATGTTGTTCCACCGCGGCGAGCTGATCTGGTCCGTGGTCGGCGCCCGCCCGAAGGCGAAGCTCCTCAAGGAACTGGACGACGCGCTACTCGCCGCCGTCTGACGGCCGCTCGATGCAGCGCTGCGGGAACCGCCACAAGGTAGGCAGCTACCGCAGCCGTCACTTCGACGCCCAAGCATCCGCATAAGTGGCGGGACGTCCCTGCGGTTCTTCGGATGCGAGCGGAGCGACCTAGTGCGCTGAGGTGAACTTGTAGAGCTCGACCAGGATGTTGTGCGGGCCGGCGACGTAGGCCGAGAGGGTTCCCCAGTCGGTGTCGGTCGGCTCGAGGACGATGTTGCCGCCCCGGCTGCGGATCTCCTCGATGTCGGCGCGGACGTCGTCGCTGCTGAACTGCAGCAGCGTCCCGCCGTGCGGAGTGACCTCGTCGATCATGCTGCCGCGGTGCAGCGCGATCGTGATCGCGCCGGCCTTGACCTCTGCGTAGCCCTGCGATGCGTCGCCGGAGACTTCAAGGCCGAGTACGCCGGAGAAGAAGTCGGCCAGCTCCTGGTTCTTCTCGGTCGTGTCCGAGAGCAGGCAGAGGTGGTCGAAGCGCAGGTTCATGGCGGTAGCTCCTTTGACTCATAGCTATCTAGGATGCTAGCAATATAGCCATGACCGAGCAGGCTGCCAAGAAGGCGCAGTTCAACGTCTATCTGCCACCCGACCTGATCCGCCGGGTGAAGCACAAGGCGATCGACGAGGGGACAAGCCTGTCGACTCTGGTCGAGCAGGCCCTGACGAAGTACCTGGACGAGCATGGGGAGGCACGAGGATGAACGAGGTCGTTATCCGTCCGCTGCGGTTCACCGCCGACGTACCGGCGATGCGCGCGTTCCTGGAGACGCTGGGGCTGCGATCCCGGATCGAGTCCGAGCGCGGCGGCTGGGTCGACATGGTCGCGGGCCGCGGGATGGTCGCGCTGCACGACTCGGCGACCAGTTCGACCGGTGGCAGGTCCGGTGAGACGCGGTTGGCCTTCGAGGCCGATGACGTCGACGAACTGAAGGAGCGCTTCGAGGCAGCGGGGTACGAGGGCGCTACGGTCTTCGACGAGGCCTTCGGGCGCGTGTTCTCCGTGGTGGGGCCGGAGAACACGGTGATCTGGGTCGACGAACGCAGCAAGGATCTTTACGGCTACAAGTTGCACGACGCGCAGCCGGATCCGCGGTGGGAGGTGACACCGCGGCTCAGCGTCGGCGATCAGGCTGCCTGGCTGCAGGTCTTGGTACTGCTTGGCGGCGACAACGCGGATCTCGTGCGCTTCGGACCACCCGCTGCCGAGCTCGAAGTACGGCTGGAGTTCGGTACTACGGAGGCGATGGCTGAGGTGGCTCAGCGGCTCACGGCTGCCGGCTATCAACCCGAGCAGGTGGACGCCGGCCTGACCATCATCGATCCGGACGGGCAGACCGTTCGTGTGCATGGTGAGTCTTGACCGCGGTTGCCGCCCGGCCGTGATCGCCCTGCTGGCGTGGAGTTCGGCGTACGTGCTGGTGATCGTCATCTCGATCTCGTACCGCCAGCAGGTGGCGTCGGAGTAACTGCTCGGCCGGGAATTGCGGCCGCGCACGACCCGTTGCGGGCCTGAAGCGCCGCAATCCGCTAGGTTCTGCCCGTGGGCGTACGGGTTCTGGGTCCTCGCGACCTTTCAGCGGCTAGGGCCGTCATCGCCCGCGACCCGGTCATCAACGTCTTCGTCGACAGTCTGGTGCAGGCTTCCGGGCTCGATCCGCGCCGCGGTGCTGAGGTCTGGGGCTACGTCGAGAAGGGCGAACTGGAGGCCCTCTGCCACGCAGGCGGCAACATGGTCCCCGTCGGTGCGGACGAGGCCGCGCTGCGGGCCTTCGCGGCGTACGCGTTGCGGCGCGGGCGGAACTGCTTCCAGATCCTCGGTCCCGCCCGGGCCGTCGACCTGCTCTGGACCGCCCTCGAACCGCACTGGGGGCCGGCGCGTGAAGTCCGCGCCGAGCAACCGTTCATGGTGATCGACGGGCCGCCGGCGATCGCGCCGGATCCGCTGGTTCGCCCGGTGGAGCCCGTCGAGCTGTCCATCCTCTATCCGGCCTGCGTGGCGATGTACACCGAAGAGGTCGGGGTGCCGCCGCAGACCGGGCCGGACGGGACGTTCTACCGCTCACGGGTGGCCGAGCTGATCAGAGCCAACCGGGCGTTCGCGCGGATCGAGGACGGCAAGGTCGTCTTCAAGGCCGAGATCGGGTCGGTCGGGACGGGCGTCTGCCAGATCCAGGGGGTCTGGGTCGACCCGTCGCGGCGCGGTGAAGGCCTCGCGGCGCCCGGTATGGCGGCCGTGGTGGAGTTGGCCCGGCAGATCACGCCGGTGGTGACTCTGTACGTGAATGCCTTCAACACGCCGGCCCGGGCGGCGTACGAGCGGGTCGGGTTCCGCACGATCGAGACCTTCGCGACGATCCTGTTCTGAGGTTGAGCGCTCACTGTGATCGCCCGGTGACCGTTGGTGAGGTTTGCTGAGGCAGCGCCGCCCCGCCCAGCGGAAGGAACCTCATGCGAAGACTTGTCATGTCATTGGCCGGCCTCACCGCGGTCGCGATTGCCGTCGCCGGATTCGCCCCCGGCAGCTCGGCGTCTCCGGCTCCAGCTGTCGAACCGGCGTACTACACGATGAAGCTGCCGGCTGGTGTCACCGTCGCGGACCTGGTGCGCGACGGGTACGACATCACTCACGGGCACGGCTCACGCCCGACCGTGGTGGCAACCCCGGCAGAAGTCGACAAGCTTCGCGCCCGGGGCGTACTGCTCGGCAAGAGTGGCAACGTCTACCAACCCGTCGCACGCGCCGCCGACCCGGCCGGTACGACGTTCTACGGCGGTTACCACACGGTGATCGGCCACGAGCAGCACAATTCCGCGGTGGCAGCCGCACACCCTGATCTCGTGAAGCTGTACGACATCGGTGATTCGTGGAGGAAGACCAACGGTCAGGGTGGTCACGACATCCAGGCGCTGTGCATCACCAAACTCACCACCGGCGACTGCGCGTTGAACAGCACGGGAAAGAAGCCGAAGTTCGTCCTGCACACGCAGATCCACGCGCGGGAGCTTTCCACCGGGGAGCTCGCGTACCGATGGATCGACCTGCTGGTCTCGTCGTACGGGACGGATCCTGAGATCACGTCGCTCGTCGACACCCGCGAGCTCTGGGTGATCCCGATGGCGAACCCGGACGGGGTGGACGTGGTCGCCGGTAAGCCCTCGCGGCCGGTGATGCAGCGCAAGAACGTCGACAGCAGCGCGGGTGGCTGCCCGGCGACGGACGCCGGCGTGGACCTGAACAGAAACTCGAGCTTCCAGTGGGATGTGAAGGAGGGACAGCCCTGCGACGAGACCTATCCGGGGTCGAAGGCGGTCTCGGAACCGGAGACGGTGGCGATCCAGGGGCTGCTCGACAAGATCTTCCGAGACACGAAGGGAGCCGTCGACCAGCCTGCCGCGGCCGATACGACGGGCGTCTTCCTGAGCCTGCACAGCTTCGGCAACGACATCCTCGCGCCGTACGGCTACACGAACACGGATGCGCCGGACAAGGTGGCATTGGTTGCCCTTGGCAAGAAGATGGGCGCGCTCAACGGTTATCCGGTGTCGACCGGTGACGGAGGAGTCGGGTACTTCGCGCCCGGTGCAACCGACGACTGGCTCTACGGCACGCGCGGCGTTCCGTCGTTCACGTTCGAGGTCGGACCGGACTCGGGCACTTGCGGCGGGTTCTTCCCTGCCTATTCGTGCATGGACTCGATCTTCTGGCCGAAAAACAAGGCTGCCTTCTTGTACGCCGCCAAGGCGGCGGCTGCTCCGTACCGGACCCTTCCGTGATACTCGCCGGTAACCAGACCCGCTAGAGTCCCACCCCATGAGCAGACGGAGTAGGAGCACGACCGGTCTGGCGGTGTTGTTCGGGGTCACGGGTGTCCTGCACTTCGTGAAGCCCGAGCCGTTCGAGCGGATCGTGCCGCGGCAGTTGCCGAAGAAGAAGGCACTCGTCTACGTCTCCGGTGTCGCCGAGCTCGCCTGCGCCGCGGGGCTGCTCCACCCGCGGACGAGGCGAGCGGCCGGTGTGCTGAGCGCGGGGCTGCTCGCGGCGGTCTTCCCGGCGAACGTGCAGATGGCGGTGGACCTGCAGCGCAGGGGGTCTGCGCCGGCGAAGGTGATCGGGTTTGCCCGGCTGCCGTTGCAGATCCCGCTCATCCGCGCCGCGCTGAAGGCATCCCGCGAGGCCGGCTGACCCGTAGTACAGGGGTGGTCCCGGCCTGATGGCGGGGGAGGGGTGGGCGGCCTGGCCGTCGGGGCCTGTGGAAATGTGGTGAGAGCACTGTCCGAGGGCGGATATCCTCTTTGTCGTCAACTGTTGTTCCTCACCTGTCCTGCTGGGAGATTGTCGTGATTCTGCGCATGTCGTCGCTGTTCCTTCGCACCCTTCGCGAGGACCCGGCGGACGCGGAGGTCCCGAGCCACCGGCTGCTCGTCCGGGCCGGGTACATCCGCAGGACCGCGCCCGGCATCTACACCTGGCTCCCGCTGGGGCTGAAGGTGCTGCGCAACGTGGAGAACATCGTTCGCGAGGAGATGGACGCGATCGGCGCGCAGGAGCTGGTCTTCCCCGCGCTGCTGCCGCGCGAGCCCTACGAGGCGACCGGCCGCTGGACGGAGTACGGGCCGAACCTGTTCCGGTTGAAGGACCGCAAGGGTGCCGACATGCTGCTCGGCCCGACGCATGAGGAGATGTTCACCCTCGTCGTGAAGGACCTGTACTCGTCGTACAAGGATCTGCCGCTGTCGATCTACCAGATCCAGAACAAGTACCGCGACGAGGCGCGGCCGCGGGCCGGGGTACTGCGCGGGCGCGAGTTCGTGATGAAGGACTCCTACTCCTTCGACGTGGACTCCGACGGCCTGCAGGCGTCGTACGACCTGCACCGGCAGGCGTACATCAAGATCTTCGACCGGCTCGGGTTCGACTATGTGATCGTGAAGGCGATGTCGGGCGCGATGGGCGGCTCGGCGTCGGAGGAGTTCCTCGCGATCGCTGACAACGGCGAGGACACTTTCGTCCGCTCGCCGGGCGGCTACGCCGCGAACGTCGAGGCCGTGGTGGTTCCCCAGGCTGCGCCGGTGGACGCGTCGAACGTGCCCGCCGCCGAGGTGGTGGACACGCCGGACACGCCGACCATCGAGACGCTGGTTGACGCGCTGAATGCCAAGCACACCCGGACCGACGGTCGCGAGTGGACCGCGGCGGACACGCTGAAGAACGTGCTCGTCATGCTGGTCCACCCCGACGGCACCCGCGAGCCGCTGGCGATCGGCGTGCCCGGCGATCGCGCGATCGACGAGAAGCGGCTCGGCGCCCAGGTCGAACCGGCCGAGGTGGTCGCCTTCGAGGAGGCCGACTTCGCGAAGCACCCGACGCTGGCCAAGGGCTACATCGGTCCGGGCGTGCTCGGATCCGAGAACACCTCCGGCATCCGGTATCTGCTCGACCCCCGCATCGCCGAGGGCTCGGCCTGGGTGACCGGCGCGGACAAGGCCGGCTTCCACGTGATCAACCTGGTCCACGGCCGCGACTTCACCGCCGACGGCACGATCCAGGCCGCCGAGGTGCGCGATGGTGACGAGGCGCCGGATGGTTCCGGTCCGCTCGAGTCCGCCCGCGGTATCGAGATGGGGCACATCTTCCAGCTGGGCAAGAAGTACGCCGAAGCCCTGGACCTGAAGGTGCTGGACCAGAACGGCAAGCTGGTCACCGTCACGATGGGCTCGTACGGCGTGGGCGTGACCCGTGCGGTCGCCGCCATCGCCGAAGGCAACCACGACGAGCTCGGCCTGATCTGGCCCCGCGAGATCTCCCCGGCCGACGTCCACCTGGTTGCCACCGGCAAGGATTCTGCCCCGTTCGAGGCCGCCGCCAAGATCGCGGCCGAACTGGAGTCCCGCGGCCTGAGCGTGCTCTACGACGACCGCGAGAAGGTGACCGCCGGCGTGAAGTTCAAGGATGCCGAACTCCTCGGCGTCCCCACCATCGCCGTAGTGGGCAAGGGCCTCGCCGACGGCGTCATCGAGGTCAAGGACCGCCGCACCAACACCCGCACCGACGTCCCCCTCACCGAGGTCGTCGACCACCTGGTCTCAGTCGTCCGCGGCTAATCCGTCCTGCTGTGGTGCAGGCCTCACCTCCTGCACCACCGGGCGGAGATCTGCGGCATCGGCGGGCTGTGGTCTCGCCGAGTCGTGGATCCGTGCCGCCGGCAACCGATTTCCTGCGACGCCGGTCCACGACTGAGTAACCACTCGCCCGCCCAGTGGGGTCCCACGCAGCCGCGGTCACGCCGGGCGGACGAGTTGCTTTGCTGGGCGGTGGGGTCGGCCGGCGGGTTCTTCGGCCGCTGGCGGCCGAGCAAGGGGTATCGGTCGAAAAGGCCGGCACCCGTGGCCAGTCCACGTCGTGTCGGCCGGGTTCCGGCTGTGCCGGCTGGGCTGATGTTGGTGGTGGGCCGGATCTCGGGGCTGGTGGAGCCGGTTCGCGGGAGGGCCGGCCAGATCTGGGGACCTCGGACACCTCGTGGGGACCTGGGTCAGGGTATTTCGTGTCCGAGGTCCCGACGTGCTGTCCGGACCCCCGACACGTGTACCGGATCCGGGCGAGCTAGATAGTCCCCCGGGCCTGGCGGCTGCTGATCAATCGCGTTGGCAGCCGGAGGAGGTCTGTCTAGGGTCTGTTGGCATGGTGGATTACGACGAGCGGCTGCATCGGGTGTACGCCGAGGGACGGCGGCTGACGGCTGAGGGTCTGGGCGAGTGGATGGAGGAGTTCGCAAGCCATGCACCAGCGGATCGGCCGCTCGCGGTGCTGGACCTGGGGTGTGGGATCGGGCGGTTCACCCCGGCGCTCGCCGACACCTTCGGCGGGCCTGTCTACGGAGTCGAACCCTCCGCGCGGATGCGGGAGATCGCGACCGTCTCGGCGGCGCACCCGGACGTGACCTACCTCGAAGGGTCAGGTGAGGCGATTCCACTACCGGACGAGTCGTGCGACCTGGCCCTGCTGTTCCTGTCGTTCCACCACTTCGTCGATCGACTGCAGGCGTTCCGCGAGCTCAGGCGGGTGCTGCGGCCTGGTGGTGTGGCGCTGCTCCGGACGCAGTTCCGCGACTTCATGCCGGATCTCTGGTGGTACCGGTACTTCCCGTCCGCACGCCGGGTCGACGCTGAGATGTATCTACCGCTCGGGCAGGTCCGCACGCTGGCGCAGCAGGCCGGGCTCGTTGCCGAGCCGGAGCCGGTCTGGGCGGACGTGACAGAGCCGCGCACACTACGAGCGACATACGAGCGGCTGAAACTCCGGGCTATCTCGACCTTCGAGCATCTCCCGGAGGAGGAGGTCGACGCCGGCTTCGCCCAGTTCGAGCAGGACGCCGCGGCTGATCCCGAGCGAGTGGTTCCGGCGTTCCCGGCGGGCCTGCTGATTCTGCGTCGCCGTTAGGACCAGACCACGTTGACCGCCGAGGGTTTGCGGAAGACCAGGCCGCGGGGCGGGGGAGAGTCGGCGGTCAGGCGGAGGTCGGGCAGTTGTAGCAGCGCGGTGAGAGCGGTGAGGGCCTCGAGGCGGGCGAGGTGCATGCCGAGGCAGATGTGGGGACCGCTCGCGAAGGCCAGGTGGCGCCGGGCGTTCGCGCGCCGTACGTGGTAGCGGTCGGGGTCGGGGAAGACCGCCGGGTCGCGGCCCGCGCCGGCCAGGGACACGGTGACCAGGTCGCCCTCGCGGATCTCGGCACCGCCAAGCGAAACGTCGCGGGTGGCGTAGCGATCGACGACCGCGGCGGCTGGTTCGAGGCGCAGCGACTCCTCGAGGGCGTTCGGCAGCAACGACGGGTCGGCGAGGACGAGGTCGAGCTCCGAACGGTTGGTGAGCAGGTGCCAGAGGGCGTTGGTGATCATGCCCTCGGTGGTCTCGATGCCGCCGAACATCAGTACTGCGGCGTTGGCGACGACCTCATCCGTACCGAGCCCCGCGTGGGCCTCGGCGATCAGGGAGTCGGTGCCATCGATGCCTCCGGCAACATGTTCGTGCAACCGGGAGAACGCCTCTGCTCCCGAGGCGGTGACAGGACGGCCCGCGGAGACCCCGGTCACGGAGTCGGAGATCGCCTCGTACCACTTCAGCACGGTCGCGGCCGAGGTCGGCGGCAACCCGAGCGAGTACGCGACGACGGCAACCGAGAGCGGCCCGGCGACGGCACGCCGTAGGTCCGCGGCGCCACCTGACAGCGCAGAGACCAGCCGCCGGGTCTCCTCCTCGACGAACCCGGTGAATCGCGAACGAGTCTGCGCCAGGCCGAAGGGCTGCTCGAACGGCTCGCGGTGTGCGGCGTGGGCGGAGTGGTCCAGCGAGAGCATGGACGGCCCGACCACCTGGGCGGTGGAGAACCGGGGATCGTCGACGGTGAAGCTCTCCGGATCGCGCATCACCTGCATCGCCAGCTCGCGGCTGCTGACCACCCATCCACCCAGTGCCTCGACCCAGCCGACAGGACGGATCCGCGCCAGAACCGGATGGGGATCGGTGGTCAACTCGTCGACGGTGGTCATCGCCCAAAGCCTAGAGCGGGGCGTTGGGGGGTTGAAGACCAGTGCGCCCGGTGGTATTGCTGCGACAGATCCGTTGCCAACGACTCAGCGGGTGACTGGGTTACGGATCTCGCACTGTGGGCATCTAGGGTGTGGGCCATGTCTGAGAACCTGGTGCTGCTTCCTGCCGTGGATGTGGCGGATGGGCAGGCCGTCCGGCTGGTGCAGGGTGAGGCCGGCAGTGAGACCTCGTACGGCGACCCGCTGGCCGCCGCGATGGCCTGGCAGCAGGCCGGCGCGGACTGGATCCACCTCGTCGACCTCGATGCCGCCTTCGGGCGCGGCAGCAACCGCGAACTGCTCGCCGAGGTGACTGGCAAGCTCGACGTCCAGGTCGAGCTGTCCGGCGGCATCCGCGACGACGACTCGCTCGAGGCGGCGCTGGCGACGGGTGCGCGCAGGGTCAACATCGGCACCGCGGCGCTCGAGAACCCCCAGTGGTGCGATCGGATCGTGCAGCAGTACGGCGACCGGGTCGCGATCGGCCTCGACGTGCGCGGCCGCACCCTCGCGGCGCGGGGCTGGACCAAGGAAGGCGGCGACCTCTACGAGGTGCTCGAGCGGCTCGAACGGGCCGGCTGCGAGCGGTACGTCGTCACCGACGTGACCAAGGACGGCATGCTCCAGGGGCCCAACCTGGACCTGTACCGCGACTTGTGCGCGCGCACTGACAAGCCGATCATCGCCTCGGGTGGTGTCTCCAGCCTGGACGACCTGCGTGCCCTCAGCACCCTGGTCGACGAGGGCGTCGAAGGCGTCATCGTCGGCAAGGCCCTGTACGCCGGGGCGTTCACCCTGACCGAGGCGCTCGAACTCACCCGTGGAGGCGACAAGTGAGTCTTGCCGACAAGCTGGCAGGCAAGAAGGTCCTCGTCACCGGCGTCACCGGCTTCGTCGGTGAGGCTCTGCTGCACCGGATCATCGGCGAACTGCCCGACACCACGGTGGTCGCGATCATCCGCCCGAAGGGTTCGCTGACCGGCACCGCGCGGATGGCGCAGTTGCTGAACAAGGACATCTTCAACCCGTTCCACGGCGAGGGCACCCCCTACGCCGACGCGGAGGCGCTGGGCGCCGCGCGGGTCGAGGTCGTCGAGGGCGACCTGTCCGCCGTGCCGGAACTGCCGAAGGATCTCGACCTCGTCGTGCACTGCGCCGGTGACGTCAGCTTCGACCCGCCGATCCACGAAGCGTTCACGACCAACGTGCTCGGCACCAAGAGCCTGCTCGAGCGGATCGACGAAAGCCGCGCGGGGACCGAACGCCGGATCCACTACGTCCACATCTCCACCGCCTACACCGCGGGCAGGCGCCGCGGCGCGATCCCCGAGGCCCCGGTCGAGCACACCGTCGACTGGCGCGCCGAGGCCGAGGCCGGGATGGCGATGAAGGCGCGGGTGGAGGAAGCCTCCCGCAGTTCGGCGATGCTGGTGAAGTTCCGCAAGCAGGCTGAGAAGTTGCACCGCCGGGCCGGTCACCTGACCGCGGCGGCCGACACCGAGCGCCGGCGTACCGAGTGGGTCGCGAAGAAGCTGGTCGAGACGGGCACCGAGCGGGCCCGCAGCCTCGGCTGGACCGACTGCTACACCTTCACCAAGGCGCTCGGCGAGCGGGTGGTCGAGGAGTTCGCGGCCAAACTGCCGACCTCGATCGTGCGCCCGGCGATCATCGAGTCCGCGCTGCAGAGCCCGAACGCCGGCTGGATCGAAGGCTTCAAGATGGCCGAGCCGCTGATCCTGGCCTACGGCCGTGGTGAGCTGCCGGAGTTCCCCGCCAGCCCCGACTCGGTGGTCGAGATCGTACCGGTCGACCACGTCGTCGGCGCGATCTGCGCGGTGATGGCGACCGAGCCCGAGCTGTCGAAGCCGGAGTACTACCACGTCAGTTCCGGCGCGCGGAATCCGCTCACCTTCGAGCAGTTGTACGCCGGTGTGCGCGCGTACTTCTCCAAGCACCCCTTCGACCTGGGCGAGCGGGGTGCCGTCCGGCTGCCGCAGTGGAAGTTCCCCGGCGGGGACACCGTGGAGAGCCTGCTCCGGCACGGCGAACGCGCCCACAAGATCGCCGACACGATCATCACGCACGTCCCGCGCAGCGAGCGCACCCGGAGATACGCTCGCGAACTCGACGTGCAGAAGCGCCGGCTGGACTTCCTCCGCCGCTACATGGACCTGTACGCCGAATACGCGCAGGCCGAGCTCCAGTTCATCGACGACAACGTGCTCGCACTGCACAACGCACTCGAGGGTGACGACCGGGAGAAGTTCTGGTGTGACACCGCGATCGTGGACTGGCAGTACTACCTGCAGGAAGTGCACTGCCCGAGCGTGACGGACTCGCTGCGCCGGCTGGACGTCGTGCGGAAGAAGCGGAACAAGGCGCTGGCCGAGTCGGCGGGCACCTTGAGGAAATTGGACGAGCCTGCCACCGCAGGCGCTGACGCCGAGATCATCGCCGCGTTCGACATGGACGGCACGCTGCTGTCGTCGAACGTGATCGAGACCTACCTGTGGATGCGGCTGCCGGAGCTCGACAGTCACCAGCGGGTCGGCGAGATCGGCGCGATGCTGCGCAAGCTGCCGAAGCTGATCGCGGCAGAGCGAAAGGACCGCGGCACCTTCCTGCGCACGATCTACCGCCGCTACGAGGGCGCTGATCTCGAAGAGCTGAACCGGATCGTCGACGAGGTGCTCGCCGAGCACGTGCTGGAACGCCTCAGCGGCGCTGCCGTGCGGCGGATCCGCGAGCACAAGGCGGCCGGGCATCGCACGATCCTGATCACCGGCGCCGTCCGGCCGCTGACCAGGCCGCTGGAGCCCTTGTTCGACGAGATCGTGGCCGCCGAGCTCGCGGTCGACGATCGCGGTCGCTGCACCGGCTTCCTCACCGGACCACCGCTGGTCGGCGAGTCCCGGGCCGCCTGGATCAAGCACCGCGCCCGCGGTACGTCGATCGATTTGTCCAGGTCATACGCCTACGCAGACAGCCACTCGGACCTCCCGATGCTGACGACCGTCGGCAACCCCGTCGCCGTCTCACCGGACGTGTCGCTGTTCCGGGCCGCCCGGGCCGCGCGCTGGCAGATCGTCGACTGGAAGACCCCGTCCACCTCATCGCGTCTGGAGATCCCCGGGGTGAACGCCCGATGATGCTCGCGCTCGAGATGTACCGCTCGCCGGCCAAGTACCTGGCGGCGAAGGCGGTCGGCGGCCGGATCCCCGGCATCCTGACCGGTCCGGCGGCGCCGCTGCGACTCGTCACCATCAACGAGCCGAAGGCCGACAAGGACGGCTGGGCGCGGATCCGCCCGATCCTGTCCGGCATCTGCGGCTCCGACCTCGGCATGGTCACCGGCCACACGAAGCTGTACTTCTCCGCGATGGTGTCGATGCCGTTCGTGCCGGGTCACGAGATCGTCGGTGAACTGCTCGACGACTGCGAGGACCTGCCGAAGGGCAGCCGCGTGGTGATGGACTCGGTCCTCACCTGCGCGGCCCGTGGTGTCGAGCCCTGCCACGGGTGCGCGTCCGGGAACACCAACCGCTGCGACCGGGTCACCGTCGGCCACGTGGCGCCAGGCCTGCAGACCGGCTTCTGCCAGGACACCGGTGGCGGCTGGGGGAACGTGATGGTCGCGCACCGCAGCCAGCTGTACGCAGTACCGGATGGGCTTTCTGATGAGCGGGCTGTGCTGACCGAGCCGCTCGCGTGCGCGGTTCACACGGCTCTCCGGGCAAAGGTCGAGCCCGGTCAGTCGGTGTTGGTCAGTGGCGCGGGAGCGGTCGGCTTGTTCGCCACGCTCGCCTTGCGCGAGTTGACCCAGGCCGGCCGGATCACCGTGGTCGCGAAGCACGCCAAACAGCGCGAACTCGCGCGGGCCTTCGGTGCGAGCGATGTGGTCGCTCCCGACGAGGTCTTCCGCGGCGTACGCCGGGCCACCGGGGCGTTCCGCCTGAAACCGCAGCTCGGCCGCGAGTTCCTGCTCGGTGGCGTCGACGTCGCGGTGGACGCGGTCGGCAGCAAGGACTCGATCGACACCGTACTGCGGGTCACGAAGGCCGGTGGTCGCGTCGTGCTGTCGGGTATGCCGTCCACGGGTGCCGACTTGTCGCCGGTGTGGTTCCGTGAACTGGAGCTGACCGGCACGTACGCGTCCTCGCGGGAGGAGCCGAACGATCGGCCGGCCTTCGAGACCGCGCTGGAGATGGCCGCGAAGGCCCCGCTGGACGGGATCGTCGGGGCGCGCTACCCGCTCTACCGGTGGCGTGAGGCGCTTGACCACGCTCAGTCCGCCGGCCGCCTGGGGACCGTCAAGGTCGCCTTCGATGTGAGGGCTTCCTGATGACGGGGCCATGGCGCAAGCAACAGCACGTACGACGAGAGAGGTTCTGACATGTCTCGGCCAGGGTTTGTGCTTGAGGTGGACGACCGGACGCCGCCGCTGCTCGTACACAACGGTGAGGGATTCCTGCTGGAGCGTTTCCCGCTCGGCACCCGGGTGATCTACCCGCCGGAGGCGCTGCCGGCGGTGCGCGATGTGGAGGAGGCGATCCAGAACGCGTTGCTGAACCCGCTCGAGTCCGAGCCGCTGCCCGAGTTGCTGTACGCCGGGATGAGGCTGACCATCGCGTTCGACGACATCTCCATCCCGTTGCCGCCGATGAAGAAGCCGGACATCCGCCAGCGCATCATCGAGGCCGTCCTGACGATGGCAGCGGACGCGGGTGTCGACGACGTCGAGCTGATCTCCGCGAACGCGCTGCACCGCCGGCTCACCCCGAACGAGCTGCGCGACATCGTCGGCGAGCGGGTGTTCCGGTCGTTCTACCCCGACGGCAAGCTCTACAACTTCGACGCCGAGGACCGCGACAACCTGACCCACCTGGGCCAGACCCGGCACGGCGAGGATGTCGAGATCTCCAAGCGGGCGGCCGAGTCCGACCTGCTGGTCTACGTGAATGTGAACCTGGTGGCGATGGACGGCGGTCACAAGTCGACGTCGATCGGGCTGGCGTCGTACAAGTCGCTGAAGCACCACCACAACAGCCACACGATGATCCACTCGCGGTCCTTCATGGACCACAAGGCCTCGAAGATGCACGAGTCGGCGTGGCGGATGGGCGAGGTGCTGACCGAGCACGTCAAGGTCTTCCAGATCGAGACGTCGCTGAACAACGACATCTTCGGCGGCCCGCTGGAGTTCCTGCAGAAGCGCGAGTGGGAGTGGTCGATCAAGGACCAGGCCTCGATGCTCGCGACCAAGCGGGGTCTCGACCTGGCCCCGGCGAAGGTGCGGCACAAGATCTTCACCGACGTCCGCTCGAACTACGGGCTGACCGGGATCAACGCCGGCAAGATCGAGCCGGTGCACGACAAGACGCTGGAGAACGTGCACCGCCAGCACCTGGTCGAAGTACAGGGTCAGTCCGACGTCGCGATCATGGGCGTGCCGTTCGTCGGCCCCTACAACGTGAACTCGGTGATGAATCCGATCCTGGCCGCGTGCATGGGCCTGGGCTACTACTTCAACTCCTACCGGGGCAACCCCGTGGTCCGCAAGGACGGCGCGGTGATCCTCTACCACCCGGTGGACTACGAGTTCAGCCAGTTGCACCACCCGTCGTACGTGGACTTCTTCGAGGAGGTGCTGTCGGAGTCGACCGACCCGGCCACCATCGAGGCGAAGTTCGAGAAGCAGTACGCCGAGGACCCGTGGTACATCCACCTGTACCGGACCTCGAACGCGTACCACGGCGTGCACCCGTTCTACATGTGGTACTGGATCAGCCACGCGCTGGACCACTGCGGCGACATCGTCTGGGTCGGCGCGAACCGCAAGACGGTCGAGCGGATGGGCTTCCGGTCCGCCTCGACCCTGCAGGACGCGCTGGAGATGGTGAGCCACTCGGTCGGCCGCTCGCCGTCGATCACCTACCTGCACAACCCGCCGCACCTGCTCGCGGACGTGCGCTGATGGGCACCAACCTGGTGAAGTTCAGCCGCGACACAGCACGCGACGTGAAGGTGGTAGCGCGCGGCTGGCGCTGGGGTCGCCGTCCGCAGGTGCCGCGCTCGGCCGAGCCGTACGTGATCCCCAAGGAGTCCTCGGTCTTCCCGACCAAGTGGGCCCGTACGCCGGCCGCGATCGCCGTGCGGGAGGTGCTGCAGAAGGGCGCCCTCAACTCCGTACTGCGCTTCGAGGTGAACCCGCAGGTCAGCGGGCTCGACTCGCTCGGCAAGGTGCACGGCCCGGCGCTGATCGTGGCCAACCACTCGTCCCACCTGGACACGCCGCTCGTGCTCTGCACCCTGCCCGACGCGATGCGCCGCAAGACCGCGGTGGCTGCCGCCGCCGACTACTTCTTCGACACCTGGTGGCGCGCGACGGCCTCGGCGCTCGTGTTCAACACGTTCCCGATCGAGCGTCGGGGCGGCAAGCTCAGTGCCACCCCGGGCGATCTGCTCGGCGACGGCTGGAACGTGGTCGTTTTCCCGGAGGGCACCCGCTCGCCCGACGGCTGGATGGAGCGGTTCCGGATGGGGGCGGCCTACCTCGCCGTGGAGCACGGCGTACCGGTCATCCCGGTCGGCATCAAGGGGTCGTTCGCCGCGATGCCGCGCGGTCGGGGTTGGCCCGTGCCGGGCCGCCCGACGGTCGCCGTACGGTACGGCGACCCGCTGTACCCGGCCGAGGGGGAGAGCGCACGCGACTTCGCGCCCCGCATCTCGGCCGCCGTCTCGGCGCTGCTCGACGAGGAGTCGACCACCTGGTGGGAGGCCCGCCGCCGGGTCGCCGCCGGCACCTCGCCGTCCCAGTCCGGCCCCGACGCCGCCCGCTGGCGCCGCGTCTGGGAATCCACCGCCCCCGTCCAACCAGCCGGAGGAAAACGCCGCGCCTGGAAGTGACCGACCCGGTCCTCCGGCCGCCGCTCGCCGCGCGGCCCGAGGATTCGCCCCTGCGCCTGGCGTCTTCCCACCCTCGGCGGGCTGCTCCGCTGAGGGGTTACCCATTGAGGTTGTGGGTTGCCACCCCGGAATTTCAGGCGGTAACCCGCAATATCGGTGGGTAACCCCCCGGCGGTTTGCTTGAAGCTCCGCGGGACGCCGCGGCCTCCCCGGCGGTTTGCTTGTAGCTCCGCGGGGACGCCGCGGGCGTCGGCGGCGCTGCTCGCCGGGCGCGTGGTGCGGGCGTTGCCCTGATCGTGTGAACTGGCTCGGTACCCTTTCCGGGTGAGCCTTGCCGTGCGAGTGATCCCCTGCCTGGACGTCGATGCGGGCCGGGTGGTGAAGGGCGTCAACTTCGTCGACCTGCGCGACGCCGGCGACCCGGTCGAGATGGCCAAGCTGTACGACGCCGAGGGGGCCGACGAGCTGACCTTCCTCGATATCACCGCGTCCTCGGGATCCCGCGAGACGACGTACGAGGTGGTCGGGCGGACGGCCGAGCAGGTGTTCATCCCGCTCACGGTCGGTGGTGGCGTGCGGGAAGCGGCGGACGTGGACCGGCTGCTGCGGGCCGGGGCGGACAAGGTCGGCATCAACACCGGCGCGATCGCGCGGCCCGCGGTGATCGAGGAGATCGCCCACCGGTTCGGCAACCAGGTGCTCGTGCTGTCCCTCGATGTACGCCGGGCCGCGGACCAGCCGAGCGGGTTCGAGGTGACCACGCACGGCGGTCGCCGTTCCGCCGGCCTGGACGCGATCGAGTGGGCCCGCCGTGGCGCCGAGCTCGGGGCGGGGGAGATCCTGCTGAACTCGATGGATGCCGACGGCACCAAACAGGGTTTCGACCTGGACTTGATCCGCGCGGTCCGTGCTGTGGTCGACGTACCGCTGATCGCCAGCGGGGGAGCGGGCCTGCCCGAGCACTTCCCGCCCGCGGTCGAGGCGGGCGCGGACGCGGTACTGGCCGCGAGCGTGTTCCACTTCGGCGATCTGCGGATAGCGGACGTGAAGAAGGCGCTGCGCGACGCCGGCGTAGTGGTCCGGTGAGCGACATGGTGGTCCACCACCCGGACCAGGCCGACCTGCTCGCGGACGTCGAGCAGGAACTCTCCGTCCTGTTCCGCCGCGCCCGGTCAGCCTCGATGCTGCTGGCGCGCCGAGTGCACCCGGAGATGGACGCGGCCGGCTACGCCCTGATCTCCCAGGTCGAAGTCGGTACTGCGGGCGGTGGCGCGGGCGTTCGCGCGTCCGACGTTGCGCAGGCCCTCGGCCTGGACAAGTCGACGGTCTCCCGCGGCCTGGCCCAGCTGGAGAACCTCGGCCTGATCGAGCGCGTAGGCGACCCCGACGACGGCCGAGCGCGCCTCCTCCGCCTGACCGCCACCGGCTCCGCCCGGTTCGACGCCATGCGAGCCCAACGCCAGACCGAGTTCCGCGCGATCCTCGCCCGCTGGGACACCACCGACCTCAACGACCTGGCGCGGCTGCTGACCCGCCTCAACACCGACCTCAGCTGGGGAGACCCCGCAGCCCCCCGCTGACCAGGCCCACGCCCCTCCTCCGTCGAGACTCCCCAGGGACCGTTTTCCTCCTCCGTCGAGATTCGCCAGGGCCTACGCCCCTCCTCCGTCGAGATTCGCAGGGCCCACGCCCCTCCTCCGTCGAGACTCCCAGGACCCGTGTTCCTCTGTCGGATTCCCCGGGTCGGAGATCCTTCGTCGAGGATCCCGCGGGATCGGAATCCCCCGTCGCGCTGGCCTTAGGCTGACGGGGACACCCAACTGGGGCTCGGCCGTCGCCGCCGGGCTCGCTCGGGGGTGGGCCGATAGCCGGTTCTTTGACCACTATCGTGCCTGCAAGGCGGCAGCGGCCGGATTAGCCGCCACCGGGCACCGGGAAAGCGGCTCCAGGAGCGAATCTGGATCCCTGTGCCGGGCAACGGCCCCAGGTCCACCACTTCGCCGCCGCCCGCGAGCGAGTCGTGGATCCCCGTGCAGGGCAACGGGTCCAGGTCCACCTCGCCGCCACCCGCGAGCGGTTGCCGCAGGAGTGATTCCACGACTCGGTGAGCAATGAAGCGAGGCTCGGCGACCCCTGCGGCGGGCGTAATCGGACGCGGTGTTCGCTCTGAGTAGGCAAGGGTGCTGCTGACGTGCAGATGGTTGCAGAAACCAACTAATTATCATATAGTTGGGTAATGCAACTAGCCCATCAAACCTCTGTCCCGGGGGTGGAACGGGATACGCCGGCCCAGGAAGTGCTCGACGGGGTCAGTTCGCTGATCCGGGCCGTGCGTTGTATCGAGCACAAGCACCTCTGGCCCGACGCCGGTTTGCGGCGCGCGGATGCCAGTGTCCTCAAGGTGCTGGCCAGGGACGGTGAGCAACGCAGCGGGGAGATCGCTGCCAAGCTCACGGTCGACGCGTCCGTGGTGAGCCGTCAGCTGAGTGCGCTGGAAGGCGACGGCCTGGTGAGCCGTCGGCCCGATCCGGCGGACGCGAGGGTCTCGCTGGTCGCGCTGAGCGCGGTCGGCCGGGCCCGGCTGGAGGCGCTCTACTCCAACTACACCCGACAACTCCGCGCCGCCCTTGCGGACTGGAACGACGACGACATGACTGCCGCCGCCGAAGCATTGCACCGGGTAGCCGGCGCGATGACCCAGGCCGCCGAATCCGGTCGGCGCACCAACAACTCGACTGGAGACTGATGACTGTCACCGAGAACCGGCTACAGGCGCCCGCTGCGCCGGCGCTCACCCACCGCGAGATCCTCGAGATCCTGATCGGACTGCTCGCCGCGTTGTTCACGGCGATGCTCAGCTCGACCATCGTCAGCAACGCGCTGCCGACGATCATCGCCGATCTGGAGGGCTCCCAGACGCAGTACACCTGGGTGCTCACCGGGAGCCTGTTGGCGACCACGGTGTCGACCCCGATCTGGGGCAAGCTGTCCGACCTGATGAACAAGAAGCTGCTGGTGCAGCTCGCGATCATCCTGTTCGTGATCGGCTCCGCCCTGGCCGGTATGGCCCACAATGTCCCGTTCCTGATCGGCGCCCGTGTCCTGCAGGGTCTCGCGATGGGTGGCCTGATGGCGCTGGCCCAGGCGATCATCGGCGCGGCGATCCCGCCCCGTGACCGCGGCCGGTACTCCGGCTACATGGGTGCTGTGATGGCGGTAGCCACCGTCAGTGGTCCGTTGATCGGCGGTGTCATCGTCGACACCTCCTGGCTCGGCTGGCGTTGGTGTTTCTATGTCTGTGTTCCGCTGGCGATGATCAGCCTGGTGATGCTGCAGAAGTACCTGCACCTTCCCTTCACCAAGCGTCAGGTGAAGATGGACTACCTCGGCGCGATCCTGATCAGCGCGGCTGCCAGCCTGCCGCTCATCTGGGTCACCTTCGCCGGGCAGAACTTCGCCTGGGTCTCCTGGCAGTCGGCGTTGTTCGTCGGCGGCACGCTGCTCCTGGGCATCCTCGCCGTCGTGGTGGAGACCCGCGCCGCGGAACCGCTGGTCCCGCTGAAGGTCGTCAAGGAGCGGACCACCGCGCTGGCGATCGTGGCCAGCCTGGCCGTGGGTGTCGCCATGTTCGGCAGTGCGCTGTTCCTGGGGCAGTACTTCCAGATCGCCCGCGGTTACAGCCCGACCGAGGCCGGCCTGCTGACCATCCCGATGATGCTCGGCTCGTTCCTGGGGTCGGTCGGTGCCGGGCAGCTGATCAGCCGGTTCGGCAAGTGGAAGCGGTACATCGTCGCCGGCGGCATCCTGCTGGTGATCGGCCTGGTTGTCCTCGGCACGATCGACCACACCACGCCGTACTGGTACGTCGGGCTCGGCATGCTGGCGATGGGCCTCGGCATGGGCATGATGATGCAGAACCTGGTCCTGGCCGTGCAGAACACCGTCGACGTCAGCCAGATCGGTGCTTCCAGCGCGTCGGTCGCGTTCTTCCGCAGCCTGGGTGGTGCTGTCGGCGTATCGGTCCTCGGCGCGATTCTGGCGACGAGGGTCAAGGACCTGCTGATCCAGGGCCTGCTCGCCGGGCCGGGTGGAGCCGCAGCCGTGCGCAAACTGCAGGAAGGCGGAACCGGCAGCACCAGCCTGCTGGACGTCAACCACCTGCCACCCCAACTCGCCGAACTGGTGCGTCAGTCGTACGGCGACGCGACCGGGCGGATCTTCCTGATCGCCGCGGCCTGCGGTCTGGTCAGCCTGATCGCGGTGCTCTTCATCAAGGAGGTCCCGCTCCGCCGCACGGTGGCCAAGCTGGACGTCGAAGAGTTGGTCGGCGACTAACACCCGACAAAGCGCAGGGCGGTGTTCCCCCACGGGGAGCACCGCCCTGCGCAGTGTCAGGTCGCCTGGTCGGCCAGCTCCAGCGCAGGTGGTTCAAGGCCGGCCAGGTCCTGCGTGTGGATGATGGGGGAGCGGAGCAGCCACAGGACGGCGAAGATCCCGCCGGTCGCTGAGATCAGCAGAGTCTCGCGGACACCGAGCCAGGTCCCCAGCAAACCGCCGACGACCGCGCCGAGCGGGCGGATCCCGTAGTTGATGCTGCTGAACGCACCCGCCACGCGGCTCCTCATGTGGTCGTGCATGACCGCCGCCTGCAAGGAGTTCAGCGGAATGTCGAAGCACATCACCGCGAACGCCCCGACGAACTCCGCAGCCGCGAGAGCGGTCGCACGGGCCCAGACCGGCCCGGACGCGAACGCCGCGATCGCGATCGACGCCGGGAACACGATCGCCCCTAGCGCGATCAGTCGCCCGGCCCCGAGCAACCGGGTCAGCGGCGTCGCTGCGAGCGCTCCCAGCAGACCACCCGACGCGCCGATGCCGAACGCCAGACCTATCGTCCCGGCGGACAGCTCCAGATTCCGGCTTGCGAAGAGCACCAGCAAGGCGAGCCCGATCAGGTTGAAGAAGTTGACCGTCGTCGCGCAGCCCAAGCTTCCCCGCAGATACGGATGCTTCAGCAGATACCGCATCCCCTCCCGTGCGCGGCGCAACAGCGGCTCGTCGGTGGGCGCGGCCTCACCCGGCGGAGTCTTCAGGCGGCTCACCTGGACAGCGGAGAACACGAACGACAACGCATCGACCAGTACCGCGACAGGTGCCGTCAGCCATTGCACCAGCACGCCTCCGACCGCGGGACCGCCCATGAAGGAAATCGACCTGGTCGCCGAGAGCTTGCTGTTCGCCTCCAGGAGATGATCCCGGGACACCAGCCGGACGAAGAACGAGGCATAAGCCGTGTTGAAGACGACATGGGCAGTACCCGCCAGGATCGCGATCGCGTACAGCTGCCCCAAGGTCAGCACGTCCAGCCAGTACGCTGCCGGCAGCGTCAGCAGCACGATCGTGCGGAACAAGTCGGCCGCGATCATCAGAGGACGCTTGTCCCGGCGTTGATCCACCCAGGTGCCGATGATCAGCGACGCCAGGTTCGGCAGCCACACCGCGGCGGTGAGGAAGCCGACCTGACTCGGCGAGGCGTCCAGCAGGGTGACGGCGATCAACGGCAGGGCCAGCTCGCTGATCCGGTCGCCGAACTCCGACACGCCCTGAGCCGACCAGAACGTCCGGAACCGACGATCACGCCACAAGCTGTTGGCAGGGACGGCTCTCATACCTTCAGTCCTCACTCGGCCGGGCGGATCAGGTGGTTGCTTCGGGCAATGACATGCGGATCATCCGGATCGGGTGCGCGCCGGGCGGCGCACCTTCCTCGCCCCGCTGCACGTACGGCGCGAGCAGATCCTGTACTGCGTTCTCCAGTGCCTCGGCCTCTTCCGGCGTGATCCTCACCAGCGTGTTCGACGAGCCGGCAGTGCGACTCCACTCCGGCTCGAGGTCGGGTTCGACGTCGACCAGCCACTGCTGCGCCGTCTCCAGCGCCTGGCTCATCAGCTCGGCGCGCAACAGCCGCCCCGCCTCGGCGCCTTCGGGGGTGGCAGGCATCTCGAACCGGAACCCGCGCGCCACCGCCCGCCACCAGCGTTGCCGCTTGTCGGAACCGCCGTCCGGGGCAGGCCCGTCACTGACCAGACCGAACGACGCGAGGTGCCGCAGATGCCAGCTCGTCACGGACGGTGAGGCGCCGACGTGTTCCGACAACTGGGTCGCCGTTGCGGGCCCGTTCTTCTGCAGATAGCTGAGCGCCGCCAGCCGGACCGGGTGCGCCAGTGCGCGCATCGCCTGCGGGTCGGTGATCTCGAAATCGCCGTACGGATTTCTGAGAGACATGTTTCGAGAGTACTCTCTCAGATCGTCGATGACCACTAGTCGTAAGCATGGGCGTACTAAATAAGCTCTATTCAGCTTGATTCGGTGAGATATGGTTAACCCATGCTTACCAATGAGGAAGCCGCGCGGAAGATCCTGACCGGCACCGGCCTGTTCTCGTCCAGAGTCCGGGCCGAGCGCGCCGGGGCGATCAGCCCCGGTCAGACCGGCGTCCTCAGGCAGCTCGCCAAAGCCGGCCCGCTCACGCCCGGGGCCCTCGCGGACCGGCTCAACTCGCAACCCCAGTCGCTCTCGAGGACGTTCGCCGCGCTGGAGGAGCAGGGCTGGATCCGCCGTCGCCCCGATCCGGACGACGGTCGTCAGTCGCTGCTGGAGATCACCCCGGCCGGCTCCGAAGTACTGGCGGCTGAGATGCGGCCGCGCGAGGTCTGGCTGGCCGACGCCCTCAAGCACTTGACCGATGCGGAGCGCGACTTCCTCGTCGTCGCGGCCGGGCTGCTCGAACGACTCTCGGAGGAGGCCCGATGACGGCAACGCTCAGCACGGAGGTCACCACCGACAAAACCCCGGTACGCCGGGTCGCGAGGTTGTTCCGCCCTTACCGCTGGTCCATCGCGGTCCTGATACTCGTCTCGGTGGCGCAAGGTGTCGCGGGGATCGCCTCGCCCTTCCTGGTCCGCGACGTCGTGGACAAGGGATTCCCCGAGCGCAACGCGTCGCTCGTGATCCTGCTCTCCGGCGGCATGATCGCCGCCGCCGCGATCGCCGCGGTCCTGGGGGTCTACTCGACGCGGCTGTCCAACGTGATCGGCCAGGGGATCATGCACGACCTGCGCGTCGGGGTCTACGACCACCTGCAGCGGATGTCGCTCGGCTTCTTCACCCGGACCCGGGCCGGCGAGCTCCAGTCCCGGATCGCGAACGACATCGGCGGTGTCGACAACGTCGTGACCGACACGGCCAGCTCGGTGGTGCAGAACGGTATCGCCGCGCTGACCGTCGGAGTCGCCGCGCTCGTGATGAACTGGAAACTCGCGGCGATCTGCCTGGTCGTAGTACCGGTGTTCCTGGCCTTCTCGTTCCGGCTGGGTCGACAGCAGCGCCAGATCGCCCGCGGCCGGCAGAAGCAGCTGGCCGGAATCACCGCCCTGGTTGAGGAATCCCTGTCCGTAGCGGGCGTTCTGCTGGCGAAGACCCTCGGCCGCCAGCGGGAACTGTCCGATCGGTTCGCCAGCGAGTCGCGCGCGCTGTCACAGACGGAGCTGAACGCGGCGATGAGCGGGAAGTGGGTCAACTCGAGCCGCCGGGCTAGCCTCACCATGATCCCGGCGATCGTGTATCTGGTCTCGGGCCTGACGATGGCGAAGGGCTCGACGGCCTTCTCGATCGGCACGGTCGTCGCGTTCACCACGATGCTGAACCGGCTGGTCGCACCCGCTACCGCCCTCCAGGGCATCGGCGCGGCCGCGTCCACCTCGATGGCCCTGTTCGGCCGGATCTTCGACGTACTAGATCTGCCCGTGGACATCCAGGAGCGTCCGGGTGCTCGCAGCCTGCCGCGGCCGCGCGGCGAAGTACGGGTGTCCGATGCATCTTTCCAGTACAGCGATGACGCCGCGTGGACGTTGGCCGACATCGACTTCGTCGTACCACCTGGTACTACGACGGCGCTCGTGGGTGAGACGGGTTCGGGCAAGACGACGCTGGCGTATCTCGTCGCCAGGCTCTACGACCCGCAGCTCGGCACGGTGGCGATCGACGGGGTGGATCTGCGCGACCTCAAGCTCTCCGCGATCTCCGACGCAGTCGGCCTGGTATCGCAGGAGACCTACCTGTTCCACGAGTCGGTCCGGGAGAACCTGCGCTTCGCGGCTCCGGGTGCCTCCGATGCCGACGTGATCGCGGCCGCCCGCGCGGCCCGGATCCACGACCTGATCGCCAGCCTGCCCGAGGGGTACGACACCGTCGTCGGCGCCCGCGGATACCGGTTCTCCGGGGGCGAACGGCAGCGGCTCGCGATCGCCCGGATGCTGCTGCGGAATCCACCGATCCTGATCCTCGACGAGGCGACCAGCGCGCTCGACAACGAGACCGAGAGAGCCGTCCAGGCCGCGATCGACGAGCTGGCCCGCAACCGCACCACCATCGCGATCGCGCACCGGTTGTCGACCGTGCGCAACGCCGACCAGATCCTCGTACTGGACCGCGGCCGCATCGTCGAACGCGGCACGCACGACGAGCTGGTCTCCCGCGACGGCCGCTACGCCCAACTGCACGGCACACTCACCTGAATCCAAAGGCCTTCGCCGCTCGCCGTGGTGGCAGTTGTCCACTCGGTAGGCCGTGTATCAGCCGCAGCTAGACGGGCACCACGAGTCGCCAGATGTCGCTGACTGCGACGGGCCGCATCCCGACCGCCAGATACACGCCGACCGCGGGGGTCGGGTTCGAGGTGTCGACATGCGGGATGGTTCCACTGCGGCCGGCGGCGGCGTCGAGGGCGAACGCGTCCCGCAGCAGGAACTTGGCCAATCCACGCCCGCGTGTTTCCGGCAGAACGCCGAGGCGCCCGATGTACCCGCGGTTGTCGTCGCGGAAGTTGTCGTCGCACTCCCGGACGGCGACCGCCCGACCGTCGAGCTCCAGCACGGTCAACTGGGACCAGTCGAAGGTGGACCGGCTCTCCCGCGACAGCACCCAGTCGTCGTACGGGCGGGGGACCGAGGCCGGTTGGTCGCCACGGTCATCCCGCGCTCTTCGGCCAAAGCCGGCTTGACGTGATCCTCCGAGAGCATGCCCAGGCTGATCGTGACTTCATCGGCGCCACTCCGCCGCGCCTGCTCGGTCGCCTGCTGGATGCCCCGCTCGATCGCCCGGTCCAGCAGCCAGCCGGCGACCGCCGCGTCGGCGCTCGTGACCTCGATGTTGGCCCTCGCCGTGGTTGCACGCACAGCGGTCGCGCTGCCGACGACGGCGTCGCCGTGGAAGACCAGCCAAGTGTCGCTGGCGAGCTCGAGCGCCGGATCGCGCAGGTAGTTGGCAACACCCTCGGGGCTGTACTTGGAGAACCCGATCAGCGCCGAGCAGTAGGCCCCGAGGTGAGCGTTGATCACCGCGACATCGCTCAGCCTCATCGGTCGCACGGTCAACCCGGAGGGGAGGGCGGTGGTCGGTAGCGTCATTGGGCCGTGGTCAGTCGCAGTCTGCCGATGTACCCGCGGTTCTCGACCGCGGCGCGGTTGCGGGCGGCGAGCAGCGCGAAGATCGCCTCCGCGTCAGCCGCCTCGGGCGGTCGGGTGGTGAGGCCCTCGGGCAGTGCGGCGGTCATGCACACATCGTGGAGAACGACCGCCGCACTGTCTAACGCATTAGCAGGCCTTCACCCATTCACTCTCGGAGCAGGGACCGGTCGCCTGGGCGCTTCGGGCGGTGTCCGGAGCGATCGCGGCGACCGGGGCCTGGTCGGTCCAGGAGGCGAGCGTGATGCCCACCGCGTCCTCGATCGAGCGCGGGCTGACCAGGTAGTTGTTGCTGATCATCGAGAACGCCAACTTCCGGCCGTCCTTGGTCGACACGTAGCCGGACAGCGCGGTGACACCAGTCAGCGAACCGGTCTTGCCGTGCAGGTTGTTCGCCGCCGGGCTGTTCGGCATCCGGCTCCGCAAGGTGCCGCCGACGAAGCGGTCGGGGTTGCCGGCGATCGGCAGCGCGTCGTACCACTGCTGGAACCAAGGCTCCTTGCGCGCCGCGATCAAAATGTCGGTGACGCTCTGGGCGGTCACGTTCACCTTGCGGGAGAGGCCGGAACCATCGGACAGCCGGATCGTGGCCGTGTTCACGCCGACGCTCTTCGCGTAGTCCGTGACGACCTTGAGTCCGGCGGACCAGCTGCCGTTGGCGGCCGCGACCGCGCCCATCGTCTTGACCAGGGTCTCGGCGTGCATGTTGTTCGACAGCTTCAGGAACGGGTTCATCAGCTCGCCGACCGTCATCGACTCGTCCCGTGCGAGCATCCGGGCCGTGCTGGGGGTCGCCGACGTGCGGATGCGCCCGTCGACGCGGACGCCCTGCGCGTTCAGCGCCCGCCGGAACACGTCCGCGGCGTAGGTTGTGGGCTCCCAGACGGTGACCCATTCCTGTCCGGCCGTGGTGTCGTCGGCAGGGACCGAGCCCGTGACCCGGACGATATTGGTGCCGTGATCCCGCTCGATGCTCAGCGTGTTGGCCGAGCCGGCCGGGCCCGTCGTCGCGGTGTTCACCAGTTTGATCACGTCGTTGGCCGGAACCAGACTGAGCTTCACCGGCGAGCCGGCCGCGGCACCGGGCAGGCTTTCGACAATTGCCGTGCCCGAGTCGTAGTCGGTGTTGGGGGCGAGGGTGAGCGCGGAGATCTGGGCTGAGTAGTAGAACGGCTCGTCGTCCCAGGACCAGGTGTCGCCGAGGCGGACATGGTCGAAGTACGTGTCGTCCGCGACCAGGTCGCCGTCGATCCGCTTGATGCCGGACTGCGCGATCTTCTTGGCCAGCCAGACGTAGTCGGACTCGAGCGAGGTCGGGTCGCCGTATCCCTTCAGGTAGAGGTCGCCGCGCAGCTTGTCGCCGCGAACCGGTGCGGTCGCCAGTACGTCGGTGTGGAACCGGAAGCCGGATCCGAGGGTGTGCATCGCGGCGGTCGAGGTGAACAACTTGGTGTTCGACGCCGGCAACAACCGGGTCGTGCCGTTGCGGTCGTACAACGTCTCACCGGTGGTCGCATCCCGCACCACCAACCCGACCTGCGAACCCTGGTACCGCGAATCGTTGAGCAGCGTGTCCAGGCGCTGCTGCAACGGCGTCGCTTGCACTGCCGCAGGCGCTCCGACGGACTGAGTCACCAGTCCGGCCGTCGCGGCCAGCGCGGCGGCGACGGCGATCACCCCACGGGGTGACACTCTCGGTAAGTATTTCACGAGAACTCCTAGACCTCGGGCGGAAATCAACTACCGGGAGTCTCTACCCCGTGCCGCCGCTGGTCCAGCAGTCAGCAAGATTCGAACGGGGGGCGGACCGCCAACACTCACCAGACCCTGTTCAGGGCCCGCGGCTGAGCGGGGTCGGTGAAGGATGCGGGAGGTTGGTGAGTGTCGGCGGTCCGGGTTGTCGCAGGCCTCGCGCTCCAGGTGTTCCTGCATGGCTGGATGAACGGCTCGCGGCACCTGTACGTCGCCGACGTCGGCTGGGCGAACGACTACCCGGTGGTCCGGGGCAGCCGGGTCCGGACCGAGGCGGAGCGCGGCATGCTGAACAACTGCCGGGTCCGCACTGGAGCCGCCGGCGCCTCCCAGGGGGCGGTGGCTGCCTACATCGACTTCCCGGATTCCTGGGTCCAGAACAGCGTCTATGCCCCGGTCGCCGGCAGCTACACCCTGTACGTCGGCTACGCGAACGGCACGAGCACCACCGGCACCCACGGCGTGGTTGTCAATGGCAACAACCAGGGGGTGGTCAGCTACCCGTTGACCGGCTGGGACAACTGGCGCGAGGCGTCCACCTCGATCACCCTGGCCGCGGGCTGGAACACGGTCCGCCTGACCAAGGGTGACTCGTACACGGAGGTGGATTACCTCGAGTCGCAGTGACCACCGGCTCCAGGTGTGGCGCAGTACGGGCGTTCTGGGCCGGGGCTCGTAGGCTCGGTCCAGGACAACGTACAAACGGGGAGCCTGAAGCAGCAGATGGCAAAACCACCAGAACAGGTTTCCGGCGGCCGCCCGCGGCGCCGGTCCCCGAGCTGGCTCGACCTGCGCCGGACCACCAGAGGCCTGCAGGCGATGTTCTACGGCGGGCTGGCCTCGCTGATCTCGCTGGCGATCACCTTCTGGACGCTGCCGCAGATCAGCAGCGACGGGCGGATGCCGATCCTCCGCCTGGTGGTCATCCTGGCCGCGATCGGACTGGTGGTGCGCTGGATCCTGGCCGGGATCGCGATCCTGATCGGCTCGGTCGGGGTGCTGGTCGGCGGCCTCCTGTCGCAGTTCGGGGTGGTCTACCTCGGCGTCACGCTGGATCCCGGCGTCACCCTGCACGGCGGCCCTGAGGCGTTGCTGCTGGTGTCGATCGTGATGTCCTCGGTCAGCGCCCTGGTCGGCTGGCTCGCGTACGCCGGCAGCGACGACGCCTACATGTCAGAGGTGATGCGCGGCGTTCGGCGGAGCGCCCGCCGGGCCCAGGCGGCACCGAAGACAGGCCTGCTGATCGTCCAGCTCGACGGCCTTTCGGCACCGCTGCTGAACTGGATGGTGCTGGCGGGCAATCTGCCCAATCTGGGCGGCTGGATCCGCGATGGCAGCCACTCGATGGTCGAGTGGTACACCGGCGTACCGGCGACCACGCCGGCCAGCCAGGCGGGCATCCTGCACGGCGGTTCCGGTCAGATCCCGGCCTTCCGGTGGTACGAGAAGGAGAGCGGTCGGGTGATGGTGACGAACCGCGCCCGGGACGCCGCCGAGATCGAGGCCCGGATGTCGACCGGCCGCGGCCTGCTTGCCGACGGCGGGGCCAGCATCAGCAACAACTGGTCCGGGGACGCGCCCGTGTCGCTGCTCGTGTTCAGCAGTGCCGCGCTCCCGACCGGCCGGAGCCGCGGCTACGTCCGCTTCTTCACCAGTCCCCAGGGTGCCGCCCGGGGGTTGGTGCTGTGTGTCGCGGAGATGATCAAGGAACTCCACCAGGCGCGCCGGCAGCGCCGGCGGAACCTGATCCCGCGGGTCAAGCGCGGCGGTTCGTACATCTTCCTGCGGGCGATCTCGAACGTGCTGCTGCGCGACCTGAACGTCTCCCTCATCACCGAGCAGCTGGTCAAGGGGACGCCGGTGATCTACACCGACTTCGTCGACTACGACGAGGTGGCGCACCACGCCGGCCCGACCCGGCCGGAGTCCCTGCAGACGCTCGAGGGGCTCGACCGGGTGCTCGGGGCGCTGAAGCGGATCATCGACACGCTGCCGCACTCGTACGAGATCGTCGTGCTGTCGGACCACGGGCAGAGCCAGGGGGCGACCTTTCTGCAGCGCTACGGCCGGACCCTGACCGAGGTGGTGAACGACCTGGTCGACACCACCAAGGCGGCCGTGGCGGCCACCGGCAAGTCGGAGGGTTGGGGACCGGTCAACGCGTTCCTGACCGAGCTCAGCGTGCGCCGGACTGTGGCGGGCACCGTGACCCGGAAGGCACTGCACGGGAAGGCAGCCCACGGCGAGGTCGAGCTTGGCCCGAAGGACTGCGAACCGCCGGTCGCCGCCGACGAGCAGATGGTGGTCACGGCCTCCGGCAACCTCGCGCTGCTTTACCTCGCGACCACCCCCGGGCGAGTGCCACTGGAGGAGATCGAGCTGCTGCATCCGCGGTTGATCCCCGGCCTGGCGACGCATCCGGGCGTCGGGTTCGTGGTCGTCGACTCGCTGGCCGAGGGCCCGGTGGCGATCGGCCGGGCCGGCGTCCACGTGCTCCGCTCAGGACGGGTGGAAGGCATCGACCCGCTCACGGCGTACGGCGAGTTGGCGGCGGCGGCCCTGCTGCGGCAGGCCGAGATGCCGCACAACGGCGACATCGTGGTGGTCAGCAGGTTGGACGACTACACCCACGAGGTGGCGGCCTTCGAGGAGTTGGTCGGGTGTCACGGTGGCATCGGCGGCTGGCAGACCGATGCCGTGCTGGTGCACCCACGCCGCTGGGTGGTGGACGAGCCCCCCGTAGGCTCCGACGCGGTGCACGCCCTCCTCGTCAGCTGGCTCGAAACCCTCGGCCAACGCAACGACGAACCCGCTGCATCCGAAAGTCTGGCGGAACGTGTCGCCACTTCTTCGGACGCGAACGTGGAGGCCTGAGAGTGCGGATCACCTGGTGGGGACACAGCACCACCACCATCGAGGAGAACGGGACCCGGCTCCTGACCGATCCCGTGCTGACCTCGCGGATCGCGCATCTGAGGCGTCGGCGGGGGCCGGCACCGTTGCCGGCGGCCGCCGACTGTGACGCGGTACTGATCTCCCACATGCATGCGGACCACCTGCATCTCAGCTCGCTTCCGCTGGTCGCGCCGGACGCCGCGCTGGTCGTACCGCGGGGGACCGCGCGGCTGATCAAACAGGACAGCGGAGCGGAGATGGCGGACCGGTGCATCGAAGTTGCCCCCGGCAACCAGGTGCGGATCGGCGGGCTCGACATCACCGCGATCACGGCCGCGCACGACGGTCGTCGGCTGCCCTGGTCGTCGCACCAAGGACCCGCGCTCGGGTACCGCATCGAGGGTTCGCCCAGCGTATGGTTCGCGGGCGACACCGACCTGTACGACGGGCTCGCGGCCGAAGCTGGTCCGGTGGATCTGGCGCTGGTACCGGTGGGCGGCTGGGGTCCCACCCTCGGCGAGGGTCATCTGGATCCCGTGCGCGCGGCCGAGGCGGTCCGCCGCGTCGGGGCGCGTATCGCAGTACCGGTGCATTTCGGTACGTTCTGGCCGATCGCTTGTGACTGGCTGAAGCCCGAGTTGTTCCTGCCGCCGGGGGACAGGTTCAGGGCGGCGATGCATGAGGTGGATGCTGCGGTGAAGGTCGAATTGCTGGAGCCGGGGGGGTCGACTGAGGTGGTTCATCGATGACGGCTGGGTCCGACTTCGACTTCTGGTATCTCTGCGTGCTCGCCGGGGCCGTTCTGCTGGGTGCGGTGTTGCCGGTGCTCCCGACGGGCGCGGCCGTGTCCGCCGGCGCCGTGCTGGCCTCCCACAGCAACCCCATCGGGCTGGTCGGCGTACTGATCGCGGGCGCGGGCGGTGCGTACCTCGGCGACCTGATCGTGTACGCCGGGTGCCGGTTCGGGGGAGAACGCCTGGCCAAGCGGATCGGGTGGCTGCGCGACAACGCCTCGCTGGACGCGCTCCGGGTGCGGCTGGCCGAGCACGAGGTCACCGTGCTGCTGACGTCGAGGTTGATCCCGGGTGGGCGGGTGCCGGTGTTGCTCGCCGCCGGGCTGGCGGGGTATCCATGGCAGCGGTTCGCCGTGGTGGACCTGACCGCTTCGTCGCTGTGGGCAGCGGTCTACATGGCGATCGGGCTGCTCGGCTACGTGTTGTTCGACAAGCCATGGCAGGGGGTCGTCGCCGCGATCGTGCTCGTGCTGCTGGTCACGGTGATCAGCAGCCTTGTGCAACGCGCGCGGAGGAAGGCTGCTGCCGCGCAGGCCGCTGGTGCTGAGGAACTGGGTGCCGAGGAACCTGCCTCCGGCGCGGAGGCTGCTTCAGACGCCGAATGAGGTGGTGCGGAGAGCCTCGATCGTCTCCGGGTCGCCTTCGAGTTCGACCTGGGCGACCGCCTGACGACCGAAGCAGAAGAGCATGAGTTCGGCTGGTTCACCCGTCAGGGTGACCGAGCCGCTGTCCGTCGGCTTCTTCGCGACGGATTCCGTGCCGTCGGGGAGCCGTAGTACGAGGCCGCTCGGGGCCTTGCGGGTCATGCCCTTCGCCGAGAGCCGGATCTGCTTCCACAGGCCCTGCTGCTGTTCGGCGGGCAGGTCGCGCGGCTGGAAGTCGGGGACAGCGCGGCGGACGTCCTCGTGGTGGACGAAGTACTCGGCGGTGTTGAACTGGGCGCCGAGGCCGGGGAACGAGTAGATCGAGAAGGTCGGCGGGCCGTTCCGCACCTTGTCCACGATCTCTGTGAAGGTGTGGTTGGCCTTCGCCCGGGCCATTCGCCGCTCGGTGGTGTCCGACAACGCCGGGATCATGATCCCCGGGCCTGCGAGCGGATCGTTCTCGCGCACGTACAGGTGGACCGCCAGATCGTGCGTCGTCCAACCCTCACACAAGGTGGGCTGATCCGGTCCCACAGCGTCGAAGAGATCACACAAAGCGAGTCGTTCTACCTTGCTGTAGTCGGTCACAACTCGATCGTAGTTGTCGGCGCCCAATGGCAGAATGTCATTCGTTGTCAGTCACGTGGCTGGCTACGCCCCTGACAGTGTCGTCTTAAGGATGGTCGCGTGCCGGTGCCCAAGGTCCCCAGCAAAGGGAGTGTGACCCGGCGCGGGTTCGCAGTCCTGCGCGTCGCCATCTCCGAAGAGCCGTGGGTCTTCGCGTTCTCGGTGCTCGCGAGCGCCCTGTACGGCGCGATGACCGTGGCCGACGGGTGGGCGCTCGGCTGGGCCACGGATCACGTGATTCGCCCGGCCCTCGAGCGCGGCGACACGACCTTCGGGGCCGTGGCGTCCCTGATCTCGTTGTTCCTCGGCATCGCCGTGCTGCGGGCGATCGGTGTGGTCGGCCGGCGGGTCGGAGCCGGCGTCATGCAGTTCCGCCTGCAGGCGACGTACCGGCAGCGTGTCACCCGGCAGTACCTGAAGCTGCCGCTCGAGTGGCACCACCGGCACCCGACCGGTCAACTGCTGTCCAACGCGAACGCGGACGTCGAGTCGACCTGGTACCCGATCGCCCCGCTGCCGATGGCCGTCGGCGTGATCGCGATGCTCGCCTTCGCCACCGCGGCCATGTTCGCGGCCGACCCGTGGCTCGCGCTGGTCGGCTGCCTGGTCTTCCCGCTGGTCTTCGTCGCGAACGTGATCTTCCAGCGGACGCTGCAACCACTCGCCACCCGCGCCCAGGAGTTGCGCGCGGACGTCTCCGAGGTCGCGCACGAATCGTTCGACGGCGCCCTGGTGGTGAAGACGCTGGGCCGCGAGGCCGCGGAGACCGAGCGCTTCAAGCAGCCCACCTTCGCGCTGCAGGACGCGAACATCGCGGTCAACCGGGCTCGCGGCGCGTTCGACCCGGTGATCGAGGGCCTGCCGCGGATCGGCGTACTGGCTGTTCTGCTCGTCGGGGTCGGCCGGGTCCGATCGGGCGCGGCCGATGCCGGTGACGTGGTCCAGGTCGCGTTCCTGTTCACGCTGATCGGCTTCCCGATCCGGGCGCTCGGTTGGGTGCTCGGTGAGCTCCCGCGCTCCGTCGTCGGCTGGGACCGCGTGCAGCGGGTGCTCACCGCCGAGGGCGGGATGGACTACGGCTCCGAGCGGCTGACCTCGTCCGGCGCCGCCCGGCTCGAGGTGGCGGACGTCCGCTTCGGGTATCTGCCCGATCGAGACGTTCTCGCCGGCGTGGACTTCACTGTGGAGCCCGGCCGCACAGTGGCGGTGGTCGGCCCGACAGGTGCGGGCAAGTCGACGATGACCACCCTGCTGACCCGGCTGGTGGATCCCGAGGAGGGATCGGTCAAGGTCGACGGGCTGGACCTGCGGACGCTCGCCCGCGACGAGTTGGCCGGTTCGGTGGCGCTGGTCGCGCAGACCGCCTTCCTCTTCGACGACACCATCCGGGGCAACATCACCCTCGGCGGCGCCTACAGCGACGAGGACGTGTGGGACTCGCTTCGCATCGCGCAGGGCGACGGATTCGTGAGGTCCCTGCCGAACGGCCTGGACACGAAGGTCGGCGAACGCGGTACGACGTTGTCCGGCGGGCAGCGGCAGCGGATCGCGCTCGCCCGGGCCCTGGTACGGCGTCCCCGGCTGCTGATCCTGGACGACGCCACGAGCGCGGTGGATCCGCAGGTCGAAGCGCGGATCCTGGCCGGGCTGCGTTCCGCCGTACAGGGTGCTGGGGCGGATACGACCGTGCTGGTGATCGCGTACCGCAAGGCGACGATCTCGCTTGCTGACGAGGTGTTGTTCCTCGACGAGGGCCGGATCGCGGACCACGGGTCCCACCTCGAGCTGCAGGAACGGTCGGCGGCCTACCGGGAGCTGGTCGACGCCTACGAGAAGGATGCCGCGCGGCGTGAGGAAGAGGCGGCGCTGGAAGCAGAAGTCGCCGGCGAGCTGGACGAGTTCGACACCGAAGGAGCGTCCGCGTGAGCGCCGCAGAGGCCACCAGGCTCGACCACGGCGACCAGGCGGGCGGGCTGGAGACGCTCCGCCAGGGCGTCCGGGTCTCACCCGAGCTCGCGCGCGGCTGGTGGATCACCGGGTTGCTCGCGCTGACGATGACAGCCGGGCGGATCGTCGTACCGATCGCTGTCCAGCAGACGATCGACAAGGGGCTGTCGGGGCCGGGTGGTCCGGACATGTCGTTCGTGGCGTGGATGGCAGCGGCGTGTGCGGTGGGTGTGCTCGTCACCGGGGTCGCGTCGTACTTCACCACCGTGCGGCTCGCGACGAACTCCGAGCGCGGCCTGGCGACGATGCGGATCAAGGCATTCCGGCACGTGCACGACCTGCCGGTGCTGACCCAGAGCACGGAGCGCCGTGGCGCCCTCGTCAGCCGGGTGACGTCGGACGTCGACACGGTCTCGCAGTTCCTGCAGTTCGGCGGGTTCATCTTCCTGGTAAGCATCGGGCAGATGGTCCTCGCGACCGTGGTGATGTTCTTCTACTCGTGGCAGCTCGCGCTGGTGGTGCTGGTCTGCTTCCTGCCGTTGTTCGCCAGCCTGCGGTACCTGCAGGGCAAGATGTCGGCGGCGTACGGCGTGGTGCGCGCGAAGGTCGGCGAGATGCTGTCCGCGATCGCCGAGCCGGTGGTCGGTGCCCAGGTGGTTCGGGCTTACGCGATCGAGAAGCGGACGCAGGAGCGGATCGACGCATCGATCGAGGACTACCGGCGGACCGCGACGCGGGCTCAGGCGATCACCGGTATCACCTTCTCGATCGGCGGTCTGGCCGCCGGTCTCGCGAACGCCGGCGTCCTGACCGCGGGCGTGCTGCTCGGCATAGACGGGAATGCGACGCTGGGCGAGATCCTCGCGTTCATGTTCCTGGTCGCGCTGTTCTCCGACCCCGTCCAGATCGCGACGCAGGTGCTGACCGACGCGCAGAGTGCCTTCGCCGGCTGGCGTCGTGTGCTCGGCGTGATCGCGACCCCGGCCGACGTGGTCGACCCCGGACCTGACGGCGTGACCCAGGCCCGCGGCCCGGTGACGGTGGAGTTCGCCGACGTGAATTTCGCCTACCCCGAGGGCGAGCTCGTACTGCGGGACGTCGACGCGCGGCTGGAACCCCACCGCCGGGTCGCGGTAGTCGGCGAGACGGGCTCGGGGAAGACCACCTTCGCCAAGTTGCTGACCCGGCTGATGGACCCGACCTCGGGTGCCGTGCTGCTCGACGGCGTGGACGCGCGGGAGATCTCCTTCAGCTCGTTGCGGGAGCGGGTCGTGATGGTGCCGCAGGACGGGTACCTCTTCGATTCCTCGCTCGCGGAGAACGTCCGCTTCGGCCGCCCGGACGTGACCGATGGTCAGTTGCTCGACGCCTTCGAATCGCTGGGGCTGACCGACTGGCTGGAGTCAATGCCGGACGGGCTCGATTCGCCCGTCGGCCAGCGCGGTGAGTCGCTGTCTGCCGGTGAACGTCAGCTGGTCGCGCTCGTTCGCGCGAACATCGCCGATCCCGACCTGCTCGTGCTCGACGAGGCGACCTCGGCGGTCGACCCAGGCACCGAGGTGCGGGTCAACGCGGCCCTCGAGCGACTGATGACCGGGCGCAGCTCCGTGACGATCGCTCACCGACTGTCGACCGCGGAAGCCGCCGACGAGGTGCTGGTCTTCGACGACGGCCGCATCGTCGAGCGAGGTCCGCATGCCGAACTGGTCGCCGCGGGCGGCGTCTACACCCGCCTTCACGCCAGCTGGATCGCCCAGCGCTCAGAACTCTGAGCACTGGTCCCGAGCGAGCGCCCCGAAACGTGCCCCGAGATGTGCCCCGAAACGTGCCCCGAAACGTGCACAGAAGCACCCACCGACGGCCTCGACCGGTGGGTGCTTCTGGGTGAACTGCGGGTCGGAAAGGGGCTGCCAAGGCCAACCCGCAGCCCGGCTCAGCAGGCCGGTGAGGCGGCCTGCGGGGTTCAGCGGGCCGCGTCTCGGCCCGCGGCCGGATCAGTGCGCCGGGGTGCTGCCGTTCTCGCGGCCAGCGCCCGGCTGCGGTACCAGCAGGAACTCCACGCCGCCCTTGTCGTCGACAGCGGCGTCGAGGATCTTGTCGTCCAGGGCGGCCGCGGCATTGGGCTCGAGGAACACGCGTGCGCCGCTCTCCTCGACCACCTGGTCGCCCTGCAGCGGCGACTCCGTCGTCGTCACGGCCAGTGACGGGTCCGCCGGGTTGTCCTGCGAGATCCGGACACCGGCACCCTCTGGTGCTCCGTCGACGCCCGTGATGCTCTTGATCACCAAAGTGGCGTTCTCAGTCAGGGTAAGCACAACTTCTCCTCGCATCGATTTGCGGTGAGCGCCTCCCGTGCCCCATCCCTCGATCCACAAACATCCCCGTCCGGAACCCGCCCACCCCCGCCGCCGAGGCTGCCGCAGAGGCGCCAGGGTGGCGGAGTGGGGGTCGCCTGGTGGGTTCTTCGGCGGCTGGCGGCCTGCAAGGCGCTAGCGGGCGAAGAGGCCGTTACCGGCGGTCGAACCCCCGCGGTGGCCGCCGCACCCGGACCAACCCCGTACCCGGACCAACCCCCGTACCCGGACCAACCCCCGTACCCGGACCAACCCCCGTACCCGGACCAACCCCGTACCCGGACCAACCCCGTACCCGGACCAACCCCGTACCCGGACCAACCCCGTACCCGGACCAACCCCGTACCCGGACCAACCCCGTACCCGGACCAACCCCCGCGCTCATCCGCCACACCGCTCGTGAGCCAGTCCCGATCTGTGCGCGGAGTCGCCGGGTTCGGCCAGTCGAAAGTGGGGTGCGGGATGTCGGTGGGGTGGTGTGTGATCGGGGTATGACGATTTGGTTGGGGACGCCGGGGGTCGAGGGGTTGGCAAGCGTGGCCGAGAAATTGGGGGAGTGGCAGAGCGATGGGGGGCCGGTGCAGCTGCATCCGGGGGATCTCGGGTGGTTCCATCGCTTCGGGGCCGAGCACACCGCGAACTCGGTGCGGCTCTGGGAGCGCGATGGTCAGACGCTCGCGATCGGTCTCCTCGACGAGCCCGACATGCTGCGCCTCGCGCTCGCGCCGACCGCCTTCGAAGACGAGGAACTCGCTCAGCAACTGGTCGCGGATGTCGCGCCTGAGCGCGGCGTACTGATCGAAGGGACCGTGTACCTCGAAGCTCCGACGGGGGCGCGGATCCACGATCTGCTGTTCAAGGAGGGGTGGGACCTCGACCAGCCGTGGACACCGCTGCAGCGGGACCTCGCCGACCCGGTGGAAGATCCCGGCCTGCGGGTCGACGTGATCGGGCCGGACGACGCGCCGGTCCGGACCGCGGTCCAGCGCGCCTCGTTCGACGGGTCCACCTTCACGGATGAGCGGTGGCACGCGATGGCCGCCGGCGCGCCGTACGGCAGCGCCCGATGCCTGGTCGGGAGGGACGGCCGGGGCGAGGCGGTCGCCGCGGTCACGGTGTGGTCCGCCGGGCCGGGGAAGCCGGGGTTGCTCGAGCCGATGGGCGTGCACCGCGACTTCCGCGGCAACGGCTACGGGCAGGCGATCACGCTCGCCGCGGCCGCCGCGCTGCGCGACGACCTCGGCGCATCGAGCGCGACCGTGAGCACCCCGAGCTTCAACGTCGGCGCGATCGCCACCTACCGCGCGGCCGGCTTCGAGGCGCTTCCGGAGACCCGGGACCAGATCCGCAGGGCCTAGCGCCGACCCGACCAGCCGGCGCCGCAGCCCGGGCAGGCTGCGGAGTTCAGGCAGCCACCTCGTCCGCGGCCCGTAGTACGCGAAGGATGTTGCCGCCGGCAAGCTTCGCGAGGTCCTCGTCGCTCCAGTCGCGGTCGGCCAGGGCGCGGAAGAGCGCCGGGTACGACGCGACGTCCGGCAGCCCGACCGGGAACTCCGGACAGCCGTCGTAGTCGCCGCCCAGCCCGATGTGGTCCACCCCGGCCACCTCGCGGACGTGCTCCACGTGCGCCACGACGTCCTCGAGAGTCACCTGCGGCTTCGGCACGTCGTATGCCTCCTTCAACTTCTTCTGGTCCGCCGGCTTCAGCGGGTCGAGGTCGAACTGGGTCGCGGCCTCACGAGCCCCGGCCACCCAGTCGACAAACGCCTGCGAGACGAAGTACGGCACGAACGTCACCATGCAGACGCCGTCGTTGCCGGTCAGAGTCGTCAGTACGTCGTCCGGCACGTTGCGCGGCACGTCGCAGACCGCGCGGGCGGACGAGTGGCTGAAGATCACCGGCGCGCTGGTGACCCGGAGGGCGTCGCGCATCGTGTCGGCCGAGACGTGCGAGAGGTCGACGAGCATGCCGATCCGGTTCATCTCCCGAACCACGTCCTCGCCGAACTCGTTCAACCCGCCGAGCACCGGCTCGTCCGTGGCGGAGTCGGCCCACGGGACGTTGTGGTTGTGCGTCAGCGTCATGTAGCGAACACCCAGCGACCGCATCACCCGGAGCACCGCGAGCGAACTGTCGATCGAGTGGCCGCCCTCCATGCCCATCAGCGAGCCGATCCTGCGCTCCTTGAACGCCTGCTCGACCTCGTCCGCGGTGTCGGTGAGCGCGAGGGAGTCCGGGAACCGGGCGACGAACTTCTGCACGAAGTCGATCTGCTCGAGGGTGCGCCGGACCGCGTCCGCGTCCTCCGGGACCCACAGTGACCAGAACTGGGCGGCGACCTGGCCGAGCCGCAGCCGGGGGAGATCGGTGTTCAGCTTCGGCACCGAGACGCTCAGGTCGTACGCGTCCAGGTCGTATCCGGCGAGCTCGTAGAAGGCGATCGGTAGGTCGTTGTGGCCGTCGATCAGCGGATTGTCCTGCAACAGGCCCTGCACCCGGGCAACACTCGTCGTCATGGCGTCATCCTGTCAGGGCCGCGCCCGGCCCCGCGACCCGTGGAGCGTCCCACCCGGACCCCGCGTGGTCGGAGCAGGGTCGGCGATCGGGGACAATGGGTCGGTGAGCATCGAGGATCTGACCTTCGACGCGGCCGGACTGATCCCCGCCGTGGTGCAGCAGTACGACACTCGCGAGGTTCTGATGGTCGGCTGGATGAACGCCGAGGCAGTACGCCGTACTGCCGCGACCGGCCGGAGCACCTTCTGGTCGCGCAGCCGCCAGGACTACTGGGTCAAGGGCGAGACCAGCGGCAACCGGCAGTTCGTCAAGCAGATCCTCGTCGACTGCGACGCCGACACCCTCTTGGTCCTGGTCGACCAGGAAGGCCGGGCCTGCCACACCGGCACCCGCAGCTGCTTCGAGCACGGCGAGATCGAGGTCACCGCATGAGCTCCGGCGGCACCCCGAACCTGGAGACCTTCCGCGAGTACGCGAAGGACCGTCGCGTCATCCCGGTGACCCGCCGCCTGCTGGCCGACGCGGAGACCCCGATCGGCGTCTACGGCAAGCTCGCCGCCGAACGCGAAGGCACCTTCCTGCTCGAGTCCGCCGAGAACGGTGGCGTCTGGTCCCGCTACTCCTTCATCGGGGTGCGTTCGGCCGCGACCCTGACCGAGCGGAACGGCGAGGCGGTCTGGAGCGGCAACCCGCCGGTCGGCCTGCCACAGACGGGTGACCCGCTGCAGGCGCTCCGCGAGACGCTGGAGATCCTGCACACGCCCCGGCTGCCCGATCTGCCGCCGCTGACCGGTGGCATGGTCGGCTTCCTCGGGTACGACGCGGTCCGCCGGCTGGAGAAGTTGCCGGATACAACGATCGACGATCTCGGCCTGCCCGAGCTGACCTTCCTGTTCGCCACCGATCTTGCCGCGCTGGACCACGAGACGGGCGAGATCTGGCTGATCGCGAACGCGGTCAACTGGGACGACTCGGACGAGCGGGTCGACGAGTCGTACGCCGATGCCGTTCGACGCCTCGACGCGATGGAGCAGGACCTGGCCCGGCCGACCCCCTCGTACGTCGTACAGGCGGATCGTCAGGCGAAGCCGGATCCGCACCGGCAGCGGTCCAGCGCGGAGTACATGGAGGCTGTCGAGCACGCCAAGGAGGAGATCCGCGCGGGCGAGGCGTTTCAGATCGTCGTGTCCCAGCGGTTCGAGTTGCAGACCACGGCAAGCGCGCTCGACATCTACCGCGTGCTTCGCAGGTCCAACCCCAGCCCGTACATGTACCTCGTGCGGCTGGACGGGTTCGACATCGTCGGGTCCAGCCCCGAGGCGCTGGTGAAGGTCACCGACAACAAGGTGATCCTGCACCCGATCGCCGGCACCCGCCCGCGCGGTGCGACGCCGGAGGAGGACCACGCGCTGGAGCAGGAGCTCAGGGCCGACGCCAAGGAGCGGGCCGAGCACCTGATGCTGGTGGACCTGGGCCGCAACGACGTGGGCCGGGTCTGTGCGCCTGGCACCGTCGAGGTGATCGACTTCATGGACGTGCGGCGCTACAGCCATGTGATGCACCTGGAATCGACTGTCACGGGCCGCCTGGCCGCGGGCAAGACCGCCTTCGACGCGCTCACCGCGGCGTTCCCGGCCGGGACGTTGTCGGGGGCCCCCAAACCGCGGGCGATGGAGATCATCGACAAACTCGAGGTGACCCGGCGCGGCGTCTACGGCGGGGTGGTCGGCTACCTCGATTTCGCCGGTGACGCCGACACGGCGATCGCCATCCGTACCGCGGTCCTCCGCGGCACGACCGCTTACATCCAGGCCGGTGCGGGCATCGTGGCGGATTCGGACCCGGCCTCCGAAGACGCGGAATGCCGCACCAAGGCAGCCGCCGTACTGAACGCCGTCGCCGTCGCGGGCACGTTCTCCGAGATCTGATGCGCCCGCAAAGACTGGTGGACATCCTGGCCTTGGTGGCGCTGGTCCTGCTCGGATTGTCGGGCTACCTGACCTGGTCCATCGCCGACCCGGGCAGCGGCCGCCCGGTGGTGAACTTCAACGGGTACGCCGTGTCCCGCGCGCCCGTGACGCTGGCGCTGGCCGCGGTGGTGGCCGTGGTCGTCACCAAGCTCGCCGGTACCGCGCTGCGCCGTGTGCTGGCCGGTCTGCTCGTCTTCATGGGTGCTGCTGCCATCGGAGTCGCGCTGCAGATCCGACCGGACGCGAACGAGCTGAGCAGGCTCCGTCCGGAGCTCAGTCAGGCGGTCACGGACCGGGTGGTGCTGAGCACCGGACCCGCTCCCTGGCTCGCCCTGGCCGGCGGAGTCGCGCTCCTCGCGGCAGGGGTGATCGCGGTTCTCACAGCGCACAACTGGCGGCGCCCCACGGTGCGTTACGAGCGTGATCCGGCCGCCACACCAGCCGATCAATGGAAGGCGATCGATGCGGGCGAGGACCCGACGATCTGAGCTCGGCGGGCTACCGCCACAATAGGACAGGACGACGACGAGGAGTGGCGCCAACGATGGACAATACGACCGCAGACCAAACGGCGACGTACGAGAGCGAAGAGGCCCACGCGGGTGGCCTGCACGGCAGTACTCCGGCGGCCTGGACCGCTGTGGCCATCGTGCTGGTCGCCTTCACGGTCGGCGCCATCGCGATGGTCATGGGCCCGAACTGGCTGCTGTTCTGGATCTCGGTCGGGATCGCCGTCGCCGGCGGCCTGGTCGGCAAGGTGATGCAGCTGCTCGGCTTCGGTGCACGGTCCAGCGACCACCACTGACGGACGGACCACAACATGACTGTGCTTGACGACATCCTCGCCGGGGTTCGGGAGGACCTCGCGGAGCGCCAGGCGCGGGTGAGCCTGGACGATCTGAAGCTGGAGGCGCAGCGCAAGCCCGACGCCAAGGACCCGATGCCGGTGTTCCGTGGCGACGGGATCGCGATCATCGCCGAGGTGAAGCGGTCGAGCCCGTCCAAGGGCGCCCTGGCCGACATCGACGACCCGGCCGCACTCGCCTCGGAGTACGAACTGGGCGGCGCGGCGGCGATCAGCGTGCTGACCGAGCAGCGGCGGTTCGGCGGCAGCCTGGAGGACCTGCGCGCGGTGCGCGGACGGGTCGACGTACCGGTGCTGCGCAAGGACTTCATCATCTCCTCGTACCAGCTCTGGGAGGCCCGCGCGGCCGGTGCCGACCTGGTCCTGCTGATGGTGGCGGCGCTCGAGCAGGAGGCTCTGGTCTCGCTGATCGAGCGGGCTCACTCGATCGGACTGTGCCCGCTGGTGGAGGTGCATGACGAGGAGGAGACCCGGCGTGCGGTGGACGCCGGCGCCCAGCTGATCGGCGTGAACAACCGCGATCTGAAGACGCTCGAGGTCGACCGGAACACCTTCGCCCGGGTCGCGCCGGTGATCCCGACCAACCTGGTCCGGGTGGCGGAGTCGGGCGTCCGGGGCCCGCATGATGTAATCGAGTTCGCGCGCGCCGGGGCCGATGTCGTCCTCGTCGGTGAAACCCTGGTGACCGGCCGCGATCCTCGCGCCTCGGTCGCCGACCTCGTCGCTGCGGGATCGCACCCCGCCATCCAGCAGCGTCACTGAGACGTGCGGACCCCTCGCTCGGCGGGGGCTGTCCGGCAGACGTGAAGAAACCCTTGCCCGCGCAGGGGTTCGGAAGGCTGAGACGATGACCGCTGTGCTGCCCGATCAACTCGGGCACTTCGGCCGCTTCGGCGGCAGGTTCATGCCGGAGGCGCTGATCGCGCCGCTCGACGAGCTCACCAAGGCGTGGCAGGAGGCGATGGCCGACAAGGCCTTCACCGAAGAGTTCGAGCGGATGCTGCGCGAGTACGCCGGCACCCCGAGCCTGCTCTACGACGCGACCCGGCTGTCGGACCTCGCCGGTGCGCGGATCCTGCTCAAGCGAGAAGACCTGAACCACACCGGCGCGCACAAGATCCGCAACGTGCTCGGTCAGGCGTTGCTGACCAAGCGGATGGGCAAGAGCCGCGTGATCGCCGAGACCGGCGCCGGCCAGCACGGCGTCGCCACCGCGACCGCCTGCGCCTACCTGGATCTCGACTGCGTCGTCTACATGGGCGAGGTCGACACCGAGCGGCAGGCCCTGAACGTGGCCCGGATGAAGCTGCTCGGCGCCGAGGTGATCCCGGTCAAGACCGGCAGCCGCACGCTGAAGGACGCGATCAACGAGGCCCTGCGCGACTGGGTCGCCAGCGTCGACGACACCCACTACCTGCTCGGTACGGCGGCCGGCGGCCACCCGTTCCCCGCGATGGTGCGCGACTTCGTCCGCGGCATCGGTGACGAGGCACGCGCGCAATCGCTGGAGTTGTTGGGCCGGCTGCCGGATGCGGCAGTCGCCTGTGTCGGTGGCGGTTCCAACGCGATCGGCCTGTTCGCGGCGTTCGTGCCCGACACCGGCGTGAAGCTGTACGGGATCGAGGCTGGCGGCGACGGCTACGAGACCGGCCGGCATGCCGCCACGATCACCGCGGGCCAGATCGGCGTACTGCACGGTGCCCGGTCGTACCTGTTGCAGGACGACGACGGGCAGACGATCGAGTCGCACTCGATCTCGGCCGGCCTGGACTACCCGGGCGTCGGCCCGGAGCACGCCTGGCTCGCGGAGACCGGCAGGGCGACGTACCGGCCCGTCACCGACGCGGCGGCGATGGAATCGTTCCGGTTGCTGGCCCGCACCGAGGGCATCATCCCGGCGATCGAGTCGGCGCACGCGGTGGCCGGCGCGCTGGAGATCGCGAAGGAACTGGGGCCCGAGGCGATCATTTTGGTGAACCTGTCCGGCCGCGGTGACAAGGACATGGACACGGCCGGCGAGTGGTTCGGCCTGATCGATGCGGAAGGCAACAAAGCATGAGCGACCTGGTTGCCTTGGGCAAGGCGGGGACCGCGATCCGGGCGGCGAACGACGCCGGCCGGGCCGCGCTGGTGGGCTACCTGCCGGCCGGCTACCCGACCATCGAGGGCGGCGTCGACGCGATCAAGGCGCTGGTCGACGGCGGTGCGGACGTGGTCGAGATCGGCCTGCCGTACAGCGATCCCGTGATGGACGGCGTGACGATCCAGCGGGCGGCCGAGATCGCGCTCTCCGGCGGTCTCCGCACCAGGGACGTCCTCAGCACCGTCGAGAAGCTCGCCTCGTACTCCGAGGTCCCGGTGCTGGTGATGACGTACTGGAACCCGGTCGAGCGGTACGGCGTGGACCGGTTCGCGGTCGATCTCGCGGCCGCCGGGGGAGCAGGGCTGATCACCCCCGACCTGATCCCCGAGGAAGCCGCCGAGTGGACCGCCGCCGCGGACAAGCACGAACTGGACAAGGTGTTCCTGGTCTCGCCGTCGTCCACGGACGAACGGATCGCGCTCACCACCGCGAACTGCCGGGGATTCGTCTACGCGACCGCGGTGATGGGTGTCACCGGTGCCCGCGAGCAGCCGTCGGATCTGGCCGGACCGCTGGTGGCGCGGACGAAGGCAGCCACCGAGCTTCCCGTCGGGGTCGGCCTCGGCGTGTCCAACGCGGACCAGGCGGCGGGCGTCGCGGCGTACGCGGATGCGGTGATCGTGGGCTCGGCGTTCGTGAAGGTGCTCGCGGCGGGTGGCGCCAACGGCGTACGGGAGCTCACGGAGAGTCTTGCCGAAGGCGTCCGGCGGGAACCCCGCCCGACCCCTGCTCGTTAGTAGCACCGTGAGTCGAACCAGGAACGCGGCCTTTTTCCTCGCCGCGGTGGCTCTGCTTGCCCTCGTGGGCTGCAGTGGCGGTCAGAAACAAACGGCGGACAACCCGGGCGGTGCGATCATCCGCACCCCGGCCGGCGACCCCAACGGGTTGCGGGGGGCGACGCTGGACCGGCCGTACTCACTGCCCGCGGCGACGCTGACCGATACGTCGGGCAACCAGTTCAACCTGGTCACGTCGACGAAGAAGCCGGTCACGCTGGTCTTCTTCGGTTACACGAACTGCCCCGATGTGTGTCCGACCGTGATGGCCGACGTGGCGTCCGCGCTGACCAAGCTCGACGAGTCGGTGCGCAGCCAGGTGCAGCTGCTGTTCATCACCACCGACCCGGCTCGTGACACCGGGCCGGTGATCCGTAAGTATCTGGACCGTTTCGACCCCTCGTTCGTCGGGCTGACCGGGTCGCTGGCGTCGATCAAGGACATCGCCAAGGCGGTCGGCGTTCCGGTGGAAGGCATGAAGAAGCTGCCGTCCGGTGGCTATGAGGTCGGCCACGGCGCTCAGGTGCTCGGGTTCGGCGCGAACGACAAGGCCACCGTGCTGTGGTTGTCCAACGCGGCCATCGGCGACCTGGCGCACGACTTCGGCAAGCTCGTGGAGGAGAACCAGTGAAGACTCAGCCGTGGTTTCCCTGGGTGTCGCTGGTCGCCCGGCTGGTTCTCGGTGGCGTGATGCTGGTGGCCGGCGCGATCAAGGTCACCGACCCGGTCTCCGCGACGCAGGCAGTCCGCGCCTACGAGCTGTTGCCGTCGGCGCTCGACGGCCCGGTGGGGCTGATCCTGCCGTTCCTGGAGATCGCAATCGGATTGCTGTTGATCGTCGGTTTCGGTGTCCGGCCGGCCGCGCTCGCGGCAGGTGTTTTCATGGTGGTGTTCATCGCCGCGGTGTCCTCCGCCTGGGCTCGTGGTCTGGCGATCGACTGCGGCTGCTTCGGCGGCGGCGGCCAGGTCGCCCCCGGCCAGACGAAGTATCTGCAGGAGATCCTGCGGGACGTCGGTCTGCTGGTACTCGCGGGCTGGCTGTGGTTCAAGCCAAACAGCAAGTTCGCGCTTGAATCGGATCCGTATGTGTCGACAGGAGTAACAACGCCGTGAGCAAGACCAAAGCACCACCGAACCCGCTGCTGGCCACGCGCAGGCGGATCTCGCCCGGCATCGTCGTGGTGGTCGTGCTGGTGCTCGCCATCGTCGCGGCCGTCGGGGTCGACTACTACCGCAAGCACTCCGCGGTCAGCGTCACCTCCAGCGGTAAGCCCGAGCCGGCCGTGATCACCGGTCCGGGCACGACCGGCAAGGGCGTCACCGTCGGCAAGGCAGGCGCCAAGTCGAACATCGACCTCTACCTGGACTTCCGCTGCCCGCACTGCGCGGAATTCGAGAGCGCGACCGGCTCGACCCTGGACCAGCTGGTCGAGAACGGCACGACCACGATCACCTACTGGCCGCTCGCGTTCGTCAGCCCGCAGGACTCACCTCGGCTGGCCAACGCATTCGCCGCGTCCGCCGCGAACGGCAAGGGGCTGAGCTATGTCGACGCGATCTACGGTGACTTCTCCAAGGCTTGGACGACGGATCAGCTGATCTCGCTCGGCAAGCAGCTCGGCGTCGACGACGCGAAGTACGAGGCGGCGGTGAATGGCAACAGCTACGCCGGCTGGCTCGACTCGATCGCGCAGGCCGCCAACGATCGCAAGGTGGAGGGCACTCCGACCGTTTTCGTGAACGGCAAGATGCTGACCGCTGAACAGCTGACCCCCGCGGGCATCAAGGCGGCCGTGGGCTGACTCGTCGAGTCCCTCTCGTGACCGTGCTTCGGTGGTCGCGGGAGGGACGGTCGAGTACCGTTCGTGCTTGCCATGTCTAGTCACCTCCTCGCCGTGGTCGTGCCGGCGTTCATCCCCAGTCCCAGCCAAGGCGTCTGGCACCTCGGACCGCTGCCGCTTCGGGCCTACGCCATCTGCATCCTGGCCGGCATCTTCGCCGGCTACTGGCTCGGCCGGAAACGCTGGGTCGCCCGCGGCGGCTCGCCCGAGATCCTCGCCGACGTCATCATGTGGGCGGTGCCGTTCGGCCTGGTCGGCGCCCGGATCTACCACGTCATCACCGACAGCGAGCTGTACTTCGGTCCGGGCAAGCACCCGATCGACGCGCTGAAGATCTGGCACGGCGGGCTGGGCATCTGGGGGGCGGTCGCGTTCGGCGCGCTCGGCGCCTGGATCGCCTGCCGCCGGCACAAGGTCCCGTTCCTGGCCGTCGCGGACGCGATGGCGCCGGGGATCGCACTCGCCCAGGTGATCGGCCGGTTCGGCAACTACTTCAACCAGGAACTGTTCGGCAAACCCACCACGCTCCCGTGGGGCCTGGAGATCGACCTTGCGCACCGGCCGGAGGGCTACACCCAGTTCGCGACCTTCCACCCGACGTTCCTCTACGAAGCGATCTGGAACCTCGGTGTGATCGCCCTGGTCATCCTTGCTGATCGCCGCTTCAAGCTCGGCCACGGCCGCGCGTTCGCCCTGTACGTCGCCGGCTACACCGCCGGCCGCGCGTGGATCGAGAACCTGCGCATCGACACGGTCAACCATTTCCTCGGTCTCCGGTTGAACGTGTGGACTGCGCTGATCCTGTTCGTCGCCTCGGTCGTGTACCTGGTGCTGAGTGCCCGCCTCAAGCCCGGCCAGGAAGACATCTCCACCCCGTCCACCACCTCCGACGAGCCGTCGGACGGCGCGGATGCCGAGAAGGAGACGCCGACTGACGAGCCCTCTGCCGATTCCGTCGAGCAGGACTCGGCCGCTGATCTCAGCAAGAAGAGCGTCGCGGCTCCGGTGACCGAATCCGACCAGCCGTCTGACCCTGTGGAGGACCCGAAGGTCGAGGCAAAGGTCGGCGCCTCGCCGGGCCCGAAGTCCACAGCATCAGAGGCATCCGCAGCATCGGAAGCATCCGCTGCACCGGAGGCAGTGGCGGCTGCCTCGGAGCCAGGTGCCTCCGCGCCAGGGTCCGAGGACACCACTCCTGCAGCGTCCGTCGATCAGGCGAAGACCGACTCCTCACCCACGGACGGAACTCGTGACTGACAGCAGCAGTTCCCCGGCTGAAGGCGAAGAAACCACCTCGCCTTCCACCTCCGGCGTGCCGCCTGTCCCGGCGTCCGACGTACCGGCTGACCGGGTGGCAGGGGTTTCGGCTGACTTGCCGGGGGTGCCGGTAGTGCCTGCGGAAGGCGTGGCGGGTCGAGTTTCGGCAGAGCATTCGGGGGATCACACTCATCGGGATGTGACCGGTGGGTGGTTGCGGCCGGCGGTGTTCGGGGCGATGGACGGGCTGGTCTCGAACTTTGCCTTGATCGCGGGGATGGACGGTGGGACGCAGTCCGGTTCGCGGTTCATCGTGCTGGCGGGACTGGCCGGGCTGGCGGCCGGCGCTTTCTCGATGGCGGCGGGGGAGTACACCTCGGTCGCGTCACAGCGGGAGCTTGCCCACGCCGAGATCGAGGTCGAACGTCGCGAGATCCAGCTGCACCCCGGCGCCGAGGAGAGCGAACTCGCCGCGACCTACCGCGCCAAGGGTCTCGACCCGGACCTCGCGAGCAAGGTCGCCGAGCAGTTCCACGCGGACCCCGACCAGGCCCTCGAGGAACACGTCCGCGAGGAACTCGGCGTGGACCCCAACGACCTCCCGTCGCCGCTCCTGGCCGCCGCCTCGTCGTTCATCTGCTTCGCAGTCGGCGCGTTCGTCCCCGTCCTGCCCTACCTCCTCGGCGCCGGCAGCGTGATTCCTGCCCTGATCATGTCGCTCACCGCCCTCTTCATCTGCGGTGCCGTCGTCAGCCGCGTGACCACCCGCTCCTGGTGGTACTCCGGCCTGCGCCAACTCATCCTCGGCGCCGCCGCCGCGGGCCTCACCTACGCCGTCGGCGCCTTGGTGGGCCCAGGCATCGGCTGACCCCATGCTGACCACGCGCCGGGCGCAGTAGCGGGTTTCTTGGCCGATACCGCCAAAAGAAGGCGCTATTCGGCGAAAGACCCGCCATCCGAGGCGGCCTCGATGACCACATCGTCTCGGCGTACCCACAGATTCCGTACTGCGTGCCGCCAAGCCGGGCCCAACCGATCGACCCGGTCGAGCGCAACCCACCCTCCGCGGCCCGCAACGGTCTCCAGACGGTCGCGCAGGACTTGACGCGCACCCAGGGAGGCTCGGCCACATGAGCGCGCGCAAACCGCCCCAGCGCCCGCGCCAAGCCTGCCGGATCCGTCGGAGTCGCCGGGACCTGAGCCATCCAGATGGCGTTCCGAGTCGGCGTGGTGCCTCGGATCCGCGACCCCTGGCAGGAGCCGTTTGACCACCCAGCCGTCCGGTGTCAGCCAGACGCCGCCGTTGGATTGCCCGGTGCCTGCTGTGAGGGGCTTCCAGCCTGGCTGCATGGTCTCCACGGATAGCACAGACCTCGCTGGGAAGGTGCTGAAATTCACCTGGCATGGGTGGTGGGCGGAAGGGCTTGCTGGGACTATGGGTAGTGGAACAGTGAGCGCTTGCTTACAACGCGTCACTGTTGATTCTGAAAGGCGTTGTGACGGTGGAATGGCAGTCCACCAGTGGGGCGCCATGAGGTAGTCTCGGGACTCCCGGCTTGGGCCAATGTTGTCCCGCGGCCAGTTGTTGACCGTAGGACGACGGGAGCCCCTGAATGTATGGTCGCGCCCCCCTCTCAAACCAGCAGAGGCCGAGCGAGGGTCTGTACGACGGACGCCACGAGCATGACGCATGTGGTGTCGCCTTCGTCGCAACCCTGACCGGTGAACCGAGCCACGACATCGTGGCCAAGGCCTTGACCGCCCTGCGCAACCTCGAGCACCGCGGTGCCTCCGGCGCCGAACCCGATTCCGGCGATGGCGCCGGCATCCTGTTGCAGGTCCCCGACGCGTACTACCGCAAGGTGTGCGACTTCGAGTTACCCGTGCAGCGCAACTACGCGACCGGTATCGCCTTCCTCCCGCAGGAGGCGGATGACGCCGCCAAGGCTGTCGCCCGGATCGAGGAGCTCGCCGCCGAGGAGAACCTGACCGTCCTCGGCTGGCGCGACGTGCCGACGGACCCTGAGCTGCTGGGCTCGACCGCCCGCTCGGTGATGCCGGTGTTCCGCCAGCTGTTCGTCACGGCGACGGCCGGCCGGGTGCTCGGCCTCGCGCTGGAGCGGATGGCGTTCCGGCTGCGCAAGCGTGCCGAGCGGGAGACCGCGACGTACTTCCCGTCGTTGTCGGGCCGGACCATCATCTACAAGGGGATGCTGACCACCGACCAGCTGGACAAGTTCTTCCCCGAGCTGACCGACCCCGACCTCGCCTCGGCGATCGGCGTCGTGCACTCGCGGTTCTCCACCAACACCTTCCCGTCCTGGCCGCTGGCCCACCCGTACCGGTACATCGCCCACAACGGCGAGATCAACACCGTGCAGGGCAACCGGAACTGGATGCGGGCCCGCGAGGCGCTGCTGTCGAGCGACCTGATCCCCGGCGACCTGGAGCAACTGTTCCCGATCTGTACGCCGGAAGCGTCGGACTCGGCCTGGTTCGACGAGGTGCTGGAGCTCCTGCACCTGGGTGGTCGTTCGCTGCCGCACGCGATGCTGATGATGATCCCGGAGGCCTGGGAGAACGCCACGACGATGGACCCGAAGCGGCGCGCGTTCTACGAGTTCCACTCGACCCTGATGGAGCCGTGGGACGGACCCGCGTCGGTGGTCTTCAGCGACGGCACCAAGGTCGGCGCGGTGCTGGACCGCAACGGCTTGCGCCCGTCGAGGTACTGGGTCACCGAGGACGGACTCGTAGTACTGGCCTCCGAGGCCGGCGTGCTCGACCTCGACCCGGCCACCGTCACCCAGAAAGGCCGACTCGAGCCCGGCAAGATCTTCCTGGTCGACGTCGAGGCCCACCGGATCATCACCGACGACGAGGTGAAGTCGGCGCTGGCCAACGAACACCCGTACGACGAGTGGCTGCACGCGGGCCTGATCCGTTTCGAGAACCTGCAGGAGCGCGAGCACGTCGTTCACAGCCACGCCTCGGTGACCCGTCGCCAGCAGGTGTTCGGCTACACCGAGGAGGAGTTGCGCGTGCTCCTCACCCCGATGGCCAAGACCGGCGCGGAGCCGATCGGGTCGATGGGGACGGACACGCCGATCGCGGTGCTGAGCGATCGTCCCCGGCTGCTGTTCGACTACTTCGCCCAGCTGTTCGCGCAGGTGACCAACCCGCCGCTGGACGCGATCCGCGAGGAGCTCGTCACCTCGCTGTCGTCGTCGCTGGGGCCGGAGGGGAACCTGCTCAACCCCAGCCCGGCGTCCTGTCGTCAGGTGGTGCTGCCGTTCCCGGTGATCACCAACGACGAGCTGGCCAAGCTGCGGCACATCAACCTGGACGGCGACCTGCCGGGCCTCGCGACGACAGTGCTCCGGGGCGTCTACGCGGTCGAGGGCGGCGGGGCGTCGCTGAAGGCCCGGCTCGAGGAGATCTGCGCCGAGGCCGACGCGGCGATCGCGGACGGCGCCCGGATCCTGGTGCTGTCGGACCGGCACTCGAACGCCGAGAACGCGCCGATCCCGTCGCTGCTGTTGACCGCCGCGGTTCATCACCACCTGGTGAGGGAGAAGACCCGCACCCAGGTCGGCCTGGTCGTCGAGGCCGGTGACGTCCGAGAGGTCCACCACGTCGCGCTGCTGATGGGCTACGGCGCCGCCGCGGTGAACCCGTACCTGGCGCTGGAGTCCGTCGAGGACCTCTGCCGCCAGGGCACCTACCTGCCCGGGATCGAGCCGGAGCAGGCGGTCCGCAACCTGGTGAAGTCGCTGGGCAAGGGCGTGCTCAAGGTGATGTCGAAGATGGGCGTCTCCACCGTCGCGTCGTACACGGGTGCGCAGATCTTCGAGGCCAACGGCCTGTCGCCGGAGCTGGTCGACCTGTACTTCACCGGTACGTCGTCCAAGCTCGGCGGTGTCGGGCTGGACGTCATCGCCGAGGAGGTCCACCGCCGGCACCTGCGGGCGTACCCGGCTGACGGCATCCTCGCCGCGCACCGCAAGCTGGAGATCGGCGGCGAGTACCAGTGGCGTCGTGAGGGCGAGCCGCATCTGTTCGACCCCGAGACGGTGTTCCGGCTGCAGCACTCCACCCGCACCGGGCGCTACGACATCTTCAAGCAGTACACGGCTCGCGTGGACGAGCAGTCCGAGCGGCTGATGACGTTGCGCGGGTTGTTCGGGTTCAAGTCGGACCGTGGACCGATCAGCGTGGACGAGGTCGAGCCGGTCTCGGCGATCGTGCGCAGGTTCTCAACCGGCGCGATGAGCTACGGCTCGATCAGCGCCGAGGCCCACACCACGTTGGCGATCGCGATGAACCGGCTCGGCGGCAAGTCGAACACCGGCGAGGGCGGCGAGGACTCCGACCGGCTGAACGACCCGGCCAGGCGTAGCTCGATCAAGCAGGTCGCGTCCGGGCGCTTCGGCGTCACCGCGGAGTACCTGACCAACTCCGACGACATCCAGATCAAGATGGCGCAGGGAGCCAAGCCGGGCGAGGGCGGTCAACTGCCCGGGCAGAAGGTCTACCCGTGGGTGGCGAAGACGCGGCACTCGACGCCCGGCGTCGGCCTGATCTCGCCGCCGCCGCACCACGACATCTACTCGATCGAGGATCTGGCCCAGCTGATCCACGACCTGAAGAACGCGAACCCGTCCGCCCGGATCCACGTGAAGCTGGTTTCCGAGGTCGGCGTCGGCACCATTGCCGCCGGCGTCAGTAAGGCACACGCGGACGTAGTACTGATCTCTGGTCATGACGGTGGAACCGGTGCGGCTCCGCTGACCTCCCTGAAGCACGCGGGTGGTCCGTGGGAGCTCGGGCTGGCCGAGACGCAGCAGACCCTGCTGCTGAACGGCCTGCGCGACCGGATCGTCGTGCAGACGGACGGCCAGCTCAAGACCGGGCGGGACGTGGTGATCGCGGCCCTCCTCGGCGCCGAGGAGTACGGCTTCGCCACTGCACCGCTGGTCGTTTCCGGCTGCATCATGATGCGCGTCTGCCACCTGGACACCTGCCCGGTCGGCGTCGCGACCCAGAACCCGGTACTGCGTGAGCGGTTCGCCGGGAAGCCCGAGTTCGTGGTGAACTTCTTCGAGTTCATCGCCGAAGAGGTGCGGGAATACCTCGCCTCGCTCGGCTTCCGGTCGCTCGACGAGGCGATCGGTCACGCCGAGGTGCTCGACATCCAGCGCGCGGTCGACCACTGGAAGGCGGACGGGCTCGACCTGTCGCCGATCCTGCACGTGCCCTCGCTGCCGGAAGGTGCTTCGCTGCACCAGACCGTGCTGCAGGACCACGGCCTCGACAAGGCGCTCGACAACGAGTTGATCCGGATCTGTCGGCCTGCGCTCGAGTCAGGTGAACCTGTCCGCGCGCAACTGTCGATCCGCAACGTCAACCGGACCGTCGGCACCATGCTCGGCCACGAGATCACCAAGAGATACAAGGCCGCCGGGCTGCCGGACGGCACGATCGACCTGACCTTCACCGGGTCGGCCGGCAACTCGTTCGCCGCCTTCGTGCCCAGCGGCGTGACGCTGCGCCTCGAGGGTGACGCCAACGACTACGTCGGCAAGGGCCTGTCCGGTGGTCGCGTGGTGATCCGGCCGGACCGGCACGCGCGGTTCGACGCCGCCGACCAGATCATCGCCGGCAACGTCATCGCCTACGGCGCGACGTCCGGTGAGCTGTTCATCAATGGTGGCGTGGGGCAACGCTTCTGCGTGCGCAACTCCGGCGCCACCGCCGTGGTCGAGTCGGTCGGCGACCACGCCTGCGAGTACATGACGGGTGGTCGCGTCGTGGTGATCGGCGCGGTCGGCCGTAACTTCGCAGCGGGCATGTCGGGCGGCGTGGCCCACGTGCTCGACCTGGATCCCGCGTTGGTGAACCCGGAGCTGGTCGACCTGCTCCCGCTCACCGACGAGGAGTCCGACCTGTTGTACGACCTGGTCCGCAGGCACCACGAGGAGACCGGTTCGGAGCGGGCGGCGAAGCTGCTCGGCGACTGGTCGGCGGCAGGTCCCCGGTTCACAACGGTGATGCCCCGCGACTACGCCCGGGTGCTCGCAGCCAAGGCGGCTGCCGAGCGGGACGGGCTGGACGAGGACGCCACCACGCGAGCGATGATGGAGGCCATCTGATGGCTGACCCGAAGGGATTCCTGACCACCCCGCGCGAGGTCGCGGAACGCCGCCCGGTGGCGGAGCGCGTGCAGGACTGGAAAGAGGTCTACCCCGGTGGGGCCGGTAGGTCGCTGCTGCCGATCATCACCAAGCAGGCCGGCCGGTGCATGGACTGCGGTATCCCGTTCTGCCACTCGGGCTGCCCGCTGGGCAACCTGATCCCGGAATGGAACGACCTGGTCTGGCGCGACGACTGGTCCGGCGCGATCGAGCGGCTGCACGCGACGAACAACTTCCCGGAGTTCACCGGGCGGCTCTGCCCGGCGCCGTGTGAACCGGCCTGCGTGCTGGGGATCAACCAGGAACCGGTCACGATCAAGAACGTCGAGGTCGCGATCATCGACAAGGCGTGGGACTCCGGCGACGTCCGGCCCCAGCCGCCGGAATGGCTGACCGGCAGGACGATCGCGGTCGTCGGCTCCGGCCCTGCCGGTCTCGCCGTCGCGCAGCAGCTGACCCGGGCAGGTCACACGGTCGCCGTCTACGAACGGGCGGACGCCCCCGGCGGTCTGCTCCGCTACGGCATCCCCGAGTTCAAGATGGAGAAGCTGCAGGTCGAGCGGCGGATCCAGCAGATGAAGGAGGAGGGCACCGTCTTCCGTTCCGGCGTCAACGTCGGCGTGGACGTCACCGGCACCCAGCTGAAGCAGCGGTACGACGCTGTCGTCATCGCCACAGGTGCTACTGCGGCCCGGGACCTGCCGGTGCCTGGACGCGAGTTCGGCGGTATCCACCAAGCGATGGAGTACCTGCCGCAGGCGAACCGGGTCGCACTCGGTGAGACGGTGGAGAACCAGATCGTTGCTACTGGCAAAGATGTGGTGATCATCGGTGGCGGTGACACCGGTGCGGACTGCTTGGGCACGGCTCACCGGCAGCGCGCTCGCAGTGTGACGCAGTTGGAGATCATGCCGAGACCTTCGGACGAGCGGCCGAGCGGACATCCCTGGCCGACCTACCCGATGATCTACCGGGTCGCCTCGGCGCACGAGGAGGGCGGCGAGCGGGTCTACGCCGTCTCGACGAACAACTTCACCGCCGATACCGACGGCAATGTTGCTGGCCTGAACCTGGTCGAGGTGGAGCTGGTCGACGGCCGCTTCACCCCCGTCGAGGGCTCCGAGCGGACCATTCCGGCTCAGCTGGTGCTGCTGGCGATGGGCTTCCTCGGTCCCGAGCGCGAGGGTTTCCTCGAGCAGTTGGGTGTCGAACTGGACGAACGCGGCAACGTGAAGCGGGACAAGTCCTACCAGACGTCGGTTCCCGGCGTCTTCGCCTGCGGCGACGCCGGCCGGGGCCAGTCGCTGATCGTCTGGGCGATCGCCGAAGGCCGCTCCTGCGCCGCCGGCGTCGACACCCACCTCACCGGCTCCTCCACCCTGCCCACGCCCATCCCGCCCACGGCCCGCCCGCTGGTCGTCTAGCCCGGCTGCTCTCGTTGTTCTTCTCACCCAGGAAACCAAGGGCCGGCGGGACACTAGTTGCCCACAGCCCACAACTGTGGGTGAGAAGAACGAACGGACGCTACGGTCAGCCGGGCAACCCCGCTCCGGTAGGAGCGGGGTTGTCCGGAGTACGAAGAGCCGCCACGGAACGAGATGCGACGGTTTGCTCAGCGCAATAGGTTGGTGGGTGTGTCCGGACCATTGCTGACCAGGTCCCGGCTCCGCAGAGCGGTGCCGTGGGCTTTACTGGTTCTGCTCTGGTTCGCCGTCTCCGCCGCCGTCGGTGTGCTCGGTTTCGCGAACGACTCGGAGCGGGTCACGATCGGCGCGCACGCCGCGCAGGTCTCGCCCACGTTCGACGGTCACGCCACGCTCGACCTCGGCGCCGTCCTGCCGCGACTACGGATCAAGAGCAGTTCCCCGGCGAATCTCGGCGTCAACATCGATGTCCAGGAGACCGACGCCAGCAACCTCACCGACCTGCTCAACCGCGACGCCCTGATCGCCAGCCAGCCGGACGGTGAGGTCGCCCGGATCAGCCAGGTCATCCGCGAGATGGCCGTCGACAATGCCGTCGCCGGAGCCGGATCGGGTCTGCTCGTGGCCGTCGTCGTCGCCACCGTCTGGGCGATGCTCGGCCCGCGCCGTCGCCGTGAACTGTTCGTCCTGCTGCACAGTTCGGAGCGCCGCGTGCAGCACCGAGCGGTCGTAGTACTGGTCGCGATGCTGATCACCATCGCCTCGATCTTCGGCCCCGGGCAGATGCGCACCCCCGAGATCCAGCCGACCGGGTGGCGCCCGCTCGCCGAGTTGCTGCCCGAGCTCTCCTTCGACGAACGACTCAAGGGCGTCGAGGTCGCGTCCGGCTTCTCCACCACCGGCGGTGTCGGCATCATCCGTACTGCGGTGCAGACCTACGAGCGGTCGACCGAGTTCTACGGCCAACTGAAGGATCGGGTCCAACTGGTCGGCGGGCGGATCCACCAGGCGGCTGAGGGGGAGACCGTCGCGCTGCTGGTGTCCGACCGGCACGACAACATCGGGATGGACCCGTTCGCGGCCGAGGTCGGCAGGATCGCCGGAGCCAAGGTGCTGATCGATGCAGGTGACGACTCCTCCTCGGGCCAGGCCTGGGAGGTGTTCAGCATCAACTCCCTGGCGCAGCACTTCAAAAACTTCAAGGTGGTCTCGGTCGCGGGCAACCACGACGCCGGCGGCTTCATCGAAGAGGCCATGCGCAAGAACAAGTTCACCGTGCTGGACAGCAAGCCGGTCGAGGTGGACGGGATCCGCTTCCTGGGTGACAGCGATCCGACCAAGACCGGCCTGGGCAGCGCGGACGCCCCGGGGGACGAGACGACCACGCAGCAGTCCGCGCGGCTGGCGGAGATCGCCTGCTCGCAACCGGCGAAGGAGCCGATCTCCACGTTCGTAGTCCATGACCCGGCGTCCTTCCAGGACACGGCGACTCGGGGCTGCGCCGATCTGTTGCTGTCGGGGCATCTGCATCGCCAGGTCGGCCCGGAGACGAAGATCCTCGAGGGCCGGGCCGTGACCACCTTCACCAACTCGACCACCGGGGGAGCGGCGTACGCGTTCGCCCTCGGCTATACGTTGCGCCGTCCGGGCGAGGTCACGCTGATCACCTACGTGCAAGGCAAACCGGTCGGCCTGCAGACCGTGACGGTCGAGCTGACCGGCCAGATCACCGTCGGCACGTACCGCCCGATCCCAGGCTGACATCGTCTGTTGACCGCTCGGAAACGGGGGCGGACCAGCGGGCGAGTGGTCTTGTAGGGGTAGTGTTTTGTGACGTGCGTCGCGCAAAGATCGTTTGTACGCTCGGCCCGGCTACGGCCGCCCCCGAGCGTGTCCTGGAACTCGTCCAAGCAGGCATGGACGTCGCTCGGCTCAATCTGAGCCACGGCGCCCACGCCGAGCATGAGCGCATCTATCAGCGGATCCGCACTGCAGCGGCCGAGACCGGCAAGAACGTCGGCATCATGGTTGACCTGCAGGGCCCGAAGATCCGGCTGGCGGAGTTCGCCGAGGGGAAGGTCACCCTGACCTACGGCGAGCGCTTCACCATCACCACCCGGGAGGTTCCGGGTGACGCCACCATCTGCGGTACGACCTACGACGGCCTGCCGGGTGACGTCAAACCGGGTGATCAGCTGCTCATCGACGACGGCCGGATCGCCCTCGTCGCCGAGGAGGTGACGCAGACCGACGTGATCTGCCGCGTCGTCGTCGGCGGGCCGGTGTCCAACCACAAGGGCATCAACCTGCCCGGTGTCGCGGTAAGCGTGCCGGCGATGTCGGAGAAGGATGTGGAGGACCTGCGCTGGGCCCTGCACCTGCCGGCCGACATGATCGCGCTGTCCTTCGTGCGGGATGGCTCCGACATCCAGTTGGTGCACAAGATCATGGACGAGGAAGGTCACCGGGTACCGGTGATCGCCAAGATCGAGAAGCCGCAGGCGGTCGCCAACCTGGACGAGATCATCGAGGCCTTCGACGGCTTCATGGTCGCCCGCGGCGACCTCGGCGTGGAACTCCCGCTGGAGGAGGTCCCGCTGGTGCAGAAGCTGATCATCGACCAGGCCCGCCTGAACGCGAAGCCGGTGATCGTCGCGACCCAGATGCTGGAGTCGATGATCTCCGCACCGCGGCCGACGCGCGCGGAGGCGTCCGACGTCGCGAACGCGGTACTCGACGGCGCCGACGCGGTGATGCTGTCCGGAGAGACCAGCGTCGGCCGGTTCCCGATCGAGACCGTGAAGACGATGGCGCGGATCGTCGCGTCGACCGAGGAGCACGGCCTCGGCCGGGTCGCGGAGATCGAGTGGGAGCCGCGCACCAAGGGCGGCGTGATCGCGAAGGCCGCGGCCGATGTCGCCGAGCGGATGGAGGCGAAGTACCTGATCGCCTTCACCCAGAGCGGCGACACCGCCCTCCGGCTGGCCCGCTACCGCACCGAGATCCCGGTGCTCGCCTTCACCCCGGTCCCGTCGGTCAGCGCCTGGCTCAGCGTGGTGTGGGGCATCGAGACCCACATCGTCCCGACCGTCCAGCACACCGACGACATGGTCCGCCAGGTCGACCAGCGCCTGCTGGAACTCGGCAAGCTCGACAAGGGCGACCTGGTCGTCATCGTCGCCGGCAGCCCGCCCAGCATCCCCGGCTCCACCAACGCCCTCCGAGTCCACCGTATGGGGGACGCCATCTCGGGCGTAGCGCCTGCCTACCGCACCTGAGCCCCGCGTCTCCTGGTCCCGCCACCTCCCAGGTGGCGGGACCAACTCGCTGCCCTAGAAGGTGCGCGAAAGGGTGCGTAGGCCAGCCGCCCATTCGAACAGCCCGGGCAAGCGGTCGGGTCGAACTCAGGGCGCGCGGCTGCGCCGGCAACGGACCGTCGCGTGTACCGACCGACAGGTAGATGTCGGGACGGGGCGCTGCCCAGCCACGCGCGGAGCCTACGACGTACCGGCGGAACCGCACTACGTCCTGTTCTTCCGTACAGAGGCCCGCCCAACCGCGCCCACGAGTTGGTCTTTACCCGCGTGGATGGACCGTGGATAAGTTTGGGAAAGGGGGCGCGCCCGCGACGCGGCGGTTCCTCGTGGCGAGCCAGGTGAATCTGGCGCCACCGCGGTTCGGTTGGTCCACCGGAGTTGTACGAAAGCCCACAACTGTGAGCAGCATCTGGGGCCAGAGCAGCCCAGCCTGAATTCGAACGATCTGTGCCCTGGGTGGGATTCGAACCCACACTGTACGCAGTTTGAGTGCGCCCTCTCTGCCGTTGGAGTACCAGGGCTTTGCGCCCAAGATCCTAGCCCATCAGAGGGGCGGATACGTGACAGGGGCACGCTGTTCGCTCGAACGATCTCGCCTTGCGGTGATTGCATCCGGCACTGGATATCTTCTTATTTTCTTGGCCTCCTGGCAAATCGATATCGCTGCGCCACGCCTCCGGAATTGTCGGCGGCCGCAGCCATGATCAGATTCCGCTCGCAAGAAGCGGTCGACTCGGACCTTCGGCTGTCGGACGAGGGCGTCAGTGACCGCGTGAACGCCGAGATCCATGGTGTGGCGATCAAGACCATCCGTCGATGGCGACGGGTGTACCAACGTGAGGGGCGCCAGCGCCGGCTCGGCTTCCAGGGCACACCTTGCCCCCGGTGTGACGGCGCCGACCTTGACGAGGCAGCGTACGCATTACTGCTGGGCTGGTACCTCGGCGATGGCCACATCGTCGCGGCAAGGCGTGGCGTCTACACGTTGCAGATCGCGAACGATCAGAAGTATCCCCAGCTGAACCAAGAGATCGCCGCGACGATCAGACTGGTCAAGCAGACGGCGAGCCCTTGCCTGCGAGGCGGCTCCACAGCTATCAGGATCGAAGCGCGGTGGAAGCACTGGCCGTGCCTGTTCCCGCAGCACGGGCCTGGGCGCAAGCACCTGCGGAAGATCGAGTTGGCCGAGTGGCAGCAGGCGATAGTTGCCAAATACCCCGATCAGTTGCTGCGCGGCCTCTTCCACTCAGACGGGTCCCGGTTCGTCAACTGGGCCAGCAAGCCGACCGCGGACGGCGGCACCAAGCGGTACTACTACGTTCGCTACATGTTCTCCAACGAGTCGGAGGACATTCGCAACATTCTCACGGACACCCTGGACTTGTTGGGCATTCCATGGCGAAAGCCGCGTCGGAACGTCGTGGCCGTCAGTCGGAAGGAGGGGGTGGCGGCGTTGGACGGGTTCGTGGGGCCGAAGGCATGAGGGGGTCGATAGGGTGTGGGGTGTGACTGCTAAGCGTGTGGTGATCGCTGAGGACGAGGCGCTGATCCGGATGGATCTGGCCGAGATGCTGGCCGAGGAGGGGTACGACGTCGTCGGGCAGGCCGGTGATGGCGAGGAGGCTATCCGGCTGGCGACCGAGCATCGGCCGGATCTGGTGATCCTGGACGTGAAGATGCCCAAGCTGGACGGGCTCAGCGCGGCCGAGAAGATCGCCGGCGACCGGATCGCCCCGGTGCTGATGCTGACGGCGTTCTCGCAGCGCGAACTGGTGGAGCGCGCTCGCGACGCAGGCGCCATGGCCTACCTGGTGAAACCGTTCTCCAAGGCGGATCTGCTGCCTGCGATCGAGATCGCGAGTTCCCGGTACGTCGAGCTCGCCGAGTTGGAGCGTGAGGTCGCCGACCTCGCGGACCGGCTGGAGACCCGCAAGCTGGTGGATCGGGCGAAGAGCGTGCTGCAGACGAAGTTCGGGCTGTCCGAGCCGGATTCCTTCCGGTGGATCCAGAAGACAGCGATGGACAAGCGGGTGTCGATGCGTCAAGTCGCCGAACTGGTGGTGACGGAGAGCGGCGACTAGTCGCAATCTCCTTGTGCTATAGGCGATCGGTTGGTGGCACACGGTGATGTAAGGGCTCAAGGCATCAATTGACAATTGCCGGTCGAGTGTTGACCGAACATCTTCGCCTTGCTGCAATAACGAAGCCGTAACGCGGCGGCCAGATCTGTCGACACATAGGCAGGCGGACTGTAGACCTGTCACCACTCCGGGCCGGGGGGTGATCACTCCTGTATGGCCCACATCCGGTAGCCCGGACCACGGGTATGGAAGGGAAGGCGCAAGTTGAGGCCGAAGATCGCACGCTTCGGCGGCGTAGTTGCCGCGGGACTGGCAGTAACTCTGACTCTGGCCGGCTGTGCAGGCTCGAGCAATGACAACAGCAGCGGCGGCGGTGACGTCACCGAGATCAAGGTCGGCTTCATGGGGGACCTGACCGGCGAGAACTCCGCGATCGTGATTCCGCCTCGCGACGGGGCGAAGATGGCGATCAAGGAGTACAACGACAAGAACCCCAAGGTGAAGATCACCTTGGTGGAGTACGACAGCCAGGGGAAGCCGGACCAGGCGACGCCGTTGGTCCAGAAGGCGATCAGCTCCGACAAGATCTCCGCACTGATCGGCCCGGCCTTCTCCGGTGAGTCGAAGGCCGTCGGGGCGATCCTGGAGCAGGGCAAGATCCCGAGCGTTTCGCCGTCGGCCACCAACCCCGGTCTGGCGAAGAACGGCTGGACCTACTGGCACCGCGTGGTCGCGAACGACGACGACCAGGGTCCGGGTGTCGCGGGCTTCCTGGTCAAGGCGAAGAGCCCGAAGAAGGCCTTCGTGCTGAGCGACGACCAGGAGTACAGCGTCGGTCTGGCTGACGCCTTCGAGAAGGAGTTCAAGGCCAAGGGCGTCACCGTCCAGCGGGACAAGTTCTCCAAGGACGCCTCGGACTACTCGTCGACGGTTTCCAAGGTGAAGGCAGCGAACCCGGACGTGATCGCCTTCGGCGGTTACTACGCCCAGGGCGGCCGGTTGCTGAAGCAGCTCCGTGACGGCGGTGTCACCGCGACCTTCGCCACCGGCGATGGCTCGCTGGACGCTCAGCTGGTCTCGGGTGCGGGCGCCAAGGCGGCTGAGGGTGCGGTCATCGGGTGCCCCTGCAAGATTCCGTTCGGTGCGGCCGAGGGTCCGCTGAAGACCTTCAAGGACAACTTCAAGGCCGCGACCGGCAACGAGCCGGCGATCTACGCGACCGAGGGGTATGACGCCGCCACCGCCATCATCAAGGCGGTCGAGGCGGGCAACACCACCGGCGAGAAGATCAACGAGTTCCTGAAGACGGTGAGCTTCGAAGGCATCTCCAAGCCGATCAAGTTCAAGGCGAACGGCGAGCCGGAGTCGAACGAGATCTTCGTGTACGAGGTCAAGAGCGGCGCCATCGCGCTCCTCGGCAGCGCGGCAGAGGCGAAGCTCAGCTAAGTCTCGGACGGCAGGCAACACGAGGATGCCCGCGGAGCGGGAGCACATGTCGAGAATGTGTGCTCCCGCTCCCACCACGACAGCGGCCGACAGCCGCTCCGCCCGTAAGGCTCAACATGCTTCATGACTTCATCCAGCAGATCGGTCCCAGCACGGTAGGCGGGCTGGCGGTCGGCGCGATCTACGCACTCGTTGCCCTCGGCTACACGATGGTCTACGGCGTACTGCGGCTGATCAACTTCGCCCACTCCGAGATCTTCATGATCGGGACCTTCGCCTCGTTGCTGGTCTTCACCACCCTCGGCATCTCCGGTCCGCTCACCGGGATCGCGCTGGTCGGGTTGCTGGTGTTGACCATGCTGGTGGCGATGGCAGCGTCAGGCGGCGCCGCGATCGTGCTCGAACGGGTGGCCTACCGGCCGTTGCGGAAGAAGGGTGCCTCGCGATTGGCGGCGCTCATCTCCGCGATCGGCGCGTCCCTGTTCCTGCAGGAGATCTTCGCGTTGTGGGTGATCCCGAAGGTCTTCCACAAGCCCGGCCGCAACCAGACCTCCGTACCGCGGATCGTCGATCGCGAAACGGTGTTCACCATCGGCAACGCGACCGTCCGCACGGACCACCTGATCATCATCATCGCCGCGGTCATCATGATGGTCGGGCTGGACCAGCTCGTCCGCCGGACCCGTATCGGGCGCGGTATCCGCGCCACCGCCCAGGACCCGGAGGCGGCCGTGCTGATGGGTGTCAACATCGACACCATCGTCCGGGTGACCTTCGTCCTCGGTGGCGCGATGGCCGGCGTGGCCGGAGTGCTGTACGCGATGGAGTTCGAGAACATCCAGTACAACGTCGGCTTCATCCTCGGGATCAAGGCGTTCACCGCAGCCGTCCTCGGCGGCATCGGAAACCTCCGCGGCGCTCTGCTGGGTGGGATCATTCTCGGCCTGATCGAGAACTGGGGCGCGATCTTCCTGGGCTCGCAGTGGAAGGACGTCATCGCATTCGTCATGCTGGTGCTGATCCTGATGTTCCGGCCGACCGGAATCCTCGGCGAATCGCTTCAGCGGGCACGGGCGTGAGGGGCATCTGATGACTGAGAACCGAAACCCGCTCGTTGCGATCCGACACCAGGCCGGAAGTCTGGCCGACAGCCTGCGGCACCGCTGGGACAACGCCAAGGTGTGGCAGCGCTACCTGACCTACATCGCGCTCGTGGTCTTCGCCCTGATCCTGCCGGCACCCTGGATCGGATCGTTCATGTCGCCGGACAGCGACTGGACCACGATCCTGATTCACCCGATCGGCACCTACATGTTGCTGGCGATCGGCCTGAACGTCGTCGTCGGCCAGGCCGGCCTGCTGGACCTGGGGTATGTGGCCTTCTTCGCGATCGGCGGCTACTCGCTGGCGTACTTCGGTACGCAGTACGGGTGGGACTTCTGGGCGACGCTGGTGATGGGCACCATCATCACCGGAGCCGCGGGGGTCATCCTCGGAGCGCCCACCCTGAGGCTGCGCGGCGACTACCTCGCCATCGTCACGCTGGGATTCGGCGAGATCGTCCGGATCACGGCCAACAACACCGACGCGATCGGTGGCGCCCGCGGGATCACCAACATCCCGCACCCGCCGCCGCTGTTCGGGATGGAGTTCGCGCTCGACCCGGCGCCGTACTACTACCTGATCCTCGTGGTCATCATCGCTGTGATCGTGTTCGCCAAGCGGCTCGAGAAGAGCCGCGTGGGCCGCGCCTGGGCAGCGATCCGCGAGGACGAGGACGCAGCCGAGCTGATGGGGGTCCCGACCTTCAAGTTCAAGCTGCTCGCGTTCGCGATCGGCGCGATGATCGGTGGCCTGGCCGGCACCGTGTGGGCCGGCAAGGTGATCTTCATCGAGCCGAACAACTTCCCGTTCATCCTGTCCGCGACGATCCTGAGTGCGGTCGTTCTGGGCGGCGCGGGCAACATCCCCGGCGTCATGCTCGGCGCGTTCCTGATCGCCTGGATCCCCGAGCGGCTGAGGTTCCTGGCCGACTACCGGATCCTGATCTTCGGGGCGGTCCTGGTGATCATGATGGCGTACCGGCCGGAGGGCATCCTGCCGTCCACCCGTCGGCGGGCCGAGCTCGCCGAGGGAACCGGCGGCATGGGCACGATGGGTGCCGAGGTGGCCGCACCGACGGCCGACCCGGAGGTGGCCAAGTGACGAATCCGACCGAGACGACGGCGGCCGCGGCGGCCGCGGGCACCCCGCTGGCCGAACCGCTGCTGGAGATCGACAACGTCACGATGCAGTTCGGTGGTGTGGTCGCGCTCAAGGAGGCCGCGATCACCGTGAACACCGGCGAGATCTTCGCGCTGATCGGCCCGAACGGCGCCGGGAAGACGACCGTGTTCAACGTCGTCACCGGCGTTTACCGGCCGACCTCGGGGCAGGTGCGCTTCGCCGGGCGCCGGATCGACGGCATGAAGCGGTTCCAGGTGACCAAGGGCGGCGTCGCCCGGACGTTCCAGAACATCCGCTTGTTCCACAACATGTCGGCGCTGGAGAACGTGATGGTCGGCGCCGACGCCCATCACCGGACCGGCGCCGTCGGGGCGGTCCTCAACCTCCCATGGCATCGGCGCGAGGAGCGCGGCGGCCGTGAGTTGGCCAGGGAACTGCTCGACTTCGTGGGCATCGGCAGACGCTCCAGCGACACTGCCAAGAACCTGCCGTACGGCGATCAGCGACGGCTCGAGATCGCCCGAGCACTGGCCACGGATCCGAAGATCCTGCTGCTCGACGAGCCCGCCGCGGGTATGAACCCCGCCGAGAAGGAGTCCTTGCAGGATCTGATCCGCAAGATCAGGGACAGCGGGCGGACCGTGCTGCTGATCGAGCACGACATGGGACTGGTCATGCACATCAGCGACCGCGTCGCAGTACTGGACTTCGGTCAGTTGATCGCCGAGGGAACGCCGGCTGTGGTGCAACGCAATCCTGCCGTGATCGAGGCTTACCTGGGGGCGTCCGATGCTTCTTGAGATCGAGGACATTCACGTCCACTACGGAAAGATCGGGGCGCTGAAGGGCGTCTCGATCCAGGTCGACGAGGGTGAGATCGTCACCCTCATCGGTGCCAACGGCGCAGGCAAGACCACGACCCTCAAGACCATCTCTGGCCTCCGCCCGTTGACCAGCGGGCGGATCACCTTCGAAGGCCAGGACATCTCGAAGGTGGCGGGTCACGTCCGGGTCCGGCGCGGGATCGGCCAGTCACCGGAGGGTCGGGGCATCTTCCCGGGGATGACCGTGCAGGAGAACCTGTTCATGGGGTCCTATGCCCGCAAGGACAGCCCGGCCAAAGAACTCGCGGAGGTCTACGAGCTGTTCCCGCGGCTGTCGGAACGCAAGGACCAGGTCGGCGGCACGATGTCCGGCGGCGAGCAGCAGATGCTCGCCATCGGACGGGCGCTGATGACCAAGCCGAAGGTGCTGCTGCTGGACGAGCCCTCGATGGGCCTGGCGCCGCTGCTCGTGGCGCAGATCTTCTCGATCATCAAGGAGATCAACGACCGGGGGACGACGGTTCTGCTGGTCGAGCAGAACGCCCGCCAGGCGCTTCAGGTCGCCCACCGCGCGTACGTGCTGGAAACCGGCCAGGTAGTGAAGAGTGCACCGGCGCACGAACTGCTGGACGATCCGTCCGTGCGCGCCGCGTATCTGGGTGGCGATCTGGGGATCGACACCGCCTGATCGCCTACGCCGCCGGCATCCGGATCAGGTCAACGGGATCCGGGTGCCGGTGGCGTCTTTCATGTCGGTGAGGGTCGGCCCGCCGAAGCCCATCAGCGCGACCACCTTCGCGCCCTTCGGCGCGTCGTAGTACAGGTCGAACTCCAGCCGGACCGCCGCGCCGAGATTGAACTCGGCGGGCTGCCGTTTGATCAGCATCGCCTGGTCGTCGGGCTTGAGCTGCGTCCCGTCCGACAGCACCAGGAGTTGGCGCTTGGGGTTGAACAGCACGCTGCTCCGGCCTTTGTTCGTGACGACCAGGCGGACGCTGATGAACTGGCCCTTCGCCGCGAACTCGGCATGGCTGCCGATGATCATGTCCATGCCCGTGGTCAGCCCGATCGGGATGAAAGTCGTGTCGCCGTCGGACACCGCGTGACCGCTCAGCGCGATTTCGTCCGGTCGCACCGGACGAGGCTCGAGCTGGTACGTCGGGCTCGGCGTCGGCGCGCTCTCCGGTTGCTTCGAGTCGCACCCCGCGGTGATCGTGACAGCCAACGCCACCAGGGCGAGCACACCGCGGCGGGAGGTCATGAGGGTGATTCTGTCGCAGCGGGGGTCAACCCGTCAGCGCCTGATCACGACCAGGAGTTGCACCAGCAGCGGAGCGACGATCAGGGCGGGCAGAAGGTCGGCCACGGCGATCTGCTTGAGCTTCAGGAGCCGGAGGGCAACGCCGATCAGCATCACTCCGCCAGTGGCACCCAGGGCCGTGACATGTGCCTCAGGCAACACATCGCCGAGGACGGCGCCCACCGCCGTCATCAGTCCCTGAACGACCAGCACCACGACGGCCGAGGCGGCGACACCCCAGCCCAGTGAAGCGGCGAAGGCGATCGAGGCGAAGCCGTCGAGCACCGACTTGAGGAAGAGCTGGTCGGCGCCCCGGCCGAGGCCGTCGGACAGCGAGCCCAAGAAGGTGAGCGGCCCGACGCAGAAGACCATCGAGGCCGTGACGAACCCTTCGACGAAGGTGCTCTCGCCGTCGCCGCGGCTGAACCGGTGCTGCATCCAGGCGCCGAGTCCCTCCAGCCGCTGCTCGATCCTTAGCAGCGAGCCGGTGATCCCACCGATCAGCATCGCGCCGAGCACGATCAGGACCGGCGCGCTGTCGCCGACCGCAGTACTGAGGGCGGCGTTGCCCACGGTCAGTGCCGAGGTGATCGCGATCAGCAGCGTGACCAGGCCGAGTGCGTCGGTGACCAGGTCGCGGGTGCGGTGGCTCAGCCGATGGCCGACGAGAACGCCCAGAACGGATCCGATGAGCACTGTCGCGACGTTCACGACAGTGCCGATTCCGATGAACAAGCGTGCTCTCCGATCGCCGGCTGTGACCGCCGGTGTGGTGTCCGTGCAGTCGGCGAGTCACGGCTTTGCAAGTGACCGCCGAAGCCCTACTGTTGCGCGGGGATGAGCGTATCCGCCCGTCCTGTTCACCTCGGGGGTGGACCAGACCAGGAGGTCGACGTGGCACCACTCATCGAGGTGCGCGACGCTCGTCCCGACGACGCGGACATCTTGGTGACGCTCTGGCGTGACATGGCCGTCGGCACGGGGCACCAGGCCCGCTTGCTGGCCGCACCGACCGCGGACGCAGCCCGGACCGCCATCGCGAAGCACGAGAACAATCCGTTCGACCGGATGATCGTCGGCGAGATCGACGGGCAGCTGGGCGGGATGGCCTACCTACGGCAGGCCCCGATCAGCCCGCTGCATGACGAGGTCACCGTGACGGTGGAGTATCTGCACGTCAGCGACGACGCCCGCCGGCACGGCCTGGGCAAGGCGCTGATCGCCGAGGCCGCGGCCTGGGCTGAGCACCAGAACTGCCCGCACCTGGCGGTGGTCGCGCCCGCGGTCGCCCGTGAAGCGAACAGGTTCCTTGCCCGCTTGGGGTTGGGGCAGGCCGGCGTACTGCGGTTCGCGAGCACCCACACCGTACGGCGCAGGCTCGCGGCTGAACATGCGCCGAACCTGCTGGCCCTGCTTTCGTCGAGGCGTTCGGTGATCGCCCGCCGGGCTCAGCTGACCCGCTCGCCGTTGACCGACGAAGCGGCGCACAGCGCTCCCGAGATCACGCTCCCGGCGGCGCCTGGATCAGCTGGCACGTGAGCCGGGCGGTGCAGACCCGCTTGCCGCGGTCGTCGCTGATGACCACCTCGTACGACGTGGTCGTGCGGCCGAGGTAGATCGGGGTCGCGACGCCGGTGACGACGCCTTCGCGAACGGCCCGGTGGTGGGTGGCGTTGATGTCGACGCCGACCGCGACCTTTCCGTAGGCGGCGGCGTGCATCGCCGAGCCGACGGAGCCGAGGGTCTCGGCCAGCACGCAGGAAGCGCCGCCGTGCAACAGGCCGTACGGCTGGACGTTGCCCTTCACCGGCATGGTGGCGACGACCCGCTCCGGCGATGCCTCGGTGATGACGATGCCCATCAGTTCGATCAGGGTGCCCTCGGTCGACAACGCCGAGGGCAGCTCGGCGGCGCCTTTCTCGTCACTCACAGGGGTCTCCTCCGGGTCGCACGATGTGTCGATCCGCAGACTACGTCAGCCGTCGCGAGTGCGTGCGAGAACTGTCGGCGGGAACCACTAGAGTCGGTATGTGGCTCCAGAAACCGACTCTTCGACGATGACCAAGGACCCGGGCGCGGCGACCGGCGATGCCGGCGGCCGGCCGCGGATCCTGCTGCTGGACGGGCACTCGCTGGCCTACCGGGCCTTCTACGCGCTGCCGGTGGAGAACTTCTCCACCACCACGGGGCAGCACACCAACGCGGTGTACGGCTTCACCTCGATGCTGATCAACATGCTCCGCGACGAGCAGCCGACCCACATCTGCGTGGCGTTCGACGTGTCCCGCAAGACCTTCCGCAGCGAGCAGTACGCGGAGTACAAGGCAGGCAGGTCCAAGTCGCCGGACGAGTTCAAGGGTCAGGTCTCGCTGGTGAAGGAGGTGCTGGAGGCGCTCCGGATCCCGACCACCGAGATCGACGGCTGGGAGGCGGACGACATCCTCGCCACGCTCGCCACCCAGGCCGCCGACCAGGGCTTCGAGGTGCTGATCAGCAGCGGTGACCGGGATGCGTTCCAGTTGGTGAGCGAGAACGTCACCGTGCTGTACCCGAAGCGCGGTGTGTCCGAGATCGCCCGGATGGATCCGGCCGCGGTCGAGGAGAAGTACGGCGTGACGCCGCGGCTCTATCCCGACCTGGCCGCACTGGTGGGGGAGCAGAGCGACAACCTGCCCGGCGTGCCCGGGGTGGGTCCGAAGACGGCGGCGAAGTGGCTGAACCAGTTCGGCTCGCTGAACGACCTGGTCGATCGGGTCAACGAGATCAAGGGCAAGGCCGGTGACTCGCTGCGCGAGCACCTCGCCGACGTGATCCGGAACCGCCAGATCAACGAACTGGTCCGCGACCTGACCCTGGACGTCTCGGTGGACGACCTGGTCCGGCAGCCGTGGGACCGGGACAAGGTGCACACGCTGTTCGACGGCCTCGAGTTCCGCGTACTGCGGGAGCGGCTGGTGGCCGAGCACGAGCAGGTGGACGACACCGTCGACCAGGGGTTCGAGCTGCAGGGTGTCCAGCTGAAGCCGGGCGAGGTGGCGGCCTGGATCAAGGAGAACGTCAGCTCCGGCGAGCGCGTAGGCGTTGCTGTGCAGGGTAGTTGGGGTCGCGGCACGGGCGAGATCACCGGCCTGGCGCTGGCGAACACCTCCGGCGCCGCGGGCTGGTTCGACCCGACCACGCTGACCGATGATGACGACGCCGCCTGGCAGGCGTGGCTCGCGGATCCCAAGCAGCCGAAGGCCTTGCACGACGCGAAGGGCCCGCTGCTGGGCTTCCTCGAACGAGGCTGGACCTTGGCCGGGCTCACCTCGGACACGCAGCTGAGCGCGTACCTGGTCCGCCCGGACCAGCGGTCGTACGACCTGGCCGACCTGACCGTGCGCTACCTGCGCCGCGAGCTCCGCAACGAGGAGGCCGACAACGGTCAGCTCAGCTTCGACGACATCGAGGGCGGACCGGCTGCGGACGCGACGATGCTGCGCGCCCGCGCGATCGCCGACCTGGCAGACACCCTGGACGCCGAGCTGGAGAAACAAGCCGGTACTGCGCTGCTGGCCGACGTCGAGCTCCCGCTGATCGACGTGATCGCCGGCACGGAGCGGGACGGGATCGCCGTCGACCGGGAATACCTGGAGCGACTCGAGGAACGCTTCGCGACCGGAGTCCGCGACGCCGCGGCCTCGGCGTACGAGGTGATCGGCAAGGAGATCAACCTCGGCTCGCCGAAGCAGCTGCAGGTGGTGCTGTTCGACGAGCTGCAGATGCCGAAGACCAAGCGCACCAAGACCGGGTACACCACGGACGCGGACTCGCTGCAGGCGCTGTTCGAGAAGACCGAGCACCCGTTCCTGGCGTACTTGCTGGCGCATCGGGACGCCACCCGGCTGCGACAGACCGTCGAGGGCCTCCTGAAGACGATCAGCCCGAAGGACGCGCGGATCCACACCACCTTCAACCAGACGATCGCGGCGACCGGCCGGCTCAGCTCGACCGACCCGAACCTGCAGAACATCCCGATCCGGACCGAGGAAGGCCGCCGGATCCGCGAGGCGTTCGTGGTCGGTGAGGGCTTCGAGGCGCTGATGTCGGCCGACTACAGCCAGATCGAGATGCGGATCATGGCGCACGTGTCCGAGGATGAGGGCCTGATCTCGGCGTTCAACTCGGGCATGGACTTCCACTCGGTGACGGCCGCACGGGTCTTCTCGGTGGAGCCGTCCGAGGTGACGCAGGAGATGCGCGCCAAGATCAAGGCGATGAACTACGGCCTGGCCTACGGCCTGTCGGCGTACGGGTTGAGCCAGCAGCTGAAGATCGGCGTCGACGAGGCGAAGGGCTTGATGGACGAGTACTTCGAGCGCTTCGGCGGGGTCCGCGACTACCTGCGTAGCATCGTGATCGAGGCTGGCAAGAGCGGTTACACCGAGACCATCCTCGGCCGCCGACGCTACCTGCCCGACCTGACCAGCGACAATCGGCAGCGCCGCGAGATGGCGGAGCGGATGGCGTTGAACGCGCCGATCCAGGGCTCGGCCGCGGACGTCATCAAGCTGGCGATGCTGAAGGTGGACGCGTCGCTGCGCGAGCAGAAGCTGAAGTCCCGGATGCTCCTGCAGGTACACGACGAACTGGTCTTCGAGGTAGCCCCCGGCGAACGCGAGGTCCTCGAGGAACTCGTCCGCCGCGACATGGGTAGCGCCGTCGAGATGGCCGTCCCCCTGGACGTCTCAGTTGGAGTAGGCCGCACCTGGCACGAAGCCGCCCACTAACCCCGCGTCCGAGCGCCGGTCACCCCAGCGGGCGGCCGGCGTACAGGGATAGGCCGCCGGCGCCATCGCCTCGATGCTGACGAGCCGATCGATCCCGGCCTCGACACCGGTCTCCTCCCGGATCTCGCGCAGGATGCCGAGTGCCGGGTCCTCGCGCAGCTCGAGGATGAACTTCGGGGTTGCCATCCGCAGACCCTAGCCGGGACCGCGGTCAGGCGTTGTCGGCCGCCTGGCGGTGCAACCCGGAGGCGAGTGCGGCCGACAGTGCCAGGGCGCAGGTGCTGGTCATCGCGGCGAGCACCTTGACGCCGGTCATGCCGGTGGCGATGTTCGTGCCCAGGATGATCAGGGCGGCCACAGCCAGGCCGATCAGCCCGACCCAGATCAGCAGCGCGGCACGCTTCTCCTGCTGCGCGATCGCGGCGTACACGACCAGCTGGAGTACGGCGTACGAGGAACCGGCGAGGGCGAAGAGCCACGCGATCGGGCCGAGCGCGGCGTACTTGGCGGCGCCGCCGACGACGGCTACAACGACGTCCGGCAGGATCAACGCCCCGAGCACGCAGCACACGCCGAGCGCGGCGACTGCCTGGATCGCCCGGCGGAGGCGCAAGGTGTCACCCGGCGTACTCGCCAGCGAGGGGAACACGATCACGATCACGAACTGCGGCAGGAACAGGCAGGCCTTCGCCACGATCACGCCGGCCGCGTAGTACCCGCTGCTCTTCTCGTCCAGCAGGCCGCGGGCGAGCAGTACATCCGCGTTGGCGATCACGAAGAACGCGAGCAGCGTGTGCGTCCCGTGGATGGTCTCGCGGAGAACCTCCTTCACCTGCTCCGGCGTCCCGCCCGTCGAGCCGCGCAGCAGGAACCCACCGAGCAGAGCCGGTACTGCGGCGCCGAGAGCGATGCCGACCATGGCCGAGGTCAGGCTCGGGTGAATTAGCAGCGCTCCGCCGCCGAAGACGAGTCGGCCGACGCCGGTGGAGGTGTAGACCGCGGCCAGTTCGGTCCAGTTCTTACCACCTTGCAGCACGCCGAGCTGGGACCCCATCAGGGTCAGGCAACCGAGCGTCGGCGCGAGCAGCAGGGCAGCGACAACAGAGTCGATGTGTAGCAGGAACACGAACAACGGCGTGAGCAGCAGAGACAGCGCTGTCAGCCCTAATGCGGCCCGGCGGCCCGCCTTGAGCATTGCGTCGGCCAGTGCGGCCTCGCCGGATCCGGTGTGGGTAGCGATCCGCCGAGCGCCCGAAGCCTGCAGCCCGAGGGAGGCCACGTTGCCGATCAACAGCAGGCCGAGCAGGGCAGTGACAGCCCCGAACTGCTCGGGGATCAGCCGGTGCACCGCAACCAGCGTGAAGCCGTAGGCGGCGACGTTCATGATGCCCATACCCACCGCCACCACGGTGGCGCTGCGCAGGAACGTCTGCTGTGGGGGCGCGGCAGCGGAGGGCTGCTGCTCGGGCGTCGTGTCTGAGGTCATCCGGCTTCTGTTCTACTGGCGGGCTTACTCAACCCGATCGCGGTCAGTTGCCCTGCGGCTGTCATGCCGCCTTCACGCTACGGCGTGACGCGTCCAGTGTCATAACCGACTGGCCAAGATCACGACTGGGTGCGTCGCGTTGCCGAGGTCTTGCGCGGCCGGGTTACTGCCTGGTAGGAACACGCATCAGTCGTACTGGACAGTCGTTCAGCTACGTGAATCTCGGATGACCGGATGGGGTCCCCGGAGTCCGATAGCAAGGGGTGGAGGACTCAATGCAACGCAGTACCTTGCTCGGCGGGGCGCTGCTGGCGGTGGTCGCGGGTCTGCTGTGCCTGATCGGGGAATCCCTCGGTCTGCGCACGGAGCACGTGGCGCTTGTCGGCGGCGCTCTGGGGGGAGTGGCCGGGCTTGTTCAGGACCGTACTCCGGGCTGGCGGGCGATCGGGTTCGCGGCCGGACTCGCGGTGGCCTGGATCGGATTCGCGATCCGGGCGCTTTACCTGCCCGACTCGACGCCGGGCCGGGCGGTGGCCGCGGTCGTGGTGGTCATCGTCTGCGTGGCCATCACCGCCGCGGCCGGTAGCCGGATCCCGCTATGGTCGCTGCTTCTGGGCGCGGCAGCGATGGTCGCCGTGTACGAGGAGAACTACACCGCGGACAGCCCGGCGTTCCTTTCGGAGTCACCGACGGCCGCGACCGCAGTACTGCTGGCTGCCGCGATCGGCTTCCTGGCCACCTCGTGGCAGACGCCACAGCAAACGGCCGCGAAGCATTCCAGTGCGGCACCGGAAGACCAGCCTGTCGAGGAAATCCCTGTTACTGAAGGAGATCGCGCGTGACCGCCGCTCGGATCACCCGTGGGCTGGCGATCACAGTTGCCATCCCGACGGCCCTCTTCCTGACCAGCTCGACCGCCCTGGCGGCGTCGGCGGGCGCGACGGCCGACCCGGTCGGCGTCACCAATACTGAAACGGTGCAGGCCCAGCTCGACCCGAGTGGCAAGGTCCGAGGCGCCCGCGTCTACGAGCAGCTCTCGTTCACCGGCAAGGGCCGGGCGAAGGTGGCCAACCCGGTCTCGACCGACGGACTGCGCAACCTCGACGGCTTCGGTGGGTTGTCGGTGAAGAACGGCTCGATGAACGTCGATCTGGCGGTCGACGGCGAGGAGCGGTTGCGGACCGTCAGCGACTTCGACAAGTCCAAGCTGCCGATCAAGGTCGCCGTGACCTACACGCTCAACGGCAAGAAGCTGCGCAAGCCCTCGGATGCGGTCGGCAAGAGCGGTCGGCTGGCGGCGCAGTACGTGGTCGAGAACACCTCCGCGAAGCCGCGCACGATCACCGTCACCGACGGCTATGGCAAGAAGGTCTCCGAGGAGACTGACGTCGTCATCCCGATGGTCGGTCAACTGGCCACCGTGCTGCCCCCGGGCTTCGCCGACGTCTCGTCGAACGAGGCGAACAAGGCGGGCGACGGCAAGGGCGGAACCAAGCTCAGCTTCACCGTGACCCTGTTCCCACCGGTCGGTGCGGCCAGTGCGGAGTTCGGCTGGTCGGCTGACGTCAAGGACGCGGTCATTCCCGAGGCGGAGTTGACGGCCTTGCCAGTGAGCCCGCTGGATAGCCCGACGTTCAAGACCGCCGTTGACGGTTATGACAGCGGGGCGCAGAAGGGCACCGATCTGGTCGAGGGTGGCACTGCTCTCGACGCGAACCTGATCAAGCTGCGAGACGGCGCGGAGAAACTACTCAGCGGACTGCTGCAGCTGAACGAGGGCGCGAAGACGCTGAACGCCGGCCTCGCCGACCAGGCCGCTCCTGGCGCGGACAAGCTCTCGACGGGCGCCAAGGAACTCCGCAACGGCCTCGGTGAGTTGGACCGTGGCGCCGGCCTGCTCCGGGAGAAGACGGGCGAGGCGGCGAAGGGTGCCGACAAGCTCGACAAGGGCGCGGGCGAACTTCAGAAGGGGACCAAGAGCCTCGACGCGGGCGCGGATCAGCTGAAGAGCGGCACCGGCAAGCTCGCGGACGGTCTGGGTCAGGCCACCAAGAAGGCACCCGCGCTGGTGGACGGACTGAACCAGGTCAGCGGCGGGCTCAAGGGCGTCGAGGACGGCCTCGTGCAGATGTACGGCGGGGTCGGCGGCCTTCCTGCGAAGGCAAAGCCACTGCACGCAGGCGTGAAGCAACTTCGGGACGGCATCGGCTCGGTGTCGGACGGGGACACCCTGCTGGGCGGGCTGGAAACCCTCAAGAAGCAACTGGCCGCGGCCGGCCCGGGGATCGACAAGATGCGTGGCGGCGTGCACTGCGCCAGCGATGCGCTCAACGCGGTCAGCAACGGTAAACCGGTCGGTACCTACGACGCCGCGTGCTACGGCGCTGCGGCTGCCGCGTTGAACGGACCGGCCGGCGCTCTGAACACCGGTCCCGAGTCGAACCCAGTCAAGAAGCTGATTCTGGACTCCCTCCTGGCGCAGCTCGGCAGTATCAGCGATCCGGCACCAGACCTGGACAAAGCACTGCCGGATGATGCCAAGTTGCAGGCCGCGCTCGCTTATCTGAAGGGCCGGCTGACCGAGCGAGCCGTTCCTGGCATCGGCAAGCTGCAATGCGGCCTCGACAACCGGGTCGTCGGATGTCCCTCGTCGGCGGCCGGCCTGGTCCAGGGTCTCGGACTGGTCGACGCCGGTGTCGGAGCGTTGGTGTCGGGCGTCGTCGCCAGCGTTCAAGGTGGCATCGGCGATTCGAACGACGCACCGGCCAACAAGACACTCCGCGGCGGGATCAATGGTCTGCAGAGTGGCGTCGGACAGATCCAAGCCGGAGGGAAGACTCTGCTCGCCGGGCTGAACGAACTCTCCGGCGGTGCCACTCAACTCGACGCCGGGGCCGGCGCGCTCGCTGCCGGGACGCAGCGGCTGAAGGCGGGAACTGGTGTCCTTGTCAACGGCACCTCACAGCTCGACAACGGTCTTTTCTTGCTCGCAGATGGAACCGGGCAGCTCGCTGATGGTGTCGGCAAGGCATCAACGGGATCGCAGCAGTTGGCAACCGGTTCCAGCGATCTGGCGACGGGCATCGGTGGCGCGGCAGAGGGTTCGAAGAAACTGTCGGACGGTCTGCAGACAGCGGCCGACGGCGCGCCGGCGCTTCCACAGGGCGTCAACCGGCTCTCGACGGAGGGCGCCAAGGTGCTGACCGCGAGCGGCGCGGAGACCGCCCTGGACTTCGGCCGGCGTACCGCGGTTCTGACTGCGTCCGCTGATCGGGCGAAGACCGAGGGCATGCCGGTCGGCGCGCCGGAGGGGGCGACCGCCACCTCGGCGTACTCCCTGAAACTCGCCGGTGCGTCCGGCGAGGGTGGCCGGAGTTGGGTGAGGCTGCTCGCGGCCGTCGGCGTGTGCGTGCTGGCGGTCGGCGGGGTCGGGCTGATCCGGCGGCGATTCGCTGCCTGAGATTCGATCAGGGTCGGTGGGCTGACCAGATCGCGGTGCCGGGAACGAGCCGCCCGCGATCTGGTCCCCAGCCGCCCCAGACCTGGTCGTGCCCGGCCGGCCATTCCGGCTCGAGCAGATTATCGATGACGAAACCGGCGCCGGTGAGGGCACGGATCCAGTCGCCGATCGTGCGGTGGTGTTCGGCGTAGACCGGGGTGCCATCGGCATCCACTTCCACGTACGGCGTGCGGTCGAAGTACGACTGGGTGATCCGCAGGCCTTCCGGCGTCGGGTCGTCCGGCATGCTCCAGCGAATGGGATGCGTCACCGAGAAGACCAGCAGACCGCCGGGCTTCAGCACCCTCGCGATCTCGGTCAGTGCGGCTTCGGCATCAGCCACGAACGGCAACGCCCCGAACGCCGAGCAGACGCTGTCGAAACTGCCCGTTCTGAAGGGGATCCGTAGCGCATCGGCGGCAACAGTCCGTACTGCGGTGCCGGTGCGGCGGTCCAGGGTCCGCCCGACCCGGAGTTGCTCGACCGAGATGTCGAAGGCATAGACATCGGCGGCCTGCGTGACGAGCCAGCGTGAACACTGCGCGGCGCCGGCCCCGACCTCGAGGATGCGACGACCTTTGACCGGACCGAGGAGCTGGGCTTGCTCCTCGTCGACCCCCTCCGGACACCAGATGAAACGGTCGTCGCCGAGGAACTCACCGTGCTCGGCCAGATAGTCGTCCGCGGCGCTGTCCCAATAGGTCCGGCTGGCCTGCGATGTCTCTGCCTCGGTCAGCTCCACCCGCTGCGGCACCACCGTCTCGTGCTCCACGCGAATCACCTTAGTGCCCGGCGCGGGTGGCGAGTGCCTCGCTCATCGCGGTGAACCGGGGCTTGATCTCGTCGCGCAGCCAGCTTTCGGTGGGGTGCGGGAGGATGCGGGCATGGACGACTTCGAGGCCATCGCCGCGAGTGCGGTTCCGCTGACGGGCGGCTACGGCGGCGAGACGTATGCCGTGAGCGCCGCCGGCGAGGATGCGGTGCTCCGGTTGTACGTGCGGCACCCAGCAAGGGCGGCGGTGGATGTGTCGCTGATGCGGCTCGTGCGCGGGTTGCTGCCGGTGCCGCGAGTGCTGGACGCGATGCCCGAGGTCTCGGACCAGGGGCCGCCGTACGTCCTGACCGAGCGGCTGCCCGGGGTGAATCTGGAGAAGTACCTCGAATCGGCGGGTGACGATGAGCGCCGGAAGGTCGGGGAGCAGCTCGGAGACCTGCTCGTGCGGCTGAGCGGGATGCCGTTCCTCGACTTCGGGGAATTCCGCGGCCGTGAGTTGACGATCGAGCCGTTCGACGCAGGCGGCTTGACCCAGTGGTTCAACAAGTACGTCGAGGACCTCGGCCTCACCCGCGATCAGGCCGACAGTATGGAAGGCGTGCTGGACCGGGCCGAGGATCTGGCTGCCACCGGGGTCGACCGCGCGTGCCTGGTGCACAGCGACTTCAACCCGAAGAACCTGCTGGTGGATCCGGGATCCGCCGAGCTCACCGGGCTGATCGACTGGGAGTTCGCGCACGCGGGATCGCCGTACACCGACCTCGGGAACCTGCTCCGCTTCTGCCAGGACCCGGTGCTGGGCGCAGCGGTGCTGGGCGTAGTACGGGAGAAAAGTCCGGACCTGGGGGACCGGCTGGTCGAGCGTGGGCGGGCGGCCGATCTGTGGGCGCTGATCGACCTCGCGTCGCGGTCGGCGTCGAACCCGGTCGCGGCCGCGGCGCACACCCTGATCACCCGGATCGCCGACACCGGTGACCTGGCCGGCGGCCGGATCGACCCGGACGGTTTACATTGAGTCCAGTGCGACGTCGGGTGACCTCGGCGGGCGGCCGGTAGCTACCGGGTGCCCCGGGTTGCCGTGCCCGAGTCAATACCAGTATTCTGTGAGATGCGCTATGGGCCCGCGCGACCTCGGACGGAGCAGGCTCGTGCTCGCAGCAGTCGGTGGTGACTCTGTCCTGTTCAGGCAATCCAGCGGTTGGGTGCGATCCAACGGTCCTTGCGCACTCGTACGACACCATCAGCCCACGGAGCAACCCACCACATGACGGCCAGCATCGAGGCACCTCTCGACCCCGCAGTACGCACCACCCCGCAGGTAGCGGTCAATGACATCGGGTCGGAGGAAGACTTCCTCGCGGCGATCGATCTGACCATCAAGTACTTCAACGACGGAGACATCGTCGAGGGCACCATCGTCAAGGTCGACCGGGACGAGGTCCTCCTCGACATCGGTTACAAGACCGAAGGCGTCATCCCCTCGCGCGAGCTGTCGATCAAGCACGACGTCGACCCGAACGAGGTCGTCAAGGTCGGTGATCACGTCGAGGCCCTGGTTCTCCAGAAGGAGGACAAGGAAGGCCGTCTGATCCTGTCCAAGAAGCGCGCTCAGTACGAGAAGGCGTGGGGCACGATCGAGAAGATCAAGGAAGAGGACGGCGTCGTCACCGGCACCGTCATCGAGGTCGTCAAGGGTGGACTCATCCTGGACATCGGCCTGCGCGGCTTCCTGCCGGCCTCCCTCGTCGAGATGCGTCGGGTCCGCGACCTCCAGCCGTACGTCGGCCAGGAGATCGAGGCCAAGATCATCGAGCTCGACAAGAACCGCAACAACGTGGTCCTGTCGCGCCGTGCGTGGCTGGAGCAGACGCAGTCCGAGGTGCGGATGAACTTCCTCACCCAGCTGCAGAAGGGCCAGATCCGCAAGGGTGTCGTCTCCTCGATCGTCAACTTCGGTGCGTTCGTGGACCTCGGCGGCGTCGACGGTCTGGTGCACGTCTCGGAGCTGTCCTGGAAGCACATCGACCACCCGACCGAGGTCGTCGAGGTCGGCCAGGAGGTCACCGTCGAGGTGCTGGACGTCGACATGGACCGCGAGCGCGTCTCGCTGTCGCTGAAGGCGACCCAGGAAGACCCGTGGCAGCAGTTCGCCCGGACCCACCAGATGGGCCAGATCGTGCCCGGCAAGGTCACCAAGCTGGTTCCGTTCGGTGCGTTCGTCCGCGTCGAGGAGGGCATCGAGGGTCTGGTGCACATCTCCGAGCTGGCCGAGCGTCACGTCGAGATCCCCGAGCAGGTCGTCCAGGTCAACGACGACGTGATGGTGAAGATCATCGACATCGACCTCGAGCGTCGCCGGATCTCGCTGTCGCTGAAGCAGGCCAACGAGGGTGTCGACCCGGTCTCCGACGACTTCGACCCCACGCTGTACGGCATGGCGGCGACGTACGACGAGCAGGGCAACTACGTCTACCCGGACGGCTTCGACCCGGAGACGGGCGAGTGGCTCGAGGGCTTCGACAAGCAGCGTGAGGAGTGGGAGCGGCAGTACGCCGAGGCCCACACGCGCTGGGAGGCCCACAAGAAGCAGATCGAGGACGCCAAGTCCGCTGATGTCGAGGCGGGCGAGGCATCGACCTACTCCTCCGCGGCAGCTCCGAAGGACGACGCACCCGTCGAGGGCGCGCTCGCTTCCGACGAGGCACTCCAGGCTCTCCGCGAGAAGCTGACCGGCCAGGGCTGATCCACCCGCAGTACCCGAGACCCCCGCACCCCCGTACTGGGTGCGGGGGTCTCGCTCGTTTCTGATGAGGGCCGAACCGCGGGGTGAGGCGATCGGAGCGGAGCGTAGTACTGGATAAGGTGCTGGGGTGTTGAGAGTCGGGTTGACCGGGGGTATCGGGGCGGGGAAGAGCGCGGTGTCGTCGCGGCTGGCTGCGCGGGGCGCCGTGGTGATCGACTCTGACCTGCTGGCGCGGGAAGTTGTTGCGCGGGGCACCGAAGGATTGGCCGAGGTGGTCGACGAGTTCGGGGAGGTACTGACGCCGAACGGGGAGCTGGATCGGCCGGCCGTCGGGCGGATCGTGTTCAACGACGAAGGCGCCCGGCGGAAGCTGGAGGCGATCATTCATCCGCGGGTCCGAGGCCGGGCGGCGGAGATCGAGGCGGCCGCGCCGGATGATGCGGTGGTCGTGCACGACATTCCTCTGCTGGTCGAGACGGGGCAGGCCGACAAGTTCGACGTGGTCCTCGTGGTCGACGTACCGCAGGAGTTGCAGGTCGAGCGGTTGACCGGCGCGCGCGGGATGACTGACGAGGAAGCGAAAGCGCGGATCGCCAGCCAGGCAACGCGGGAGGACCGGCTTGCCGCGGCCGACATCGTGGTGGACAACTCGGGGAGCCTCGAGCAGCTGGACCGGCGGGTCGACGAGGTCTGGGAAGAGCTCTCGCAACAGGCAGGACACGGTCCGGCCACGGTCTGAACAGAGCACGGTCCGGACACGAAAGCGTGACCCTTGCGCGGGAAATGATGAATCCGGGTCGACCTGTACGAGAATCTCTGCGGGTTCGTCCGGCCTGACGCCGCGGCGCCCTGACCAGCCCCTCGACGCGCGCTCGCGTCGGTCCGCAAGTCAATGTTGGGAGGATGGCGTGGACTGTCCGCGCTGTAGCTCTGACGTTCCCGAGGTCTCGCATTTCTGCCATCACTGCGGCAACGACATGCAGTCTCAGGACGCCGGGCGGAAGAAGGCGTACGCCGCGAGACCGGACGAACCGGTCGCGTCGTTCAAGCTGGTTTCCACGATCATGCCGCAAGGTGCCGGCCGGCAGCCGTACACGTACAAGGTCGCGCTGGGGATCGCCCTGCTGCTGACCGTCGTGACGGCCGCGGTGGGTGCCCTGCCGGTCGCGATCATGGTGGCCGCCTTCGCCATCCCGATCGTCTACATCCTCTACTTGTACGACGTGAACCTGTGGGAGGACGAGCCGATCCCGGTCGTCGCCGCGGCGTTCGTGCTGACCGGCGTACTGGCCGCGGTGTTCACCTGGAGCTGGTCGGACAAGCTCGGCCTGTCGACGGACACGATCGGCTCGAACGACGCCGGTCCGGCCGGCCGCGACCTGCTCATCCTGATCTTGCTGGTGCCGGTCGTGTCGGAGTTGATCCGGCAGCTCGGCCCGATCTACCTCGCTTCGCGGCCGCGGTACGACGACCTGATGGACGGGTTCACTTTCGGCGTCGTGGCCGGTGTCGGCTACGCGTGCTTCGAGACGCTCGTGCTGCACTGGGGTTGGATCAGCGGTGGCTTCGCCGGACCGGGCAGCAGCGCAGGCACGTGGATCTCGGTCGTGCTCCTGCAGGGCTTCGTGAAGCCGCTGATCTACGGCTCGGCCACGGGTTTGGCGGTCGCGGAGTTCTCCGGTCTCGGTGAGAAGTACGACGGCTTCACCCCGCGCTGGGTGGCCGGTCTGGCTCAGGCGATCCTGGTGAACGCGCTGTTCCAGGGCGGCGTCTACCTGCTCGGCTTCGTCGGCGGACACGGCTCGACCGTGGGCGCGATCCTCGGCGTGGTCTGGGGCCTGGTGCTCCTGGGCGCGCTGATCATCCTGGTCCGCACCGTGCTGCACAAGGGCCTGCTGGAGGCCGCACTGGAATCGGCCGCCCGCGGTGGTTCGAGCCACGCCTCGGGTGAACTGGCGTTCTGCTCGCGCTGCGAGATGCCCCTGCTGCCCAACTCGGACTTCTGCTCCGCCTGTGGCAACTCGGTCCGTTCCGTGCCCAAATCCGAGCGCGGAGTTGCTCTGCGGGGGAGTGCGCCGGGCTACGAAGGATCCACTGGGGAGACGCAGGCATGAGCAACCAGCAACCGCCGTACGGCTCCGGCCAGCCGGGCCAGCCGCCACAGCCTCCGTACGGCGGGCAGCCCGGCTATGGCCAGCCGCAGCAGCCGCCGCCGGGCTACGGTCAACCGCCCTACCAGGGGCAGCCGCCCCAGCAGCCGCCGTACCAGGGCCAGCCACAGCAACCGCCGTACCAGCAGGGCCAGCCGCCGCAGTACCCCGGCCAGCAGCAGTACCCGGGGCAGCAGCAGTACCCGGGGCAGCAGCAGTACCCGGGGCAGCAGCAGTACCCGGGGCAGCCTGGCTACCCGCCACAGCAGGGCTACCCCGGCGGTCCGCAGCAGTACCCAGGCCAGCCGCAGTGGGGGCCGGGCCAGCAGTACGGCGGTGGCAGCCGTGGCAAGGGCGGCAACAAGATCCTCTTCCTCGCTGGAGGTGGTATCGCGATCGTTGCGATCCTCGGCGTCGTGCTGGCGCTCGTGTTCGGCGGGAGTGCCGACAGCAAGGTCCAGCCGGACCCGAAGCCGACGAATCAGCCGACAGGCCAGCCGGTGAACGTGGACGAGGGCATCGAGGTCGCCGAGGGGGTCTACGTCAAGCCGCAGATCGGCTACATCCGCAAGAGCATCTCGGGCTACAAGGGCGTCTACCTGCTGAAGCAGAGCGAGGCCTACTTCATGGTCAACGCCTTCAAGGCCAACCCGGACGAGACGACCGCGACGGTACTGCCGCAACTGATGGACGCCGAGAAGAAGGGCGTCACGTCCAGCACCTTCAAGGCGAACGCCGCGAAGGAGACCAGGCCCGGGCCGGACGACAAGACGAACGTCAAGGTCATCACCACGCAGAGCTACGAAGCGATGTCGAGCAGCCAGAACGGCAGCATCCCAGTGATCGGGTTCGTCGGCATCATCGAGCGCGATGATGGCGTGATGACGATCGTCAAGGTCTACGGCCGCAAGGACAAGAAGGACAGCATCGCCAAGGACTCCACGGCGATGCTGCAGTCGGTGATCAAGAGCCAGTGAACGGAAAGGGCTCCAAAGACCCCGACAACCCCTGGCTCCGCCGGCCGGACACAGCCGGCGCCCCAGACGCGGGCCCAGCCGGTACGCCGGGCACGGGTGCGGCTGCTTCCACGGGCGCGGCCGAGGGATCACCCGCAGGCGGGGCGCCGGGTCCGGGATCACCGGTGGTCGGCGGTACCGGCGTACAGGGCGGGCCGGGTGCTTCGGCGGCGGGTGTGCAGGCGGGGCCGGCGTCGCTACAGCCGCCTGTGCGGGGCACGAAGAAGCGGCCGAAGGTGCCTGGGTTGCTGGTCCCGATCGGCGCGGGGATGGGTGTCGTCGCCCTGGTCGCGGTGGCGCTGACGCTGTTGACTCGCGGAGACGGTTCGGCGGGTCCCACGACGAGCCCGTCGATCACCGACATCACGCCACCCATCACCGCAACCACCCCGTCCGTCACGGGGACTCCGCCGATCACCCCGACCACACCTCCCGTCACCGGGACCACGCCGCCGATCACCGGGTCGACGCCCAATCCGACGTACAGGCCGCCGGCGGACGCCATCCCGGTTGCGTTCGGGGTTTCCGTGGTGCCGGTCGCGGGCTGGACCCTGCTGGTGCGGGAGACCGAGGGCAAGCAACTGGTCAACTACGCGCCGAACTCGGAACCTCGCGCCTTCTTCTGGGTCCGGCAGAAGCTGAACGTCAGCGCCAAGAACTACCTGCTGGGCATCGTCGAGGGCGAGACCGCCAACGAGGTCGCCCAGCTCGGCAGCACCCGGAACCTGCCGTGCCCGCGCGACGTCCTGGAGGAGTGCGTCGCGATCACCTATACCTCCACCTCGAAGGGCGTGCAGGTCCAGGGCTTCGTGGAGGCGTACCGCCGCAAGGACGGCGTGACCACCGCGCTGGATTTCCGCACCCGCGCCGACTTCGCGTTGACCGCCCTGGCCGATTCCAACCTGATGAGGAAGTCGGTCATCGACAGCCTCTGACCGCCCCCGTGCCGCAGACACAGCCCGATCAGACACGCGAGAGACCAGATGAGCCCGTACTCCGGACCCTCCCACGGCGGCCGCAGGTGAACCGCCCGCAGAATCCGAACCGTTCCCAGTGGATCGTGATGGCAGGCGCGGCCCTGGCCGTAGTACTGATCGCGGCCGGGGTGATCGTCATCGTCACCGGCGGCGACAAGAAGGACCCTGTCAACCCTCCGGTCGCCGGTCAGAGTCGCACGCCGGCGCCGGTCGGTACCCGCTCCACCCCGGCGCCGCCGCCGACCGCGCCGGTGACCGTCAAGGGCCCGGACGACAAGGGCGTGGAAATCGGCGGCGGGGTCTGGTTCACCCCGGCGAAGGGCTGGGTCAAGGACCCCCAGACTCCTTCCGGACGAAACTACGTGCTGCCCGATCCGGCCCGACCGGGCGCGATCGACGGCTGGTTCTGGATCCGGCAGACGAAGGAACTGGGGGCGAAGGCGTTCGCGGAGCACGTGGCGGACGTCGAGTCGAACAACCTGCAGCATGTGGTGATCAGGAACGGCAGCTATCGAGCGTGCGCGAACAAGGCGTTGAAGCTCTGCTACGCGATGAACTACTCCGCCGTGGTGCCGATCAAGGGCCAGAAACCGGTCGTCTTCTCCGGGTTCATCCAGGCCTTCGAGGACCGCGACGGCCAGACCACGACGACCGATGCGGCCCTGCAGACCGAGGTCTGGGCCAAGCACAAGCAGGAGATCCTGGACATGAACGGAAGCCTGGTCCGCAGCTTCTGAGCCGGACCGCCTCCCCGCTGCCCCGAGCCTGCCGATCCGAGCGGCGAAGGCGGTGTGACGGGGTCGGGAGGCCGGATCTTCGAAACTGTCGGCGGCGGCCCGTACGGTGGAGGGCATGAGACAGGTCACCGATCTCCAGCGTATGGTCGCGCCCCTCAAGGTCGTGTCCGACTTCGACCCGGCGGGCGACCAGCCGGCCGCGATTGCCGAGCTCGAGCGCCGGATCAACTCCGGCGAGCAGGACGTGGTGCTGCTGGGTGCCACCGGTACCGGTAAGACCGCGACGATGGCGTGGCTGGCCGAGAAGATCCAGCGGCCGATGTTGATCCTGCAGCCGAACAAGACGCTCGCCGCCCAGTTCGCGACCGAGCTGCGCCACTTCTTCCCGGAGAACGCGGTCGAGTACTTCGTCTCCTACTACGACTACTACCAGCCCGAGGCCTATGTCCCGCAGACGGACACCTATATCGAGAAGGACTCCTCGATCAACGAGGAGGTCGAGCGGCTCCGGCACTCGGCGACCTGGTCCCTGCTGACCCGGCGCGACGTGGTCGTGGTGGCGACCGTCTCCTGCATCTACGGCCTCGGTTCTGCCGACGAGTACCTGAACCGGATGATCCACGTGAAGGTCGGCGACGAGATGGATCGCGACGGCCTGCTCCGCAAGCTGGTCGGCGTGCAGTACGCACGGAACGACCTCGCCGGCACCCGCGGCACCTTCCGGGTCCGGGGCGACACGCTCGAGGTGTTCCCGGTCTACCAGGAGCTGGCCGTCCGGGTGGAGTTCTTCGGCGACGAGATCGAGCGGGTGATGACGCTGCACCCGCTGACCGGTGAGGTGCTGAGCGAGGAGAACGAGCTCTACATCGGCGCAGCGACGCACTACGTGACCGCGCCCGAGAAGATGGAGCGAGCGATCACCAGCATCGAGGCTGAGCTGGCCGAGCGGCTGGCTGAGCTCGAGCGTGGCGGTCAGCTGCTGGAGGCACAGCGACTGCGGATGCGCACCACCTACGACATCGAGATGATGCGCCAGATCGGCACCTGTTCCGGCATCGAGAACTACTCCCGCCACACCGACGGACGAGAAGCCGGTACTGCGCCGCACTGCCTGCTGGACTACTTCCCGGAGGACTTCCTGCTGGTCATCGACGAGTCGCACGTCACCGTGCCGCAGATCGGTGGTATGTACGAGGGCGACATGTCCCGCAAGCGCACGTTGGTCGAGCACGGGTTCCGGCTGCCGTCGGCGATGGACAACCGGCCACTGCGCTGGGAGGAGTTCCTCGAGCGGATCGGTCAGACGGTCTACCTGTCGGCGACCCCGGGCCAGTACGAGCAGGACAAGTCGGACGGGTTCGTCGAGCAGATCATCCGGCCGACCGGCCTCATCGACCCCGAGGTGATCGTCAAGCCGACCAAGGGCCAGATCGACGACCTGATCCACGAGATCCGGCTCCGGGTCGAGAAGAACGAGCGGGTCCTGGTCACCACGCTGACCAAGAAGATGTCCGAGGACCTGACCGACTACCTGCTGGAGATGGGCATCCGGACCAGGTATCTGCACAGCGAGGTGGACACTCTCCGCCGGGTCGAGCTGCTGCGCGAGCTGAGGATGGGCGAGTTCGACGTCCTGGTCGGCATCAACCTGCTCCGCGAGGGTCTGGACCTGCCGGAGGTGTCGCTGGTCGCGATCCTCGACGCCGACAAGGAAGGCTTCCTGCGCTCCGGACGTTCGCTGATCCAGACCATCGGCCGTGCCGCTCGAAACGTCTCGGGTGCCGTGTTCATGTATGCGGACAAGATCACCCCGTCGATGGAGATGGCGATCGACGAGACCAACCGGCGGCGCGAGAAGCAGGTCGCCTACAACACCGAGCACGGGATCGACCCGCAGCCGCTGCGCAAGAAGATCGCCGACATCACCGACATGCTCGCCCGCGAGGACGCGGACACCGCCGAGCTGCTCGGCAGCGGCCGCAGCCAGAGTCGCGGCAAGGCCCCGGTGCCTGGCGGCGGTAAGGGCAAAGCGGGGGAGAAGGCGAAGGAACTGGCCGGCGGGCTCCCGTCGTCAGACCTGGCCGACCTGATCCAGCAACTCACCGATCAGATGCACAACGCCGCCGCGGAGCTCCAGTTCGAGGTCGCCGCCCGCTACCGCGACGAGATCTCCGAACTCAAGAAGGAACTCCGCCAAATGGTGAACGCCGGCGCCAAGTAGGCCGCCGACCTGGCCGGCAGGCAGTAGGGGAGGGGACGGATGCTGGATCACGTGGCGCTGCAGTGTGATGACCTGGGTGTGAGCAGGCGGTTCTACGAGCGCTTGCTTGCGCCGCTGGGGATCACCGTGGCGATGGAGTTCGAGGGCGTTCTCGGGCTGGCCGGGCCGGACGGGTTCCCGCGGTTCTGGCTCGGGCGGACGCAGGGCGGGGTGCAACGAGAGGTGCACGTCGCCTTCGCCGCAGTGGATCGTGCTGCGGTCGACCAGATCTTCGCGACAGCCCGGGAGATGGGTGCCGAGGTCCTGCACGAGCCGCGGGAGTGGCCGGAGTACCACCCGGGCTACTACGGCGTGTTCGTCCGCGACCCAGACGGAAACAACGTCGAGGCCGTGACGCATCAGTAGCCCGCGCGGCCGACCCGGGTCGTGGAAGTGGAGGAGAGCGAATGAGGCTGACCGGGGCCGAGCTGTTGGAGCACTGCTTGGCCAAGCCTGGAGCGTGGAAAGACGAGCCGTGGGACGGGGACGTGGTCGCGAAGGTCGGCGACAAGATCTTCGCGTTCCTCGGTGGTGGCGACTCGGTCGGGATCAAGTGCGGCAACAACCGGGAGGAGGCCGACGAACTGGTCGACACCTACCCCGAGGACGTGGCGAAGATGGCCTACATCGGCCGCTCGGGGTGGAATTCGGTGAACCTCGGTGGTGCCGTACCCGATGACGAGATCCTCGAGCTCGTGGACACGTCGTACCAGACGATCGTGGCGAAACTGCCGAAATCCAGGCGCCCGCCGAGCGCGAGCTGACTACCGAAGCACACTATTCCCGTCGCGTGAAGTGATGATCCCGACAGTCGGGACACGTGTCCCGGATTTGGATACTCGGGGGAGCAGCGGCGACAATGGGTGCGTTGAAGGGGAGTATTCCTTCGCGGCGGCATCGTCATCACGGTCAAGAGGCTCGCCTCTGCGCCCGGTGCCGCCGGCCAGGCTCGGCTGACAGAGCCCAGGCGGAAGAGACCTTCGGAGTCCGATTTTCGTCTGAGCTCCGGAGGTTTCTGTGCACGTTGCTGATTACGTTTGGTTCATCACCGTCGGGGCACTGCTCGCGCTGCTGGCTTTCGACGTCTTCATCATCGGCCGCCGACCGCATGAGCCAACCACTCGCGAGTCCGCCACCGCGATCGCGTTCTACGTCGGCCTGGCTATCGTCTTCGGCCTCGGCGTGTGGGCCTTCTCCGGTGGTCAGTACGCAGGTGAGTTCTTCGCCGGCTGGCTCACGGAGTACAGCCTCAGCGTCGACAACCTGTTCATCTTCCTCATCATCATGGCCAGGTTCCAGGTGCCGAGGAAATACCAGCAGACGGCCCTGCTGGTCGGCATCATCCTCGCGCTGTTCTTCCGCGGCATCTTCATCGCCGTCGGCGCGGCCGCGATCAACCAGTTCTCCTGGATCTTCTACCTGTTCGGCGCATTCCTGGTCTACACCGCGGTCCACCTGGCCAGCCAGGGTGAGAACGACGACGAGGACTACAAGGAGAATGCGGTCATCCGGTTCGCCCGCAAGCGGCTGAACGCGACCGACGAGTACAACGGCGTCAAGCTGACCGTGGTGAAGAGCGGCAAGCGGTTCGTCACCCCGATGGCGATCGTGATCGTTGCGCTGGGCACCACCGACCTGCTGTTCGCGCTCGACTCGATCCCGGCGATCTACGGCCTCACCCAGGAGCCGTTCCTGGTCTTCACCGCCAACGTGTTCGCCCTGATGGGTCTTCGCCAGCTGTACTTCCTGCTCGGCGATCTGCTCCGCCGCTTGGTCTACCTGTCGATGGGGCTGTCGGTCGTGCTCGCGTTCATCGGCATCAAGCTGATCCTGCACGCGATGCACGAGAACGAGCTCCCGTTCATCAACGGCGGCGAGCACATCAGCTGGGCCCCGGAGATCCCGATCTGGGTCTCGCTCGGCGTCATCATCGTCACCCTCGGCGTGACCACCATCCTGAGCCTCCGCCATTCCCGCACCACCCCGACCGAGCCGGCCCCCGAGGGCCAGCTCAGCTCCGCTGACTCCAGCGCGGAGGAATCCACCACCACTTCTCAAGACGGTGCGGAACAGGACGGTGCAGAACAGGACGGTGCGGTGGAGGCCGAGACCTCGCGGTCCGTGGCAGCGCAAGCCGGCGGCGGCGAGCTCGACGAGGCCACCCGCGCCGAGATCGAAGGCATCCACGAGCCTGAGCAGACCGACTCCAAGCAGTCCTGAGGCTTGACCCGCGCCCGGCTCTTCCCCAAGGGCCGGGCGCGGGCGTAGCAGTGGGGCCCCCCGGGGGTTCGCTGACGCCCATTTCGACCGATAGCGGCTTTATTTGGCATCAGCGGTCGAAGAACCCGCCAGCCGAGCCGCCGGCAGAGCCGCCGCGGGAAGACCTGTTCAGAGGCGGCCGGCGGCGACCAGGGTTTCGCGGCGTTCGGGAAGAAGGGGCTCGTTCTCCAGGCGTTTGCCGGTTTCGGAGGCGTGCAGCATTCCTTGGGCGGAGACGAAGCCGACGTGGTGGATCTGCTTCCCGGGGCGTCCGAAGAAGTACACGTCGCCCGGCCGTGCCTCCTCCAGCGGGATCGACTCCAGCACGTCCGCCTGGTCGTGCGCGTCCCGCGGGATCCGCTGCCCGAGCACCCGGCTCACCGCGTGCACCAGCCCCGAGCAGTCCAGCCCGTACGTCGAAGTGCCGCCCCAGAGGTACTCGAGTCCCAGGAACAGCGACCCCAGCCGGATCCGATCCTCGGCAACCGCTGGTGACTCCACCCCCCGCAGCGCAGAGTCCGCGATCCACGCCAGCTCGTCATCCGGCAGTGCCACCCGGGTGAACCCGTCGGCGTGCTCCACCGACGCCAACACAGTCGCGAACGACAACTCCATCAGCGGCCCCGAACCGGGCTCGGCCATCAGTTCAGCCACCGGCACGGTCACGGCCACCGGCGCGGCCGCACTCCCAGGCAGTTCGCCCAGGTGGCTCGACGGCACCCAGCCCGGATAGCCGAGGTCGTCGTTGGAGGACGGCTGCCACGGCGCGAGGATCTCGGACCAGCCGTCTCGTTCGGAGCGGACCAGCACGGGCTCCCCGTACAGCAACTGGGTCAGGGTCCGGCCGTGCAGGCCGAGGCGGGTCTCGGTGTCCATGGACTTGGCCCAGGCGGCGACGTCGGGGGCGGCGGCGATCGCGGGTGCGTCGATGTCACGCGGTGCGTCGGGCGAGGTCCAGACGGTGCTGACCGGGACTTTGGCAGCAGCTAGCTTCATGCGGCCAAGCCTGTCACGCCCAGTCCAGGGGACGTCGGCAGGTGGATCAGCGAGCCTTCGTAGCGAATACCACCGGCCACCGGCGACTCCTTCAACCACCAGGCCGCGTCCAGGTCGTTCACCGCGGTCGTCGGGTACGCCGCCACCAGCGCCGCGGCTGCCCCGACGCCGACGTGGCTCTCCATCATCGAGCCGACGATCGAGCCGAGTCCGTGCTCGCGGGCGAGTTCCAGCAGCGTCCGGGCCGGCCCGAGTCCGCCGCACTTCGCGAGTTTGACGTTCACCAGATCAGCCGCGCCGTGCCGGATCACCGCCACCAGGTCGCGGACGCCGTACACGGACTCGTCGGCGAGGATCGGCGTGCTGACGCGGTCGCTGATCCAGGCCATGGCTTCGAGGTCGGGGGCCGGCACGGGTTGTTCGACCAGTTCGATGTCGCAGCCGGCGTCTTCCATCGCGCGGATCGCGGTGACGGCGTCGCGCCGGTTCCAGCCCTGGTTCGCGTCGAGGCGCAGCCGGGGATCGGGGCCGATGGCTTCGCGGATCCGGCGGACCCGCTCGAAGTCGGCGGCCGCGTCGCCGGTGCCGACCTTGACCTTCAGTACGTCGAAGCCGTCGGCGATCCGGTCCGCCCCCGCAGCCGCCAGCGACTCAGGATCACCGGCGGACAACGTCACGTCAGTCCGCACACTCACGACGGTCGAACCCAGGAAACCGTGCAGCGGCAAACCCACGCGACGAGCAGCGAGATCGTGCAACGCCACGTCGACCGCGGCCTTGGCGCCGAAGTTGGCCTGGGCCGCGCCTTGAACCCGGCGGAGCGCCTCGGTCAGGTCGTCCGGGCCCAACCCGTTCAAAGCGGTCGCAATCGGACCTTCGACACAGGCCTGCGCGCCGGCCAGCGATTCGCCGGTCACCTTCCAGACCTGCGGCGCCTCGCCCCAACCAGTGAGCGAGTCATCGCTGATCGACACCAGCAGCGATTCCGCGTGCGTGGCGGTCCGGAGCGCGGTGACGAACGGAGTGTGCAGCGGCGCCGACACCAGGTGGGTCGTGATCTTCATCGGATCGCCTCCAGGTTGTGCCGGTGTTCCCACGCCTGCGCCGCGACGGAACCGATCAGCTTCTGCGCCTCCGCATCGGGCAGGTCGGACGTCGTGTACACCGTCAGCACGAACGCCTCCGCGTCCGCCGGCCGGACGATCCCGCCGTCATGCCGGATCCGCGTGTCCCACCCGTTCTTGTGTTCGACCCGCGTCCCCGCCGGCACCCCGGCCGGGATCTCGCCGTTCCACGTGTTGGCTGCGAGCAGCTCGCGAAGATAGTCGCCTGAGGCCCCTTTGTCATTGCCTACCGCAACCAGTACGGCGGCCAGATCCGCCGGGCTCAGCTCGTTACTGATCCCGGCGGCCTGAGCGGCCGTGTCATCGATGCCCCGACGGATCGCGCTCAAGCCAGACCCGTATTCCGTCAGTACCGCGTTCGCCGCGTCCACCCCGACGAGTTCCAGCACCAGATCGGTCGCCAGGTTGCTGGAGACCGTGATCATCTCGGTGGCGAGCCAGCCGAGCGGCACCTGCTCGCCCATCCTCGTCCAGGTCGCCGGGGCCTCGTCCTCGGCCGGATTCACGCCGAACCGCCCACCCGCGGCGGAGGCGAAGTCGTTGTGCACGGTCACCGGCTGGTCCAGCGCGAGCTTACCCGACTCGACCTGGCGCATCATCGCCATCGCGACCGGCAGCTTCATCGTGCTCGCGGAGTAGTGCGTCCGATCCGCGTCGTGACGGAACACCGGCAACCCGTCGAGCCGCCCTAGCCAGACACCGAACTCGCCGCGCCCCGCGACCCCTGCGAGCAGGTCAGCAATTCCCATGACGGTCACCTTTCCACACTCCGCCCAGCGCCTGACTTGGCGGGCCTGGCAGACTTCCCGGAGTGTCCAGAGCTCTGGGTCTTCTGCTCGGTTTCGCCGCCGACCGAGTCCTCGGGGACCCGAGGCGGTTCCACCCGGTCGCCGGGTTCGGCCAGCTCGCCGCTCGCGCCGAGACCCGCCTGTACGACGACACGCGTGCGGCCGGTACGGCGTACGCGGTGCTGCTGATCGGCTCGACGGCAGCGGCCGGGGTGGTTGCCGAGAGGCTCACGCGGGACAGACCGATCGCGAGGACCCTGGTGACGGCGGTTGCCACCTGGGCCGTGCTCGGTGGACGGAGCCTGGAGCGCGAAGCCGAGGTGATGGCCGGATTCCTGGAGGAAAAGGACATCGCCGGCGCCCGCGCGCGGCTCGGACATCTGTGCAGCCGCGACGCGACCGACCTGGACGTCGACGAACTCGCCCGGGCCACGGTGGAGTCGGTGGCGGAGAACACCTCGGACGCGACCGTGGCCCCACTGTTCTGGGGTGGCGTCTTGGGGATCCCCGGGCTGATCGGTTACCGCGCGGCGAACACCCTGGACGCCATGGTCGGCTATCGCTCGGACCGGTACCGCAACTTCGGTTGGGCTCCGGCTCGCTTCGACGACCTGGCCAACCTGGTTCCGGCCCGACTTTGCGCACTGCTGACGGGATTCGCCTCGGGCCGACCGGGGGAGACGTGGCGGATCTGGCGCCGCGACGCCCCGAAGCACCCGAGCCCGAACGCGGGTCCGGTCGAAGCGGCCTTCGCCGGGGCGCTCGACCTGCGGCTGGGCGGGACGAACACCTACGGCGACGAGGTGGAGGACCGCGGCACACTCGGCGATGGAATCCCCCCGGCCGTCGCGGACATCCGGCGTACGGCTGCTCTTGCCCGGCGCGTCTCCTACGCCGCCGCCGCGACCGCCGCAATCCTGGCGCTGCGTCCGAAAACCCGTGGGGCGGGCCCCTCGCTCCTTCGGACGCAAGGGATTGCGACCGCCGCAATCCTGGCGCTGCGTCCGAAAACCCGTGGGGCGGGCCCCCGGCTCCTTCGGACGCAAGGGATCGGACGAGGGACCCGAACGGAGAGCCGATGCATCTGAGCCAGCGGCCGCGGCGGATCGCGTTGATCCGGCACGGGGAGTCCGAGGCGAACCTGGACAAGTCGATCTTCGAGCGCGTCCCCGACCACGCGATCCCGCTCACCGAGCACGGTCGCGAACAGGCGGCCAAGTCGGGGCGGCTGCTGCGCGAACTGTTCCAGGACGAACCCGTCCGGGTCTACGTCTCGCCGTACAAGCGGGCTCTGCAGACGCTCGACGCGCTCGGCCTCGACGACCTGATCGGCCTGGCCCGGGAGGAGCCGCGACTGCGCGAGCAGGACTGGGCCAACTACCAGGACACCGCCGACATCGAGGAGCAGGAAGCGTTGCGGGACTCGTACGGCCACTTCTTCTACCGGTTCAAAGACGGCGAGTCAGGCGCGGACGTGTACGACCGGGTGTCGAGCTTCCTGGAGACGATGCACCGCGATTTTGAGACGCCCGATTCGCCGCGCAATGTGCTGCTAGTTTCACACGGGCTGACGATGCGGCTGTTCTGCATGCGCTGGTTCCACTGGTCGGTGAAGTTCTTCGAGACCCTGCGCAACCCGGACAACGCGGAGACGCGCGTGCTGCTGCGGCAGCCGGATTTCCGGTACAAGCTGGATCGGCCGTTCGAGCGATGGACGACCGAGTACGAACCGACGGAACGGGAGCGATCGGCATGGTTGTAGAGCAGACCCGAGACGCTGCGCTGGAGCTGTTGGCGAGCCTCTCGCCTGAGCAGCGAGCCAAGATCAGCGCGCCCTTCGACACCCCGGACCACAAGGACTGGACCTATCTGCCCGGGGACCGGCCGGGGCTGCCGCTGGCCGAGCTTTCGGCGGAGCAGGAACGGAGCGCACTGCGCCTGCTCGAGCTTTCCTACAGCGAGCGTGGGCTGGCCGACACCCGCGGGGTGATGGCGGCCGAGATCATCCTTCGCGAGCTCGACGATCCGATGTCAGTGGCGGAAACCGGGGGATGGGCGGGCAGCACCGTCGGAGAGCGGTACTTCCTGCGGGTGCTTGGCGACCCGGCCGGCTCAGAGCCGTGGGCGTGGCGGCTCAACGGTCACCACCTCGCCCTGCATGTGACGCTCGTCGACGGCGCGATCGGCTTCACCCCACAGTTCTTCGGCTCCAACCCCGCCATGGTCCTCGCCGGACCGCACGCCGGCCGACGGTTCCTGACCGCCGAGCAGGATCTGGGGTTCGACCTGCTCAACGCGCTGAAGTCGGACCAGCGCGCAGTCGCCGTCGTGTCGGGCGAGGCTCCGCACGACATCCTCACCCGGCACGACCCGATCGCGGATCCCGGCGTCCTGCACCGGGGACTCCCGTACGGCGACATGGACGCGCAGCAGCGGCAACTTTTCAGCCTGTTGATCGGCCAGTACGTCGGGCGCGCGGCCGGGCCGATCGGTCTACAGACCTGGCAGGACATCACTGAGCACGGTATCGAGCGACTCACCTTCGCCTGGGCAGGCGCCACCGAACCAGGCGAGGGGCACTACTACTCGATCGCCGGGCCTACTTTCCTGGCGGAGTACGACAACACCCAGGACGACGCGAACCACATCCACTCCGTCTGGCGGGACCTCCGCAACGACTGGGGGCAGGACCTCCTGGCGGCCCACTACGCGATGGGCCGCCACTAGTCAGTGGCGCGGCTGGAACTCGTGGCCGATCGTCAAAGGCGTGGGGTCCGCTAGAGTCGCCGTGTTAGCGACGGTGTGAGCAGGAACCCGGTGAGAGTCCGGGGCGGTCCCGCCACTGTGACCACGTTCGTGTGGGAGTCAGGAACTGCTGCCGTCGTACCTGCCACCTGGGGCGTGGACACCCCGAGGAAGGACCGGCCGCGCGTGCCCGCGAACCTGTTGCTGCTCTCCACCGCCGATACCGATCTGCTGGCCGCGTCGCAGGCGGCTGTCGGTTGGAAGGTCGCCAACCCGGCCCGCGTCGACCTCCAGGATGTCGCCTCGCTGCTTGACGGCGTCGAGGTCGTGGTGGTCCGCCTGCTGGGCGGTCGCCGCGCCTGGGAGGAGGGCCTCGACGCCGTCATCTCCGCGGGCATCCCCACGGTCGTGCTCTCCGGGGAGGCCGCCCCCGACGCCGAGCTGATGTCCCTGTCGACCGTGCCCGCCGGTGCCGTGACCGAGGCCCTGGCCTACCTGCGCGAAGGCGGCTCCGAGAACCTGGCGAACCTCTCCGGCTTCCTCCGGGACACGCTGCTGCTCACCGGTGACGAGTTCGACCCGCCACGCGCGCTCCCGACGTACGGAGTGCGCGCGGGGCGGACGGCCGTCGAGGACAGCCGGCCGGTGGTCGGCATCGTGTACTACCGGGCACACGAGATCTCCGGCAACACCGCCTTCGTCGACACACTGGCCGATGCCGTCGAGACCGCCGGCGCCCAGGCCTTGCCCGTGTACTGCGGGACGTTGCGCGGGCTGGATCCGTCGAGCGCCGACAACGCCGGGTTGTTCGAACTGCTGCGCAAGTGCGACGTGCTCGTCACGACGCTGCTGGCCGCGGGCGGGACGGTTGCGGCGGACGCCAGCGCGGGTGGTGACGACTCCTGGGACGCCGGCGCACTCGCCTCGCTCGACATCCCGCTGATCCAGGGCCTGGCGCTGACGTCGACCCGCGAGCAGTGGCTCGAGAGCGACGCCGCGATCAGCCCGCTGGACGCCGCCACACAGGTCGCGATCCCGGAGTTCGACGGGCGGCTGATCACGATCCCGTTCTCGTTCAAGGCGTACGACGCCGAGGGGATCGCCAGCTACGCGCCGGATCCGGACAGGTGCGCCCGGCTCGCCGGAATCGCGGTGGCGCAGGCACGGTTGCGGCACGTCCCTGCAGCCGAGAAGAAGCTTGCGCTCGTGCTGTCGTCGTACCCGACCAAGCACGCGCGGATCGGCAACGCGGTGGGGCTGGACACGCCCGCATCCGCGGTGGTGCTGCTCGGGAAGCTCGAGGAAGCCGGCTACGACCTGGGCGGCCTCGATCTGTCAGAACTGCAGGGCGCCGAAGGAGCCGATGGGCTGATCCACCGGCTGATCGCGGCCGGTGGGCATGACGTGGACTGGTTGACCGACGAGCAGTTGGCGAACGCCGTCGCGAAGATCCCGCTGTCCGTCTACGCGAAGTGGTTCGGCCGCGTGCCGGAATCGTTGCAGCAGGCAATGACCTCGGCGTGGGGTGAGGCGCCGGGGTCGCTGTATGTGGACACCTCCGGGCCTGAGCCGGCGATCGCGCTGGCCGCATTGCGGTTCGGGAACGTAGTACTGATGATCCAGCCGCCTCGCGGTTTCGGCGAGAACCCGGTGGCGATCTACCACGACCCGGACATGGCGCCGTCGCACCACTACCTCGCGGCGTACCGGTGGCTGGAGGCTCCCACGTCCGAAGGTGGTTTCGGGGCGCACGCGGTGGTGCACCTCGGCAAGCACGGGACGCTGGAGTGGCTGCCGGGCAAGGGCATCGGGATGTCGGCGGACTGCGCTCCGGACGCGGTGCTGGGGAATCTGCCGCTGGTGTACCCGTTCATCGTGAACGATCCCGGTGAGGGTACGCAGGCGAAGCGGCGGGGGCACGCGGTGATCGTGGATCACCTGGTGCCGCCGATGGCACGGGCCGAGACCTATGGCGACATGGCGAAGCTCGAGTACCTGCTGGACGAGTACGCGACGGTGTCTGCGCTGGATCCGGACAAGGTGCCGACCCTGCGGGCGCAGATCTGGACGCTGATCCAGGCTGCGCAACTGCACCACGACCTGCACACGTCGTCGAGGCCCGAGGATGACGAGTTCGACGAGTTCGTGCTGCACCTCGACGGCTATCTGTGCGAGATCAAGGACGTACAGATCCGCGACGGGCTGCACATCCTCGGCGGTGGTCCGGCCGGGGAGGCGAGGGTCAACCTCGTGCTCGCCGTCCTGCGCGCTCAGCAGATGTGGGGTGGCAGGTCCGGCGCCGTGCCGGGGCTCCGCGCCGCGTTGGGCCAGACCTTCGGCGTCGACGAGGCCGCGATGCTCGCCGATCCTGGCAAGGTCGTCCCGGAGCTGACCGCGCTGGCTGAGCTGGCCGACCTCCCTGTCGTGAGCGGAGCGGACGGCGTGGACCTGCTGGAGGCGGTCGCCCGCAAGCTCGTCGTCGGCATGGAGACCCTCAGCTGGGACGCGACCAAGGTGCCGGTTGTCGTCGACGAGGTGCTCGGTCGTGCATCAGCCGGGGTGGAGGCGTCGCTGAGCTTCGCCGCGACCGAGGTCGTGCCGCGGCTGGCCCGGACCGGCGACGAACTGACGAACGTACTGCGCGCGCTGGACGGCCGGTTCGTCGAGGCCGGGCCCTCGGGCTCGCCCACGCGTGGGCTGGTGAACGTGCTGCCGACCGGCCGCAACTTCTACGCGGTCGATCCGAAGGCGATCCCGAGCCGCAACGCGTGGGACGTCGGCGTGGCGCTGGCCGATTCGCTGCTGGCTCGGCATCAGGCGGAGACGGGGGAGTGGCCCCGGTCCGTCGGTCTCACCATCTGGGGGACGTCGGCGATGCGCACGCAGGGCGATGACCTGGCCGAGGTGCTCTGGCTGCTCGGCTGCCGTCCGGTCTGGGACGAGGCCTCGCGCCGCGTCACCGGCTTCGAGGTCGTCCCGATCGCCGAGCTCGGCCGGCCGCGGGTGGATGTGACCATTCGTATCTCCGGGTTCTTCCGGGACGCCTTCCCGCACGTGGTCTCCCTGCTGGACGAGGCCGTCCGTACGGTGGCCGCACTGGACGAGGACGCCGCTGACAACCACCTCCGGGCCCACGTCCTGGCGGATGTTGCGGAAGGCAACGACCTGCGGTCGTCGACGGCCCGCGTCTTCGGCTCCAAACCCGGCTCGTACGGCGCCGGTCTGCTGCCACTGGTGGATGCGCGGAACTGGCGGACCGATGCCGAACTGGCCGAGGTGTACGCCGTCTGGGGCGGTTACGCGTACGGCAAGGACCTCGACGGCGCCGAGGCCCGGCCCTCGATGGAACGGGCCTACGCCCGGATCCAGGTGGCGGCGAAGAACGCGGATACGCGCGAGCACGACATCATGGACTCCGACGACTACTTCCAGTACCACGGCGGCATGGTGGCGATGGTCCGGCACCTGACCGGGGCGAACCCGAAGGCCTACATCGGCGACTCGGCCGTCCCGGCGCAGGTGAAGACCCGGACGCTGGAGGAGGAGACCAAGCGCGTCTTCCGGGCCCGGGTGGTGAACCCCCGCTGGATGGCGGCGATGCAGCGGCACGGCTACAAGGGCGCGTTCGAGATGGCCGCGACGGTCGACTACCTGTTCGGGTACGACGCCACAGCGGGCGTGGTGGACGATTGGATGTACGAGACGCTGACGACGGAGTACGTGGCCAACCCCGAGCTGGCGGAGTTCTTCCGCAAGTCCAACCCCTGGGCGCGGCACGGGATCGCCGAGCGGCTGCTGGAGGCTGCGCAGCGCGGGCTCTGGGCAGCGCCGACCCCGGAAGCGCTCGAAACCCTGCGTAATGCCGTGCTGGAGACCGAGGGCGAAATCGAGGATCGCGACTGACGGAAATCCGGTCGCGACCACGGCTTTTTGAAGGATTCGTGCGGACAATGGCCGCCGGTGTGGTGAAGTAGATCACTTCACAGAACAGAAACACTTCCGTAGTGCGGAGAAAACATCCGATGACATTAATCGGATTCACCACTACGTGAGGAATTCAGATGTCACAGAAAGACATGGGTCGGCGCGGATTCATCGTCGGTGCCGCCGGCGCCGTCGGTGCATTCAGCGTCGTCGCCGCGCCGGGAGGTGCCGCCTTCGCCCAGGAGTCCGCCACTCCAGCGACCGGTCTGTCCGCGCTCCAGCCGCGCAAAGGCGACTTCGAGTTGATGGAGGCGACAGTCGCCGACATCCACGACGCCTATCGCCGCGGCCGCCTGACCTGCCGGCAGCTGGTGCAGCAGTACCTCGACCGGATCGCGGCCTACGACAAGCAGGGGCCGGCGCTGAAGGCGATCATCACGATCAACCCGCATGCGCTCGAGCTCGCCGACGAACTGGATCGCAAGTACCGGAAGGCCGGCCTGACCGGTCCGCTGCACGGCATCCCGGTCATCCTGAAGGACAACTACGACACCTTCGACCTGCCGACCACCGGTGGCAACACCGCGATGCGGACGTCGGTGCCGCCGAACGACGCGTACACGGTCGACAAGATGCGCAAGGCCGGCGCCATCATCCTCGCCAAGGCCAACCTGCAGGAGTTCGCGCGGGGCGGCAACTCGCTCAGCTCACTGGGCGGTCAGGTCCTCAACCCGTACGACCTCGGTCGCACGCCGGGTGGATCCAGCGGTGGGACCGGCGCCGCCATCGCGTCGAACTTCGCTGTGCTTGGCACGGGCAGCGACACCGGCCAGTCCGTCCGCTCCCCGGCTTCGGCCTGCAGTCTGGTCGGCGTGCGTCCCACCCGGGGCCTGGTCAGCCGTAACGGCGTGATCCCGAACAGCATCACCCAGGACGAGCTCGGACCGATCACCCGAACAGTGGAGGATGCGGCCCGGTTGCTCGACGTGATGGCGGGCTTCGACCCGGCGGACCCCGTCACGGGATACGGCGTCGGCCGCGCTCCCCACAGCTACACCGACGGGCTGCGCCGCGACGCGCTCCGTGGCGCACGCATCGGCGTGATGACCAACCTGTTCGGCACCGAGGCGCGCCACCAGGAGGTCAACCGCGTGATGGACGCGGTCAGCGCCAAGATGCACTCGCAGGGGGCGACCATCATCCGCTTCAACCTGCCGGCGTACGACTCCCTGCAGCCCGTCGTGGTCACCTCGACGTGGGAGGCGCACACGGCCATGGACGCGTACTTCGCGTCGCTCGGGCCGGACGCCCCGGTGCATACCTTCGACCAGTTGGTCGCCTCGAAGACGGCGACGCCCGAGGCGCAAGCCGCGATCGAGGCCGAACTGGCCATCGTGGACGGCCTCAAGAACCCGGTGTACGAGGACCACTATGTCAACCGCGAGAAGCTCCGGCTCGCGGTGTCGGCGAAGATGGCCGAGCTCGACCTCGACGCGATCCTCTACCCGCTGCAGAAGGTGCTCGTCGCCCCGGTCGGCGTACCGCAGCCGGAGCGCAACGGCACTCTGTCCAACAGCACCGGTTTCCCGGCCGTCTGCTTCCCCGGCGGATACTCGACCCCCACCGCCCAGGCTCCGCTGGGCGTCCCGGTCGGCGCCGAACTGCTCGGTCGTGAGTTCAGCGAGCCGCGCCTGCTCGCTCTCGCGTATGCCTTCGAGCAGGCCACGAACACCCGCAAGCCGCCCCGCAGTACGCCGGCATTGTCGCGTTGATCCATGCCGCCCTCCACTGCAAATTAATTGCATTCCTGGTAATGCAACTAATTTGCAGTGGACGGGCAACTGCTACCCGCAAACAACCATCAGGAGGAATCGGTGCCGATAAGTAGCGACGAAGCCACTGCGATCGCCGAGGGGATCGGTCGTGCCCGTGGCCTGCGCCCGGGCCAGCTCCCCGACGGAGCCCAGTTCGCCGAAGGACTGAACGGGATGGAGGAGTGCGCGGGGTTCATCGACCAGGTCGGGCAGCCGAACGCGCCGTTCCCGCTGACCAAGTACGTTCCGCTCCCCGTCGTGGAGTCCGCCGGAGGTGGCCACCATGGCTGACGGGATCAGCCGGGCCAGATTCCTGATCGGGGCTGTCGGCGCCGGGGTGGCTGCCGCGGCTCCGGCAACCACAGCGATGGCGGCGACGCCGTCGGCTCCGCGCACGCAGTCTGCGGACGGTCCGCTCTACGACCTCGAGATCAGCGAGGCAGCTGACCTGATCCGGCGGAAGAAGATCACCGCCGTGCAGCTCGCGGAGGCGGTGCTCTCGCGCGCTGCCCAGGTGGAGGACCGCGTGATCGCCTACGCCCTCGCCTACTCCTCCGATGACGTGCTCGCCCAGGCACGGGCGGCCGACAAGCTGGTGCGGCGGGGAGGCTACCTCGGGCCGCTCCACGGCATCCCGATCGGGCTCAAGGACATCATCTTCACCAAGGGCATCCTGACCGAGGCGAACTCGAAGTTCTACCGCGGCTTCCGTCCGGAGTTCGACGCGACGTGCGTCGCCCGGCTGAAGGCAGCGGGTGCGGTCATCGTCGGCAAGACGCAAACGGTCGAGCTCGCCTCCGGTGACCCCGCCCCCACCAACAACCCGTGGGATCTCGCCCGCACACCCGGTGGCTCGAGCTCCGGCTCGGGTGCCGGCACGGCCGCGGGAGAGTTCCTGGCGGGCATCGGTTCGGACACCCGCGGCTCTGTCCGCATCCCGTCCGCCTACTGCGGGATCACGGGTTACCGCACAACGTACGGCGTGGTCAGCAAGCACGGCGTCTTCCCGCTTAGCTACACCATCGACTCCGTCGGGCCACTGGCGCGGTCGGCGCTCGACGCCGCGCTGCTGGTCGACGTGATGGCCGGCCAGGATCCGGCCGATCCCACCACCCGGCCGGTCCAGCGGTACTCGCTCGCGGACGCGTTGACCCGCGATCGTGGACGACGTCCGTTGCAGGGGATCCGCGTGGGCGTGCCGGCAGCGGGCGACTACTTCCGCGGCGTGCCCAGTGACGACCAGTTGGCGGCCTTCGATGAAGCGGTCAAGGTGATCGCGTCGCTCGGCGCGACCGTCGTCCAGGTCACCACCAACACCTTGCCGAAGCCGTTCACGACCCTCAACTCGATGAGCACCCCCATCGTCAACGCCGAGGTTGGCGCCTTCCAGTACCAGAACTGGAAGGCGCGCGCTGAGGACTTCACGCTGCCGTACCGCCGGCAGGTCAACACCGGCAACCTGTTGCCGGCGAATGCCTACGTGGACGCCCAGCGTGCGCGGGCGCTGTGGATGCAGGGGTTCCTGGCGATGTTCGACGACGTCGACGTCTTCATCCACCCCGGGGACGACATCGCCACGCTGAAGCCGCCCGCGACGGACCCGGCCCGGCCGCGTCGGTCGTCCGGCAACAAGTTCAGCGCGTGGAGCCTGACCGGCTCGCCTTCGATCTCGGTGCCGACCGGGCTGTCCGGCGCCGAACGGATGCCGCTGTTCATGCTGGTCAACGCCGCGCCGGGCGACGACGAACTGGCGCTGCGGGTGGCGCACGCGTTCCAGGGGGGGACCACTCACCACAAGCTGCGCCCGCCGCTCTGATCGGCGTTGTGATTGGGTAGAGGCATGGCTTCCGAGCAGCTCAGAGTCCTGATCACCAACGACGACGGCTATCAGGCTCGGGGAATCCGGGCGCTGGCGACTGCTATCGCCGGGAGGGGCCACGACGTTCAGGTCGTGGCCCCGCTCGACGATCAGAGCGGCGTCGGCACTGCTCGCGCCGGGTGGGTGGACCGGCCGATCGCGACCCGCTCCGAAGACGCGAACGGGATCACCTACATCGGCATCGGCGGCACCCCGGCTCTCGCCGTCACGCTGGCCCGGCTGGGCGCCTTCGGGAAGCCGCCGGATCTGGTCGTTTCGGGCATCAACCACGGCTACAACTTCGGCGTGATCCTGCACTCCGGCACGGTCGGGGCCGCGCTGACCGCGGCGACCCAGGGGCTGTCGGGTCTCGCGGTGAGCATCGGCGCCGAAGACCCGCAGTACCTGGAAAGCGCGGCTGAGGTCGGCGCCGAGCTGCTCGGCTGGCTCAGCGAGGAGCCGGCCGGCACGGTCCTCAACGTCAACGTTCCCGACCGGCCGCTGAGCGAGCTGCGCGGCGTACGAAGCGCCCGGTTGGCTCCCTACAACCCCAACCGCCTCGTCGCCGGCCTAGCCCCGACGGGCGAGCCGATGGTCGCCCTCCGCACCCCCGACCCGGCCGAGGACCTCGACACCGACGAGTCCCTGCTGGCGGCCGGCCACATCACCGTCACCCCGATCGTCGGCATCCAGGAAGTCCCCGACGACGCCGCCGCGCAGTACCTGGTCAGGTGGTGGGCTGGCGCCAAGAGGTGAACCAGCCCTCCGGGTGGACGTGGTCGTGACCACCTGACCCAGTCAGGAGACGGCGTCGGCGAGTGGGTGTGCCATGATCGGCGGGACGGTAGTGGAGGAACACCGGTGACGGCCTGGAAAGGCCGGAGTCCGGGGCGGTCCCGCCACTGTGACCGGGGTATCCCGGAAGCCAGGACATCTGCTGCCGTCCGCCAGGAAGCGCTCTCTGCGTTTCCGGCGTGCCAGGTGCCGAGGCGGGCGTGGACACCCGCAGGACGAAGGGAATCGCCGCCGATGCGGTCTGCTCTTGCCAACGGGTTTCCGTTCACCGCTGTCGTGGGAATGGAAGACCTCCAGCTCGCCCTCCTGCTGGCCGCGGTGTCGCCGGCGATCGGCGGGGTCCTGATCCGCGGCGAGAAGGGCACGGCCAAGTCGACCGCGGTCCGCGCGCTGACCGAGATCCTGCCGCCGGTCGAGGTGGTCGACGGCTGCCGCTTCTCCTGCGACCCGGCTGCCCCCGACCCCAATTGCCCCGACAGCCCGCACACGAGTGCCGGGATCGCCCGGCCGGCGCGGCTGGTGGAGTTGCCGGTGGGAGCGACCGAGGATCGCGTGCTCGGGTCGTTGCACCTGGAGCGAGCGCTCTCCGAGGGCGTCACCGTGTACGAGCCGGGCTTGCTGGCGGCCGCGCATCGCGGACTCCTGTACGTCGACGAGGTCAACCTGCTGCACGACCACCTGGTCGACGTACTGCTGGACGCGGCAGCGATGGGTCGGGCGACCGTCGAACGGGACGGAGTCTCCATCACCCACCCGGCGAGGTTCGTGCTCGTGGGCACGATGAACCCCGAAGAGGGCGAGCTCCGGCCGCAACTGCTCGACCGGTTCGGCCTGACAGTGGACGTGACCGCGAGCCGCGATCCCGCCGTACGGGTCGAGGTGATGCGTGCGCGGCTGGCCTACGAGGCGGACCCGATCGCGTTCATCGGCCGCTACGAGAGTGCTCAGCGTGAATTGGCCGAGCGGATCGTCAAGGCACAGAGCCTGTTGCCGGACGTGATCCTCACCGACGCCGCGCTTCGGCAGATCGCCGAGATCTGCGCGGCCTTCGACGTGGACGGCATGCGCGCAGACCTGGTCACCGCCCGTACTGCGGTCGCCCACGCGGCCTGGTCGGGTCGGACCGTCGTCGAGGTCGATGACGTACGGGCTGCTGCCAAGCTGGCTCTCCCGCATCGCAAGCGCCGCAATCCCTTCGACGCACCGGGCCTGGACGACGAACAACTCGAGCAGGCCATCAACGACAGCACGCCGCCCGAACCGGATCCTGACGACGGTCCCGACGATCCGGACGGCGGAGGTCCTGGCGGCGGCTCGACCGATCCGGGATCCGAGGGCGATCCCGCCGATCCCGATGGCGGCGGAGAAACGAGCGAGAACGCAGGGAGCGCTCTCTCCGGTGCTGCGCCCAGCGGTCAGGTGGCTGGTAGCTCCGAGCCCTACAAGGCGCGGCTGCTGAGCGTTCAGGCAGCGGGCACCGGTGTTGCCGGGCGCCGGTCGAGAGCGCTCACCGAGGTCGGCCGGGTGGTCGGCGACCGCGCCCGAGTCGGCCGTGAGTCGGGCAAGCCGCACCTCCTCGCGACGATCCGTTCGGCCGCGCCACACCAGCACGCCCGCGGCAGGTCTGGTCCCGGGCTGGCCGTCCGTGCGACCGATGTACGCCTGGCGGTGCGCGAAGGGCGCGAGGGCAACCTGGTGCTCTTCTGCGTCGACGCCTCCGGCTCGATGGGCACGAAGAAGCGGATGGGTGAGGTGAAGACCGCGATCGTCTCGCTGCTCCTGGATGCCTACCAGCGCCGCGACACCGTCGGCCTGGTCACCTTCGCCGGTTCGGCCGCGACCGTCGCGCTCCCTCCGACCGGCAGCGTCGAGACCGCCGTACGCCGGCTGGAATCCCTGCCGACAGGTGGTCGGACGCCGCTGGCCGAGGGACTCCTCCAGGCCGCGGAGGTGCTCCGGATCGCCGCGATCCGAGATCCTCGACGGCGCCCGCTGCTGGTGCTGGTGACAGATGGCCGCGCCACGCACGGAGAGAGCGCTTTCTCCCGCGCTCGACAGGCCGCCGACTGGCTCGCACGGCAGGGGATCGCGTCGGTCGTCGTGGACTGCGAGCCGCGTCGTGGGGTTCGGCTCGGGCTCGCCGCTGAGCTGGCCGGCGACCTCGGTGCGGAGTACCTGGACCTCGGAGAAGTCGCCGCCGGCAACTTGGTGCGCGCCGTCACGGATCGGAGGGCCGCCTGATGCCGCAGGGACAGCCCAGCGTCGTACCGAAGGACGGGCTGACCACCCGGCAGCGCCGGAACCGGCCGCTGCTGATGGTGCACACCGGTGAGATGAAGGGGAAGTCGACCGCGGCGTTCGGAATGGCGCTGCGCGGCTGGAACCAGGGCTGGAACATCGGCGTCTTCCAGTTCGTCAAGAGCGCGAAATGGAAAGTGGGCGAGGAGAGCGCGTTCAAGGCGCTCGGACAGTTGCATGAGGCAACCGGTCAGGGTGGACCGGTCGAGTGGCACAAGATGGGCGAGGGCTGGAGCTGGTCGCGCAAGGCCGGCTCCGAGGAGGACCATGCGGCCGACGCGCTCGAGGGCTGGCGAGAGATCCAGCGCCGGATCGCCTCCGAGGCGCACGATCTCTATGTCCTGGACGAGTTCACCTACCCGATGAAGTGGGGCTGGGTCGACGTCGACGAGGTGGTCGAGACGCTGACGAAGCGGCCGGGCCATCAGTACGTGGTGATCACGGGTCGTAACGCCGACCAGCGCCTGCTCGACGCCGCCGACCTGGTCACCGAGATGACGAAGGTCAAACACCCGATGGACGCCGGTCAGAAGGGCCAGAAGGGCATCGAGTGGTGAGCCGGATCAGCGCGGTCCGCGTGGGGGGAGGGGCCTGGTGGTGATTCCTCGGGTCGTGGTGGCGGCGCCGGCGTCGGGGGCCGGCAAGACGACCGTGGCCGTTGGACTGATGGCGGCGTTGCGGAAGGCCGGGCACCGGGTGGCCGGGTTCAAGGTCGGGCCCGACTACATCGACCCCGGTTTCCACGCGCTGGCGACCGGACGGCCCGGGCGGAACCTCGACCCGATGCTGTCCGGCGAGGAGCGCGTCGCGCCACTCTTCGCGCATGGTGCCGCTGGTGCGGACCTCGCCGTCATCGAGGGCGTGATGGGCCTGTACGACGGCGCACTCGGTACTGAGGGTTATTCGTCCACCGCCCACGTCTCGAAGTTGCTCCAGGCACCTGTCGTGCTGGTCGTCGACGCGTCGGCAGCAGGTCGCAGCGTTGGTGCCGTCGTGAGCGGATTCGTCTCCTTCGACACCAGCGTCCGGATCGTCGGGGTGATCCTGAACAAGGTCGGTTCCGACCGCCACGAGGCCGAGGTCCGGGCCGGCGTGGCTCCGACCGGCGTACCCGTCCTCGGCGTGCTCCGGCGCGACACCCGCCTGACCGTGCCGAGCCGCCACCTCGGCCTGATCCCGGCGGACGAACAACGCGAGCAGGCCGAGAGCGCGGTCGAGGCCGCTGCCGAACTGGTCCGCCAGGGCGTCGATCTCGAGGCCTTCGTCGCTGCCGCCCAGGCCGCACCTCCGCTGGAGGTCGAAGCCTGGAATCCCGCCGCCGAGGTGACCCCCGCGGAGGCGGGCCGCCCCGTGATCGCGATGGCCGGCGGACCGGTGTTCTCGTTCCGCTACACCGAGACGGCCGAGCTCCTGACCGCCGCGGGTGCCGACGTGGTCACCTTCGACCCGCTCCACGAATCATTGCCTGAGGCAACTTCCGCGTTGTACCTCGGCGGTGGGTTTCCCGAGCTACACGCCGAGGCCTTGTCGGACAACGACGAACTCCGCACCCAGGTGGCCGCCGAGATCGCTGCCGGACTGCCTGTCATCGCGGAGTGCGCCGGCCTGCTCTACCTCTGCCGGGAGCTCGACGGCCACCAGCTGACCGGCGTTCTGCCCGCGACGGCGCAGATGACGAGTCGCCTGACCCTCGGCTACCGCACCGCCGTCGCAGCAACCACCACCGCGTTCTTCGACGAGGGCCGCCGGGTCCGCGGGCACGAGTTCCACCGCACTGCCGTGGAGTTCGACGAGGACGTCACCGCCGCGTGGTATCTCCCGGGCGGCCAACAGGAAGGAATCGGCCGCACCCAGATCCACGCGTCGTACCTCCACCTGCATTGGACGGCAACACCGGACGTCCCGGCGCGGTTGGTTGCTGCTGCGCGAGTCCACGCGGGGCTGGAGAAATGACCCTCGTCGTGGGGATCGGCCTGCGCTCCGGTACGTCGTACAGGGAGCTCCGGGACCTGGTGGACGCCGCAGTGAGCGGGCTGGAGTCGAGGGACGTCGGCTACGTAGTCACTGTCGATGGCAAGGAGACCGAGCCGGGTCTGCAGCGGCTGGTGGCGTCACTGGGAGCTGAACTGTTCGCCGCAAGCTTGCCGGAGCTGTCGCGACAACCAGTGCCAAGCCCTAGCGACCGCGTCGAGCACCTAGCCGGTACCGCGAGTGTCGCCGAGGCGGCGGTGATCCTCAGCGGCGCAGAGCTCGTAGTACCGAAGCAACGGTCTGCACGAGCCACAGTTGCGGTGGGGAGACTGCCACAGGAAGATGTCGGCGAAGCGGCGGGGGAGCGCGCTGGGCAGGTGCCGAAGTCGACGTTCGGCCAAGCGATCGCAGCTCCGGGGTATGTGTTGCGGGATCGCGACACCGTGCACCGGGTGCTTGCCGAGCGGCGAGACGTGCGGCGGGGATTTCTCGACCGGCCGATCGCGGACGACCTGTTGACCAGAGTGCTGGAGTCGGCGCACCGGGCGCCGAGTGTCGGACTGAGCCAGCCCTGGGACTTCGTCCTGGTGAGCGACCTCGCGACCCGTCGGAAGGTGCACGATCTCGCGACAGCCCAGCGGGATGCGTTCGCGGCGTCGCTGCCGGCGGATCGGCGGGCCGCGTTCGACGGGCTCAAGATCGAGGCGATCCTGGACACGCCGCTGAACATCGCCGTGACGTGCGATCCCGGCCGCGGCGGGCGGCATGTGCTCGGACGGCACGCGGATCCCCGAACCACCTGGTTCTCGGCGGCGATCGCGATCCAGAACTTGTGGCTGGCAGCCCGGGCCGAGGGGCTCGGTGTCGGTTGGGTGTCCTTCTTCGAACCGGGCGAGGTTGCGGCGGTGCTCGATCTGCCGGCGCACGTCGAACTCGTGGGATATCTCTGCGTCGGCCATGTGGAGGAGTTCGCGGCCGCCCCTGAACTGGTGAGAAGCGGCTGGGCCGCTCGGAGACCGCTCTCTTGGGCGGTCCATCAGGAAGCGTGGGGCCGGCGCGGGCTGCCTGGGGAACCGCTCTCTCCGGTGATCGTCGATGATGCCGCGGCGGCCGAGGGCGTAGTACGAGCAGCCGGGACGCAGGTTGTGCGGCTGGTGGTGGTTGATGCCGTGGATACCCAGCAGTTGCGGCCGGCGGACGCGCTCGTAGTACAGGTGGGTGGTGAGAGACCGAAGGCCGACTTCGGGGTCTTGTGGCGTCCCGCGCGAGCCATGGACGAGGCGGTGGAGCTCGGCGTGGAAGTGGCGCGGGATCTTGCCTTGCAGGGAGCCGGGGAGATTCTCCTCGAACTGGCTTCGGGCTCTAAGACCGCCGAAGGGCTGGCGCGGGGGGTCCGGCTGGGCGGAATCGCTTGTGGAATGGCAATCAAACAGGCGGATGAGCCGGGAGAGGTGCGAGACTCCTCCGCATGACGGTCCCACCCCAAGGTCCAGCGCTCATGTACGTGCCTGCTTTCTCGATGAAGCAGCGAATCACGATGATGGCGAACAAGTACGAGATCATCGGCACCAACCCGGACGGCACGGACGGCCCGTTGCTGGCGTTCGCCCAACAGAAGCGGATGGCCTTCAAGGAAGAGGTCACCTTCTACTCCGACGACACCAAGTCGCAGCCGGTGTTCTCGTTCAAGGCGCGCAAGCGGATCGACCTGGGCTCCGGGTACGACGTGTTCGACGCGAATCAGCAGCCGATCGGCTGGTTCAAGAAGGAGTTCGGCAAGAGCCTGCTGCGGTCCAGCTGGCAGCTGTCGTCTGCCGGGCTCGAGTCGGACGGCACCGAACGCAATCCCACCATCGCGATCGTCCGGCGGGTCTGGGACTTCATTCCGGTCGTCGGCGAGATCCCGTTGCCGTTCATCTTCCATTTCGACTTCACCGACCGCGCGACCGGGCAGCCTGTGTTGTCGGTGGAGCGGAAGATGTCCGTGCGTGACCGTTACCGGGTCAGCGTGCCGGATCCCCGCCTCGACTTCCGCGTAGCCGCGGCGATGACGGTGGCCCTGGATGCCCTGCAGAGCCGTTGAGTCGCTGAGTTTCCGCTGAGTTTGCGCTGATTCGGGGGACGTCCGCGGTACCGCCTGAGGCGCGGTACCGCGGACGTCGTACTGCCGGGCTCACTCTTTTGGGTGAATCAACCCTGAGCCACTTGGTTCGCGGTGGTGGCGGTGCGAGTCTTGTACGCATGGGTGCAACGCAGCGCGGTCGACGGTGGTTGGTTCCGGTCACGGCAGTCGCGGTGGTGGCGGGGGTGGCAGCCCTCGGGCCGGTGGTCGCGGACGCGTCTCCCAACCTGCCCACCATCACGGCCCAGGATCTGCTGGCCAAGGTGCAGACGGCGAAGGTCGACGGCCTCTCCGGCACGGTGACCTCTTCCCTCGACCTCGGTCTGCCCGCGATCCCCGGCCTGGTCGGCGGCGAGAACAGCAGCCAGTTCACCGACCTGCTGAGCGGTCAGCACACGGCGCGCGTCGCCTTCGCAGGTCCGGACAAGGCCCGGGTCTCCGTGCTGGACAACATGGCCGAGCGGGTGCTGACCACGGACGGCAAGACCGCCTGGATCTACGACTCGTCCAAGCGTGAGGCCACCAAGGTCGCCGTTCCCGCGCACACGGCCAAGCCGGAAGCGGTGCCGGAAGTCGGGCCCCAGAACAAGACGTACGACCCGCAGGCGACCGCCAAGCAGTTCCTCGCCGCGATCGACCCGTCCACCACGGTCGAGGTGACCGGCACCGAGTCGGTCGCCGGCCGCGATGCGTACAAGCTGCGCCTGACCCCGAAGACGGACAAGACCACTGTGGGCTCGGTCACGCTGGCGGTCGACTCGAAGAACTGGGTGCCGCTGCAGGTCACCGTGATGCCGCGGACCGGCAACAACCCGGCGGTCCAGGTGGGCTTCTCGTCGGTGTCGTTCAACGTTCCTTCGGCGAACACGTTCGCCTTCACACCGCCCTCGGGTGTCAAGGTCACCGAGCAGAAGGTGCCCGCGTCCACCGAGCCCAAGGCGCTCCCGAAGAAGCCGGACGCCACCAAGCCCAACGCCGGCAAGCCGTCCGCTGACAAGCCGACAGTGGTGGGCACGGGCTGGGAGAGCGTGGCCGTCATCCGCGGCGGCAAGGCGAACCTCCCTTCGGGTAACGGAGCACTGGACCAGTTGCTGGCAAAGGCTCCCACCGTCTCGGGTAGCTGGGGGTCGGGCAAGATCCTGACCACCAGGATGGTCAGCGCGCTGATCGCGGACGACGGACGGGTGTTCGTCGGTCTGGTCTCGCCGGACACGCTGCAGGCCGCCGCCGCGAAGGCACCACGCTGACGCCACGGAGCCGGGGACGGGGATCGGTGACGACGCTATGACCGAGGCGCCGCCGGTGGTGACTCGTGGGCTGACGAAGCGGTTCCGCAGTGGTCAGGTGGCCGTGGATGCGGTCGACCTGGAGGTTCCGGCCGGCAGCATCTTCGGCTTCCTCGGCCCGAACGGGTCGGGCAAGACCACCACGATCCGGATGCTGCTCGGCCTGATCGCGCCCACTTCGGGCTCGGTCGAGCTGCTCGGCCGGCCGATGCCGAAGGCCCAACTCGCCGTCCTGCCCCGGGTCGGCGCGCTGGTCGAGGGACCGGCGTTCTACCCGTTCTGGACCGGCGAGGCCAACCTGCTGCGCTTCGATGCGGCCGACCGGACCGCCGATCCACGCACCCGGAAGGCCAGGGCAGGCGAGGCTCTCGAACGCGTCGGCCTGTCCAATGCATCCGGCAAGAAGGTCCGGAACTACTCGCTGGGCATGAAGCAGCGGCTCGGGATCGCGGTCGCCCTGATGCAACAGCGCGACCTCCTCGTGCTCGACGAGCCGACCAACGGCCTGGACCCGCAAGGTACCCGCGAGGTGCGGTTGCTGATCCGGGAGCTGGCCAACGACGGCACCACCATCTTCACCTCCACCCATCTCCTGGCCGAGGTGGAACAGCTCTGCACCCACGCAGCCGTGATGAGCCGTGGTCGCCTGGTGCGGCAATCCACCATGGCTGAGCTGCGCTCCGAGCTCCGGCCACGGCTGGTCGTCCGTACGCCGGACCTCCAGCTGGCGGAGCAGACCCTCACCAGTCTGGGCGTCACGGATGTCAAGGTGACCGAGGAGATCGTCGACGGCGATCCGGGAGAGCTGCCGATCGACAAGCTCGCGGCCGCCCTGGTCGCGGCAGACGTGCGGATCCACGGGTTCGGCCTGGAGCGGCCGAGCCTGGAGGACGCTTTCGTCGCGTTGACGGGGGAGGGCTTCGATGTCGCTGAGTAGCGCCGCTGGTGAGACAGTCGAGCGGATCGAGGTCGGTCGGCCGAGTGCTGGGCGGCACACGGTCGCGCTGTTCGCATCGGAGCTGCACCTCGTCTTCGGGCGGGCCCGGACCTGGGTGCTGCTCGCTGTTCTGGCCGCGGTACCGGTCATGGTCGGTGTCGCCATCAGGCTGTCGGGGTCGTCCGGCAACGCCGACGGATTCCTCGGCCAGGTCGCCGGCAACGGGCTGTTCCTCGTCGTCGCCAGCCTGGCGTTATCGCTCCCGTTCTTCCTGCCGACTGCCGTGACCGTGATCTCTGGGGAGTCCCTCGCAGGTGAGGCGAGCCTTGGCACGCTGCGGAACCTGCTGACCGCACCGGCAGGTCGTTCGCGCTTGCTGGCCGCGAAGATGGTCGCGCTGGCCGTGTTCTGCCTGGCCGCGACGATGACGATCTGGTTGTCTGGGCTGATCGCCGGAGTAGTGCTCTTCCCGGTCGGCGATGTCGTGCTGCTGTCCGGCACGACCGTCTCACTGGCGGACGGCATGCTCCGGGCGTTCGGGATCGCCATCCTGATCGCCCTGTCGTTGTTCGGCCTCGCAGGGATCGGTCTGTTCGTGTCGTCGTTGACGTCAACGCCGCTGGCCGCGATGGCAGCCACCTTCGGAACGTTCATCGTGTTCGGCATCCTCAGCGCGATCCCGCAGATCAGTGTGATCCACCCGTGGCTGCTGATGTACGGCTGGAGCTCGTTCGCCGACCTGCTCCGCGACCCGCCGTACTGGGACGCGATCGTGCGCAACCTGTTGATGCAAGGCGCCTACCTGGCCGTCTTCTACGCGGCCGCCTGGGCGCGCATCACCAGCCGGGACATCAACGGCTAACCTGCACCTTGTGCGCCCGGACCTCGTTGCCCTCCTGCGCTGCCCGGTCTGCGGCGTCGGCCTCACACTGACGGCCCGTACGGCGAGCTGCCCGCGACGGCACTCGTATGACCTGGCGAAACAGGGCTACCTCAACTTGTTGCCCTCAGCATCAACCGGCATCGAGGGCGACTCCGCCGCCATGATCGAAGCGCGCAGCACCTTCCTCGCCGGCGGCTTCTACGCCCCCATCCGAGACGCGCTCATCGCGCTCGCCTCCGGCATCGGGGAGCGGCTGGTGGTGGAGGTGGGGGCTGGGACTGGGTATTACCTGGCGGGGGTGGTCGGCGCGGAAGCCGGACGGGTTGGGCTGGCGCTGGATGTGTCGAGGTATGCCGCGCGTCGGGCGGCGAGGGTAGATCCCCGGATCGGGTCGGTGATCTGCGACGCCTGGCAGGAGCTGCCACTGCTGGATGGGGTCGCGCAGCTGATCCTCAACGTGTTCGCTCCGCGGAATGCCACCGAGATGGCTCGCATCCTGGCTCCCGGCGGAACCCTGCTGGTGGTGACCCCGAACCAGGAACACCTGGCGGAACTGGTCGGCGTACTCGGCCTGGTCCGGGTGGATGGGCAGAAGGAACGGCGGCTCAAGGAATCGCTGGCCGGGTTCGAGCGGATCAGCGAGGAGAGCGTCGAAGTCGTGGTGCGGCTGGATCATGCGGAGGTCGAACGGCTGGTCGCGATGACACCGAGCGCGCGGCACCTTGATCCCGCTGAACGGGCGGAGCGCATCGCAGTACTGGCTGATCCGGTGGAAGTGACGCTGTCGGTCACGGTTTCGGCCTGGCAGACCGCCTGATCCCCTGGGGTGCCGGCTCGAGCTCGGCACCCATCGGGATCGGTCAGGTGAAGGTCAGGCGGCGGTACTGGTGAGTTGGCGGGCAACGGTGGCCGCGTGCTCCTTGGCGGTGGCGTGTGCTTCCTCCTCGGACACCTTGGACGCATCGATCAGCGACTCCATCGCTGGGTTGACCGGGGCCAGCGTCAGCTCGGCGACGGCCTTGCGAAGGTCCATCTGGAGGGCATCGCCGAAGATCCGCTCAAGGTAGGGCGTGGCGTGGTCCCAGCCGTGCTTGGGAGTGCCTTCGCTGTAACCGCCGCCCCGGGCCAGGGTGAGGATGATCGGTTTCCCGGCGACGAGACCCTCGGTCTGCAGCTCCCCGACGGTGAGCAGCAGGTCGATCCAGGTCTTCACGTGTTGGTCGATTCCCCAGTTGTAGAGCGGAACCGCGAGCAGAACCGCGTCGGCCGACACGAACTCGTTCACGATCTCGTCGGTCAGGGCCTTGGCGTCCGCGTAGTCGGCGCGGTCGGAGTCCTCGGGCGTCGGCAGACCGTGCTTGCCGGCGATGACGGAGGCCCAGACATCGGCCGGGATCGGGTGGCGACCGAGGTCGCGCCGGACCACGACGCCGTCCGGGTGTTCCGACTTCCAGGCGGCCTCGGCACTATCGGCCAGCGCGCGGCTGACGGATCCGTCGACCCGGATGCTGGCATCGACGCGAAGGAGGGTGGTCATGTGTGTTCGTTCCTTTCGAGAACGGGCTGGGGGCGTGCCCCTCAATGTGAGCTATCACCAAGATAATCTGTCAGGCAGAACATATTCAAGCCAGAACGTATTCCGGGTGGCATACACCACGTAGGATGAGTTCGTGACCAGTTCTCGAGTGGAGAGACACGTCCGCGGCCGCCAGGCAGCCGGGACGTCGGTCGAGGCTGACCTTGGCTGGGCGCTCGGCGTCGTGTTCCGCCGGTACGCGAAGGAGGCCGCCGCGGCGCTCGACGGTGTCCCGGGCGGCCCGCGCGGCTACCAAGTGCTGTCCACCGCAGTCGTCGAAGGTCCGAAGCGCCAGCTCGATCTGGCCGCTCATCTGGGCGTCGACCGCACGGTGATGACGTACCTGCTGGATGACCTCGAGAAGGCCGGCCTGGTCGAACGGCAGCCGGACCCCACCGACCGCCGGGCACGGCTGATAGTGGCGACCGATCAGGGCAAGGAGGCGATCTGCGATCTGGAGCGTCGCCTCGTGCAGGCCGAACAAGCGGTTCTCGGCAGTCTCGACGAGGCTGAGCGACGGCTCTTCCGCATGCTCCTCCAGCGGGTCGCGGTCAAGGCCGATGCGATCGATCCGGTGGATAACGCGTGTGCCCTGGCAGACGAGGACGTCGACATCACCAAGACCTGACCCCGCCTGCCGACAGCCCTTAAATCTGGGCTCTGCGTCCGAATGACCGAGGGGCCTGCCCCGCGCTTCTTCGGACGCAAGTGGCTGTGGGTGGGTCAGTGGAGCGGGACGAAGCCGGACTCGTAGGCGAGGATCACTGCTTGGGTGCGGTCGCGGGCGCCCAGTTTCGAGAGCGTGTTGGCGACGTGGGTCTTGATCGTCTGAACGCCGAGGACGAGTTCGGCCGCGATCTCCGCGTTGGACAGCCCCTTCGCCATCAGGCGGAGGACCTCCTGCTCGCGGTCGGTGAGCTGGAACTGGTCCAGGCCCGTCGGCTGCTGAGGTTGTTCGGAGACGTGGGCCAGGGCAAGGCTGCGGATCGCCTCGGGGAACAGTAGGGACTCGCTGCCGGCGACTGTGCGGATCGCCGCGATGATTTCGTCCGGGGGAGTGCGCTTCAGCAGGAAGCCGGAGGCACCCGCGCGCAGGGCGTCGTACACGTAGTCGTCATTTTCGAAGGTGGTGACGACCAGGACGCGTGGTGCCGGGTCCAGCCCGTCGAGCAGGAGCCGCGTTGCCTGGATGCCGTCGACCGCGGGCATCCGGACATCCATCAGAACCACGTCCGGCCGCGTCCGCCGGACCACACCGAGCACCTCGGCACCGTCACCGGCCTCGCCGACGACGGTGAGGTCGGCTTCCGCGTCGATGATGGCCCGCAATCCACTGCGGATCAGCGGCTCGTCGTCCACTACGACCACCGAAACGTCCACTCTCATCCCTTCGTGGTGACGGCGACGGGCAGCGTGACCGCCAGTCGCCACCGATCTCGGACCAGGCCCGCCTCGACGGAACCACGCAGTACGGCGACCCTTTCACGGATGCCGGCCAACCCCCGCCCGCCGCCGGAGTGGTCCGACGACGTACCCGCGACGGGGTTGGTCAGTTCCAACTGGAGACCGGTGGCGTCGAGGTTGATCGACAGTTCGACGTCGAGCTCGTCGGCCGGGCGGCCGGCGTGCCGGATCGCGTTGGTCAGACCCTCCTGGACGATCCGGTAGGCCTCGCGGGACACCGCCGCGGGGAGGCTCTCCAGCCGGCCGTTGCGATGAACCGTCACGGTGATACCGCCCGCGCGGGTCGCCTCGACGAGCCGGGTGACATCGCCGAGCGTGGCCTGCGGGGCGGTCTGGGAGCCCGGCCGCCGGTCGTCGCGGAGCAGGCCCAGCACGTGGTCGAGATCGGCGAGCGCCGCACGGGCCGACGTCTCCATCGCTGCCAGGGCGTTCTCGGCGAAGGCAGGATCGGTGGCGAGGACGCGACGGGCGGCAGCGGCCTGGATGGTGACGAGGCTGAGCGCGTGGCCGACGCTGTCGTGCAGCTCGCGCGCCAACCGGTTGCGCTCGGCAAGTGTCGCCGCGCGCCGCTCGAGGATCTCGATCCGCTCGGCGGGTGTGGGGCCGAGCACACGCGGGGCCGCGTAGGCGAGCAGCGCGCCGGTTGCCGAGGACAACAAGAACAGCACGACTATCCCGGCCAGTGCCGCGAGGGGCATCCAGTAGTCGGTCCAGTGGCCGCTGATGGTGTAGGTGGTATCGGGGAGCAGTTCCCGGGTTCCCGGCGAGCGGAAGGGGGCCGCGAGCAACACGGCACCGAAGCCGAAGACCGCGGTGCTGATGATTCCCACCAGGCCGCCGGCAGCCAGGTGCATGCAGAACCACGTGGCGGTACGGCGGCGCTGCGGCCAGGTGCGGGCCGGACCGAGCGGGCGCTCCTCGAAGCGGACCCCAAGCAGCGACTCGACCGCTATGCCCTCCACTTCGCGCACTGCGGGCAGGAGCCCGAGCACCGCGGGCGGCACGAGCACGACGATCGCGATCAGGATGCCGGTCAGGACGGCAGGCAGTTGGAGGTCGCCAAGCAGGGACACGAGCCCGCTGTCGACCAGGATGAACGCCAGCACCAGGGCAGCACCGAGCAACAGGTAGACCCACCGCAGGTAGGTCGCACCCCGCACCAGCACATTCGCCACCCCGTCATCCTCCCAAAGGCCCGGCACGACCGAGTCCCTCCGCCGGGTGACCCGTCTCCCTCGCCGGCGTGATCCGGTAAAACGAGCGATTGCATGAGACAGATCACAAAACCGCCGGGTTTACACAGATTTGTCTGGCTCCGGACATGAAGTGCCCCGACGGACGTCGCGTTCTGCTGTCCTGGCAGGTACGGTCTGTGGTCGGGGCGGGATGCCTGTCCGGGTAGGGACGGGGATTGGGGAACGGCTCCAGGACGGGCGGCAGTCGGGCTCTGAGGGGACCCGGCACGGTGTGTAAAGACACCGTGAAGTCCCCGGGGGGCCGATTGACCACCCTTCCATATTTGATGTTTGATCAAATATCGGAGAGGAGAAGTCCAGTATGAGGTTCAGGCGTTCTGCCGCCGCCCTGGTGGCGGTCCTGGCACTCGCTGCTGTGAGCGCGTGCAACAACGACAAAGCGGGCCAGAACGGGGACGTATCACTGGATAAGGTCAGCTACCTGACCTCGTTCGGCACTTTCGGCCGTGAGGCCTATGCCTATGTCGCCCTGGAGAAGGGCTATTTCAAGGACGCCGGCTTCGACGTCACCATCAACCCGGGCAGCGGCACGGTCGACGTGCTCAAGCTCGTCGCCGGCGGTCAGGCGGACTACGGGATCGGTGACTTCACCGCCACCGTGATCACGCTGGCCAAGCAGAAGCTGCCCGTCACCACCGTCGGGATGATCCACCAGCGCTCGCTGGCCGCGATCGTCGCGCTCGAGGGCGGCAGCATCAAGACCCCGCAGGACCTGGCCGGCAAGAAGATCGGCGACCAGCCGGGCTCCACCAACACGGTGATGTTCCCGGTGTACGCCAAGGCCGCGCACATCACCGGTGCCGAGACCAAGTTCGTCCCGTCGCCGCCGCCCGCGCTGCCGCAGTTGCTTGCCGCCGGCACCGTCGACGGCATCGGCCAGTTCGTGGTCGGCGTGCCGACCGTGGAGAAGGCAGACCCGAAGCGCCGCAAGGCCGTAGTCCTTCCGTACGGCGCCGTGCTGCCGGACCTGTACGGCAACGCGATCATCACTCGGACCGACCTGGCCAAGGACCACCCCGACCAGGTGAAGAAGTTCACCGGGGCGCTGCTGAAGGGTCTGCAGGACACCATCGACGACCCGAAGGGCGCGGCGACCATCCTGAAGAAGTACGTGCCGAAGACCGACGTCGACGTGGCCACCGAGGAACTCGAGCTGATGAAGGCCTACGTGAAGCCGGACGGCTTCGACGGCGCCCTCGGCGAGGTCGACGAGATCCGGGTCGACAAGATCATCAAGCTGCTCGAAGAGGCCGACCAGGTCAAGCCGGCAGGCACCGTCAAGCCGGCCGACGTGGTGGACGACGCCCTGGCACCGAAGGGCTGAGCATGATCAGGCTGGACGGTGTGGGACAGGTCTTCGAGGGCCGCGGGGGTCAGGTCCAGGCCCTCGACGGGATCGACCTGCACGTCCAGGAGAACGAGTTCGTCACGCTGATCGGCCGGTCCGGGTGTGGCAAGTCCACCCTGCTCCGGCTGATCGCGGGACTGCTGCCGCCGACGTACGGCGGGGTCGAGGTGGCGGGGCTACCCGTGACGGGACCCCGCCGGGACGTCTCCTTCATGTTCCAGCGGCCCGCCTTGCTGCCCTGGCGCTCGGTGGTGTCGAACGTGATGCTCCCGGTGGAGATCTCGGGGAGCAACGGCGGCGGCGACCGGACAGAGCCGAGCAAGAAGGCCTACCGCGACCGCGCGCACGAGCTCCTGGAGCTGGTCGGACTGAGTGGGTTCGAGCGCCGGTTGCCGCACGAGTTGTCCGGGGGTATGCAGCAGCGGGTGTCCTTGTGCCGCTCGCTGATCCGCAGCCCCAAGGTGATGCTGATGGATGAGCCGTTCTCCGCCCTCGATGCGCTCACCAGGACGGAGCTGTCCGAGGAACTGCAGCGGATCCAGATGGAGCTGGCGACCACGATCGTGTTCGTCACCCACTCGATCGAGGAGGCCGTCGTGCTGGCCGACCGGGTGGTGGTGCTCAGCCCGCGGCCCGGCCAGGTCCGCGAGATCGTCGAGATCGACATCCCGCGGCCGCGCAGCCTGGGCCAGAACGCGCACCTGACCGACGTGGCCCAGATCAGCGGCCGCCTGCACGGTCTCCTCTCCGAGAAGGCCGATGCCGAGAAGGTGGACGTGCCCGAGGCACGGCGATGACCGACCGGTCCTGGCTGACCACGTCCCGAACGGCTGCGATCGTCCTGCCGATCGTCGGCCTGGTCGCCGCGATCGGCCTGTGGTGGCTGGCCACCGTGGCGTTCTCGATCGAGTCGTATCTGCTGCCGAGCCCGCCCGACGTGATCAGCACCATCCTGGATCAGCCGGGCTATCTGCTGGAGCAGACCGGGGTGTCGTTCATCGAGACGATGGGCGGCTTCCTGCTGGCGATCGCGATCGGTGTCCCGATCGCGCTGCTGATCGTGCGTTCGGTGATCCTCGAACGGCTGGTCTACCCGCTGCTGCTGGCGGTGAACGCGATCCCGAAGATCGCGATCGCGCCGCTGCTGGTGGTGTGGATGGGATTCGGCCAGTGGCCGAAGGCCGTGATGGTGCTGCTGGTCTGCTTCTTCCCGATCGTCATCTCGACCGCGACGGGGATGAAGTCCACCCCGGTGGAGCTGGTCGAGCTGCTCCGCTCGCTGAAGGCGAGCCGGACGCAGGAGTTCTTCAAGCTGCGCCTCAAGTACGCGCTGCCACAGATCTTCACCGGCCTCAAGGTGGCCATCTCGCTGGCGGTGATCGGTTCGGTGATCGCCGAGTTCGTCGGCGCCACGGCCGGTCTGGGCTACGTCATCCAGAGCTCCGGCTCCACCGCCGACACCGCGCTCGCCTTCGCGGGGATTACCCTGCTCAGCATCATGAGCATCATCTTGTTCTACGGGCTGGTGCTGCTGGAGCATCTGCTGCTGCCCTGGGCGCAGGAGACCAGATGACCACCCGGTCCGATGCAGACCGGCAGGTGCTCGTCCGGCCGGCCTGGCTGGAGGCGACTGTCGCCGGCGTCTTCACCGCGCTCGGCTTCGAGCCGGCGGACTCGGACAAGATCGCCGCCGCCCTGGTCGAGGCCGACCTGCGTGGTGTCAGCTCGCACGGCGTGATGCTCGTGCCCATGTACGTCGAACGGCTGAACGCGGGCGGGGTCACCCGGGAACGCGAGCTGGACGTGCTCCACGACGCGGGTGCGGCACTGGTCGCCGATGCGCGGGGCGGGATGGGGCAGCTGTCCAGCCCGCAGGCGATGGGACTGGCGATCGAGAGAGCCGGCCGGTTCGGGATCGGCCTGGTGTCGGTCCGCAACGCGCACCACTTCGGCGCGGCCAGTCGGTGGGCCATGCAGGCGGCTCAGTCGGGCCGCCTCGGGGTCGCGATGTCGAACACCACGCCGCTGATGCCGGCGCCCGGAGGGGCCGAGCGGATCGTGGGCAACAACCCGTTGGCGATTGCGGTACCGACCAAGGACGGCCCGGAGCTGGTCCTGGACATGGCGTTGTCGGCTGTTGCCCTCGGCAAGATCAGGCTCGCGGCGTCCGCCGGCAGGGAGATCCCGGACACCTGGGCGACCGACTCGTCGGGCGTGCCGACGACGGATCCGGAGGCTGCGGTACTGGGGATGTTGTTGCCGGCGGCCGGCCACAAGGGGTTCGGGCTGGCGTTGATGATCGACGTGCTGACCGGTGTGCTCAGTGGTGGTGGCTGGGGTGACCAGGTGCGGCCGTTGTACCGGGAGCCGGGCCGGCCGAACGACTGCGCGCACCTGTTCATCGCGATCGACCCCGAGTTGCTGGGTGGCGTCGACGGCTTCCGTCAGCGCTCCTCGGCGCTGGCCTCGCGGGTGCGCGGGAGTGCCACCGCGCCGGGGGTCGACCGGTTGCATCTGCCGGGAGAGATCGAGGCCGAACGCGCCCAGCATCAGCGGCGCCACGGCGTACTGATCGAGAGGTCCGGGTTGGACGGACTGCTGGCGGCTGCTCGTGCCGTCGGCGCCGTGATCCCGGCCGGAGGGGTGTTGCACTGATGCCGAAGACACAGTTGACGAGCGCCGCGTTGCGCAGCCCGAACGGGGTGTTCTCGCAGGCGACCACGATCGAGGCGACCGGACGGCTGGTGTTCGTGTCCGGGATGACCGCGCGCCGGCCCGACGGCAGTATCGCCGGGGTCGGTGACGTCAGGGAGCAGACCCGCCAGGTGTGCGAGAACGTGCAGGCCGCGGTCCGCGCGGCGGGCGGCACGCTGGACGACGTGTGCCGCGTCGACGTGTACGTGCGCAACATGGAGGACTTCGCGAAGATCCACGAGGTCCGGGCGCAGTACTTCACCGAGCCGTTGCCGGCCTCGACGATGGTCGAGGTCAGCAAGCTGGCCCATCCGGACTACTTGATCGAGATCAGCGCCATCGCGGTGATCCCGTGAGCGGGGAGGGTGATCGCATGCGCGGCGTCGAGTGGACCTGAGATGAGGTTCGTGACGGTGGAACACGCGGGGCGGGAGCAGCCCGGCGTAGTGGATGGTCTCGAAGTCGCCTTGTTGCCCCATCAGGATCTGGTGGTGTCGATGGGCTTCGCAGTCGATGCCTTGGGCAACGAGATTGCCGGCGCGCCGCGGGTGGCGCTCGAGGACGTCAAGTTGCTGGCGCCGCTGCGGCGGTTCCGGCGGGACATCCTCTGCACGGGCTGGAACTACTGGGACCACTTCGAGGAGAGCAAGGGCAAGCGCGAGGGTCAGGACGTCGACCGGCCGGAGCACCCGACGTTCTTCACCAAGGGACCGGATGTGGTGATCGGCCCGTACGACGAGATCGCGTACGACCCGGCGCTCTCGGCCAAGTGGGACTACGAGGCAGAGCTCGCGGTGGTGATCGGGAAGACGGGCCGGAGCATCCCGAAGGCGGATGCGCTGGACCACGTCTGGGGCTACACGCTGGCCAACGACATCTCTCAGCGCGACCTGCAGCGGGCGCACGGCGGGCAGTGGTTGAAGGGCAAGAGCATCGACCAGACGATGCCGCTCGGCCCGTGGATCGTCAGCGCCGACGAGTTCGGTGATCCGCAGGACGTCCGGCTGCAGTGCCTGCTCAACGGCCAGGTCATGCAGGACGCGTCGACCAAGCAGATGGCGTACGACGTGGCGACCCTGATCAGCGAGTTGTCCTTCGGGATGACGCTCCGGCCAGGGGATCTGCTGCTGACCGGCACGCCGGCCGGGATCGGCAACGCACGCGAACCGCAGGTCTTCCTGGGCGAAGGCGACGAGGTGATCACTCGCGCGGACAAGATCGGCGAGCTGCGGAACACGTTGGCCTACCGGAAGCTCGCATGAGTAGCCGACTGGAGTTGTTGCCGGGCGGCGGCAAGGGCGGTCGCCGTACGCTCGCCGAGACCGCCGCGGCCGAGCTGCACCAGCTGATCCTGTCCGGGGAACTGCCCAGCGGGACCCCACTCAGGTTGGTCGAACTCGCGAACCGCCTGGACATGAGCCAGATGCCGGTCCGCGAGGGGCTCCGGCGGCTGGAGGCGCTCGGACTCGTCGACATCATCCCGCACCGGGGGGCGTGGGTCCGCGAGCTGTCGTTGGAGGATCTGCACGACACCCATGAGACCCGGCTCGCGCTGGAGAGTCTCGCAGTACGGGCGGCCGCGGAGCATTTCAGCGAGGCGGACGAGGAGAAGGCGAAGCTGGCTCTGGTCGATCTGCTCCAGTTGTCCCGGTCCGAGGACTCGGTCGGTGCCCGGCAGGCGCACGCGGACTTCCACTTCACGCTCTACCGTGCGGGTGGTTCGCAGTGGCTGGCCCGGGCGATCGAGCCGGTCTGGCAGAACAGCGAGCGGTACCGGTTCGGCAGCAGGCAGACCGCGTTCCAGATCGAGCGCAACCGGCAGGAGCACCAGGCGATCCTCGACGCGTGCGTGGCCCGCGACGCCGACGCGGCCGAACAGGCGCTGCGGACCCACCTGGCCGGCGCGGTCCAGCGGATCACCGAGACGATGACCTCGAAGCAGAAGTCGCAGCGCGAGGAGATGTCATGAAGGTGAGCTTCGACGCGACCGGCGAGGTCGTCGTCATCACAGGCGGTGCGCACGGCATCGGCGCCGCACTGGCTGCGGCTGTGGCCGCCCGCGGCGGAACCGCGGTCGTTTTCGACGTCTCGCAGGCAGCGGCCGGTACGCCGGGGATCGAGCACGTCCCGGTGGATGTGTCGGATCGCGAGGCGGTTCTCAAGGCGGTAGGCGGCGTGATCGAGCGGCACGGCCGGATCGACGGGCTGGTCGCCGGCGCCGCGGTCCAGCCCCGCGCGACGGTGATCGACACCGACCCGGCCGACTGGACCCGGACGCTCAAGGTGAACCTGGACGGGGTCGTCTGGGTCTGCCAGGCGGTGGTCCCGCACATGGTCGACCGGCGTAGCGGCTCGGTGGTCGTCTTCACCTCGGGCATGGCCGCGACCGGCTTCCCCGGCGCCGCGGCGTACGCCTCGAGCAAGGCGGCGCTGACGGCCTTCGCGAAGACGCTGGCCGCGGAGGTGATCGAGCACCGGGTGCGGGTGAATGTCATCGCGCCAGGCGTGATCGACACCGAGCAGTTCCGCTCCGCGAACGTCGGCGCGGACCTCGAGCACTGGCGCGACACGATAGGAATCGGCGACCCCGAGGACGTGGTCGGTCCGTTGTTGTTCCTGCTGTCCGACGCGGCCGCGATGAGCGGTTCCCAGCTGACCCGCGAACGCGCTTTCGCCCGACTCGAAGACTTCTAGGAGAGATTGAGTGGCATCCGACCAGCAGCTGCCCGTCGCCATCGTGGGCGCCGGACCGATCGGCCTGACGACGGCCCTCGGCCTGGCGCACTACGGCGTACCGTTCGTGCTGCTCGAGGAGGACGCGGTGCTGTCCTCCGAGACCAAGGCCGGTACGACGCTGACCCGGACGCTGGAGATCTGGAACCGGTACGGGTGCGTCGACGAGATCCTCGCGGCGGCGCTGCGGATCGACGAGATCGGCGACATCGACCGGGCCACCAACACGCCGCGCGCCTCGGTCCAGCTGGCCGAGCTGGTGAACGACACCCAGTTCCCGTTCGTGATCAACCTGCCGCAGCAGACGATGGAACCGATCCTGGCCTCGGCGCTCGAGCGGTCGGGTGGTGTGGTGCAGACGAAGCACCGGCTGGAATCGTTCGAGGTGCTCGACGACCGGGTCGTGCTGACGGTCGACACACCCGACGGCGTTCGTGAGATCGAGGCGTCGCACCTGCTCGCGTGTGACGGCGGCCGGAGCAAGGTGCGGGACGCGCTCGGGGCGACGGTGTCAGGCGAGACCCTGCCCGAGCGGTACATGCTCATCGACGTCGTGGTCGACCTCGACGTCTCCAACGCCCGCGACTATCCGTACCTGGCCTACTTCGCGGACCGCTCCGAGTGGATGGTGCTGATCCGGCAGCCCGAGTGCTGGCGGTTCCTCTTCCCGCTCGCGGAGGGCGCCGAGCCACCGGGCGACGAGGACCTGCTGGTGAAGGTGAAGCAGTTCATCGGCGAGGTGGATCGGATGGAGCTGCTAGGCACAGTCGTCTACAACGTGCACCACCGGGTCGCGGACCACTGGTCCAAGGACCGCAAGGTGTTCCTGATGGGCGACGCCGCGCATCTGATCACCCCGATGTGGGCGCTAGGCCTCAATACCGGTGCCCTCGACGCGTCCAACCTGCCGTGGCGACTTGCCTGGGTACTGCGGGGCTGGGCCGGGCCGGAGCTCCTCGACGGGTACGAGCAGGAGCAACGACCTGTCGCGATCAACGGGTCCGGTGAGATGGCCGAGGCGGCCCGGAAGTACATGTCCCACCAGCGGGGAGCGGTGACAGCCGCAGGCAGCGACTGGGCGACCGCCTACACCCGGACGCTGCTCGGCGTACGGCTGGATGTGGACGGTGAAGGTGACTGGTCGATGGTGATGACCAGCGCGGAGCCGCCTGCCGTCCGTGCGGGTGACCGGGCTCCTGATCTGGCGCTGCACGGTCCGCTCGGACGGGAGACGATCCACGGGTTGTCGCGGCACTCCTTTGTGGCCTTGTATTTCACCGATGTCCGGCGGCGGCCGAAGATCCCGGTCAACGATTCGCCGGCGTTGAAGCACTACGCGATCTCCCGGTGGGACGCGCCGCTGGACTCGGGGCTGCGGGACCGCTCGCTGTTCGACCCGGGCAGCATCGCCACCAGCCGGTACGGCGTACCTCCGGAGACCATGGTTCTGGTGCGGCCGGACGGGCACATCGCTGCGGTGGCTCCGATGCGCACTGGTGTCGCCGAGGAGTTGTATGCGGGGATCACCGGCCGGCCTGTGCCGCGGGAGGACCGATGACCTTCGACGAGCCGTTGCGCGAGGTGTTGCTGCAGACGGACGACCTGGAGTGGGTGGAGAAATCCCTGGCCGGGCTGGCGCACAAGATGCTCTGGCGGGACGAGCAGACCGAGGCCTCGATCGCGCTAGTGCGGTTCGAGAAGGGCTCGGGGATCCCGTCGGCCCACCAGCATGCCTCGAACCAGTTCATGTTCTGCCTGTCCGGACGGTACGTGTACCTGCCGACCGGGACCACCTTGACCAAGGGCAGCTTCTACTGGAACCCCAAGGGTGTCGTGCACGGGCCGACGATGGCCGAGGAGACGTCCGTGCTGCTAGAGGTGTACGACGGGCCGCACTACCCGGTGCGCCCCTCCTTCTATGACAACGACGAGGACGCACGCTGACATGGCCGGCTGGGATGTCCACACGCACCTGATACCGCCCACTGTGCTCGCAGCGGCGTATCGCAGCGAGCACGGCTTGTCGATCGTCAACGACTTCCTCGTAGTCGCCGGCAGGGAGCGGTTGCCGCTACAGCGCCTGGCGGATCCCACTGCTCTGCTGCAGTGGGTCGATGAGCAGCAGTTGGACGGTGCCGTGGTGTCGTTGCCGCCCGCGCTGTTCCGCTACGACCTGGGCCTCGAGTGGGCCTTGCTGGTCAACCAGGGACTCCGCGAACTGGCCACACCTCGCCTGCGCGTGCTCGGTCACCTCCCGCTGCTCGAACCCGCTCTGGCAGCGTCGACCGCCCGATCCCTCGCCGCAGAAGGGGTGTTCAGCGGTTTCGCGCTTGGTACTCCGGGGTTCGCCTCTGCCGCCCTGGATCTTCTCTGGGAAGCGCTCGACCACCTCGAAGCCTTCACCCTGATCCATCCGGGCCACAGTCACGACGAGCGGCTGAACGCCTTCTATCTGTCGAACCTGCTCGGAAACCCTTATGAAACAGGGCTTGCCGCGGCTGAGCTGATCTTCAGTGATGTCCCCGGGAGGTTCGGGGGGATCCGGTTCTGCCTCTGCCATGGTGGTGGGGTCACCGCGGCGCTGGCCGGGCGCTGGCAGCGGGGGATCGACACGGCACGACCAGGAATCGAACCACCTTCGCTGTCCGTGGCAGCCGCGCTGCGGCGGTTCTATGTGGACGACCTGGTGCACGACCCCGCAGTACTGGCGCTGCTGGAGGCGAGGTTCGGGGCGGAGCGGATGCTGGCCGGCAGCGACTGGCCGTTCCCGATGGGGAGCGACGAGGTCGACCAGGGGCGGGCCGCAGCGGCCGAGTTGCTGACCAGACCCCTCAGAAAGGGGGTGGGCGAGGAGTGAGAATGCCTTTTCGGCATGGCCAAGCTGTGATCAGATATCAAATCGTACCCGGGGGAACGGCATGAGTGGGGTGGGTGGATGAGCGCGCGACAGGGCACGGTACTGCGCTGCTACGGACCCGGCCGGCAGTTGAAGGCCGAGGAGATCGAGCTGATCGCGGGACCGGGTGAATCGCTGGTCGAGATCGAGGTCGCATCGGTCACCACGCTGGACCGGACTGTGCTGGCCGGCAAGCTGGCCCAGCAGATGCAGCCGCCGTTCGTACCTGGTTCAGAGGGGGCGGGCGTGGTGCTGAGCTCGGAGACCTTCGCGGCCGGGACCAGGGTGGTGATCCGCGGCGGGGGAGTCGGGGTTTCCCGCCCGGGCACGTGGGGCCGGCTGGCCGTAGTACCGGATGGTTCGGTGCATCCGCTGCCGGACGGACTCGATGCAGCCGCCGCTGTGGGAATGCTGGCGCCCGCGCTGACCGCCCACAGCGCAGTACGGCGCGTCGGGCAGATCGTCGAGGGCGAGACGGTCGTCGTGACGGGTGCGACCGGGCTGCTCGGCCGGTTGTGCGTGGCCGTCGCGCGATCCGCCGGTGCGGCGAAGGTGATCGGCCTTGCCCGCGCCGGGGAGTACGTCGAGGTGCTGACCGGACTGGTCGACCAGATCGTGCGGGTGGACGAGCTCGGCCAGGTTGGCCGCGAGCTGCCCTGGTGCGACGCGGCCATCGACACCGTGGGTGGTCCCGTGACCAGTGGGGTGATGAGTCACATCACCCCCGGCGGGCGGGTCGTAGTACTCGGGTACACGGCCGGCGAGTTCGCCACTCTCGACCTGCATCAGCTGATCGGGCGCGACCTGAGGGTGCTGCCGGTGAACATGCAGCGCACGTCGATCGAACCGGGAACCGTCGCGCAGGTGCTTGCCGACATCGCCCCGGCCGACCTCCGTCCGAACGTCGATCTGGTGCCCGCGCCGCACGTCGAGGAGGCGCTGGATCTGCTGGCCGGAGGCAACTCGGACCGGCGGGTGCTGCTCGATCTGACACCGCTCGGGTGATCCGGATGATCGCAGCCTGGGCAATCTGTCGCCGAAGTGCCCGCGTGCGCCCACTCCCCGCTACGGTTACCACCCAGATGCGCGTGCAGTGGAGGAGAGAGGTAGCCCACACCCCATGACCCGACGACTCGAGCTCACGCCCGGGGGACCGAGCGGCCGGCGCACTCTCGCGGAGGAAGCCGCGGCCGAGCTGCACGAGCTCATCCTGTCCGGCGAACTGCCGAGCGGTACCGCCCTGCGGCTGGAGGAGCTGGCGAAGCGGCTGGACATGAGCCAGATGCCGATCCGCGAAGGCCTGCGCCGGATGCAGGCGCTCGGGCTCGTCGAGATCGTGCCGCACAAGGGCGCCTGGGTCCGCGAACTGTCGATGGAAGACCTGCGTGACACCCACGAGACCAGGCTCGCCCTGGAGAGCCTCGCAGTACGGGCTGCTGCCACGCGCTTCGGGGAGGCGGACGCGACGCTGGCCCGGGCTGCCCTGGCCGAGCACGTCCGGCTGTCGAAGTCGGGCGACATCATCGCGTCCCGCCAGGCGCACACCGAGTTCCACTTCGCGATCTACCGCGCGGGCGGATCCCGCTGGCTGCCGCGCGCGATCGAGCCGGTCTGGCAGAACAGCGAGCGCTACCGCTTCGGCTCCCGCCAGACCAAGGTGAGGATCGACCAGACCCGCCGAGAACACCAGGCGATCCTCGACGCCTGCCTGGTCCACGACGAGGCCGGCGCCGAAGCAGCCCTCCGCGACCACCTCGAAGGCGCCATGCAACGAATCACCGAAACCATGGCGCGCCGCTACAAAACCGACTAACCCCGTACGCCGGTACGCCCGCGGGCGGTGCGAGTTCCGCGCGGTTCGCGGTGGCTGGCTGGCGGGTTTCTCGGCGGCTGACGCCTCATGGAGCCGCTATCGGTCGAATAACCCGCTAGTGGGATCGTGACGGAATCGGCTGCCCGGGGATCGGCGTACCGAGCGGATCGAACCTCCGACGCATGGGCCGAGCGTGGGCTACTCGGGGCGCGTAGGAGCCCGAATCCGGACAGGTATGGGGGGTTCGGACACCACGTCGGGACCTCGGACAAGAAGTAACTTGTCCCAGGTCCCCGGCAGGTGTCCGCGGTCCCCAGAACTGGCCGGAATGCTCGCTTGACCAGCCGGCCCACGCCGACCCCCAGGCGGGCGCCACCCAGCCCGCGGAGGAAGCCGGCCTCGTGGTGGTCAGTCGGCGAAGCGGGCGGGGAAGCCGCCGGTGGCGACCGGGCCCCAGCGTTCCGGGGTGATCCGGATCAGGCACTTGCCCTGGGTCCGCATCGCCTCGCGGTACTCGTCCCAGTCCGGGTGCTCGCCGGAGATTGACCGGTAGTAGTCGACCAGGGGCTCGACCGCGTCCGGCAGGTCGATCACCTCGCCACTGCCGTCGATCTGGACCCACGGGCCGCCGAAGTCGTCCGAGAGCACCAGCACGCTGGTCCGTGCGTCACGCTTGACGTTGGCGCTCTTGGCCCGTTCAGGGTAGGAGGAGATGACGATCCGGCCCTCGTCGTCGACACCACCTGACACCGGCGAGGCCTGCGGCGTACCGTCGGCGCGGCGGGTGATCAGCAACATGTGGTGACGCGGCCGCACGAAATCCAGCAGCGCGTCGGTGTCGACCTTGGTGTTGGTGGCAATCGATCTTGGCATGACCCCCACTCTTTCAGGTTTCATCGGGACATGACTGGGGGGTGCCCGCAATTGACATGAGTCGAACAGGTGTTCGAACATGGAGGGGTGACGGGGACCTCTGCAGTTGATCTGCCTGTGCGGCCGGCCGGGGATGGTCGGGTTACCGCGCTGGATCAGGCGCGGTCGCTGCTCGCCCGGGCCCGGGAGCAGAAGGCGGCCCGGGTCCGGGAGGTCGAGATTCCGGCGCCGCGGACTACCGAGACCCGGGTGCAGCAGGCGCTGGACACCGCGAGTATCGATCGGGCGCTGCCCACTCTGCCAGCCGTCTCCGACCTTTTGTCCGGCGCTGCGCTGCGTGGCGGCTCGGTGTACTCCGTGCGCGGGTCCACGGCGCTGGTGATGGCGATGATGGCCGGGCCGTCCGCCGACGGGGCTTGGTGCGGGGTGGTCGGGCTGCCCTCGTTCGGAGCGGAGGCGGCCCGCGGGCTCGGGGTCGATCTCGAGCGGCTGGTGCTGGTCCCCGATCCGGAGCGGGACTGGCTCAGTGTGGTCGCGGCGCTGGTCGACGCCCTGACCGTGGTGGTCGTCCGGCCGCCGGGCGAGGTGACACCGGGGGAGGCGTCCCGGTTGGCCGCCAGGCTGCGCACGCGCGGGGCGATGCTGATCGCGGTCGGGTCCTGGCCGGGCAGTGAAGCTCGACTTGAGGTTCAGGGCAGCACCTGGACCGGTCTGGCAGCCGGCGAAGGGTGTCTCACCGGTCGGCAGGCGACTGTCGCGGTGACAGGCCGGGGGGCCTCGGTGCGCCCTCAGCAGCACCAACTCTGGCTGCCGGCCGTCGACGGCTCCATCCGCTCCGTGGAGCCGGCCACCCAGGCCCCGCACTGGCAGCAGGAGGCCGTGAGTTGACGACTCTCACCCGGACGATCGTGGTCTGGATTCCGGACTGGCCGGTGACAGCGGCAGCCGTGGCCGCGGGCCATCCCCCGGACGCGCCGGTCGCCGTCCTGGCGAAGGGCCGGGTGCTGGCCAGCTCGGCAGCCGCCCGGGCTGAGGGGATACGTCGCGGCCTGAAGGCCCGGGATGCTCAGTCACGTTGCCCGGAGCTGGTGGTGCTGAAGTACGACCCGGTGATCGACGCGCGGTCCTTCGACCCGGTGATCAGCTGTATGGAGGCGCTCACCCCGGGCGTCCAGGTGATCCGCCCCGGCATGTGCGCGGTGAAGGCCCGCGGGCCGAGCCGGTTCTTCGGGAGCGAGTCCGCCGCCGCGGACAAACTGCTCGACCGGCTCGAGACATTCGACGTGCCGGGCGGCCGGGTCGGGATCGCCGACGGGCCGTTCGCCGCCGAGCAGGCGGCTCGGGCGAGCTCGGCGCAGACACGCGTGCTGGTGATCCCGCAAGATGGTTCCGCCGAGTTTCTTGCCCCGATCACGGTCGACGCGCTCGAGCAACCCGCGCTGACCGACCTGCTCCGGCGACTCGGTCTCCGTTCGCTCGGTGCGTTCGCCGAGCTGCCGGCGACCGAAGTACTGACCCGGTTCGGGCCGGACGGCGCGTTCGCGCACCGGCTGGCCCGGGGGTATGACGACCGCCCGGTGGTCTCCCGGCAGGTGCCGCCCGAGCTCTCCAGGAAGCTCGACTTCGAGCCCTCGGTGGACCGGGTCGACCAGGTCGCGTTCGCGGTCCGGGCGGTCGCCGATGAGCTCATCGGCCAGCTGGCCGCGCTCGGGATGGTCTGCACCACACTGCGGGTCGAGGTCGGCACCGAGTCCGGCCGGATCCACGAGCGGGAGTGGTTGCACCCCCGCTGGTTCAGCGCCGCGGACCTGGTGGACCGGGTCCGCTGGCAGTTGCAGGGCAGCGGTACGGCGACCAGCGAGCTGACCTCGCCGGTGGTGCGGATCCGGCTGATCCCGGAGGAGGTCGATCCGGTCGGTGCGCATGCCGACGGCCTGTGGGGCGGTGGTCCCGACGAACGGATCCACCGGGCCCTGTCCCGGGTGCAGAGCATGCTCGGCCACGGCGCCGTCGCCTCGGTGGTGATCGGCGGCGGCCGGGGGTTCGCGGAACGGCAGACGCTGGTCCCGTGGGGTGATCGCCCGGTCCCGGCCCGTCCGCCGGAGCTGCCCTGGCCGGGATCGATGCCGGCGCCGGCTCCCACCACGGTCTACCCGTCGCCCCGTCCTGCCCTGGTGCTGGCCGCGGACGGCCGGCAGGTCTCGGTGAGCGCCCGCGGCATCCTGTCCGGCGCACCCGCCGCCTTCCGGCTCGAACCCGGTCCACAAGTTGCCGATAGCAACAAATTGCACCCGGTCACGGCCTGGGCGGGCCCCTGGCCGGTGGAGGAACGCTGGTGGGACGAGGAGGCCGAGAATCGCCTGGCCCGCTTCCAGCTCGTCAGCGCCGAAGGTCGGGCCTGGCTCTTCGCCGTCCGCAACAACCACTGGTGGATAGAGGCCAGCTATGACTGAGCGAGTCGGCTGATGGGGTGGGACAATCCGCCGATTCCGTGGTCGGAGTTGGAGCGGAAGTTGTCGGACCGGTCGCGGCCGCCTCAGCCTGCGGACGAGTTGCTGGAGGCCGATGGTGGGGATGGACCCGCCTGGTCGCGGCACCGCCTGCCGTACGATCCGGATCCGGTCGACAAGCCCCGGCGGCCCGAGGGGCCGGTCGTGCCGTACGCCGAGTTGCACTGCCACTCGTACTACAGCTTTCTCGACGGGGCCTCCTCGCCGGAGCACCTGGTCGAGGAGTCGGTCCGGCTCGGGCTGCACGCGCTCGCGCTGACCGATCACGACGGCTTCTACGGCGTGGTCCGGATGGCCGAGGCAGCAGAGGAGTACGAGGATCTCCACACCGTGTTCGGTGCCGAGCTCTCACTGGAGCTGACCAAACCGCAGAACGGCATGGCCGATCCGGAAGGTAGCCACCTGCTGGTGCTGGCCGAGCGGCAGCAGGGATACCACCGGCTGGCCGGCGCGATCACCGAGGCGCAGTTGCGCGGCCAGGAGAAGGGCCGCCCGGTCTACGACCTGGAGGAGCTCGCCGCCATCGGCGAGGGCAGTTGGCTGATTCTCACCGGTTGCCGCAAAGGCCTGGTACGCCGGGCGCTGGAGCTAGGTGGTCAGGCCGACGGACCGGCCGCTGCCGCCAAGGAGCTGGATCGCTTGACCGCCTTGTTCGGCAAGGACCGGGTCGTCGTGGAGCTCATCGATCACGGCCTGCCGATGGACACCACCAAGAACGCAGTACTGGCCCGGCTCGCTGCCGACCAGGGTCTCCCGGTGGTTGCCACGAACAACGTTCACTACGCGCAACCCCGACGGCACAAGCTGGCCGCCGCGATCGCCGCAGTGCGGGCGCGACGCAGTCTCGACGAGATGGACGGCTGGTTACCTCCGGCCGGCACCGCCCACCTGCGGTCGGGCGAGGAGATGCTCAGCAGGTTCCACCGGTACGACGGGGCCGTCACGCGCTCGGTGGAGCTGGCCGACCAGCTGGAGTTCAGCCTCCGTGCGGCCAAGCCGAGCCTGCCCCACCAGGAGGTTCCGCCCGGGTTCACCCCGATGGAGTGGTTGAAGAAGCTCTGCCGGGACGGGGTGAAGAAGCGCTACGCGGACAAGCCGAGGAAGTTGTTCGTGGAGGCGGAGGAACGGGTCGAGCGGGAGCTGAAGGTGATCTCGGACCTCAAGTTCCCCGGCTACTTCCTGATCGTGCGCGACATCGTCATGTTCGCCAAACGCCAGGGCATCCTCTACCAGGGCCGGGGTTCGGCGGCGAACTCGGTGGTCTGCTACGCGCTGGAGATCACCGCGATCGACCCGGTGTTCTACAACCTGCCGTTCGAGCGGTTCCTGTCCGCGGCCCGGGACGAGGAACCCGACATCGACGTCGACTTCGACTCCGACCGGCGCGAGGAGGTGATCCAGTACGTCTACGGCAAGTACGGCCGCCGCAACGCCGCCCAGGTGGCGAATGTGATCACCTACCGCCCGAAGCTCGCAGTGCGGGACATGGCCAAGGCGCTCGGGTTCAGCACCGGGCAGCAGGATGCGTGGTCCAAACAGGTGGATGCGTGGGGCGCGGTCCGCAGCAGTGTCGACCACGACATCCCGGCGCCGGTGGTGAAGCTGGCCGAGGAGCTGCTGAAGTTCCCCCGGCACCTGGGCATCCACTCCGGCGGCATGGTGCTCACCGACATCCCGGTCGGGCACGTGGTGCCGGTCGAGCACGCCCGGATGGAGAACCGGACGGTGTTGCAGTGGGACAAGGACGACTGCGCCTGGATGGGGTTGGTCAAGTTCGACCTGCTCGGTCTGGGCATGCTCGCCGCGCTGCAGTACGGGATGGATCTGGTCCGCGAATACCTCGGCGAGGACTGGACTCTGGACGCGATCCCGAAGGAGGAGCCGGGCGTCTACGACCAGCTCTGCAAGGCGGACTCGGTCGGGGTGTTCCAGGTGGAGAGCCGGGCCCAGATGAGCACGCTGCCCCGGCTGCGGCCGCGCAGTTTCTACGACCTGGCGATCGAGGTGGCGCTGATCCGGCCCGGCCCGATCCAGGGCGGCGCGGTGCACCCGTTCATCCGCCGCAAGCTGGGGGAGGAGCCGGTCACCTACCTGCACCCGACGTTGCAGCCGGTGCTGGAGCGCACGCTCGGCGTCCCGCTCTTCCAGGAGCAACTGATGCAGATCGCGATGACGGTCGGCGGCTGCACCGGCGAGGACGCGGACCTGCTCCGCCGCGCGATGGGCTCCAAACGCGGCGTCGAGAAGATCTCGTCGCTGAAGACCAAGTTGTACGACGGGATGGCGGCGAACGGGATCACCGGGGACACGGCGGACCAGATCTACGAGAAGATCGAGGCGTTCGCGAACTTCGGGTTCGCCGAGTCCCACTCGATCAGCTTCGCGCTGCTCGTCTACGCCAGCACCTGGTTGCGGCTGCACTACCCGGCCGCCTTCCTGGCGGCGCTGCTCCGGGCCCAGCCGATGGGGTTCTACTCACCCCAGTCGCTGGTCGCGGACGCCCGCCGGCACGGCGTCGAGGTGCACCGGCCCGATCTGCTGAAGTCCGGCATCCACGCAGTGCTGGAACCGATCGACGCCGCCACTGAAGTGGTTGCTACGGGCAACGAATCTTGTTTGCGGATCGAACAGCCACCGGTCGGTGAGTTCGACCCCCGGCAGCCCTTCGACCCGGACCTGCACCGGCGGGACGGTCGCCTGACGGTCCGGCTCGGCCTGTCCGGGGTGAAGTCCATCGGCCTGCCCGCGGCGACCACCATCGTGGCGGAGCGCGAGAAGAACGGCCCGTACGCGGACATGTCGGACCTGGTCCGCCGGACGGGACTGACCGCAGTACAGGTGGAGGCGCTGGCGACGGCGGGGGCGTTCGACTCGTTCGGGTTGTCCCGGCGGCAGGCGTTGTGGAACGCGGGCCGGGCCGCCGAGGAACGTCCCGGGCATCTGTCCGGCGTGAGCAGTTCGGGTGCGCCGCCGATGCTGCCCGGGATGAGCGGGATGGAGACGACGATGGCCGATCTGTGGGCTACCGGGATCTCGCCGGACGACCATCCGATCCGGCATGTCCGGGCTGCCCTCGAGGCGCGCGGCATCCTCGCGGCGAACCAACTGTCCTCCGCAGAGGACGGCACCCGGGTGCTGGTCGGGGGAGTGGTGACCCATCGCCAGCGCCCGGCCACCGCCGCCGGTGTGACCTTCCTCAACCTGGAGGACGAGACCGGCATGATCAACGTCATCTGCTCCAACGGCGTCTGGAACCGCTACCGACGGATCGCCCGCGAATCCAGCGCGATGATCATCCGCGGCCGGCTCGAACGCTCTCAAGGCGTCACGAACCTCGTCGCCGACAAACTCGAGCGCCTCCCGCTGGCCGCGAAAACCACCTCCCGCGACTTCCGCTGAGGGTTCCAGGACAGGTACGGCTCACCCGATGTGCTGGTACAGGCGATCGACGGTGAGCCGCGTAACACCTCGACATCGAGACCGACGACATCGCCGCAGAAGTAGCCCGTCTGGTCGCCCTGGGCGCGACCGAGATGTCGAGCTGGCAGGCACCGGGCTAGAGCGACGACGCGCGGGACTCCAGGTAGCGCCGTTCGGGAAGGCTGAGGGTGAGGCGGCCGGCCAGCCGGTATGCGTCCCGCGCCGCCTCCTTCTCGCCTGCGAGCTCCAGCAGATGAGCTCGTACTGCGGCCACCCGGTGGTGTCCGGCCAGGGCGGGGTCCTGCTCGGCCGCCTCCAACCGTTCGAGCCCGGCGCCGGGGCCGTGCACCATCGCCACCGCCACGATCCGGTTCAGGCTCACCATCGGTCCGGGCGCCGCCAAGTCCAGCAACTCGTACAGCATCAGGATCTGCCGCCAGTCCGTGTCCTCCGCCTTCACCGCCTCGTCGTGTACCGCGGCGATCGCGGCCTGCAGCTGATACGGGCCGATCGGCGCCTCGCGCAACGTCCTGGTGATCAACTCGGTGCCCTCGGCAACAGCTCGGGAGTCCCACAGCGAGCGGTCCTGTTCGGGCAGCGGGACCAGCGCGCCGTCCGGCGAGACCCGGGCCGGTCGGCGGGCGTCCGTCAGCAGCATCAGGGCGAGCAGCCCTGATACCTCACCGTCCTCGGGGAGTCGCTCATGCAGTTGCCGGGCCAGCCTGATCGCTTCGGCACTGAGCTCGACCCGGTGCAGGCTCTCGCCGGAGCTGGCCGTGTACCCCTCGTTGAAGACCAGGTAAAGCACGTGGAGGACCGCGGCCATCCGCTCCGACAGCTCGCCCTCGGATGGCATCCGGAACTCTGCCCCGCCGGCCCTGATCCTCGCCTTCGCCCGGCTGATCCGTTGTCCGATCGTTGCCTCGGGCACCAGAAAGCCCCGGGCGATCTCACCGGTGGTCAAGCCGCCGACAGCTCGCAGGGTGAGCGCGATCTGAGCCGGCGGAGTCAGCGAGGGATGGCAGCACAGCAGCAGCAGGGTGAGGGTGTCGTCGACACTCGGCGCCGGGTCGGGATCGGCCGGGGTCATCGCGGCGACGTTCTCCTCGCGCCGCTGCCGGGCTGCCTCACTTCGCAGTACTTCGATCCGCCGGCGTGAGGCGACGGTGATCAGCCACCCGCGGGGGTTGTCCGGCACCCCGTCGACAGGCCATTGCCGGGAGGCCGCCAGCAGCGCGTCCTGGACGGCGTCCTCGCAACTGTCGAACCCGCCGTACCGCCGGACCAGCGGGCCGAGCACCTGCGGGGCGAGCTCTCGCAGCAGGTCTTCGATGGCGTTCATAACCCCAGCGCGCTCAGGTCCATCACCGGCCGAACCTCGACGATGCCGAACCCGCTCGCCTCGGGGATCATCGCGGCGTACTCGACGGCCCTGTCCAGCGTCTCGGTCTCGACCAGGTAGAACCCGGCCAGCTGTTCCTTGACCTCGGCGAACGGTCCGTCGGTGGTGACGACCCGGCCGTCGCGGATGGTCACCTGCTTGGTCTGGTCGGCGTCGGCCAGCGCTTGGTTCACGATCCCTTCGCCGGACGCCTCGAGCGCGGCGTTCAACGCGCGGTATCCCTGCACGCCCTCCCTGCGCTGCTCCTCGGTCAGCTGCGACCAAAGCTCCCGCGAGGCCGGGTTGTCATAGATCAGGATCAGGAACTTCACCATGTGCTCCGCTCTCCGGCGCCCTTGCCCGCCCACCATAGTTCCGTCCGGGGCCCGATGATCTCGATCCGATCACCGTCGGGTCACCGCTGTGCAGCAGGCATAGCCGAACCGGTTCGGACCCGTTCAGCTATTCAGGGGACAAACGGGGGCTTCCCCGGAGTGGCCGGGGCAAAACCTGGTGGCGTGTCCAAGTACAGTAACGACCGGGACAGGGGCGTTGAAGAAACTGGGAGGGTCGCGTGCCGGACTTGGAAGTGTCCGACCGGATACTGACGATCCCGAACGCACTCAGCTTCCTCCGGTTGCTGGGTGTGCCGCTGTTCCTGTGGCTGGTGCTGGGTCCCGAGAAGGACGGCTGGGCCCTGCTGGTGCTCGCCGTGTCCGGGTTCACCGACTGGGCCGACGGCCAGATCGCCCGGCGGATGAACCAGACCACCCGGCTCGGGCAGATGCTCGACCCGGTGGCCGACCGCCTCTACATTTTCGCGACCGTGCTCGGGCTCGCCCTGCGCGACATCATCCCGTGGTGGCTGGCGATCGCCTTGCCGCTGCGCGACCTGTTGCTGACCTTCACACTGCCGGCTCTGCATCGTCGCGGCTTCAACGCGTTGCCCGTTCATTTCCTGGGCAAGTCGGCCACGTTCTGTCTGCTCTATGCGTTCCCGTTGCTCCTGCTGGGCGACGGCGACAGCACGTTGAACCTGTTGGCCCGGGTGTTCGGCTGGGCCTTCGCCATCTGGGGGACCGCGCTCTACTACTGGGCCGGTGCGCTGTACTTCGCGCAGTTGCGCCACCTCATCCAGACGGTGAAACCGATCAGTGGGCCGGCCGGGTAGATCGTGACTCAGTCCCCACCAGGACAGCAGCGCCGAGTAGACGCGTCCATGTCACTGCTGAACAACCTGATGGCCCACCCGCTGGACGAGGGGTACGCCGTCGCGGCCCGGACGCGTCCGTCGCAGGGCGACCGGCCGAACAAGTCCCGGCACCGGGTGATCCTCGTGATCGCGCTGGCCGCGCTGGGCTTCCTGCTCGCGGTCGCGGCCTCGCAGAACTACCGCAGTGCGCCGGCCGCCGAGACGCAGCGCAAGGAACTGATCACCCGGATCAACGAGGCCGACACCAGGCTGAACGATCTGCGTGCCCAGCAGACCAAGCTGGCCGACGAGGTCCGCGGTCTGCAGGCCGGCGGGCTGAGCAATTCCAGCTCAGGTGCCGCTCTGCAGCAGCAGCTCGACAACCTGGAGCTGCAGGCCGGTGCTGTCGCCGTGACCGGCCAGGGCTTGAAGGCGGTCGTCGATGATGCGAAGAATGCCGACAAGGAAGGCCGGCTGCTCGACGTCGATCTGCAGCAGCTGGTCAACGGGTTGTGGGCCTCGGGAGCCGAGGCGATCTCGGTGAACGGCCACCGGCTCACGTCGATGACGGCGATCCGCAGCGCCGGCAGTGCCATCACTGTCGACTACACCTCGCTGACCCCGCCGTACACGGTGCTCGCGATCGGTGACACCGCGACCATGCCGGCCCGGTTCGCGCAGAGTTCGGGTGGCCAGTGGGTGCAGTACCTGGTCAGCAATTACGGTGTCCGGAGCACGATCACGACGGAGGATTCCTTGCTGGTGCCAGCCGATGCGACGATCGCGCTGCGGTACGCGAAGGTGGGTGGACCGAAATGATCGCCGTCCTCGGTCTTGTCATCGGCGTGGTCGTCGGTCTGATCGTCGCGCCCAACGTGCCGGAGTGGGCGCAGCCCTACCTGCCGATCGCAGTGGTGGCAGCGCTGGACGCGGTCTTCGGCGCGTTGCGGGCGTTCCTCGACGGGATCTTCGACGACAAGGTGTTCGTGGTCTCGTTCATCTCCAACGTGCTGATCGCGGCCCTGATCGTCTACCTGGGCGACCAGCTCGGGGTCGGCTCGCAGCTGTCCACCGGCGTGGTCGTCGTGCTGGGCATCCGGATCTTCACCAACATGGCCGCGATCCGGCGACACATCTTCAGGGCCTGACATGAGCGCAGACGAACCCACCCCGCCGCCGGCTCAGCCGAAGGCGAAGCTGCCGAACCTGGCGCTGCGGCGGTTGCGCGCGGGGTTCAGGCCGTCCCGCGGCCAGGCGATCGTCGCGGTCGTGCTCGCGCTGGTCGCCTGTATGGCGGTCGTCCAGGTCCGGGTGAACCGGGCCGACGACGGCTACCAGAACGCCCGGCGCGAGGACCTGATCGCGATCCTGGACGGCCTGGGCCAGAACACCCGTCGGCTGGAGAGCGAGATCGCCGACCTGGACGCGCGCAAGAACAACCTCGCCTCGAGCGCGGACAAGGCGCAGACCGCCCGCGAGCAGGCCGAGCAGCAGGTGCGCGTGCTCGGCATCCTGGCCGGCACGCTGCCCGCGCAGGGCCCCGGCGTGCGGATCACCTTGAACGACCCGGCCGGCAAGATGACCTCGAGCAACCTGCTGGATGCGATCGAGGAACTCCGGGACGCGGGCGCCGAGGCGATCCAGATCAACGGCTCGGTCCGGGTGGTCGCCAGCACCGACCTGACCGACGAGGCCCCGGGCGTGAGGATCGACGGCGAGAAGGTCGTCTCGCCGTACGTGATCGAGGCGATCGGCGAATCGCACAACCTGGCGGAGGCGGCGAACTTCCCCGGCGGTCTGGTCAGCGAGGTGACCGGTCCGCAGGTCGGCGGCACCGCCGAGGTGACCGAGTTGCCGTCCTTGCAGATCACCGCCTTGCACGCTCCCGACGAGCATCGTTACGCTCGCCCGACGCCCAGCCCTTCCAAGTAGAAAGAGGACCGAGGTGTACCCCGAAGACCTGAAGTACACGGCCGAGCACGAATGGGTGAAGGCCGGTGAGGAAGGCCCGGCGCGGGTCGGTATCACCGACTTCGCGCAGGATGCGCTGGGTGACATCGTGTACGTCCAGCTGCCCGAGATCGGCACCGCTGTGCGGGCCGGCGACTCCTGCGGCGAGCTGGAATCCACCAAGAGCGTGAGCGATCTGTTCGCTCCGGTGAACGGCACCGTGAAGGCCGTCAACGAGGCTCTGGCGGACCAGCCGGACCTGGTCAACACCGACCCGTACGGCGAGGGCTGGCTGCTGGACATCGAGATCGAGGACGAGGAGGAGGTGGCGGCCCTGATGGACGCCGACACCTACAAGGGGACCCTTGAGCAGAACTGATAGGTTGGCCGGACCTCAACCGCCGGTCGAGGGTTGAGCTAGCTGTCCACACTTGTTCCACGGGGTCTATCTACTAGACGTCGCCGGACCACCGGCGATCGGGAGGATCACAGCATGCCGTTCTGCAACCAGTGCGGGCACGAGAACTCCGAGGGCAGCCGGTTCTGCTCGCAGTGCGGAACGATGCTCCCTGGCGCGGACCGTCCGGTGCCTGCCCCGGGCGTGACCGACACCGCGATGCTGACCCCGATCGGCTCCGACACCGACATCGAGCGGGTCGAGACGGGCGAGCAGTTGTCCGCCGAGGACGAGGCCGCGGTCGGTGCATTGCCGGCCGGGTCGGCGCTGCTGATCGTGCAGCGCGGGCCGAACGCCGGCAGCCGGTTCCTGCTGGACGTGGACGTCGTGACGGCCGGTCGGCACCCCGACAGCGACATCTTCCTGGATGACGTCACCGTCTCCCGCCGGCACGCCGAGTTCCGCCGGGACGGGATGGGCGTGAAGGTCCGCGACGTGGGCAGCCTGAACGGCACCTACGTGAACCGCGACCGGATCGACGAGGTCCAGTTGTCGAACGGCGACGAGGTCCAGATCGGCAAATACCGCTTGGTGTACTACGCCAGTGGCCAAGCCTGACCCAGCGGCTGGACTGAGCATCGGTGAGGTGCTGCAGTTGCTGCAGGCCGAGTTCGCCGACGTCACCATCTCCAAGATCCGCTTCCTCGAGGCGGAGGGGCTGGTGACGCCGGCGCGCACCGTGTCCGGATACCGCAAGTTCGCCGCCGCCGACATCGAGCGGCTCCGCTATGTGCTCGCGGCCCAGCGCGACCAGTACCTGCCGCTGAGGGTGATCAAGGAACACCTGGGTGCGATGGAGCGCGGACTGCGTCCCACTCCGGGTGGTCGGCCCGCCGCACCGGAGAACCTGCCGGAACCGCCCGGGCTGCCGGGTGCGGAGGACTTCGGCGTTTATGGCACCGAGTTGAAGTTGACCCGCGAGGAACTGCGAGCGGCCGCGGGGATCACCCCGGAACTGCTCGACCAGCTGGAGAGCCACAACCTGGTGGTGGCCCGGGGCAACCACTACGACGGGGACGCGATCCTGGTGGCGAGGACCGCGGCCGAGTTCGCGGAGTACGGGATCGAACCCCGGCACCTGCGGCCGTTCCGGACCGCGGCGGATCGCGAGGTCGGCCTGATCGAGCAGGTGATCAGCCAGCGCCGTGACGACAAGACCCAGGAGCTCGCAGCGCTCGCGGTCCGGCTGCACGCGGCGCTCGTCCGCTCCCGCCTCGCACGCTGACCAGCGCCACCCCCGCAGGCCCGCCCGGGGCTGGCCCGCAGAGTAGGCTGGAGAGGTGCGCGAAGTCGACGTAGTCGGAGTCCGGGTTGAGATGCCCTCGAGTCAGCCCATCGTGCTGCTCCGGGAGGTCGGCGGTGAGCGTTATCTGCCGATCTGGATCGGCGCGGCCGAGGCGAGTGCGATCGCTTTCGCCCAGCAGGGGATGGAGCCGCCCAGGCCGCTGACGCACGATCTGTTCGCCGAGACCATCCGCGTGCTCGGGCACACCCTCAGCCAGGTCCGGATCGTGAACCTGACCGACGGCGTGTTCGAGGCGATCCTGGTGTTCGACGACAAGACCGAGATCTCGGCCCGTCCGTCGGACTCGATCGCCCTGGCGCTGCGCACCGGTACGCCGGTCTTCTGCACCGAGGAGATCCTGGCCGAGGCGGGGATCCCGGTCCCGGACAGCGAGACGGACGACGATGAGGTGGTGGAGGAGGAAGAGGTCGAGCGGTTCCGCGAGTTCCTCGACAACGTCACCCCCGAAGACTTCGACAAGAGTTGAGCACCCGCACGACGAGCCCGAACTTGAACCGTGCTGGTACAAGCCCGGACAGGTAACGATTCGTATCGGTGCCGCGACACGCAACCGGCTCAGGGCGGTTGTCGTTGACCGGCCCTGGTCGGCGGCTTACCTTGAAGGAGTTGTGGAGTCTTGTAACTCCACGGATGTGATCCGTTCCAGTCGGTACCCCAGGGAGGCTCAGGCGTGACACGCACCGGCGACACTGATCTGACGGCGCAGTCGACGTCCGAAGCACACGCCGAGGCGGCAGCCAGCGCCGGCGTCCAGGGGCTGCTCTTCGACGACGACCTGTCGCCGATGCCCGACGACGTCGGTTTCCGCGGCCCGACGGCCTGCGCCGCGGCCGGCATCACCTACCGTCAGCTGGACTACTGGGCGCGCACCGGACTGGTCTCGCCGTCCGTCCGCCCGGCCACCGGCTCCGGCACCCAGCGTCTCTACGGCTTCCGCGACGTGCTGTTGCTGAAAGTGATCAAGCGGCTGCTCGACGCCGGCATCTCGCTGCAGCAGATCCGCAGCGCGATCGCCCACCTGAGCAAGCGCGGCATCGACGACCTGACCCAGATCACCTTGATGAGTGACGGCGCGTCGGTCTACATGTGCACCTCGCCGGACGAGGTGATCGACCTGCTGGCCGGCGGCCAGGGCGTCTTCGGCATCGCTCTCGGCGGTGTCTGGCGCGAGGTCGAGGGATCCTTGTCCGAGCTGCCGACCGAGCGTCTCGACGCTCACAGCGACGGCGACTCCGAAGGCCACGCGAACGACGAACTCGCTGCCCGCCGCCGTGCCCGTATGACGGGCTGAGGTAGGCTCGACCCAGCCGTACACAGCACTCGGGAGAGTCTCAGGCCTTGTTTGGCTGGGCGCCGAAGGGGCAATTCCTCCCCGGAACCTCTCAGGCCCATGGACCGGGTGCCACAGGCGACTCTGGAGCGTGCAGCGCGTGACAGAGGGGGAGGCCCGGCAACAGTCAGCAACGGAGCCTCTCGATGAGTGTGAACGAACCCCTGCCGCAGGTCTCGGCCGCCTTCGCCGACCGTCACATCGGGCCGCGCCCGGACGAGGTCGCCCGGATGGTGCAGACCCTCGGGTACGCCGATGTCGACGCGCTGGTGGATGCCGCCGTGCCCGCGTCGATCCGCTCCGCCGAGCCGCTCCGCCTGCCCGAACCCGCGTCCGAGGTGGACGCGCTGTCGGAGCTCCGGCAGTTGGCCGCGCGCAACAACGTGGCCACAACGATGATCGGCCAGGGTTACTACGGCACCTTCACGCCGTCGGTGATCGTTCGCCGGCTGGTGGAGAACCCTGCTTGGTACACGGCCTACACGCCGTACCAGCCGGAGATCTCGCAGGGCCGGCTGGAGGCGTTGCTGAACTTCCAGACCGTGGTGTCCGACCTGACCGGCCTGCCGACCGCGAACGCGTCGCTGCTGGACGAGGGGACCGCCGCGGCCGAGGCGATGACGCTGGCGCACCGGTCGAACCGGAAGAGCAAGAGCAACCGCTTCCTCGTCGACGCCGACTGCTTCGCCCAGACGATCGCGGTGGTGCAGACCCGGGCGGAGGCACTCGACATCGAGGTCGTGGTCGCCGACACGACCGACGGCCTGCCCGACGGCGACTTCTTCGGCTTCCTGGTGCAGTACCCCGGCTCCGGCGGCGTCGTACGGGATCTGAAGCCACTGATCGCCGCCGCGCACGAGCGGGAGACCCTGGTCGCGGTTGCGTCGGACCTCCTCGCACTGACGCTGCTCGAGGCGCCGGGCGAGGCCGGGGCGGACATCGTGATCGGCTCGTCGCAGCGGTTCGGCGTGCCGTTGTTCTACGGCGGTCCGCACGCCGGCTTCATGTCGGTTCGCGCCGGGCTCGAGCGGTCCCTGCCGGGCCGGCTGGTCGGGGTATCGGTCGACGCGGACGGCGCCCCGGCGTACCGGCTGGCGCTGCAGACCCGCGAGCAGCACATCCGCCGCGAGAAGGCCACCTCGAACATCTGTACTGCGCAGGTGCTGCTGGCCGTTGTCGCTTCGATGTACGCCGTCTACCACGGCCCCGACGGGTTGAAGGCGATCGCTCAGCGGGTGCACGACCACGCTGACAGCCTGGCCGCGTCGTTGCGCGCAGGGGGCGTCGAGGTCGTGCATGACCAGTTCTTCGACACTGTGCTCGCCCGGATACCGGGCCGTGCGGCGGACGTGGTCGACGCGGCTCGTCAGACCGGCATCTGGCTGCGCCTGGTGGACGCCGACCACGTCGGTATCTCCTGCGACGAGAAGACCGACCTCACCGCGCTCGGCCGCGTCTGCCGCGCCTTCGGCGTCCGGTACGACGGATCGCTGAGCGGCGCGGACCTGGCTCCCGAGGTGGCTCGGACCAGCGACTACCTCACGCATCCGGTGTTCAACACGCACCGGTCCGAGACCGCGATGCTGCGGTACCTGCGCAAGCTGTCCGACTACGACTACGCGCTCGACCGCGGCATGATCCCACTCGGCTCCTGCACGATGAAGCTGAACGCCACCACCGAGATGGAAGCGGTCACCTGGCCCGAGTTCTCGGACCTGCACCCGTTCGCCCCGATCGAGGACGCGGCCGGCTACGTGACGCTGATCGGGCAGCTGGAGCGCTGGCTGGCCGAGGTCACCGGCTACGCGAAGGTGTCACTGCAGCCGAACGCCGGCAGTCAGGGCGAGCTCGCGGGTTTGCTCGCGATTCGCGGCTACCACCGGGCCCAGGGCAACGAGGACCGCAACGTCTGCCTGATCCCCGCCAGCGCGCACGGCACGAACGCGGCCTCCGCGGTGATGGCCGGAATGAAGGTTGTCGTTGTCAAGGGCAACGATGACGGCACGATCGACCTGGACGACCTACGGGCCAAGGCGACCGAGCACGCGTCGAAGCTGGCCGCGATCATGATCACCTACCCGTCCACGCACGGCGTGTACGAGGCGAGCGTGACCGAGGTCTGCCGGATCGTCCACGAGCACGGCGGCCAGGTCTACGTCGACGGCGCGAACCTGAACGCGCTGCTCGGCCTGGCCAAGCCCGGCGAGTTCGGCGGCGATGTGAGCCACCTCAACCTGCACAAGACGTTCTGCATCCCGCACGGCGGCGGTGGCCCGGGGGTCGGGCCGGTCGCGGTCGCCGAGCACCTCGCGCCCTATCTGCCGAACCACCCACTGCTGGACCAGGCCGGTCCCGACTCGGGTGTCGGTCCGATCAGCGCGGCGCCGTTCGGTTCGGCCGGCGTGCTGGCGATCTCCTGGGCGTACATCCGGATGATGGGTGCCGAGGGGCTGACCTCGGCCACGAAGGCCGCCGTACTGACCGCGAACTATGTGGCCAAGCGGCTTGAGGGCGCGTTCCCGGTGCTCTACACCGGCGAGAACGGGCTGGTCGCGCACGAGTGCATCCTGGACCTGCGGCCGATGACCAAGGCGACCGGCATCACCGTCGACGACGTCGCGAAGCGGCTGATCGACTACGGCTTCCACGCGCCGACGATGTCCTTCCCGGTCGCGGGGACGCTGATGGTCGAGCCGACCGAATCAGAGGATCTGGGCGAACTGGACCGCTTCTGCGACGCGATGATCGCGATCAAGCACGAGGTCGACCGGGTCGCCGCCGGTGAGTGGCCGGCCGGCGACAACCCGCTCGTGAACGCGCCGCACACCGCCTCGTCCGTGATCAACGACAAGTGGGAGCACGCCTACACCCGCGAGGAGGCGGCATTCCCGCAGTCGGTCGACCGGACCGCGAAGTACTGGCCGCCGGTGCGCCGCATCGACGGGGCTTATGGTGACCGGAACCTGATCTGCTCCTGCCCAGCCCCGGAGGCCTTTGAGTGACCCTGCGTTCCGACACCGTTGCCGCGTTGTACGCCGAGGTGGCGGTGGCCCAGAGCGAGTGGAAGTTGCCGTCGATCAACGCCGGCGTCGTTCGAGACGGTGAGCTGGTCTGGACCGGCTCGCGCGGTCAGATCGCCGACGGGGAGGGACTGGCGCCCGGGCCGTTCGTGCAGTACCGCATCGGGTCGATCACCAAGACGTTGACGGCGGTGCTGGTCATGCAGTGCCGCGACGACGGCCTGCTCGCGCTGAACGATGCCGTCGGCAAGCATCTGCCAGGGATCGCCTTCGGTGATCTCACCATCCGGCAGTTGCTGGCGCACTCGGGCGGCATGAACGCCGAGCCCGAAGGTGATTGGTGGGAGCGCAATCCGGGGGTCTCGTTCGAGGCACTGACGGGTGCGATGGACGACTCCCAGGCGGCGGGCCGGCCCGACCGCCGGCATCACTACTCGAACCTCGGCTACGCGCTGCTGGGCGAGATCGCGGCGCGGTTGCGGGGCGCGCCGTGGATGGAGCTGGTCGCGTCGCGGATCCTCGATCCGTTGGAGATGCGGCGGACGACGTACTTCCCGGTGGCGCCCGCCGCGCGGGGGTTCTCGGTGCATCCCTTCAGCGGGCGACTCGAGCAGGAACCTGCGTACGACGCCGGGGCGATGGCGCCGGCCGGTCAGTTGTGGAGCACGATCGAGGATCTGGCCAAGTACGCGTCGTTCTGGATCGACCCGGGCTACGACGTGCTGAGCCGGGACACCATCGACGAGATGGCCGCACCTGCTGCCGCGGATCCTCGCGAGGCGCTGAGCGCGTCGTACGGGCTGGGGTTGCGGTTGCACGCGGACGGCACGCACCTGTTCGCGGGCCACACCGGGTCGATGCCGGGCTTCCTGGCCGGGCTGTTCGTCGACCGGGAGCGGCGGATCGGCGCCGTCACCCTGGCGAACGGGACGTTCGGGAAGTGCGCCATGGTGCCGGTGGACCTGCTGCGCATCGTCGCGAGGTACGAGCCGTTGTTGCCGCCGGAGTGGTTGCCGGAGCCGACGCTGGCCCAGGGCGAAGAGCTGCTGGGTCACTGGTACTGGGGGAACACTCCACTGACGATGAGCGTCGAGGCCGGGATCCTTCAGCTCTCCGGTGGGTTGACGTCACGCTTCTCCCCGCTCGGCCCGGACCTCTACCGCGGCCGTGACGGCTACTTCGCCGGCGAGAAGCTGCGGGTGGTGCGTGACGGCACCGCCATCACCCACCTCAACCTGGCCACCTTTGTTCTCACCAGGACGCCGTACGGCGCCTAGGAGATGATCTCCACCAGCCGCAGGGATTCCCGCGGTCCCTTCATGGACAGCTCAGCCACCTGGCCGATGCCCTTGACGTAGTACTTGTTGTCCAGCACGGCCGGCTCGAGCGCTGTGGTCTCGGCGGTCCGCAACGCGCTCCGGAAGGTGCCGAACGGAACCGTCACGGACGCGCGACGGTTGAGGACCCAGAACACGTCCTCGGCGTGTCCCCGGTACCATTCCTGGCGGAACTTCCGGCCGAGTTGTGGCTGAGCCTGCATGAACACACCCGGTTGTGCGCCTTTCACCCCGGCATGGAACGAGCCCTCCGTGCTGACGACCCGGCCGCGGCTGTCGAGCTCAGCGGTGTCCTCGCCGAAGTACCACACGTTGCCGCACCGGTCCTGGGCGTAATAGTCGCTGGTCCGTTCGTGCAGCACGTTGTTCAAGTACAGGCGGTCTTCGACGACCCGGGTCCGGACACCGGCGACCACCTTGGTCCGTGACGTCGTGACGAACAGATTGATCGCCTTCCGGCCGTCCTTGATCCCGGTGGAGACCAGCGTCCGCCCGATCTTGAGCGGGAACCAGGCGTTGGTCACGTTGGGTGTGAAATCCTTCGGCGCGAACCGCGGGTGGTACCGGCTGCCCGTACCGAACACCGGCAATCGGCATCCCCACTCGACCTGTGCGGATGTGTCAGCCGCCGGCAACAAGGTCGCCGCGACCACCATCGTCGTCGCCAACGCACCCTTTGCCATCCAACCGAACATGTTGAGCGTCCCTTCCGTCGGGTTGTCACCGCTCACCCTCTGCCCGCCGCACTGAACCAGTGCTGAACCCGAAGGAGTTGACATGGCGAACAGTGCGGGACTTAAGTTAGGTCTGCCTTAGTAAGGGTTACCTTACTCGACAACTTTCCGGGAGACCTGGATGCCGCTGCCAGCGCGTCTCGTTGCGCCTAGCTCGCCGCCTGCCGATGTACCGCGTAGTCCGTTGGACTACGACGAAACGCTTGTCGACTGCGGGGCCGGTCCACACTGGCCGCTGGCGTCGACGGTGCGCGATCGGGGGCGGGGGCCGTTGCCGGCCGGGTTGCCGGCCGAGGTGTTGCGGCGGACCACGGAGATGCTGGGCGAGGCGCGGGTGCCCTCGACCGGTGTCGGCGAGTCCGCTGCGCTCGATCTGATCGCCGGACTGCTCGACAACCACGGGATCGACCTCAGCCACCCGCATGCCGCGGCGCACTTGCAGCCGCCGGTGTTGCAGGTCGCGGTCGATGCGGATGCGCTGGCTTCGGCGAGCAACGCCTCGATGGACACCTACGACTCCGGCCCGGCGACCCTGGCGATCGAGCAGTGGGTGGTGCGGGCACTGGCCCGGCTGGCCGGGTTCGGTCCCGAAGCCGATGGCGTCCTGACTCCGGGCGGCTCGATCTCGAACCTCCTTGCGGTGCTGATCGCGCGAGACAGTGCTGCGGCCAAGGTCGGCATCGACGTCCGCCGACACGGTATCGATGGCCTCGACCGGCCGATGGTGTTCTGCTCCGAGCTTGCCCATTTCTCCGTCCAGCGAGCCTGCGCGGCGCTCGGCCTGGGCGAGGATGCGGCCGTCACGATCGCCTCGGACAGCGACTTTCGGATGCGACTGGACGTGCTCGAGGCCGAACTGGCCCGACCCGGACGTACTCCGATCGCCGTGGTGGCAACCGCCGGTACGACGGACTACGGGTCGATCGACCCGATCGCTGGGATCGCGTCGCTGGCTCATCAGCACGGCGCCTGGCTGCACGTGGACGCGGCGTACGGGTTCGGGGCGCTGTTCTCGGACCGGTTGGCTCCGCTGCTGGCAGAGCTGCCGGTGGCCGATTCGGTCACGCTGGATCTGCACAAGATCGGCTGGCAGCCCGCTGCGACGAGCATGTTGCTGGTAGCTGACCGGAACCGGTTCGCCTCCTTCGGGCGATCGGTGGACTACCTGAACCCGGCCGACGACATCGACTCAGGACTGGACGGGCTCCTGGGCCGCAGCCTGCAGACAACCCGTCGGCCGGACGCGGTGAAGGTCGCCACCACGCTGACTGCCTATGGACGGACCGGTCTGGGCGCGATGCTCGACACCTGCCACGAGCTGGCGCACGCGGCCGCGGCCCGGGTCGTTGCCGACAGCAACTTGGAGTTGCTCGCGCCGGTGACCTTGACCACGGTGTTGTTCCGGGTCGCGGGGGAGGAGTTGGCGGCGGCCGAACTGGACGCGGTACAGGGTGAGGTGCGGCGTCGGTTGCTGACGTCGGGGCGCGTCCTCATCGGCAGGACGAAGGTGCCGGCCAGGAACGGCCGGCCGGCGGCGGTCGCGTTGAAGTTGACCCTGCTGAACCCGAATGCCACCGCTACGGATGTCGAGGAACTCCTCGACCAGGTCGTTGCCACCGGCCACGACGTGTTGGCTGGGCGGGCAGCGTGACTTCACCGCTCGAGGTCTCCAGCTCCGCTCATCTGAACGCGATCCTCCGGTGCTACACGCGAGAGTCGTCCATCCCGGTCACTGCCGATCCGCTGATGCTGACCGTCGGCGGCTCGACTCTGACCGCCAAGGTGCTGCACGCGTCCCGGACCGGGCTGCATGCGTTCAGCGACGTCCTGTTCGACGGTTCGCCGGTCGCGCCCGATGAGTTGGTGCGGCTCCTGTCGATCGGTGCCGACGCGGACGAGATCGAAGATCTGGCGGCTCGGACCGCTGAGTCGGTCCGCAACGTGTCGCTGTTCGTCGGCGATCACGGCGAACGTGGGCCGGGTCGATTCCTCCAGGCTGAGCAGGCCTTGGTGTTCGGCCATCTGAACCACCCTGCTCCGAAGAGCCGGGACGGGTTGAGCGGTGCTGAGCTGGCGGAGTACTCGCCGGAGCTCGGTGGTCGCTTCGCGGTGCACTGGTTCGAAGCCGACGCCGAGCTGGTGTCGTCGGACCAGGTGGCCGGTGCACCGTCACTGCAGGGACTGGACGCCCTGCAGTTGATGGCCGCGCTGGCCGGCATCACACCCGCCGCTGGGAAGGTCCTGATCCCCGCGCACCCTTGGCAGGCGGCTGCCGTGCTTGGCCGGCCGCAGGTAGCCGCCTTGGTGGCCGAGGGACGGGTCAAGCCGCTGGGGCCCCTGGGCGCTCAGTGGTACCCGACCTCGAGCCTGCGCACCGTCTACCACCCGGACCTGCCGGTGATGCTGAAGCTGTCGCTCGGCCTGCGCATCACGAACTCCCGCCGCGAGTCGACGCCCACCGAGCTCCGCCGCGGCCTGGAGATCAACCGGCTGCTCGATGCGGCCTACAACGCCGGTACTGCGACCGCCCATCCGCGGTTCTCCATCGTGCGGGACCCGGCGTGGGTTGCCCTGGACGAGGGCGGTCCTACGTTGACCGGGCTGGACGTCGCCGTGCGCGAGGTGCCGACTGCTGTCGATGACTACGCCTGCCTTGCGGGGCTCGTAGCGCCGCGGCCGGGACAGCTGAGTCGCCTTGGCTCCCTGGCGGCGGACGACCCTGCGGCCTGGGTCGCGTCGTACATCGACGAGGTGCTGGTCCCGATGCTGCACCTGTACGCCGAGACCGGGATCGGGCTCGAGGCGCATCAGCAGAACACGCTGGTCCGGCTGGATGACGTGGGCAAGGTTGCAGGTGGCGCTTATCGGGACAACCAGGGCTACTACCTGGCCTCGTCGTACCTGCGAGGTCTTCTGTCGGTCACCGGGCTATCCGACTCCGCGCTGGCCGTAGTTGACGACGCGATCGTGGACGACCGGCTGACCTATTACCTGCTGCACAACCAGGCCTTGGCGGTGGTTGGGTGCTTGGCGGTAGACGGACTTGCTGATGAGGATTCGCTCCTCGCGGTGGTCCGCGACCGGCTCACTGAGGCACTGCCCGAGCTGAAGGCTGCTGGGCCCGACGGGGATCGCCTGGCGCAGCGCTGGTTGTCCGCGGAACGCCTGCCGTGCAAGGCGAACATGATGACACGGCTGCGCGGGATCGACGAGGTTGTGGCGCCGCTGGACGCGCAGTCGGTCTATCTGGAGATCCCGAATCCGCTACAGCTGGGTTCGTTGTGAGGTGCGAGGTAGTGCCACCCCTGCAGCTCGACAACGGCTTCGACCTCCGCCCGGCAGGACCTGCGGACGCCGCAACGGTCGCTGGGTGGATGACGCAGCCGCACATCCGGCAGTGGTGGCACCAGGACTGGTCAGCGGTGCGGTGGGCCGCAGTGATCGAGGAGCAGGTCGCGGGCGGCCACTCCATCCCCTGCATGACGTCGCTGGACGGTGAAGAGCTCGGGTACGTCGAGCTCTACCGCGTGCGGCACGACCGGCTGGCGGAGTACTACGCCAGCCAGGAGCACGACTGGGGCGTCCACATCGCCATCGGCGACAGCACGCGAGTCGGCAGGGGGATCGGCCGCAGACTGCTTGGCTCCCTGGCGGAGGCCCTGCTGAGGGCTGATCCCCGGTGTGACCGGGTAGTGGCGGAGCCGGATGCAGCGAACACCCCGTCGGTTCGCGCGTTCGCCGCCGCCGGTTTCGTCTGCCAAGGGGAGTTGCGGCTGCCCGAGAAGACAGCACTACTGATGATTCGGCCGCGGACCGTGGAGGCTTGAGATGACCAGCGACCCGTACGACGTGATCGCGATCGGCTGTGGCCCGTTCAACCTTGGGCTAGCCGCTTTAGCTCATGGTCTGGACGAGGTGAACCTGGCGGTGCTGGACAGCCGGCCCGAGTTCACGTGGCACCGCGGGCTCATGTTCGACGACGCGATGCTGCAGGTGTCGTTCCTGGCCGACCTGGTCAGTTTGGTCGAGCCGGCGCACCCGCTGTCGTTCCTGTCGTACCTGCGGGACAACGACCGGCTGTACCAGTTCTACGTGCGGGAGAAGTTCCACCCGACGCGGCGCGAGTACGAGGCCTACTTGCGCTGGTGTGCTGCGCAGTTGGAGTCCTTGCACTTCGGGCACCACGTAGCCGCCGTGGTTTGGGACGGTGACGCCTTTGCCTTGACCGTCGAGCGCCCTGGCTCTACCGAGGTGTTCAGGGCTCGCCACCTGGTGCTTGGCGTCGGCACCGAGCCCGCTGTACCTGCCGCGCTTGCCGGCTTGCCCGAGGAGCGATTCCTGCACTCTGCTGACTACCTGTTCCGCCGCGAGGACCTGCTGTGCGCTGGCCGCGTCACCGTGGTGGGGTCGGGCCAGTCCGGCGCGGAGTGCGCCCTGGACTTGTTGCGGGCGAACGTCGCCGGTGGTCCCGGGGTGAGCTGGCTGACTCGTACGCCGTCGTTCACGCCGCTGGACTACTCCAAGTTGGTGCTGGAGATGACGACCCCGTCGTACGTGGACTACTTCCATGCACTGGGAGAGCCGACGCGCGACCGGCTGGTCAAGGAGCAGTGGCGGCACTACAAGGGGATCTCGTCGGAGACCTTGGAGGACATCCACGACGTGCTCTACCAGCGCGACCTTGGCAACTCAGCAGTGGCACCGATCGAGCTGCAGGTCGGGGTAGCGGTGGAAGCTGCCGTGGCCCGGCCAGACGGCATCGAGCTCACCCTGCGACACACAGACAGCGGACGCACCTTCCAGCACGTGACGGACGCCGTTGTGGCTGCCACTGGCTACCGCAACCGCCCGCTGCCCTTCTTGTCCGCAATCGACCCGCTTGTACGGCGGGACGCCGCCGGGCGCTGGGTGATCAACAGGGATCACAGCGTCGGCACACACGACGCGTTGACCGGCAGGCTATTCGTGTCGAACGCGGACCTGCACAGCCACGGAGTAGCAGCACCTGACCTGGGGATCGGCGCCATCCGTAACGCGACGATCCTCAACAGCGTCGCCGGACGCGAGCTGTTCCGGCTGCCGAAGTCCACTGCCTTCACCAGCTTCGCCCTCCCCGGATGAGCTGGAACCACTGCTCGTCGCAGCTGCTGGCGAAGCTGATCTCGCAGTTCTGCACGGAGGAGCTGCTGCAGCCTGTCGATGACCGGCTGGAACTCGGCGCCGCGACATACACCTTCTCGTCGTCCCGCGGCGCCGTCGGCAGCTGGCGGGTGGTTCCCGGCTCGGTGCGGCGTACTGCGACTGGCATTCTCGGCAACGACGAGAGCGAGGTGGCTACAGACCCAGTTCAGTTCTTAGTCGATGCCGCCGAGGTGCTCGGGCTATCTGGTTCCACGGTGGCCGGCTATGTCGCCGAGCTCTCTAGCACCTTGGCTGCAGACGTCCGGCTGTCTGGTGATGCTGTGGTGAACGCTGACCTGGTCGGTCTCCACCACACCCAGCTGGAGGGCCACCTGGCCGGCCACCCGCTGCTGGTGGCAAACAAGGGCCGCTTGGGCTTCTCTGCCGCGGACAGCGCCCGCTACACCCCCGAAGCCCGTACTCCGCTCCGCTTGGTCTGGCTCGCCGTACGCCGTGGGCTCGCCGAGTTCCGTGGTACGCCGGACCTTTCGGAGCACGCGGTGGTTGCGCGGGAGTTGGGCTCGGGTGCTCTCGAAGAGCTCCGGTGTCGGCTGGACGATCCCGACGCGTATGTGTGGCTGCCGTGTCACCCGTGGCAGCTCGACCACGTAGTACGGACTCAGTGGGCTCGCGAGCTCGCCACCGGGGAGATCGTCGTACTCGGGGACGGGCCGGACGACTACCTGCCCACGCAGTCGATCCGCACGATGGTGAACGTGTCGCAGCCGCTGCGGTACCAGGTGAAGCTGCCACTGAAGATCCTGAACACTTCTGTGTATCGCGGCATCCCGGAGCATTGCACCCTGGCCGCACCGATGGTCACCCAGTGGCTGCGCGGGCTCTGGTACCGCGACGAGGTGCTTGGCCGGCTCGGGACGGAACTGCTGGGCGAGGTTGCATCCGTGACCGTCCGGCATCCGCAGTTGTCCGCTGCGCCCGGCATTCCTTACCAGTGGACGGAGACCCTCGGCTGCATCTGGCGGGATCCGCTGGAGCCGCGCCTAAAGCCTGGGGAGTCAGCTTGGGCGCTGGCCGCAGTACTGCATCAGGATGCTGCGGGGGAGCCGTTGGTTGCTGCGATGATCGCGCGGTCGGGCGTGCAGGCTGCGGCGTGGGTCGCTGACCTGCTGGCTGGGCTGATGCGTCCGCTGTTGCATTTGCTGCACCACTATGGGATTACTGTGAACCCGCACGGCGAGAATCTCGCGGTGATCTGCGCGCCCGACGGCTTGCCGGTGCGGATTGTGGTGAAGGATCTGGTTGACGATCTCAACGTCTCCACCGAGCCGATCGTTGCTCGCGGCATCGAACCCGACAGCCACCACCGGGTGCTGCCGCGCAAACCGTGGCACGTGCTGCGGCAGTACCTCGTCGACGCGCTCTTCCTGGGTGTCCTCGCGCCCCTCGGCGACCTGCTCGAGGACGCGGAACTGCTGTCCGCGGACAAGTTGTGGTCCATGGTCCGCGGCGAGATCGAGCTCTACGCTGCCGAGCACCCGCAGTACGCCGACCGCCTCGAAGCAACCGGGCTCCTCGGCGAGACCTTCGCCCGCTACCCCCTCAACGGCTATCGCCTGACCAGCGGCTACGCCGACCTAGACACCCGCCCACCCGTCCCGACCACGGGCCGCATGCCGAACCCCATGTTCTCGGTGACTGGCATCCCACCCGCGCGCCCCTGGTGATCAGGTCCGGACGGGTGGCGACTGCCGCCAGCTCTGGAGTTCCTCGTCGATAGCGATGCCGAGTCCGACGAGTTGGGCCTCGTGCTCGGGCTGGCCGGCGAGAGAGAGCCCGACGGGTAGGAAGCGGTCGTCCAGGCCGGCCGGCAGGCTGAGGGCGGGAAGGCCTGCGACCGACCAGGGGACCGACGAGTGGATGCGCGGGCCGCGGGGCGGCTTGGTCGCGTCGATCAGCGGCGGTGGCGCGTCGATGGTGGGATGGGCGATGGCTCGCAGCCGGCGTACCGACATCGTGCGTCGCCAGGCCAGCGCCCACCGGGTGCGCAGTTGCAACGCCTCCTCGTACTCCTCGGAGCTGATATCGGCACCCCTCAGGAGGCGTTCGCGGACCTGCGGAGTGTAGAGATGTTGGTGGGGCACGAGCGCATCGTGGACCTGGTGTGCCTCGGTCTCGTTGATGGTGTCGAAGACGCGCCGCAGGGTGTCGAGTGCATCACCCTCGACCAGGGGTGACTCGATCTCCACCAGCTCCGCACCACGATCGACGAGGATGCGCAGCGCCTGGTGGCAGACGTTCGCGATGGACTCGTCCACCTCCTTCCACAGGAGGTCGATCGGCAACCCGATCCTGACGCCGCTGAGATCGGCCGGTGCATCGGTCGGATAGACCGGGACCGGCTCGTTGAGGCTGCCGGGATCCCGGGAGTCGAAGCCGGCCACGACCTGCATGACAACGGAGATGTCGAGCATCCGCCGGGCCATCGGACCAGCCACGTCGAAGGTCGGGCTGAGCGGGATCGCACCGTAGCGAGACACCCGGCCCTGAGCACTCCGCAGGGTGCAGACCCCACACGCGGCCGCCGGAATGCGGAGCGAGCCGCCGGTATCCGTCCCGGTCGCGATGGGGACCATCCGCCCGGCCAGTGCAGCCGCGGAACCACCTGACGAGCCACCCGGAGTACGCCGTAGGTCCCAGGGATTCGCCGTCGGCGACGAGGCGGTCCCGTAGGCGAACTCATGGGTGGTGGTCTTGCCGAGAAGGCCGGCGCCCGCCGCGGACAAGGGCTCCCAGACTGCCGCGTCCTCGGCCGGAATGTAGTTGGCGAGGACCTGGCTCCCGGCTGTGGTCAGGACGTCCTTGGTCAGGAACACGTCCTTCATCGCGACCGGTACACCGGCCAGCGGACCGACCTCCGCACCGGCAACGCGCGCAGCGTCGGCCCGTCGCGCCGCCTCGAGCGCCAGTTCCGGCGTCAGGGTGACAAAGGCGCGGATGGCAGGCTCGTCCAGGTCGATCCGCCGCAGGCAGTCGACGACCAGTTCCCGTGCGGAGAGAAGTCGACGCTCCAGCAGCGGGAGAATCTCGACCAGAGTCAGGTCGGCGGCGTCGGCACTCACTCTGACGAGCCTACGAAAAGAACCCGCCCAGGGGAGTCCTGGGCGGGTCGCCGGGTGGGGGGTCCGGACGCCTCAGCCGTGCACGGCGGAGGCGACGTTGTAGAGGCCGAAGCAGAAGACCACGATCGCGGCGAAGAGCAACATGAAGAGGATCTGTCGCCAGAACGAGATCATCAAGATGGCTGAGGCCACTACCACTAACGACGCCACAACTTCATTCTGAGGCATGATTTTCCCTCTTTCCGTGGATTCTGGTGGTCGGGGCACTTGTAATCTGTCGGCAACGCGCTAGATTGGGCCGGTCCCTTCGGGTGCCTGTGTTGTTGCTACCAGTAAATGTCAGGTCAAAAGGCTGTCAATGCGCAAAGCTGGCAATTCCCGACGGACATTTCCTGCTTTTGTGGCCGGTCGCCGGCGGCAGTTCCGCAGCCTGTTGGCGAAAAGGCTGCCAATTGGCAGCCTGGTCATCCCATTTGGCAGCGCGGCTCGTCGCAGTGGCCGGGCGGCGCGAAACGTTGTCTCAATTTGGCTAAACGTGCGGAACCGGGTCGGTTGTCCGCTAGCATTCTCGCGTGCTCACGAGTCCCGTCGAATCGACGGTTCTGCGACTCTCGCTCGATGATTGCCGTCGGCCCGATTCGCTCTTCTCCGATCTTGTCCGCGATGCCGCCCTGGTCAACGGGCTGGAGCCGCGTGCGCTGACCGTGCGGACCCTGCTGCACCTGCCCCGGGTCGCGCGGTTCAACGGCACGGTCGGCCGCCGCCAGATCGAGATGGAGTTACGCCGTAGCGCCGCCGGTCTGCGGACCGACCAGGCGAGGATCCGGTCGCTGATCCCGACCAACAAGTTCCCGCTGCAGGACCTGCGCTTCGTCGAGTACGACGCCCGCGAAGCCGCCGCCATCTTCAGTCATCTGCACTATCTGCGCAGCGCCCGGGCTGGTTCGAGGAACTTCGCCCTGGTTGACCCGGTCAACGGTCTCCCGGTGAGCCTGTGCAGCGTCTCCCCGCTGGAGTGGCTGCGGGTCGGCCGGCAGCTCCAGACCCAGTTCGGCGTACCGCGCGAGCGGGTCTGGGACGTCTCGCGGGTCTACTCCTTCGACGTCGCCCCGAGCAACGCGATCTCCTTCCTGCTGGCGAAGGTCCGGAACGTCTTTCGCACCGAGGTCCGCGACGTCGACCTGCTGACCACCGCGGTCGACCCGAATCTCGGCTTCACCGGTTCGAGTTACCGCGCGGCGAACTGGCACCGCTGGATGTCTATCCAAGCCAGGCCTTATCTGTACGTCGACCGCCTCTACGCGAGCCCCCGGCAGTTGCGGCAACGCTTCGGCACGGCGAACCTGAGCGAGTTGCAGGTCCGGCACGGCGCAGTCGTCGAGCAGAGCCGGGCAAAGTTGCTCGACTCAACGATCTTCTGCTGCCGGGTCCGGGGCGAGACCGAGTTCGTTGCTCCCGACGACCAACGCCGCCTGCGCCGCTGACGTATTAGTACTGCGGGTCGGGTTCCGGTACTACTGGTGCTGCTTTCACAGTGAACCTGGAACGGCTGAGCAGCGCCTCGATCCGTTTGCGATCCGGCATCGAATTCGACAACGGGAAATCGGCGGTCGCGCACGACATCGCTGCGGCCGCCCAGAATGCGGCCTGCTCGGAGAACACCCGGTCGTTGTCTATCAGCTTCGCGGCCAAGGCGGCGCAGAAAGCGTCCCGGGCGGCCGAGGATTCCTTGTAGATGGATGGGAAGGTCGGCACGCTGAACGCCTCGTGCGCGGATTCCGAATAGATCGTGCAGCCGCCGTTCACCAGCATGCACAAAGTCTCGACGCCATAGGCGAGCATATTCCGGGCGACCGGATCCGGGTCGAACCGCTCCTGCCCGGCCGGCGCGTAGCGGCCGAGCTCCCAGGCGTGCGCGACGAGGTAGTCGATCTGGGTCAGCGAGTGACGCGAGATGCCCTCGTCCGGGTACGGCTGGCCGGGAGTGACGATCATCAGTGGCCGGTTGTCGTCTTCACCGTGCACCAGCGCGAGCGTGTGCTGGACCGTCTCGCGCGGGATCTCGAACGTCACCAGCACCGCGTCGCAGTTGGTGAGCTCGTGCGAACGCTGATCGACGTCGCGCACGTCGAGCCGGACCTCCATCTGGTTTCGCCAGTTCACCGCGATGCTGTCGCCGAGTTCCATCTCGATGACGCCGGTGAACGGGGTCCGGGCCTCGTGCACGATCTTGATCAGCGAGGTGTCGACGCCCTCGTCGCGCAGGTAGTGGATGATCTCCTGCCCGAACCGGTCGTCGGCCACCGCCGCGATCAGCGACACGTCCAGACCGAGCCGAGCCGCGGCGACCGCCTGAGTCAGGCCCTTGCCGCCGGGGGACAGATCGAAGCCGTACGCCTCGCTCGAGGTCTCCCTGGCCGGCAGGTTCTTGGTGCGGAAGGTGGCATCCATGACAGCACCGCCGACCACGATGACCTTGCCTTTGGGTAGGGCCGGGGTGCTGTTCGCTGTGTTCTCGCCCGGGGTCGGCATCACCACGCTCTTCGAGCCGACCGAGTAGACCTCACGCCGGATGAGTTGCCGGGCCAGCTCGCGTAGTACCTCGCGTTCCGTCGTACCGCGGAGAGCGCGGTCGCTGGGTGGCTCGCCGGGGCTGTGGCCCATCGACTCGTGCAAGCGTCGCCAGTGGACGAGCAGTGCGTTGCGGCGGCGACCGAGCGAGTCGGCGGACAGGGCCTGGACGACCCGGCTGTCGAGGCCGTGCTGGGAGTAGACGTCGGCGAAGAGCCCGAGGGCGAGGATCGCATCGGCGACGATCTGGTCGGTGCCGCTCATCGTGAACCGCACACACTGTCCGACGACCTCGAGCGCGGCGGGGCCTAGCTCGACGTTGTGCACCGTCGCATACCGCCTGGTCGCGGCCAGCCCCAGCAGCGGCGCCGAGACACCGTTCCGGCCGTCCTGGAGGCGGGCGAGGGTGAGCCCGTCGCGCGCCCGCATCTTCTCCAGGACATTGATCAGCACCAAGGCGTCAGGCGAGTCCCAATCGCGGTCGGCCATTCGCCCCCCCCGTCCTGGTAGACATCCGGGAAGGCCCAGTATGAGGTCAAGCGGGGGGCAGCAAAAGGCTAGCGGAGTGCCGTGATCCAGCGGGCGGCCTGGCGGGCCTCGTTGAGGCGCCGCTCGTAGGTGGCGCCGACGGCCAGCAGGATGGCGCCTGCTGCGCCGAGGGTGATCCAGCGGGGGATGAGTGGGGCGACCTCCAGGAACTGCCAGAGGCCGACCTTGGCGAGGACGGTGGCGCCGATGACGAAGGGCGCCTGGAGGGAGAAACGGGCGCCGATCACCATGATCGCCACCGCGGCGGCCACCACGAACGTCAGCCGCATCCAGTCGTCGTTGCTGTTAGCAACTAGTGCCGAGGGGGTGAGTCCGACTAGCAGGCCGGGGCCGAGGTAGACCCAGCTCGGCTGGTCGCGCCAGCTGAGCAGCCCGATCGCGAGCATCACTGCCGCGGGCGGCAGGGTGAACCACTCGAGAGTGTCGGCGCCCGCGCCGACGACGAAGGCCGTGTTCGCGAATGCCAGCAGGAAGCCGGCGAACAGGAGGGCCTCGCGTCGGCCCGGCTGCATGCCGTAGGCGACCAATGGGGCGGCGGCGATCGTCAGCACCACTCCTGTACCGGTGTTGGGCGAGACCATGACGACGACCAGTTCGGCGAGGACGACAGCTGTGGTGGCGGTAGCGAAGAGAGCGCGCTCTCGGGGCAGGCCGACGGATGCGCACGCGTAGGCGATCGAGCAGGCGCCGACGACGGCGAGGGTGATCGCCCCGGTCCACAGGCTGAAGAATCCGTCCGCGGTGACCAGCAGGATCGCGAGTTGGGCGGCGAGGCTCGAGAACGCGGAGGCGGCCATCGAGCTCATTCGCTTGCGCCAGCCGGCGATCAGGATGAGTGCCGAGCCGATTGCCGAGATCAGGCCCAGCTGGACGACATCGGTTAGGAAGGCGCAGACGAGAATGTTGACTGAGGCAACGACTGTGGCCGAGATCGCCAGCAGTAAAGTCACCAGGCCCGTACGGCGGGTTCGCAGCAGTATGGCGAGTCCCAGAGCGGTAGCCGCGCCGGTGGTCACCCAGCGGCCGACCTCGGGTAGTTGCGGCAGGCAGGTGGCGACGGTGAACGCCGCCGCGGTGGTGCAGCAGGATTCGACGAGAGCAGGCGGGAGAGACCTAGGGAGCGCTATCTTGCGCGGGAGAACCACTCCGGCCACGGCGGCTAGGCAGACCACGCCGGTGGTCGCGAGAACCGGAGAGAGCGCTGTCCCGACTCCACCGAGGTCAGTCGAGTGGCGGGCGACCAGGGCCAAGAAGACCCGGACGGCGCCGACGGCGAGGATGATCCCCAGGAACAGGCCGGAGCAGATCGCGCCCGTGATCCTGATCAGTCGGGTGCCCTTGGAAGTCCAGAACAAGGTGACGATGACCTGGGCGAGCAGGCCAAGCAAGAACACGGCGATGCCGACGCGGTCCACCATGAAGAGGGAGAGCGGGAGTTGACCCGCGATGACGGCAGTCAGGCCGAAGGTGAGCACCTTCCCGGCGATCCGGGACATCATCAGGTTGATCGCGGCAACCACCGCGAACGAGACACCGGCGTACGTGAGGTCGTCGATGGCCGAGCGCGGGATCAGGCCGAGTTCGCGGGCTCCGAAGAGGTCCACGAGGAGCAGGCCGCAGCCGAGGATCGCGACAGCCTCAGCAGTGCCGGCGAGCTTGTTCTTGCTGGCGTGTACGGCGCCGGCCAGGGCAAGTGCCGCGAGAGTCGCCATGATCGCGGCCTGCATGGAGACCGGCAGGCTGTCCCACGTCACAGCCAGGAAGGTGACACCGGCCGCCAGCAGCAGAAGCACCCCAAGACCGAGCAGCGTTGCCTGCGGACTCAGATGGTGATGCGGCCTGGGCTGCCTGCGCGCCTGCTGCCTGGGCTGAGGCGGAGGCGGAGGCGGAGGCGGCGTAGCGGGCAGGGCTCGTGGGGCAGGCGGTGTGACGGGAACGGGTTGGGGGCTGTGGAGCGGTGGCTTGGTGTCGTTGCCTGCTGGGGTCGGGAGGGAAGGAAGCGGGCTGGGGGCAACTAGTGTGGTGGCGGCGTGTGGTGTGGGGGCGACGGTGAGTAGTAGGTCTGTTTGGCAGACAGGGCAGCGCAGTTGCGTGGAGTGAGCGTTCATCGTCGTCCTCCTCGGGTGGTGTTGTTCACTATCCGAGCCGGAACCGGCTGCCGCCTGAGTACGTCTACTCAAATCGTCGCGTAGGCTGCTTCGGGTCTGCCGGTCGTCCAGACTGGCGAGGCGACCACGGGGAGCAAGATGAAGACTGGACACGTCGAGCTCGCAAGGGCTCAACAGGAGAGATGGCAGACCGCCTACGAGGGGAACCCTCGACTGCACGGCGCGGAGCCGTCGGCGGCGGCCCGCTGGACCGTCCGGCTGTTCGGTGCCGCCGGCATCGATGATGTGCTGGAGCTGGGCGCCGGGCAGGGCAGGGACGCGCTTTACCTTGCCAGGCAAGGGTTCAGCGTGCACGCGACTGACTTCAGCGAATCCGCTCTGAGCCAGCTCAGGCTGGATGCGCAGCGCGGAGGTCTGGACGATCGAGTCACGGCAGCGCTGCACGACGTACGCGATCCGCTGCCACCGGCGGACGCCACGGTCGGCGCGGTCTACGCCAATCTGCTGCTCAACATGGCCTTCTCCCGCGCCGAACTTCGCTCTTTGGTGAACGAGATCCGCCGCGTACTGCGGCCCGGTGGGCTCTTCGTCTATTCCGTCTGGTCCACCGCCGACCCGGGCTACGGGAAATGCAGCGAGATCAGCGACGGGCTGTACGCGCGTGACGGATTCGCCGGCCGCTTCTTCGACCTCGACCTGGTGCACGAGCTGGCCGAGCGCTGGGAACTCGGCGGGGCCGACGCCTACGAAGAAGGCCCCGAACCCCGCCGGCTGTGGCGAGTCACCCAGGCAAAGCCGGCCCCGACCAGCTGACCGGTCAGCTGGCCTGGCTGGTGGTGGACATGTTGAAGTCGGGGATGAGCAGCGGCGGGGTCGCAGTACGGGAGAACTCGTCACCCCATTCGCGGGAGAACGACGGGACGGTCGCGCCGGCCGCGGTGAAGCGGCCGAGCAGGTCGACCGGGCTCTCGTTGAAGCGGAAGTTGTTCACGGCACCCGTCACCTCGCCGTTCTCGACCAGGTAGACGCCGTCGCGGGTCAGACCCGTCAGCAGCAGGGTCTGCGGCTCCACGATCCGGATGTACCACAGGCAGGTCAGCAGCAGACCGTGGTCGAGTCCCGCGACCAGGTCGTCGACGGAACCGGTCGCGCCGTCGACCGACAGGACGTAGTTGTCGATTGCCGGGGTGACAGCCGGTGCGCCGGTCAGTTCGGCCGTGTACCGGCTGGTCATCAGGGTCTCGAGCTTGCCGCCGCGGATCCAGTCGGTCGCGCCCAGCGTGAGGCCGTTGTCGAACACGCTCCACGAGCCGCCGGAGGACCGGGCCACCATGAAGGGGAAGGTCTCCAACCCTGCCAGGTGCGGGTCCGAACAGAATCTGACCGGCTGGGGTGACAGCGTCTCGCCGATCCGGGAACCACCGGACGGCTTGGAGAACACGCTGCGGCCCTCGTGCGCGTCTCGTCCGTCGAGCTTCCAGTACATGTGCGACATGAGGTCAGCGACCGCGGCGGGCGGCAGCACGGTCGGGTGCCGCCCGGCTTCCACCGAGACCGTCCGGGTGGCCCAGCCGAGCCGCCGGGTGAGTTCGGTGTCGATCGCGAGCGGGTCGATGTCGGTGAAGTCGCGAGTGGCGGCGCCCGCCCACGCCGACTGGCTCAGGTCAGCCGACTTGCCCGTGGCGGTGACGAATCCCCGCGGCAGGGCCTGGCGCAATCGCAGTCCCGTCGACGACCCGACGTACAGGGTGACGACTTCATGATCGGCGAAGCCGTAGAGCCAGCGGTTCTCCTTGCCGGCCTTGTTGAGCGCCTCGCCGAGGGCCGGGGCGAAGTGCTCGTAGACGTTGACGGAGGTTTCGTCCGGTTCTTCGTCCCAGCCCGGCCCGACGGTGCCGTCGACGAGTGGGCGTGCGTCCTCGGCGGGGCCGGATTCGCGGGCGACGGCGACTGCCGCCGAGACGATCTCGCGGAGTGAATCGTCGGTGGTCGAGGACCGTCCCACCACGCCCGCGGCGGTGCCCTCGCCGGCGCCGACCGTGGCGATGACGGTCACGCTGGAGCCGCGCATCGCACCGTTGGTGGTCAGCGTGTTGTTGGCCCAGCGCAGGTTCGCGCTGGAGGTCTCGGCGACGAGGACGACACAGCCCGCGGCGCCTTCGGCCGCGGCCAGCTCGAGCGCGCGCTCAACGGTGTCCTGTGGGCTCAGCTGAATGGCGGTCGTCACCGGCCGGCCTCCTGCGTCGTGTTGAGGATGCGTACTTCGCGGAACAGGGCGGACGGGCAGCCGTGGGTGACGGCGCCGGACTGGGCGGGCTGGGCCTTGCCGCAGTTGAGGGCGCCGCCGAGCACATAGGTCTGAGGTCCGCCGACGGCCTCCATCGACCCCCAGAAGTCGGTCGTGGTGGCCTGGTACGCGACGTCGCGAAGCTGGCCGTCGAGCTTGCCGTCGGTGATCTTGTAGAACCTCTGGCCGGTGAACTGGAAGTTGTACCGCTGCATGTCGATCGACCAGGACTTGTCGCCGACGATGTAGATCCCGTTCTTCACCCGGCTGATCAGCTCCTCGGTGGTGGGTCCGTTGGCCGCGGGCCGCAGCGACACGTTGGCCATCCGCTGGATCGGGATGTGGCCGGGGGAGTCGGCGTAGGCGCAACCGTTGGAGCGGTTGGTGCCGAGGACTTCCTGGTTCACCTGGGCCATCCGGCGGTCCAGCTGGTAGCCGACAAGGATGCCGTCCTTGACGAGATCCCACTGCTGGCCGGCGACCCCCTCGTCGTCGTACCCGACCGTCGAGAGGCCGTGATCGGCCGTGCGGTCGCCAGTGACGTGCATGATGGGCGAACCGTATTTCAGGGTGCCGAGCTTGTCGATGGTGGCGAAGCTGGTGCCGGCGTAGTTGGCCTCGTAGCCGAGGGCGCGATCCAGTTCGGTGGCGTGGCCGATCGACTCGTGGATGGTGAGCCAGAGGTTGGTCGGGTCGATCACCACGTCGTACGTTCCGGCCTCGACGCTGGGGGCGGCCATCTTCTCCGCCAGCCAGCCGGGGATCTGGGCGAGCTCCTCGTCCCAGTTCCAGCCGGTGCCGGTCATGTACTCCCAGCCCCGACCGGCGGGCGGCGCGCAGGTACGCATCGAGTCGAACCGGCCGGTCTCGGTGTCGACCGCGATCGCCTGCAGCTGCGGACCGATGCGGACCCGCTGCTGGGTGGTCGAGGTGCCTTCGGAGTTGGAGTAGAACTTGCACTCGTTCACCGAGTGGACGAACGCGGTGACGTGGGAGACGCCCTCGGCCGAGAGCAGCCGCCGGCTGTAGTCGGTGAGGAGGGCAACCTTCTCCGCGCGCGGCAGGCTGAACGGGTCGGTCTCGTATGCCGACACCCAGCTGACGTCGTCGTACACGGGCTCCTCGGCGAGCTCGATCGGCTCACTGTTGATCGGCCGCGACACCTGCGCCATGTTGACTGCCTGCTCGGCGACCCGGACCGCCTCGTCCGTGGTGAGCGCGACGCCGGCCGCGAAGCCCCACGTCCCGTCATGGATCACGCGGACGGCCAGACCGAGGTCCTCGTCGTCGTGCGCGCTCTCCAGTGCGCCGTCGCGCAGTGAGATGGATTCGGACCGGACCCGCTCCAGCCGGAACTCGGCGTACGTCGCGCCGAGATCCTTGGCCCGCTGCAGCGCGGCGTCGGCGAGCTCGTGTCGGGGCAGGGCTTGGAAAGAAGCATCGACTTCTGGCACGCCCATGACCTTATGACATCGCGGAACCGGGCGGTGGGCTGCGGTGTAGACACAATGAGACCGGGACAGGAGGCGGAATCAGCGGGAGCGATGAGGCGGCGATCCTGGCTCGTGTTCGCGGCGGTGAGTCCGCTGCGTACGCCGAGCTGGTACTGCGGCATGCGCCGGTGGCGAAAAGGACGGCGGTTTTCCTCGGCGCAGGCCCCGAGGCGGACGACGTGGTGCAGGAGTCGCTCGTGAAGGCGTACCGCGCGCTGGCCGGCTTCCGAGACGGCTCTGCCTTCCGGCCGTGGCTGCTGCGCATCGTGGCGAACGAGACACGCAACCTGCAGCGCTCGCGTAGCCGCCGTACGCGCCGCGAGGAGCTGGCCGCATTGCCGGAGGCTGTGCTGGACCCGGCTGATGAGGCCGCTCTCGGTGAGCGGCGGCGTGAGCTGCTTGGAGCGGTGCGCGCTCTGCCCGAGCATTACCGGCTAGTGGTGACGTGTAGGTACCTGCTGGAGTTCGACGAGCAAGAGACCGCCGCGGTGCTCGGCTGGCCACGCGGCACGGTCAAGTCGCGGCTACACCGTGCGCTAGGGCGACTGCGCACGCAACTACCCGACAAGGAGGTGCAGCGATGACCGACGAGCAGCTTGCTGACGAACTCCGCGCGCTCGGGCGCTCTGCCGTAGTACCTCCTGTCGCTGACGGACTTGCGACCGCAGTACTGGAGGCTGTTGCAGACCAGCCGGTACGCCGGACTCTGGCTGAGGTGGTTCGAAGTCGGTGGCGAGCCCTGGTGGCTCTGCTCGCTCTGCTTGTTGTCGGGGCGGCCCTGGCTCCGCCGGTGCGGGCTGCAGTGGCTGAGTGGCTCAACATCGGGGGAGTCGAGGCTCGGCCGGTCGGGACTGGGCCTAGCACCGCGCCTGCGCCGCCGGCAGCCGGAGACGGGTTGAGCTTGGAGGAGGCTAGCCGGCGCGCTGGGTTCGGGCCGGTGGTGCCATCCGCGCTGGGATCTCGTAAAGAGATCGCGGTGACCAACGGCGTGGTCGCGATGAGCTGGGAAACGTCGGGCGGCGGCACTGTGCGGCTCGAGCAGTTCCAGGGGAGGCTGTCACCGTTGTATGTGAAGAAGTACTACACCAGCTTGGAATTTGTGGAGTCCATCGACGGGTACTGGTTCAAAGGGCCGCATGAGCTGGTGCTGGTGGGCAAGGACGGGGTCGAGCGCACAGAGCGCGTTGCCGGGCCGACGCTGGTCTGGCTGCGGGGCGGGGTCACGTTCCGGCTGGAGGGTGTGCCGGACAAGGGCCGGGCGACCGAGATCGCGCTCTCTGCGATTCGGTAGAACGGGAACCGCTGTGGTGGTGGCGGTGTACCAGGGGTAGTCGAGCAGCTGAGGAGAGCCGCCATGTCCCACTGGTTCCGTCGTACCGTCATGATGTCTGCCGCCGTCGTGGCGGTGGCCGCGAGCGGGGTGGTGCCGGCGCATGCCGGCGGGCCGACCAGCGTGTTGCTGAGCGCGCCCAGCATTCCGAAGGTCGTTGCCGCAGGCTACGAAGACGCGAACTATGCCAAATTGCAAGGGCTGATCGAGAACAGCAGCAATGACAAGCCGTCCGCAGGTGAGGACCATCAGTCCGGCAACTTCGTCCGGGCGACCTGGCTGATCCACGACATGATGGTCTGGCGGTTGGACATCATCTACCCCGACGCGCCGGGTGGTCCGTGGATCGCGACCACGCAGGACGTGACCGGCTCCGGCAAGCTGCCCGAACAGCCGGTCTGGCATCGCGCGACGGATTCGATCCAGCTGACCAAGTTGCTCGACATGCTCGGCCTGATCGGCAATGACGACAACTTCTTCGGCGGCGGCGGTCCGACCAGCATGCCGCAGAGCGATCCCTCCGCCCAGGTTGAGAGGCCCGCGCCGCAACCCGTCGGCCAGGCGGCGGACACGGTCAAGGCCGAGCAGGGAGCGCTCTCCGGCTGGCGCTGGATGATCCCCGGGTTCGCCCTCGGAGCAGTAGCCGCATGGCTCGCCGTCCGCTTGATCCCCAAGCGCCGCCCATGGGAACTCGTCGACGTCGAGTGAACGTACTCCGGCCTTCGCAACTCCTGTGCCGCATCCTGGAATCGTCGATGCAGGGTGAGACATTTCCGTCAGGTCAGGTCGGGTCGTCGTTGATGGGGTGGGTGCCGGTGTGGTCGACGCGGAATTTGTAGCCGTGTTTGGTGGTCCATTCGAGGGCGTGGTTGTCGAGGGTGCGGACTTTCCAGCCGCCGTGGGTTTTGATGCGGTGGCTGAGGCGGCCTTGGGGTCGCAGGTTCTTGGTGCTGGTTTGTCCCGGGGGTCCGGTCGGGTCGAACGGGATGACGTGGTCGAGGTCGGTGCTGGTGGTGGTTTCGAGGGTGCCGTAGGGGAACTGCTCGACCGGGTAGGTGAGTTTGATGCGTTCCCGGATCCGGTGCGGGATTTCGTAGGCGTTGACGCTGACGTGGTCGTTCAGGTCGATCACGGGCTGGACGGTGATGCGGTCGTGGCCGAGCAGTTCGGCGAGCTTGGCGGCGAACACGGGTCCGAAGGCTTCGACGCGCGCGGTTCCGGCACCGGCGAGCAGGGTCTCGTCGGTGATGTGGACATACAGCTTGATCCGCCCGGGTCTACGCCCACCGGACCCACCACCACCACCACCACCACCACCACCACCGCCGCTGCTGCTGCTGCTGGTGGTGGTGTTGGTGTCGGCGGCGTGTTTGATCGCGGCCAGTTTCGCGGCCAGGTCCTGGCGCGCGGCGGTCTCCAGCCCGTAGACGATCTGTTCGACGGTGCCGGTCCCGGTGCGGCGTGGTGGGGGTGGGTCGAGTGGGTGGGCGGGGTGGCTGGGGTGGGGGGTGTCGCGGTCGGCTTCGGTGTGCGGGCCGGGTTCGTCGGCCAGGAACAACTCGGTGGCTGGTTGCCCGTCCCGGGTCACCTCGTCGACCCGCAGATCGTCGGCCCGCGCGGCGGCGGTGTCACCCGGGTCGGCGGTGTCAGGCGTGTTCGCGGTGTTACCCGGGTCGGCGGTGTCAGGCGCGTCCGCGATGTCACCCGGGTCGGTGGTGTCGTCCGCGTCCGCGGTGTCAGTTGCCCGTGGGGTGTCGCCGGTGGTGCCGGGCGCATCGGCCGGCCGCGCGCCGACGCCGGGTCCGCTGCCCGGCTGCGGGGCCGCTCCGGCGCCGGGTTCACTGTCGGCCTGCGCGGCGACGCCGACGCCGGGTCCCCTGCCGGCCTGCGCGGCGAGGCCGACGCCGGGTCCGCTGCCGGCCTGCGCGGCGAGGCCGACGCCGGGGCCGCTGCCGGCCTGCGCGGCGAGGCCGACGCCGGGGCCGTGGTCCGGCTGCGGGGTCGCGTCCTCTGCGCCCGGGGCGTCACCTGCTCCGGCTCCCGCGTCCGGCCGGATCCCGTCGGTCGGGCTCGGGACACCCGTCGGCGCCGGGTCGGCGACCGGCCCGAGGTCGTCCTCGGTGGGCGTGCCGGCACCGGCCTGATCGGTCTGCGCGCACTGAGCCGAGCCGCTCTCGGCCGACGCCTCGGGCCCGGCCGACGCCGCAGGCCCGGTGCGCGCCGCGGGCCCGGTGCGCGCCTCGGCCCCGGCCGGGTCGGTGCCGTCGCCGCTGTCGCCGCCGGTGCCGTCGTCGCCGGTGCTGTCGCCGGTGCTGTCGTCGGCGCCGTCGGCGCTGTCGTCGCCGGTGGGGTGGTGGCGGGTGGTGAGGTGTTGGGCGATGTCGAGCAACTGGTGGGCGAAGGCCGGGT
>NZ_BAAANE010000008.1:266742-308713 GCF_039529635.1 Kribbella alba | reverse complement strand
CCATGACCACCAAGGGGTCAATTTTCAACTGCCGCAACGGGGTCAGTTTTCGGCTACCGTTGACAGTGCATCGCGGAGTACGTAAGGCGGCTTCGAGACAGCGACCGCCGAGACCAGACAGCATAGCTATGGGACGCAAACCGAACCTTGCATCAAGCATCTACGAGGGCGCGGACGGGAGTTGGCATGAGCGGGTGACCGTTGGTGTCCGCGATGACGGGACCCCTGACCGGCGGCACGTAAGAGGGAAGACCGAGGCCGCGCGCGAGCACAAGTTCAAGCGAACCGATCTTACGCGGATGTGGACGGGCGACGGTCTGATGTGGGGCGGCGATGCGCCACGACTGTCCAAGGTTCCGAGCCCTAAATCGCAGATCGCGAAGTTCCCTGCCAATCTCTGCCGACGCTGCAACAACGAGCAAGGCCAGCCATTCGATGCCGCATACGACAAGTTCGCTGAATATGTATGGAATAACACCGATTTGCTCTGGCGAAGCAGGCATGTAGATATGCAGACCATCTACGGGACCCCTTGGAATTCTTCCGTGGTTGATCTTGCGCGTTACTTCGCTAAGCACATCGGGTGTCGTATCTCGGAGGGTGGGTACGCGGTGCCTGACACTCTCGCGACGTTCATGGATGGCGGCGAGATGATGACCGACGTTCAGATGGTCCTCTTCAAGGAGCGAGCGCGGCGAAAGCTAGAACGCATGGGCCGGCGGGACGGTTTGGACTCTCGTGGTCTCTGGCTCGGCCCCGCTTCCGATGCCGTGAGTAAGAGTCGGCAGATACTGACCATGTACTCGTCGACCCTGATCTTGGCTCACGTCGGTGTTCTATACCGATGGGAGGAAGGAACGACCGACGCTGACCCCCTTCTATCTGTACCGACGTGCGCGGTTACACAGGCGGCATCGGCTGCCTGAGTTCTGAGGCGTCCAAGCAGCCAGCGCGAGCGCAGCCCTGGCGCGGGTGCGAGCTCTCAGGTGGCCGTAATGAGACAAGAACTGAGACCACCGATGGAACCAGCCCGGTCGCTGATGCGGCCGGGCCGGTTCTACTTCGGTCTCTCTGCGAGTGCCGGTACTGCGCTCTGACCAGCGGAAACACCGGTCAATCGGCCGCTCGGAGAGTGGCGGAGGATACGAGATTCGAACTCGTGAGGGGTTGCCCCCAACACGCTTTCCAAGCGTGCGCCCTAGGCCTCTAGGCGAATCCTCCAAGCCGAGAGAATACGCGGTCCGGGGCGACTTCTGAAATCGGGGGTGTGGAGTGTGGATCGTCGCGGTTGAGCCGACCGCCAGGCCATCGACGGGGTCCGCCGCGTACTTGTCACCGCCTGCGGGGCAGGGCCGGCGCGCCGATTGATGGCCTGGCGGTCCCAGTGGCGCGGGAGGGGCAGCCCTGGTAGCGACTGCGCCTAGCGCGAGGGTGTAAATGGCGCGAGCGAAGGCGTGCGGCGATCTAGGGTCCGAGGCATGGAGAGCGCTCGGATGGAGTTGAAGGAGATCGGACCCGAGGACGTCGCGGAGGTTCAGTTGCTGATCGAGTCTGATCCCGGCTACACCGAGCGGATCACGGGGTATCCGCCTGGGCAGGCGGATGCGGAGAGCTTGTTGATGGCGCGGCCTGAGGGATTGTCGGAGGACGCCAAGGTCGTGCTTGGCGTGTGGGAGGACGACCAGTTGGTGGCGGTGGTGGATCTGCTCAGGGGGTATCCGACTGGGCACACCGGGTTCATCGGGTTGCTCGAGGTACATGGCGGACCACCAGGGGCGGGGAGTGGGCGCCGCGGCGTACAGGTTGGTGGAGGACTACGTCGCGACGGCCTGGCCGGAGGTGAGGACGTTGCGGTTGGCGGTGGTGGATACCAACGCGGCGGTGGCTGCGGGGTTCTGGCAGCGGCGCGGGTTCGAGCTGACTGGTGAGGAGAAGCCGTACAAGTACGACAAGCTGGAGTCGGTCGTTCGGCTTTATGAGAAGCAGCTCTGCTGGGGGCATCCGCACCTGGCAATACAGAGGTCGGAGATTGCGGGGCAGGGCTTGTTCGCGAGCAAGCCGATCTCGAAGGGCGAGGTCGTCTCCCGGCTTGCTGGGCGGAAGGTCACCACGGCGGAGCTGAAGGAGTTGCTGAAGAATCCGCCGGTGGACACGATCACGCTCGACGAAGACGAGCATCTGGTGCTGCCGAGGGATCCACGGCCGGTAATTGCCTATGGCAACCACAGTTGTGACCCGAATCTGTGGTGGATCGATGCCGTCACGTTGGAAGCGCGGCGGGACATCGCGGCCGGCGAAGAGGTGACGAGCGACTACGGCACCAGCACGGGGGTCGACTACGAGCTCGCTTGCCGTTGTGGCTCACCGCTGTGTCACGGCACGATCACCGGCGACGATTGGAGGCGGCCTGAGCTTCAGGAGCGCTACGGCGACCACTGGATCCCAGCGCTACTGAGCAAGCAGCGTGTGAGCTGAGACCGCTCACCTTCGTCCATGCGGATGCGGCAGCCCAGAACTTCCGGACTGCACTCCACGGTGAGGTCGTCTTCCTGGAGTCGGAAGGCCCAGGTGGAACAACCGCCTCGAGGAGGCAGTACTACGAAGAGAGCAGCACGGGGGCTAGGGCTCTCCACTGCTCGATGGGTTGCGGGCCGGTTTCGCCGGTGATGACGTTGATGGCGACCTGGTCGGCGCCTGCAGCATGGTGTTCGGCCAACTTTGCCGCGATCTCCTCCGCCGTACCCCAGGCGGCAAGCTCGTCCACCATGGCGTCAGGCAGCTCCGCCAGATCCGTTTCGCTGAAGCCCTGCCGCCGAAGTGAAGCCGCGTAGGCGGGGATCCGGGGGAAGAAACTGATCGTTTCCCGCGCAATCGAACGAGCCCGCGAGGCGTCGGTCTCCAGCACGACCAGGTGGTTCACGGTGAGCAGCTTGTCCGGGCCAAGGATCGCGCGGGCTGTGGCCGTGTAGGCCGACGTGATCAGGAACGGATACGCCCCAGCGCTGCGGTCGCGGGCGAGCTCGAGCATGCGTGGGCCGAGCGCCGCGAGCACCCGACGATCGACTGGTACGCCGGTCAGCTGGTCGAGGTAGGCGTTCAGGGTGGCGAGCGGTTTCGGGCCGCGGGCGCCGCCGAGTCCGACGATGAACCGGCCGGGTGCAGACGCCTCCAACCCGACGTACGTCGCGGCTACATCCCCCGCGGGATAGGTGTCGACGGCAAGGATGCCGCTGGCGAACTTGATCGACCTGGTCGCGCCGACCAGCTCGACGATCGTCTGCAGGCCGGGGAGTGGACCCCGACAGCCAGATGACGGGATACCCGAGCTCTTCCGCGGCTGCGGCGGCTTCGAGGGAATGGGGGCTGCTGGTGAGGCCTGTCGAGATCCCGAACGGCCCGAGTGCAAGCTTCGTCACATCAGCCAGCTTAGGAAGCCCCGCCAAGCCCGAACCGGGCGGAGGCCCGGAGGAGGCCGATTCCAGACCTTGGCCGGAGATCCCGTACACTCTTGGCTGGTTCCCCGCGTGGCGGTATCTCGCCCAACTCCCCCAGGGCCGGAAGGCAGCAAGGGTAAGTGAGCTCTTCCGGGTGCGCGGGGAATCCTCATGTCCGGACCCAGACGGCCCGCCGAAGCATGGCTCTCGGGTGGCTCGGCTCCACATCGGCGGAGCGGACAGCGCCCGCCCGGTCGGCGGATTCCGGCACCCGGACGGCCACCACCTGATCCCGCTGCAGGAGAAATAGGCTGGCCGGGTCAGACCCGAGCCGACGAGGGAGCCCGATGAACGAGGACCGCCGCTATCTGCAGGAGTTGATCATCGCGGAGCTCGGGGTGACCCCGTCGTTCGATCCCGACCTGGAGATCCAGCGCCGCCTGAACTTCCTGACCGACCAGCTCCGCCTGTCCGGCGCCTCGTCGTACGTGCTCGGCATCAGCGGCGGCGTCGACTCCAGTACTGCGGGGCGCCTGTGCCAGCTGGCCGTCGAACGCATCCGCGAGGACGGGGGGAACGCCCGCTTCATCGCGATGCGCCTCCCGTACGGTGTCCAGCTGGACGAGGACGACGCCGCGAGAGCGCTCGAGTTCATCCGCCCGGACGAGACACTCACGGTGGACATCAAGCCCCCGACGGACGCGATGGTCGAGTCGGTCAAGCACTCCGACCTCGGCGAGCGGGCGGACTTCCACACCGGGAACATCAAGGCGCGGCAACGGATGATCGCCCAGTACGTCGTGGCCGGCGCGCGCGGGGGACTCGTGGTCGGGACGGATCACGCGGCAGAGGCGGTCGTCGGATTCTTTACCAAGTACGGCGACGGCGCGTGCGACCTGACACCGCTGTCGGGGTTGACCAAGCGCAGGGTCCGGGCGATCGGCGCCAAGCTCGGCGCCTCGGACGAGATCACGGGGAAGGTCCCGACCGCGGATCTGGAGACGAACAACCCGGGCCTCCCCGACGAGGTCGCTCTGGGCGTCACCTACGACGAGATCGACGACTTCCTCGAGGGCAAAGACATCGACGACAAGGCGGCCGAGGTCATCATCCGCCACCACCGCCGCACGATCCACAAACGAGCCGTCCCCATCGCCGTTTGATCGCCCCCCGGACGTCCAACACTCACCAAGGCCGCCCGTCGGGACGTAGCGACGCTCACCTCCACCGCTGCGCGCTCGGTCAACCCTGCTTGGTGAGTGTGGGCGGTCCGCCCCGCCGTGAAGCCGGGTCCCGCGAATCTCCATCAACAGGTGAGTGAGCGTAGATCGGCCTAGGGTGAACCACATGGTTGACTTCTCACTCACTGATGAACAGCAGGCGATCCGCGAGACGACTCGTGAGTTCGTCCGCCGCGAGCTCATGCCGCTGGAGAACGAGGTGCTGCGGCGTGAGCGGGAAGGGCTCCCCGGGCTGGAACCGGAGCGGACCCAGGAGCTGAGGGCGAAGGCGAGGTCGTTCGGGTTCTGGGGGCTGAGCACGCCCGAGGAGTACGGCGGGATGGACCTGTCAGCCGTCGACCAAGCCCTGATCACGAGCGAGCTGGGGCGTACCTTCGTGCCGTTCTCGTTCGGCGGCGAGGCCGACAACATCCTCTATGAGTGCAACGAGGAGCAGCGCAAGGAATACCTGCTGCCGACCATCTCCGGCGAGCGGCGGTCCTGCTTCGCGATCACCGAACCGGGCGCCGGCTCTGACACCCGCGCGATCCGTACGACGGCGCGGCGCGACGGCGACGACTGGGTCATCCGCGGTGAGAAGACCTTCATCACCGGGGGCAACGAGGCCGACTTCGCCATCGTCATCGCGGTCACGGATGCCGAGAAGGGCTCGAAGGGCGGGTTCACCGCGTTCCTGGTCGACCGCGAGCGCGGCTGGACCTCGGACCGGATCATCACGATGGGCCAGGCAGTCCCCGCGACGCTGAACTTCGACGACGTCCGGGTACCGGCCGACCACGTGCTCGGCGAGATCGGGCAGGGATACGAACTGGCGATGCGCTGGATCATGAAGGGCCGGTTCATCATCCCGGCCCGCGGTATCGGCGCCTGCGAACGCCTACTCCAGCTGGCGATCGACCACGCCAACACGCGGCAGACCTTCGGCAGCGCGATCGGTGACAACCAGGCGATCCAATGGATGATCGCCGATTCCGAGGTCGAACTCGAGGCCGCTCGCTGGCTCGTTCTGTACGCCGCTTGGGTGGTCGACCAGGGCCGGCATCCGCAACACGACAGCGCGATCGCCAAGCTCTACGGCACGAACACGGTGAACCGCGTGGCCGACCGGGTCCTGCAGATCCACGGCGGCATGGGCTACACGAAGGAGCTGCCGATCGAGCGGTGGTTCCGCGAGGTCCGTCTGTGGCGCATCTTCGAGGGCACGGACGAGATGCAGCGCCTGATCATCTCCCGCGACCTGCTCCGCGGCTACCGCAAACCAGGCGCCCACTTCCACTGAGCCCGCAGGGTCACGCGGTTCGGCTGAGCTGGGTGACCCGGTTGGCGAGGCGGCCCAGACGGACTGACGCGATCCCGCGGTAGGCAGGCCGCAGTACTGCGGCGAGCGGGCCGGCCTGTTCGAAGGAGTGGGTGACCTGGTCGTCAGGGCCAAGGATCCAGCTGCCAGTCTCGTGGAAGCCCGGGACCTGCCAGCTGATCTCGATCCGGTCCGGCTCGATCGCCGTGTACTCGAGGTGGCCGCTCAGACCGGGGCGGACGCGCAGGGCGTAGCGAACGCCGACAGCCGGCTCGTCCGGACCATCGATCGCGAGGAAGGCCTCGTTCCACTCCGGCAGGGAGAGTGTGTCCAGCAGCGTGTGACGGATCGCGATCGGGTCGGCGGGGATGCGTGAAACGGCTTGTTCCATGACTATTTCTCCTACTCGGTGTCGCGCCGACGGGCCAGCGCCTCGCCGGTGGGGAAGGCCTCGGCGACTGCTCGCAGCGTGCTGATGGTTTCGCTCACCGGTTGTCCGGCGACGAGTTTGTCGATGGTGTTGTGCAGGACTCGCTCGGCCGCGACGATGCGGCGGCAGAGCGCCCGGCCGTCCTTGGTCAGGCTCAGCGCCAGATAGCGCCGGTCGTCAGGATCGATGTCGCGCTCGACCAGACCCTGCGCGACCAGCCGATCGACCAGGCGGCTCGGGCTGTTGCCGGTCTCGCAGACCAGCAGCCCGCCCAGTGCGTTCAGCGTCAGCGGCCCGTGGTCCCGAAGCACGCGCAGCACCTCAGCCTGCGACGGCGTGATCCCGAGCGGCCGGAGCTCGGCGGCGAGCAGCCGGTTTCCCTCGCGCTGGACCGCCAGCACGAGATACCGCAGCTCCTCGGCAACCTTCACCTCAAACAGATTACACGACACGTATGTCGTATCAACTAATACCCAATGCCTGTTACTACTGGGGTTTGGCGATCTGGGACTTACCCGGGCACGCTCAAGAAGTAGCGGCGTCTACCAGAGCGGCTGCCACCGTGCGCGCAGTGTTGTCCGCCGCCTTGTCCTTGTCGAGCCACGCGCTGATGCCCGACCCGTCGTACAGCAGCACCAACTGCTGAGCCAGCAGCACGGGATCCTTCGCACCCGCCTCCACTGCAAGGTCGAGGAACAGTGCGTGCAGCCAGGCCCGATAGTTGTGCGAGGACTCCTCGACCGCCGGGATGTTCGGCGCGTCCGCGTTCGCGCCGATGAACGCGCAACCGCGGAAGGACGGGTCCGTGAACGACAGTCCCTGGACCTCGAACACGCCGACCAGCCGCTCTTTGGCGGTCTCGTACCGCTCGGCGAGCTCCTTCGCCATCCGCTCGCTGGTCGCGTCATGCCGGGCCTGCAGGTACGCCCGGATCAGCCCTTCCTTGTTGCCGAACGCGCTGTAGAGCGTCGCCTTCGCCACCCCTGCGTGCTCGATCACCCGGTCGATGCCGACGCCCTGGATGCCCTCGGCATAGAACAGCTCGTTCGCCGCCGCCAGCAGACGCGCCTTCGCGGCCGCGCTGCGCTCCTTCGGTGACGGATTCGGTGTGGCGGTCTTGGCGGTAGAGCTCTTGGTGGTGGTCGGTGCCTTCGGTGCCATGTCTTTGACTTTAACAGACAGGTCTGTCTAGTATCAATCATATAGCAGACAGACCTGTCTGCCTCATAAGGAGAAGACCATGTCACAGACCGCGTTGGTCACCGGTGCGACCTCGGGAATCGGCCGGGCGATCGCGCTCGAGCTCGGCAAGGCCGGCCACGAGGTGGTGGTGCATGGCAGGGACGCTCTGCGCGGCGCCGCCACCGTCGAGGCCATCACCAGGGCAGGCGGCCGCGCCCGTTTCATCGCCGCCGACCTGACCGACGCCGATGACGTACGGCGCCTTGCCGCCGCGGCCGGGCAGATCGACGTACTGGTCAACAACGGGGGACTGTCGGCCTTCGCGCCGACTGCGGAGTTCCCTGTCGATCGGTTCGACGCGTTGTTCGCCGGGAATGTGCGAGCGCCTTTCCTGCTGGTCGCGGCCTTCGCGCCCGGGATGGCCGAGCGAGGGAACGGAAGCATCATCAGCATCGGCAGCATGGTCGGCGCGATCGGCCTACCGGGCGGCGCGGCCTACGGAGGCACGAAGGCCGCGCTGTCAGCGATGACGCGAGCGTGGGCGGCGGAGTTCAGCGCCAAGAACGTGCGGGTGAATCTCGTGGCCCCGGGTCCGGTCTACACCGACGGCGCGGATTCCGACTTCATCAAGTACCTCGGCAGCACGACCGCCATGGACCGCGGCGCCGAACCCCGCGAGATCGCCGAGGTCGTCGCGTTCCTGGCGTCCCCAGCGGCCGGCTACATCACCGGTGCCACCATCGCCGTCGACGGCGGTCGCACCGCCATCTGAAAAGCCTCAAGGAAGAAGGAGAAACATGAGTACAACCGTGATCGGAGTCAGCCTCGACACAACGGACTCGGCCGAGCTGGCCGGATTCTGGGCGGGTGTCCTCGGCCTGACCGTCAACGCCGGCGCCACCTCGGAGTACGCGGCAATCGAGTCCACGCCCCGGTTGGTGTTCCACCGGGTTCCGGAGGGCAAGGTCGTGAAGAACCGGCTGCACCTCGACCTGCTCAGCGACGAGTTCGACCTTGAGCTCAAGCGACTGCTCGGGCTCGGCGCCACCCGCGTCAACGAACTTAGGCAGGGCGGTGCGCACTGGATCACGCTGGCAGATCCGGAGGGCAACGAGTTCGATCTGATCGCGGGCTGATCGGATCAGCGGGCGAGTCCATCATGGGGACGGCGGTCGCGGCAGGCGATGGGCGGGCGAGAATGATGTGGTGCCGTGGGAGCGGCGGCTGAACCGATGAAGGGGCCACATGCTGACAAGTCCGCTGAAGGGTTCGCGTCCTGGGCGGTACGGGATCGTCGGCAGCGGCTGGCGGACCGGATTCTTCTTCCGTCTGGCGCGGGCGATGCCGGAGCGATTCGCCGTCACGGGTGTTGTCACGCGCAGCGCCGATCGCGGCCGGGAGGTCGAACGCGAGTGGGGAGTGTCGACCTTCCGGTCGGTGGACGAGCTGGTCGCGGCGGACCGGCCGGACTTCGTCATCGTGTCCGTGCCCTGGGATGTCGCTCCCGACGTGACCGGCGAACTCGTTGCCCTAGGCATCCCGGTGCTGAGTGAGACCCCACCGGCCCCGAACGCGGCGGGTCTGCGCCGGCTGTGGTCGGAGGTCGGCGACAGCGGCCTGGTCCAGGTGGCAGAGCAGAACCCGCTGCTGCCGTCGCACGCCGCACAGTTGGCGCTGATCCGGGCCGGGGTACTCGGTGAGGTGACTTCGGTCCAGCTGTCGTCCACCCACCTGTACCACGCTGTCGCCGTGATCCGTCGGCTGCTGGGCGTGGGCCTGGCGTCGGCGACCGTTGAAGCGCGGAAGTACGTCGCGCCGCTGGTCGATCCGATGGCCCGCGACGGCTGGTCAGGCGACACCGAGCCGAAGGACGCGACCACCACCCTGGCGACGATGGATTTCGGCGGCGGACGGATGGGTCTTTACGACTTCACCGACAACCAGTGGCACAACCCGCTGCGCAGCAACCGGATCGTCATCCGCGGCAGTCGCGGTGAACTCGTGGACGAGAAGGTGGTCCGGCTGGCGGATCCGGCGACGGTGCTGGAGTCGCGGTTGGTCCGACGCCAGACCGGCCTCGACCTCAACCTGGAGGGGTTCGCGCTGGACCACCTCAGCCACGACGGCACCGTGCTTTATCGCAATCCGTTCCCGGGTGAACGGCTGGCCGACGAGGACATCTCGATCGGGGCTTTGCTGGCGGGGATGACGGCGTGGTGCCACGGGGAGGGCGAGCCGCCTTACCCGCTCGCCGAGGCGTCCCAGGACCACCTGATCGCGCTCGCCATCGAGGAGTCAGCCGGCACCGGGCAGCCAGTCGTCGCCGGCCGAGAGCCCTGGTCGAGCTGACTCCCGAGCTGTGGTGGCCAATCTGACATCGGGACTGGCACAGTGGGCCCATGAAGGGTCTGATGCAGGACTACCAGCTGTCCTTGGACACGATCTTCCGCCGGGCTGAGCAGCACTACCCGGACAAGACCGTCTATACGGGCGGCCCCGCGCCCTCCAGGACGACGTACGCGGAATGGGCGGCGCGGACCAGACGGCTGGGTGGCGTGCTCGACACGCTCGGGATCAGTGCCGACGGCCGCGTCGGCACGTTCGCCTGGAACTCCGGCCGACACCTTGAGCTGTACTTCGCGGCGCCGTGCACCGGCCGAGTCCTGCACACGCTGAACATCAGGCTGTTCCCCGACCAGGTCGTCTTCATCGCGAACCACGCCGAGGACGAGGTCGTCTTCGTGGACCGCTCCCTGCTCGGGGTGTTCCTTCCGCTGCTGGACAGGCTCCCGCTGGTCCGGCACGTCGTCGTGATGGACGACCTGCCGCCGGGTGCTCCCGGGGTGGAGGTCCCGGAAGACGGCCGCTTCCACGACTACGAGGAACTCCTGGCGGCGGCGGAGCCGGTCGAGTTCCACGTCGACGACGAGAACCAGGCCGCCGCGATGTGCTACACGAGCGGGACGACCGGGAATCCCAAGGGCGTCGTGTATTCGCATCGGTCGACCTGGCTGCATTCGATCGGCGTGCTCACGAACGCGGGGATCGGCCTGGCCGAGACCGACACGGTGTTGCCGGTGGTCCCGATGTTCCACGCGAACGCCTGGGGTCTCGCGCACGCTGCGCCGATGGCCGGGGCGAGTCTGGTGTTCCCGGGTCCGGACATGTCGCCGCAGGGAATCCTCAAGCTCCTGCAGGAGCAGGGCGTCACCCTGGCTGCGGGTGTGCCGACGATCTGGCAGGGGTTGCTGCCGCTTCTGGATGGCGTGGAACTACCCAAGCTGCGGCGAATCCCCTGCGGCGGGTCCGCAGTACCGAAGGCCTTGTCGGAGGCGTTCCGGGAGAAGTTGGGCAAGCCGATCCTGCAGGCGTGGGGCATGACGGAGACGAGCCCGGTCGCGACCGCGGCGCACGTGCCTGCTCGGTATGCGGATCTGCCGGAAGAGGACAAGGCGAACCTGCGGGCCAGGCAGGGACTGCCGCTGCCCGGCGTGGAGGTCCGCATCGTCGAGCCTGGCTCGATCACGCCGCTGCCGTGGGATGACGAGGCCACGGGTGAGCTGCAGGTTCGCGGACCTTGGATCGCGGCCGAGTACTACCGGCCCGATGAAGGTGTCCAGCTGAACACCGACGACGGCTGGATGAAGACCGGCGACGTGGCTGCGATCGACGCGTACGGCTCGGTGCGGCTCGTGGACCGGACGAAGGACCTGGTGAAGTCCGGTGGCGAATGGATCAGCTCGGTGGAGCTCGAGAACCTCCTGATGGCTCACCCGGCGATCAAGGAGGCGGCGGTGGTCGGCGTACCGCATCCCAGGTGGGACGAGCGGCCGCTGGCGTGCGTAGTCCTGGCAGAGGGCGAGACCGCGACAGCCGAGGAGATCCTTGCTTACCTCGAACCGCTGGTCGCGAAGTGGTGGCTGCCGGACGCGGTCGAGTTCATCGACGAGGTGCCGAAGACGTCGGTCGGCAAGTTCTCCAAGAAGGACCTGCGGACGCGATTCGCGGAGTACCACCTGGAGTGATCGTCGCCTCGACGTGGTCCGGACTGTGAACCTGGGTAGGGTGCGGTCGCATGCGAGGGATCATCCTGGCCGGCGGCTCCGGCACGCGACTGCATCCGCTGACCATGGGTGCCAGCAAGCAGTTGCTGCCGGTGTACGACAAGCCGATGGTCTACTACCCACTGTCCACGCTGATGCTGGCGAACATCCGCGAGGTGCTCGTCATCACCACGCCGGACGACACGTCGCAGTTCCAGCGCTTGCTGGGCGACGGGTCGCAGTTCGGGATGGAGATCTCGTACGCCGTGCAGCCGAGCCCCGACGGGCTCGCCCAGGCCTTCCTGATCGGCGAGTCCTTCATCGGTGGTGAGCCGGTTGCGCTGGCGCTCGGGGACAACATCTTCTACGGACCGGGTCTCGGGATCCGGCTGCAGACGTTCAATGAGGTCGACGGTGGGGTCGTGTTCGCCTATCGCGTGGCGGATCCGAGTGCGTATGGCGTCGTGGAGTTCGACGCCGAGGGGCGCGCGCTCAGCATCGAGGAGAAGCCGGACGAGCCGAAGAGCAACTACGCGGTGCCGGGGCTGTACTTCTACTCCAGTGACGTGATCGAGATCGCCAAGGAGATCAAGCCTTCCCCCCGGGGTGAGCTGGAGATCTCGTCGATCAACGACGCCTACCTCAGGGCCGACCGGCTCCACGTCGAGGTGCTGCCGCGCGGCACGGCCTGGCTGGACACGGGGACCTTCGACTCGCTGATGGCGGCCGGCGAATTCGTCCGTGCCGTCGAGATGCGGCAGGGGCAGAAGATCAGTTGCCCCGAGGAGATCGCCTGGCGGCGCGGGTTCATCGACGACGCCGGACTGCAGAAGCGCGCCGACGCGCTGGCCAAGTCGGGCTACGGCGACTACCTCGCCGGCCTGCTCGAGGAAGCCGGCAAGCTCCGCTGATCGGGTGGGGAGGTTTTGTCGGCGCTCGGCGCTAGGGTTGCGGTCGTGGAAGCACCCCTAGCGTTGTACCGCCGGTATCGCCCGGAGACGTTCTCCGAGGTGATCGGGCAGGACCATGTCACCGCTCCGCTGCGGAACGCGCTGAGCAACAACCGGGTCAACCACGCCTACCTGTTCTCCGGACCGCGTGGCTGCGGCAAGACCACCAGCGCCCGGATCCTGGCCCGCGCGATCAACTGCGAGAAGGGCCCGATCGCCGAGCCGTGCGGGGTCTGCAAGTCCTGCACCGACCTGGCCCGCGGCGGGCCCGGCAGCATCGACGTGATCGAGATCGACGCAGCCTCGCACGGTGGTGTCGACGATGCGAGAGACCTGCGCGAGCGGGCCTTCTTCTCGCCGGTCGAGAGCCGCTACAAGATCTACATCATCGACGAGGCGCACATGGTCACCACGCAGGGCTTCAACGCCCTGCTGAAGCTGGTCGAGGAGCCGCCGCCGCACCTCAAGTTCATCTTCGCGACCACCGAGCCGGACAAGGTGATCGGCACGATCCGGTCCCGGACCCACCACTACCCGTTCCGCCTGGTGCCGCCGAAGGTGCTGGCCGACTACATGGCTTCCCTGTGCGAGGCGGAAGGCGTGACCATCGCGCCGGCCGTGCTGCCGCTGGTGGTCCGGGCGGGTGCGGGGTCTGTGCGTGATTCGCTGAGCGTGCTCGACCAGCTGATCGGTGGTGCTGACGCCGACGGCGTGACCTATCAGTTGGCGGTCGCGCTGCTCGGGTTCACGCCCGACTCGCTCCTGGACGCGTGCGTGGACGGGTTCGCGGCGCACGACAGCAAGGCCGTGTTCGAGACGATCGAGAAGGTGATCGAGACCGGCCAGGACCCGAAGCGATTCGCCGAGGACCTCCTGCGTCGGCTGCGCGACCTGGTGATCCTGTCGGCGGTGCCGAACGCCGTGGCGTCGGGATTGATCGAAGCAGCCGAGGATCAGGGCGAGCGCCTGCAGACCCAGGCGGCCGGGATCGGCGCCGCCGAGCTGACTCGCGCGGCAGACATCGTGGCAGCCGGGCTGCTGGAGATGCGCGGCGCGACCGCCCCGCGGCTGCAACTGGAGCTGATCTGCGCGAAGGTCCTGCTGCCGGGCGCGGACGATTCCACCAACGGCATCCAGGCCCGACTCGACCGAATGGAACGCCGCCTGACCATCGGCGTCCCCGGCGCGCCGGACGCCGGCTCAAGCGGTACTGCGGGACCCCCGGCAGCCGCGCCCTCCTCGCCTACGTCTTCTTCAGCCTCGGCTGGTTCGGGCCGCTCGGCCGCTGCACCTTCCGCACCGAATCAGGCTGCTCCGTCGGTGACCCAGGCCGCGTCCTCGAAGGCGGCCGGTGCGGCAGGAGCCTCTTCGGCAAGTGATCGCTCCGGCGCCTGGGGGGACGAGTCCAGCGCATCCCAGCCGACCACAGAATCGCGAGGTGGACCGAACTCTGCCTCGGCAGGTTCCGCTTCCGCCGGCTCGACGCCGGCGGCAGGCCCGTCCGCTGGGTCGTCTGCCGCACCTGCCACGGCTGGGACCTCACCGGGCTCGGTCGGGTTGGCTGATGTGCGGCGGTTGTGGCCGGAGATTCTCGAGGCGGTGAAGACCAAGCGGCGGTTCGCCTGGATCATGCTGAGCCAGAACGCCCAGGTCATCGCGATCGACGAGCAGATCTTGACCCTCGGACTGGTGAACGCCGGTGCCCGGGAAAGCTTCGCCCGCTCCGGCAGCGACGAAATCCTCCGCGAGGCGATGATGGACACGATCGGCCTGAACCGCCGGGTCGAAGCCGTCGTCGACCCCTCCACCGATCCTGGTTCCGGCTCTCCAGCTGCTCCCAGCTCCCCGCCTCCGAGCAGCCCGCCCACCTCGTCGTGGGAGTCCACTCCCCCCAGCGATCACACTCCAGGCACCCCAGCCGGCGCCGCGCCGAACCACCCAGCCGACCCGTCAACCCCTGCCGGCAACACGCAAAACCCCGGAACTACTCCGAACCAGCCATCCACGGGGATCAACCAGCCCGCCGGTGCGGCGAGCGGCGGGGTCGACACCCCGGGAGCCCCTGTTGGTGGTCAAACCCATGCGGACTCAGCGGGGAACTCCCCGCGCGCGGCAGTCGCAGTACAAGATCGACCGGCTACGAATGGCGACCCGGCCGGCGAAAGCGCAGTGCGGGCTCCTCTCCAAGCCGACCAGCAGGCCGGTGGCCCCCCTGCTCCCACCGCAGCACCCGATCTCCCTGCGGACCGCCGCGACCAGGCCGCCAGCAAGCGCCGCGCCGCCGAAGCAGCCGTCGCCGCCGAGCAAGCCCGACGGGCAGCTGTCGCCCCCGTCGACGAAGCCCCCCTCACCCCAGAGGAAGAAGCCGAAGCCGTCGGCGAGGATGACGTCGTCCTGGAAGAGGACTCCCGCAGCCACACCGACCTCCTCCGCGAAACCCTCGGCGCCCAGATCATCACCGAAGAACCCAACTGATCCCCCACGGGTCGAGCAGGTCACCAGCTGAGCATGGTGCGTGCTCCCTGAAGTCGAGGTTCATCCACAACGTCGGAGCGGCCCTGTGGTTGTCGACACGCGCCGGGCGCAGGCTCGGCGTACCGGCTTCATCCACAGACTGTGGATGAAGCTGTCCACAGTCTGTGGAGAACCCCTGGGATACTCATCGGTTTCCGCCGGTACGATGGCTCGCGCTGGGGTTGTCCGCAGGACCGGCTAGGCTCGGGTCAGCGGAACTGGGAAGCAGTTCGGACGGGAGATCGCGGTGTTCGACGGTGGCGGTGCGCAGGGCGGCGGCGGCTTCGACATGTCCGACCTGCTCGCACAGGCGCAGGCGATGCAGAACCAGCTGATGGAAGCTCAGGCCAACCTGGAGAACCAGGAGGTCGAGGGCACCGCCGGCGGTGGTCTGGTGACCGCGCTCGTGTCCGGCACCGGTGAACTGCTCAGCCTGACCATCCACCCGCAGGCTGTGGACCGCGACGACACCGAGACGCTGGCCGACCTGATCGTGGCCGCGGTTCGTGACGCCTCGGAGAATGCCAAGGAGGTCGCGGCCCGCGCGATGGGCCCGCTCGCGGGTGGCCTCGGCGGCGGGTTGCCCGGCTTCGGCGGCCCGGGAAGCAGCGGCCCGGGAAGCGATGGTCCCGGCGACGAGGGCCACGGCACCCCGGAGATCGGCGGCTCCAGCAGCGGCAACGACAACACCCCCGGCATCGGCTTCACGCGTCCTGGCGGCACGACCGGGCAGCCCGGTCAGAACCCGGGCTGACGTGTACGAAGGGGCCGTCCAGGACCTCATCGACGAGCTCGGCCGGCTCCCCGGCGTCGGTCCGAAGTCCGCACAACGCATCGCCTTCCACCTGTTGTCCGCCGACGAGACCGACGTCCGGCGGCTGGCCCACGTGCTGGTACAGGTGAAGGAGAAGGTCAAGTTCTGTGAGATCTGCGGCAACGTCTCGGAGGAGACGCAGTGCCGGATCTGCCGCGACCCGCGTCGCGACCTCGCGCTGATCTGCGTGGTCGAGGAGGCCAAGGACGTCGTGGCGGTCGAGCGGACCCGCGAGTTCCGCGGTCGCTATCACGTCCTCGGCGGCGCGATCTCGCCGATCGAGGGGATCGGACCGGACGAGCTGCGGATCAGGGAACTGATGCAGCGGCTCGCCAGCGGTGAGGTGACCGAGATCATCCTGGCCACCGATCCGAACCTCGAAGGTGAGGCGACAGCCACCTACCTGAGCCGCTTGCTACGGCCTATGGGGTTGCGCGTCACCCGTTTGGCTAGTGGACTTCCAGTAGGCGGTGACCTCGAGTACGCCGACGAGGTCACACTCGGACGGGCGTTTGAAGGGCGACGATCGATCGATGACTGAATCAACCGATATTGCAGAGCGCGCGCTGGCGACGGACTCCGAGGACCTGCTCGAGTTTGCCGAACAGATCGCCGACCAGGTGCAGAGCTTCCTGATCTCCGTGCGGGACATCGCTGCGCAACCCGACGAGGACGGCGTCGACGAGGGTCTCGCCTCGCTGCCGTACCTGCTGCTCGAGGTGAGCCAGCTGCTGCTCGCCGGCGGCCGGCTCGGCGCGTTCGAGGACTTCGTCCCCGAGGAGCGGTTCGAGAGCGACGCGGGTCCGGATCCGGACCTGGACGCGATGCGCGACCGGCTGGCGATCCTGTTCGAGGGCCTGGACGAGTACGCCGAGGTCTTCGACCCGTACGCCGCGCCGCCTGAGATCACGGTGAACCGGTTGTCCGACGACCTGACCGCGATCGCGACGGACCTGGTGCACGGACTCGCGCACTACGAAGAGGGCCGGGTCGTCGAGGCGTTGTGGTGGTGGCAGTTCTCCTATGTCTCCACCTGGGGCGCGGCCGCGAGCGCAGTACTGCGGGCTATCCAGTCGCTGATCGCGCACGACCGGCTGGAGCCTGCCCACGACCCCGAGACCGAGGCCACCGACCGCGAGCTCGTCGAGGTCGCCGAAGAGGTCGTCCAGCGCCGCTGACCAGTCGGCGGTCGCCTGTGGATAGCCGGCGGCACGACCGCGCGGATTCCGGTTGAATGGACCGGTGTCTGTTTACGAGGTCATTCGTCGGCTGCCGGAGATCGACAAGGTGCGGCGGATCAGCCGCGCCTTGGCGATGCTGGACGCGGTGCTGAGCCCAGAGCCGCAGTACCGGTACTACAGCTTCGACTCGCGGTGGTCGCCCACCGACGAGACGGCGCTGATGCGGAACGGCAGCGGCGACGAGTATTCGATCGTGTTCTCACCCGACGGCGCGATCGCCCAGGGGCTGGATCACGAGTCTCCGATGTCGCCGTTCAATCCGGGCGTGGAGGACTCCTGGCCGGGCCTGTTCATCGGCGTCCCGGACGCCCTGGCCGCGGCGCTCGACGAACCGGCCTTCCTGGGCGTGGACGGCAAGCGTTGTGTGACGGTCTGCTTCTGGCGCCTGTATGAGGACTCGTCCTGGCAGTGCGGGCCGGTCCAGCATGCCGAGAAGGACGGCGCCGACTGGCTGTTCGACCTGCTTGCCGACGGCCGGCCTGAGGCGTATCTGAGGTTCGCCGAGGCCTACTACGAGGTCGAGTTGGAACTCGACGCCGTCCAGCACGTCTATGCCCTGATGCCGTTGACCGAAGAGGTCGTGACCGCGCTGAATCCCGAGCTGATGCTGAAAGACCTCAAGGACGACATCGCCGAGATCGGCTACCCCCGCTAGTCCGAGACTCGAGTCAGTCCGGAAGCATCGGGACGGTGAGGCCCTGGTCCCGGCCGAGGAGGATTCCCCGGGTCACCGCGGCAGAGCCGAACTTGTCGCGCACGTGGTCCAGTGCGCTGTCGAGTTCATCATTACTGGCCTTGTCGAACGGGAGTGCCAGCTGCACTGTCGCCTCATTCTCCAGGTTGCCGACCGAGATGCCGACCATGGTGATGCCCTGCCTCTCGATCATCGGCCGGGCAGCCGCCAGCAATGACCGCGCGGTGATCAGGATCGCCCGCGTCTGACCAGTTGCCTGAGGCAACGTATGCGACCGCGTCGCCCGGCTGAAGTCGTCGAACCGCAGCCGCAGCGTGACCGTTCGCCCAGCCCGTCCGGCAGACCGCATCCGCCGTGTCACCCGATCCACCAGTCCGGCCAGTACTGCGTCCAGGGTCGCCGCCGACTTGGGGGATCGTCCGAGTGCGCGTTGTGAGCCGATCGAGCGGCGCCGGCGGCCGACCTCGATCGGACGTGGATCCCGGTTGTGCGCGAGCGCGTGCAGGTGCCGGCCGGAAGCCCGGCCCAGCATCGCGATCAACGCGGCCTCGGGCAGGATCGCGATATCGCCGACTGTGGTCAGCCCCCGGTTGCGCAGCTTCTCGGCGGTCACCTCGCCGACTCCCCAGAGCCGCTCGACCGCCAACGGATGCAGGAACTCCAGCTCGCCATCCGGTGGGACCACGAGGAGGCCGTTGGGTTTGCCGACCCCGCTGGCCACCTTCGCCAGGAATTTCGTTCGCGCCACCCCGACCGTGATCGGCAGACCCACCTCGGCCATCACCCTGGCCCGGAGGCGCCGGGCGATCTCGACCGGCGTCCCGGCGATCCGGCGGAGGCCGCCGACGTCGAGGAACGCCTCGTCGATGGACAACCCCTCCACCAGCGGAGTGGTGGTCTCGAAGACCTGGAAGACCGCCTTGCTGGCTTCGGAGTACGCGGACATGCGCGGTGGGACGACGATCGCCCGGGGGCATCGGCGCAGTGCCTGGCCGCCGCTCATCGCAGTACGGACGCCGTAAGCCTTGGCCTCGTAGCTGCAGGCGAGGACGACGCCGGCGCCGACGATCACCGGACGTCCGCGCAGGCTGGGGTCGTCCCGCTGCTCGACCGACGCGTAGAACGCGTCCAGGTCGGCATGCAGGATGTTCGCCCCCGCCTGATCCGATGACACGAACATATGTTCGCATACTCACAGCAAACCTGAATAGGGAGAAATCCCGAGGCGCTCCCGGGTCGCGACAGGACAGAATGCGGGTTATGGACCTGTCGGCATACCGCGCGCTCTGGAAGAACCGAGGGGTTTCCGCCCTGTTGGCGTCGGCCCTGCTGGCGAGGTTGCCGGTGATGGCTGCCTTGGTGCCGGTGTCCTTCCTGGCCAAGGATGCGGCCGGCAACTTCGGTTGGGCCGGCGTGGTCGCCGGGGCCTACTCGGTCGGCATGGCGGTCGGCGGGCCGATCTGGTCCCGGGTGGCTGACCGGCGAGGTGCCCGTGGTGTCGTGATCGCTACGGGGATGGCCTGGGGATTGGCGATGGCTGCGCTGGCCCTGCTGCCGTCGGACTTGTTCCGCTTGATGCCGGTGTTGTCCGCACTGGCCGGAGCGGTCGTGTCACCTGTCACTTCGACTCTGCGCGCAGCTTGGCCTCGGCTGGTCCAGGGGCCACAGCTCAGGACCGTCTACGCGCTCGATGCGACCGCGCAGGAGGTGCTGTTCTCTGTCGGCCCGCTGCTGGGCGCAGTGGTGGTCAGCTTCGCCAGCCCGCGGGCCGGAGTACTCACTGCTGCTGTACTGGCGGGCGTGTCGATCTGGTGGTTCGGGCTGCGTCAGCCGCCGGCCCTGCCGCATGACGATGCATCCGGAGCGAGGTTGACTGCGCCGCAGTTGCTGTGGCATCACCGCCGGTTGCCCTTGATCGTCGCGTTCGGGCTCTGTGTCACGGCGTTCGCATCCATCTCGCTGGGCATCGTGGCGTTCGCGGACGTCCACGGCAACAGGCTGATCGCCGGCATCCTCGAGACCGTATGGGCCGTCGGCAGCCTGCTCGGCGGACTGGTCATGGGCGCGCTGCCAGGTCGGCGCGACTCGTACGTCTGGCGGCGCGCGTTCCTGATCTCGCTCGGGATGCTGCTGTGCGCCTTCGCCACTGCCTCGCCGGTGTCGCTGGGCATCGGCCTGCTGCTGTCGGGCTGCGTGTTGGCTCCCACTGTTGGTGCTCTGTACGAGCGGCTCGGCGCGCTGACTCCTGCCTCGGTCCGCACTGAGGTGTTCGGCTGGATGACCAGTGGCGGGATGGTCGGCGGGGCGATCGGGTCCTCGGTCGCGGGCCAGGTGGTCGAGACGTTCGGAGTTCGTTACGTCTGGGTCCTGGCCGCCCTGTTGACCTTCGGCGCCACAGTCTCCCTACTCCGCATCCCGCCGCATCGCCCCGCCGAGGAGGATGCGCTCACCGAGGCGGTGGCGATCTAACCGCGGCGTCCGCGGCGGATCTCGGTGTCCAGGGCGTCGAGGCGGTTCGTCCAGAACTTGCGGTACTGGTCGAGCCAGGCGTCGATCTCCTGCAACGGGCCGCTGTCGACCGCGTAGAGGCGGCGGTTGCCGTCCACCGTTACGGTGGCGAAGCCGTTGTCCCGGAGGACTCGCAGGTGCTGGGACACCGCGGGCTGGCTGATCCCGAACTCCTCGCCGATCGCGCTCGCGATGGCACCCGCCGGTAGCTCTCCGTCCGCGAGCAACTCCAGGATCCGCCGCCGGACCGGGTCGCCGAGGATGTCGAAGGCATGCATGGTGTCCGAGTATTTCAGTCGGAGCTTATATAAGCAAGTGGTCTGTTCCGCCGGAAGGTCTGCGGTCGGATCGGAGCCCTGCCAAGGTTCCTCCAGGCGTGAGGTGAACTGGCCGGAGGGCATGCCCAGGTGATGGTCGGCCCGCAGACAAGCGGAGGTTCACAGCTAGAATGACCCGGAACGACTACGCCTTGTGCAGCGCGGCACGGCGTACCGCAACCAGTGTTGCCGCTGGGGATTCAAGCTTTGAGGAGACACAGCTGTGGGACGCGTCGTGCACAAGTACGGCGGTTCTTCGGTCGCTGACGCCGATTGCATCAAGCGTGTGGCCCAACGGATCGTCGCGACGAAGAAGGCCGGGAACGACGTGGTGGTGGTCATCTCCGCGATGGGGGACACCACCGACGAGCTGATGGACCTGGCCCAGCAGGTCTCCCCGCTGCCGCCGCCGCGCGAGCTGGACATGCTGCTCACCTCGGGCGAGCGGATCTCCGCCGCGCTGCTGGCGATGGCGATCGCGAACCTGGGCTACGAGGCAAGGTCCTTCACCGGTTCACAAGCCGGCGTGATCACCACCTCCGCGCACGGCAACGCACGCATCATCGACATCACGCCGAGCCGGATCGAGAGCGCGCTCGGCGAGGGTCACGTCGCGATCGTGGCCGGCTTCCAGGGTGTCGCGCAGGACACCAAGGACGTCACCACGATGGGCCGCGGCGCGTCCGACACCACCGCTGTCGCGCTCGCCGCGGCTCTGAAGGCGGACTACTGCGAGATCTACACCGACGTGGACGGCATCTTCACCGCGGACCCGCGGATCGTGCCGGCCGCGAAGCAGATCCCGAGGATCTCCTACGAGGAGATGCTCGAGATGGCCGCCTGTGGCGCGAAGGTTCTGCACCTGCGTTGCGTGGAATACGCGCGGCGCTACAACGTCCCCGTCCACGTGCGTTCCTCCTTCTCCCAGAAGGAAGGCACCTGGGTCGTCGATGCGAAGGATATTCACACCATGGAACAGGCGATCATCTCCGGCGTGGCCCACGACCGTGGCGAGGCCAAGATCACCGTGGTCGGCGTGCCCGACAAGCCGGGTGAGGCGGCCCGCATCTTCGAGACGGTCGCCGGTGCCGAGACCAACATCGACATGATCGTGCAGAACGTCTCGGCGGTCGCCACCAACCGGACCGACATCTCCTTCACGCTCCCGCGCTCCGACGGCTCGCGGGCGATGTCCGCACTGGCCCGGATGAAGGACGAGATCGGCTACGAGCAGTTGCTGTACGACGACCAGATCGGCAAGGTGTCGGTGATCGGCGTCGGCATGCGTTCGCACCCGGGCGTCTCGGCGAAGTTCTTCTCCGCCCTGGCCGACGCCGGCGTGAACATCGAGATGATCTCGACCTCGGAGATCCGGATCTCGGTGGTCGTGGACGAGAACCTGGTGGACGCAGCCGTGACCGCGGCGCACACTGCATTCGACCTGGACGACGAGCACACCCAAGCTGTCGTGTACGGAGGAACTGGACGGTGACACCTGTGAGCGCTTTGGATCAGACCGAAGACCGGACGGGGCTCCCTTCGCTGGCGGTGGTCGGTGCGACCGGCGCCGTCGGCACGGTGATGCTCACCCTGCTCTCCACGCGGGAGAACGTCTGGGGCGAGATACGGCTGATCGCGTCGGAGCGCTCCGCGGGCAAGCGGCTCAAGGTCCGCGGCGAGGAGGTCGAGGTCCTCGCGATCAGCCCGGAGGTCTTCGACGGTATCGACGTGGTGATGTTCGACGTACCGGATGAGGTGTCCGCGCACTGGGCCCCGATCGCGGCGTCCAAGGGCGCGGTCGTGGTCGACAACTCCGGCGCCTTCCGGATGGACCCGGACGTGCCGCTGGTGGTGCCCGAGGTGAACGCCGAGGCCGCTCGCAACCGGCCGAAGGGGATCATCTCGAACCCCAACTGCACAACGCTTTCGATGATCGTGGCGATGGGCGCGCTGCACCACCGGTACGAGCTCGAGCAGCTCGTGGTCGCGTCGTACCAGGCGGCCTCTGGCGCTGGTCAGGAAGGCATCGACGCGCTGTACGACCAGCTGATGAAGGTCGCCGGCAATCGCGAGCTCGGTACGACGCCGGGCGACGTCCGCCGGGTGATCGGCAACGCCCTGGGGCCGTTCCCGGCACCGCTCGCGATGAACGTGGTGCCCTGGGCCGGGTCGTTGAAGGATGACGGCTGGTCCTCGGAGGAGCTCAAGGTCCGCAACGAGTCCCGAAAGATCCTGAACCTCCCGAATCTCAAGGTCTCCGCGACCTGCGTCCGGGTGCCCGTGATCACCACCCACTCCCTGTCGGTGCACGCCCGCTTCGGCCGCGAGGTCGATGTGGACGAAGCCCGCGAAGTACTGCGGGACGCTCCCGGCGTGCTCGTGTTCGACAACCCGGCCGAGGCGGAATTCCCCACGCCGGCTGACGTCGTGGGCACCGATCCCACCTGGGTCGGGCGGATCCGCAAGTCCCTCGACGACCCGCAGGCGCTGGAGCTCTTCGTCTGCGGCGACAACCTCCGCAAGGGCGCGGCCCTCAACACCGCGCAGATCGCCGAGGTCGTTGCCAAGGAGTTCACCCCCGCCGCGTCGTAGTACGAGCGGCTAAAGCCAGCTCTCGCGGGCCGCGTGCAGGGCCAGCTGGAAGCGGGTGCTGGCGCCGGTGCGGTTCATCAGGCGTTCGAGGTAGCGGAAGAACGTGCGGCGGCTGATCCCCAGCGTGCGGGCGATCGTGTCGTCGGCAGCCCCGGTGGCCAGCAGGGCCAGCAGGCGGCGCTCGATCGGCTCCAAGCGGTCGTCCCCGGCGCCGACGGACGCGTGCAGGGGCAACGCGTTTCGCCAGCACAGCTCGAACATGCCGATCAAGGCAGTCAGCAGGCTGCTCGGCCGGATGATCAGCAGGGACCGGTTCACGTCGGTATCGCGCACCGACATCGAGACGAAGGCGATCGAACCGTCGATGATGGTCAGCTTGGCCGGTACGTCGGGCAGTACCCGCGCCTGCTCGCCGGCTTCCACGCACGGCAGGATGTTCTCGGTCAGGTAGCCGGGCACCTCGACCGACTCGGGTGAGTAGACCACCCGGTAGGAGACACCGCGGTTGAGCTGCTCGATCTCCATCTGGTTCGGGCCGGCGCCCAGGTAGTACGGCGGGGAGTCGATGGCCAGGATCTCGCGCTGCGCGCTGCCCTTGATCTGGTTGATCCGCTCGACGATGGCGCTCCCGCTGACCACCTCGATCAGGTGCGTGGTGGACTCGTTGTGCACGGTCCGGCGGAACTCGTCGTAGGCGTTCAGCACCTCGATCCGGGCCTGCTTCAACTCGGACTCGCGGCGTAGCGTGAGCGCCTCCAGACCGGCGTCGGGAGGCACCGGCAGAAACCTCGAGTGGTCGGATCCGGAGCGCCGGGCCAGGCCAGCCTGCACCAGGCCGCCGAGAGTGGCGTCGATGGTCGACCCCCGGTCTGGGACCGCCTCGTCGAGCTCGGTGATCGAGGACGGCCCGGTCCGGAGCAGGTGCTGGTAGACCCTGATCTCATCGTCGCCGAGGCCGAGCACCCGCAAGTGGTCGGCACGCTCCGTGTCGGTCGAGCTCACAATTCTCCCCTCCCTCCCGAGCGCGGTCACTGCCCGCTACCGCCACTCCAGGGTAGAACGATCCGCAAGAGTCTGTCGGAACTGTCCGTATCCCGGTGACCGCGCCGAGCAATCTTTGTTGTCCTGTCAGCATTCTTGTGCCGTGTCACCATCTGGCCACCATTTCCGCGCAGTTGTGAGCGAGAATTGAGGTCCAGCAGCCCGGCGACGGACCACCTGAGCGCCGCCGGGCTGCTGTTCCAATTCTGGCGGTAGATCACTATCCCGTCAGCGAACCCCGTTTCGGTTGGGTCTCGATCCCGGCGCATCGGTGCCCTCGCACTCCAGTGCCATCACCGGCTGTGCTGGAGGGTGTACAAACTGTGCAACTCCATCGTGAGGCCGATGAGGAGACACCGATGCGCCACTGCTCTCAAGACCGCCTTCTTGGGTGCGATGACCGCCGCCCTGGTCATCGTGCCCGCCCCCTCGGCGAGTGCCCGGACCACCTCCGCCCAAGGTGATCCGAGCCCCCGAGTCGTCGGTGGAACCCGCGTGGCGCAAGGCGAGTTTCCGTGGATGGTGAGGCTGTCCATGGGGGCCGCGCACTGCGTGGGTTCCACCGGCAGCAACACCCGGGAGGAGCTCAGCCGCGCCGCCGGCGAGACCTGCGCTTGCCGGAATCGGCCCGGCCGCGGTTGTGCTGACCATGGCCGGGCCGGTGGTCCTCAGAATCAGGAGGCGAGGGCTCAGCAGGCTCGGGCTCGCGAGGCTCTTCAGTGCTCGGTCGGACGGCGGTAGCGGGGCGTGGCGCCACGTCGGACACGCCGGCGAGCTGCAGAGTCATCAGCTGCTCTGCGGTGATCAGGTCCGTGTGGGTCCCGGGCGAGCCGCAGGCCCAGGCGCCCGCGATGGAACCGGCTACAGCGGCCTCGCGGTAGGACCTGCCGTCCAGCCAGGTGGTCAGGAAGGCCGCCACATAGGCGTCGCCCGCGCCGTTGGTGTCGACGACAGGACGATCCGCGAGCTCTACAGCCGGGATGTGGACGGGTGTCTCGCCGGCCACGTGGAGGTGGCTGCCTTCAGCGCCGGCCATGGTGATCACGGCCTGGGCCCGGCCGTTCGCGAAGATCCACTCCACCGCGTCCTCGCGCAGTTCGCTGGTCGACACGAACACCAGGTCGGCCGCGCGGGCGAAGTCCCGGTGGAACTCGTCCTTGCCGTCCCAGTCGTGCAGGTCGGTCGACATCGTGCAGTCCGCCGCAGCCAGATCAGGAAGTGCTTGCCGGGCGAAGTCCATGATCGACAAGTGGACGTGCCGGGTCAGCCGGATCCCCGGTCGCCACAGATCCGGGTGGACCTGCATTCCCGTGGGATGCCGGCCGTCGTACAGCGAGAGGCGGTTGCCGTCCGGCGACACCAGGTTGACGGATCGCCGGGTGCCGGTCGGGTGGACGCCGTAGGCGAGCGGCAACCCCAGGTCGGCGTAGGTCCGCCGGATCCGTTCCCCCTCGGCATCGTCGCCGATCACATCGACCAGCGCGGTGTCCAGCCCGAGCCGCTGACAGCCGAGGGCGACCCCGTGCCCGGTGTGCCCGACGTACGACTCGACCGGATCGACATGGATGGTCTCTCCGGGCGGCAAAGGTAACGACGGCACCCGCACGATCGTGTCGATTCCGACTCCACCGATCACGAGCACGTCCAGGTCCATACCCTCATCCTGACCGAGAAGCACAACTCATGGGTAGGACGGGTGTCGTCCGGCCGTCCCGGGTAGGTCAGCCCACGCCGGAGCATCGACGCATGGTCACCTCGCCGCTACTTTGAGGCGCCGGTCTCAACGTTTGATCGGGGCGCCGGTCTTGTCCTGGAGCTCGTCGAAGGTGACGCCGTCGGCCAGCTCGACCAGCTGCAGGCCGTCGTCGGTGATGTCGAGAACGGCCAGGTCGGTGATGATCCGGTTGACCACGCCGCGACCGGTATAGGGCAGGTCGCACTCCTCGAGGATCTTGTGCGAGCCGTCCTTGGCGACGTGCTCCATCAGCACGATCACCTTCTTGGCGCCGTGCACGAGGTCCATCGCGCCGCCCATGCCCTTGACCATCTTGCCCGGGATCATCCAGTTCGACAGGTCACCCTTGGCCGACACCTGCATCGCACCGAGGATGGCCGCGTCGATCGCACCGCCGCGGATCATGCCGAAGGACAGCGACGAGTCGAAGAAGGAGGCTCCCGGCAGCGTCGTCACGGTCTCCTTGCCGGCGTTGATCAGGTCCGGGTCCTCGTCACCCTCGACCGGGTAGGGGCCGACGCCCAGGATGCCGTTCTCGCTCTGCAGTACGACGGTGACGCCGTCGGGGATGTAGTTCGGCACCAGGGTGGGCAGGCCGATGCCCAGGTTCACGTACGAGCCGTCCTCCAGCTCCGCGGCGGCGCGGGCTGCCATCTGCTCACGGGTGAGTGGCATCTCAGGCCTCCAGCTTCTCGCCGGCGGCCTCGTAGGCCTCGCGGGGTTGGCCTGACCGGGGCGGTGGGGTGGGCGAAGACTTCAACACCGTGCGCTTCTCGATGCGCTTCTCGATATCCTTGCCGACAGCAACAACTCGCTGGACGTAGACGCCGGGCAGGTGGATCTCGTCGGGGTCCAGCTCACCGGGCTGGACCAGCTCCTCGACCTGCGCGATGGTGATCCCGCCGGCCATCGCGGCCAGCGGGTTGAAGTTGCGCGCGCTCCGGTCGAACACCAGGTTCCCGTGGGTGTCGCCCTTCAGCGCGTGCACAAGCCCGAAGTCGGTGGTGATCGAGTCCTCCAGCACATAGGTGGTGCCGTTGATCTCGCGCGTCTCCTTCGGCTCCGACGCCTTCGCCACCGAGCCGTCCGGGTGGTATTTCTGCGGCAGCCCGCCGTCGGCGACCTGGGTGCCGACCCCGGCCAGGGTGAAGAACGCGGCGATCCCGCAACCACCGGCGCGCAGCTTCTCGGCGAGCGTGCCCTGCGGCGTCAGCTCGACCTCCAGCTCACCGGACAGGAACTGCCGGGCGAACTCCTTGTTCTCCCCGACGTACGACGAGGTCATCTTCGCGATCCGCTTGTCCGCGAGCAGGATGCCGAGCCCCCAGTCGTCGACCCCGCAGTTGTTCGACACGACGCTGAGCCCGCTGACGCCCTTGTCGTGGATCGCGCTGATCAACTGCATCGGGTTGCCGCACAGCCCGAAGCCGCCGACTGCGAGGCTCGCGCCGTCGCCGATGTCGTCGACCGCTGCCTGCGGCGACTCGTACGTCTTGTCCATCGGGCTGCTCCGTTGCAGGTCTGGGCTGGGTCAGCCCGACTCTAACCAGCCGCCGGAAATCCGGCGAGGGCCACCTGATGTGGTCGCAGACACACCCTCGGCTTTCGCCAACTCGGCCAGCGCCTCGGCCTTCGCGAGGTCCGCACCAGCCCAGTCCGTGTCACAGTCCGGCAGGGCAGCCAATGCGTACTCACGCGCCGACGAGAGGTCTCCGGCGTACCGGGCAGCCCTGGCCAGGCCGATCCGTGCCGCCGCTGAGGTCTCCGGCAGTCCAGCTTTGAGCCCCAGCTCCAGCGCCCGGGTGTAGTCAGCACGAGCAGCTGCAGGGTCACCCAGGCCCAGCCGAAGGTCTCCCCGACGGCACAGCACCAGTGCGGCCCGCTCGTCCGTGCCGAGCTCGCCAGCGATGGCCAGTGCCTGGCCAAGCAGGTCAACAGCCAGTTCGGTTCGGCCGGAGTTCGCGGCGAGGTCTGCGAGCGCGTCGAGCGCCAGGGCGCTGCCCCAGCGGTCACCGATGAGCCGGAACCGCGCGAGTGCGTTCTGCAGAGCCCGCTCCGAACCGGCCGGGTCACCCTCCGCGAGGCTGGGGTAGCCCCGGCAGAGCTGTACTGCGGCGCGCCCCCAGGCGTCGCCGCCGCGCTCGTTCGCGGCCAGGACGTCCGTCACCAGCCTCGCGGGCTGGAACGGCCCGAGCACGAAGGACCAGAGCAGGACCGTGACGGGACGATCGAACAGTCGGCCCGTGGCGTTCTGAGCGCGTTCGACCTCCGCGGGCTGGGCAGATCCGGCTGCGTGGAGAACTGCGAGCAGGTACTCCTCACCCAGCCCGTGCGGGATCGTAGGCCCGAGCGCGTCGAGTACGCCGCGCGCCGCCCTGGCCGCCTCGGCGCGGAGCCCGTGCATCCACCAGAACGTCGACAGTCCGGCCACCAGGAGCAACGCGGTCCGCAGGTCGTTGTTGGTGGCCCACTCCAGCGCCGCCCGGAGATTGTTGCTCTCCTCCCCCAGCAAAGTTGCCCAGCGCAACTGATCTGCGCCGCGCAACTCGGGCTCGGCGCGCTCCACCAGATCCAGGAGTGGTGGCACGTCCTCGCCGTACGAGCCGTGGCGGAACCCCATGTCCATCATTGTCGCCTCGGCCCCGGCGGCCTGGCCGGGCGGGGGTCAGAACTCGAGGATGCCCCAGTGCTGCGGCTTGTGCATGTCGACCTCGTACTGAGGGGACCAGACCCAGAAGTCCTGGGCCTCGCCCTTGCGGTATTCGCCGGCCACGATCTGGTGGTCCCACTCGATCCGCATCAGGTTCATCCGCCACTCGTCGCCCGCGGCCGGCGGGGTCTGCCCGTACGCCGCCAGGTCCACCCACGGCAGCGCCAGTTCCACCGACCACCCGGCATCGGTGTCAGCCGGGTCGTTCAACGTCCCATCCAGGTGTACTGCGGTGCGCAGGCCCGGCAGGTTCGTCGGGTCCACCGGCACGCCGCCCTCGGAGTACGGCTTGGGCAGGGTGAGCTCCCAGATGGTGCCGAGCGGGTTGATCTCGAACTCGTAGTAGTTCTGGCCGTCGCCGTCCGGGTCCAGGAAGACCTCGAAGTTGTTCTCCTCGAACAGCATCGTGTTCTTCTTCGCCATCGTCGACCAGACGTGCGGTTCCTCCAGCCGCGCCCCGACGTACAGGAACTCGTCGTCGTACATCAGTTTCGCCCTGGTGCTGAACCGCGGCGCCGGCGAGTCGCCGCCGCGGATGTCCACGAACTCCTCGGTCCACGGCGCGGTCTCCCAGGCCGGGTCGGACACCGTGCCGTCGAGCTTCGGCGGGGTGCTGGTGCGGTGGCACTTGTAGCGGGGCAGTTCAGGCATCGGCTCGCTCCAACCGTCCGGCGATGAGGTGTGCGACTAGGAAGGTGATGGCAGTCAGGACCGGTACGACGAGCAGGGTCCAGGTGGAGAACAGGTCGTTCGACAAGAAGGCGAGCACGATCAGCAGCATGAACATCACGCCGAGGAAGGCCACCAGGCGCGGGTGCGGCATCGCCAGCCGGCTGAGCGCCAAGGCGCCCAGCACGATCGTCACCGCCACGGTCAGCACCAGCAACGGGAGCCCCATCGCGCCGCAGTTCGGCGTGTCCCGCACCCGGTCGCAACCCCGCTCGCTGAGCCAGACCAGCGCGATCGTCGCGAACCCACACAACAATCCCACGACGGCCAGAATCAGCAGCGGCGGCAGCGGCGGCGCGTCGAACCGCCCTTCGTCCTCGTCGGACTTGTCGTCGCTCATTGCGGCAGGCTACCGACAATCGTCTGAAAGAAGCGAAGGCGGTGGCTCGTGAGAGCCACCGCCTTCATCTGTCGGGCTGACAGGATTTGAACCTGCGACCTCGTCGTCCCGAACGACGCGCGCTACCAAGCTGCGCCACAGCCCGAAGTCGCGGTTAGCTTACATGTGCGCCCGGCTGGGACGAAATCGGGTTTACCCGGGGCACCAAGGTCAGCAGCGTGGCCTCGGGGCGGCAGGCGAAGCGCACCGGCGCGTACGGCGAGGTGCCGAGCCCGGCCGACACGTGCAGAGCCGCCTGACGGTCCTCGTGGCCCCACGTCGTCAGGCCCTTCACCCGGGACGTGTCCAGGTCGCAGTTCGTCACCAGCGCGCCGTAGATGGGCACCGCCAGCTGGCCGCCGTGGGTGTGCCCGGCCAGGACCAACGGATACCCGTCGTCGACGAAGGCGTTTAGGATCCGCTGGTACGGCGCGTGGGTGACTCCGATCGACAGGTCGGCGGCCGGATCCACCTCGCCCGCGACCTCGTCGTACCGGTCGCGCTTGATGTGCGGGTCGTCGGTGCCGGCGAAGTCGAGGTGCAGGCCGTTCACCTTGAGGGTTGCCTTCGCGTTGTTCAGGTCGGTCCAGCCGGCGTCGGTGAAGGCTGATCGCAGCTCCTCGAACGGCAGGTCCGGGTGGTGCGGCTGGTGGCGCTGCTGCTGCGGCGGGAGCAGGTAGTTCACCGGGTTCTTGAAGCGCGGCTTCCAGTAGTCGTTGGAGCCGAAGACGAACACGCCGGGCAGGTCGAGCAGGTCGCCGTAGGCGCGCAGCAGCGGGAGCACGGAGTTCGGGTTCGAGATGTTGTCGCCGGTGTTGACGACCAGGTCGGGCTCGAGCTCGGCGAGCTGGTTGACCCAGCGGATCTTCCGCTCCTGGGTCGGCATCATGTGCAGGTCGGAGACGTGCAGCACCTTCAGCGGTTCGGCGCCGGGCGGCAGCACCGGCACGGTGAACCGGCGCAGCGTGTACCAGCGCACCTCGATGCCCGCCGCGTAGGCGACGCAGGCGGCGCCGACACCCGCGACGACGGCTGTGGTCTTCAAAGTCGTGATGGCAAGGCGCCGGAAGCTCATTTCACCAGCCTGCCACAATCGTGGTCATGTCCAACTCCGAGATGAAGCAGCGCCTGCACGACGACATGACCGCCGCCCTGAAGGCGCGCGACGAGATCCGCAAGTCCACGCTGCGGATGGCGCTCACGGCCGTGACGAAGGCTGAGGTGGCCGGCAAGGAGGCCCGCGAGCTGTCCGACCCGGAGATCATGGAGGTGCTCACCGCCGAGGCGAAGAAGCGGCGCGAGTCGGTCACCGCGTACCGCGACGCCGGGCGCGACGAGCTGGCCGACAAGGAACAGGCCGAGGCGGACATCCTGGCCGAGTACCTGCCCGAGCAGCTGACCGCCGAGGAGATCGCCGCCCTGGTCACCGACACCATCGAGGCCACCGGTGCCGCCGAGCTCGGCCCCCGCGGCATCGGCAAGGTGATGGGCGCCCTCCAGCCCAAGGTCAAGGGCAAGGCCGACGGCGGCGCTGTCTCAGCCGAAGTAAAGCGCCAGCTGGCCGGCTGACAGTCCTACGAAAGCGTGAGGGGCGTCTCCCAGCTCGGGAGACGCCCCTCAACGCGTTGCTAGCGGCCGCCGCCGCCGCAGTTCGGGTACTTCGGGTTCCAAGGCGGGCAGTTCGGAAGGTTCGGCGGCTTGTTGGTCGCCGGGTTACTCGGCGGGTTGTTGGTTTGCTGACCGCCATTGCCGTTGGAGATGTACAGGGTGACGAGGGAGCCGTCGGGTGCGCCGTCGGACCGACGGGGGCTCGTGTAGGCCACCGTCCCCGCGCTTTCCTGTGAGTCCACCTGGCCGGGGGCGATCGTCACCTGGAAGCCTGCCTGCTGCAGCGTGTTGGTGGCGTCCTGCGGGCTCAAGCCGGCCACGCTCGGCAGGTCCTTCACATTGCCACGAACTGTCTGGTCATTGGGGGCGGCGAAGTGGGTCGTAGGCAGGCCCTTCAAGGCACCCTTCATCGCGGTCTGCCAGATCGGCCCCGCGGTGCCCGAGCCGGAGGCGTCGGACATCTTCTTGCCGTCAAGGGTCTGGCCGATGAGGTTGTCGTACGGCACGGTAGCGTCGGCGACGACTGATGCCGCCGCGAGCGACGAGGAATAACCCGCGAACCAGACTGCCTCGTTGTTGGTGATCGTTCCGGTCTTGCCGGCCAGGTCGCTCGGACCGAACTTCAGCTTGCCACCGGTTCCGCCCGGCTCCATCACCTGGTGCAGGACGTAGTTGACGCCGTCTGCGACCGATGGCGAGATCGCCTGGTTGCAGCTGATGCCGGGAGTGGTGATCGGCTTGCCGGAGTTGCTGGTCACCGAGGTGATCAACTGCGGCGTGCAGTACTTCCCCCGGGCGGCGAACGTGGCGTAGGCGTTCGACAGCATCAACGGGGTCACGTACCCCACGCCGAGTGTCATCGAGACGACCTGGTCCAGCGGTGCCTTGACCGCGGACTGCGCGTCGTACATCCCCAGCTTCCCGGCGATCTGAGCGATCGGGCACAGGCCGGTCTGCTTGGACAGTTGCAGGAAGTAGGTGTTGGTGGATGCGCGGGCCGCATCGATCATGGTGAGATCGCCCTGCGCCGCCGTCGAGTTGCTTGGCGTGTAGCTGTCGTAGGACTGCGTCGTGCCGCTGCAGGTGGAGTACTTGACCCTCGTCAGGTCGATCGTGTGCGGCGAGTTGATCCGGTGGTTGAGCGGGAAGCCCTTCTGGATCGCGGCCGCGATTGTGAACGCCTTCATCGTCGATCCGTTCTGAAACCCGCCGTAACCACCGGCGTACGACTTCTCGACGTTGTAGTTGTAGGCCGTCTCGTTCTTGTTGTTGCCGTACGGCTTGCTCTGCGCCATCGCCTTTACCAGCCCAGTGCCCGGCTGCACGATGGTGATCGCGGCGACCGAGCTGTCGGTCGGCTTGGTCTTCTGGTTGATCGAGGCCTGCGCGGCAGCCTGCGTCTTCGTGTCCAGCGAGGTCTTCACGGTGATGCCCGCGGTCTTGATGTAGTGCTCGCGGTCTTTGGCGGTCTTGCCGAAAGCCGGGTTGTCCAGCAGCTTCGACACGACGTACTCGCAGTAGAACGGGTAGTTCGAGTTGGCGCATCCGTTCGGGACCTGCTGGATCTTCTTCGGGTCGAGCACCGGTGTCTTCACAGCGTCGTTCGCCTGCTTGGCGGTGATGACGTTGAGCTCCTGCATCCGGCCGAGCACGGTGTCGCGGCGATCCTTCGCGCGCTTCATGTCGTTCGTCGGGTCGTAGCCGCTCGGGTTCTTCACCAGGCCTGCGAGCATGGCGGCCTGGGGCAGGGTGAGCTTGGCCGCGGTGGTGGAGAAGTAGTGCCGGGCCGCCGCCTCGACGCCGTACGCGCCGTCACCGAAGTTCGCCAGGTTCAGGTACTTCTCCAGGATCTGGTCCTTGGTGAACTCCTTCTCGACCGCGACCGCGTAACGCAGCTCGGCGATCTTGCGCTGGTAGGTCTCGGCCGTCGCGGCCTTCACCTCTTCGGGCGTGCGCGCCTTCTCGATCAGGCTGAGCTTCACGTACTGCTGGGTGATGCTCGAACCACCCTGCTGCACCGAGCCCTGGCTCTGGTTGCGCAGCATCGCGCGCAACGTGCCCTTCGCGTCCAGGGCGCCGTGCTCGTAGAACCGGTCGTCCTCGATCGCGACGATCGCCTTGCGCATGATCGGGTTGATCTGGGCCAGCGTCACCGGCACCCGGTTCTGCTCGTACAGGTTCGCGATCAGCGAGCCGTCGGCGGCCAGGATCTTGCTCTTCACCGCCAGCGGGGCGGTCTTCAGCTCCTGTGGAAGGTCCTGCAGGGTCTGGTTGGTCTTCTCGGTGCCATAGCCGGCCAGACCCGCGAACGGGATCGCCAGACCTGCCGCCAACGCGCCCGAGAGCACGCTCACCCCCAGGAACAGAACTACCGACTGGACGACGCCTCGGTCGCCCTTCTCCCTTACGCGCATGGCAAGAGCCTACGCGATGAGAATGCCACGCCGAATTCGCGAATGTGTTCTATGTCACGTCAACCTGAGAGCGGTTTCAGGCGTCTGTACGACGAAAACGGCCGGACCACAGCGAGGGTGGTCCGGCCGTTTTCAGCTGGTACTCAAAGGGATCAGGCGGCGTACTGCCGGGCGTCGACCTGGGCTGGTTCCAGCGCCAGTTCGAGCACCTGCCGGACGTCGCTGACGGGGTGAACCGTCAGTTCCGCCAGCACCGACTCCGGCACGTCCTCCAGATCCGGCTCGTTCCGCTTCGGGATCAGGATGGTGGTCAGTCCGGCCCGGTGGGCGGCGAGCAGTTTCTGCTTCACGCCACCGATCGGCAGGACCCGTCCGGTCAGGGACACCTCACCGGTCATCGCGACCTCCGAACGGACCGGCCGTCCCGAAAGCAGCGAGGCCAGCGCGGTCGTCATCGTGACACCCGCGGAGGGCCCGTCCTTCGGCACAGCACCGGCAGGAACGTGGATGTGGGCGTTCCGCTCGGCCAGATCACCGACCGGCAGCCCCAGCTCCGCTCCGTGCGACCGCAGGTAGGACAGCGCGATCTGTGCGGACTCCTTCATCACGTCGCCGAGCTGACCCGTCAGCGTGACTCCGGTGTGGCCCGTCTCCTTGTCCGCCAGCGACGCCTCAACGAAGAGGACGTCACCACCGGCGCCGGTGACAGCCAGACCAGTCGCCACACCCGGCAGCGCAGTACGTTCGCCGGACTCCGGCGTGAACTTCGGCGAGCCGAGGTAGCCCTTCAGGTCCGCTGCGCCGATCGTGAGCGAGTCGCCCAGGTCGTCGCCGAGAGCCATCTTGGCAGTCACCTTCCGCAGTACCCGGGCGATGGACCGCTCGAGCTGACGGACGCCCGCTTCACGGGTGTACTCGCCGGCCAGCAGCCGCAGCGCCGAGTCCTCGATGGTGACCTCCTCGGCCCCCAGCCCGGCCCGGTCCAGCTGACGCGGGAGCAGGTGGTCGCGGGCGATGATGACCTTCTCGTCCTCGGTGTAGCCGTCCAGCTGCACCAGTTCCATCCGGTCCAGCAGTGGCGCCGGGATCGAGTCGAGCACGTTCGCCGTGGCCAGGAAGACCACGTCGGACAGGTCCAGCTCGACCTCCAGGTAGTGGTCCCGGAAGGTGTGGTTCTGCGCCGGGTCGAGGACCTCGAGCAGGGCGGCCGTCGGGTCACCCCGGTAGTCCGCGCCCACCTTGTCGATCTCGTCCAGCAGCACCACCGGGTTCATCGAACCGGCTTCGGTGATGGCTCGCACGATCCGCCCGGGCAGCGCCCCGACGTACGTCCGGCGGTGACCACGGATCTCGGCCTCGTCCCGGACGCCACCCAGGGCGACCCGGACGAACTTCCGGCCCATCGCACGCGCCACGGACTCGCCCAGCGAGGTCTTACCCACGCCAGGAGGACCGACCAGGGCCAGTACTGCGCCACTGCGGCGACCGCCGACCACCCCGAGGCCACGATCGGCCCTGCGGCGGCGTACGGCCAGGTACTCGGTGATGCGTTCCTTCACGTCGTCCAGCCCAGCGTGGTCCGCGTCCAGGATGGCCCGGGCCTCACGGATGTCGTAGCCGTCCTCGGTCCGCTCGTTCCACGGCAGCTCGAGCACGGTGTCCAGCCAGGTACGGATCCAGCCGACCTCGGGGGACTGCTCCGCCGTACGCTCCAGCTTGTCGACCTCGGCGAGCGCGGCCTTGCGGACGTGCTCGGGCAGGTCGGCGGCCTCGACGCGGGCGCGGTAGTCCTCCTCCTCGGAGGCGGTGGTCCCGTCCAGCTCGGCCAGTTCCTTGCGGACGGCGGCGAGCTGTTGGCGAAGCAGGAACTCACGCTGCTGCTTCTCCATGCCCTCCTGGACGTCCTTCTGGATGGACTCTGAGACCTCGAGCTCGGCCAAGTGGTCCTTCACCCAGCCGATCAGCTTCGTCAGCCGCTCGGAGACGTCAGACGTCTCCAGCAGCCAGCTCTTCTGCTCGTTGTTCAAGTAGGACGCGTAGCCGGCCAGGTCCGACAGCTCTGCCGGCTCGTTGACCTGCTTCACGGAGTCGATGACCTGCCAGGCTCCGCGACGCTGCAGAACGGTGGTCACCAAAGATTTGTATTCACGGGCGAGCTCGCCCGATCTGTCGTCGGTCGTCTCATCCAGCACCGTCGCACCGACCCACAGAGCGGCCCCGGGACCAGTGGTCCCCGCGCCGATCAGGACCCGGCCGACACCCCGGATGACCGCCGCCTGGGCTCCGCCCGGCAGCCTGCCGATCTGCTCGATCTCGCCGAGCGTCCCGGCCTTCGCATATTTCCCGTCCAAGCGCGGCACCAGCAACACCTGATCCGCCCCGGAGGCCTGCGCCGCGTCGATCGCCGCGCGCGCCTCGGTGTCGGCCAGTCGAACCGGCACGACCATTCCAGGCAGGACCACGACGTCGTCGAGCGGTAGAACAGGAAGATTCAACGTCTCAGTCACGCTGTCACACACCCTCTATCTGAAGATTGAGTCTGACAGGCTCAACCATGGCCCCGGGCCGCTCATTCCCAGGCTTTCCGGACGTTCGCTGAGGGTGAAAGCTGCCGGATCGCGTCCGCTAAGCGGACGGCATCAGCCCGCCGCCTCGTGCTCGGCAGGGGACCCGGTGAGGAGCGCGCCGATGGTCCGCAGGCCGGTGAGGTCGTGGATGTCGTCGGGGAGGGCGGGCACGTCGATGGTCGGGATCGAGCGGTGGGCCCGGCGGAAGCGGTCGAGTCGTTTGCGCTCGCTGACCACCTGCCGCATCTTGTCGGCGTGCAGCCGGAGCACCGCCGCCGTCAGCGGCGACTTGTCGCTCTCCTCCAGCTTCTCCGCCGCTGCGAGCGACCGCTCGGCCGACAGTTCCGGCGCCCGCGTCGTGGTCACCCGATTGAGGACGACCCCCGCCAGCGGCATCTGCTCCTCACGCAACCGCTCGGTGAAGTACGACGCCTCTCGCAGCGCGTCGTTCTGCGGTGCAGCCACCACCAGGAAGGCGGTGTCGGGCTCGCGCAGCAGCGCCACTGTCTGCTCGGCCCGCTCCCGGAACCCACCGAACAACGTGTCGAAAGCGGCCGCGAAGGTCTGCACATCCGTCAGCACCTGCGCGCCGAGAATCTTGTTCATCACCGACATCGCCAGATTCACCCCGGCCGACATCAACCGCAGTGGGCCCCGCGCCGGAGCCAGCAGCAACCGCAGGAACCGCCCCTCCAGCAACGACGCCAGCCGCTCGGGCGCGTCCAGGAAGTCCAGCGCGGACCTCGACGGCGGGGTGTCCACCACGATCAGGTCCCACTCGCCGGTCCGCTCGGCCTGCTGGTGCAACTGCCCGAGCTTCTCCATCGCCATGTATTCCTGCGTCCCCGCGAAGGACGACGAAAGCGCCAGGTAGAAGGGATTCTTCAGGATCTGCTCGGCCTTGTCCGGCGTGGCGTGCGCGAGCACCACCTCGTCGAAGGTCCGCTTCATGTCCAGCATCATCGCGTCCAGCCGGCCGCCCCTGGAGTCGTCCACCTCCTTCACGGCCCGCGGCGTGTTGTCCAGCTCCGTCAACCCGAGCGACTGCGCCAGCCGACGGGCCGGATCGATCGTCAGTACTACGACCTTCCGCCCGCGCTCGGCGGCTCGCAGCGCCAGCGCGGCGGCGGTGGTCGTCTTGCCCACCCCGCCGGATCCGCACGTCACGACGATGCGGGTGGCGGGATCCTCGATCAGGGCGTCCAGGTCCAGCGTGCTCACGGGCGCAGCTCCTCGGCCAGGTCGAACAAGGCTCCGTGGTCGATGCCGTCCGGCAGCAACGGCAGCTGGACGACCTTCTTGCCCAGGGCATCGATCCGGTCACGGTTGTCCCGCTCCAGCGCCACCCGTACCGCGTGGTCGTGCGCCTCCGCGGACAGCGCGGCCACCAGCTCCTTCGTGGCGGTGATCCCGGCGGCCTTCAGGCCGCGGGTCAGCTCGGCGGCCGGGAGCTTCTCCTTCACCGCAAGGGCGAGCGAGTCGTCGTCGAGCGGACTGTGCCGGACCATGTTCACCACGATCGAGCCGATCCGCAGGTCGAGCGCCTCCAGTTGTCGCACCGCGTCGATGGTCTCCTGGACCGGCATCTCCTCGAGCAGCGTGACCAGGTGCACCTGAGTGACGTCGGAGCGCAGCATGCCCATGATCGCGTCGGCCTGGTTGCGGATCGGCCCGACCTTGGCCAGGCCGGCCACCTCGTGGTTCACGTTGAGGAACCGCCCGATCCGGCCCGTGGGAGGCGCGTCGAGGACGACGGCGTCGTACGCGAGGCGGCCGTGCGCCTTGCGCCGGGTCGCCTCATAGACCTTGCCAGTCAGCAGTACGTCGCGAAGGCCTGGGGCGATCGTGGTGACGAAGTCGACCGCGCCCACCTTGTCGAGCGCCTTCCCGGCCCGGCCGAGGTGGTAGTACATGTCCAGGTATTCGAGCAGCGCCGCCTCGGCGTCCACCGCCAGCGCGAACACCTCGCCGCCGCCTGGTCCCACCGCGATCCGGCGTTCGACGTACGGCAGCGGCGGTACGTCGAAGAGCTGCGCCAGGCCCTGGCGGCCTTCGACCTCGACCAGCAGGATCCGCTTGCCCTGGTCGGCCAGCGCGAGCGCCATCGCAGCGGCCACCGTCGTCTTGCCGGTTCCCCCTTTGCCGGTCACCACATGCAGCCTCGCCATACCGACCAGCCTAGGACCTGGCCCACAGCGGCTCGGGGCAGCCGCCCGTTAGAGTCCAGCCATGAAGAAGTTCGAGTACTTCACCGCGCCTCTGCTGGTCCACTCGACCAAGGAGATCCTCGACAACTTCGGTCAGGACGGCTGGGAACTGGTCCAGGTCATCCAGGGGCCGAACCCGGAAACGCTGGTCGCCTACCTGAAGCGGGAGATCACCGAGTCATGAGCCACCCCGAGGAGAAGCTGGCCGAGCTCGGCCTCAAGCTGCCCGAGGTCGCCAAGCCGGTCGCCGCCTACGTGCCCGTGGTCCGGACCGGCAACCTGGTCTACACGTCCGGCCAGCTGCCGCTGCGTGAGGGTGCGCTGATCGCCACCGGCAAGAACGGCGACTCCGTCGACGCCACAGTGGCGTTGGAATGCGCGCAGCAATGCGCGCTGAACGCCCTCGCCGCGATCAAGTCCGAGATCGGGGACCTGGCGAACATCACCCGGATCGTCAAGGTGGTCGCGTTCGTCGCCTCCACTCCCGACTTCACCGGGCAGCCGCAGGTGGCGAACGGTGCCTCCGAGCTCCTCGGCCAGGTCTTCGGCGAAGCCGGCCAGCACGCCCGCAGCGCCGTCGGTGTCCCGGTCCTGCCGCTGGATGCGCCGGTCGAGGTCGAACTCATCGTCGAGGTCGCCTGATCGCAGTGGTCCGGGACCTTAGGTCGCAGCCCCTGTCCGGCCGGATGGCTGCTGAGGCGCTGTCATACGTTCGGGAGGGCCGGGCCGCGGCAGAACCACGTCCGGCCTCGACCGTCATCCTGCTGCGCGACACCGCCACGGGCCCGGAGGTCTACCTGCTCCGGCGCCGGCAGTCGATGGCGTTCGCCGCCGGGATGACCGTCTTCCCGGGCGGCCGGGTCGACCCTACGGACTCCTCGATCGCCGATTCGTGGTCCGGTCCGCCGCCCTCGGAGTTCGGTGACCGCCTCGGCTGCTCCGCGGACGCGGCGGCGGCCTACGTCGCGGCCGCCGTACGGGAGACTTTCGAGGAGTCCGGAGTTCTGCTCGCGGGCCCGTCGGACGGTTCCGTGGTCGCGGACACCACCGGTGACGACTGGGAGGCGGATCGGGTCGCGCTCGAGGCCCGCACCCTGGGATTCGCCGATTTCCTGCACCGCCGGGGCCTCGTCCTGCGGGCGGACCTGCTCGGCGCGTGGGCTCACTGGATCACGCCGGAGTTCGAGCCCCGTCGCTATGACACTGCCTTCTTCGTCGCCGCGCTCCCCGCCGGTCAGGTGACGCGCGACGTGACGAGCGAGTCCGACCAGGTGGCTTGGCTGCACCCCGCCAGCGCAGTACAGGCGGTTGTGGCAGGCGACATGCTGATGCTGCCGCCGACGTACCTGTGCTGCCGCGACCTCATCCCGTACGACGCGGTCGCCGACGTGCTGGCGGCATCCACCGAGCGCGAGATCCGGCCGATCCTCCCGACTGTGCGGGTGGAGAACGACCTGGCGTATCTGGAGACCACATGACAGTCGAGGTTGTCACCCCGTACGCATCCCGCGTGCTCGCCGCGAACCCCGGGCCGATGACCCTGGAGGGCACGAACACGTGGATCCTCCGCGCTCCGGACGCGGCGACGGCCGTCGTGGTCGACCCCGGGCCGATGCTGGAAGACCACCTGCGGGCGGTGCTCGACGCAGTCGCGTCATACGGGTGCACTGTCTCGACGGTGTTGCTGACCCACGGACATCTCGACCACTCGGAAGGCGCCGCCTGGTTCGCCGCGCAGGCGAACTGCCAGGTCCGCTCGGTGAACCCGGCGTTCCGGATCCCGACCGACCACGCGCACGGCCTGTCCGAAGGCGACGTGATCACCGCGGACGACCTGCGGATCGAGGTGCTCCCGACGCCGGGTCACACGCTCGACTCGGTCTGCTTCTGGCTCCCGGAGGACGGCTCTCTGCTGACCGGCGACACCGTGCTCGGCCGCGGTACGTCGGTGGTCGCCTGGCCCGACGGCGCCCTGGGCCCCTATCTGGAGTCCCTCGAACGCCTGCAGGCCTTCGCCGAATCCGCCGCCGGCGTCGAACGACTCCTTCCCGGCCACGGTCCCGTCATCGACGACCCGACCGCCGTCCTGTCCTTCTACCTCCAGCACCGCCGCGAACGCCTCGACCAGGTCCGCGAAGCCGTAGCCGCCGGCCACACAACCCCCGAGGCCGTCGTCCAACACGTCTACGCCGACGTAGACCCCATCCTCTGGCCCGCCGCCCAACGCTCAGTCCAAGCCCAACTAGCCCACCTCGGCCTCTCCGCCTGACGCGCGCTTCCGCGCATTCGCGGGTGGGTTACCCCTTCAAGTTGTGGGTTGCCACCCGATTTTCCCGGGGGTCCGGTTCAACCCGCAAGATCGGTGGCCAACCCACCAGGTCAGCGGGTAACCATGGCTGGGGAATGGTGGGAAGTGGGACTACGAGGAAGGCGTGGTGCGTGATGGGTGAGCTTGGGCGGATTGAGGCTGGACGTGGGGTGGTGCGGGCCAAGCGGGGGAAGGGGATCAGCTGGGCTGAGATCGCGGCGGAGGTCGGGCGGGGGAAGGTCTGGGTGACCGCGGCGTTGCTGGGGCAGCATCCGGTGGATCGGGAGCTGGCGGAGCAGGTCGGGAAGCTGCTCGGACTGGATCAGGAGATCGTCGAGGCCCTGCAGTTGCCGCCGGTGCGCGGGGCTCACGTGGTCGATACCACCGAGCCGGCCGTCTACCGGCTGGAGGAGATGGTGCAGGTGTACGGAAGTGCGATCCACGAGCTGATCCGCGAGGAGTTCGGCGACGGGATCATGAGCGCGATCGACTTCGAGATGGACTTCCAGCGGGTCGCGGATCCCAAGGGCGACCGGGTGGTCATCACCCTGAACGGGAAGTACCTGCAGTACCGCGAGTTCTGATCACGCCAGCAGGCAAAGACCCGGCCGGGACCCGAGCGGGCGCCGGCCGGGACCGAGATCAGCGGGCGCGGCGCTGGAGGCGGTCGACGTCCAGCAGTACTACGGAACGCGGCTCCAGGCGGACCCAACCGCGGGAGGCGAAGTCGGCCAGCGCCTTGTTGACGGTCTCGCGGGACGCGCCGACCAGCTGGGCGAGCTCTTCCTGAGTCAGGTCGTGGTGGACGTGGACGCCGTCGTCGGCGGTCCGGCCGAAGCGGCTGGCCAGGTCGAGCAGCGCCTTGGCCACGCGGCCCGGCACGTCGGAGAAGACCAGGTCGGCGACCACGTCGGAGACCTTGCGGAGGCGGGACGCGAGCTGCAGCAGCAGGCCGCGGGCCACCTCGGGGCGGCCGGCCAGCCAGCGGAGCAGCTCGTCGTGGGTCAGCGACATCA
>NZ_BAAANE010000008.1:0-266672 GCF_039529635.1 Kribbella alba | reverse complement strand
CTGCCCGGGGCCGAGCACGGCGATCAGGTTCTCCCGGCCGTCGGCGGAGGTGCGGCCGAGCTTGACCTTGCCCTCGACAACGACGAACAGCCGGTCACCGGAGTCGCCTTCGTGGAACAGCACCTGGCCGCGGCGCAGCCTGCTCTCGGTCATCGATGCGGCCAGCGCGTCGGCTGCCTCGTCGTCGAGCTGGCTGAACAGCGGTGCCTGTCGGAGCACTGCGGCGTCCACGAATGGGCCTCCTTGGACCTGTGACCACGTAGCTTCGGACGGGCTACCAGCCCGCCCGGCACCGGACCGAACACGGCCGGTTGCCCCAAAACCGTAGCCCCTCGGGTGTCGGCACCGCCACGTAGGCTGGCCCTCATGCCCACCCAGCGTGTCGCGGCCCCGGCCCCCGCACCCCTGAAACTGCCCCGCAAAGCCCCCGTCTTCGCCGCCGAGACGCCGACGCAGCTGGTCCGGCGCGCCCGGAAGATGCACAAGGTGCTCACCGAGACGTATCCGGATGCTCACTGCGAGCTGGACTTCACCACCCCGCTCGAGCTCCTGGTCGCGACCATCCTGTCGGCCCAGACCACCGACGTGCTGGTCAACAAGGTCACCCCGACCCTGTTCGCGAAATACCCGGACGCGAAGGCGTATGCGGAGGCGGACCGCGAGGAGCTGGAGGCGATCCTCAAGCCGACCGGCTTCTTCCGAGCCAAGACGAACAGCCTGATGAAGCTCGGTCAGGCCCTGGTCGACGAGTACGACGGTGTGGTCCCGAACAAGCTGGAGGAGCTCGTCAAGCTGCCCGGGACGGGCCGGAAGACGGCGAATGTGGTGCTCGGCAACGCCTTCGGGATCCCCGGCATAACGGTCGACACGCACTTCGGGCGGCTGGTCCGCCGGTTCGGCTGGACCGAGGAGACGGACCCGGTGAAGGTCGAGCACATCATCGGCGCCCTCTTCCCGAAGAAGGACTGGACCATGCTGTCGCACCGGCTGATCTTCCACGGCCGGCGCCGCTGCCACGCCAAGAAGCCCGCCTGCGGCGCCTGCCCGATCGCCCAGTGGTGCCCCTCGTACGGCGAGGGCCCGACCGACCCCGACCTCGCCGCAAAGCTGGTCAAGGTCCCCGCGTGAACCTCTCCCCGCTCCGGTTCCTCCATACTGCGCCGGCGGTGGTGGCCGTGCTTGGTCTGCTGGCGGCTTGCGGGCCGGACCAAGCCGGCACGCCGGAGGCGGGGACGAGCACCAGCAGCCAGAGTCGCACGGTTGCGGGCGCCGACAAGCTGAAGGCCTGCCCGAGCACGCAGTCCAGACCGCCCGTCGCCAATGCCCTGCCGGACGTGAGCCTGCCCTGCCTCGGCAGCGGCCCGGACATCCGCCTGGCCGATCTCCGGGGCCCCATGCTGGTGAACGTCTGGGCCCAGTGGTGTCCACCCTGCCGCGCAGAAGCGCCATACCTGGCGGCGTTGCAGCAGAAGGCCGGCGACAAGGTCCAGTTGCTGGGGATCGACTATGACGATCCGCGGGCCGAGCTGGCGGTGTCGTTCGCGGTCGACCACCAGTTGAACTACCCGCACCTGATCGACTCGGACAAGCAGCTCAAGCTGCCGTTGAAGATCGGCGGACCACCGCTCACCGTGTTCGTCGGCAAGGATGGCGCAGTGACGTATGTTCACCGCGGGCCGTTCAAGTCGCAGCAGGAGCTGGACCAGCTGGTCAAGGACAAGCTGGGGGTGAGCTGGTGAGGACCAGTACGACGTTCGACGTGGAGCTGCCCGACTGGTTGCGCCCGTTGGCGACCGCCTCCGAGCGGGTCGATCCCTTGGAGCTGTCCCGCTTCCTCCCGCCGGACGACCCGAGCGTGCGGCAGTCCGCAGTACTGATTCTGCTTGCCGATGGCAACGATGAGGTCGGCGACGAGGCCGAGGGCAACGGTCCGGATGTGTTGCTGACCGAGCGGGCGTGGACTCTGCGGTCGCATGCCGGGCAGATGGCGTTCCCCGGCGGGCGGTCCGACGAGGAGGACGGCACGGGTGTCGAAGGCCTGGTGAAGACCGCGCTGCGGGAGGCCGAGGAGGAGACCGGTCTGGATCCGAGCGGCGTCGACGTCTTCGCGGTCTGGCCGTCGCTCTGGGTGCCGGTGAGCAACTTCGGCGTGTCGCCGGTGCTCGGCTGGTGGCGGGAGCCGTCGCCGGTCGCGGTGGTCGATGCCGCCGAGGTCGCTTCGGTGCACAGGGTGTCCGTGGCCGCGCTGACCGACCCGGCGAACCGGGTCAGCTGCCGTCATCCGTCCGGTTTCACCGGCCCCGCGTTCCTGATCGACGACCTCTTCGTCTGGGGCTTCACGGCCGGGCTGCTGGACAAAATGCTCAAACTCGGCGGCTGGACGCGGGACTGGGACCCGGCCAACGTCGTACCGTTGCCCGACCGGCTGGTCGAGGCGGCCTGGCGGAACGAGGGGCAACGGTCGGAGGACGTGCGGCGGATGACCGCCATCGAGCACGACCTGGGGCATGGAGAGGGTGTGGAGTGAGCGGTCTCGATTGGGCGCTGCTGGTGGTGACCGTGCTGGTGGCGATCTCCGGGTATGTCGAGGGGTTCGTGCTCGGCGCCTGCGCCACCATCGGGTTGCTCGCGGGGGCAGCAGTAGGCGTGTACGGCGTACCGCGGGTGCTGGACAACTTCTCGCCGAGCGTCGAGGTGTCCTTCGCGGCACTGGTGCTGGTGGTGCTGCTCGCTTCGATCGGGCGGACCGTCGGGGCGCTGCTCGGCTCCAAACTGCGCAACAAGATCGCCTGGAAGCCGGTGAAGGCGGTCGACGCGCTCGGTGGTGCCGCCCTGGCGGCGGTGTCCGTCCTGGTCGTGGCATGGGTGCTCGGGGTCGCGGTCAGCGGCGCCCGGATCCCCAGCGTGACCTCGGCTGTGCGCGGTTCCCAGGTGCTGGCGAAGGTCGACCAGGCGTTGCCGGGTGGTGCCGACCGGGCGCTGCAGGCGTTCAACGACGTGGTCAACACCGACCTGTTCCCGCGGTTCCTCGACCCGTTCGTGCCGGAGCGGATCCGCGACACCCAGCCGCCGGATGCCGGCATCGCCCGCCTGGCGGCGGTCAGGGGGGCCTACACCCGGATCGCGAAGGTCACTGGCGTCGCCAACTGCTCGCGCGGCCTGGAAGGGTCCGGCTTCGTCTACGCTCCGCAGCGCGTGATGACCAACGCGCACGTGGTCGCGGGTGTCAGCTCGCCGAAGGTCGAGATCAACAAGAAGGCGTATGACGCGACCGTGGTGCTGTTCGACCCCAGCGTCGACATCGCCGTACTCTACGTCCCCAACCTCGACATCAAGCCGCTGCCGTTCGACGAGAGCGGCAAGGCCGACGCGCCGGCCGTGGTGCTGGGTTACCCGGAGAACGGCCCGTTCAACTCCGAGCCGGCCCGGATCCGTTCCGAGGAGCGGCTGCGCGGCCCGGACATCTACGGCGACAGGACCGTCACTCGCCAAGCCTTCTCCATCTGGGCGTCCGTGCGTCCGGGCAACTCCGGCGGCCCGCTGATCTCCTCGAACGGCACGGTGTACGGCGTGGTCTTCGCAGCCTCGGTGGAAGACAACCGCACCGGCTACGTCCTCACCGCCGAACAAGTCGCGGCCGACGCCGCCGCCGGCACCAGGAGCACCCAGGAGGTCTCCACCCGCAGCTGCACCTGACCCCGGTCTCCTAGTGCTTACGGCTCAAGGCCAGCCAGCCAGTCGAGCAGCAGCTTGTTGAACTGCTCAGGTAGTTCCTCGTGCGGGAAATGCCCGGCCTTAGTCAGTACTGCGTGACGCAACTCGCCGGTGATCAGCCCGGGCGGCGTGGTCGCCGTGCTTGCCGCGTTCACAGCGCCATCCAACGCGCCATGCACCTGCAGGACCGGTACTGCGACCGGGGTGCGCATGCGGGCGGAGTACCGGCGGCCGTCCGCGCGCAAGCGAGACCGCACGAACCACCGGTGGTACTCCAACGCGCAGTGCGGCGCAGGCCAGACCTGCAGCGCCGCGCGATACCTACGTGAGGCCTCGGCGTCGGGGAAGCTTCCGCCGGGAGCGGACCAGTCTCGCAGCAGTCGCTCGATGTGGATGCCGTCGTGCGCGAGCAATCGTCGCTCAGGCAGGATCGGCAGCTGGAACCATCCCACCTGAGCAACAGCACGCGGCTGCGCCGTACGCATCAGCATGAGCGGGTGTGGAGCCGACACTGCCCCAACCGCGCGCACCTGTTTCGGGGCGAGCACCGCAGTCGACCATGCGACGAAGCCGCCCCAGCCGTGTCCCACGATGACCGCGTCGGTGGCACCTAGAGATCTGACCACGCCCGACACGTCCGCGGCGACGGTGAAGGGGTCATACCCGCGCGGCGTCTTGTCGCTGGCGCCGTACCCACGTAGGTCCATCGCGACAGCGCGATAGCCCGCAGCGGCCACTACCGGCAGTTGATGCCGCCAAGCCCACCAGAACTCGGGAAAGCCGTGCAGGAACAGGACAAGAGGATCGTCAGCCGAGCCGCACTCGGCGACGTGGAACCGGGCGCCGTTGGCCGCTACCAGTGAATGGGACCAGGGGCCGTCGACGAGCAGGTCGGAGACGCCGGCGGGACTCAGAGCTCAGTCGCCCTTCCCGATCGACTTGAGCGCCTCGACTGATTCCTTCGAGGTCTTGATCGCGCGCTGCGGACCCTTCGCCTTGCCGAGCATCCGCTTGCCGACCAGCACCAGCGCGGCCGCGATCAGAAGGTAGAGCACGGCAACGATCAGAAAGGCCAGCGCCGGGTGCAGCCCGAGCGCGTTCACCCCGTACGCCGCGGCGATGGACAGCAGGATGATCGCCAGCAGGGCCAGGAAAGCGGCACCACCGAACAGTCCCGCGCCGGTCCCGGCCGCGACGGCGGTCTTCTTCAGCTCGGTCTTGGCCAGCTCCAGTTCGCTGCGGACCAGGGCGGACAGATCCCGGCTGGCATTGGCGACGAGCTGCCCGACCGTGGGCTCATCCTCGTTCTGTCCCATCGACATGGCACTCCTTCCACGGGTCCGTGCCCCGACCCTAGCCTGTACCCCGCCGTCAGTCGTCGGCGTACGCGCGGTTGCGATGGAACAGCAGGACGGCGGCGATCAGGGCGGACAGCAACGACGCGACCAGAACGGCGGCCTTCGCCCGCTCGATCTGCGCCAGATCGTCAGCGAAGGCGAGCTGCGCGATCAGCAACGCCACTGTGAACCCGATCCCGGCGAGCACCGAGACAGCGCCGACATCCCGCCAGGCCAGATCCGAGTTCAGCTCGGCCCGGGTGAACCGCGCCGTCAGCCACGACCCGCCGAACACCCCGATGACCTTCCCGGCCATCAGCCCGGCGACCACTCCGATGGCGACCGGGTCCGTGAGCATCTCACGCAAAGCAGCTCCGCTGAGCGTGACCCCGGCCGCGAACAGCGCGAACACCGGTACGGCGACGCCCGCGGACCATGGCCGCAGGTGATGTTCCACCCGCTCGGCCGGGGACTTCTTCTCGTCCCGGTCGGGCAGGACCCGCGTAACCAGCCCGAGCGCCACCCCCGCGATCGTCGCGTGGATGCCGGACTCGTGCATGAACCACCACGCGCCGAGCACCACCGGGATGTACAGGAGCGGAGTACGGACCCGGCGGCGCTGCAAGATGTAGAAGACAGCGATGAACGCTAGCGCTGCGAGGAGGTACAGCAGGTTGATGCCGTGCGAGAAGAAGGCGGCGATCACCAGGATCGCGCCGAAGTCGTCGACCACGGCCAACGTGAGCAGGAACGCTCTGAGTGCGCTGGGCAACGAAGATCCGACGATCGCCAGCACGGCCAGCGCGAAGGCGATGTCAGTTGCCGTCGGCACCGCCCAGCCGTGAGGCTTGCCGTCGGCAACGGTCAGGTTGATCGCCGCATAGATCAGGGCCGGCATCACCATGCCGCAGATCGCCGCGGCCACCGGCACGACCGCCTCGCGGATTCGGGACAGCGTGCCGACCACGAGCTCTCGTTTGAGCTCGACGCCGGCCAGGTAGAAGAAGAGCGTCAGGGCACCGTCGGTTGCCCACCCTTCGACGGTCAGCGGACCGAGTTGCGCGTCACGAAGATGGTGGTAGGAGTCCTGCCAGGGCGAGTTCGCCCAGACCAACGCGATGACAGCGGCGCCGACGAGGACCAGCCCCCCGGTGGTCTCGGCGCGCAGGGTGTCGGCGAGGAACGCTCGCTCAGACCCCAGGATGCGCGGGAAAGCTCGTCGCTTCTGCAGCAGCCGCATAGGCGGCCCCCTTCCCGGCACCCAGCACTCTGCCGGAGTCTAGTGGCTCAGCATCGTTTGCACCGCCTCGGCGAGTGCCGTCAGGTCCGGAACCTGCAGGTCCGGCGCCAGGAACGCTTCCGGATACGGCGTGGCGCGCCGGTCGAGGTGGAACCCCTGCAGACCGGCCCGGCGAGCCCCGTCGATGTCCCACGGGTGCACCGCCACCAGGGCCATCCTGTCCACCTCCACACCGCACACCTCAGCGGCGTACTGGTACGCCGCGGGGTGCGGCTTCCAGCGGCCCGGTGCCTCGACGTCGAGGCGGTGCTCGAGCAGCGGCAGCACGCTGGCCTCGGTGAACATCCGCTCGGACATCGCCGCGGCTCCGTTCGTCAGGGTGACGAGTCGCAGGCCCTGGTCGTGCAGTCGCTGGAGACCCGGGGCGACGTCGGGATGGAGGCCGAGCTCGGTGAATCCGGAGAGCACGCCGCCGATCGTCGCTTCCTCCGCGTCGAGGCCCGCGCTGACCAGCATCGACCTCAGTACGTCGCCGCCGATCGTGCGGAAGTTGCCGTACGAACCGGCCGCCGTCAGCGCGAACCCGTCTCGCAGGGTCGCGGCGAACCACTCGTCGAGGCTGTGCCCCGGCAACCCGGCAGTCTCGAAGCGGGCGCGCAGCGGCTCCAGGTCGGACAGGGTTTCGTTCACGTCCAGCACCAGGACCTCGGGGCGTGGGATTGCAGGCATCACGGGTTCTCCCTTATCTTGGACCAGTCGTTCCAAGATAAGGGGCTGTGGATGCCTGATGTCAAACATTTCGACCCGGCCGAGGTGCTGACCGCGGTCGAGCTGATCTTCTGGCGGCAAGGTGTTGCAGCAACCGGGATGCAGGACATCGTGGCCGCGACCGGGCTCAGCCGATCCAGCCTCTACAGCTCCTTCGGCGGCAAGGATGACCTTTATCTAGCGGCGTTGCAGCGGTATCTCGACCGGCGGTCCCGGCCGATGTTCGACGGGCTGGCGGCGGATGGCCGCGGGCTGCCGGCGATCGGGGAATTCTTCGAACGGCTGATCCGGCTGCGCTGCTCGGGTGATCACGCCCGCTGGGGATGCCTGGTGTCGAACGCTCACACCGAAGGCCCGGGGGAGGCTGCTCTGGCCGTGCTCGAGCAGCATCACGCCGGCCTGCGGGGGGCCTTCGCTGCCGCCCTGGAAGTTGCTGATGGCAAGGATCAGCTGAGGTCAGGGGTCGATCTCGACGGGACGGCCGAGATGCTGGTGCTGCTCGCCTATGCGGTCAACCTCCGCTCGCGGTCGGGGGTCGACCCCGCCACGCTGCGTACCGGCGTACGGGCTGCTCTTCAAGCGTTGGCGGGCTGAGCTCTCAGTCGGTCCAGACGCGGGGATCGGGGCCCTTGGGGACGATGCCGGTCGGGTTGATGGTGTCATGGGTGACGTAGTAGTGGCGCTTGATCTGGTCGAAGTCGACGGTCTCGCCGAAGCCGGGGGTCTGGTAGAGCCGACGCGCGTAGGCCCAGAGATTAGGCAGCTCGGTGAGCTTGTTCCGGTTGCACTTGAAGTGCCCGTGGTAGACCGCGTCGAAGCGGACCAGCGTAGTGAACAACCTGATGTCGACCTCGCTGAGGGAGTCCCCGAGCAGATAGTCCCGATCCGCAAGCCGCTTGTCGAGCACGTCGAGCCGCGCGAACAGGGCATCGTACGCCTCCTCATACGCCTCCTGGCTCGTCGCGAACCCGCACTTGTAGACGCCGTTGTTCACGTCCGTGTAGATCTCCGCGATCAGCTGGTCCATCTCCGCGCGCTCGGCCGGGATCAGCCGCGGCGCGTCCGGGCGATGGAAGTCCACCCACTCGGTCGAGAGGTCGAGGGTGATCTGCGGATAGTCGTTGGTGACGACCAGTCCGGACACGGTGTCCACGATCGCCGGCACCGTCACCCGCCCCTGGTACTCCGGGTCGGTGCCGAGGTAGGCCTCGGACAGGTAGCTGATGCCGAGTACGGGGTCCTGGCCGTTCGGGTCGAGGGTGAACCGCCAGCCCTGCTCGTCGCGGATCGGGTCGACGATCGCGAGGCTGATCGCGTCCTCCAGGCCGAGCAGCTTCCGCACGATCACCGCGCGGTGCGCCCACGGACAGGCCAGGCTCACCACCAGCCTGTATCGTCCCGGCTCGACCGGCCACAACCCCTGGTCATCCGGCCCTTCGCCGGGCGCCGACGCGGCGTCGCGGCTGATCCGGCCCGTGAATCTGTTGCCCTGTCGCTTCCATTCACCTGTGGGAGCGCTTTCACCTACGAACTGTGCGCGGGTCATGTCGTCAAAAGTACCGGGGCGAGCAGAATGGTCGGTGGCCGTCCTGGGGATCCGGACAGTAGTGTCGGGTTGAACGGTTCAGTTGTTGGAAACCGACGAAGACAGCAGCGGTACGCGATCCCCGGCAACCGGTTTGCCGGGCACATTCCCAGGGATACTGACCTCATGGCCCGCCCAAGGAACAACCCCGGTGACCTCGCTGAACTCCCCACGGAGCTCCGGAGTGACCGGCCGAAGGGTGACCAGATCCGCGAGATTCTCCAGCGACTGACCCGCAGCTTGTCCGCCGGCACCGTGCTGCCGTCGGAGCGGGTGCTGGCCGAGCGCTTCGGCGTCGCCCGGATGACCGTTCGGCAGGAAGTAGACCGGGTGGTGGCCGATGGCCTGGCCGCTCGCCGACCCGGTGGCGGCACCTTCGTCGCCGAACCCCGGCCGGCGCGAATGCTCACCTCGTCGTTCAGCCAGGACATGCGCGCCCGCGGCATCACGCCCGGTGCCAAGGTCCTCGAGCATCGCGTCGACACCGCCGGCGAAGCCTTGGCCAAAGAGCTCGAGGAGCCCGTCGGCACGCTCGTCCTGCACCTGGTCCGCCTCCGCACGGCTGACGGTGAACCGATGGCGATCGAGCGCACGGCACTGTCCCTGCGGCGCTACCCCGGGCTGGAGGAACTCGACCTGTGCGACGTCTCGCTGTACGACACGCTTGCGTCGCGCTGGGGCGTCAGCCTCGGGATGGTGTCGGCCTCGATCGTCGCGGCCCCGCCAGACCGGGTGGACTCCGAACTCCTCGGCATCGAGCCGACCACGCCGTGCCTGATCATCACCTCGGCACCGCGCACCGCCGCTGGCGAAGTGATCGAGTTCGGTCGCTCCATCTACCGCTCGGACCGCTACGACATCACCGTCACCTACCGCGCCACATGACTTCTTGTTTGCCCTCGCTTTGATCAAGTATCACAAGTGCGCCTACTTCGGCAGCTCCAACTCGAGCCCGTAGTAGCCGCCACCAGACGGGGGGATGTCGAAGGCGGTGGCAAGCAGCTTGCCATCGTGAACCACCGCCGAGGTGAGGCCCTGGCGGCCGGGACCCTTGATCCGGCCTGCCAGGATCTGCCCGACCTGTCGCCTTCGAGAACGACTCCGTCCCAGGAGCCTGTCTCGCTCCCGTCGAACCCGTTGCCCTGCGCCAGCGCGACGATCTTTCCGTTGCCCTTGGCCAACACGTTGTTGTACATGTAGCCGGTTGCGGCCTCGCCGCGGATCGTCGAGGTGCGGAAGGTCTTCCCGCTGTCGGCGGAGTACCAGAATTGCAGGCGCTGGAGCCGGTCGGTGCCGTCTTGCGCGGACACGCCACCGCTGATCACGATCACCTTGCCGATAGCAACGATTCCAGCGGCGTACACGCTTCCGGTGAGAGTGGGCTTCAGACCGATGGCAGGTCCAGCCGTCCGCTGCCACGCGACTCCGTCTGGGGATCGCCAGTACACAAGGTGGTTGGAGCTGCCGCCATTCTTTAGGCTGCTCGTGCCCACCATCGAGAAGCCTTGTGCGGTCGCGGTGATGGCGGTGATCTCATCGCTGGCCGCAAAGGCCTTTCGATCCTTAGGCAGTCGCTTCCAGTTGGCGCCGTCCGGACTGAACCAGATCGCCGGGCCGTCATTCGTACTCCCGGAAGCCACGAACCCGGCGGGACCGGCCGCGATGGCAGTAGCTCCTTCGAATGTGCCGGAGCGAGCCACCGACTCCTGGTCGAGGTCGCGGCGCAGCCACGTGCTCCCACCGTCGTCGCTCGACACGAACAGCGGCCTGCTGACGTTGAAGGATTCATCAAACCCCAACGCCACCAGACGTTGGTCGCGCACAGCGATGTCCTGGAACGCCTGGGGTGTTCGGTCTGCCGGTGGGAACACCTTGTCGGCGGCTTGCGTGGTCCTGGGCACGTCAAAGTCGACGGGCCGCGGCGCACGCGAACTGTTGCCAGGCGGCTGGGCATTGTTGGGCTTGCAACCAGCAACGCTCAACGCGGTTGCCGGCAGCAAGCAAAGGGTGACGACACGGATCCCCGAACGCTTCATGGTCGGAGAGTTTAGGGAGAAATAGCCTGGCGCCGTGGGCCTTCGGCCACTGCCTGTGGACAACTGGCGCCTCGCCTACGAAGGCGGCCACTAGCGACCGTTGTCGTCCACGCCGCCTCGCGAACGGTTTTGACGTATATCCGCTTTTCGAGTGAGGCGGGGTGTGATGTTTTCTCCTTGTGGATAAGGGGAAACGGGACGGTTGCGGGTTTGCTGACGGTCCCCGGCCGGGCGTAGTGTCGAACGCATGTTCGCAGGGGATGTGACCGAGTTGGGTGCGGCCGAGACGCTGGCCGCGGCCCGCGACTGGTACGCCCTGCAGGGCGAGTCCGAGATCAGGGTGCTCCAGCTGGCGCTGCGCTATGCCGACCTGCATCCGGGCCCGGCGAGGGTGCCCGACGACCAGCGGCTGCCGGGCGGCGAGCGTGGCGTTGTGTATGGGGGCGCGGGGTGTCCGGCGGTGGCGGAGTTCGCGGTCGCGGAGTTCGCCGCGGTGCTGGGGGTGACCTCCGAAACGGGCGGCAACTTCATCGGTCAGGCGCTCGCGTTGCGGCATCGGCTGCCGTTGACCTGGGCCCGGGTCGAGGCGGGTCAGGCGACGGGTTGGAAGGCGCGGCTGATCGCGACCGCGTGTCTGGGTCTGTCGGTCGAGGCGGCGGCGCTGGTCGATGCGCGGGTCGCGGGGGTGGTGGACTCGTTGAGCGCGCATCAGGTGAAGACGATCGTCAAGGCCGCGCTCTGGGATGCCGACCCGGCCGCGGCGCGGGCCGCGGCCGAGCAGAAGGCCCGCGAGCGGGGCGCCTGGCCCGGGCAGTCCGACCAGCACGGCACCACCACGCTGTTCGTGAAGGCCGCCAGTGGTGACGTGATCCGGTTCGACGCGACCCTGGGCCAGATCGCCGACGCGCTGGCCGCGTTGGGTGACCCCGACAGCCTGGATCAGCGCCGCGCCAAGGCGCTCGGGATCCTGGCCGACCCGGCCTTCGCCCACGAACTCCTCCAGGTCGCCCAATACCTCGCCACCCGCCACCACCCCACCACCGGTGACGGCGCCCAGACGCCAGCCCCGCCCGCCACCCAGGCCCACACCGATCCACCAGCACCCACCGGAGACCCTGCACCCACCGCAGACCCTGCACCCGCCACCGACGCTGCACCCGCCGCCGACCCGGCAGCCGCCGCAACTCAGGCAGGCGCAGCGGCTCAGGCGCGCGACACGGCCCGGGCAGGCGGCCCGGCACCGGCAGGCGAGGGCACTTCGTCAGGCGAGGCGGCTTTGCCAGGTGATCCGGGAGTCGTGGCAGGCCACGCGCAGCCCGAGGCGCCGGCCACGGACAGCGCGCCGGCAGACGACCCGAGCCACCGGGGCGACTCGGCGCGGGCCGAGGACCCGGCCGCGCGGCCCGCGCCGGCTGAGGACACGACTGCGGTCGACGAGACCACACCGGCTGACGACACCGCCAGGACTGAGAAGACCGCGCCGGTTGAGGACACGACCGTGGCTGGCGCGGCCGGCGCGGCCGGTTGGGCCGGTTGGGCGGGGGCGGTGGAAGCTGATGGTGAGCGGGTTGTCGAGGTGACCCGGGACGGGCAACCGGCTAGTGACTTGTTCCTCGCCGACGAACCCGGCCCGGACACCGAGGCGGACCGGGACGCGCCGCACCCCGGCCACCCGGACCAGCCGCTGGACGCGGCCAGCCGCTACGGGCCCCGCACCGGCCGCGGCAGGGCCGAGCGGATCGTGTGGGGCATGGACGCCGCCGCACGCCAGGACCTGGCCGCGAAACTCGCCGCGATCAAACGAGCCGCCGACACCAACACCAACGGCAGCAGCAGCAGCGGCGGCGGTGGTGGTGGTGGTCGTGGTGGGTCCGGTGGGCGTAGGCCCGGGCGGATCAAGCTGTATGTCCATATCACCGACGAGACCCTGCTCGCCGGTGCAGGCACCGCGCGCGTCGAAGCCTTCGGGCCGGTGTTCGCGGCCAAACTGGCCGAACTGCTGGGCCACGACCGTATCGTCGTCCAGCCGGTGATCGACCTGAACGACCACGTCAGCGTCAACGCCTACGAGATCCCGCACCGGATCAGGGAGCGCGTCAAGCTGACCTACCCGGTCGAGCAGTTCCCCTACGGGACCGGGGAGACCACCACCAGCACCGACCTCGACCACGTCGCCGCGTTCGACCCGACCGGGCCACCGGGACAAACCAGCACCAGCGACCTCCGGCCGCTGCGGCGCTTCAGCCACCGGGTCAAGACCCACGCCGGCTGGACAGTCCGCGCCCTCGACGACCACGCCCTGGAATGGACCACCAAACACGGCTTCAAGTTCCGCGTCGACCACACCGGCACCCACCCCATCACCAACGACGACCAGCCCTGACAGCACGCTGCACGGATAGGACCTAGCCGGCAGGCCCTTCCGACCTGGTGGCCTACTGCAAATTTCCCGCAGACCGATGCGTGCCCAGCGCGAGCACAAGGCCTGGACCGGGTGGCGTCGTGGGTGGTGCTGTCAGGCTCAGGACGACTAGACCGATCACCCGCACCCGGTGATCGGATCAATTGGAGTAGCTGGGGAGCCGGGCAACCGGGCCACTCACGATCGACCGGCAGGGGTTTCCGTGAGCGTCGATGCGCAGCGGCTCAGAGGTGGGTGCTACCTACTCCGAGGGCGAAGGCGGTGCCGGCTAGCGCAAGCATTGTGGTGGCGAGGAGGAGCAGTTGGCGTTGAAGGGCGGGGCGTTCGGTGGTGGTGGCGAAGACTCGGCGGGGCCAGTGGCGCCAGGAGACGTACCAGAAGATAGCCGTTGCTACCAGCAACAGAAGGGCCTTGAGGGCGTGGATCCACCAGCGCTGGTGGTCCAGCAGGAGCAGGATCAGGCCGGTCGCGGCGATCGTCGCGATGAGTCCGAGCACCTTATAACGGTTGCCTGAGGCAATCACAGCGGTGAGGGCTTCGCGCTCCTCCTCGCGCGTCCCGAAGAACCTCCTCAGTTTGGGTTGAACGACGAACAACGAGTACGCCATCCCACCCACCCAGGCCGCAGCCAACCCCGCATGCACGATCGCGATGAGAGCAGTCACCCGTCGATGATGGCAGGCCCCGGGCGCGGCAACGGATCGTGGAGGCGCAACTGTGTTCGGGCACGGCTGCGGTGACGAACGATCGGCCTGTACTCCGTGGGATTCCCGGAGTACAGGCCGATGGGTGAAGGGAGCTGAGGGTCAGTCCTCGTCGGCTTTGCCGGATTCGAGGTTGGTCTTGATCAGGTCCATCACGGTGGAGTCGGCGAGGGTGGTGACGTCGCCGACCTCGCGGTTCTCGGCTACGTCGCGGAGGAGGCGGCGCAGGATCTTGCCGGAGCGGGTCTTCGGGAGTTCGGCGACGACCATGATCTGCCGGGGCTTCGCGATCGGGCCGATCTCCTTGGCGACGTGGTTGCGGAGTTCCTGGACCACGTCGGGGCCGCCGTCGCCGGCCTCCGAGCGCAGGATCACGAACGCCGCGATCGCCTGGCCGGTGGTCGGGTCGGACGCGCCCACGACGGCCGCCTCGGCGACCTTCGGATGGGAGACGAGGGCCGACTCGATCTCGGTGGTCGACAGCCGGTGGCCGGACACGTTCATCACGTCGTCGACGCGGCCGAGCAGCCACAGGTCGCCGTCCTCGTCCTTCTTGGCGCCGTCGCCTGCGAAGTACACGCCTGGCCAACGCGACCAGTACGTCTCCTTGAACCGCTCGTCGTCGCCCCACAGCGTCCGGAGCATGGCGGGCCACGGCTTGGTCAGCACGAGGTAGCCGCCGGAACCGTTCGGCACCGGCTTGCCCGCGTCGTCCACGACCTCGGCGCTGACACCCGGGAGGGCCTTCATCGCCGCACCTGGCTTGCCCGCAGTGACACCGGGCAGCGGCGAGATCATGTGCATGCCGGTCTCGGTCTGCCACCAGGTGTCGACGACCGGAGCCTTGCTGCCGCCGATCACCTCGCGGTACCAGATGTAGGCCTCAGGGTTGATCGGCTCGCCGACGGATCCGATCACGCGCAGGGACGACAGGTCGAACTTCTCCGGGATCTCCTTGCCCCACTTCATGAACGTGCGGATCGCCGTCGGGGCGCAGTACAGGATCGAGACCTTGTACTTCTGTACGATCTCCCACCAGCGGCCCTGGTGCGGGGTGTCCGGGGTGCCTTCGTAGAGCACGGAGGTGGTCGCGTTGGCCAGCGCGCCGTACACGATGTAGCTGTGGCCGGTGACCCAGCCGATGTCGGCGGCGGTCCAGTAGACGTCGGTGTCGGCCTTGAGGTCGAAGACCGCCCACTGGGTGTACGACGTGCCCACCAGGTAGCCGCCGGTCGTGTGCAGGATGCCCTTGGGCTTGCCGGTGGTGCCGGAGGTGTACATCACATACAGCGGGTGCTCCGCGTCGAACGCTTCCGGCGTGTGCTCGGGCGACTGCTTGGCGACGAACTCGTCCCACCACAGGTCGCGGCCCTCGACCATGTTGGTGTCCTGGCCCGTACGCCGTACTACGAGTACGTTCCGGACGTTGGGGGTGTCCTCCAGCGCGGCATCGACGGCCGGCTTCAAGGCGGCCGGGGCTCCGCGGCGGTAGCCACCGTCGGAGGTGATCACCACCTGTGCGTCGCAGTCTATGATCCGGCCCTTCAGCGCGTCCGCGGAGAATCCGCCGAACACAACCGTGTGGGGTGCGCCGATCCGGGCGCAGGCGAGCATCGCCACCACGGTCTCCGGGATCATCGGCATGTAGATCGCGACCCGGTCACCCGCCTTGACGTTCAGCTCGAGCAGCGCGTTCGCCGCCTTGCTGACCTCGTCCTTCAACTGCGCGTAGGTGATCTCGCGGGTGTCGCCGGGCTCGCCCTCGAAGTAGTACGCGACCTTCTCGCCGAGGCCGTTCTCGACGTGCCGGTCGACACAGTTGTACGCCGCGTTCAGCTTGCCGTCGGCGTACCACTTGGCGAACGGAGCATTGCTCCAGTCGAGCGTCTCGGTGGGTTCGACGGCCCAGGTCAGGCGCTTGGCCTGCTCGGCCCAGAACCCCTCGAAATCGGCCTGGGCCGCCTCGTACGCGTCCGCCTTGACGTTGGCGTTCGCGGCGAGCTCCGCAGGCGGCTCGAAGCGGCGTTCCTCGTGCATCAGGTTCGACAGGGCCTCGGACTGGGGGGACTCGGAACTGGTCACGTCACGGACTCCTCGTTGAAAGCTGTCGGTGCGCCGGGAGCGCGCCCGGTCCCCTTTCTACCAATGCCGGACCAGCCGTGGTACTGGTGCGTCGCCCAGACGCCTCCGATCTGCGCCGAACGGGCACCAAAGTGAACCGGCTCACACCAGGAAATTCAGCGCCGCGTCAGGCTTCGCGGGCGTCGAGGAGTTCGTCCCAGTGGGCGGCGGTCCATTCGCAGACCACCCGCATCGGTCCGAGCATGCTTCGGCCGAGCGGCGTCAACTCGTAGACGACCTGGCGCACCGGTACGGCGTACTCGCTGCGCCGGACCAGGCCGTCCCGCTCCAGCGAGCGCAGCGACTGCGTCAGCACCTTCGGGGTGACGCGGTGCAGCGGCACCCGCAGCTCGGAGAAGCGGCGCGGGCCGTCCTCCAGACAGCGGATCACCAGGCCGGCCCACTTGTCGCCGAACCGGATCGGCATCAACGACGACGGGCAGATCTCCTCGAACATGTCCGCGCGCAACGGCTCCATCAGGCCAGCGTAGCGAGTATCCGATCGGTAACCGGCCCGCGTTCTACGGTCGCCGACGACAACATCGCTGACGAAACAAGGAGACTGTCGATGAATAAGGTCCTGGTCTTCGGCGCGGGAGGCCGCGCGGGCCGAGCAGCCGTCGAGGAAGCCCTCAGCCGGGGTCACGACGTCACCGCCGCGGTCCGAGACCCCAACCAGTACGCCGACCTGCCGCCCGGCGCGAAGGTGATTGCCGCGGATGTGACGTTGCCGGCGGATGTTGCCCGGTTGGCAGGGGAGCACGACGCGCTGATCGCGGCGGTCTATGACGGCGGTACGGACCCCGCGGACTTCTTCGTAAAGGCTGCCCGGGCACTCAGCGAGGGCGCGGGGAAAGCTCGCCTCGTGTGGGTGGGCCTCGCGTCGATCGTCGAGGCCGAGCCGGGTGTTCTGTTGATGGATACGCCGGGCTATCCGCAGGAGTTCCGGGCCTTCTATCTCGCGCATGAGGCTGCCGCTGAGATCTTCGCGGAATCCGCACTCGACTGGGTGTCGATCGCGCCGGCCGGGGATTTCGATCACGAGCACCCGGTTCGGACCGGCGGCTACCAGGTCATCCGGGCCGACTCGGCGAGCCGGATCTCCTATGCCGATCTCGCGATCGCCCTCCTGGACGAGATCGACGACCCCCGCCACCATCGAACCCGGATCGGTGTCGCGCGCACTCGCAGTACATGAGGCTGCTGTCGAAAGCGGAACGGCCGCCGCAGGGTTGGGACCTGTCGGCGGCCGTTGCGCTTCCTCGGGGGCTAGTTGCGGTTGAGGGTGAAGGTTGTGGTGGTGTTGCGGATATCGGTGGCGTTGTTGGAGAGGGTCAGGTTGTTGAAGGTGGCGGACCCGACGGCCGGGCCCTGGCCGGGTTCGGGGAGTTCGTTGGCCCAGATGCCGAAGCCGGACTTGGCGTCGAAGGCGTCACCGCTCTTGCGGGCGCCGGAGATGGTGATGTTGGTGAATACCGTGTCGGCGACCGGGAACTGCGGCTGTCCGCCGGAGTAGTTGGTCTGGAACATGATCCCGCTGTAGGTCGGGTCCACGATGTCGACATCACTCACCCTGATGCCCTGGAAGATCTTCGAGGCCGAGAAGATCCAGATCCCGGGGAACGTCTGGCTTCCCCAGAAGTGCCCGCCGGCCCGGACGACGGAGACGTTCTGGAACTGCGTCGGCGGGGTGGCGCCGAAACCGTTCATCGGGATGCCGAAGTCGAGCGAGCTGATCGTGATGCCGGAGTACACCAGGGTGTCCGCGACGTACAGGTTGCGGAAGATGTTGTTGGTGCCGCCGTACACCGCGAAGCCGGCCGCCCGCCAGGTCAGCGTGGTCGAGAGGTTCTCGAAGACGTTGTCCTGGACCTGGCCACCACCGCTGTCGGTGGCGTTGAAGAGCGCGAAGCTGTCGTCACCGGTGGCCCGCGCGTCGTTGTTGCTGACCAGGTTGCCGGACGAGCCGTTGGTCATGTTGATGCCGTCCGCGAACATGTCGCGGATCCGCGAGTTCTTGATGGTGGAGTTGTCGGTGTTCGCACCCCAGTACAGGCACACCATGTGCTCGACCCAGATGTTGTCGATCGTCATGTTCTGGGTGTTGGAGAAGTCGAACACCTTGCCGGGGCCGTCGATCCGGGACGTGTAGTTGCCGAAGTAGGCGAAGCCGGTGAACGAGGAGCCGTTGGCCGACGCCTCCGACCGGAACCCGACGTCGGTGTTGTCCTGGGTCGCCGGTGCGCGGAACCTGGTGTACCAAGGCCCGGCGCCGACCACCTTGACCGCCTTGCCGTAGACCTGGAACTTGCTCGAGGTCTGGTAGTCGCCCGGCGGCAGGTAGACGCCGACGAGGGTGCCGGTGGTGTCCATCCGGACCCGGTCGAGCGCGTTCTGCACGTCCTGCTGGGTGAAGCCGGTCGCCGCGGTGTACCCCGCACCGGGGTTGGCGATTGGTGCGACCTGCTCGGTGTCGACGAAGTCGATCGCGTAGTTGGTGGTGTTGGCGGGATCCTTCTGCAGCTTGATCTTCGTGCCGGCCGGGAAGGTCCCGTCGAGCATGATGTTCGCCTCGTCGTAGATGTGCCGCGGTCCGCCTGCGCCGGGCGAGTTCCCCGGGCCGGCCTCCGCGCCGTACAGCCAGGCGTACTTCGAGGTGAGCGGCAGCGCCTTGTGGAAGGTGCCGTTGACGTAGACGTTGATGGTGGAGTCGGTCCCGCCGCCGCCGGAGGAGTCCGGGATGGAGAAGCGGGTGACGAGCGTGTTGGTGCTCGCCCGGGTGGTGAACTCGACGAACGAGCCGTTCGCGTTCAGCGTGACCGCGCGCCGGCCGGAGGCTTCACCGGCGAGGTCGCCGATGGTCCGGTTCGGGCCCACCACCTGCGCGCCACCACCGACGGCCGCATCCTCGGCCTCGAGGTGGTCGTAGGGCATGTTCGCGCCGCGACCCACGAACAGCGGCCGCTCGCTGGTGTTGTTGGTGCGCTTGACCGGGAGTTCGTTCGCGTCGTCGGCCAGCACTACGCGGACCGTGTAGCGACCGTTCACGGCCGGCCAGGTGCCGAGGTTGACCGCCGGAGTGGTGGCCCCCGCGGCGATGGCTCCGGAGTACGAGCCGGTCAGAGTCCGTACGACGGTGCTGCCGCTCAGCAGCGTGAGCGTGATGTTGTGTGCGCCCGAGGCGGACGCGACGCTGCCCTGGTTCTTGATCGCGACGGAGAAGGTCACGGTGTTGCCGGCCGCGGGGTTGCCCGGGGTCCAGCTCACCGCCGATGCGATCAGGTCGGAGCTCGCCACCGGCGTGACCACCAGTGGGCCGGCGCTGTTGGCGGTGTTGTTCGCGTCGTTCTGCTCGATGATCGTGTTCGCCTCGTCCACCTTCGCGCTGACCGGGTAGCTGCCCGCGTCGCGTGCGCCGATCGACGCCGTCACGGTGGCGGAGGCACCTGCCGCGAGAGCACCGACTGCCGCAGTACCGACCTTGGTGGTGCCGAGGTAGAAGTTGACGTCGGACGCCGCCGAGCCCGCAGTACCGCTGTTGTTGACCGTGGCGCGCAGGGTGATCGCGTCGGTCTCGACGGGTGAGGCCGGGGTCCAGGACACGTTCGAGACGGTGAGGTCCGGGTTCGGGGCGGGTACGCCCATCACCTGGAGCTCGGCGACCTGACCGGCCGGTGCGCCGGTGTTCGCGGTGAAGTTGAGCCGTACGTCGGCCACCCGCGCGCTGACAGGGATCGTCACGGTGTTGCCGGTGGACGGGCTGAAGTTGTACGCCGCGGAAGCGACGATCGTGGTGAAGCCTGTCGCGCTCTGCTCGCGGCCCAGGATCGAGAACGTCTGGGTGCGGTTGCCCCACGCCGAGTCAGGGTTGAGCCGGACCACGATCGAGCTGAGGTCCGCGTTCGCGCCGAGCTGAGTGGTCAGCGTGGCCGGGTTGGCGTTGCCTTCCCAGTAGGTCGTCACGTTGTCGTCGTTCGCGTTGGTCGCGACGAAGGTGAAGACGGAGCCGGACGCGGTGATCGGCTTGCGGAGGGCGAGGTTGCTGCCGGGGGCGGTGCTCCCGCTTCGGGTGACCGTGTTGCTGTTCGGGGACTGGTTGCCGACGGCATCTTTTGCCCGGACGAAGTAGCTGACCGAGCTGCCGGACGGCTGGTTGTCGGTGTAGGTGAGCACGTTGCCGGCGACGCTGGTCCGGAGCACACCGTTCGCGTACACGTCGTACCCGGTGACTCCGACGTTGTCCGTGGAGGCATTCCAGGTGAGCCGGATCTGGCCGGCGCCGGGCTCGGTGAAGGCCAGGCTGCCCGGGGCGGTGGGAGCCTGGGTGTCACCGGTGGCCGGACCGTAGACCTCGAGCTCGGACAGTTGACCCGCGGGCCAGGCCGAGTTGGCGGTGATCAGGATCCGGATGTACCGCAGGGTGGAGGCGCCGTAGTCGATCGTCGCGGTGTTGGTCGGGGTGTTGAACGCCCGCGATGCGGAGGCGGAGAGGTCGTTGAAGGTCTGGCCGTCGGTGCTGCCCTGGACCGCGAGGGTCTGGTTGCGGGATCCCCAGCCGGAGGTCGGCAGCTTGAGCACGACCTGGTTGGTGCTCACCGAGGAGCCGAGGTCGACCTGGACCCACTGGGGGAAGGCGTTGTTGGCGCTCTCCCAGTAGGTGCCCTGGTTGCCGTCGGTCACGTTCGAGGCGACGTAGGTCTGCGTCGTGCTGCTCGCGCTGGCGGGCTTGCCGGCGGCGAGGTTGGGCCCGGCCAGGACGGCGGCAGCCGCGGTGGTTCCGGGGACCCGGGCCGCCTGGAGCATCGGGCCGGCGGACAACAGCAGACTGCTCGCGAGCATCGCGGCCAGCAGCCGCCACTTTCGGGTTCTCGTTCTCATGGCATCCGGGGCCTCTCCTGATTGGGCGGGGGTGGTGAAGGCGCAAGGGATCGAGCTGCCAAGAAATTGCACGGATCCTCTGAAAGTTACTTCGATTTTGCCAAGTTCTTGCGCAGCGCTGGCTTATTGTTACGGCAGTGCTACGGAGACGTCAACGGCTCGCGCACGCCAAAAAGCCCGGCGCGCGATCGCGCCGGGCCTTGGCTGGAGTTTGCGAGGGGTCAGTGCTTGGCGGGGCCTTCCGCGCCGGCGCCGGTGAGGGCTCGGACGAGGAGTTCGTTGTAGCGCTTCTCGCTGGTCCTGTCGCGGCCCAGGTAGGTGCCGATCACGCCGAGGAGGAAGCCGAGCGGGATCGAGATGATGCCCGGGTTCGACAGCGGGAACCAGGCGAAGTCGGCGCCGGTGATCATCGACGTCGGCTTGCCCGACACCACCGGCGAGAAGATCACCAGCACGACGGCAGAGATCAGGCCGCCATAGATGCTCCAGACCGCGCCGGTCGTGTTGAACTTCCGCCAGAACAGGTTGAACAGCAGCGCCGGAAGGTTCGCCGAGGCCGCCACCGCGAACGCGAGGGCGACCAGGAACGCGATGTTCAGCTTCTGCGCCGGGATCGCCAGCCCGATAGCGACCGCGCCGATGCCGATCGCCGCGAACCGGGCCACCCGGATCTCGTTCTTCTCGGTGACCTTGCCCTTGGCGATGACGTTCACGTACAGGTCGTGCGCGAACGACGATGCCGACGTCAGCGTCAGCCCGGCGACCACCGCGAGGATGGTCGCGAAGGCCACGGCAGCGATCAGTGCGAGCAGAATCGCGCCACCGACGGAGTTGGCACCACCGCCGACCACCTCGGCCAGCAGGACGGACGCGGTGTTGCCCTTCGAGGCGGCCACCGCGCTGTCCTTACCGGTGTCCAGCAAGGCGGCTGCGCCGAAACCGAGTGCCAGCGTCATCAGGTAGAAGGCGCCGATCAGCCCGATCGCCCACTGCACGGACCGCCGCGCCGAGCGGGAGTCCGGGACCGTGTAGAAGCGGATCAGGATGTGCGGCAGACCCGCAGTACCGAGGACGAGTGCGAGGCCGAGCGACAGGAAGTCGATCTGGCCGGTGAGGTCCTTGCCGTAGAGCAGGCCCGGCTGCAGGAACGCTTCGCCCTTGCCGGACTTGTCAGCTGCGGCGCCGAGCAGTTCCGACGGGTTGAAGTGGAACTTCAGCAGCACCAGGAACGTGATCAGCAACGTGCCGCTCATCAGCAGCACGGCCTTGACGATCTGCACCCAGGTGGTGCCCCTCATACCGCCGATCGTCACGTAGATGATCATCAGCGCGCCGACCAGGATGATGACGCCGGCCTTCAGGCCCCCGCCCTTGACCCCGAGCAGCAAGCCGACCAGCGTCCCCGCGCCGACCATCTGGGCCAGCAGGTAGAAGATCGACACCACGATCGTCGACGTCGCGGCCGCGGTCCGGACCGGCCGCTGCTTCATCCGGAAGGCGAGCTGGTCGGCCATCGTGAACCGGCCCGAGTTGCGCAGCAGTTCCGCGACCAGCAGCAGGGCGACCAGCCAGGCGACCAGGAAGCCGATCGAGTAGAGGAAGCCGTCGTAGCCGTAGAGCGCGATCTGGCCGGAGATGCCCAGGAACGACGCCGCGGACATGTAGTCGCCGGCGACCGCGAGCCCGTTCTGGGCGCCGCTGAAGGACCGTCCGCCGGCGTAGTAGTCCGCCGTGGTCTTGTTCTGCCGCGATGCCCACCAGGTGATGTAGAGGGTGACGGCAACGACCGCGGTGAACAGCGAGATGGTGAGGGCCTGGTTGCCCGGCTCGGCGTCGGCCAGCGGGACTAGCAACGGGGTGCTCAGCTGTGTCACCGTCGGCGCTCCCTCTTGTACTTGGCGTTCAGCCCGGCCGCCAGCGGGTCGAGCTTGCGATTCGCGTACCGGCCGTAGATGGCGGCGATCACGAAGGTGGAGACGAACTGCAGCAGCCCGAAGATCAGCGCCACGTTGACGTGCCCGATCACCTTGTGACTCATGAAGCCGCGAGCCCAGTTGTTGCAGGCGACGTACGCGAGGTACCAGGTCATGAACGCGATCGTCCACGGCACCACGAAGTTCTTGTACCGGCGCCTGAGCTCCTGGAAGTCCCTCGCCTGGTACACCGCCTCATAGGCACGAGCCTCTCGCTCCTGCACGGCATCCTCTTCCATCTGCACCCCTCAGTTCGGAACGCGATCCAGATGGACCCTAGCGTTTCGTTGCCTCGATGTAACCGAAGGCGACCACAACATTTCGGCCGCAATAGCCTGACACCAGCCTGAGAGGCAGGCTCAGAGCGGTGGGGCGAGCGGGGCGTCCAGCTCGCGGGGGCGGGTGCGGTAGCAAGTCGTCCGGTACGGCATCCGCAGTGGCTCGGGTGGTCGCGCGGTTCCGTCGTAGATCGCGTCGATCTGGTCGAGCACCGATTCCCGCCGCGACTCGGTCAGTACTGCGACCCGCGAGTGCGACTGGGCCAGTTGCCTGAGGCCCGTCCGGTCCAGGTCGTGCCAGTGCCGGAACCGCGCGGTCTCCACCATCGAGAACAGGTCCGACTGCACCAGGATCGGCATCGGGTCGAACTGGTCGCCCCCGGCCAGGAAGTCCTCGCCCATCATGGCCCGGTGCAACCGCCGGACCCACGGGACCACCGTGTCGTAGTTGTTCCAGAGCAACCCCAGTACGCCGTGCGGCCGCAGTACGCGGGCTATCTCGGGCAGGGCGCGGGCGTGGTCGAACCAATGGAAGGCCTGCCCCACGATCACCGCATCCACCGAGGCGTGCGCCAGCGGAATCGACTCCGCCGCCCCGACCATCGTGTCGACCCGGGGAACCCGGCGGCGGCACAGCGACAGCATCTCCTCGGACGGATCGACCGCCACCACGTCGTGCCCGAGGGCGGCGGCCACCGCCGCGAGCTTGCCGGTGCCTGCCCCGAGATCGAGGATCTGCAGCCGGCCCGGACCGAGGATCCAGGTCAGCGCGTCGGCAGGAAACGTCGGCCGGCCCGCGTCGTACGCGGCGGCGACGGCGCCGAAGGAGTGCGCGCGCCCTGCCTCAGGACCTGAGTCATCGGTGGTCATCACCCCAAATCATGCCGTAGCCACGGCCCGCCGGGGCGTTACTCGCCGAGCTTCTTCTGCTCGATGTGCTCGTTGAGCGCGTGCAGCTCGGGGTGCTTGTCCATGATCGCGACCAGATCGGCGATATTCAGCGCGGCCCCGTCGAAGTCCTCGATCAGCCGGGTCAGCAGCTCGCGGTCGTCCGCGGTGTCCAGCGTCAGCCTGTACTTCGAGGCGTCGGGCGCCGGCGAATCGGTCCACGGCAGGTTCACCAGCCGCATGTCGCCGGTCCGGTTCTGGTGCAGGTAGGACGTCACGTGCTCGCGATCGGCAGGCAGGGTGGCGTCGGCGTCGGCCTTCAGCAGCCGGGCGCCCGAGAAGATCTCGTAATCCATCCCGCGCGGGTAGGTCCGCTCCAGGCAGTTCGACACGTAGAGGTTCTCGTCAGCCTCGGCGCGGAACCGATCGACGCCCGCGGCAACGACCTGCGGGTCGATCAGCGGGCAGTCGGAGGTGACCCGGACGACGCCGTCCAGCTCGTGTTCGCGGATCGCGCCCGCGAACCGGTTGAGCACGTCCAGTTCGCTGCCCCGGAACACCCCCAACCCGAGCCGGTCCGCGAGCTCGACGATCGGCTCGTCGTCGATGTTCGTGGTGGTCGCCACGATCACCGGCAGCCCGGTCGCCTGCAGGTGGTCGAGGTGGTGCTGGAGGAAGGTGCGACCGCCGGCGGTCAGCAGCACCTTGGCGGGCAGCCTGGTGCTGGTCGCCCGGGCCTGGGTGATGATGCCGATCTTCATGACGCAACCTTTCCAGAATTCCAGCGGAACAGCTCGCGGATCTCCGCCGGGCACGCCAGGTGCTCGACGCCGAGCTCGGTGTCGGTGAACTCCCGCGCCTGGTCCAACGGCACGTAGGCCTGGTTCAGCTCCGGCCACATCCGCTTGATCCGGGCCTGACCACCGAATGACGGGTGCTCGTTCTCCAGCAGCATGGGATCGCCGTACACCCCCGGCTGCAGGCCGAGCGAGGCGCCGTACAGCACTGCGGAGCTGAGCCGGTTCGAGGCGACCCGGCGGTGTCTGCGGACCTCGCGGAGCTGCTTGAGCAGGAAGTCCCCGTCGGTCTTGCGCCAGTGCAGCCCGCGGTACCCGTGTGTGATGACCCGGAAGCCGGCGTTCTCGTAGACCTGCCGGATCGCCGGGTTCTCGAACTCGTTCCAGTACAGGCAGACCGTGATCGGGCCGGTCTCGTGCTCGTTGATCGAGGCAACGATCCGGCCGTGGTCGCCGAGCACGTTCTGGCCTTCCCAGCCGTGGAACGGGTAGAAGATGGTGCCGGCGGCATCTTCCGCGGGCTTGGCGAGCTCCGGGTAGAGCTCGAGCAGGTAGAGCCAGGCCGCGCCGATCACCGAGTAGTTGCGCAGCCCCATCGACCAGCCGCGCCGGCGGACACTGTCGGACCAGACGAACTTGGGCATCCCGGCGACGAACGCGGTGTTGTACGCGAACCCGTCCAGGATGTTCCAGCCGTGCTGGAGGTAGCCCCAGATCCGTGGCGCCTCGCCCGTCCCGAGCCCGGCGTACCTGGACATGATGTGCGCATGGCCGTAGAAGTGGTTGGCGTGGTGCATCAGCGCCTCCGGACCCGCTTCACCACGACGCGCGCGGGGTTCAGGACTGCCTGGCCGATCCGGTACGGCCGCGACCGGCGGATCCCGTCCAGCTGGCTCTCGAACCACGACGCCTGGGTATTCGCGTCGGCCAGCTCCTGCGAGAGCCGCGCGATCGTGGCGACCTGCTCGGCATACCCGACCGGCTGGATCGGCTCGTTGCCGCCGGCAACGGAGGCCCAAAGCTCCTCTGTCACAGTGATTCCGGCCATCGAGGCCAGCAGTGCCGTCAGATCGCGCGCACTTCCACCGACCGCCCAGGGCTCCCGCGAACCCGCCTCCAGCGACCGCCGCACGAACCGCGCCAACTGCCCGACCACCAGCGCCTCGCCTGTGCCCCCGACAACGACTCCGCCGCCGGCGAACACCTTGTACGACGTACCGTCGACGAGCAGGTTGTCGGCAGAAGCGACCGCCGCGACCTTGGCATCCTGCTCCAGCAGCCAGGAGACATAGCCAGGCACCGTACGGCGGAGCGCGGCCTGGTCGTCGATCTTCAGGGCAGCCAGCAGGGACTCCTCCAGCAGCACGCCGGGGCCCGCAGGCACCGCGTCGGCCGGGAACACCGACGGCAACTCGGCAGCACCAACGACGAAGTACCAGCCGGGAGCGAGTTCAGCACCGAGTCCCGCGGCAAACGCGTCCTGCACGACGCGGTACGGGTCCATCAGCGTCGGGCTCGCGTAGCGCTCGGCGACTGCCCGGGCGGCGACCGCACCGGCGAGAGGTCCAGCCGTGTCCGCCAGAGCGACAGCCGGCTCGATCAGCGACGGGTAGACCGCGTAGACAGTGCCGCCGACGATCGCGTGAACCGCCTTCAGCCCGGCAGGAGCTTCCACGCTGCCTGCGATATCCCGCGGCCACGCCTCATCCCGGGGAACGGTGGCTGTCACGTCCGGTTGGATCAACCGCTCCACGCCGAAGGAGTTCTCGGCGGCGACCAGCAGGCGACCCTCCGGAGCCAGCCGGGCCTTCAATACGGCGAGTGCGTCGGTCCAGGTCAGGACGGGAGTGTCCGGGCCGACCAGCCGTGGCAGCCCGTCGAGCGCCACGACCACGTCGTACGAGCTCTCGCCGTGTTCGGAGCCGAAGCGGTCGAGGGATCCGCAGAAGACCCGCACCGGGTGTCCCTCGAGCTGATCGGCGATCTCCTCGGCGTCGGGCGCCGAGCGGACCAGCACGTCGACCGAGGTGACCTGGCCGGCCAGGTGCGCGAGCAGTTCGATGGAGTGCGGACCGGCCACCAGCACGGAGTCCGCCGGCGTCAGGACAGCGTCCAGCAGCGCGGCGGGAGCGGGACCGTCGATCGCCGGGCGGCCGTCCTCGGGATGCAGGTCGGACCAGTTGAGCATCTCCCCGGCGATCATCACGGACCGTGCCAGCGGCTCGCTGTCAGCTGATCCAGGGCCTTCCGAGGAACGATCAGGTGTCACAGTGGTCAATTCTCTGACTTCCTACAGCTCGGGTTCAGGAGACCAGTTTGGTCAGCGTCTCGATCACGCGGTCGACATCCGCGTCGGTCAGGTCCGGGAACATCGGCAGCGAGATCTCCTCGCGGTAGAACTGCTCCGCGTTCGGGCACATGCCGCGCTGGTAGCCCTGGTTCGCGAACACCGGGTGCCAGTAGACCGGGATGTAGTTGACCTGGACGCCGATACCGGCTGCGCGCAGGCCGTCGAACACCTCGCGCCGGCGGCCGCCCAGGACGCGCACGGGGTAGAGGTGCCAGGCCGGGTCGACGTCCTCGCGCTGGGCCGGCGTCCGGAGACCGTCGACACCTTTCAGCGCCTCGTTGTAGCGCGCGGTGATCTCGGTCCGGCGCTTCTTGAACTCGGCCAGCCGCTTCAGCTGCGACAGCCCGAGCGCGCAGGCGACATCGGTGAGCCGGTAGTTCAGGCCGTACTCGTGCACCTCCTGGTGCCACGGGCCCTCGCCGGTGATCTCGAACCGCTCCGGGTCCCGGACCAGGCCGATGAAGTGGTACTCGTGCACCTTCTGCCCGATCGCCGGGTCCTTGGCGACGACCGCGCCGCCCTCGCCCGTGGTCAGGTTCTTGGTCGGGAAGAACGACAGCGTGGTCACGTCGGCGAGGTCGCCGACAGGCCGGCCGCGGTAGGTGCCGCCGACCGAGTGCGCCGCGTCGTCCAGCGTCTTCGCGCCGATCCGGTCCGCGATGGGCTGCAGCGCGTCGTAGTCCGCGGCGTGCCCGGCGTAGTCGACCGCCGCGATCACCTTGGTGCGATCCGTCACAGCAGCCTCGACGGCCGCCGGGTCGATCAGCGCGGTGTCGTCCTCGACATCCGCGAACACGATCTTCGCGCCGAGGATCGCGGCGCAGGACGCCGTCGCGACGAACGTCATCGGCGTGGTGACGACCTCGTCACCCGGGCCGACGCCGAGCCCGGCGTACGCCATGTGCAGCGCGGCGGTGCCCGACGTGCAGCTGACCGCGCGGTGGCCGCCGGTCAGCTCGGAGATCGCGTTCTCGAACGCGGTCACGGTCGGGCCGGTGGTCAGCCAGTCACCGCGCAGGATCGCGGTGACCGCTTCGATGTCTTCTTCTGAGATTGACTGACGTCCGTAGGGCAGCACTGTTCAGACCCCGATCAGACGTCACTCTCGAGGATCTTGGTGATCTCCTCGATCGAGTACCACTGGTCGTTGTTGTCCGAGGTGTAGTGGAAGCCGTCGGCCACCGGGACCCCGTTCGCAGGCGGGGTGTAACCCCACGTCGCCAGGTCGGGCTGCAGCACGTAGCGGTCGCCGATAGCCAGCGCGCGGCGGCCCTCCTCCGGGCTGATCATCTCCTCGTGCAGCTTCTCGCCCGGGCGCAGCCCCATGTCGTGCATCTTCGCGCCCGGCGCGATCGCCTGGGCCAGGTCGGTGATCTTCATCGACGGGATCCGCGGCACGTACAGCTCGCCGCCCATCATCTGCTCGAACGAGTCGACCACGAACTGGACCGCCTCGGGCAGCGTGATCAGGAAACGGGTGCAGCGCAGGTCGGTGATCGGCAGCGACTGGCCGGCCTCGTGCAGCGCGCGGAACTTCGGGATGATCGAGCCGCGGCTGCCCATCACGTTGCCGTAGCGGACCACGCAGAAGCGGGTGTCGTACGCCGCGGCGTAGTGGTTGCCGGTGATGAAGAGCTTGTCGGCGGTCAGCTTGGTCGCGCCGTACAGGTTGATCGGGCTGGAGGCCTTGTCGGTGGACAGCGCGACGACCTTCTTCACGCCCGAGTCGATGCTCGCCTCGATCACGTTCTGCGAACCGACCACGTTGGTCTGGACGAACTCCCACGGGTTGTACTCCGCGGTGTCGACCTGCTTCAGCGCGGCCGCGTGCACCACGTAGTCGACCTTGTGCATGGCGCGGTTGAGCCGGGCGCGGTCGCGGATGTCGCCGATGAAGAAGCGCAGCCGGGGGTCGTCGCCGAACAGCTGGCGGACCTCCCACTGCTTCAGCTCGTCGCGGCTGAAGATGATGATCCGGCGCGGGTCCAGGTTGTCCAGTGCGTAGCGGATGAACGCCTTGCCGAAGGAGCCGGTGCCTCCGGTGACGAGGATGTCGGAGCCGGTGAGGATGGACACGTCGAGTAGGACCCTTCTGAGGGGACAGTTCCGGACAGCGCGCGGAGCGCAACTCCGTACGATAGCGGGCCACCCCACGGAAGCCTCAATCCCCGAGCCTCCGCGCAGCGCCCCATCCACCCAGACGTCAGTTGGGCGTCAGAAGTTCGATGCCCGGGAAGTACGTCCGAAACCGCGCGGTGTCGCGGGTGATGACCCGGTAACGGCTCACGGCGGCGTGGGCTCCGATGTAGAAATCCGGCAGGGGTGAACTCCGCGCGCCGCCGCGGCGGCGGTAGTCGACGAAGGCCCGCGCGGCCAGGAATCCGGCCTGGTAGGGCAGCGGCTCGCGGCGGAAATCCGTGACCGGCAGGGCCGCGTCGACGTCCTCGATCCGCTCGAAACCGGCCGAGACCTCCGCGTAGATGATCGGGTTGATCACCAGGTCACCGTCGTCCCTGGCTCCGGCGACAGCGGTGGCTGACCACTCGGCCCAGGTCGGATTGTCGGTCAGGATGTCCAGCAGCACACAGGTGTCGATCAGTACCGCTGTCGGTCGGACCGCGTGCAGTGAAGGCTCAGTCGCCACGCAGCAGCTCCATCAGCTCTTCCGTGCTCATGCCGCTCGTCGCCCTGCCACGCATCTCGCGGACGAGGCGCTGTCCGCGAGACTCGCTGTTCTCGACCCGGACGATCCGCAACGTCGCGCCGTCCTCGACGACCTCGACCTCGTCGCCCTCGTGGAGGTGGTGCTTGTGACGCAGCGCGGCCGGGATGGTGACCTGGCCCTTGCTGTTGAGGCGCATGGTCTCTCCTACGTATCTGATCTCCTACGTAGTACAGGCTACCGCTCCTGGCTCAAGCCGGAGCGGATACGGTCTGGGGGTGACTGGGAAGCAGGTGCGGGTCGGGGTTCGGTGTGATGTGGGGCCGCGGCGGGGGATCGGGCACGTGATGCGGAGCCTGGCGCTCGCCGAGGAGTTGAAGGGCCGCGGCGCCGAGGTGGTGTTCGTCTGCGACAGCCACACCGTGCCCTGGGCGAACGACCAGATCCTGGCCCGCGACATCCCGGTGGAGCCTGCCGTATGGACGCCGCAGGAGCACCTGGACCTGTTCGCGCGACTCGGGCTGGATGCCGTGGTGTTCGACTCGTACGGCCTGGACGCCGAGGTGTTCACGGCCGTCCGCAAGTCCGGGATCCCCACCCTCGCGATCGTCGACGGCGATCTCCGCGGTGCCGAGGCGGACGTGTTCGTCGACCAGAACCTCGGCTCCGAGCTGGACGAGCCCGTGCTGCCGGCCGGAGCCACCAGGCTCGCAGGGCTGGACTACGTGCTGCTGCGTGACGACATCCTCTCGCTGCGCCCGGCCCAACCGCCTGTGCCCGGGCCGGGCGGCGTACCGAAGGTCTTCGCGTTCTTTGGTGGGACCGATGCGTTCGGAGCCGGCCCGTACGTCGTGGCGGCGCTCGCAGCGACCGGCGTGCCGTTCGAGGCGACTGTGGTGGCTCCTGGTGATGACCTGGCCGAGGCGGTTGCCGCAGTCCAGCTCCAGGAGGGCCAGCGGGTCGAGGTGATCGGCCCGACCTCGCAACTGGCCAAGGCCGTGGTGGAGTCGGATCTGGCAGTCAGTGCATCCGGTACGTCGACCTGGGAGTTGCTGTGCCTCGGGGCGACGGCAGGCCTCGTGTGTGTCGTCGACAACCAGGTGATGGGCTACGAGCGGGCAGTCGCCACCGGCGCGGCTGTGGGAGTCGGTGTCCTGTCAGACCTGAAGGTGGACCCGGCCGCCGCGGCCGACGTACTGCGGTCGGTGCTCACCGATCCCGTAGAGCGTGCGCGAATTGCCGCAGCCGGGTGGAAGCTGGTGGACGGGCAAGGGCGGGTGCGGGTCGCTGACGCTCTGTTTCACCTGATCTCGTAGATCGTGGCGTCCAGCGTGGCCTGGCGGAGCCGCACGTACTGCTTCAGATTCGGGGATATCTCGCCGGCGCGGTTGTCGGCATACAGCCAGCGAACGCCCAGCCGGCGCAGCCGCTCGATCGCCGCCGGCGAAGGCGCGGTGAAGGCTGCGTCGTTCGCGGCCAGCAGTTCGCGGTCCCAGAACGGGATCAGGCTCGGGTTGACACCGGTCGCGGCGTAGATCCGGAGGGCGTGATTCGAGTAGGCCCAGCCCTCGACCAGGACCTGTCGCTCGGACAGCGCGGCGATCCAGAAGTGCCGGCTGTCGCAGAGCTCACCCCGCCGGATGATGCAGTGAGCGTTGGTCGCGATCAGGTCGTCGGTTCCGCTGTTGTCGCGCAACCAGCGGGCGGCGTCCGCCTCGGCCTTGGTTGGACCGTGGCCCTTGCCGGGAGCCCCGTAGATGAGGACGCCGGCGTGGTCGAAGACAAGCCCGGCCAGCGGAAGAGTGGTCGCGCCCACCATGCAGACAGCGACCAGACCGGCCAGGAAGGCGGTGGGCAGGGTGCCGCTGCGCCGAGCCAGTCTCCAGCCGGCCGCTACCACCACCGCAGTGGCGACCAGACCCGCCATCATCCAGAGCAAAGGTCCTTTGACGCCACGGAGATCCTCAGAACCCAGTCGGGTCAAACCGCAGGCGGCCAAGCCGAGTCCACCGGCCACCGCCACAAGTAGGCCGCCGCGACGGTCGCCCAAGCGATCGACGAGCCGCGCCAGGCCCACGCAGGACAGCACGGCGAGGGCAGGAAAGGCCGTCCGGTAGAAGTACACCTGGCTGATACCGGGTTGGCTGGTCATCACGGTGGCGACGCTGCCGGCGATCGCGAACCCCGCCAGGAAGATGGTGGCGGGATCACGCCAGAACCGCCGCAGGAACAACACTCCGAGCACGGCGAGTCCCCAGGCCAGCACCGTCGTCAGCGCGCTCAGCAGTTGCGCCGGACGGTCGGGCCCGGCGCCATGGCGGATCGACGCGTATGGCTGGAGCTGGACGAACAGCTCGCCCAGCTTGATCCGCAATCCCCACGACTGGCCGCCGAAGAGGACGATCAGCGAAGCGACGAAGATGCCGAGCAACGCCAGGCCGCCCAGCAGGGCGGTCCGCGGACTTCGCCGCGTCAGCACTCTCGCCAGGTAGACGAGGCCGAACCCGCAGATCGCCATCGGCAGGATCGTCGCCTTGGACCCCGACGAGGCCAGCCCGATCAGGACCAGCAACAGCCAGCGGGTCCTCGGCGGCTGGTGCCGGAGCAGGTCGACGGCCAGGATCATCAGCAGCAGCGCGAGCATCACGCCGAGGTTCTGGGTCGGGCTCCCGTAGGCGCTCGATGCCATCGAGATGCCGCCCAGCGAGATGTTGTGCAGCGGCTGGAGCGTGCCACCGATGCCGGCCACGACGACAGCCAACGGGCCCGCCCAGGTGACGTGGGCCTGCAACCCTCCGCCCAGCCCATCGCTCGGCGGTGTCAGGAAACGCTGGGTGAGCACGAAGACCAGGGCACAGCCGGCCAGGACGAGCGGCACCCAGGCCAGTGCGAAGACCAGGTTGGTCAGATCGATGCCGGTGGCCCAGGAGGTCGCGGCAGTGACCTGGTGGAAGAAGCTGTGGTACCTCAGCCGCTCGCCGGCCACGAACAACGGCATCAGCGGTACGTCGAACTTCGCACTGGCGGCCAGTGCCTGCTGGAAGGCCATGTCCGGGTAGTCCATCGCCGGATCGGTGTACGCCGGGGTCAGGCGGGCCGGCCCGCTCCGGAAGACCACGAACAGCACCAGCGCACACGCCGCGGAGAGCAGCCACGCCGTCATCGGCGCCAGCGGTGCCTCGACCCGCCGCCAGATCCTCCCTCGCACGTCGCGATCCAGCACGCCGACCACCAGCACCACGGGGGCCCAGACCCACGACCAGCGCTGCAACCCCACGGATGCACTGGCCAGGTAGACGATCAGCTGGACCGAGGTGCCGACCGCGAAGCCGGCGGCGCAGTCCTCGACCAGGTTGCGCCGGTAGGCGCCGACCAGTCGCCAGAGCACGAAGCCCGGCAGGGTGATCCCGACCAGCACGAACCCGGTGAACTTGAAGACGTCGAGGGCGGAGGCGTGCGCGGCCGTCATCAGCACGATCGCCAGCAGGAACAACGGCAGTACGGCGATCCTCCCGGCCATCGTTCCGGTGCCGCCCGGCCTCGGCCCCCGCCGCCTTGCCCTCGAATACATATGCGCAACCTTAATGCTCTTGTGATGTCACTCCGTACCCGGATCAGTACGGGAAGTGATCAGCGGAGCTCGTAAACCAGGGCGTCGGAGGACTTGAACCTCAGCGTGGCCAGCGCGTCGAGGTTGTGTGAGACAGCGGTCTGGCCGGGATCGGCGTAGAGCCAGCGGACGCCGTACTTGAGCTTGAGCAGCCGCAGGTTGTCCCGGGTCGGGGAGGTGAAGGCCCGGTCGTTGTCCTCGAGCTTCTGCTGGTCCCAGAACGGCAGGCCGTTCGCGTTCTTGCCGGTGGAGGCGACCAGGTTGTTGATGGTGTTGGTGTAGCCCCAACCCTCGACCAGCACGTGCCGCTCGGTGAGGGCGGCGATCCAGAAATGACGGGAGTCGCAGCCAAGGGGATTCTTCACCACGCAATGCGCATTGGTCGCGATCAGCTCATCCGGGGCGGTGTGGTCGCGCAGCCACAGGGCGGCCTGGGTCTGGGTTTCGCTGGGACCGAGCGGGTATTGATCGCTGAGCGGTGCCAGGGTGGCCGGGCCGTAGCGCGCCATCGATTGCAGCGGAACGAACAGCCCGGCACCCATACCGGCGAGCACGAACGACGCCACCAGCACACGGGCCGGTCGGCCTCGGCGCTTGGCGAGTTTCCACAGACTGGTGACGAGCAGCGCGCCGGCAACCAGCAGGGCGATCGTCCACAGCCATGGCCCGACGAGTCCGGTCAGGTGCCCGTCCGGCTGCAGGAATGACTGCCCCGGCGGGGTCGTCGCCTTCACGATCGCCCGGGCGCCGGCGGTCGCGCCTACGCCGGCCACGACCGAGGCGAACACGAGGATGTTGGACCGGCGGTCTGCGAACCAGAACACCAGCATCCACGCCCCAGCGGCAGCCAGTGCGGCGATGACCGGTACGGCGGTCCGGTGGAAGTACAACTGGCTGCCGCCGGGCTGGTCGGTCAGCACCATGCCACCGAAACCGGCGATGGAGATGCCGACCAGGAAGACCATCCCAGGGTCGCGCAGCCACCGCCCGGCCGCACCGGTCAGTACCAGCAGCCCTGCCGATCCCAGGGTCAGACCGAGGCACATGGTGATGCCGGTGATCCACATCGCCTCGTGGTCGAAGACGCCTGACTGCTGCTTGGCTATCAGCGAGTACAGACCGGTCTTGGCGAAGATGCTCCACGGCCGGACCGCCATCCCGGACGATTCGCCACCGAACACCACGGCGATGGCGGCCAAGAACAAGCCCCCCAGGGCCAATGCGATCAGAACTGCGCCCTTGGCGAACCGGCCGTAGCAGAGCCGGACGAGGACGACCAGGCCCAGGCCGCAGATGATCATTGGCAGCACGGTGGCCTTGGAGCCGGATGCGGCGGCACCTATCACCAAGAACAGCACCCACGTGCGAGGCCGGCTCCGACCGCGTAGCAGGTCGATCCCGAGCAGCGCCAGCAGCACCACCAGTCCGCTGCCGAGGTTCTGCGTCGGACTGCCCCAGACGTAGCTGGTCAGGCTTTCGTTGGGCAGGAAGGCGTTCGGGTACGCGTTCACGGTGCCGCCGACTGTGGCGACCGCGATCGCCAGCGGGCCGGCCCAGCGGGAGCCGGGCGCCAGCCGGTCGGTCAGCGCGAAGATCAGCGCGGTGCCCGCCAGCAGGAGTGGCATCCAGCCGATGTTGTAGACGAGATCGGTGAGATCCACGCCGGTGGCCCAGGACGTGGCCGCGGTGAACTGGTGCCAGAAGTAGTGGTAGCTCATCTGCTCGCCGTTCACGTACGGCGCCTGCAGCGGGAAGTCGTACTTCGCGCTCACGGCCAACGCCTGGTGGAAGGCCATGTCGGGCAGGTTCGACCGGGCGTCGGAGTACGGCGGGGGCGCCAGGTTGCGGGACCTCCCGATCGCGTAGAGCGGCAGGGCACAGGCGCCGGCGATCAGCCAGGCGGTCAGCGGGGCGACCGGGCGTTCGACCCTGCGGAGGCATCGACGCCGCCAGGAGGGCACCGCGACCACCACCATCAGTACGGGCGCCGCCCACAGCCAGGCCCACTGCTGACCGCCGATCGGAGCCACCGCCATGTACACCAGCAGCAGGACAGACACGCCGACGAGCGATCCGGCGGCGAAATCCTCGATCAGGTTGTGGCGGAACGGGGTCGCCAGCCGCCACAAGACCGTCCCGGGAAGCGTGATCCCGAAGACCCAGAACCGCAGCAGCGCGACGATGCTGTCGCTGGAGGCGTGCCCTGCCATCAGCCAGATCGCCAGCCAGGCAAGGGCGATCCCGGCTGCTGCCTTGATCGCATGGTCAGCGATGGACCGCCACGATCGGGGGACGAACTGCCAGGTCGGACGGGCCGCCTCACGCTGCGGAGCAGGGAGGCTACTGGGCGCGACGCCCGTCATCGTTGGCACGAACAGAGCGTATCCGGGCCTCGAGGTGGCCTGTGCCGGGTAATCTCCGGGGGGAAGTCTTCGGAGGATCTCCTATGCAAACCAATCACCCGCTGCTGTCCGTCGTCGTACCGATGTACGACGAGGAAGAGGTGCTGCCGATCTTCTTCGAGCGGATGCACCCGCTCCTGGACGGTCTCGGCATCAACTACGAACTCCTGGTGGTCGACGACGGCAGCCGCGACGCCACCGCCGCGCTGCTCACCGCCGCGGCCGCCGAATGGCCGCAGCTCCGGATGGTCCGGCTGCTGCGCAACAGCGGCCACCAGGCCGCCCTCTCCGCCGGATTCCGGCTGGCTCGCGGCGAGTACCTGGTCACCATCGACGCGGACCTGCAGGACCCGCCCGAGGTGATCGCCGAGTTGCTGGCCACCGCGCGGGACTCCGACGTCGACGTCGTGTACGGCGTGCGCTCGGACCGCTCGAGTGACAGCTGGGGGAAGCGGACGACAGCACGGATGTACTACCGGCTGATGTGCCGGCTGGTCGGTCGGGACCTGCCGTTCGACGCGGGTGATTTCCGGCTGGTCTCACGCCGGGTGGTCGACACGGTGAACGGACTACCGGACGACGGCCGGGTCTTCCGCCTGGTGATCCCTTGGCTGGGCTTCCCGAGCGCAGAGGTGAAGTACGTCCGGGCAGAGCGAGCCGCGGGCACCACGAAGTACACCCTCAGCAAGATGTTCCGGCTCGCCTTCGACAGCGTGACCGCGTTCTCGGCGGCACCGCTGCGGCTGGCCACCTGGCTCGGCCTGTTCGGCGGACTGGTCTGCTTCGCGGTCGTGATCGGTGCGCTGGTGGTCAAGCTGTCCGGCCAGAGCGTCCCCGGCTGGACCTCGACCGTGCTTGCCGTAGGCCTGATCGGGGCGCTCCAGTTGCTCTGCCTCGGCCTGCTCGGGGAGTACGTCGCACGGCTGTTCCAGGCGAGCCAGAAGCGGCCGCAGTTCATGATCGGCTACGACACTCTCGAGGACCCCGGCCACCATTCCTACGCCCAGGCTGTCGAAGGTCAGGAGCCCGACCAGCGGTAGGCTCCGACGTCATGCCCGACCTGTCGCCGATCCCGTTCGTCAAGGCCTTTCTGGCAGGCGACGAGCTCGCCTATGTCAATCAGGCCTTCTCGTCGGCCGCCGTGGTCGGGGACGGCCCGTTCACCGCCCGGGCGACCGAGCTGGTGACCAAGCTCGCTGGTGGGATCGGGTCCCTGCTGACCACGTCCTGCACGCACGCGTTGGAGATGACCGCGCTGCTGCTCGACCTGGAGCCCGGCGACGAGGTGATCATGCCGTCGTTCACCTTCGTCTCGACAGCGAACGCGTACGCGCTGCGCGGCGCAGTACCGGTGTTCGTGGACGTCCGGCCGGACACCCTGAACCTGGACGAGCGGCAGATCGAGGCCGCGATCACCGACCGGACCAAGGCGATCGTGGTGGTCCACTACGCCGGCGTCGCGGTCGAGATGGACCAGGTGCTGGCGATCGCCGCGAAGTACGGGCTGGCCGTGGTCGAGGACAACGCGCACGGTCTCGGCGGCTCGTACCACGGCCGTCCGCTCGGCTCGCTCGGCCAGATGGCGACCCAGTCCTTCCACGGCACCAAGAACGTGCACTGCGGCGAGGGCGGCGCACTGGTCCTGAACGACGCCGACCTGCTCGCCCGCGCCGAGGTGATCCGGGAGAAGGGCACCAACCGGAGCCAGTTCTTCCGCGGCCAGGTGGACAAGTACCGCTGGATCGACATCGGCTCCAGCTACCTCCCGGCCGACCCGCTGGCGGCTTTCCTGACGGCGCAGCTCGAGCGGTTCGACGAGATCCAGGCACCTCGGGTGTCGATCTGGCAGCAGTACGACGAGGCGCTCGCCGACTGGGCCGATTCGCACGGCGTCACCAGGCCGACGGTTCCCGAGGGCTGCGTGCACCCGGCGCACATGTACTACCTGCTGATGCCATCCCACGAGGATCAGCTCGGCCTGATCGCCCATCTGCGCGAGCGCAACATCACCGCGGCCTTCCACTACGTGCCACTGCACTCGGCGCCCGCCGGCGAGAAGTACGGCCGGGTCGGCCCGGGTGGCTGCGAGGTCACCGACCGGGTCAGCGGCGAGCTGGTCCGGCTGCCGCTGTTCACCCAGCTCACAGCGGACGAACAGGCCCGGGTGATCGACGGTGTGCTGTCCTACCCGCTGTGACCGGGGCCTGAGCTGAGATGGGTTGGTACGACGCACTGGAGGCGGGCGAGCTGATCAGCCGCCCGTCGGACTACGAGTCGAATCGGTTCGGCGTCTCGGTCGACCGCATCACGGTGTCTGCCTCTGCAGGCACCCAGTTGAACGAGGTGCTGGCCGCCGTGGCCAGGTCGACGGCAGATGTCGTCGTACTGCGCTATCCCGCGCGCGAGGTGCACTGGTTCGCGGCGCTGACAGGTGGTTCGCGGACGGCCGTGCTGGCGGACAGCCTCGTGTACTGGTCCCTCCCGGTCGGCAAGGGTCGTCGTCCGGCACCGTTGGCGGGCTTCAACGCCGGGCTGGAGCGCGAGGTCGACGACGACCTGGTGGACGACCTGGTCGGCGACATCTTCGGCGACTACGGCAACCACTACTGCGCGAACCCGTTGTTCGACAGGGCTCTCGCACTCGCCGGCTACCAGGAGTGGGCCCGGCGCAGCATCGCCGCCGGTGGTGCGGTCGTACTGCGCGGCCCGGACCGCCGGGTGCTCGGACTCGCCACGGTCGACCAGGAACCTTCCTGGACCGAGATCGAGCTGGCCGGGGTGGTCCCCTCCGAGCAGGGCCGGGGGCGCTACGGGCATCTGCTCGCGGCTGTCGAGGACGCGGCCACCTCCAAGCGGCTCGTCATCTCCACCCAGGGGCACAACACCGGGGTACAGCGGGCCTGGGCACGTTACGGTTTCGAGCCCGTTCACACGCTGTTGACGGTCCATCTGGTAACGCCCGGATTACCACTGGGTGAAGCTCTCCGCAGCGGTCGCGAAGGGTGACGCAGCCGTCGGGACCAGGCACGGCCGGTGCTAACATGACCGCGAGATCTTTGGTCGCCGCCCGGCCTCGGTTGCTCGGAGCGACGTGCCGCAGCAGCATCGGTCAGGCACGTGCAGCCGATCATGATGTCGATGCTGACCGAACTGTCTGTGACCGACCGACCGAGCCGAGGAGAACGCCGTTGTGACGCCGCGGCTGAGTGTCGTTGTGCCTTTCTACAACGTCGGCGAATACATCGGGGACTGTCTCGATTCGATCGCCCGCCAGACGTGGACCGACTTCGAGGCGATCCTGGTCGACGACGGGTCCCCGGACGACAGTGCCGCGATCGCGAAGGAGTTCTGCGCCCGCGACTCCCGGTTCCGGATCGTCGAGCAGCAGAACCAGGGGCTCGGCCCGGCCCGCAACACCGGCGTACGGCACGCGGACGGCGAGTACCTCACCTTCGTCGACAGTGACGACCTGGTCACCCGGCACGGTTTCGAGAAGCTGGTCCGGACCCTGGACGAGACCGGCTCCTCGTTCGCCGGCGGCAACGCCCGGCGGTTCAACAACAGCGCCGGCGTCCGGCCGTCCTGGATCCATCGGCTGCCGTTCGCCAAGGACCGGATCGCCACCCACGTGATCGAGACCCCGGACCTGATCCTGGACCGGATGGTCTGGAACAAGGTGTACCGGCGGTCCTTCTGGGACGAGTACGGCTACGAGTTCCCCGCGATCCGCTACGAGGACTACCCGGTGACGCTGAAGGCGCATCTGGACGCCGTCACCGTCGACGCCCTCGCCGTACCGGTCTACTACTGGCGCGAGCGCGAGTCCGGCGAGTCCATCACGCAGCAGAAGTTCCAGTTCGGCAACCTCGAGGACCGGGTCCGGTCGGCCGAGCAGGTGATGGACCTGATCGAGACCGGCGTGCCCGAAGTACGCCGCCGGGTGCACTCGCACTTCACCCAGATCGACCTGCTGACGCTGATGATGGCGTTCGGCGCGGCCCCGGCCGAGGAAGAGCAGAACCTGATCAAGCTGGCCCGACGGCTGATGGACCGGCTGGACGCGTCGGTGCTCGCTCGGGCCCACAGCTACGACCGGCTGCAGCACTCCGCGCTCCAGGCCGGTGACGTCGACCTGCTCCGCCGGCTGGCCCAGTTCCGCAACGACGGTGGATTGCGCGGCGGCGCCCGGGCCCTGTCGCGCCCCGGCCGGCCGTGGCAGTTCGAGCACAACTACCCAGGGGTGCAGGACCCGCGGAGCCCGGTGCCGCGCGAGCTCTACAAGCTGCCGATCAAGGACCTGACGCTGGCGACCAGCGTGCACGAGGTGGCCTGGCTGAACGGCGAGCTGTCCGTGAAGGGCACCGCCGAGATCCGTCACCTGGAGACCAAGACCTCCTCCAGCCTGCGGATCGCGCTCGTCATCGCGGGCGCCGAGACCCCGCTGGCCGTCCGTCGGTACGACGCGACCGACACACACGGTGATCCCGCGCTGGTCGGCTTCGAGGTGCGCCTCGACAAGACTGTGCTGGCCAAGCTCAAGGGCACCGCGGCGCCGGCGCACTTCGTCGTCCGGATGCGGTCCGGGCGGTTGCGCCGCAACGGCAAACTGCGCGGCCAGCGTCCGGGCAGTCCCGGCTGGCCGCCGGGTGCCTGGATCGACGGCACCAGCTGGATCCAGCCCGGTCCGGGCGCGGACGGCGCCTTCGTGCTGCGCAAGATGGTGGACCCGTGCCGCCTGACCTCGGTTGAGCAGACCGCCGACGCGCTGGTGCTGAACGGACGCGTCACCGGCGGGCTGGAGCACCCGAAGCTGCAGGTGACCCGGCCACTGTCCGGCCAGGACCAGATGCTGCCGCTCGCGTTGAGTGGTGACGGTCGCGACTTCTCCGTCCGGATCCCGATCCGCCCGATCATCGAGGACACCAACCCCGACGATCCGTTCACCCAGCGCACCACCTGGGCGTTCCGGCTGATCGGGTCGGACGACGAGGAGAAGCTGCTGCTCTGGACAGCCCCGCCGCAGGCGGCCAGACACATAGATCAGGGCCGCGTGGTGACGTTGACCCGGTCCACCGGCGGCTACGTGAACCTGCACGAAGCACCGCTGCGGGTGACCGCCGACCACGCCGAGGCGGTTGCCAATGGCAACGAAGTCGAGCTGCGGATCGCCGGCCCGGTGACCGACGGGGAGGCCGCCCACACGTTCAGCTGGCGGCGGTACCTGGAGGATTCCGACGACCACCTGGACGCCGCGTGCCGGCGTACGGTCGTCGACGGGAGGTGGACGGCGGCGGTCGAGCTGACCGAGCTGATCCCGGCGGACGCCGTGGCCAGTTCCACCGATCCGCTGGCCAGCCTGGCGGACTGGATCCTGTTCGCCGTCGCCCCGGACGGCACGTCGCACGCGGTGCAGTGCGAGCCGTTCCTGGCCTGCCGGTTGCCGATCGAGGCCGAGCAGGACGGCCACACCGCCGCGTTGCGCCCGCACGCCGGCACCCTCCACGTCGAGGTCCGCTGATGCATCACCACAACCTCTACTACGGACAGGCCCACATCCTGGCCCGGTACGCCGGGCTGGACGACGAGTACCCGCCCCGGCTGCGTGGCTACCTGCAGCACGGCTGGAACATCGCGGACGGCTGGAACCCGGTGCACGAGTTCTACGACGGTGCCTGGCGATTCACCTGGAGCGATGCACCCCGCCGCCGCGGCCACGCGCTGGGCCGGCGGAACTACCACAGCATCGGCGCCCCTTTCCTTTACCTGCAGGAGCTGGAGCCCGAGCTCGGCGCCGTGCCGGAGGAGGAGCGTGAGGGCACGCTCTGGTTCCTCTTCCACGGCTGGGAGGGCGGCAAGATCCAGGGCGACCACAAGCGCCTCATCGACGAGATCCGCGAGACCGAGCCCGGCCCGGTCACCTTCAGCCTGTACTACACCGAGTACGACCGGCCCGAGGTCCGCAAGTCGTACGAGGACGCCGGTTTCCGGGTGGTGTCGTTCGGCCGTCGCGGCTTCTCCTACGAGGGCACGGACGCGCGCTTCCTCTACAAGCAGCTGGCCGAGCTCCGCAAGCACAAGCGGGTCGCCGCGAACAGGCTGTCCACCGCGATCTTCTACGGCATCGCCGCGGGCTGCGAGCCGGCCGTGTACGGCGATCCGATGGAGATGGAAGGCGAGAACCCGCTGTTCGGGGGGCAGAGCCGGATCGCCAGGCTCTGGCCTGAGATGCTCGGCAAGGAGATCGACCTGGCCGCCGCTCGTGCGACGACCGACCTGGAACTCGGTGTCCCCTGGATGATGCCGCCCGAGGAACTGCGCATGGTGTTCGATTGGAGAGAGCGTGTCTGACAACCAGCTGGCCGTCGATGTGGTCCGCGGCGAGATGCAGCCGTGGAGCGACTACAGCGGCAAGCGTGGGCCTGTCCAGGGACCGGTGCTGCGAGCACTGCTGGACGACGTACTGCCCGAGCAGGCACGCACGCTGATCCTCGGCCCGCACGGTGCGGACCTCGTCGAGGCCGTTGTCGCCAAGGCCTCCGAGACCACGCTGCTGGTGCGGTCCGTGTCGGACGCGGCCGAGCTCAGCGAGCGGTTCGGTGACAGGCTGCAGGTCGTCGCTGGCGCTCTGGACGGTCTGGCTGCTGCGGACAAGCCTGCTTTCGACGTCGTGGTTGCCGCCGACGGCCTGGACCGGGTTCTCGGCTATGACAGCGACGACCTGGACTGGTCGCAGCGGCTGGACGCGCTGGCGGCAGTGGCTTCCCCTGAGGCAGTGCTGGTGCTTGGCCTGGAGAACGAATTCTCCCTGACCAACCTGCTGGACCGGCGCCCTGCGGACGAGCGGCACGCCGATGACGAGTGGCGGCCGCTGCACGACGACCCCTCCCGGCCGGTGTCCACTGACCAGCTGGCCGCTTCTTTGGCGCGAGTGGGCTTCGAGAGCTCCGTGGCTTATGCAGCCTTCTCCGTCGAAGAGGCTCCCTTCGCGCTGGTGACCGCGGAGGTCGCTGCGGCCGCACGACCGGGGCAACTCCCCGCACGCCTTGCTGTGGAGGCACTGGAGGCTTCGGCAGCCGCAGTACCGCTGCTGGCTCCGATCGCTGAGGGTGCCGAGTCTGCGGCCCGCGCTGGGCTGCTGGGTGCAACGCCGACCGGCTGGATCGCGGTCACCGGTGCCGTCAAGCACGCTATCTACGCGCACACTCCGGGCTACCCCTCAGTGCTGACCGCCGACGCTGCAGACAATGGCTGGACGGTCGCAGTGACCGCCGGTACTGCGGACGCTGGTTCCGCTGACCTCAAGTTCGACGCCGAGGCTGTTCCGCCGACCGTGCCGGGTGGGGTCACCGCTGAGACCCTGCTGTTCCGTCTCGCCGCGGCCGAGGATGTTCCGGGCTTCCGGGATCTGGCAGCGCGGCTTGGCGACTGGGCCCGTTCGCAGACCAGCTCTCAGACGTTGCTGCGCTGGGACGACGTGGTGGTGGACGGTGACAGCTTCGCCTTCGGGGTCTCGCCCTGGCAGACGGTTGCCGAGGAGAGCAAGAAGGACCTGCTGGCTGCGGCGTGGCAGCGGTTCCACGACCGGCTCATCGGCGGACACCGTCGGCACCCGTGGCCGCCGTGGATGGTCGGCGACGACCTGGTCTCAGCGTGGCTGGCGATGTCCGGTATCGAGGCGCCGAAGCAGGTCCCGGCGACCGGCCCGGACACCCCGTCCGCCTCGGTGGCACAAGTTGCCCGCGGCAAGGCTCTGGCGAAGGCGCTGGCTGCTGTGGTGGGGATTCCCGCCGACGCCTCGCAGACTCCCGACGTACGGACTGCGCTGGCAGACGCGGAGCGGGCGAAGAAGGAGTCGTTCGAGCTGGCCGGGCAGGTCTTCGGCCTCGAGCGCACCCTCGGCTTCCGGGACAAGGCTCTCAAGACCCGCGAGACCCGGATCCGCGAGATGCGGACCCAGGTCGCGAAGTCGAACGCGGAGCGGACCCGGCTGCGCAATTCCAAGGCGTACTCGGTGGTCAAGCTGATCCGCAAGGTCGCGATGATCCGGCACCCGCGCAAGTTCGCCGGCAAGGTCAAGCGCAAGCTCAACCGCCAGATCCGCAACAAGGTCGGCTGAGGTCAGCCTCAGTCGCTCTCGCTGGTGATGTCGGGGTGCGCGTCCACGTCCGTGCGCTCGCGGATCACGTAGGTTGGCCGGCCCATCGAGCCCGAGTGCAACCGCCCGACATACTCGCCGAGCACGCCGAGTGCGAGCATCTGGGCGCCCGAGAAGAGCGCGACCATCGAGGCGATCGTGGTGAAACCCGCCACCGTGGTCGCGCCCGCGGCGTACTTGTAGATGATCACGCCGAACAACCCGACACCGAACGCCGCGCAGATGAAGCCCAGGTAGCCGACCAGCCGCAGCGGCTCGGTGGAGTAGCCCGTGATCAGCGTCAGGGCGTGCTTCATCAGCATCCAGGTCGTGTAGTTCGACTTGCCCTCGGCGCGATCTTCCATCCGCACCGTGGTCTGTGCGATCCGGGTGGTGGACCACGACAGCGCCACGTCAACGGAGGCGTGCGGCCCGTCAAGCCCGTCGAAGCCGTCCCGCAGGAAGGTCCGGAACGCCCGGAAGGCGCTGATGGATTTGGCGCCCTTCACGGACAGGGTGTTCGACATCGCGGTCTTGACCAGCCGGGACGACAGACTCCGGAAGAACCCGTGCTCCTCATCGACCGGTACGCCGTACACCAGGTCGATGTCGTCGGTCAGCGCCCTCAACAGCACCGGGATCTGGTCGGCCGGGTGCTGCAGGTCGTCATCCATCGTGACGACGACCTCGTAGCGGGCGTTGCGGACGCCGGCGATGAGGGCGTTGTGCTGCCCGTAGTTCCGCGCCAGTCGCATCGCCCGGGTTTCCGCGTATTTGTTCGACAGTTCGCTGGCCACCTGCCAGGTGTCGTCGGGGCTGCCGTCCACCACCAGGACGATCTCGTAACCGCTGGTGACCTCGGGTAAGACCTGGGTGAGGTTTTCGACGAGGCGCGGAAGCGTGCCTGCCGACCGATAGCATGGCACGACGACGGAGACGAACACTGCTTGCCCTTCTGCTGGTGTCACAGGCGGAGATGCGGCGATGGCAGTTCCGCCGCTGCGATTATTCCACCGTATAGAAGAGGTGCTGTCATTTCCGTCGCTGAACTCGGCGCCCGGGCCACCGCGAAGGCCGCGAAGGCCACCGGGAACCCGCGGGTCCGCTATCTGATCGTCGGTGCCGGCACCAATGTCTTGTACTTCGGGCTGTTCTGGCTCGGCTGGCACCTGCTTCAAGGCACCGCGCCTTATCTGGCAGTCACCGCGGCGGCCAACTTCGCCACCGCCCTGATCGTGTACCCGCTCTACCGGGACTTCGTCTTCGGTTCCGCGACGGCAGGCTGGATCCGCGGTTTCGCCAAGTTCTACACGGTTTACCTGATGGGCCTGGCCTGTTCGCTGCTGGGCATGCCGCTGCTGATCGAGCTGCTCGGATTCCCGGTCCTCCTGGCGCAGGCACTCCTGATCGCCATCGTGCCGGTCGTCTCCTACCTGCTCCATCACTTCTGGACCTTCCGCGACATCTCCCACACCTGAAAGATGCCCAGCCCGCCGCGCAGGTTGTCTCCCGGCGGGTGAGTACTTCTCCGCTCTCTACACCGCCTGAGCCGTTTACGCGCTATCGTGCCGCATGGCCAAACTGATGCAGCGGGTCAAGCGGCGCCTCCGTCGCACGTTGTTCCCGCAGGCAAAACCGAACCAGACACCGGCGAAGCCCAGCGCGCAGCCCGCCCCGCAGTCCACCGGTCGCGCCGCCATCGACCGCGAGGCGTGGGAGACGGCGGCACAGAACGGTGAGCTCGGCTTCCACAAGCGGCACAACTTCCGCGCCGAGCAGGAAGTCTGGTGGACGCACGTGCAGCGGGACTGGGAGGCCCTCGGCCTCAAACCGACCGGCTGGGAAGGCAAGGTCATCGTCGACGTCGGCGCCGGCAGCAAGCTGCGCAGCGTGTACTTCGAGGGCGCGACGCTGATTGTGCTGGAGCCGCTCGCGGACCGGTACATGAGCGAGGTCGAGTGGCACGACCTCGACAAGGCCGACGAGATCTACTCGGTGCCGGCCGAGCAGTTCGTCCCCGAGCTCGAGAACCGGGCCGACCTCATCGTGTCGATCAACGCGCTCGACCACGGCTTCGACTTCGCGGAGGGCGTGCGGAACATCCGCCGGTACATGAAGCCGGACGCGACCGCGCTGCTGAGCTTCGACATGCACGACAAGCCGGACGACATGCACCCGCTGATCCTCACCGACGAGATCTGCCAGAAGATCTTTGTCGACGCCGGCTTCAAGATCGAGAAGTCCGAGAAGGGCAGGCGGTACCACGGTGCGGCCGGACCGCAAGCCACCCACTGGTGGCTCCGTCCCGTCTGAGCCCCAGTCATCAGTTAGGCCAGCGGGCGCCGGCTTCGACAGCCGGCGCCCGCTCTTTGCTGTCTGGCCAGGGGATCAGAGGACGTCCCAGGTCAGCGGGGTGCCGGCCGGGGCGTCGACGCGGAACTCGCGGCCCTCGACCGAGCCGAAGGCGTCCGGTGCCAGGCCGCCGGCCGGGCGGACCGAGCGGACGTTGTCGGCGGCGACCTTCTCTCCGGCCTTCACATCCCGGGTGACGTAGAGCGAGCGGCGGAACCGCAGAACGTTCTGCTCCGCCTGCTTCGGTCCGACGATCGGCTCGCCGAGCGCCTGCTGCGCGACCTTGGTGCCCTCGACCAGCGCCTTGACCTCGGCCGGCTCCAGCGAGAACGCCGAGTCCACACCGCCGTCGGCCCGGGACAGCGTGACGTGCTTCTCGATCACGGTCGCGCCGAGCGCCACCGCGGCGATCGAGGCGCCGATGCCCATCGTGTGGTCCGACAGGCCGATCTGCACGCCCAGGGCGTCGCGCAGGACGGGGATCGAGCGCAGGTTGGACTGGTCGGCGGGGGCCGGGTAGCTCGCGGTGCAGGACAGCACGATGATCTGCTCGTTGCCGGTCGAGCGGGCCGCGCGAACCGCCGCGTCGATGTCCATCAGCGTCGCGGAGCCGGTCGAGATGATGATCGGCTTGCCGGTCTCGGCCATGCCGCGGACCAGCGGCAGGTCGCCGATCTCGTTCGACGCGACCTTGTACGCCGGCACGTTCAGCTTCTCCAGTAACTCGATCGCGGTCGGGTCGAACGGCGACGAGAACGCCAGCATGCCGAGGGAGTTCGCCAGCTCGAACAGCGGCTCGTGCCACTCCCAGGGGGTGTGTGCCTCTTCGTAGAGGTCATACAGCCGGGTGCCGCCCCACAGTTCGTGCTCGGACGGCAGCCGGAAGGCCGGCAGGTCCACGTCCAGCGTGATCGTGTCGGCGGTGTACGTCTGCAGCTTCAACGCGTGCACGCCGGTCTCGGCCATCGCGCGGACGATGTCCTTGGCCCGCTCGAGGTCGCCGTTGTGGTTGCCCGACATCTCCGCGATGATGAACGGCTGGTGATCGGGGCCGACGGGGACGTCGCCGAAGTTGATGGTCTTGCTGGCACTCATGAGGTCAGTTTCCCTTCGGCTTCCGCCGGTTGTGCTTGTTCAGGCTGATGGGCAGCACGGTGATCTCGCGCCCGTCGGCGTACCGGGTCTCCGGCTCGCCCTCGACGAACCGGAACCGCCGGTTCATCTGCCGTACGACGGTGTTGTGCTCGAGGACCTCGCCGTTCAGGTCGTCCAGGCCGAGCTCGTCGAAGGCATAGTTCGTGGCGTCTTTCATGACCTCGATCCAGGCGGGCAAGGTCTCGCCCCGCTCGGCCAGGCCGTCGGCGTCCAGGAAGAACCCCCAGGCGCCGGTGCGCGGTTCACTGTCGAGCTCCAGGTCGAAGAAATTGACGACGCCGGCGACGGTGCCTGCACTGCCCTCGCGTTCGTAGATCAGCACCCGCCGGCTGGGGTCGACACTCGCCTTGGCCCACCAGCCGGCGTGCTCGTCGGCCGAGATCTCGTGCGCGGTGATGCTGACCTCGCGATTGGGCTGCTGGTTGCGCAGGGTCCGGATGATGTCGACGTCGCCGTCGGTGGCCGTGCGCAGCACTGGTCTCGCCCTCTCCCTACCGGATGATTCGGCCACCACGGTACCGGCTGCCAGGTGCCGGTTGCGATCCGGCGGCCAGAGCGGTACCGCATCAGGTCATCAGCGAATCGAATCACCCTCTTCTGTGCGGTCGCGGAGTGTGTAACTATCTTTCGAATCAATCCGTGGACCGGTCGGAGAGTGACATGAGAGTGTGGCGGATGGTCGGTGTCCTAGGCGCGGCAGCTGGTCTGTTGCTCGGCGCCCTTCCCGGTACTGCGAGCGCCGCGGCGCCCGCCCCTGAGGGCAGCTGCGCGCCGGACCCCAGTACTCCGCTGAGGCAGTTCCGCGCCAGCTGGGTCGCGTCGGTGGTGAACATCGACTGGCCGTCCAAGACAGGGCTTACCGCGGCCCAGCAGCAGGCCGAGCTGGTCGGCTGGTTCGATGACGCCGTCCGCCAGCACCACAACGCTGTCGTCCTCCAGGTCCGCCCGACTGCCGATGCGTTCTGGCCGTCCAAGGTCGAGCCCTGGTCGCAGTATCTGACCGGCAAGCAGGGCGGGGATCCGGGCTACGACCCGCTGGCCTTCGCCGTCGCCGAGGCGCACAAGCGGAACCTCGAGCTGCACGCGTGGTTCAACCCGTACCGGTTGTCGATGGGCACGAACCTCCAGGCGCTGGTCCCCGAGCACCCGGCCCGGCAACACCCGGAGTGGGTCGTCACCTATAGCGGCAAGCTCTACTACAACCCGGGAATCCCCGCGGCGCGCAAGCTGGTCGAGGACGCCATCATGGACGCCGTTTCCCGGTACGACATCGACGGTGTGCACTTCGACGACTACTTCTACCCCTATCCGGTGGCAGGCCAGGTTTTCGACGACGCGGCCACCTACGCGCAGTACGGCGCGGGCTTCCCGACGCTCGCGGAGTGGCGGAGGAACAACATCAACCTGTTGATCCAGGAGCTGCAGGGACGTATCAAGGCGGCCAAGCCGTGGGTGAAGTTCGGGGTCTCGCCGTTCGCGGTCTGGCGCAACAAGGGCACCGATCCGCTCGGCTCCGACACGACTGCGGGAGTCCAGACCTACGACGACCTGGCTGCCGACACGCGGCGCTGGGTGCGGGAGCACTGGATCGACTACATCGTGCCGCAGGTCTACTGGGCGGGCGGCTTCGCGCCGGCCGACTACAACAAGATCGTGCCGTGGTGGGCCGAGCAGGTCCGTGGTACCGGCGTACACCTCTACATCGGCCAGGCCACCTACAAGGTCGGCACGTCGACGCAGTCGCCCGACTGGTCCGACCCGGCCGAGCTGAGCGACCACCTGGCCTTCAACAGCACGATTCCCGAGGTCAAGGGCGACATCTACTTCTCCGCCAAGGATGTCCGCGCCGACAGGCTCGGGGCTACCAGCCTGTTGAACAGCAACTGGTACAGCCGTCCTGCGCTGGTTCCGGCGATGCCGTCGCTGGATTCCCGCCCGCCGTTGCCGGTCCGCTCGCTGCACTCGGACCGCACGGAAACGGGAGTCCGCCTGCAGTGGCAAGCCACCTCGGCCGACACCACGTCGTACGGGATCTATCGACGCGACCTTGCGGCCGGCGACTGGTGTCCCGACAACGACGCACGCAACCTGCTCGCGACGGTTCGTGCGGGCACTGGGCAGCAGACCTTCGTCGACACCACAGCGATCGTGGGGCACCAATACGTCTACCTCGTCACCGCGCTCGACCGGACCTGGAACGAGAGCATCCCGCTGCCCACGATCAGCCGCCGCTGAGCCGTTTACCGGAGGAGCCAAAGTGCTTACACTCAGTAGGCGACAGTCTCCAGTCCGTGACCGCAGGGGGAGGCATCATGTCCGCCCAGCACATCGCCGGCCTACCGATCGAAGAACTGCTCCTCGCAGCCATCGCCACCGCGACCCCTCTGATCGCCCTGATCACTTGGGAAATCCGGGACCGCCTCCGCCGCCTCCGCCACTCCCTGCAACGGTCCGCCTCGGACGACCCCCTGCCGGACCCCGCGGGCGAAAGCAGGTAAGACTGGTGAGGTGATCTCCGCCGGGCGCAAGGAAACGATCAGGTACCACCAGGACTTCTACGCCCGGCACCAGCTCCACGACCCCGGCACCTGGCTCAGCCGACCTTCCCCGTTCGTACTGCGAGCTATCGCGACGGCGGCAACCACAGGACCGGTACTCGCGGTCGACCTCGGCTGCGGCGTCGGCCGCCACGCAATTCCAGCCGCCCAGTCGCTGCCGCCGGGTTCCCGGGTGATCGGGGTGGATCTTCTCCCCATCGCAGCTGAGCGCCTGAGAGAAAACGCCGTGATCGCAGGGGTCTGGGTCCAGCCTGTGGTCGCGGACCTCGAGACATTTGCCATCGCGCCGGACCGAGCTGACCTGGTGATCTCCTGCTCGGCCCTCGAGCATGTCTCCAGTCGATCAGCCTTCGAGCAAGCGCTGGTGTGCTGGCAGCAGCTGACCACGGTGGGCGGGCTTCATTGCTTGGTGATCGGCGTCGACAAGCGGGAGGTATCTGCCGACGGGAGCACCCGGCCGGCGGTGGTCGAGTTCGACCTGTCGCTGCAAGCGGCCGAGGAAATCCTAGAGCGCGTTTATCGCGGCTGGGAGCGGCTGGACTATGGCGTGGACCACTACTCGGTGGCAGAGGCTCGTGACGGTCTGGAGTACCGGTTGGAATCGGTCTGCGTGCGCCTGTTGGCCCGGCGGGCGTGAGGTGGACCACTGTGGATCTGTGGGTGGGTCGGCGTGGTGACTGGCAACCGCTAGGCTCTGGGCTCATGAGTGAGTTGACGCGCGCCCAGATCCGGGACCTGATGGGCGAGGTGATGAAGGCGCAGGGCAAGGCGCTGCCGGGTGACGACAGTGCGGACCTGCGCGAGATCGGCTTCCGGTCGCTGGACTTCTCCGAGCTGGCCCTGCGGGTCGAGGACGAGATCGGCGACGAGCTGAACTTCGACGCCCCCGGCCTGCGGCAGATCGCCAAGGTCGGTGACGTCCTCGACTTCATCGAGCAGCTCCAGTCGGCGTGACCGCCCAGCGTCGTACGACCGCCTTGATCGGCGACGACAACCGCGTCGTCGTCGGTGGCAAGACGCTGACCTGGCGGACCCTGCACAAGCTGCCGCAGCTGCCCTCACCGGCGGCTGTCCTGGTGGACAACGGCGCCGATGCGCTCGCGGCCGTCCGGCACCACGCCGTGCACGGCACCGAGCTGCTGGTCGCCACCTCGTCCCGGGTCGACCTCGGCATGCGCGAGGAACTGGGCGAGTCCGGCTTCGCCGTGGTGATCGCGAACGGTGATGAGCACTCCGTCACGCCCGCGAAGCTGAAGCGGGTGGAGGAGTCCGGCCGAGTCTGGCTGCTCACCTCTGGTTCGACTGGCCGGCCCAAGCGGATCGGGCACACGCTCGAGTCGCTGACCACGGTCCGCGGCCAGCAGCAGCCGCGCACCTGGCTGGTCCCATACTCCCCGGGCACCTACGCCTGGTGGCAGGTCATCACGATCTCGCTCACCCAGGCCGACCAGGGCCTGGTCGTGATCGAGCCGTCCGAGCTGGATACGTGGCCGACGATCGCCGCCGAGCACGGCGTCACGGCAGCCTCCGGTACGCCGACCTTCTGGCGCCAGACGATCTACCGCGACAGCGAGGCGCTCGCCAAGGTCCCGCTGGAGCAGATCACCCTCGGCGGCGAGCCGGTGGACCAGGCGATCCTGGACCGGCTACACGAGATCTTCCCGCAGGCGCGGATCTCCTGGATCTACGCGTCGTCGGAGGTCGGGGCGTCGATCGTCGTCCACGACGGCAAGGCGGGATTCCCCAAGGCCTGGCTCGACCGCGACCCCGATCCCGAGTCTGAGCGGCCGATCCTGCACGTCGACGGTGACGAGCTGGTGATCAGCTCCCCGCACCACGGCGCCGGGCTCGAAGGCGCGCACCGGACCGGCGACCGGGTCGAGTTCGTCGACGACCGGGTGCTGATCACCGGTCGCCTCGACTCCGACGAGATCAACGTCGGCGGTTCGAAGGTGTCGGCCGGCATGGTCCGCAACGTGCTGATGGCCCACCCGGCCGTCGCGTGGGCCCGGGTGTTCGCCCGTAAGGCCCCGCTGGTCGGCCGGATGGTCGCCGCCGAGGTCGTCGCCGACCCTGAGCTCGGCCCGATCACCGACGCCGACCTGGTGCAGTGGTGCACGACCAGGCTGCCGGACTACGGCGTACCGCGCCGGATCCGGTTCCTGGACGAGATTCCCCAGAAGGAGACCCTGAAAAGCGATGTCTGACCCTACTTTGGTGCCGCCCTCGAAGGTGGTCCTCGTCTCCGGCGGTTCCAAGGGCCTTGGCCTGGCCATCGTCACCGACCTGATCGACTCGGGCGTCAAGGTGGCCGCGTTCGCGCGGACGGTGACCCCGGAGCTGACCGCGCTGGCCGAGAAGTACCCGGACCAGGTGCACGTCGGGTCGGTCGACATCAACGACGAGAAGGGCGCTCAGGCCTTCGTCAAGGAGGTCGAGGGCACGCTCGGCCCGATCGACGGCATCGTCAACAACGCCGCGATGGGTCAGGACTCGCTGCACGTGCACACCTCGGCCGAGCAGATCGCCAACATCATCCAGACGAACCTGACCGCGCCGCTGGTGCTGACCCGGTTCGTACTGCGCCGGATGATGGCCAAGGGCCTGAAGGGCCGGATCGTCAACGTCACCTCGATCTGCGCCCAGCGCGGCTACCCGGGCCTGGTCGCGTACTCGGCCACCAAGGGCGGCATGGACGCGGCGACCCGCTCGCTGGCCCGCGAGCTCGGCGGCCGCGTGCTCGCCAACGCGGTGGCGCCCGGCTTCTTCGCCTCGGACATGTCCGCGGTGCTCGGCCAGACCCAGCTCGACCAGATCGTCCGCCGCACCCCGACCGGTCACCTGACCGAGCCGGAGGAGGTCGTGCCGGTGGTCCGGATGCTGCTGCTGGACAACACCAACATCAACGGCCAGGTCATGGTCATCGATGGTGCCGCCAGTATCTGAGCTGCTCGCCTCGGCCCCGGATCACCTGCGGGTGGGATCGGCCGAGGAGATGGCGGACGCCGTCACCCGGTCTCACCTGCCCGACTTCCGCTGTGTCGGCTGGTACGCCGTCCCGCCGCCCGGGTGGTCGGTCGTGATCGACGCCGAGTACGCCGACCAGGTGGTTCCGGCGCCGCTGGCCCGCCGGTTCGGCGTCGAGGGGTTCTGGGATCGGTGGACCCGGGCGGAGTGCCTGTGCAAGCTCGCCGACGTCCCGATGCTGGCGTGGTGGCCCGAGCACGGCCTCGACGTACCGGCTGATTTCGACGGCGAATGGCGGACCCTGGCGGTGGGTCCGCTCATCGTCACCGTTGCCCTGGCTCCTAGCCGGGCTTGATGTTGGCGTTGCGGTGGAACACGTTTCCCGGGTCGTACTGCGCCTTGATGGCGGCGAGCCGGTCGTACTTGGCGCCGTACGACGCCCTCACCCGGTCGTCGGCGTCGTCATCGCTGATCGCGTTGACGTAGCTCCCGATCCCGCGGCTGTACGGCAGCAGGGCCTCCCAGAAGGATCGAACCCAGGCCCGGTCGTGCACGAGGAGCTCCGGGGTCGGACAGACAGCGATGATGAACATCGCGTACCCAGGCGAACGACCACCGCTGAACGCCGTCGCGTCCTCGGCGACCTCCGCGTAGGCCTCGTCCAGGCGGTAGACCAACATCACCGACAGCGGGGACTGCTTGAGCGGCATCTGGTCGGTGATCACCTGGATCGCCTCGTCCGAGAAGTCGTCCAGGTAGATGCCCTTGTCGTAGGCATGGAATCCCCACGCGTTCGCCTCGTCCAGCAGTTGCTGCAGGGCCGTGTACGGCATCGGCGTGGCGAATTCGAACAGCGGTGGCAAGGCTGTCCGGATCTCGGCCATCGTCTGCTCGTGTTCCTCGGCCGAGGAGAATCCAGTGACCACCAGGGCGTACCCGGGCTTGTAGTGATACTGCTCCGGGACGAACGGCACGGGTGGTGCGTTGACGCCGCCGATCAGGATGTTCAGCTCGCGGGGGAGTTTCGCGATCACCTCGCGCGCCAGCCGGAGCACCTCCGGACCCTGGGCGATATCCCAGAAGAGCATCCCGTACTGCACGATCGGACCCACCTCGTGCAGGCGGAACTCGAACTCCGTGACGACGCCGAAGTTGCCGCCGCCACCGCGGATGGCCCATAACAAGTCCGGGTTCTCGTCCTCTGCTGCCCGCCTGATCTGCCCGTCGGCCGTGACCACCTGGGCCGAGACGAGGTTGTCGATGCTGAGCCCGTGCTTGCGGCTCAGCCAGCCCATGCCGCCGCCGAGGGTGAGCCCCGCGACGCCCGTGTGGCTGATCATCCCCGCCGGTGTGGCGAGGCCGTGCTCCTGGGTCGCCGCGTCGAGCGCTCCCAGCAGCGCGCCGCCGCCCACCCGGGCCCGCTTCGCCTCCGGGTCGACCGTGACCTGGTTGAGCAGGCTGAGGTCGATCATCAGCCCGTCGTCGACGGCGGCCGAGCCCCCAGGATTGTGTGCACCGCCGCGGACCGCGATCTCAAGGCCGTTCCGGACGGCGAACACGACGGCATTGCTGACGTCCTCGGCGCTCTGGCATCGCGTGATCACCGCCGGTCGCCGGTCGATCCCCGCGTTCCAGAGCCGGCGGGCGTCGTCGTAGCCGGGATCGAGCGGACCGAGCACCGGCCCGGCGATCGTTGTTCTCAGTTGCCCGATGCCGCTGTCGGCAAGTTGAGTCATGTTGCTTCCTCCCCCTAGTTCCTTCGGATCTCTTTCACCGTAGATCTGTTCAGACCCGGTGACAGCAAATTCTTTGGGGGCAACATTGCTCCGGGCGATTAAGGCAGCCTTAAAGTACCTTCTGTTCCGGAGCTGCCTCTGTCTGTGACGACCCGGTGGCTCCAAACGAACCGGTGTACGTGCCGACGACTGTGACGTCGGTCCGCTCGGGTGCAGCGACCACCCGGCGGCCGAAGTCGCGCTGGAACTCCCGGAACGCGGGCAGCTCCGTCAGACCCTCGCCGATGACGAGGTGCAGGAAGGAAACGCCGTCGGCCAGCCGGACGCTCGTGTATTGCAGGCCGTCCGGTGTCTTCGCGGCGAGCTCGGCGAAGACATCTTCGATCAGGCGCTGGTTCTCGTCGGCCGCCTCCGGCGTGGTCCGGTAGCGGATCATTGCTGTACTCATGGCTTCTCCCTAGGTGATGGCCTCTGTCTACTTCAGACCGCTCGGAAGACCAGAACTCATCGCACCGATTAATCCAGGACCGCGCCGCTGTCAGTACCAGTGACAGACCAGTGACAGCGAATTCCTGGAGGATCTGTGCGCAAGGAAAGAACAACAGCCGAGCAGCGATGGGTGCTGGCCCTGACCTCGATCGGCTGCGCGCTGGCCTTCCCGCCTCAACGGCGCGGCTGGGCGATCGGCATCTTCAGCGGCGTCACCGGCCTGGCAGTACTCGGTGGCCCGATGATCGGTGGCTGCGCGGTGCCGCGCTGGTCACTCTCGCGGTGCTCGGCCTCGTCTGGGGTGTCGTCCGCGGCGCCGTCGCCGGCTGGGGAAGCCCGGAGGTGATTGGCTCGTTCGTGCTCGGATCCCTGCTGCTGCTGGGATTCCTGGTCTGGGAGAGCCGGGCCGAGCAGCCGATGCTGCCGCTGACATTCTTCCGCAACCGCGCCTTCTCGGCCGGTAACGCGGCGAGCTTCTTCCTGACCGCCGCACTCTTCGGCGCGGTCTTCTTCCTCGCTCAGTTCATGCAGGCCGTGCTCGGCTACGGACCACTGAAGGCCGGTCTGCAGCTGCTGCCGTGGACGGCCACGCTCTTCCTCGTCGCACCCATCGCAGGCCGCTTGGTGGACAAGTTCGGCGAGCGGCCCTTCGTGGCCACCGGCCTGACCCTGCAGGCCATCGGCATGCTCTGGATCGCCCAGGTGGCCGACCCGACAGTCCAGTACCACGAGTTGGTGGCGCCGCTGGTCGTGGCAGGCTGCGGCGTCTCCATGGCGATGCCGGCCACCCAGAGCGCGAGTATCGGTGCGCTGCCACAGCAGGCTGTCGGAATCGCCTCCGGCATCTTCAGCATGATGCGCCAGCTCGGTGGCGTCGTCGGAGTCGCCGTACTGGCCGCGGTGTTCGCCGCAGCTCGCCGCATGGTCCCGTCCGCCCTAGGTGCTCCTGGCAACGACCCGGACGAGATCGTCGGGCAGGCCCCGGAGGTCAGCTGGCTGGAGCCGTTCCCCGACCTGCTGCTGAACGCTGACCCGGCCTCGGTGGTCGGGACTCGGCAGAGCCTCCGCCTGGCGATGGTGGCCGCGCTGCAGCACCTGCCGCCGCGGCAGCGCGCAGTACTGATCCTGCGGGATGTTCTGGCGTGGCAGGCGTCCGAGGTGGCCGAGTTGCTCGGCACGTCGACCGCTGCGGTGAACAGCTCACTGCAGCGGGCCCGTGCCGAGCTGACGAAGCTGGCTCCCGCCGAGGAGGAGCTCAGCGAACCAGCTGAACCTGTGCGCCGCGCGCTGCTCGACCAGTACGCCACAGCCTTCGAGAAGGCGGACCTGGTTGCGCTGGAAGGGCTTCTGACCCAGGACACCCGGTGGGAGATGCCGCCGATTCCCACCTGGTTCGACGGCCGGGTGGATGTGCTGCGTCTCCTGGCGGCGAAGCTGCCGAAGGGGGAGGGCAAGCGGCTGGTGGTAGAGACGACGGCCAATGGTCAGCCGGCGTTCGCCCTCTACATCCGGGGCCGCGACGGCGGATTCCATGCGCACGACGTCCAGGTCCTGACCGTCAGCAAGACCGGCATCTCCGCCGTCCTGGCCTTCCACCTCCCCGCGCTCTTCCCCGCCTTCGGGTTGCCGATCAGTAGACCGGCGGACTAGTTATCCACAGAGTTTGGCCGACGGTCAGCGGCGGTTGGTTCCGGATGCCAGACTTCACTGCGTGACCGACGAGGAAATCCTGCGGATGCTGCCGTTCGCGGCTGCCGCGATCGAGGTGAACGAGCGACTGGCCGATCAGCACCTGGCCCAGCTCGGCCAGTACGACGAGCGCGACCAGGCGCAGGTGGATCGTTGCGTCCAACGACTGCTGGAAGGGCTCATCCGCGCTGCGTGGGAGCGCGGCTGGGCCCCGGCAGACGTTGTCCAGCACAGTCGCCGGAAGCTCGACGCGGCGATCGAGCCGTTGCTCCTCGCGGTCATCGCCTCGGAGCACCGCGCGTACCGGGACTCCACGATCGATCCGCGCTGGCTCGACCAACTGTCCGATCTCGGCGTCGACCGCCCCTTCGCCGAGCTCCAGCTGACCACCTGGGCCTCAGTGCAGCGCCTGGGCCGTTACCTCACTCTGCACAACGCCCTTGCGCTCGCCGGCTTCCTGCAGAAACTGCCGCCCCTGGCTCGCCTCTACCCACTCCCCGGCGCGGCCGTGCCTCAGAGTTCCGCGGGCGGCTCAGCAGGGCAGAGAGCCGCGGCGAGTGGGAAGATGTTGCCCCGGATCAGGGCCTTGCTGGCCAAGGCGGAGGCGACGGACTTCCCGGACGAAGCGGAGGCGCTGTCGGCGAAGGCGCAGGAGCTGATGGCGAAATTCTCGCTCGACCGGGCGTTGGTGGACGCCGATCCCGATCATCAGCTCGACGACGACTCGGCCGCACGGCGGATCTGGGTGGAAACCCCCTATGTGTCGGCGAAAGCGCAACTCGTCGGCGCCGTCGCCTCGGCGAACAACTGCCGCACCGTCTCGATGGATCAGCTCGCGGTGGTCACGATCGTCGGCGCCGAGCTGGATCTCCAGTTGACCGAACTGCTCAGCACCTCCCTGCTCGTGCAGGCGAACCGCGCGATGCTCGCAGCAGGCAAGCACTTCGGCCATCGCGGCGAGTCCCGCACGCGCTCGTTCCGGCAGTCGTTCCTGATGGCTTATGCCCAGCGGATCGGCGAACGCCTCCAGGCAACCACGGAGGCGACCCGGGCCGCCGTGCCTGAGCAGGATGCGAATCGCCTGCTGCCGGTGCTGAGTAAGCGGGAGGAGCAGGTCGAGGCGTTGTTCGTGAGGTTGTTCCCTGCCACGGTGCTCCGGCGTACGAGGGTCTCCAACGGCGCAGGCTGGGCAGCAGGCCTCAGCGCAGCCGACCTGGCCCAGCTAGAAGCCCGCCGCCCGGTATCTCGCTGACACCCGAGAGCTATCAGGCGGGGGTCGGCCTGAGCCCGGCCAGGACGATGTCGAGCAGGCGTTCGGCCTGGGCGGGCTCGATGTCGCGGCCCATGGTGATGCCACCGACCAGGCGCAGGATGTCCATCAGGTCGAGCTCCGGGCGGACCGCGCCGGCCGCCTTCGCCTTGCTCAGCAGCAGATCGCCCGCCTCGCGGACGTTCATCTTGCAGACCGAGAAGAACTCCGAATCCTTGCCCAGCGCAACGGTCAGCTCGCCGGCCAGGCTCTTCTTCGAGATGCTGTACCCGACAAAGCTCCGTAGCCATGCCTCCAGCGCCTCGAACGGCCCCAACTTGTCGGCGAACCCGTTGGCCCGGTCGCAGACCGACTGGATCTCGTCCACGTAGACGGCCTCGAGCAGCGCGGTCCGGCTCGGGAACCGCCGGTACAACGTCCCGATCCCGACCCCCGCCCGCCGGGCGATCTCCTCCAGGGACGTGTCGGTGCCATGCTCCGCGAACGCCTGTCGCGCGGCTGTCACCAGCAGGTCGTAGTTCCGCGCCGCGTCTGCCCGGGTCGGCCTGCTACACGGCAGCGGATGCGACGCGGCAGTCGAACTCATCCCGGCCTCCTTGCCGAATCGTCCGGACGTGCGGGTCCGGACAGGCCCGCAGAAAGTCATTCCGATAATCGCTTGATAAACCGGAGGCTGCCTCCGTATTGTATCCGGAGGAGCGCTCCACTTCTGCTGTCTCTCACTCTAGCCCCTCCGGGGTAAGGAGCAAGTCACATATGTCGGCAACATCCGCGGCGCCGAGCGGCGCCTCTACCGGCACGCCCGCACGGCGGCCGGGGGTAGTCCTCGCAGTCATCCTGGTCACCCAGTTGATGGTGATCCTGGACGGTACCGTGGTGAACATCGCGATGCCCAAGATCCAGCACGCTCTCGACTTCAGCCCGTCCAACCTCTCCTGGGTCCAGAACGCCTACGCGCTCGCTTTCGGTGGCCTGCTGCTCCTCGGCGCCCGGGCCGGTGACCTGCTCGGCCGCCGCCGCGTCTTCATCACCGGCGTCACTGTCTTCACCGGCGCCTCGTTGCTCGGAGGTCTCGCCCCGACCGCCGAGCTCCTGCTGGCCGCGCGCGTCCTGCAGGGCATCGGTGGCGCGATCGCGGCTCCGGCCGCACTCACCCTGTTGATGCTCACCTTCCGCGAGGGTCCCGAGCGACTGAAAGCTCTCGGCCTTTACAGCCTGGTCTCGTCCGGTGGCGCAAGCGTCGGGCTGGTCGTCGGCGGCATGCTCACCGACTGGGTGTCCTGGCGCTGGGGCCTGTTCATCAACGTGCCGATCGGAATCGGGCTGGTCTTCGCGGCCCGCTACGTCCTGACCGAGACCCCTGCTGAGTCCGGCAAGTTCGACGTCGCCGGCGCGCTCACCTCGACGCTGGGCATCACCTCGCTCGTGTACGGCTTCATTCGCGTCGCTGAAGCAGGCTGGACCTCTCCCGAGGTGCTTGCGGCCTTTGCGGTCGGCCTGGTGCTGCTGACCACGTTCGTGCTGATCGAACGCCGGGTGAGCCACCCGATCGTGCCGCTGCGGTTGTTCCGCGACTCCGACCGGGTGGCGGCATACCTGACCATGCTGTTGGTGGTCGGGACGATGTTCGGGATGTTCTTCTTCCTCACCCAGTACCTGCAGGGCGTGCTCGGCCTCAGCCCGCTGGCCGCGGGGCTGGCCTTCCTGCCGCTGACCGGTCTGCTCTTCACCTCGTCGCGGATCGTGCCGAGGCTGTTGGGCCGGGTCGACGGCGGCAAGCTGATGATCGCCGGGGCGATCTCGGTGACGGCCGGGATGATCTGGCTGACCCGTCTCACCCTCGACAGCAGCTACCTGACCGGAGTCGTCGGTCCGCTGGTTCTGTTCGGGTTCGGCGCGGGGATGATCTTCATCCCGCTGACCGGTCGCGCGCTGGCCGGCGTTCAGCCGGAGAACGCAGGTGCTGCCTCAGGTCTGCTGAACGTGCTGCAGCAGGTGGGCGGGGCTCTCGGCCTCGGCATCCTGGTCACGATCTTCGGTACTGCGAGCCGTTCGTCCATCGCCGACGGCGGTTCCGCGAACCCGGTCGAGCGCGCTCGTGAGGTCCTGACCGACGGCGTGCACGCCGCCTTCATCGGTTCGGCGGTCTACGCCGCGCTGACGTTGACCGTGATCGTCCTCGGCATCCGCCCCTGGACCTGGCGCCGCAGCCGGGCCGCCGAGGTGGCCACCGAGCCGACTGCGGTCGAGCCTGTGGTGGTCGACTCGCACATCTGAGACGATCCGTCCGAAGTCCGAGGCCCTGGCCACGCTCATCGCGTGACCGGGGCCTTGGCGCGTCCACGGCGCTGTCGCGGGCGCCGTCTCAATCTGTGTCGACCGGGGTTTACATCCGTGTAATCGTCGTGCCATCCTGTGCGGACAAGTTGTACGTACAAGTTACGACGGGCGTCGAGACGAGGAGAGGCCGCGTGAACGGCACCAGAACGACACGGATCCCGATGTTCGCGACCATGCAGCGGATCCCGGGCGGGCTGATGCTCATCCCGCTCATCCTCGGGTCGCTGATCGGGACGTTCGCGCCCGGCGCACTGGAGATCGGGAGCTTTACGACCGCCCTGTTCAGCAAGGGGGCGCTTCCGCTGATCGCCCTGCTGATCTTTGCCACGGGCACCCAGGTGGAGGGCCGGTCCGGCGCGGGGGTCGCCAGTCACACCATCGTCGTTCTGGTCTTCAAGACGTTGATCCCGGCCGGCCTCGTCGTGCTGCTCGGCACCCAGGTAGGGATCGACGGCTTCTGGGGCATCTCGATCCTCGCGCTGATCACCTGTTTCGCGAACAGCAACGGCGGCCTCTGGCTCGCGTTCGCCGGTCAGTACGGCGATGAGCGGGACCGTGGCGCGTACATCGCCAGCGCGTTCGACGACGGCCCGTTCCTGGTGCTGCTGTTCATCGGCGCCTCCGGGCTCGGCGACGTCCCGCTGATCGCCCTGGTCGCGGCGGTGGTGCCGTTCCTGCTCGGCGTCCTCGTCGGCAACCTGGACCAGGACTGGCGCAAGGCGGTCGAACCGGTACCGAACATCGTGATCCCGTTCTTCGCCTTCGCCCTCGGCGCCGGGATCAACATCAAGGACATCGCCACCGGTGGTTTCGCCGGCCTGTTCATCGGAGCCGGAGTGGTGCTGTTCACCGGTGGACTGCTGTACCTGGCTTACCGCTTCATCCTGCACCGCGGCCCGAAGTCCGGAATCGGGTTCGCGGCCGGCACCACAGCAGGCAACGCGGTCGCAACACCCGCGATCGTGGTCGCGGCCGACGCATCCTTCGAGCCCTACCTCGACTCCGCGATCGCCCAGGTGGCCGCCGCAGTGCTCGTCACCGCCCTGCTGGCGCCTACGGTTGCAGCGTTCGTGCTGCGGCGCGAAGGTGGACTGCAACCATCCACCCCGCTCGTCACCGAAGGTGCCGTATGACCTCACGTGTCGTCGTCCTCGCCGACGACCTCACCGGCGCGGCCGACACGGCCGGCCAGTTCGACCGGGCCGGCTGGACCGCCGAGTTGCAGGTCGGACCCGGTGGACCGAGCGACGCCGAGGTCGTTGCGATCAACACCGACTCGCGAGCGCTGGAGCCGGCCGCGGCGGCCGACGCCATCCGGACGGCGCTCGACAAGGTGGCGCTCGAGGAGGACTGGGCTGCCGTCTACCTCAAGGTGGACTCCACGCTGCGTGGACCGGTCCGAGCCATGACGCACGCAGTGCTGCAAGCACGCGGCGGTGACGTCGTCGCCGTGGTCTGTCCGGCGTTCCCGGCGGTCGGCCGCACCATGGTTGCCGGCACCCTGCTGGTGCACGGCGTACCCGTGGCCGAGACCGCGGTCGGCCGTGACCCGGTCACGCCGGTCCGGGAGAGTCACGTCCCGACGTTGCTCGGCGCACCGCTGGTCGAGCTCGATCCGCAAGCGGACGACACCGAGTTGGCCTCGGCTCTGCGCGGCCACGGCCCGGTCGTGGTGGTCGATGCGCGCGATGAGGTCGACCTCGACCGGGTCGCCCGCGCAGTACTTGCGCTAGGCAACCAAGCCGTCGCGGTCGGCTCGGCTGGGCTCGCGGCACATCTCGCCCGCAGGTGGCGGCCGCTTCGGAGTGGTCCTGTCCTGGTCGTGGTGAGCTCTCTGCACGATGCGTCCCGTGGTCAGGCCGAGTTGCTGGCCGCGGCCGGCGCGCGACGGATCCAGCCGGTTGCGGCCACCCTGGAGGACGCCGGAGCCTGGGAGCGGTTCGCCCGCTCGGTCGTTTCCGGCACACCGCTGGACGACTTCGGAGTACTGGTCCTGATGGGGCCGGCACGGGACGGCGAGGCGGTCGAGCCGTCCCTGGTAGCCGGCCGGCTGGGCGACCTGGCCGCGCGGCTGACGAGCATCCAACGTCCGGCCGGGCTTGTCCTGGCCGGCGGCGACGGGGCACTGGCCGTGCTCAGTGCCCTGTCCGCGACCGGTATCCGGCTGGACGGCGAGGTCGCGAACGGCGTCCCGATCGGCTCTCTCACGGGCGGTCCGTACGCAGGGCTGCCCGTTGTCACCAAGGCCGGAGGTTTCGGCGCCGACGACATCCTGATCCGCGCGGCCGAGGCTGTTCGGTCCAGGCCGCTCGATCCACGAAGGAGCTGTGCATGACCATCCCCACCCTCGCACTGACGATCGGCGACGCAGCCGGCATCGGTCCGGAGACGACCGCCCGGACCCTGCTCGGGCACGACGACCTCCGGGAGATCTGCCGTCCAGTCGTGATCGGTGACGCCGACGCCGTACGGCGCGGTGTCGAGGTGGTCGGTGGGGACCCGGAGTCGGTCCGGGTCATCGACAGCCCGGCCGATGCGCGCAACGAGCCCGGCACCATCGAGCTGATCCAGGACGGGCCCTCGCTCGGGAAGGTGCCCTGGGGCGAGATCAGCCCGGCGGCGGGCGATGGTGCCGCCCGGTTCGTCATGCGCGCCTGTGCGCTGGCTCGGGACGGCCTCGTCGACGGCATCGTCACCGCGCCGCTGAACAAGGCGGCGATGCACGCGGGTGGTCACAACTGGCCCGGGCACACCGAGTTGCTGGCGCACGAGTTCGGCGTCCGCAACTTCAGCCTGGTCCTGTCGGCGGGCGACCTGTACTTCTTCCACCTCACCACCCACGTGTCGCTTCGGCAGGCGATCGAGGACGTGACCCGCGAGCGTACCGACAACGTGCTGCGGTTGGTCGGTTCGTTCGCTCGCGCCCTCGGCCGGCCGGACGAGCGGATCGGCGTCGCCGGGCTCAACCCGCACGCCGGCGAGAACCGCATCTTCGGTGACGAGGACGCCGACATCCTGGCCCCCGCGGTCGAGGCGGCTCGAGCGGCCGGCCTGAACGCGCACGGCCCGCTGCCCGCGGACGCGCTGATCCCGCAGGCGGTGAAGGGCAAGTGGAACCTGGTGATCGTCTGCTACCACGACCAGGGCCACGCGCCGTTCAAGGCCGTGTACGGCGATGACGGCGTGAACATCACCGTCGGTCTGCCGGTCGTCCGGGTGTCGGTCGACCACGGTACGGCGTTCGACATCGCGGGGCAGGGGATCGCCCGCGAGGCCAGCCTGGTCCTTGCCACCCGCCGGGCCGCGGAACTGGCCCCCGGCTGGTCGGACGTCTGGGAGACCGCGCGGCGGGCCGACGAGGCGACCGCCACTCCGTAGCGTCCCGGACACTAGGCTGACGCCGTGGACGCCGAACGCTCTGACCTGGACCGGTCCGCAGCGGCGCCGCTCTATCTGCAGATCGCGGAGTCGCTGCGCCGGGAGATCCTCGGCCACGACTTGCCCCCCGGGTCGGCGCTGCCCAGCGAATCCGATCTCCAGCACCGGTTCGGCGTCGCCCGCAGTGTGGTGCGGCAAGCCATCGCGCGACTTGCCGAGGACGGCCTCGTCCACCGGCATCAGGGTCGGCCGAGCGTCGTCGCGCCGCAGCCGGAACACCGTCGGCTGGTGCAGCGAGCGACTGGCATGTTCGACCAGTTCGCCCGCACCGGGCGTCGGTTGAGCACTCGGATCGACGCGATCGAGCATGATGTGCCGCCGCCGGAGGCGCTGGCGTTCCTGCGCACCCGCGACGCCCTGCGGCTGGAACGGTTGCGGTCGATCGACGGTGAACCGCTGTCCTACGTGCGGACCTGGCTCCCGCGCGGACGGGTGCCGGAGCTGACGGCCGATGAGCTGACCGACGCGTCGCTGCACAAGCTGCTCAGCAGCAGGTTCGGGCTGCGGCCGGTGAGCGGCCGTCGGCAGGTCCGGGCCGTCGCGGCGGACGAGCGGCTGGCCACCGCCCTCGAGGTGCCGCCCGGGACACCTCTCCTGCTGCTCGAGGGGGAGACCGTCGATCAGCACGGCAATCCGCTGGAGTGGTTCACCACCTGGCACCGCGCCGACAAGGTCGTCTTCGACATCGACGTCACCGATGGCGCCGAGTTGCTGTCGCTCGATCCGGCCGGTGCACGCCCTGCCGAGGAGCCACCCGTCGGCGACGAGATCGCCAGAGCCCGCGACCTCGTCGCCGAGCTCGGCCGCATACTCGGCTGAGTCGCGCCCCCTGGCTAGCTGATCGGGCGGCGGTAGCTGATCGACTTGGTCTTCATCCGGAAGCCCAGCTTCTCGTAGAGGCCCAGCGCACCGGTCGGGTTCTCGGCATCCACGCCGAGCGAAACCCGCTTGAAGTCCGCCTCCTGGGCCACGGTCATGACCCGGGCCAGCGCGGCTCGGGCCGCACCCTTGCCCCGGTGGTCCCGCCTGGTTCCGACCTGGCCGACGTACAGCTCCTTGATGCCCGTGGCTGCGGTGTCGGCGACATACTCATAGCCGAGGACGTAGGCCGCGATCCGCTCGCCGTCCAACACCAGGAACGACTGAGCTGCCCGGAACGTCCTGGAGCCGGTGAACCAGGTCCGCCACGACTCCGGGTCCCGGGGCGTCGAGCCCCAGTGATCCAGGAACACCTCGTTGTGCGCCACCCTCAGCCTCTCGTCGTACGACGGGTCGAAGCCCACCAGGCGCAGGCCGCCCGCCACCGGCGAATCGGGCACCGGATCGGCGCCGAGGTCACGCTCCATTCCGAAGAAGTACCGGCAGGGCTCGAAGCCCCGCGCGGAGAACGGCTGATCCGCGGACGTGTTCGTGCTGATCGCGCCGACGCCGATCTCACCCGGCGCCTCCGGGTGACGCTCCCGGTGCAAAGCCGTGGCCCGGGGGATCAGCCAGCTCATCAAGGCGTCGCCCACACCCTTGCCCCGCCACTGGGGATGCACCGCGCCCTCGGCGAAGACCCGGTCGACGTCGACCACCTCATCCGGCCCGGTCACCTTGCCGTAGCCGACCAGCTGCCCGCCCGACCAGAGGCCGAGCGTGTCCGTCGCGGCGTTCAGCTTCGGGTCGTCGAGCTCCTCGAGCAGGTTGTCGGCGTCGTAGTTCTCACCCTCCTGGTCGACCTTCTCCTTGGCCGCCAGCAGGTCGGCCCACGCCTCGGCGTCCGCCTTCTCGATCGGCCGCGCCTCGACGCCGGCCGGCCACCCCTGAGCTATCCCCATGGCGAGAACGGTAGAGCCGGAACCATCCCCTGGCATCTGAATTAGCTGAGTTGCTTGCACAGCCAGGCGACAGCCAGTGGGTAGCGGTACTCGATCCCGCCGTGCTTGCCCTCGAACAGCTCGAAGTGCACCCGCTGGTCCGGTACTCCGGCCTCTCGCACCGCCTGGTGGAACGCCGTCGCGCCGAGATCGAGGTAATACTCGTCCTGCCTGCCCGCGTCGATCCACACGGCTCGCATCGACCGCAACGCCTCGGCGTACTCCGGCTGAGCAGCCATCTCCACCGGATCGCGGGACAGCCAGCGCTCCCACACTTCCGGGATCACTCGGCCCAGCTCGTCGTACGGGAGCAGGACTGTGCCGTCCTCCTCAGCCGAGTACGCCGCGGCGTACCCGTACATCTCCAGGAGCTCCAGATCCTGGTGGGTGTTCTGCCCGGCGCGGCTCTCGAAATCGGCGAAGAACTTCTCGTACGACCCCTCGTACAGATCGCGCAGTTGGCGGGCTCGGACCGGGAACTCGGGCTGGTAGCAGAGCTCGAACGCGGCATCTCCGGCATGAGTCGCCAGCGCGCCGAACACGTCCGGCCGGAGTAGCGGCGTCACCATCGCGGCGTATCCACCGCTGGACTTCCCGGTGATGGCCCGGTGGTCCCGGTCCGCGACGGTGCGATAGCGCGCGTCCACCCACGGCACGATCTCGTCGCACAGATACGAGTGGTAGCGCCCGGTGCCGGGGGAGTCGAGGTACTGGCTGCCGCCGAGCCTGGTCCACGCGTCGACGAACACCACGATCGCCGGCGGCACCTCACCCGTCGCGAACAACGCGTCCAACAACTCGGGATAGGGCTGCCGGAAAGGCGTCCGGTTGAACCACATCCCGAGGTGTCCGGTGTACCCCATCGCCACATAGATCGACGGATACCGCTGCTCCGACTCGTCGTACCCGGGCGGCAGGTAGACCAGCACCGGCCGCTCGTGCGGATCGCCGAGCGGATTCCCGCGCAGCAGCGAACTCTCGAACGTGGGCCGCTCGAACCGACCGGCCAATTCCGCGGACCACGGCAACATCAGACGACCTCCGGGTTGTTCACATGGTGTCGGGTGCGGTGATCCCGAGCAGACCCAGCCCATCCTGCAGCACCCGCCGGGTCGCCGCGCACAACGCGAGCCGGCTCGCCCGCACCTCACCCGCGCTGGTCAACACCGGACACGACTCGTAGAACGCGGACAAGGCGGCCGCCACGTCGTACAGATAGGTGCACAACCGATGTGGTTGCAACGTCTCAGCAACCTGTACGACGCTGTCGCCGAAGCCGGCCAGCAGCAACGCCAGCCGCTGCTCGGCTGGTTCCGCCAGGACTGTCACCTGCCCGGGTACCTCGCCCGCCTTGGCCAGGATCCGCGTCAACCGAGCGTGCGCATACTGCAGGTAGGGCCCGGTGTTGCCGGTCATCGCGACCATCCGGTCCAGGTCGAACACGTAGTCGTTGATCCGGTCGTTGGAAAGGTCCGCGTACTTGATCGCGCCGATCCCGACCGCCTCCGCGATTGCCAGCCGCTCCGACTCCGCCATCGCGTCGTCCCGGCCCTCCAACAGTGCCGCGGCCCGGGCGACGGCGCCATCGAGCAGTGACGCGAGCCGGACCGTGTCACCATCCCTTGTCTTGAAGGGCTTTCCAGCGGTATCAAGAACGGTGCCAAAGGCAACGTGTTCGGCTGGAGTTGTCGCTGGCAACCACCCGGCGGCCCGGGCGAGCGCGAAGATCTGCTGGAAGTGCAAGGCCTGCCGATGGTCGACCACGTACACGATCCGATCGGCGTGCAGGTCGTCGACCCGGTGCCGCACGGCCGCGAGGTCCGTCGCGCTGTAACCAAATCCGCCATCGGACTTCTGCACGATCACCGGCAGCGGCGATCCGTCCCGGCCGGTGAAGCCCGGCAGGAAGGCGCACTGCGCACCGCCTGACTCGGTGAGCAGACCGGCGGCAGCGAGATCGTCCACAACCACTTGCAGTTGGTCGTTGTACGCGCTCTCGCCTACGACGTCCGCTCGGGTCAACGGCGAACCCAGCTTGGCGTAGAGCCGGTCGAACTCCACCAGCGAGACCTGGACCATCGTCTGCCAGATCGCCCGCGTCCCGGCGTCTCCCGACTGCAGCAGCACCACCCGCGCCCGGGAACGATCGGCGAAGGTCGGATCACTGTCAAAGTGCTTCCGGCCCCGTTGGTAGAGCTGCTGCATCCCTTCTATATCAAGGGATTCCACCTGCAGCTGCTCCGAGAGGACCTGCTCGACCATCATGCCGAACTGAGTTCCCCAGTCTCCGACATGGTTCTGCCGGATGACGTCGTACCCGACGTACCGCAGTACGTTGCAGAGTGCGTCCCCGATGACAGTCGACCGGAGATGGCCGACGTGCATCTGTTTGGCGACGTTGGGCTGCGAGTAGTCCACGACCACCCGCTCGCCCCGTGGCGGCAGGGGACCGCGCAGCGAGTTGACCCCGGCCGCCAACACCGACGGAAGCAGGGTCAGGTTGACGAATCCCGGCCCGGCGATCGCCGCCGGCTCACACAGCCCGTCCAGCTCGAGCGCGGCGACCAGCCGGATCGCGATCTGCCGGGGTTGTTCACCCAGCGACTTGGCCAGTCGCAGGGCCAGGTTGGTCTGGAAGTGCCCGAACTCGGGCTTGGTTGCCGCCCGCAACTCAGGATCGAGCTCGCCGTACGACGGACCGAAAGCGGTCGCGACGGCAGCGGACAGCCGGGAGGCAAGGACAGGCAGCACAGCGGGCATGAGGAAATTCCTAAGAGACGAGGCACTGGAACAGGACTGACGTGTTCAGGCAGTGCGTCGTCGTCGCAGGCCGGAGCGATCGCGCAAGGCGCTCACGATCACCGGGCTCGTCGACATGGACTCAAGTATGCACGACTCAGAACCGGTGCGGCGAAGGAGCCGGATTCCGCTCCGCCGGCGGAACGACCGGCGGCAGCTCGGTCTCACCCAGATAGACGCGCCGGACCACCCGCTCCGCGGCCCGACCGTCGTCGAACTCGCAGAACTTCTCGCGGAACAGCTGCCGGTGCTTGGCCGCCTCCGCGCCGGCGAACCGGCCCGTCTGCAACGCGGACAGCAACTCCTCGCCGGACCGGGCCACCAGCCCCGGCGGGAACTCGGTGATGTCGAAGTAGGTGCCGCGGGTGTTCTCGTAGGCGCCCTGGTCGTCCACCAGCAGCATGATCGGCCGGTCCAGGTTCGCGTAGTCGAAGGTGATCGACGAGTAGTCCGAGATCAGCACATCGGCCGCGAGCATCAGGTCCTCCACCCGCGGGTAGTCCGACGCATCGACCACCCTGTCCGAGTGGATCGACGGCGACCTCGACAGTGAGTAGTGCGTCCGGACCAGCACCCGCCCGTGCTCCCCGACCGCCGCGGCCAGCCGATCCAGATCAAGATGGATCCCGGTGCCGCCCAGATCCACCACCCCGGTCGGTGTCCGTACCGCGTCGTGGCCGTCCCGCCAGGTCGGCGCGTACAGCACGACCAGGTGGGAGTCGTCGAACCCGAAGGACGCCCGGATCGCTCGCACCTGGTCCAGCGTCGCGTCCAGCAGCCGGTCGTTCCGCGGAAACCCGAACTCGAGCTCCTCGAAGTGGGAAGGGTAGGTGCGCTCCCAGATCTCCGAGGAGTAGCGGTTCGCAGAGAGGTTGAAATCCCACCGGTCGACCTGGCGCATCAGCTCCTCCAGGTCGAGGTCCTTCGCCGCGATCGGGTAGTGGCGCAGATCCGTCCCCATCGTCTTCAGCGGCGTCCCGTGCTGCGTCTGGAGGTGGATCTGTCCGTCGCGCTTGTCGAGCTCGCGCGGCAGATTCATGTTGCTGACGAAGTACGTCGCGGTATTCACCAACTTCTTGTACGCCGGAGACCCGGCCACCACATACTCCACACCCTCTGGGATCGCGGACACGTGGTCGGCGTCGATCACCCAGACGCCGCGCAGGTGCGGTGCGAGCTCGGCCGCCTTCTCGTAGATCGCCCGCGGGTTGCAGGCGTACTGCTTGAACCAGTAGGCGGCGTACAGAACCAGGTTCGGATCCAGCCCGCCCCGGCGCAGCAGCTTGTCGACCGTCTTCCGCCGGCTCGGCACACTCAGCACCTTGGCGCTCAGCTTCAGCGTCGTGTACGTCGCGTAGTCGTCGTGCACGATCAGCCACCGCTTGAAGCCCCGGCTGGTCCGGTCGCAGACGTAGCCCTCCGGTTTCCATCGCTTGGCGAAGGCGGCCGCCGCGTGGAAGAACTCGGCCCGGTCCTCCGGCGCGAGCCGCTCGGGCTTCGCGAGCACGGCCAGGATGTGGTCGAGCGAACGGTCGAAGGCGAACCGTCGCCAACTCGCCAGCTCGGGATCCGCCGTGATGAACGCGTGCACCCGGTCGTACTGGTCGAAGATGTCGAACTGCCGCCGGGTCCGGGTGCCGTGGATGTTGCCGCCGGTCCGGTGCTGCCGGTAGTGCACCACCACCCGGTCCAGCGTGGCGATCCGCTCGGCCGTGAGCATCGTGGAGTACGTCCAGGGGGCGTCCTCGTAGTACCCGGCGGTGAAGACGAAGCCGTGCAGGGTGAGGAAGTCGCGGCGGCATGCCTTGTTCCAGACCACCTCGAGGAAGGTCAGGAACACGGGTCGCTCGGCTGCGGTGAAGACGCCGTCACCCTCCCGGGCAAACGCGTCGTGCCGCTGGTTGCGGACCACCTTGCCGTCCCAGAAGATCCGCTCGTAGTCGAACATCATGATGTCCGGCCGGTCGGTCTGGTCGATCCGGGCCGAGATCGCCTCGAGCGAGCCGGGCAGGTAGACGTCGTCGGCGTCCAGGAACAGCACGTAGTCGCCGCGGCACGCCTTGAGCCCGACGTTGCGGGTCAGGCCGAGCCCGATGTCCTCGGTCAGGTGGATCGCGCGGACGCGCGGATCGGCCGCGGCGTACTCGTCCAGGATCCGGCCCGAACCATCCGTGCTCGCGCCGTCCACCCCGATGACCTCGAAGTCGGTGAAGGACTGCCCGAGCATCGAGTCGAGGCAGGGCCGCAGCCAGGCCCGTGCGTTGTGACACGGGACCACGATGCTGAACCTCGGGACCCCGGCGGAGTCGGTGCTGGCGGCCATGAGACGCCATCTTAGGCTGCGGACCATGAGCCAACCTCAAGCCGACGTCTTCGAACCACTGGCCGGTCTCGAGGGGGTCGGGTCGGCGGCCAGGGCCGCGCGGGACGCGGTCGACGTGCTGCTCCGGGACCGCGGCCTGCGCAAGGTCGGCTCCGACATGACAGCCGAGGCCCTGCTCCGGGGCGCACACGCCTCCGCCGCGCTGGCCGGCAGCCCGGAATCACTCGAGCAAGTACGCCGGGGCGCGACCGACCCCCGCGCGATCGGTGCCGTGCGGATGACGGGCGAACTCATGGCCCTTGCGCCGCGGGTGGATACCGCCCCCGTACAGGTCTGGACCAGACTGCACCAGTTGGCGGCGGCTGAACTCGGGAGCGAAGACCAGTTGGGTCATCTGCGGACCAACCAGGAGCCCCTGCCGGACGACATCCCGGGTCTGCCGGAGGCTCCCCCCGCGGAGGTCGTGTGGGAGCGCCTGAGCGGGCTGGCCCGGGCGCTGACCCGGCCCACGAACGCGCCGGGAATCGTCGTTGCCGCCATCGTGCACGCCGAGCTCGCGGTGCTCCGGCCGTTCCCGACGGCGAACGGCCTGGTCGCGCGAGCGGCCGAACGTGCCCTGCTGGTTGCCCGGGGCATCGATCCCGTCGCGGTCACGGTGCCGGAGGCCGGCCACTTCGAACTGGGTGGTTCGTACTCGCAGGGATTACGCGATTACGCCGACCGGGGGCTGGTCGGCGTCCGGGACTGGTTGCTGCGCTCGTGTGAGGTGGTCGCGCTGGGTGCCGAACGTTCACCACTCAACATCTCTGCCCAGCAAGGAAAGTGAGTTCCGTCGGCTGCCGATCCGGGTGAAAGAAAATGCGAACGGCGCTCTCAGACGAGAGCGCCGTCGCTGGCACGCCATCCTGGTTACCAAGCGTGCACCTTGTCTGCCGCCTCTTGCTGGTCCTCTCGGACCAGGCCTGAGGTCGTGCTGCCCGGTTGGGATGGGCTGGTCGCCGCGTGGGTGCCTGGCTGCCGTGCAATCTCTACAGGACCGAGGTCCCTTGTGTCTTCCTTTGTACTCCCCGAATCCCTTCGTGGGAAGCGTTTGAGCAGCGTTCATGAAGTTGTGAAAGATGAGGATCTGTCGCCGCGGGTCACGCCGCGCCGGTGTTCCGCGCGCGTCGCCGGGCGGCGTAGAGCAGCACTCCGGCGGCGGCGAGACCGGCGCCGACGGCGGTCGCGGCGACGGCCGGCCGGCGTACCTCGTGGAAGCGGGTGCGCTCGGTCAGGGCCACCGGTTTGGTGAAGTCCAGCACCGGCCAGTCGCGCGAGATCGCCACCCGGCGGAGCGCGCGGTCGGGGTTCACGGCGAACGGATGGCCGACCGCGGCCAGCATCGGCTCGTCGGTGATGGAGTCGGAATAGCCGTAGGAATCCTTCAGCACATAGCCTTCCGCGGCGGCGAGGTCGGTGATCGCGCTCGCCTTGTGCGGGCCGTAGACGTACTCCTCGATCTCACCGGTGTATTTGCCATCGGCAACGACCATGCGAGTGGCGATCACCTTGTCGGCACCGAGCATCCGGCCGATCGGCTCGACCACCTCGAAGCCGGAGGAGGAGACGATCACCACGTCCCGGCCGGCCGCGCGGTGCTCCTCGATCAGGGTCACCGCCTCGTCGTAGACGATCGGGTCGACGATGTGGTGCAGGGTGTCGGCGACGATCGCGCGGACCGTCTGGACGTCCCATCCTGTGCACATAGCGGACAGGTACTCCCGCATCCGCTCCATCTGGTCGTGGTCCGCGCCACCGAGCAGGTAGACGAACTGGGCGTACGCGCTGCGCAGTACGGTCCGCCGGTTGATCAGCCCGCCGGCGTAGAACGGGCGCGAGAACGCCAGGGTGCTGGAGCGGGCGATAACGGTCTTGTCCAGATCGAAGAAGGCGGCTGATCGGGACGTCCCCAGGTGCTCCATACCGACGAGCATAGGGCGGCCGGAAGAAACGCCGAGGGCCCGGCCTTTCGTGTGGCCTACTCTCCCGTTAGACTGTTGAACAGTGTGACAGTGACACTGGTCCGGGAGTCCCCCAGTGGGGGCGTCCGGGCGTCTGGATGTCGAGGTCTCAGTTTTACAGAACTGAGATGTGTGAGGTCCAGACTCGGGGGGTACATACCTTTCGACAGTGGCAGACTGTCGCCTCCTGATCGGCCCCCGGCTCCTCCCCCCGAGCCCGTGGCCGAAGACGGCCCCCGGTCACCCCCCCGCCGGGGGCCGTCGCCTTTCTCCTGGCAGAAGGGCGCGGCTCCGTTCAGATCTCTTGAGTCGTTGAGCTGCGATTTAGTTGCGCCCAGGCCCGAAAAAGTCAGAACGAAGTATAGTTTTCACTTTTTCTGACCGTGAGAGCGTTCCCACTTTATGTAGGGTCTTGACAATGTAGTTGACTGGTCACACTTTGTGAGTCATGAAACCGCGAACCCGCCCCCGCAGTACCGTCGCGATCATCCTGATCACCTTGTTCCTGGCCGTCGCCGGAATCGTGCTGGTGCCCAGCGCCGGCTCGGCGGCGACCAACCTTGTCACGAACGGGACTTTCGAGACCGGCTCTCTGAGCGGCTGGTCCTGCTCCGCCGGAACCGGAGCCGCCGTCAGCGGTTCGGCCCACACCGGGACCTGGGCCCTGCAAGGCAGTCCCACTTCCGGTGACAACGCCCGCTGCAGCCAGTCGGTTTCCGTCCGCCCCAGCTCGACGTACACGCTTTCCGCCTGGGTCAAGGGCTCGAACGTGTACCTCGGCGCCGACGGCGGCACGAGCACGTGGAGCACGAACACGGCGTGGAACCAGCTGACCACGACCTTCACCACGACCGCCTCCGCCAGCACGGTCACGATCTACCTGCACGGCTGGTATGGCCTCCCGGCGTACCAGGCGGACGACGTGGTACTGGACGGCCCGGGCGGTACGGGTCCGCCCCCGGACACCACGCCGCCGACGACGCCCGGTGGTCTCACGGTCGGCAGCCCGACGTCCAGCTCGCTGCAGTTGACCTGGTCTGCCGCGTCCGACGCGAACGGCATAGACCACTACGACGTGGTTCGTGGCACCGATGCCGCGCAGAGCGTTGGCAACGTCACCAGCTGGACAGCCACCGGGCTGAGCGCGAGCACCACCTACAGCTTCAAGGTGCGGGCCTGCGACGCGGCTGGCAACTGCTCCCCGTACGGCGCGACAGCGTCTGGCACCACCTCGAGCGGGCCGACCAACCCGCCGCCTGGCAACCTGCCGAAGCACGTCCTCACCGGCTACTGGCAGAACTTCGACAACGGCGCAACGGTGCAGCGGATCCGCGATGTGCAGGCGCAGTACGACCTGATCGCGGTGGCGTTCGCCGATGCCGACCCGAGCCGGCAGGGCGCCATCACGTTCACGCTGGACCCGACCCTGTCCAGCCGCCTGGGTGGTTACACGGCCGCGGACTTCAAGGCCGACATCGCCGCCAAGAAGGCGGCCGGCAAGAAGGTCATCCTGTCCGTGGGCGGCCAGAACGGCACCATCTCGGTGACCAACGCCAGCGCAGCCACCAACTTCGCCGACAGCGCCCTGTCCGTACTGCGTGAGTACGGCTTCGACGGGATCGACATCGACCTGGAGAACGGCGTCAACTCGCAGTACCTGGGCCAGGCGCTTCGCAGCCTGCAGAGCCGGTTCGGCAGCGGTCTGGTGATCGCCATGGCGCCGCAGACGATCGACATGCAGAGCACCTCGTTCGAGTACTTCAAGCTGGCGCTGAACATCAAGGACATCCTGACCGTGGTCAACGTCCAGTACTACAACTCCGGCTCGATGAACGGCTGCAACGGCCAGGTGTACTCGCAAGGCACGGTCGACTTCATCACCGCCCAGGCCTGCATCATGCTGCAGAACGGGTTGCGCCCGGACCAGGTCGGTCTCGGCCTGCCGGCGTCCTCCCGGGCGGCGGGCAGCGGCTACGTCTCGCCGACGATCGTCAACAACGCCTTGGACTGCCTCACCAAGGGCACCAACTGCGGCAGCTTCAAGCCGAGCACCACTTGGCCGACGCTGCGTGGCGCGATGACCTGGTCCACCAACTGGGATGCCCTGAACGGCAATGCCTTCGCCAACCAGGTCGGCTCCCACGTACACGCCCTTCCCTGAGGCCGTGCACAACTACCGCCCCGCGCAGGTGCTGGAAGCGCTCGGAGTGTGCTGCGAGGACGAGCAGCTCTACCGAGCGCTTCTGGCCCGGCCGGAAGCCACCACGACAGAACTAGTCGCCGACACGGGCTGGCCCACCGCACGCGTGGCCCGGCACCTCAGATCCCTGCTCACCCTAGGCCTTGCATCCCGTACTCCGGGCCGCCCGGCTAGGTTCACCCCGGCCGTCCCTGAGGCTGCCGTGGAACTCCTGGCCCTGCGGAAGCAGGCCGCGATCGTCCAGGCCCGGCTCGGTGCCTCCGTGCTGACCGAGGAGTTCCGGGCCAAGCGGGACGCCGGGCCGTTCACGGTGATCAGCGGTGCCGCGGCCATAGCGCAGCGGTTCTACCAGGCACAGCAGAGTGCGCAGAGCGAGGTACTGATCCTCGACAAGCCGCCCTACGCTGTGCTCCCGATCGAGCCCCGACGGGCCTACGGGGTGACCTATCGGACGATCTACGACATGGCCGCGCTGGGGAATCCGGCGGAATTGGCTGCAGCCCGTAGTGCGGGAACCAGTTGCAGGATGCTCCGCGAGGTACCGCTGAAGCTGGTGGTTGCGGACCGGCGTACGGGGTTGTTGCAGACCGGACAGGAGGTCATCGAGCTGGGGCCGTCGAGCCTGCTGGATGCGCTGTTGAAGCTGTTCGAGTTGCTTTGGCAGCAGGCGACTCCGCTGACGCCGGTGTCGGCTGACGGGCCGTTGAGCGTCGAGGATCAGCAGTTGCTTTCGTTGGCCGCGGCGGGACTCACCGATCAGGCGATCGCTCGTCGGATCGGGGTGGCGCAGCGGACCGTCGAGCGACGGATGCAGCGGATCCTCAGGGCTCTGGACGCGACCACGCGCTTCCAGGCAGGACTACGCGCAGGCCAGCGGGGGCTGCTCTAGTCGGTGACGTCCGCCACCGTCGCGTTGAGGCTCTTGGCCAAGGCCTCGGCGTCGACGGTCAGGCCGACGCCGTGGTCGCCGCCGCCGATCGAGATGGTTCCGGTGATCCGTTCGTCGGCGATGACCGGCCAGGCGTGTGTACTGCCGAGCGGAGTGATGGTGCCGCGGACGTAGCCGGTGACCGCGAGGGCCGTGTCCGCGCTGGGCATCGAGATCCGGTTGATGCCCAGCAATGTGCGCAGCTTCGGCCAGGCGATCTCGCGGTCACCTGGGACGAGGACGAACCGGTAGTCGTCGTCGGACAGTCGCACCACGATCGTCTTGATCAGCTTGGCCGGCTCGATCCCGCGGGCCGCGGCGGCTTCCTCGAGGGAGTTCACCCGTCCGTGCCGGGTCTCTTCATAGGTCAGGCCTAGTGCGTCTGCGGCTTCGGTAGCTCGGGTCACCCGGCTAGTTTCGCACCCGGCTGGGAATGCGCCTGAGTAGCAGAGCAAGGAGCAGGGTGATGAGGAGCAGCCCGGCTGCCTCGCCGACGACACCCGGCCAGGCGGCGCGCGTCCACGCAGTACCGGCTAGACCGCCGAACACGGACGAGCCGAGGTAATAGGCGAACAGGTAGAGACTGACGGCCTGTCCCGTGCCACCGCCTCCTGCGTGTGCCCGGACGGCTACCCAACCGCTGGCTACTCCGTGCACTGCGAAGAAGCCGGCGGTCATGACTGCCAAACCAAGGACCATGACCGGCAGCGGCGTTGCCAAGGTCGTCGCGACACCGGCCAGAGTGATCAGGCAGCCGAGGGGGACCACCGTGCGCCGGCCGTACTTGTCGGCCAGTCTTCCTGCTGCCGCAGACGCGGCCGAGCCCACCAAGTAGACGGCGAACACGAGCCCTGCCAGCCCCGGGCCGAGGAGGTATGGCGCTGCCGCCAGCCGGAAGCCGGTTGCGTTGTAGACCGCGACGAATGCGCCCATCGCCGTCGCTGCGATCCCGTAGAGGGCCAACAAGGCCGGGTCCTTGAGGACACGGACGGTCTGTTGCAGAAGCCTGTTGGGGCTCGGGGGTGCGGCAACGAAGTTCTGTGAAGGCGGTAGCAGGACGGCCACCAGGCCGGCGCACAGTATAGAGAGCAAGGCGATGCCGCCGAGTGCGGCCCGCCAACCGCCGAGGTCAGCGAGGGCACCTGCGATCAGCCGGCCGGTCATGCCGCCTACTGCTGTGCCGGCGACGTAGAGGCCGCTCGCTCGGGCATGGCTGCTCTCGTGGACCTCTTCGCGAAGGTACGCCATGGCGACAGCCGGGAGTCCGGCTAGCGCGATGCCTTGCAGGCCTCTGAGTGCCAGCAGTGCAGGCCAGTTGGGCGCCAGTGCGCAGAGGACAGCGATCGCGGCCGAGACTGCCACTGACCACCGCATCAGCTTGGTCCGGCCGAAGACCTCTGAGGCCGGACCGGCGATGAGTAGCGCGAGGCCGAGACCCAGTGTGGCCAACGACACGGTGAAGGCGCTCTGACTCGGCGAAACCTTGAACACCGTCGCAAGCTCCGGCAAAAGTGGCTGGGTGCTGTAGAGCATCGCGAAGGTCGCTAGGCCGGCTGCGAAGAGGGCGATCGACAGCCTGCGGTACCTGGGATCACCCGGTAGATAGCCCACCGGCGTGGTCTCGGGCAGTGTCTGCATGCTGTCGACGGTGCCAGATGTGCTGACATACGCAAAATGTCCTGGCTAGCATCGATCGATACGATCTGCGTACTGCGGCAGCTAGACGCGGTGGCCCGCCCCAGCTGCCGCAGTACGGGGTGGATCAGAAGCCTGCGGCGATGCGGGTGAACTCCCAGTCGGGCTGGGCGATGCCGCTGCAGTTGGAGACCACGCCGCCGCCGGCGCAGCCGCGGTCACGGTTCACCGACCAGAACGCCAGCCGGCCGAGGCTCTTGCTCTTGGCCCAGTTGGTGATGTTCTGCCAGGTCGCCGTGGTGGTCAGCTCCTGCTGGTCCGACAGACCGTTCATGCCCGAGATGCCCTGGTGGGCGTAGGCCTGTGCGTCGGTCCAGCCGAAGGTCGCCTTCAGCTTGTTCTTCAGGCCCTCGGACGCGCCGACGGTGTCGTTGTAGATGTTGGCGCTGCCGAAGTCGAACGGCATCAGCGTGAAGATGTCGATGTTCGCGCCGAGTGCGGCCGAGCGCTCGATCAGCCGGCTGCCCCAGTAGTTCGGGCCGGTGGTCGAGGTGCCGAAGGTGAGGATCGTCTGGATGCCGGGGTTGTTCTGCTTGACGATCTTGAGGGCGTTCAGGATGCGATCCTGGACGACCTCGCTCTCGAACTCGTCGGAGTTCTCGATGTCGATGTCGATCGCCTTCAGGTTGTAGGCGTTGATCACGGTCTGGTAGGCGCCGGCGAGGGCCTCCGGAGTACTGCAGTTCGGGCCCAGCTTGTTGCCGCTCCAGCCGCCGATCGACGGCACGATGTCGCCGCCTGCCGCACGGATCGCGGAGATGGCGGTGGCGTCGGCGCTTCCTTGCAGCGGCCTGCTGCCGTCCCAGGCCGGGTTGCATCCGCCGGAGGACAGGATGAAGGCCATGGTGAACCACTTGACACCGGTGGCGTTCATGACGGTCGCCGGGCTCGGCGGGTTGCCCCAGCCCATGTAGAGGTACGGCGCCGCCTTGCGGGAGCCGGTGCCACCGCCGCCACCACCTGCCTGCGTCGTGACGGAGATGGAGCCGCTCTTGGCGCCTTCACCCGCGCTGTTCGAGGCGCTGACCTGGTAGCTGTAGCTGGTGCTCGCGGAGAGCCCGGAGTCCGTGTACGACATACCGGTCGGGCTGCCCACCTTCGTACCGTTCCGGTAGACGTTGTAGCTGGTGGCGCCGCTAACGGCCGACCAGGACAAGCTCACGGAGGACGAGGTCGACGTACCGGAGAGTCCGCCTGGTGCGCCGGGCACGGTGCCTCCACCGCCGCCACCCGAGCAGGAACCACCGTTCAGTCGGCAGGCGGCGATACCAGGGAAGTTGCCCGGGCTGCCGTTGAAGCCGAAGGTGACGCTGGCGCCGGGTGCGAGCGGTCCGGCCCAGCTGGGCGGCGTGAAGGTGTGCGTCTGGCCGCTGCTGGTACGGGTGGCGTCCCATGAACTGCTGATCGTGTAGCCGGACGGGAAGTCCAACGCCACCGACCAGGTGCTGATGGAACTGGTGGTGCCGTTGGTGACGGTCACCTTGCCTTCGAATCCGCTGCCCCAGTCCGAGACCTTGGTGAAGGCGGCATTGACCCCTGCGGCCTGTGCTGCCGGGATTACGAGCACAGACATCACCACGGCGGCTATGGCGGCTATTGCTGTGGACAAGTACTTGCGTTTCATGATGCTCCGATCAGTGGGCGGTACGTGATCAGACCCGTCCCCAGAGCGCGGGGACGTTCGGCGGTTCCCAACCGGTCTGGGAGGTGTGGCCCTGGATGCACCGGTAGGTGACGCCGTTGTAGGACACCAGCGAGCCGGTCGCGTACGCCGTGTTGGGCGCCCACGGGGTTGCCGTCGGCGGGGTGGTCGGCGGCGTCGTGGGAGGTGTCGTCGGGGGAGTCGTGGGCGGTGTGGTGGGAGGCGTCGTCGGTGGGGTGGTCGGCGGTGGGGTGGGCGGCGTCGTCGGCGGCGTCGTCGGGGGGCCGCTGCAGCCGGGGGTTGCCGCGTTGACCGAGTTGACGACCGCGTTGAAGAGGGTGACGTTCGGGTCCAGCGCCTCGAGGGAGTACATCATCGCGCCGGCCAACCCCTGGCAGTGCTGGTAGTCGGCCTTCTCCTTGATCGAGCGGGCGTTGTCGCCGGTCCAGAAGGTTCCGTTGCTGAAGAACCAGGAGGCCTTGGTGGCATCGTCGAAGTACGTGGACGACGGGTTGTCGACGAAGCCGGTCAGCTCCTTGTAGAAGGACACACCGGGCACATTGCCGCTCAGCGCATGTCCGTCGGCGGGGCCCGTGGCTGTCTGGTACTTGCCGTTGCCGGTGCTGGGAACGCCCTTCCATCCCCTGTAGTAGAAGGGATACCCGATGGTCAGCTTGTTCGCGGGGAACCCGCCGGGAATGCCGTACGCCGGGTCGCCCGTGGTCCAGGCCTTGACCGCGCCGTCGATGGAGTACTTGGCCGAGCCGGGCGGGATCGGCGTACTGGGGTCGTTCGGTGCCTGGTACAAGGGATCCTGGAAGTTCGTCGGCCCGGTGGCATCCCAGCCGCCATGCATGTCGTACGTCATCACGTTGTTGTAGTCGAGGTACTGGCCGATCTTGTTCGTCTCGATCGTGGCGATCTTGTCCTGCCCGGCCGGAGTGGCCGCGGTCAGCCACATCTTCCGGCCAACGCTGTTGCCGTAGGCATCGAGTTGGGCGCGGAGCTCGGCGAGGAGCAGGGTGAAGTTCTGCTTGTCCGCGGCGCTGTAGTGGTTGCCGAGGTGACCGTTCGGCGAGCCCGGGTATTCCCAGTCGATGTCGATGCCGTCGAAGATCCCGGCGGCGCTGCCCGGTCCGCCGAAGCCGTCGACCAGCGGCAGGTCGCCCTTGAGGAACATGTTCACGCAGGAGCTGACGAACGCCTTGCGCTTGGCGTCGGTGGAGGCAGCGTCGGAGAAGTACTTCGAGTAGGTCCAGCCGCCGATCGAGATCAGGATCTTCAGGTTCGGGTACTTCGCCTTCAGCTTCTTCAGTTGGTTGAAGTTGCCCTGGATCGGCTGGTTCCAGACGTCGCCGACGCCGTCGACGCTGATGTCCGCACCGTACGACTTGCCGTAGTCCGCGAACGCGTCGCCCGAGCCGTCACCTGCGTTCGGGTTGTTCTCATCCTGCGAGGCGGCCTGGTTCGCCATGAAGCACGTGTGGCTGGTCGGGTGGATGTTCGCGAACGCGTAGTTCAGGAAGTCCAGCTTGCCCGCGGCGCCGGTGGTGACCAGGTTCTTCGGGTAGAACGCGTTCTGGTAGATGCCCCACTGGGTGAAGTAGGCCGTCTTCACGCCACCACTCGTGGCCGCCGGGGCAGCTTGGGCCTGGTTGGCTGATGGTCCTGCTGTTGCCACGGAGATGCCGGCGGCGGCGATCAAGGCGGTGGCGGCCACTGTGGCCGCGGCGGTGAGGCTGCGCATTCGACTCATTGGGCGGTCCTCCGGTCAGGAGCTGAGCAGTGCACGGATGTCCAGCTGGTGTCCACGAGTGGACGGGTTCGTAGCTTTCTGCAAGAAACTTAGTTAAAGACGCTTCGAAAGGAACGGTAGCCTTTTGCCGCGCGTTGGTCGCCGGGTCGCGCTGGCGGATTGCCGCTGCTGACGGGAATCCGACAGGGGGCTTATCCACAGCGCCGCGGCCCGTTCTGTCGGGGCCCTGAAACGACGGCACCTTCTCAGGCATGGACAACACTTCCTTGATGCCGGCGTCGGCGGTCCTGCTCGCCACCGCTGACGAGATGCTGCTCGACGACCTGCTCCGCCTCGCCGCGGCCGCTGAGGTGAGCCCGCGGGTGGAGACAGACCTACTCGGCCTGCGCCGCTGCTGGCAGAGCGCCACCCTCGTCGTGGTCGGCCAGGACCTGGTCGACCCTCTGGCCCGAACCCAACCGGTACGCCGCTCAGGTGTCCTGGTGGCCGGAGTGGACGCCGATGATCCGGAGGTCTATCGGCGTGCTCTCGCGATCGGCGCCGAGGGCGTCTTCCCGCTGCCGGCTGAAGAGGCTGCGCTCGGCGACAAGCTCGCGGACACCCTCGACGGCGGCGTGCGGTCTGCCATCACGCTCGCCTTCGTCGGCGGCTGCGGGGGAGCGGGTGCGACCACGATTGCCTCAGCCGTCGCCGTGACGGGCAGTCGACGTGGCCTGCGGACGATGCTGATCGACGGGGATCCACTCGGTGGTGGCATCGACCTGGCATTGGGCAGCGAGACTGACAGGGGCTCTCGGTGGCCCGAGCTCCTCAATGCGGCGGGCAGGGTCAGCGCGGCGGCTCTGCGTTCGGCACTGCCTTTGGTCAATGGGCTGGCCGTGTTGTCGTGGGATCGGTCTGACGTGACTGCCTTGCCTCCTGAGGCAATGCGGTCCGTGCTCGGCGCGGCCCAGCGGAGCAGTGATCTGGTGGTGGTCGATCTACCTCGCCGTGCAGATCCCGCCGCGGAGGAGGCCTTTGTCCGGGCGACTGCCACGCTGGTGGTTGTTCCGCGAGACGTCCGATCCTGCGCTGCTGCTGCTCGCCTGGTCGCGCCGTTGCGTGAAGTGGCCAGCGATCTGCGGGTGGTCGCCCGTGAGCCCGGGTTGAGTGGGTTGTCCGCTGTCGATGTCGCGGATCACCTGTCGTTGCCGCTGGCCGCCAAGCTGAGCTTCGATCGCGACCTGCCGTCCCTGATGGACAAGGGTCGCTTCGATCCGCGACCGCGGGGTGCCCTCGGCCGGACCGCTTCGGACCTGCTCGATCTCTTCGGTCTCTACGGGTTGATGGCAGCATGAACGTCCCGATGGAGCTCGTGGAGAGAGTGCGCGGAACCCTTGCCGCACAAGGATCCGAGCCGACTCCAGCCCGGGTTGCCGCCGCCCTCCGAGCGGATGGCGGCGTCTTCGGGGACTCCACCGTGCTCGCAGTGGTGGCCGCCTTGCGCCGTGAGGCTCTAGGCGCGGGACCACTCGACGGCCTGCTCTCCGAGCCCGGGATCACCGACATCCTGGTGAACGGAGCGAACGAGGTGTATGTCGATCGCGGCTCCGGGCTGGAGCGCGTCGCCCTCCGGACCGGTGACGAATCCGCCGTCCGTCGGCTGGCCACCCGCCTCGCCGCTGCTGCGGGCCGCCGCTTGGACGACGCCACGCCTTATGTCGATGTGCGCCTGGCCGATGGGACGCGGTTCCACGCAGTGCTGTCGCCTGTCGCTGCACCCGGTACTTGCCTGTCGTTACGGGTCCCCTCGCGCAAGGTGTTCGGTCTGGACGACTTGGTTGCGGCTGGCTCCTTGCCCGCCGGCGGAGTCTCGGTGCTGCGCGATCTGCTGGATGCCCGGTTGGCCTTCCTGATCAGCGGCGGTACTGGTACAGGCAAGACGACCTTGCTCAATTCGCTGCTGTCCTTGGTGGATGCCTCCGAGCGGCTGGTGTTGGTGGAGGACGCGAGCGAGCTCCGCCCGGATCATCCGCACGTCGTTCGGCTCGAGGCCCGTCCACCCAATGTCGAGGGAACTGGCGAGATCACCCTGCGCGAGCTGGTCCGCCAGGCACTGCGAATGCGCCCCGATCGCCTGGTCGTCGGGGAGGTCCGGGGTCCTGAGGTGGTGGACCTGCTGAGCGCCTTGAACACGGGACATGAGGGCGGTTGCGGCACAGTCCACGCGAACTCTGCATCCGACGTGCCGGCTCGATTGGAGGCGCTGGGCTCGTTGGCGGGCCTCGGCCGGGACGCCCTGCACAGCCAGGTCTCTTCGGCCCTGCAGGCGGTGATCCACCTCGTTCGAGGACCTGACGGCCGGCGTCGTGTGTCCGAGATCCGAGTAGTTGATCGGCTGAGTGATGGCCACGCGACCACGTTGCCCGCCGTCAGATTCGTTGCTGACGGCAATCTCGAACTCTGCGACGGAGCCAGTCGCTTCACCAAACTCCTGGCAGGTGCGGCATGACCTCAGCTGCCCTGGCCGCGCTCACGGTCCTCATCGCCCTGCTCCTGATCCTTCCACGACGTGGACGGGGTATCCATCGCCTTGCCGCTGCTTCACACCCACCGTCGGGGGTGATCGAAAGGCGGCGCCTCTTATCCGTCGGCAGCCTCGACCTGGCACGCACTGCGGGCCGGCGCTTGGGCCTACTAGCCCTGGTAGTTGCTATAGGCATCAGCATCACCGCCTCCCTGGGACCGCAGGTCTTGGTCTCGTCCATCGCCATTGGTGTGATCGCCGCTCTAGTCCTCACCCAACGCGCCCGTCACCGTCGTGACCGCGCCGAGGCTTCCCGCCGCGCCCAGATCATCGAGGCCTGCGACGTCCTCGCCGCAGACCTGAGCGCCGGCCGCCCACCCTCGGAGGCCCTCGCCGGTGCGGCCACCCTCTGCGCGGACCTGCAAATCGCCTCAGCAGCGGCAAACCTAGGCGGCGACGTCCCCGCCGCCCTCGAACTGGCCGCCGAATCCCCAGGCTCCGCCGGCCTCCGCGCCCTGGCCGCCGCCTGGCGAGTAGCCGAAGAATCCGGCGCCGCCTTCGCCGCCATCACCGAACGCCTGGCCGACTCACTCCGAGCCGACGAGGCGATCCGCCGCCAGATAGCAGCCAGCCTCGCAGGCACCCGCGCAACCGCCCGCCTCCTAGCCGCCCTCCCTCTCTTCGGCACAGCCCTCGGCTACGCCCTAGGCGCCAACCCCCTGACCTTCCTCACGGCCACCCCCACCGGCTGGCTCTGCCTAGCCCTGGGCCTCGCCCTAACCACCACAGGCCTCCTCTGGACCACCCACCTATCCCAACCCCGCACCCCCTAACCACCACAGGCCTCCTCTGGACCACCCACCTATCCCAACCCCGCACCCCCTAACCACCACAGGCCTCCTCTGGACCACCCAGCTATCCCAACCCCGCACCCCCTAACCACCCCCGGCCCCACCATCTCCCGCCCTACCACTTCCCGCCGCGCCCGAACCGGAGCACCTTGGGCAAGCCGACCGCCGCCACCTCGCGTGCCGCGAGCGCATCCCGGCAGCGCACCCGGAAAAGTCTGGCCGCCCAGCGCCGCGGACCCAGCGCCGCGGACCCAGCGCCGCCGACTCAGCTACCGACCGTGCACAACAGGTCGGCCCAAGAGCCTCGCCATCTCCTCCGCGAAGCCTCTGTTCCGCGTCACCTATGTCCATCATCCCGACCAGGCAGGAGCTCATGCGGTGTTCTCGGTTGTTCATCTCACGCTGGCAACTGTTCTACCTCTTACGGACCTGCCCGCGACGCTCGTGGATTCCGACGATGTAGTCGCCAGAACCGCCACGTCCGCGGCACCCGTGACCACAGCGGCGAACGGTCCGGCCCTGGTTCTCACGGCGCTGATAGCGGCGCTCACAGTGACCCTTGTGGTGCCCGGCCGTCCAGGCCCGCGTCGTCTGATCAAACGTCCGACTCTCCTCTCGAGACTATGGCCGACCTCAAAACGCTTCCGAGCAGGAGCCGTCTCCCCTTCGACCCGCCGAGTTCATCGCCTGGCCGCCGGTGTCGCTGCCGCTAGCGCATTGCTGCTTATTGGGTTTCCGTGGGGCCTCCTCCTCGCCCTCCCAGCCTTCTTCTGCATCCCCGTTGCCCTGAGCAGGCTCGAGCCAGCTGCAACAAGACAGCGCCACGCAAGGATCACAGCCGACCTCCCCTTAGCCGTAGACCTCCTCGCAGCCTGCCTTCGCGCCGGCCGCCCACCGCAGGCGGCCGTTGGCACTGTCGCCAAGGCAATCAATGGGCCATTGGCCGAACTATTGGCCCAGCTCGATCACCGGCTCAACCTAGGTACGGACCCAATCGACGCCTGGTCCTGCCTCCTGTCCGAACCCGCCTGCTCCAGCTTCGCCCGCGCTGTCCAGCGGGCCCTCCGATCGGGAGCGCCGTTGGCAAAATCTCTCGAGCACTTAGCAGACGACGCCCGCCAGGTACGTCGATGGACCGCCGACGAGCAAGCCCGCGCAGTCGAATCGCGCGCTGTGGTTCCACTCGGTCTCTGCTTCCTGCCTGCGTTCGTCTTCCTAGGAATCGTTCCGACGGTCGCGGGTTCGTTGGATGGCGTCTTGAAGTTGTTTGCTTGAAGCAACCACATTGGGATCTCCAACCCTGCAAGCGGTTCTGGAGGTTTGAATCTATCGAACACCTGTTCTAATATCAACTCATGAGTATCGGGGCGGTCGACCATGAGTACGGCGAACAACAGTTCGCCGCGGACCTCGACGCGCTCCTCGAGGCCGGACTGATCCCGATCCCGGACGACCCCGAGGCACCCGGCGGCCCGCGGCTGCTGGACGAGAAAGACTTCTACGCCGACGGCGCGAGCCTGCAACTGTCGGCCGTCGACGCTCTCGAATGGGAACTATGGGCGGGCGTCGAGCAGGACGAGGCCGAACGGTGCCTGCTGCAGGACAAGGCCCCGGCCTGGGTGTTCCTGCCGCCCGGCGCCGAACTCGCCGCGGCGCTGGAGCCGGTGCGGCCCCAGACCGAATCACCGATAGCGCTGATCGAAGTCATGAAGGCCAGCGCCCGCCTGACCGCCTGGAGCGAATCGATCAGGCTGTCGGCGATGGCCGCGTTCTACCGCCAGCGCCAGGCCCAGGCCACCCAGCTGCCGCGACCCAGCGAGATCGACTCCCGCGGCCGGCCCGTCGACCCCGAGCGGTCCTGGACCGCCGAAATCGCCTGCGCCCTGAAACTCGCCCCCGACACCGCGACCGCCCACCTCGACACCGCGCTGCGCCTCACCAGCGTCTTGTCCGCGACCCACACCGCGCTGCGCTGCGGAGCGATCTCCCTGTCCAAAGCCATCGCGATCTCCGACGCCACCCGCGCCCTCGACACCCACCAAACCCAGGCGGTCGAAGCCCACGTGCTGAAACGAGCCGCCTCCCAATCCCACGCCAACCTCCGCGCCTCACTGCGCCGCCAAGTCGCCAAACACGACACCCGCAACCACGCCGACCGCCACCGCGACGCCAAAAAAGACCGCGGCGTCCGCGTCGTCCCACTCCCCGACGGCATGGCCGGCCTCTGGATCGTCAACACCGCCGACAAGATCCAACAAATCTGGATCGTCATCCAAGCCATCGCCACCCTCGCCAAACGCAACACCCCGGACCCCACCCACACCAGCACCAGCCAGGACGGCACCGACCAGGACGGCACCAGCCAGGGCGGCACCAGCCAGGGCGGCACCGGCGCGGGCGGCAGCGGCCGGGCCCACGCCCAGCCCGGCGCGGGGCAGTCCGGCGCGGAGCAGGCCGGCCCGGAGCGGGCCGGCACCAACCGGCCGAAGACGGACCAGGGCGACGCCGCCCGGGCCGACGCCGCCCGGGCCGCCAGCACCCAGACCAGCACCGGTCAGCCGAGCACCACCCGCAACGGCCGCGGTCAGGTCCCTGACAACCAACAGAACAACCAGACCGACACGCACCCCAGCGGCCACAACCAGACCCGCGCCGGGCAGACCACCGCCGGGCAGACCACCGCCGCCCATGCCACCGCCGGGCAGGCCGGCGACGAGCAGACCGTCGCCAGGCAGACCAACGCCGGGCAGACCAACGCCGGGCCGGGCGGTGAACCCGCGGCAGCGATCGGCAAGGACGAGCGGACCGCGGATCAACGGCGCGCCGACATCACAGCCGACCTGTTCGAATTCATCCTCACCAACGGACTCGACTGGCTCGGCCGACGACTACCCGACCAACACCGCCGCCGACCACACATCGAAGTACTCATCCCGATCAACACCCTGCTCGGCCTCGACGACGACCCCGGCGAACTCACCGGATACGGCCCCATCCCCGCCGAAATGGCCCGGCACATTGCCACCAACGGCACCTGGCGCCGCATCCTCACCGACCCCACCAACGGCACCGTCCTCGAAGCCTCCACCACCCGCCACGACCCCGGCGCACTAGTCTCCGAAACACTCCTCGCCGCCCACCCCACCTGCGACTGGACCAACTGCAACAAACCCGCCCGCACCTGCGACCGCGACCACGGCACCCCCTTCACCCAAACCGGCATCACCCAACTGGCCGACCTACGCAACTACTGCGAGCTCCACCACATCATCAAAGACACCCCCACCTGGGGCTGGAAAGCCACCAACAACCCCGACGGCTCAACCACCCTCACCACCCCCACCGGCCACCGCTACACCACCCCACCACCAGCCCCCGGCCCCATCCCCCAACCACCCCACCCCACCAACACCGACCCCCCACCCTTCTAATCGCCGCCGCGGCCGGGGCGTCTGTGGAACGCGCGACCCCACCGCCTGGGCGTCCTCTCAAAACCCCGTTCGCCTAGCCCCTCCCAACCCCTGCCGCGTCGCCTGACCATCCGGCCCGCCTGACTTGTGGCAATGCGCTGGAGCGCCGTTTCCGATCCAGAGGATGCGACTTGATGTCCGCTCGGCTCAGATCCACGGTTGTAGTACTAGGCGGGCCCAGGCGCATTGCATGGTCCAGGGCCATTCCCAGAAGCCGTGCTAGTGCCCATCGTCACGACGCTCGCTCACACGAAGCCGTCATCCCGCCGCCGCGCAGACCATCGCCTCCATGAGATCGGCAGCTTCTTCGCTCGTGAGCGATCCCTCCCGGACGAGCGAGTGCCATGTCACGAACGAGATCGCGTGGCCGACGGCTGCCGCCGTGCGCGTGCGCACACGACCTCGCTCGCGGCGTCCCGTCATCAGTGAACGAGCGACGTGGCGGAAGTATCCGAAGAACGCCTCGCGGGCCGCCGGCGGGACAGCATCGATATCGCGGATGCCTGCCGAGAGCATCGCCTCCGTTTCCTCGTACCACCGATACAGTTCGCGCACCGCGACGCGAAAGCGCTCCTTGGGTGAGGCGATGCCGGCCCACGGCGTCGGGTCGGGCATGGGATGCCGCTCGTAGTAGTGGGCGTTGCACGCCTCGAAGAGCGCCTGGAGTTCGGGGAAGTGGTTGTACACCGTGGCGCGCTGCACGCCCGCGCGCTCGGCGATGGCCTTGATGGTCGTCTTCGCGGGGCCGAGCGTTTCGTGGAGCTCGACCGTCGCTTCAATGATTCGTTGCCGGGTCTCGGCTTCGGTGAGCGCACGCTTCGTCTTCCGATATGGGCGTGGCGACGCTATGTTCGCTGAACACATATGTTAGCCAATCTTGACGGGGCGCTTTGCTGCTGCTTCACTATACAGAGGTGTCATCCAAATGGAGATGCGGCATGAGTGCAGGGACTGAAGCGGCCACGACCGTGAAGGTTGTCCAGCCCGGTGAAGGTCGGCGCGGCGGATTGATGCCCGGCGTCGGGGTGGTCTTCAAGATCGACGGTGCCGACTCCGGTGGGGCCCTCGCCGTCGTCGAACACCCCTTCGAGGTCGGCGGGCTCGTCCCGCCGCACGTCCACCACCGCGAGGATGAGATCTCCATCGTGCTCGAGGGCGAGATCGGCTTCCGGTCCGAGGACAAGGAGATCGTGCTCGGTCCAGGCGGATACATCGTGAAGCCGCGCGGCGAGGTGCACGCGATGTGGAACGCCGGGCCGACGCCGGCGCGCATGATCGAGATCATCTCGCCTGCCGGACTCGAAGGGCTCTTCCGGACGGTCGTCGACCTGACAGAGCGCGGCGAAGCAGAGATGTCGAAGATCGTCGAGCTCGCGACCCGCTACGAGGTCCCAATCGCGGAACCCGAATGGTTCGCGGACGTCATCGAGCGCTACCAGCTCTCCATGCCGACGCCTTAGTCCGGGGCCGCCTGGATGTAAGCCAGGCGGCCCACACCCGTTCGCGATGGACTACCTGCTCGCTCGACAGGAACGCGATCACGACCTACGGCTGTAGGACTAGGTCGTCTCTCGGTACCGTTCGAGGCCTGATGCGACGGTAGTAGCGAGGAACTCGGTGATGCGGTAATCGCAGACGTCGGCGATCGTGAACGGGTCGGAGCTCGTTAGATCCTCCATCGCAGACCTGTCGTTGCCAAGAGCAATGATCACTCCACCGTCGCGGGCCTCCTTGCGGCCGGACGCGATGAATATGCCCGCGTCGTACTGCGTCTTCACCCAGGCCATGTGGTCGTCACGCAGTTCATCGACGAGGTCGAAGGGTGCAGTGTAGGTCAGCTCCAAGACGAACATTGAGCCACGCTAACGCACTGATCGCCGACACGGATGTCGGGTTGTGTCGACTGCGCTAGAGCTCCACATGACCTCTGCCGAGCTTGGTGCTGACCGGCTCGCCAGGCAGAAACCCGGACTTTCGACTGAGTTGACTGTCACCCATCGGGCCGCGGTCTGTTGGTACGGTCGTCGATCTCGCTATCTGCCGGACATGTTGCCGGCCGATGGGCGGGTGGGACTTCGGTTGGACACTTTACGCTAGGTTGAATCGGCGGCTCAACGCGGCCAGTTGTCCCCAGGCAGAAAACTCCTTTTCTATAAGGGGTTTGATGACGGCACCTTGTCAGTAAGCCGATCCGGAGGTGCCGGGCGGCAGATCAGGAGGTTCGATATGTCCAAGGCGCTGGTAGCAGTCCGCCGCTTCCGCAAGCAGTCCGAGCGAGGCGCCGCAACCGCGGAGTATGCGGTCTCGATGGTGGCGGCCTGCGGGCTCGGCGGCATTCTCATCGCCCTGCTGAAGTCCGACGCGATGGTTGCGTTGCTCAAGGCAATCATCAACTTCGCTCTGAAGGCCACCGGCATGGACGGCGTCCAGATCTGACCGGTGTCAGTGGACCGGCCGCGGCGCACCCCTCTGCATCGCGGCTGGTCCGCCAGCGGATATCCAGCCGGGGAGGTTCGATGTCTGACGGCACCGCGCAATTCTGACTGCCGCGGCCAAGGTTCGAATACCGCGGCCAACGTCTGAATGCCGACGCGGATGCTCGATGGCGCCGGGACCGCCTGAATGGCGCCGCGCTCGCCTCACGGTGCCGCGAGCGTAAGGGTCTCAGAGGAGGAGCTGACATGCGAGAGCGAACTGATACAGAGTGGCTGTGTTCGCTGGGTCGAGGCCGCGTAGTTGAACGGGGAGCCGTAACGGCTGAGGTGGCGATGGTGCTGCCGGTGCTGATAGCGACGATGCTCTTCGGAGTATGGGTGGTCGGCGTTGTGGTTGCGAACGTGCGATGTATTGATGCGGCAAGAGATGTTGCCCGCGCAGTGGCTCGAGGCGAGTCACCCGAGGCCGCTCAACAGATCGGCCTGCGCGCTGCGCCATTAGGAGCAGCAGTCTCGATCATTCGCGACGGTTCGGATGTCCGAGTTGTGGTGAGCTCAAAGCTCAGCATGGACGGGGCGCTACTCCGCGAACTTCCGCCGATTCCGGTCAAAGGCGAGGCCACCATCCAGGCTGAGCCCGGCACTACAGGCGATCTGCCATGACTGAGCGGCGGGGTCGTCGCCCGCGGCAAGCCCGGCGTCGGCTGATCAGTCGACGGTCAGATCGCGGTGCCGGAACGTTGCTGGCGGTCTGGGTTGCGATGGTCTTGATGGGTGCGGGAGTGGTCGGGGTTCTGTGGGCTGTGGTCTCGGTCGGCACTCACCGCGTTGCGGCGGCGGCGGATCTCGCCGCGCTAAGTGCGGCGCAGGCTGTTCAAGCTGGTGAGACGGAGCCCTGCGTGTCAGCCCGGCGGATTGCCGCGGAGCAACAGGTCGAGCTTCGAAGCTGCGAGGTAGATGGCGAGATCGTCGCGGTCGAAGCCGCGACGGCTCTTCGGCTTGGAGCTCTGGGATCGCCTCTGGTAAGCGCCGAAGCACGTGCCGGACCAGCCGGCGGCGGACCCAATGAGGGAGACCGGACGGTCATCGAAGTCGGTGGCGTCGAACGCGGCCGATAGCAATCGTCCGCGTGACCTGATCTGCGAGCCGCAAGGGCACAGATGCGCTGGCTCGCGCTACACCACTGAGCGTCCGGGGGCCCGATCGTGGGTTGCAGGTGCGAGGCCGTGACCGGGACGACGAATCTCACTGGCCGTGGTGGCATGGGCGAGCTTGAAGAGCTGACGGTACGCCGGTCTGCGGGGGCCGGCATGCGGGTGTCGGTGCACTCCTTCGGTTGGCGGGCGGGGGTGGGAGGAGACTGGGCTGGGTGACGGGTGATGAGGGTGTGGATCGGGGTCGGGATCGGTTGATCGTGGTCGATGCGGCAAACGTGGTGGGTTCGCGGCCGGATGGGTGGTGGCGTGACCGGGCCGGTGCGGCGCGACGGTTGCTGGAGAGATTGGCGGGGCTGGAGGAGCGGCTGGCGGAATCAGCCGAGGTGGTCGTCGTTCTCGAAGGGGCCGCACGAGGAGCAATTGCTAGCGCTCGGCAACCCGGTGCTAGCGGCAACAAAGGTACTAGCGCCGGAGGGACCCCGGGTGAGGGAGACCGACGGCCCGCAGCCGCCGACTCGGGAGCCGCGGACACGGGAGCCGCGGACACGGGAGCCGCTGACTCGGGAGCCGCCGACGTCGGAGGTGTGGAAGTTGGAGCCGGGTACGGGGGAGGTCTCGGTCGCCGGCCCGCTGACTTTGGAGGTGTTCGGGTCGTGCTTGCGGTGGGATCCGGTGATGACGCCATCGTTGACGTGGTGCGGGCGGCGGTGACTGAAGACAGCGGGCGCGCGATCACGGTGGTGACGGCTGATCGGGGATTGCGGGAGCGGGTCGAGGCGCTGGGAGCGAGTACGGTCGGTCCTCGTTGGCTCTGGGATCACCTCGGCGACTGAGCCGCTGAGCCGATGAGCGCACTGATCGGAAGAGTGCGCTGGCGGGCGAGCGGCCTGATCGGACCAGCGCGCTGACCGGACCAGTGCGCGAGCGGGTTGATTGGACGAGCGCGCTTACCGGACCAGTGCGCGAGCGAGTTGACCGGACGAGCGCGCTGACTGGATGAGCGGGCCAACCGGATGAGCGCGCTGACCGGATGAATGCGCGAGCGAGCTGATCGGAAGAGGGGGTGGCGGACTGAGGGAGTCGGTCAGGTGTTGTCTTGGCGCTGTCTGCTCAGTCGAATGCCGCTGGACCCGGCTAGTCGAGGAGCCAGCCGTTGCGTTCGGCTATGAGGATGGCGTCGGCTCGGGTGCGGGCGCCGGTTTTGCCGATGGCGGACCAGAGGCGGGTTCGGACCAGGCGTTCGGAGACGGCTAGCTTCTGGGCCATCAGGGCGACGGAACCACCTTCGCGGGCGGCGCGGAGGGTGTCGGTTTCGCCCTCGTTCAAGGGGGTGTCGGCGTACTGGAGGGTTTCGGCAGCCAGGTTGGCGTCGACAACGCGGAGGCCGCGGTGGACGCGGCGTACGGCGTCGGCCAGCTGGGGCGCGGGGCTGCCTTTGAGGGCGAATCCCTTTGCGCCGGCTTCGAGGCCGCGGCGGAGGTGTACGGGGCGGCCGTAGGTGGTCAGCATGACTACGCGGCACTCGGGCATCGAGGTGCGGAGGTTCGTGGTGACGTTGATGCTGTCGTATCCGGGGCCGGCGGTATCCAGGAGGGCGACGTTGGCGCGGTGACGTTTGGCGGCGGCCACTACGTCGTCGGCGCGGTTGAGCTCGGCAACGACCTCCAGATCCTGTTCGCGTTCCAGACCGCTTCTGAGGACGCCTCGGCTGAGGATCTGGTCGTCGACCAGCAACAGCCGGATGCGGTCGGGCAAACGGGCCTCCGGGGTGAGCGTCCGGGCGCCGGGGAAGTGCGTCCGGGAGCAGATGGGTAGGACTTCGGTTCCAGATCATGGGGGTAGGCAACTAGCGCCGTCCAGATCAACGCGGTATCTCTACCAGATTGCGACCAGATCGCGACCCGATCAGCACCGACGTCTTCGATCGCCCGCGGTCCTTCCCGCAACCACCCTCCGGCAAACCCGCGGAGAGCCAACTTCGCAGCTGAGAAACTCCTTAGTACGAAGCCGCCCGAACAACAGTTGCCGAACTCAACAGTCAGTACACAGGCAGCCGAGAACCCGGCTGGGCGGTCGGGACGGTCCAACCACAGCGCGACCGTCGTAGTGCGCCGAGCCCTCCATGTGGCCGGTGCTGATGTTCGGTGGGAGCGCCAAGCGATCCGGGACATGTCGCCGCTCAACTTGGGAGGAATCGGCTAGTTGGTGAGGGCTATGAACCGGCCGGTGTGGTCGACGAGCACGTGGCCGCCGGGTTGATCGGCCGGGACGTGCTCCTGGCCTGTGCGGATGGGGCGGCGGGTGCCGTCGGGGGAGATCAGAACCGTCCCGGGGGCATCCAGGATGATGAACTCGTTGCCGTTGCGGAGGAGGACCGGGGCGTTGTAACCGGCGGAGATGGCGGTTCGGCCTGCGGCGAGAGCTGCCATGACTGCGGTTGGGAGCTCGTCCGGGGCTTCGGCGGCGGCGTCGATGGCGACCCACGTTGTCGGGACACCGGGTGGGGTGAGCGACGTCGGGTTGTGCCAGTCGCTGCCGCCGATCGGGGTGGTCTTCTTCAGGCCCCAAGCCTCCCACCACGCAATCGGGCCACCCCAGCGGCGGTCGAGCCACGCCGAGTGCCAGATCTCCGCAAGGGCAGGGTGCGTCGGCAGTGGTTGCCGCCACGAGCAGTCGCCACCCAGTGGATGGTTGATCGACAGCAGGCCGCCGCGCGCTGCGACCTCCGTCACCCAGGTCGCAGCCGGGCGGCGGAAGTCGATCACGCCGATGGGGCCGAATGCGTTCGCGTGGCCTGATTCGGTGGTGACCTCCTGGCCCGGCAGGAGGCCGATGCCGAAGCGTCGTCCGACCGAGGGGAGTTCGAGGTGGTGAGACTCGGTGTTGTGGTCGGTGACGGCCATGAAGTCCAGCCCTGCAGCCACCCCGAGCGCAGCGAGATTGGCCACCGGCGTGGAGCCGTCAGAATGCAGCGAGTGCGCATGGAAGTCCCCGGCCACCCAGCGGAGTCCGTCAGCGGCAGGGAGTTCCCGACGCGGCGGTCGAGGCGGTACGGCGACCGTGGTCGAGGCGGCCTCGTAGGCAGTCAGCCCCGGGATGTCTTCGACGGCGACAGGGCCGGTGACAGCCTCGACGATGAGCTCGACGCCTTCCAAAGGAAGGCGGTGCAAGCCGAGCACGACCCACCAGGTGCCGGCCTCGAGTTCGCCGGCGACGTATCCAGGCGTCGCAGCGGTAGGGGTGATAGCAAAAGACTGCCGCGCGCCTCCGGACCAGCCGCGCCAGCCGTCGGCGCCCTCGCAGCCGAGGTCGATCACAGCGCCCTCGACGGCGGGAACCGTCAGGGTGACGGACAGTCCGGCGCAACCGGGCGGTAGGTCGACCGGCAAAGAGTGCCAGACCGATTCGGCCCGGTCGTCGAGGGTCCAATGCTGCCGATAGGCGGTGACTGCCATCAGGCGACGACAGCCGGCTGCCGGGCCAGCAGTTCGCCGGACTCCTTGTCATAGAGCAGTACCCGCTGGGCTGCAGCTGTCAGTACTACGGCCGCACCGGGCGCCGGCTCGTCCTCCTCGGGCACGGTGACGCCGATCAACGTGCCGTCGCAGTCGACCGATACCAGCGACTGGGTCCCGAGGTTCTCCGTCACGACCACAGAGCCGCGGATACACGGGCCGGTCACGCTGCCAGTAGACAATGTCAGGTACTCCGGCCGCACACCGACTGTCACCTCGGCCCCGACCGGCGCCGAACCAGTAGCCGCAGGCAACGATCCCCCAGCCACCGACACCGCACCACCGCCATCCGAACCGCAGCCGTTCGAACCGGAGCCGTTCGAACCGGAGCCGTCCGAACCGGAGCCGTCCGAGCCGGGGCCGTCCGAGCCGCGGCCGTCCGAACCGCGGCTATCCGAACCGGAACTGTCCGACACCACCGTCCCGGGCAGCAGATTCATCGGTGTGGAGCCGATGAAGTTGGCCACGAACGTGTTCGCAGGCCGGGCGAAGACCTCACGCGGGCTGCCGAGCTGTCGCAGTTTGCCCGACTGCATGACGGCGATCCTGTCGGCCAGGGCCAACGCCTCCGCTTGATCGTGCGTGACGAACACCGTGGTGATGCCGAGATCCCTCTGCAGCTTCTTCAGGAAGGTCCGTGCTTCCAGCCGAAGTCGCGCGTCGAGGTTCGACAGCGGCTCGTCGAGCAGGAGCACCTTGCCCTCGGATGCGATCGCCCGGGCCAGCGCGACTCGCTGCTGCTGACCACCCGACAGTTGCCCGGGCCTACGCTCGAGCAAACCCTGCAGGGACAGCTCATCACCCGTGCGCTCCGCGACCGAGGCACGCGTCGACGCCGCGACCCGCCGTACCTTCAACGGGTAGGTGATGTTCTCGGACACGGTCATATGCGGGAACAACGCGTAGTCCTGGAAGACCATCGCCACGCCGCGTTTGCCGGGCTCGGCCCGCGTCACGTCGACAGAGTCGATCCGCACGGTCCCCTCGGTCGCGGACTCCAGGCCGGCGATCGTGCGCAGCAAGGTCGTCTTGCCGCAACCAGATGGGCCGAGCAGGGCGAAGAACTCGCCGTCGGCCACGGTCAGGTCCAGCCCGTCGACGGCGCGCACGCCGTTCGGGTAGACGGTCGCCAGGCCTTCGATGTCGATGCCGGCCATCAGCTCTTGATCCCTCCGTGACTCAACTTTGGATCCCTCCGTCACTCAACTCTTGATCCCGCCGTGGAAGCGGAACCCGTACCGCGAGTTCACCAACAGGTACAGCACGACGACCGGGATCGAGAACAGCAGCGAGAAGACCGGGATCACCGAGAGGTTGGCACTGCCGCCCTCGTCGGTGAAGGTCTGCAGCAGCACCGCGCCGGGCTGCTTGTCGATCGACCGGATGAGCAGGAAGGGCACCAGGAAGTTGCCCCACGAGTTCACGAACGCCCAGACCAGGATGGTCGCCAGCCCGGGCCGCGCCACCGGCACCACCACGTCCCGCAGGATCTGCAGCGTGGAGGCGCCGAAGACGCGCGCCGACTCCTCATAAGACTTCGGCACCGCGTCGATGAAGTCCTTCAGGATGAAGATCGCCGCCGGCAACAGGCCTCCGGTCATCACCAGCGCGACGCCGAACCGGGAGTCGATCAGCCCGAGCTGGAACATCATCACGAAGATCGGCACCATCGCGGCGGTCCCGGTGACCACCGACGACAGCAGCAGCAGTCCGTAGAGCAGTGCGTCGCGCCCGGGGATCCGCACGCGGGACAGCGCGTAGCTGGCCAGAGCCGCGAAGGCCGTCACCGCCACTGCCGTGGTGATGCAGATGAGAAGTGAGTTCACCATCGAGTGCATCGCGTAGGGGTGCGCCAGCGTCTTGCGGAAGTTCTCCAGCGTCCAGTCCGGCCAGTGCACGCCCAGGCCGGGCGACGAGTCGAACGGCGCCGAAGCGATCCACAGCATCGGTACTGCGAAGAACAGCGTGACTATGCAGATCAGGATGTAGAAGCCGATCCGGCGTACTACGTAGGCCGGCGTCATGAGCGCCTCCTCAGCAGCCGCAGGTAGAGCAGGGCGACCAGCAGGTTCGCGATCAGCAGCAGGAAGGAGATCGCCGACGAGTAGCCGAGCTCACCGCCCTGCAGCGCGACGTTGTAGATGTAGACCGGCACTGTCTCGGACTCGTGGTTCGGGCCGCCCTTGGTCAGCAGGAATGGCGAGAAGTCGTTCGCAGTCCACAGCGAGATCAGCAGCGTGTTGGTCAGCACGTGCCCACGGATGTGCGGGAACACCACATCCCGCAGCGTCTGCCAGCCCGACGCCCCGACCATGCGGGCCGACTCCAGTTGCGACGGCGGCACGGCTTGCAGGGCGGACGAGTAGAGCATCATCGAGAAGGCCGTGCCTCGCCAGGTGTTGAAGAAGACCAGGCAGACCATCGGGTAGTCGATCAGCCAGGCCGTGCCCTGCGCTCCGAGGATGCTGTTCAACGTGCCGGTGTCCCGGTCGAAGAAGGCGATCCACAGATAGGCGACGACCGTTGACGGCAGGATCCACGCCAGCAGTACGAGGCCCTCGACCGTACGGCGAACAGCAGGCCGGGCGCGGCGCATCGTCCAGGCCAACATGAAGCCGAGGATGTTCTGCCCGATGATGGCCGAGCCGAGCACGAACAGCACGGTCAACCAGAGCGCGTTGTGGAACAGCGCGTCGTTCAGGGCCTTCGTGTAGTTCGACAAGCCGACGATGGACGGCGAGACGGCCTCGACCCCGGTCAGCCGGTAGTTCGTGATGCCGATGTAGATCGTCCAGATCGCCGGGAAGACCAGGAACGCCCCGATCAGCAACAGGGCCGGCGCCAGGAAGCCGAGGGCCCGGGTAACCCCGAGTCCCGCGACATCCTGGGCCGGACCACGTACCCGCGCCGGTGGTGCCGGCACGGGTTGGGATGCGGTCGTCATCAGTTGCTGGTGACCTTGTCCTTGCTGCCCGCAGCAGCCTCGACAGCGGTCTCGTAGCCCTTTGCGGCGGCGTCGGTGGACTTGCCGCCGACCACGTCCGCTGTTGCCTGCTGCAGCGCGGCCGAGATCTTCGGGTACTCCGCGAGGCCCGGCCGGTACTGCGTCAGCGGCAGCACCTTGGTGGCGACGAAGTTCAGCATCGGGTCACCGGCCAGCACCTCGGCGTTGACGTCGGTGCGCTGGGTGATCTTCGCGGCGCCGTTCAGCGACTTCTTGACCATGTCAGCCGAGTTCATGAACTGCAGGAGCTCCCAGGCCTGCTGCGGGAACTTGGTGTTCGGGTTGATCGCGGTTGCGCCGCCACCGGACATCGAGACGAAGTCCTGGCCCTTGATGCCGCCGCCCGGCTTGCTGGCCGGGATCAGCGCGTAGCCCACGGCTGCGTCGCGGTCGGCCATCTTGGCGACACCCTCTTTGGGCTGGACCACGCTGCGCCAGAAGTAGTCGCCCTCGAGCAGGATGCCGATCTTGTTCGCGGCGAACTCGGCGAACGACTTGTCCCGGCCCTTGGCCTCGCGCTGCAGCACCGGGTCACCAAGGCCCGTGCTGTAGATGCCTTTGTAGAAGTCGAGGACCTGCCGGATCTGGCTGCTGTTGCCGAGCCACTTGCCGTCGGTGTTGATGGTGGCGCCGGTGCCCACGAGCAGCGGCAGCACGCCCTGCATCGTGGTGGCCTCGCCCATCGCAGTACCGGCGTTGATCTGGACCGGGGTGACGCCCGGCAGCTTCTTCAGGGCCTGCGCCGCGCTGGTGATCTCGTCCCAGGACTTCGGCTGCCAGTCGGCGGGGAGCCCGGCCTGCTGGAAGAGCTTCTTGTTGAAGTAGAGCACCCGGCCGTCGGTGCCACCTGGTACGCCGTACCGCTTGCCCTCGAAGCTGCCGAGTTGCTGGACCGAGTCCGGGATCTGCTTCCAGCCGTCCCAGTCGTCCACCTTGGCGGCGTCGCCAACGGTGTCGGTGAGCGGCTTGATGTAGCCGGCCTGGGCGAACTCGCCGACCCAGATGCCGTCGATGTTGATCAGGTCCGGGCCGGCCTTGTTGGACAGGCTGAGGGCCAGCTTCTGCTTGTAGACCTCGTCGTCCGAGCCGTCACCCTCGAACTTCACGGTGACATCGACACCCTTGGTCTTCTGGTCTGCCACGAACGCGGGGATCAGCACATCCTGGGTGAAGGTCGCGCCGGAGCTGTTCTTGCCGCCCTTGACCGAGTTCGAGCCGATCGTGAGCTCGACCTTCTTGGCGTCGGCGTTGCGATTGGAGTCCTGGCCCGCGCTGCCGGAGTCCGACGACCCCAGGCAGCCGGTCAGCAACACAACGGCGGCTGAGCCGAGGACGGCCAGCCGGGACAAGCGCGAGATACGTCGCATCAGGGGGCTCCTTGCGGGTCAGTGCAGCCAGTGCCGGTCCACCTTGGCACTAGGGACCGACTATGTGAAGACTTTTACATGGAGCGCGCGAAAATGTTGCAAAGTTACGACCGCCTCAGCCGTACTGCGGGTCGCGGGCTGAGCACGGATTGTTGCCATAGGCCCACTGTCGTCCGGCGTCAAGTTGGATGCAGGCGGCATGCATTGCGGAAAAGTTAAAGTCCGCTCGCGGTTGCGTGACAAAAAGTACCTGACTAGGTACAGAGTGTGACAGGCTCGGGTAGCGTCAACCCCGATCGGATCACTGGATCGGAGGTGACGGACATGCTGTTGCACGGACTGGCTTGCCTTCTCGACGACCTTCTGGGCCACTGTCATTGCTGGTGGTGGTGACGTCTGGTCGGCGGTGACGACGCCCCCCTGCTGACGCGCAAGCAGCAGGCGGCGGACCACCGCTCCCAACGAATCCCGCTGCACCGAATCCCGTAGGACCAATCCCGTAGGACCAATCCCCGCAGTACCAATCCCGCAGTACGAACCCGAACCGGACCAATCCACCGAGGATCGAAAAGAAGCGGCCGGCCCCGACATCGTCGGGGCCGGCCGTCCTCTGGTGATCCTCCTCGATCAGCGCCTGGCCAGCTGCATCATCTGCTTCGGCAGTGTCGTCGTCTGCGCCGCGGCCGGGTTCTTGGCCCGGACCAGGTCGAAGAGGCTCGCCGCGGCCTTCGCGATCGGCAGCGGCAGGGCCAGGCCCAGCGAAGCCAGCAGTGCGTTCACGAGTGCCAGCACCGCGCCGAGGATGTCCAGACCCGGAAGCGGCAAGGCGCTCCAGCCCTGGTACGGAGCCCCGCTGGCCGGCCGGTTGCCGGTCGGCTGGGCCTGCTTGGCCTTGCCCTGGCCGAGCAGCGAGCTGAGTGCCATTCCGTTCGCCACGTTGGTGAAGGAACCGTCGCCCGCGTCGTAGCTCCACTTCTGCCCGTCGCCGTCACGGCAGGGCAGCACCAGCACCGGCGCTTGTGCCGATGGCCGGGCCAGGTCCGCACCGGTGTCCAGGCAGGCGCCGGTCTGGGCAAGGGCGCCACCGACGCTCTTGCTCATCGCCACCTGGAGCTGGCCGTTCTCGGTGTAGATCCACTCCTGGGTCTTGCCCTCCTTGCCAGGAGCGCACGCCATCATCACTGCCATCGGCACCTTCTCGGCGGTGACGAAGGTGAGGCAGTAGCGCGTGTCGGAGCGGTTGGCGATCTGCTTGGCCACTCCGACCTCGACGCCCGGCGGGTCGGCCGGTGCCGGTGCCGCTGCCTGCGCGGGAACGGCCGTGGCCAGGGCGACGCTGACGGCGAGTACTGCCACGCCGGTGCGACTCAACAATCTACGGATGATCAAGACAACCTCCAGAGGTCGTGCCATCTCGCGGCGTCAGGTCGTCGGGACCCCGAAGCGAGAGTGGTCGGACTCCGGGAACCGCGAACGACACCCCTTGCGCGTGGGCTGAGGTTGCGGGTCGATCCCCCGTGAGGAGGTGGTGTGGCCCGGAAGGCCGACGGTGACTCAACGCGACGTTGACGCCACGACCAGTAATGCACACCATCCTCGGCGGTGGTTATGGCCAACCGGTGTTAGTTGATGCCAATGGCAACTAACTGCCAGCGAAGAGATCGTTGCATAAGGCATCGAAATCTGGCTGGGTGGTCGCCGTAGCGCGGTTGTGTGGCGGTTGTGCCTGGATCGAAACAGGTGAAACCGCTTCAGCATCTACCGGTGCTGCTCCTTCGGTTCGGTGCTATCGGCAACGATGTGGCGCTCGCGGGCGAGCCGGTCGCCCTCATCGATGTCGACGGTGCGGGCCGCGCCGTCATCCGGTGCGGTCACGTCGGAGGAGTTGTCCACAGCGGGCGCGGTCTCGGTCGCGGGGGAGGCTGCGACCTGCTGGCGCAGTTCCCTGACCTCCTTGTGCCGGCGATAGCCGCGACCCAGTCCCTTCTTCGTCAGCCAAAGGCCGGCGACCAGGACGACGCCGACCGCCGCGCCGAGGAAGAACACCGTCGGCACCACGACACCGAAGTCCACCCCGAACACCGACATCGTGGTCGAGTCGCTGGAGGAGACCGAGACGCCGAGGCCGAGGAGGACGGCGAGGACGATCAGGACGATTCCGAGGACGACCATGATTACTGCCTTTCTTCCAGCAGGTTGGTGCTGGAGTGTTCAGGCCTCACTGCCGAGTAGTGCGGTGAGCAGCGCCACGGCGCCACCCTTGTCGAGCGGATTGTTCCCGTTCCCACATTTGGGCGACTGTACGCACGACGGGCATCCCTCCATGCACTCACAGTGTGCAATCGCCTCACGGGTCGCGGTCAACCACTCGCGCGCCGCGGCGTAGCCGTGTTCGGCGAATCCTGCCCCGCCCGGGTGGCCGTCGTACACGAAGACGGTGAGGCGGCCGGTGTCGGCGTGCTTGGCGGTGGAGACGCCGCCGATATCCCAGCGGTCGCAGGTGGCGAACAGCGGCAGCAGGCCGATCGACGCATGCTCGGCGGCGTGCGCGGCCCCCGGTACGTCGTCAAGGCCCAATCGCTCGACCAGCGCGTTCGGCAAGGTCCACCAGACGGCCTTCGTCCGCAGGGTCCGCTCGGGGAGATCCAGCGGCTGCTCATCCAGTACGTCGCCGGTGACGAGCGCTTTGCGCTGGAAGGAGATCACCTGGTTCGTCACCTGCACCCAGCCCCGGGACAACTCGGCCGAACCCCAGGCAGTGGTGTCCTCGGTGGCCAGGATGCTGATCTCGGTGACGTCCCGGGCGAAGGTGGTGTAGTCCGGCGACGCCTGCTCGACGATCGCGGCGTGGCCCTCCAGGTCGAGGGTCCGGACCAGGTAGGACTCCCCGGCATGCACGTAGACGGCTCCGGCGTGCACGCTCGCATGCGCGGAACCACCGTCGACTGTGCCGAGAAGCCGTCCGGTCTGGTCCTCCACGATCTGCACGGTCTTGCCGCCGGCCGACCGGATGTCGATCGCGTCCACCGCACGATCACGCCGGGTCCAGAACCAGCCGTGCGGGCGTTCGCGCAGTAGTCCCTGCCTGACCAGTTGGGCGATCACGTTCTCCGTGGTCGCGCCGAAGATCTCGTAGTCCGCCGGAGTCAGCGGCAGCTCCTGCGCCGCGGCACACAGTTGGGGCCCCAGGATGTACGGGTTCTCCGGGTTGAACACGGTCGCTTCGACAGGTCGCCCGAAGATCGCCTGCGGATGCCGGACCAGATAGGTATCCAGCGGATCGTCCCGAGCCACCAGCACGGCCAGTGCGTCGCCGCCAGACCTGCCTGCCCGCCCCGCCTGCTGCCAGAGTGAGGCCCGCGTGCCGGGCCAGCCGGACAGCAGCACTGCGTCCAGGCCCGCTATGTCGATGCCGAGCTCGAGCGCGTTGGTCGCGGCGACCCCGGTGAGCTCGCCGCTCTGCAGCATCCCCTCCAGCCTGCGCCGCTCCTCGGGGAGATAGCCGGCCCGGTACGCCGAGACCTGGTCGACCAGCACCGGATCCACCTCGGCAAGGTTGTCCCGCGTTGTCAGTGCGACGGTCTCGGCTCCGCGCCTGGACCGGACGAACGCCACGGTCCTGACCCCGGACACCACCAGGTCTGTGAGCAAGTCGGCCACCTCCGCCGTGGCAGAGCGTCGTACGGGTGCTCCGTTCTCACCGTGGAGCGAGGTGAGCGGCGGTTCCCACAGGGCGAAGGAGATGCCACCGCGAGGCGAGCCGTCTGCGACCACCTCGACCATCGGCAGTCCTGTCAGCCGCTGACCGGACACGGCCGGCTCCGCAACCGTGGCAGATGCGCAGATGAAGATCGGATGGGCGCCGTACTGCGCGCAGACCCGCCGGAGCCGACGGAGAACCCCTGCCACGTGTGCGCCGAACACCCCTCGGTAGTGGTGGCACTCGTCGACCACGACGTACTGCAGGCAGCCCAGGAAGCGGGCCCAGCGCTGGTGATTCGGCAGCACCGACCGGTGCAGCATGTCCGGATTGCTCAGCACAAAGGTCGCGTGGTCCCGGGCCCAGTCCCGCTCGGTCCGCTCCGAATCACCGTCGAGTGTGGTCGGCCGCAAGCCCGGCACGGAGTACTGCGAGACCGCGCGCAGCTGGTCATGCGCCAGGGCCTTGGTGGGGGACAAGTACAAGACAGAGGCCGTACGGCGATGGGGTGATGCCGCCTGGGCGATACTCAGCGTCGCGAAGGCGGGCAGCAAGTAGCCGAGCGATTTCCCCGAAGCAGTGCCGGTGGCAACCACGACGTGTTTGCCGCTGTAGGCAGCCTCGGCCGTGGCGACCTGGTGGCTCCACGGTTCGTTGATTCCGGCAGTTGCCAGTTGGCTGAGCACCTCCGGCGGCACCCAGCGTGGCCAAGCGCCGGTCTGGCCGAGCCGGGGCGGCACGGATTCCACATGGGTCAACCGTTCTGCGCGACCCGGTCCGGCAGCCAAGCGTTTGAGTACAGCCGCTGCCTCACCACCCTCACGCATACGGCGAGAGTAGTAGTGCCCACGGACAGTGCTGCACTCCGCAGTGGCGGAAGGCATCTGCAAATGCGGATGTACACGTCATTTTGACCGGGTGGGTCGACGCGGGATGCGACGAAATGAAAGAGTTTTCCGCAGCGGTCCTTCTCACGGTCCGTACATGGTTGAATGCAACAGTTCACGGATCGGAGGCTGAAGTGGATCTGTCGCTGACGACGCGCTCGGAGGGTGGGCGCACCGTCGTCGAGGTGGGCGGGGAGATCGACGTGTACACCGCGCCGAAGCTGCGCGAGACCATCGTCTCGCTCGTCGACGCGGGGCAGTACGACCTGGTCATAGACCTCGAACGAGTGGAGTTCCTGGACTCCACCGGACTCGGCGTGCTGGTCGGCGGGCTGAAGCGGGTGCGCACCCACGACGGGTCACTTTCGCTGGTCTGCACCCAGGAGAGACTGCTGAAGATCTTCCGGATCACCGGCCTGACCAAGGTTTTCGAGATCCACCCGGATGTGGCCTCGGCGATCTGACCCTGCCTGACAAGGCATCCCGGCGGCTACGGACGGTGAGGTCCCTGCCGTCCCGCGCGAGTATGGGATAGACCACCCTGTCGTCAGGTCTGGTCGAGAACCCGTTAGAGTGACCCACCGCGTCAGGTCATTGGCGCTGTTTCGTATTTCCCAACCCTTCGGTGGCGGCAGTACCGGGGCCGTCTAGCCCAGAGGGGTTGCCAACAAGGAGGACGGATGTCGCTGCTTGCTGCACAAGCGGTGGATCTTTCGTCGAGCAACACCACGCTGGTCATCGTCGTCGGAGTGATCGCGATCTTCGCGGTCGCCATCGCGATGGTGTTCCGCGGTCAGGTGCTTGCCGCGAACGATGGCACCGAGAGTATGAAGACGATCGCCCTGGCGGTCCAGGAAGGCGCATCGGCCTACCTGAACCGGCAGTTCAGGACGCTCTCGGTCTTCGCCGTGGTGGCTTTCCTGTTGCTGTTCCTGCTGCCTGTGCACAGTGACGGCGGCAACGACACCACGCTGAAGATCTTCCGATCGATCTTCTTCCTGGTGGGCGCGGGCTTCTCCGCCACCATCGGCTACCTGGGCATGTGGCTCGCCACCCGCGCCAACGTGCGCGTCGCGGCCGCAGCCCGATCGGAGGGGCGCGAACCTGCCATGCGCGTCGCCTTCCGCACCGGTGGCACCGTCGGTATGGCGACCGTGGGCCTAGGCCTGCTGGGCGCCGCCGCCGTGGTGCTGTTCTTCAAGGGTGATGCTCCGACCGTGCTCGAGGGCTTCGGTTTCGGTGCCGCCATGCTCGCCATGTTCATGCGTGTCGGCGGCGGTATCTTCACCAAGGCCGCCGACGTCGGCGCGGACCTGGTCGGCAAGGTCGAGCAGAACATCCCCGAGGACGACCCCCGGAACGCGGCGACCATCGCCGACAACGTGGGTGACAACGTCGGCGACTGCGCCGGTATGGCGGCCGACCTGTTCGAGTCGTACGCCGTGATGCTGGTCGCCTCGCTGATCCTGGGCAAGGCCGCCTTCGGTGAGCAGGGCCTGGTCTTCCCGCTGATCGTGCCGGCCATCGGTGCCATCACTGCGGTGATCGGTGTCTTCCTGACCAAGCCGCGGGCCGGTGAGAACGGTCTGCGGACGATCAACCGGGCGTTCTACATCTCCGCGGCGATCTCCGCGGTGCTGTGTGCGGTCGCGGCGTTCGTCTACCTGCCAGGCAGCTTCAGTGGCCTGACCGGCGCGACGCCGGCCATCGCCGCCTTCGACGGTGACCCGCGGGTCATCGCCACCGTCTCCGTGATCATCGGCATCGTGCTGGCAGCGGTCATCCTGGCCCTGACCGGCTACTTCACCGGGACCGAGGACAAGCCGGTCCAGGACGTCGGCAAGACCTCGCTGACCGGTGCCGCGACCGTGATCCTGTCCGGTATCTCGGTCGGTTTCGAGTCCGCCGTCTACACCGCTCTGGTGATCGCCGCCGCTGTCTATGGCGCATTCCTGGTCGGTGGTTCCGGTGTGGTCGCGCTGTTCGCGATCGCGCTGGCAGGTGGCGGTCTGCTCACCACGGTCGGCGTCATCGTCGCGATGGACACCTTCGGTCCGGTCTCCGACAACGCGCAGGGCATCGCCGAGATGTCCGGCGACGTGGACGGCGAGGCCGCCCAGATCCTGACCGAGCTGGACGCGGTCGGCAACACCACCAAGGCGATCACCAAGGGCATCGCGATCGCCACTGCGGTGCTCGCGGCGACCGCACTGTTCGGCTCGTACACGGACTCGATCTACGCGGTGCTGAACGACGCCGGAGACGCCGCGTTCAACGCGGAGGCACTGGTCTTCGACCCGTCCACCCTGGTTGGACTGATCATCGGTGCCGCGGTCGTCTTCATGTTCTCCGGACTGCTGATCAACGCCGTCGGCCGTGCCGCCGGCGCTGTCGTCTACGAGGTCCGTCGCCAGTTCCGCGACATCCCCGGGATCATGGAAGGCACCGGCAAGCCGGAGTACGGCAAGGTCGTCGACATCTGCACCCGCGACTCGCTACGGGAGCTGGCCACGCCGGGTCTGCTCGCGATTGCGGCCCCGATCGCCGTCGGCTTCGGCCTCGGCGCCTCGGCGCTGGCCGGTTATCTCGCCGGCGCGATCGCCAGCGGCACCCTGATGGCCGTCTTCCTGGCCAACTCCGGTGGCGCCTGGGACAACGCGAAGAAGCTGGTCGAGGACGGCCACCACGGCGGCAAGGGTTCGCCGGCGCACGAGGCCACCATCATCGGTGACACCGTGGGCGACCCGTTCAAGGACACCGCCGGTCCGGCCATCAACCCGCTGATCAAGGTGATGAACCTGGTCTCGGTGCTGATCGCCCCGGCCGTGGTCGGCATGTCGAGCATCGGCCAGGACACCAACACCGCCCTGCGCATCACCATCGCCGTGGTGGCGCTGGTGATCATCGTCGCGGCCGTAGTGGTCTCGAAGCGCCGGGAGTCGGTCATCTCCGACACCCCGGCCGAGGTCAACGCCGCAGCCTGACAGCGACAGCCTGAAAGCAACACCCTGAGAGGCCCGCCGGAGATTCTTCCGGCGGGCTTCTCTGTTTCCCGGCGGCAGATCCTCTTCGGAGCTGACGATCGGCTGGAAGTGACTTCCAAGCACGATTGATCTTTGGTCGGTGCGTTGTCGACTTTGGGTGGATGTCCGGGCTGCGGAGATGGGGGATCGTCGGGGGACGGGTCGGGGGGTCAACCGATGGCACTGCGTTGCACGACGACGGCAGAATCCACCCAGAGGTGGACACACCGGATCCGTCCCGGGTCCGATGTGGTGACCCGACCGGCACTCGATACTGATCCTGACAGCCCGCCCGAAGTTTCACTGGCGCGCCACCGAACGAGGAGTACGGCGATGATCGAGGCAAAAGGCCTCACCAAGCGATACGGCGCAACCGTTGCCGTTGACAACCTGTCCTTCGAGGTGAAACCCGGCAAGGTGACCGGCTTCCTGGGCCCGAACGGGGCCGGCAAGTCGACCACGATGCGGATGATCCTCGGACTCGATACCCCCACCGCCGGCGACGTCCGCATCGACGGCCAGCACTATCGCGACCTGCGTCAGCCGCTGACGAAGATCGGCGCGCTGCTGGACGCCAAATGGGTGCACCCGAACCGGTCGGCGAGAGCCCACCTGGCCTGGATGGCCGCTTCCAACAAGCTGCCCAAGGACAGCGTCGACAAGGTGCTGGAGATGGTCGGCCTGACCTCGGTGGCGAACAAGCGCGCCGGGGCCTACTCACTGGGTATGTCGCAGCGCCTCGGGATCGCCGGCGCACTGCTCGGCGACCCGGAGATCCTGCTCTTCGACGAGCCGGTCAACGGCCTCGACCCCGAGGGCATCGTCTGGATCCGGACCTTCATGCACCGTCTGGCCGGCGAAGGCCGGACCGTGCTGGTCTCCAGCCACCTGTTGTCGGAGATGGCCCTGACAGCCGAAGAACTGATCGTCATCGGCCGCGGACGGCTGATCGCGCAGAGCTCCACCACCGAGTTCGTCGACCGCGCCAGCGGTACGACGGTCAAGGTCCGCAGTCCGCAACTGGACCAGCTGCAGGGCGTACTGCAGGCGCAGCACCTGGTGACCCGGGTCGAGGAGGTCGAGGAGCAGGGCAAGGTCCTGTTCGTCGATGGCGACCTGACGACCGACCAGATCGGTGAGGCCGCCGCCGCTCAGGGCATCGTGCTGCACGAGCTCACCCTGCAGCGCGGCTCGCTGGAGCAGGCGTTCATGCAGATGACCGGTGACTCGGTCCAATACCACGCGCACGACGAGGTGGCCGCGGTCACAGAGCTGAACGCGGTTCCGCCGGTCTCCGGCGTCGAGGTGGCCACGGGGCCGAAGGAGGACAACTGACATGTCGGTCATCGCAGTAGAGCGGATCAAGCTCTTCTCCACCCGCTCGCCGTGGTGGTGCATGGTCGTCGCAGCAGTCCTGACGATCGGCTTCGCGGCCCTCACCACCGCGTTCATCACGGCGCCCGATGAGCAGCAGGCGACGATCTTCATCACCCAGCCTGGCGCGCAGCTCAGCCAGATGGTGATGATGGTGATGGCCGCACTCGCCGTCACCACCGAGTACAGGTTCAGCACCATCCGAACCAGCTTCCAGGCGGTGCCGCAGCGGGCCGCGCTCCTGCTCGGCAAGACCGCGGTCGTGGCTTTCCTGGCCGGGGTGGTCGGCCTGGTCGCGTCGTTCGGCGGATGGGCGATCGGCAACCTCTTCGTGAACTCGGACGCCCTGGCCATCGACACGGCGGCCGAGTGGCGGCTGCTGGCCGGGCAGGGCCTGGTATTCGCGCTGTCCGCGGTGATCGCGGTGGCGGTCGGCATCCTGATCCGGCAGAGCGCGGGCGCGATCGCGATCCTGATCCTGTGGCCGTTGCTGGTGGAGAACCTGTTCAACCTGATTCCCAAGGTCGGTGACGACCTCGCGAAGTGGTCTCCGTTCGCGAACGGCAGCTCCTTCCTGAACCAGGGGCAGGACTACGGTCTGGCCGGTGCGAACGCCGCCGGCAGCCAGTTCGCCCTGAGTCCCTGGTGGGCGCTGCTGTACTTCGCTGGTTGGGCAGGCGCGCTCCTGGCCATCGCGCTGTACAGCGCGAGCAAGCGCGACGCCTGAGGGGATTGGGCCCGGCCGGGCTGAGGGGTCCTGGTCGCTACGGTCCGTGGAACATCTGGTGATCCGGATGTTCCACGGACCGTTCTCTTGTTAGCCTGCGCGGCATGACGGATTGGGCGCGGATTCGCGCCGACGGCTTCGCCGTACCGACCGATCGACCGCTCGATGATCTGGTCGCCGAACTCTCGTCCATGCTGCGGTCGCCTGATCCGGTGGTCCGCGACACCCAGGCCTACACGACGCTTGCCACCTGGATCGCCAACGGCGCGCTCGGCACCGATCAGTTGCGGGCCCTGGGGGACGAGATGGTCGCCCGGTTCGATGACGCGGAGATCCAGGCGCGCACGTTCGCGCCGCTGATCCTCGACGTGATCGTGTCCACGGGGGTCTTCGAGCCGAGCTGGGTGCCGCCCTTCGAGCGGTGGTACGTGGCCGAGGAGGACCTGCGCGGCTTCGACCCGAAGCTGGGGTGGCTGCATGCGGTCGCGCACGGGAGCGACCTGCTCGGGGCTCTGGCGCGGGTGCCTGCGGTTGAACCGGTCGAGATGCTGCGGCTTGGCATCGGGCGGATCCTGACGCCCACGGAGTACGTGCTCGGGAGCTTGGAGGACGACCGCCTCGGCTTCGCGCTGGCAGTCGCCTTGGCTCGTCCTGATCTGAGTGCGGCGGATGCGGTCGGTTGGCTGGACCCGGCGGTCCGCGGCGTCGTCGTGAACGGCAGCGACGGCATCCGGCCCGAGTTGTCGAACACCCTGCGCACGCTCCGGGTCGTCTACCTGCTCATCGACCACGGCGTACGCCTGGATGCGGAGAACCCGCGCGTTCAGATCCCGCACCGCGACCTGGTGAAGGCCAAGCTCGTCGAGGTGTTCACGGTCGCGACGCCTTACTACTTCTGAGATGGCGACCGCGCCGGTGGATCCCTCGCCGCAGCTGCCGTAGAACGACACCACCTCCGATCCGGCCAAGCTCGAGGCAGCGCTGCGGGTGCCTGGATTCGACCAGGGCGGAGCTCACGCCAGACGCCTTCGTCGAGTCGGGCACGGTGCTGTACGCAACCGCCCGATAGCGGCTGTCAGGATGTCCCTATGGGTGGACAAGGGGACGGCGGGCTGACCGCGGCGCTGGGGCGGCGGCTCCGGGGTGCGTTCGAGGCGGCGGGGTACACCGTCGAGGGGGTGGCCGAGCGGTTAGGGGCCCAGGCCAACAATGCGCTGGCCCGCAACGAGACGACGCCGGCCTACCGTGCGACGACGGCCGGTGATCCGCTCGATCTGCTGATCCGGCTCTTCCTCCTCCAGCGAGCTGTACCGGAATCCCTGCTCAGCAAGGCGTTTCCAGCCACGACTCAGGAACTATCGGCCCTGGGCATCATTGAGCGGTCGGGCGACGAGGTGAGGGCGGCGGTCGATATCAGGCCGTATGCGGAGGACGAGCGGCAGTGGTGGGTGGTCGCGGATCTGACGCCGGGCCTGGACGGTCGTCGCGAGCCGATGCGTCCCGACTACGTACTCGGCATCGCACCCGCGAGCCTGAGCCTGGTCAGGCTGACCGTGCCGATCAAGGCCGAGAAGGCGCTCGATATCGGCACCGGCTGCGGCATCCAGGCGCTCCACCTGGCGGACCGGATGAACCACCTCGTCGCGACCGACGTGAATCCCCGGGCGCTGACGCTGGCCCGCTGGACCGCAGCGCTGAATGAGATCGAGCTCGATGTCAGAGAAGGCAGTCTCTACGAGCCTGTCACGGGTGAGCGGTTCGACCTCATTGTCAGCAATCCGCCCTATGTGATCGCGCCGCCGAGCGACGGGCGGCTCACCTATCGGGAGACGGGATTCGCGGGCGACTCGGTGGTCGAGCAGCTCGTCCGGCAGGCACCGGAGCACCTCGCCGAGAACGGCTGGTGCCAGCTGCTGGCGAACTGGACCTGCGTCCGCGGCCAGGACTGGCAGGATCGGATCGCCGGCTGGACCGGGGATCGGGCGGCCTGGGCCGTGCAGCGCGAACAACTCGACCCCGCGGAGTACGTCGAGCTCTGGTTGCGCGATGCCGGCCTGCACGGGCGCCCGGAGTACACCAGCCGGTACGACGCTTGGTTGCGGTGGCTCGACGAGCAACAGGTCGAGGCGATCGGCATGGGGTGGATCAACCTGCACAACGTTCCGGGGCAGACCCACGCCGAGGAATGGCCGTACGAGATCGAGCAGCCGATCGGCCCGCAGGTGCTCGACCGGTTCCAGCGGCAGGAGGAGCTGCCGGCTGACCTCACCGGGCTCTACTTGACGACGGCCGACGACGTCGTACAGGAGTCGCTCGGTCCGCCTGGAGCCGAGGACCCCGCGACGATCGTGCTGCGCAGGCAACGGGGGATGCGGCGGGCGGAACAGGTCGACACCGTGCTGGCGGGGTTCGTCGGTGCCTGCGACGGTGACCTCAGCGTTGGCCAGATCCTCGACGCGCTCGCCAGCCTGCTGGATCGCGAAGACCTGCACGCCGACTACATGCCGAAGATCAGAAACCTCGTCAGTGAAGGGTTTCTCAACTACTAGCCGGCCGTCGGCGGCGCTTCTCGGAGTACATGCGCCGGTCTGCTTCGGTCAGGAGATCCCCGACGGGGGTGCCGTCGGTACTGGTGGCCTGACCGATGCTCAGCCGGAGCATGGCGAACCATGGTTCGGCCGCGGTCGTCGCGACTTGCTCTGCGGCCGCCCGGATTCGCTCGACGAGTTCGCGGGCTCCCCGTTCGTCGGGGTTGTCGAGCACAACGACGAATTCGTCGCCACCGGCGCGGGCGACCACGTCCTCGGCCCTGCACTGCTCGGTCAGCAGCTGTGCGACCCGGCGGAGCACGTCGTCGCCGCAGGAGTGACCGTGACTGTCGTTGACCACCTTCAGGTTGTCCACGTCGATGGCGATCACGGCCACCGAGCGGCCGGAGTCCACGGCGAGCGACATCCGCTCGTCAAGTGCGCGGCGGTTCCCGACACCGGTCAGTGGATCCTCCCGCGCGGCTCTCCATTCGGCGTCGTGCCGGATCGAGAGCTCGTGGTTGGCCAGCGCACTGCGTACGGCGTACAGGCCGCGCAGGCGTTCGGCCCACCAGCCGCGGGTGATCGCGCGGGCGTACTGGAGGCCTGCGACCGCGCCCACATCACCCGAGTCGGCCACGATCTGCACGGCCGTGTGCCGGACCAGCGCCTCGACGGGCGGATCGGAGGTCGGCGGGAGCTCTGTGGCGGCGCGAGCTGCAGTCTCCATGGCGTCGTCGATCCGGCCGGCAGCCGCATACGCCTTGGCCAGGTAGGCGCCCGCGATCGCGGCCAGCTCGAGTGAGCCGAGCTTGGCCAGTTGGTCCCGGCAGTCCTTCAGGACGATCGCTGCTCCGGCCGGATCCGTGTCCCGATCGCAGGCAGCGAGCCACATCCGCCCGGTCATCGGCCAGTACCCGATCAGGTCGGCCTGGACGATCACCTCGATCGCCTCGCCGGCCCAGCGCCGGGCCTCGACGTGGCGCCGCCGGATCTCTTCGTCGTACGCCGGGTCGCCGAGCCGCTCCAGCTCGTGGGCCCACCGCAGGTTGGACTCCGCGAGGTTCAGCCGGTTGATCGCCGGGGACTCAGGCAGCCCGAGCGGATCCGAGTCAGTCTCCGCGGCGAGCTCGAAGTGCGGGATGCACAGCTCGAACAGTCGCAGCAGGTCATACGCATACCCCAAGCCGGTGTGGGCCCAGCCGGCCAGGCCGCTGTCGCGGGTCTGGGAGAGCGCGTTCTCGGCCGCGACCAGATCGGCCACCGAGTCGCCGCCCTCGCCGGTGCGGATCAGCGTGACGATCCGCAGCGCCAGCGCGTTCGCCTCCCAGCCGGGTTCGCCGATCGCGCGCGACACCCGGATGCAGCCGTCGACCGCGTCGAGCGCCTCCTCGGCGTCGTTGCCGTGATGGGCCGCGACGGCCCGCACGTACTCGGCGGCAGCGCGCTCGTGGGTCGGCTCCGGGCCGAGCTCGGCCAGCAGCCGGCGGAGGTCGGCCGCGGCCTCGGCCGGATTACCCGACTGGGCCCGCGTCATCGCCGCTGCGATCCGGGCGGTCACCCCCGAGGTCTCGCGCACGTCGCCTCCCCTGTCACCGCGGTCATCGCCCGCGGCGTTTGTCCTCGTACAGCCGGTTGTCGGCGATCGGGATCAGCAGTTCCACCGGAACTCCTTCCGCGGTGGCCGCGTAGCCGATACTGAGACTGATGCCGGCCAGCCACGGTTTTGTTGCGGTCGCGGCGACAGTCGCCACCGCGGTCCGGATCCGCTGGGCCAGCAGCGCGCCGCCCTTGGCGTCCGGCTGGTCCAACACCACTAAGAACTCGTCCCCTCCCGATCGAATCACGGCATCGGTGGGTCGCGCCTGGTCCACGAGCAGCTTTGCAACAACCTGCAGCAATTCGTCCCCGCGGGCATGGCCGAAACTGTCGTTGACCACCTTGAGGTCGTCCACGTCGATGGCCAGCAGGGTCACCGCCCGCTGTGAATCCCTGGCAGCGGTGAGCCTCTCTTCCATCGCCCGGCGATTACCGACCCCGGTCAGCGGATCCTGGCGCGCCGCATGCCACTCGGCATCATGCCGGGCCGGGAGGTCATGCAGCTCAAGAGCATGCCGTACTGCGTTCAGCGCGCGCTGGCGCTCCTTCCACCAGGCACGGGCCACCGAGCGCGCATACTCCAAGCCTGCAGCGGCTCCGAACTCGCCGGTGCGCGCCGCTAGCTCCGACCTGGTCTGCAGCACGAGCATCAGGGTCGCCGGATCCGCCAACGGGATCAGGTCATCGCCAGCTCGATCGGCTGCTGCCTTGGCCGCCTCCAGGTCGCCCTGAGCCGCGAAAGCCCTTGCCAGGTAGGCACCTGCGATCGCCAGCCGCTCTGTCTCGCCGAGCTTGCTGATCTCATCGCGGCAATCCTGCAACTCTGCAACGGCTTTCGCGGGCTCTGCCGCGGTGCTCGATGCGGCCAGCCAGAGCCGGACGCTCAGGCGCCAATACTCCTGGCTCTCGTCGTCGACGATCACCTTCGCCGCCTCGCCGGCCCAATGCTGGGCGGATGCCAGCCGCTCCCGGATCTGATCCTCGTACGCCGGGTCGCCGAGCCGCTCGAGCTCGTGGGCCCAGCGCAGGTGGGTCTCCGACAGATTCAGCCGGTCGATCGCCGGGACCTCGGCGAGGTCGAGCACCTCGCCTTCGGACGCCTCGGCGATCTCGTAGTGCGGCACGCAGAGCTCGAACATCCGCAGTACGTCATAGGCATAGCCGAGTCCGGTGTGGGCCCAGCCGGCCAGTCCTGGATCGGTCGTCCGGCTCAGGGCATGCTCAGCGGTCACCAGGTCGTTCACCGTGTCGCCGCCGCGTCCGCTGCGAGCCAGGGTGATGATCCGGATCGCCAGCGCGTTCGCCTCCCAGCCCGGCTCGTCGATCGCCCGGCCGACGGCGAGGCAGTCCTCCACAGCAGCCAGGGCTTCATCCGCATCGCTGGCGTGGTGCGCTGTGACTCCGCGGACGTACTCAGCCGCCGCCAGTTCGTAGCTGGGTCTGCCGCCGAGTTCCGCGCGGATCGCCTGGAGCTGGGCCGCGGCGACCGCATGACCGCCTGACTGGGCCAGTGTCATCGCCGCGGCGATCCGAGCGAGCACCAGCCCCCGGTCCATCGCGGCCCTCCCGTCCGTCACCCGTTGTTCGGGTCGGACCGCCCATTGTGGTCGCGGCGAGGCCCGGTGTCACGGACTTGCCGGAGAGGTGACACGGTCTTGACGCAGCGACCGTCAGCCGGCGACCTGCTGCGCCTGTGCTGCGTGCAGCTGGACGGGCAGGGATTCCACGCCGTAGACGATGGAGAAGTCGCGGAAGCGCAACTGGTCCTCGGACACGGCCAGGGACAGGTCCGGGAACCGGTGCGCGAGCGCGAGGAAGGCCGCGCGCAGCTCCATCCGGGCCAGCTCCGCGCCGACGCAGCGGTGCATGCCGTGTCCGAAGGCGAGGTGGGCGGCAGGTGCGCGCTTGGGGTAGAAGTCCTCCGCGTCCAGGCCGAAGACCTGCTTGTCGCGGTCTGCGCCGGACAGCGACACCGCGACCAGGTCGCCCTTCTTGACCTGCTGGCCGAACAATTCCTGGTCGTGCCGGGCGAACCGGGGGAACGCGACCTGGACCACGGTCAGGTAGCGCAGCAGCTCCTCGACGATCGCGTCGACGGCGCCTTCCTCGGTGCGGATCCGGGCGAAGTTCTCGGGATCGCGCAACAGCACCAGGGTGCCGAGGGCAAGCATGCTGGCCGACGTCTCGTAACCGCCCAGGAAAACGCCGTCCGCGAGGCCGCCGAGCTCGATGTCGTCGATGGTGTCCCCGTGCTCGCGGATGATCGAGCCGATCAGGCCGTCACCGGGGTCCTTGCGCTGCTTACGGACGATCTCGAACAGGAAGTCGCGAGACTCGCTGGCCGAGCCGAACACGCCGATCCCGCCGCCGGACAGGTCGAACCGGGCCGGGCCGAGGGCACGGAAGCGGTCGCGGTCGGACTCCTCGACCCCGAGCAGGTCGCTGATCAGCAGGAACGGCACGTTGAAGGCGAAGTCCGCGACGATGTCGGCGACCGGGCCCTTGGCCTCCATCAGGTCGAGCTGGTCGTTGACGATCTTCTCGATCGCCGGTTCCAGCCTGGCCAGCCGACGCTTGGTGAACTCCGGGGTGAGCAGCTTGCGCAGCCGGGTGTGGTCCGGCGGATCGGTGAAGCCGAGTCCGCCGATGCCTTCGGACGGCTTGTTCGGGTCCGAGCCGACCAGCGGCCGGATGTCGTTGCTGAAGTTCGCGGTGTCGGTGAGAACCGCCTTCGCCTCGGCGTGGCCGCTGACCACCCAGACGTTCAGCCCGAACAGGTGGGCCAGTTTGTGCACCGGCTCGGACTCGCGCACCCTGCCCAGCTCTGGGACGGGGTCCAGACCATCGCGGCGAAGCGGCATCGAGACCTGGCGCGGGACGATCCGCATCTTCGACAGATCCAGTCCACCCCGGCGAGTGGTTCTGCTCAGCAACCGACTGCCGACCCACCTCTTCAGGTATGTCACAACCATGACTCCCACGCGCCCTCTCTGACGTGCTGCCCCCGACGGCTTTCGGCTAACACGAAGCTAGCCGGTCCGGGGACCAGAACTGATGGTGTTGGCACTACTTCTGCAGTGGCGTTGGCACCACCATGGGAGGGGGCCATGGTTCTGCCGGTGTTGCCAGCTCAGACCTTGTCATGGACAAGGGGCCGGTTACCACCGGAACCCACCTGCACCGTCCCTGGGACGGCGACCAGTTGGGTTCCGGGACAGCTCAGGGAAAGTCCAGCCGAAAGTCGGATGCGCTCGGCGGGCCGCCAGGTTAGCTGTGCCTCGGCCCAGTCGGCGTGCTCCCTCGCCACGCCGCCGAGTCGAACTCCCGCCCACTCACCCAGGGTGGACCGGTCGGTGCCTGGGACAACGATGTGTAGGGCAACCGCGCGGTCGCCACCGTGCTGTCGGAATGTGAGGTGTCGTGCACCTTGTAAGTAGTTTCGGAGTCAGCCCCGCCCTCCGCAGGCTGGACGCTTGACGCGGTCAAAGAGATGCTCACGAGTGCCTCACATCACGCATCATTGAGCAGGATTGCGCTCCTCGTAGCCCACCCGTTCCGGCTTCGTCACTAGCGCGACCGCCGGCGGTGTCATCAAGTTGAGACGGGGTCTCCATCGGACGGTGGCTCCGCGCGGGCGGTCGCGGCGGTGACGATCAGTGGCATGACGAACAATCAAATGTTCAGTCGCCGCCGGGCCGTGGTCGCGGGGCTGGCCGCGAGTGCCCTGCTCTCCGTCCCTTTGACCGCTGTCGCGTCACCCCTCGACGTGCAGCCCGGCGACCGCGAGGTGGGCGGGGTCTCTTTCAAACTTCCGCCGCCGACCGGCCGTGATGACGTGGGCGTCACCGACCTTCACCTGGTGGATCCCGCCCGCAGGGATCCCTCGGCGCCCAGCGGCAAGCGGGACCTGATGGTGAGCGTCCTCTATCCGGCCGACGGCTTCGGCCAGGACGGCCCGGTCGCGAGGTACATGCCGCCCAAGACGGCCGCCTTCGTCGACGAGCGGTGGTCCGGGGCCCTCGAGGTGCCCGCCGGGACCTTCGACTTCGCGAACACCCCCACCCACGCCCTGGTCGGCGCGCCGGTCAAGTCGACCAGGCACCAGGTCGTGTTGTTCTCACCCGGCTATTCGTTCAGCCGGTTCACCAACACCGCCCAGGCGGAGGATCTGGCCAGCCGCGGGTACATCGTGGTCACCATCGACCACACCCACGAGACGCCGGTCGAGTTCCCCGGCGGCCGGTTCGTGCCGGCTACACAGGCGCAACCCACTCCTGACAGCTACCGGTGGACGATCGCCACCCGGACCGCCGACGCCAGGTTCGTGCTGAACCAGCTCGGCAGGATCGTCGCGGGCGCCAACCCGGATGCCGAGGGCCGGCCGCTGCCGATCGGGCTGAGGAACGCGATCGACCTGCGCAAGGTCGGCATGGTCGGCTTCTCGGCCGGCGGCCTGACCACCGCGAACACGATGCTGGAGGACAGCCGCGTCGCGGCCGGCGTCGACCTCGACGGCACGCTCGCGTACGACTTCGCGAGCGGTCCGCTCAGCGATGTCGCCAGGCAGGGTCTGGACCGGCCGTTCCTGCTCTTCGGCTCGGACGGCAGCCAGCGGACGGATCCCGAGAAGAAGGAGAACTACGACAAGTCGTGGGCCGGCTTCTGGCAGGCGCAGCGCGGCTGGAAGCTCAACCTCCAACTCCCCGGCTCGCGGCAGCTGGGTTTCTCGGACTTCCAGTTCATCCTTCCGCAGCTGGGGTCCTCGCTCGGCGACAACCCCGAGGTCGTGACCAGGTTGGTCGGCGACGTGAAGCCCGACCGCAGCGTCCTCGCCCAGCGCTCCTACCTCGCTGCCTTCCTCGACCAGTTCGTCAAGGGCAGGCCTCAGTCGCTGCTGCGCAAGGAGTCGCCGAAGTTCCCCGAGGTCGGTTTCGTCGACTGATCGGCGCGGCTGGGTCCACGGGCTGATCCGCGCGCTCGTGGCGAAGGCATTGGGATGCTGGGTTCGGGGTACACAGGGACGTCGGGCGAGCCGGTCCGGCCGGGTTGTGCGACCACGTTCTGAAACCCGAATGAGGGCGGCTACGCCCCGAGCGGTTACGGTGCGTTGAGAAATGCGTTGCTGTCGGCCGTACTCTGTCCCAGGACGGTTGGTCTGTGCCCGGGGGAATGGGCAGTCCGGCTGCAAGCGTTGTTGCATCGACAGTGGTGGGAGCTAGGAGCGCAGTGGCAGGGGCAACAGGAACGAAGACATCGTCCGGAACGTCGTCGACGACCGGACGCAGGCTGGTGATCGTCGAGTCGCCGAAAAAGGCGCGGATGATCGCCGGCTTCCTGGGGCCCGGGTACGTGGTGGAGTCGAGTTTCGGCCACATCCGGGACCTGCCGAAGGGCGCCGACGAGATCCCGGCCAAGTACAAGGGACTGCCTTGGGCCCGGCTCGGCGTGAACATCGAGGACCACTTCGACCCGCTGTACGTCGTACCGGCGGACAAGAAGGCGCAGATCCGCAAGCTGAAGGATCTGCTCAAGGACGCCGACGAGCTCTACCTGGCCACAGATGAGGACCGCGAGGGCGAGGCCATCGCGTGGCACCTGCTGGACGAACTGAAGCCGAAGATCCCGGTCAAGCGGATGGTCTTCCACGAGATCACCCCGAAGGCGATCCAGGACGCGGTCGGCAGCGCGCGGGACATCAACGACGCGCTGGTCGACGCCCAGGAGGCCCGGCGGATCCTGGACCGGCTGTACGGCTACGAGGTCTCGCCGGTGCTGTGGAAGAAGGTCATGCCGAAGCTGTCGGCGGGCCGGGTGCAGTCCGTCGCGATCCGGATGGTGGTCGACCGGGAGCGCGAGCGGATCGCGTTCCGCAGCGCGTCGTACTGGGACCTGGACGCCACTCTGGACGCGGGCGAGGGCAAGACGCCACGGTTGTTCCCGTCCCGGCTGGTTGCGGTGGACAGCAAGCGGGTGGCGCAGGGACGTGACTTCGCCTCCACCGGCGAGCTGAAGAGCCAGAACACAGTCCACCTGGACGAGTCGACGGCGACCGCGCTGGCCGCCGCGCTGCGGGACTCGCAGTTCACCGTCCGGTCGATCGAGTCCAAGCCGTACACCCGCAAGCCGTATGCGCCGTTCCGGACCACCACGCTGCAGCAGGAGGCCGGGCGCAAGCTGAACATGTCCGCCTCGCAGACCATGCAGATCGCGCAGCGGCTGTACGAGAACGGCAACATCACCTATATGCGTACCGACTCGGTGACGCTGTCCGACACCGCGATCACCGCGGCCCGTTCGCAGGTCCGCGAGCTGTACGGCGCGTCGTACCTGCCGGACAAGCCGCGGGTCTACACCTCCAAGGTGAAGAACGCCCAGGAGGCGCACGAGGCGATCCGGCCGGCCGGCGAGGTCTTCCAGACCCCGGCGCAGACCGGGCTGAGCGGCGCGGAGTACAGGCTCTACGAGCTGATCTGGATGCGCACGATCGCCTCTCAGATGAAGGACGCCGAGGGGCGCAGCGTCTCGATCAAGATCGACGCGAAGGCCTCGACCGGACAGAACTGCGAGTTCACCTCGTCCGGCCGGGTGATCACCTTCCACGGCTTCCTGAAGGCCTACGTCGAGGGCGCGGACGACCCGTCCGCCGAGACCGACGACCGCGAGACGCAGATCCCGGACGTGACCGAGGGCGACGTGCTGCCCGCGACCGAGGTGTTCGCCTCCGGGCACGAGACGAAGCCGCCGGCGCGTTTCACCGAAGCCACGCTGATCCGCGAGCTGGAAGAGCGCGAGATCGGCCGCCCGTCGACGTACGCGTCGATCCTGGGCACGATCCAGGCCCGCGGTTACGTCTACAAGAAGGGCAGCGCGCTGGTTCCGGCGTGGCTGGCCTTTGCCGTGGTCCGGCTGCTGGAGGAGCACTTCACCCGGCTGGTCGACTACGCGTTCACCGCGACGATGGAGGACGTGCTCGACGACGTCGCGGCCGGCAACCAGCGCCGCGAGGGTGTGCTGGGCCGGTTCTACTTCGGCGACGACGGCATCGAGGGCCTGCAGTCGATGGTCAGCGATCTGGGTGACATCGACGCGCGGGAGATGTCGACCTTCCCGGTCGGCGACGACGACAGCGGCATCGTCGTCCGCGTCGGCCGCTACGGCCCGTACGTCGAAAGCAAGGACGAGCAGCGCGCGAACGTGCCGGAGGACCTGCCGCCGGACGAGCTGACCGTCGAGAAGGCTCGCGAGCTGCTGAGTCAGCCGTCCGGGGTCGAGCTGGAGCTCGGCGCGACGCCGGACACCGGTCTGAAGGTGGTCGCGAAGGCTGGGCGGTTCGGCCCGTACGTGACCGAGGTGCTGCCCGAGGACGCGCCGAAGAGCGCGAAGCCGCGGACCGGCTCGCTGCTCAAGTCGATGTCGCTGGACAGCGTCACGCTCGACGACGCGCTCAAGCTGCTGTCGCTGCCGCGGGTGGTCGGCAAGGACCCGGAGTCCGGGGACGAGATCACCGCGCAGAACGGCCGCTACGGCCCGTACCTGAAGAAGGGCACGGACTCGCGGTCGCTACAGACCGAGGAGCAGATGTTCGACATCACCCTCGACGAAGCGCTCAAGATCTACGCCGAGCCGAAGCAGCGCGGTCGCCGTGCCGCGGCGCCGCCGCTGAAGGAGCTGGGCGAGGACCCGGCGTCCGGTCAGCCGGTGGTCGTGAAGGAGGGCCGCTTCGGCCCGTACGTCACCGACGGGGAGACCAACGCGACCCTGCGCAAGGACGACTCGGTGGAGACGATCTCGCTGCTGCGCGCCGCCGAGCTCCTCGCCGACAAGCGCGCCCGCGGCCCGGTCAAGAAGACAGCCAAGAAGGCCACGAAGAAGACGGCTGCCAAGAAGACGACCGCCAAGACGACCGCCAAGAAGACCGCGACGAAGAAGACAGCAGCCAAGAAGACAGCGGTGAAGAAGACGGCGGCGAAGAAGGCCCCGACCAAGAAGGCTGCCGCCAAGAAGTCCTGATAGGCGACACTGATCGGTATGGCGACTACTTCGAAGGGGCCGGCTGAGGTCACGGCGGAGCGGCTCCGGGAGCGGGGCGAGCGGGTCACGCCCGCCCGGCTGGCGGTCGTCGAGGTGCTGGCGAGTACGGAGGAACACCTCAGCGCCGAGCAGATCGGCGAACGGGCCGAGGAACTGCGCCCCGGCATTCACCGCGCCACGGTCTACCGGGCCCTGGAGGCCCTTGGCGAATTCGGGCTGGTCACGCATGTGCACCTCGGCCGCGCCGGTACGACGTACCACCTGGCGGGGGATCTCGCCCCGCGCCACCTGCACCTGCGCTGCAGCGAGTGCGGCACCGTCCTCGACGTGGCAGGCGACATCCTCGACCCGGTCCGGCGGAAGCTCCAGCGCGAGCTCGGTTTCCAGTTGGCGCCCGAGCAGGTCGCCCTGATCGGAGTCTGCGCGGACTGTTCCGCACGGGGCTGAGGTCTGGGCTGTCCATATCTGTTCATCAGTGTGGATTCGTGAACAGATTGGTCGTAGGGTCGATGCCTGTGACCTACGACCACAGCTATGTCGAAGACTTCGCCCCGGGCGCCAACGTGTTGCCCGCGCGGGCCTGGCTGGATGACGACTCCGCGCGGGTCTCGCTGTCCGGCGACTGGAGCTTCCGGCTCTCGCCGAGTCCGGCGGACGCCCCGGACGATCTGAAGGACCCGGACACGTCGTCGTGGGACACCATCAGCGTGCCGGGGCACTGGCAGCTGAACGGGTACGGCGCACCGGCGTACACGAACGTCGTCTATCCGTTCCCGCTCGAGCCGCCGCACGTGCCGACTGCGAACCCGACGGGTGACTACGTCCGGACCGTGACCGTGCCGGCCGACTGGGACGGCTCGCGGGTGGTGCTGCGGTTCGAGGGCGTGGACTCGCGGTTCGCGGTGCACGTCGACGGCAACCTGGTCGGCTGGTCCTCCGGCTCGCGGTTGCCCAGCGAGTTCGACCTCACCGAACTGGTTGCCCCGGGCAAGGAGATCCGGATCGCGGTACGGGTGCACCAGTGGTCCGCCGGCAGCTACGTCGAGGACCAGGACATGTGGTGGCTGTCCGGGATCTTCCGTGAGGTGAACCTGCTGGCGCTGAAGCCGTCGGCTCCGACGGATGTGTTCGTGCGGGCGGCGTATGACCACGTGGATGGCGCGGGCACGTTGGTCGTGGAGTCCGACGTACCGGGGACCGTCGTCATACCGGAGCTTGATCTGGAGGTGCCGGCGGGTGACCACGTCCGGCTCGAGAAGGTCGAGCCCTGGAGTGCGGAGAGCCCACGCCTGTACGACGCCGTACTGCGGACCGAGGGTGGTGACGTCCGGCTGCGGATCGGGTTCCGCACGGTCGCGATCGTGGCCGGCGTCCTCACCGTGAACGGGAACCGCGTGCTCTTCAACGGGGTCAACCGGCACGAGTTCCACCCGGATCGCGGCCGCGCGCTGAACGAGCAGGACATGCTCGACGACGTGATCCTGATGAAGCGGGCCGGGATCAACGCGGTCCGGACCAGCCACTACCCGCCGCACCCGTACTTCCTCGACCTGTGCGACCTGCACGGCCTGTACGTCGTGGACGAGTGCGACCTGGAGACGCACGGGTTCGGCTACGAGCCGAAGCCGCCGAAGCTGCCGAACCCGGTGATGGACCCGCGCTGGGAGGACGACCTGGTCGCGCGGATGCGCCGGATGGTCGAGCGGGACAAGAACCACCCCAGCATCATCATCTGGTCGCTCGGCAACGAGTGCGGGATGGGCGAGAACCTGCGCGCGATGTACGACTTCGCGAAGGACCGGGATCCGTCCCGGCCGGTGCACTACGAGCGGGACTCGCAGGTGGAGTTCGTCGACATCTACTCGCAGATGTACACCTCGCCCGAGGGGGTGGCGAAGATCGGCGAGGACCCGACCTCGTTCAAGGGTCTGCCCTTCATCCTGTGCGAGTACGGGCACGCGATGGGGAACGGGCCGGGCGGACTGTCCGACTACCGCGCGTTGTTCGAGAAGTACCCGCGCTGCCAGGGCGGATTCATCTGGGAGTGGATCGACCACGGGCTGCGGACCTCCGCTGACGGCAAGGAGTTCTACGCGTACGGCGGAGACTTCGGCGAGACGATCCACGACGGGAATTTCGTCTGCGACGGGCTGATGTTCCCGGATCGGACGCCGTCGCCGGGCATGCTCGAATACATCAAGGTGATCGAGCCGCTGGTGATCACGTCCGACGGCAAGGGCGGCATCGCCATCACGAACCGCTACGAGGTGCTCGACACCAGCCACCTGGTGTTCAAGGCGGTCACAGAGGTTCAGGGCGAGCCCACCGGCTCAGGTGTGCTTGGTGTGCCGGCGACCGCACCCGGCGAGACAGTGTCGGTCGAACTGCCGCCGGTGGATGCATCCCAGCCAGAGACCTGGCTGACCGTCACCGCCGAGCTTGCCGAGGGCACTGCCTGGGCTGAGGCCGGGCATCGGGTCGCGTGGGGTCAGATTCGCCTCGACCAGCCCGCTGAGGCGCGGCACGTGGGCTCCGAGGGGGAAGCGGCCGCCGACGCTGGGCCCGGCGACGAGGGTGCCGCGCGGCACGCTCGGACCGAGGCCGCCGGTGAAGACGTCCGGGCCGGCGTTTCCGGCATCGGTGTCGGGTCCCTCGGGATCAGCAACCTCCGGCTCGATGTCTGGCGGGCGCCGATCGACAACGACGCGATTCCGGGGGTCTCCGACGCTTGGAAGCAAGCCGGATTGCACCGGGTTCAGCACAGGGTCGTTTCCGCGGGCGTGAAGGACGGCGCCTGGGAGGTCGTGACGCGAACCGCCCCACCAGCTCTGCAGTGGGGCCTGGTCTCGACGTGGCGCTGGACCCACCTCGACGGCGGCTCGGTCCAACTCGACCTCTCGGTCGAGCCGGAAGGCCAGTTCCCGGCGACCCTGCCCCGGCTCGGCATCACCTTCGAGCTCCCTGCCGTGGACCGGGTCGAGTGGTTCGGAACGGGCCCGAACGAGGCGTACGTCGACACCCGCGCCGCTGCCGCCGTCGGGAAGTACTCCGCCACCGTGGAGCAACTCCAGACGCCGTACGTGCGACCGCAGGAGAACGGACACCGCATCGACACTCGCTGGGTGACCGTGAGCGGCGAGGCGACCCTGCGGATGGAGGCCGCGCCGGATCTGTTCGGCCTGACGGTCCGCAACTGGACCACTCAGGACCTCGAGAACGCCAAGCACACGCCTGACCTGGTGCCTGGCGACACGACGTACGTGACCCTCGACGTAGCCCAAGCAGGCGTCGGCTCCAACGCTTGCGGCCCAGCCCTCCCAGACCGCGACAAACTCCACACCACCCCAGCCAGCCTGTCCGTGAGGTTCACCAGGGTCTAGGACTGCGTGCGGCCCAGCCCGCTCCATGGGGCTGGACGTGGTTGGCCCGATGGCGGGTTAGTCGGCCGATGGCGTCCCTGGAAGCCGCCAGCGGCGGAAAATCCTGCCAGCGGCATGGCCTGCCCGGCCGTTGTGGGCGCCTGCGTGGGGGTGTCGGTGGGGGCGACTAGGCTTCGTAGCGTGCCGGAGGCGTATGACCCGTTGACTGACCCAGCACCGGCGCATGACCTGCGCGCGGTGTTGCGGATCCGGGCGTTCCGGCGGCTCTGGATCGCGTTCGGGTTGTCCAGTCTGGGGGACTGGATCGGGCTGCTGGCGCTGACGGCGATGGCCAAGGCGTTCGCGGGCGACGACTACCAGGCGGCGAACTTCGCGATCGGCGGGGTTCTGTTCCTGCGGGTGTTGCCCGCGCTGGTGATGGGGCCAGTCGCCGGGTGGGTGGCGGATCGGCTGGATCGGCGCTGGACGATGATCGTCGGCGATCTGGTCCGGGCCGCGTTCTTCGTCACCATCCCGCTGGTCGGCACGCTCACCTGGTTGCTGATCGCGACGGTGCTGATCGAGGTCGTCAGCCTCATCTGGGGGCCGGCGAAGGACGCGAGCGTGCCGAACCTGGTGCCGCGGCACCGCCTGGAGGCGGCGAACCAGCTCAGCCTGATCACGACGTACGGGTCGGCATTGCCGGCCGCGGTGCTGTTCACCGCGATCACCGTGATCACCCGCCCGCTCGACAACGACCTCTCGATCGAGCTCGCCATCTACGTGAACGCGGCGACCTTCGTGGTGTCCGCACTCGCGATCGTCTCGGTGGCGGAGATCGGGCGGGCCGACGGGCACGAGCACGAGGACCATCCGACGCTGTGGCGGACGATGATCGAGGGCTGGTCCTACGTCACCGGGACGCCGGTGGTCCGCGGTCTGGTGGTCGGGATCTCCGGGGCCTTCGCGGCTGGTGCCGTGGTGATCGGCCTCGGCCGCACGTACGTCGAGGATCTGGGCGCGGGCGACCCTGGGTACGGCGTGCTCTTCGGTGCGGTTTTCGGTGGTCTCGCGCTCGGCATGGGCTTCGCGCCCAGGCTCTTCTCGGGGCTGTCGCGGCGGAGGTTGTTCGCCGCGGGGTTGGTCGGGTCCGGGATCGGGCTGGCCGGGCTCGCGCTGATCCAGCAGATCGAGATCGCCACCATGATCGCCGTCGCGCTCGGCTTCTGCGCCGGCGCTTCCTGGGTGTCCGGCTACACGCTGCTCGGGCTCGAGGTGCCCGACAACGTGCGTGGGCGGACTTTCGCGTTCGTCCAGTCGGCGGTCCGGACCGTGCTGGCGTTGACGCTGGCCGTGGCGCCCTTCGCGGCCGGTGCGATCGGGCGGCACACGGTGAGCCTCGGCGGCCGCTCGCTGACCTACAACGGCGCCGCGACCACGATGCTGATCGCGGCGGTGCTGGCGGGCGTACTCGGACTGATCGCCTGGCGGCAGATGGACGATCGCCCGGGCGTTCCGTTCTGGCGGGATCTGCAACGCAGCTTCGGCAAATCGCCGGGCGTCTACCCGGCGACGGGGTTGTTCATCGCCCTCGAAGGCGGTGAGGGAGCGGGCAAGTCGACCCAGTCGGCGCTGCTGGTCAAGTGGCTCGAGGAGCAGGGCCAACAGGTCCTGCTGACTCGCGAGCCGGGCGCCACCGACCTCGGCAAGAAGCTGCGGCGGATCGTGCTCGACCCGGCGACCGGCGACATCTCACACCGCGCCGAGGCCCTGCTCTACGCCGCGGACAAGGCCGAACATGTCGACTCGGTGATCAAGCCCGCCCTGAAGGCCGGCGCCGTCGTGATCACCGACCGGTACGTCGATTCCGCGCTCGCCTACCAGGGCTCCGGCCGTGACCTGGACAGCTCCGACGTCGAACGCGTCAACCGCTGGGCCACCGATGACCTCCGGCCGAACCTGACGATCCTGCTGGACCTGCCACCGAAGAGTGGACTCGGCCGGTTCGAGGAGCGGGACCGGATCGAGTCACAGTCCGCCGACTTCCACGAGCGGGTCCGGACCGCGTTCCTCGAGCTGGCGGCCGCTGAACCGCAGCACTACCTGGTCCTTGACGCGTCGCTCGACCGCGCGCAGCTCGCCCAGCAGATCCAGGCCCGCTTGCTGCCGATGCTGCCGAAGGTGGGGCTATGACAGTTTGGGATGACCTCGTCGGGCAGGAGCCGGCGGTCGCAGTACTGAAGCGCGCTGTGGCCGGTGCGGCGGCGCGCCTGCAGGGTGGGAGCGGCGCGGCCACCGCAGGGATGACACACGCGTGGTTGATCACCGGTCCACCCGGATCGGGCCGGTCGAACGCGGGCCGAGCGTTCGCCGCTGCGCTGCAATGCGACACGCAGGGCTGTGGCGAATGCAATTCCTGCCGTACTGCGTTGAGCGGGGCGCACCCCGATGTCTCCTTGATCCGCACCGAACTGCTCTCGATCCGCGTCAGCGAGATCCGCGAACTGGTCCGCCGGGCCGCGATGAGCCCGACCCAGGGCCGCTGGCAGGTGATGGTCGTCGAGGACGCGGACCGCCTCACCGAACAAGCCGCGGACGCCCTGCTCAAGAGCATCGAGGAGCCGGCTCCGCGCACTGTCTGGGTGTTGTGCGCGCCCACGGTCGAGGACGTCGTACCGACGATCCGCTCCCGCTGCCGCCTGCTGGTCCTGCGGACGCCGCCGGTCACCGCCATCGCGGAGATGCTCACGAGCAAGGCCGGCGTCGAGCCGGAGCTGGCCGGATTCGCGGCGCGCGCGGCGCAGGGCCACATCGGCCGTGCCCGGGCGCTGGCCCGCGACGAGGAGGTCCGGAGCCGGCGGACCAAGGTCCTGGAGGTCCCGTTCGAGCTGCGCGACCTCGGCGCCTGCCTGAACGCCGCCCAGCGACTGGTCGACGCCGCGAAGGAAGAATCCAAGGCCAGTGCTGCGAAGGTCGACGAGCGCGAGCGGTCCGAACTCGAGCAAGCGCTGGGGATGGGCACCAAGGGCGCCAAGCCGCGGGAGACGGCGGCGGCCCTCAAGGAGCTCGAGGACCAGCAGAAGGCCCGGGCCAAGCGCTGGGAACGCGATGTGCTCGACCGGTCGCTGGTCGACCTGATGGCGCTCTACCGCGACGTCCTGGTGCTCCAGACCCGCGCCGGCGCCGAGTTGATCAATGCGGAGCTCAGCAGGAACATCGAGCAGTTGGCGAGCCGGACCAGTCCCGAGCAGACCATTCGCCGGATCGACGCACTTTCCGGCTGCCGCGAGGCGATCGAGGGCAATGTGGCGCCCCTGCTGGCGCTGGAGGCGATGACGATCGCGCTGTTCGAGGGCTGAGACGCCCGTCTGCGCCCTGGACGCGTTGTAACAAAGAGCAGTGTCCCGCCGATGTCTGGGTGGCTGGACCAACCAGCCTCCGTGCCCCCTCCTCCATGGTGCTCATCCTCAAGGAAATGCATGACCCAACCGCCCGTTCCGATCCAGCCTGCGCGGACGCCGCTTCCGCCGGCGGAATCCTGGCTGGAGGGCGTGCCGACCCCGGATCAACGTCGGCTGGATCGTTATGCCGTCGCGGGCTTCGCTTTCAGCCTGCCCGGGCTGGCGCCGGTGGCCGTGGTGCTGTCGCTGATCGCGCTCGCCCGGATCCGACGGTCCGGCACCCGCGGGCGGAGGCTTGCGGAGGCAGCGCTGGTCGTCAGTGGCTGCTGGCTGATCGCGATCGCCGTCGCCGCGGCACTCGGCCTGCACGGCGAGCGGCAGGCGGGCATCGGTCGCTCCACCTCGATAACGCAGGTGCATGTCAGCCAGTGTTTCGACGCGGACCTCGAAGCTGAGACGCTGCGGCTGGTGCGGATCGCCGACTGCACCGCAGAGCACGCCGGTGAGGCCTACGCAAAGGTGAAGGCGGCTCTGACCGGCCTGTCCACCGAGGAGAAGGGCGCGGTCGCGACCCAGGAGTGCGCGACGGCCTTCCGGCAGTTCGTCGGCAAGTCGTACGAGCAAAGTGAGCTGGACATGTATTACGTGGTGCTGGAAGATCGTGCTGTTGCTGATGGCAACGTACTGTGCATGGTCGGGCAGCCGGGCAAGCAGTTGTCAGGCTCCATGCGCGGCACACAGCGCTAGGGGGAGCGACTTGAGCTATCCGCCGTATCCGCCGGACCCGAACCGGCCGCAGGACACGCCCAGGAACTTCCCGACCTATGGGCGCGTAGAGCCGCCTCCGCAGCAACCTCAGCCGCAGCAACCTCAGCAGCCGCCGCCTGCCGCCTATCCGCCTGCCGCCTATCCGGCTGGCTACCATCCGCCTGGTCATTATCCACCCGCGTATGGGCCGCCGCCTCCGGCGTTCGGATATGGCTACGGATATGCGGGCACGCAGCCGAACACGACGAACGGCCTGGCGATCGCCGCACTGGCGACAGGGATCGCCAGCGTTCTCTTCGGGATCGCCGCGCCGGTCGCGATCGGGCTGGGGATCGCCGCGCTGGTGCAGATCAAGCGCCGAAACGAGAAGGGCATCGTCCAGGCCGTGGTCGGTATCGTCTCGGGCTGCCTGGTTGTGCTCTTCTGGGGTGGGATGCTCGCCCTGTTCGCTATCGGCCTGAGCACCGCGGACGACAGCTACGGCTCACCGGGTCCCACGTCCACACCCAGCTACTCGGGGCCCACGACGTACGTCGACGAGTTGAGTGTCGGCGAGTGCTTCGATGACGGGGCAGCCGAGGAAAAGGTCGTCCGCCAGCCGTGCCTCGAGCCGCACCAGGGCGAGCTGTTCGCCGTCGTGACGCTCACGACCCGGGCCTGGCCCGGGGAGCAGAACATCGAGGCCGTGTCGCGAGCGGCGTGCGAGAAGGCGTTCCTGCCTTATGTGGGCATCGCCGCCGACAAGTCCGAGCTCGACACCGCGGTCTGGACCCCGGACCTCTCGGCCTGGTCCAGCGGCGACCGAACGGTCCTGTGTGCCGCCTACGGGCCCGACGGCGACGACCTCGACGGCAGCGTCAAAGGGACCAAACGCTAGTCGGCACGTAGTCTGGCCGCGTGGGCATGGTGATGGCGGTGTCGTTCGAGCGCTACGGACGGCTGTACTACCTGGACCCCGGCTCGCATCGACCGCGGGTCGGGGACAAAGTGCTGGTCCCGACAGACGACGGTCCGGAGGTGGCCGAGTGTGTCTGGGCGCCGCAGTTCGTCACGGAAGAGATCGGTGGGCTACCGCTGTGTGAGGGCATCGCGACCGCCACGGATCTGGACCGGGACGAGCAGAACCGGCAGCGTCGCGCCGACGCGCGGCTGATCGCGAAGCGGCTGATCCGGGAGCACGGCCTGCCGATGAAGGTGGTCGGCATCGACTTCGTGGACCGCCGGGCCGACGTCGACCAGCTGGTCATCGTGTACTTCTCCGCGCCGCACCGGGTGGACTTCCGCGAGCTGGTGCGGGATCTTGCCCGCGGCCTGCGGGCCCGGATCGAGCTGCGCCAGGTCGGTGCCCGCGACGAGGCGCGCCTGCAGGGCGGCATCGGACCCTGTGGTCGCGACCTGTGCTGCGCCACCTTCCTGAAGGACTTCGAGCCGGTCAGCGTCCGGATGGCCAAGGACCAGGACCTGCCGCTCAACCCGCTCAAGATCTCCGGCGCCTGCGGCCGGCTGATGTGCTGCCTGAAGTACGAGCACCCGCTCTACCAGGAGTTCAACGCCAAGGCACCGGCCACCGGTACTGCGGTCGAGACGCCGGCGGGGGACGGCGTGGTCGTCGGGCACAACGTTCCCAGTGACACCGTCGTGGTCCGGCTGGCCGCCTCCGGCCGACGCTGTGCTTGCAGCCGCGCGGATGTGTGCTCCCCGCGCCAGCAGTACGAGGCCTCCAGCACGACCACACCCGACGCCCCCTTGCCCGTCGAGCTCAGCCAGCCTCCTCGGCAACCGCAACCAGCTGAGCAACCGCAGCAAGCTGAGCAGGTTGATCAGCCGCAGGAGGAGACGGACCGGCGCGGGCGGAAGCCTCGGAGGCGCCGGCGGTTGAGCCATGGCAGTGCGGAAGGCCATCAGGAGTCTGCAGGCGGCGGACCGGACGACACGGGAGACAGCTCGCAGTGATGACGCGCAGGACGACGGCATTCCTGACAGGTCTGACGGTATGGGCGGTACTGGCGAGCGGCTGTGGTGTGGCCGGCAGGGCCCAGGATGCCGGCGGCTCCGGCGGGGTGGCGCAGCCCGGTGGCGGCGGTACGACCAAGGGGCCGGCGGGCCCGATCCCGGCCGGGCTGGAGAAGTTCTACCAGCAGGAGCCCAACTGGACGCGCTGCGGCTCAGGACAGCAGTGCGCCACGATCACTGTGCCGCTTGACTACTCCGACCCGACCGGCAAGACCATCGAGCTGCGGGCCCGCAAGGTGCCGGCCCGCGATCGCACCGGCAAGATCGGCACGCTCTTCATCAATCCGGGCGGCCCGGGCGCCTCCGGTCAGCAGTTCGCATCCTCGGCCGGCTTCGTGCTGGGCGCGTCGTTGCTGCGCAAGTTCGACGTGATCGGTTGGGATCCGCGCGGGGTGGCGGACTCGACGCCGGTGAAATGCCTCGACACCGAGCAGTTGGACAAGTTCATCGCCGCCGATGGCAGCCCCGATGACGATGCCGAGATCACCGACCTGAACAACGAGGCGAAGATCCTGGCCGACGGCTGCGAGCAGCGCTCGGGCGAGTTGCTGCCGCACATCTCGACCAAGGACGCCGCCCGCGACATCGACGTACTGCGTGGCATCGTCGGCGACTCGGAGCTGTACTACCTGGGGATGTCCTACGGCACCTTCCTGGGCGCGACATACGCGGAGCTGTTCCCGAAGAACGTCGGCAGGCTCGTGCTCGACGGGGCCGTGGATCCTTCCCAGACCGCCGAGCAGAACAACCTGGCCCAGGCCAAGGGGTTCGACACCGCCCTGGAAGCCTTCGCCGAGGACTGCGCCCAGCGGAATTGCCGGCTGGGCAGCACCAAGGCCGAGGTGCTGGCGAAGGTCGACAAGCTGATCAACGACAGCGATGCGCACCCGCTCCCCGGTGATGGCAAACGCGAGGTGACCCAGGCGCTGGTCGTGCTGGGCGTCATCTACCCGCTTTATCTGAAGGACTTCTGGCCGCGGCTCGAGGACGCGGTGGTGGACGGGCTCGAGGGCAAGGGAGCCCGGCTGCTCGCGCTGGCCGACGAGTACACCGACCGCACGCCGACCGGCTACAGCAACAACGCGAACGAAGTGATCTATGCGGTGAACTGCGTGGACCGCCCCGACCTCGGATCGGTGGCCCAGGCAAAGGCCGAGGAAGCGAAGTTCAAGGCCGCCTCGCCGCGGTTCGGGTCGTTCCTGCTCTGGGGCTCGATCGCCTGCGCGAACTGGCCGGTGAAGCCGGAGGACAAGCCGCACCCGATCAAGGCGCCGGGAGCGAAGCCGATCGTCGTGGTCGGCACCACCCGCGACCCGGCCACGCCGTACGCGTGGGCCGTCGGGCTGGCCGGGCAGTTGGACAGCGGGGTGCTGATCACTCGCGACGGGGACGGCCACACCGGCTACAACGAGGGCAACCAATGCGTCGACAACGCGGTGGAGACCTACCTGCTGAAGGGCACCGCGCCCGCCACCGACCTCAAGTGTTGAGCTAGTGCCCCGCGTGATCCACTAGTTCGGCCGCTGGTCGCCGTTGTCCACCTGGGGCAACTGGAGGCTCTGGGTGGCCTGGTCGAGGACGGCTCGGAGGCCGGCCTCGTCCTGGGGACGGCCGCCGACGGTGATCTCGATGGCCGAGCGCTTGCCGCCGTCAGCGGGGATCCAGCGGGACAGGCCCATCCGCGGACCGCGGACCTGGTCGCGGTAGGTGTAGACCAGGGTGCCGTCAGCGCGGCTGATCACCTTGAGGTCCTGCTCCTCGATGCTCGCGGCCCGGGCGGTGACCTGTTCGTCCGGGGACTGCTTGCTGCCGCGGCTGTCGAAGCGGAGCTGCCAGACACCTGTCGGATCGGCGAACCGCGGCCTGGTCCCGTTCTGGGTGCTCTTCCAGCCGACGGGCACATCGGCGGTCACCGGCGCCTTGGCGGTGCCGAAGGTCTGCGCCACGAACTGCAATGAGTTCGCCTGCAGCCCGTCGGTCGGCGCGGGCGTCGTCGAGGTGGACGGTGGCGTGACCACTGCGGTCGAGCTGTCGGAACCTGGGCCTCGATTGATCGCCAGAACCGTGCCGAAGACGGCGACCCCGACGGTCATTCCCGCCACTGTCGCCAGCAGTGCCTGGTGCCTGGGCGTGAGCATCCCGACCTCGCCTCTCCGTCGCCTCGTCTTGATTATCGGGTACGAAGGGGCCTACGCCGAAACGCGGCGTACGCTGGCCCGTCGTGGAGATGGACGAGGCCCTCGACCAGGCGTTGCGGCGATACGACGCGGGTGAGGCGGAGCGGGCCGACCTGAAAATTCTGACCAAACACTTGCTGAATCTTCTGGTTGCCAAGGCGCCTGGGCACGCGGTCGAAGTACGGGTGCCACCGTATGGCGCGGTGCAATGTATCGAGGGGCCGCGCCACACCCGGGGCACGCCGGGGGCAGTGGTCGAGTTGCCGGCCGAGAGCTGGATCGACCTCGCCCTCGGCCGGACCAGCTGGGCAGAGGCCCGCGCCACCGGCAAGGTCCGGGCCAGCGGCGAACGCACGGACCTGAGTCCGCTCCTGCCCCTGCTTGCCCGCTAGGTAAAACAGGTTCGTCCTGCGTGGACGGGGATGTCACTATGTGCCGGTGGCATCTAGTTTCCGCGTCAGGCTTGCCCGGCTGCGCGTCGATCTGACTCCGTGGCGCGGTTCCCGTGACTTCCGCATCCTGGTGGTCTCGGGCTCGGTGTTCTTCCTCGGCGGCATGGTCGGGTACGTCGCGCTGCCGTTCCAGCTCTACCAGCTGACCGGCTCGAACTTCGCGGTCGGCGCGATGGGACTGGTGACGATCGCGCCGCTGGTCGTCTTCGGTCTGTACGGCGGGGCGCTGGCCGACCACGTGGATCGCCGGAAGATGCTGATCGCCACGGGCATCGCGCAGGCCCTCATCTGCGCCCTGTTGCTCGGGAACACGCTGCTGGACAGACCGCAGATCTGGCTCATCTACGTCTGCGGCGCCCTGAACGCGATCGCCACGTCGTTGCAGCGGCCGAGCCGGGAGGCGTTGTTCCCGCGGGTGGTCAAGCACGGCGAGATGGCAGCCGCGGTCGCGCTGAGCTCCCTGACGATGCAGATCGGCCAGCTGGCCGGGCCCGCGCTGGGCGGCGTACTGGTGGGGACCGCAGGTGTGACGTGGGCCTTCGCCGTCGAACTCACCGGCCTGGTGGTCGCCACTGCCCTCTACACGCGACTGGGCTCGTACAAGGCGAGGGAGCACAGTACGCCGCCGAGCCTGCGCGGGATCGCCGACGGGATCAAGTACGCGTACCGCCGCAAGGATCTGCTTGCCACCTACCTGGTCGACATGGTCGGCATGTTCCTGGCGATGCCGATCGTGCTGTTCCCCGCCTTCGCCACCGAGGTACTGAAGGAGCCGAAACTGCTCGGTCTCCTCTACAGCGCGGAGGCGATCGGCGCGATGATCGCCAGCCTGACCAGCGGATGGGCGAAGCGGGTCCATCACCAGGGCCGGGCGGTCGTGATCGCCACTCTCAGCTGGGGCGCGTCGGTCGGCCTCGCGGGGCTGGCGCCGAACATCTGGCTCGCGATCGCGTTCTTCGCAGTGGCGGGTGGCGCCGACATGGTTTCCGTGCTGTTCCGATCGGTGATCTGGAACCAGACGATCCCCGACGAGATGCGCGGCCGGTTGGCGGGGATCGAGATGCTCGGCTACTCCCTCGGCCCGCTCGGCGGCCAGGCACGCTCGGGTCTGGTCGCGGACCTCACCTCCGTCCGTACGTCGATCGTCAGCGGCGGCATCCTCTGCGTCGCGGGCGTGATCGGCACCGCCGTCTGGCTGAGCGAGTTCTGGCGGTACGACTCCCGCACCGACGAGCACGCGATCCGCGAACGGGAACTCCGCACCGCCGGCTGATCCACAGCCGACATCCCGTTGACTGGTCCGGGGGCCGGGACTAGCGTCGTAAACAATTCCCTTGATCGGCGCCGGCCTCGCGTAGTCCACGCAGAGGCTTGACGGCGTTCGGTCAAACGGGGGCAGGCGACGACCGCTTCGCCTTGTCCACAAGGCGATCGCGGCCCAGACGGCGTTCAGCGACGGAGGTTCGCGAGAGGAGCACTGATCGTGCCAGGCAACAGGGCAGTGATTTACAAAGGACCAGGCGACGTGGCGGTCGAGTCGATCGACTACCCGAGCCTGGAGCTCAAGGACGGTCCGGGGGTGAACCCTGCCAACGTGGGTCGTCAGGTGCAGCACGGAGCGATCCTCAAGGTCGTCGCCAGCAACATCTGCGGCAGCGACCAGCACATGGTTCGCGGCCGTACTACGGCGCCCGCGGGCCTGGCCCTGGGCCACGAGATCACCGGTGAGGTGGTGGAGGTCGGCCGGGACGTCGAGTTCATCAAGGTCGGCGACCTGGTGTCGGTACCGTTCAACATCGCCTGTGGGAGATGCATCAACTGCAAGGCAGGCAAGACCGGTGTCTGCCTGAACGTGAATCCCGACCGGCCCGGATCGGCGTACGGCTACGTCGACATGGGCGGCTGGGTCGGCGGTCAGGCGGAGTACGCGATGGTGCCGTACGCCGACTGGAACCTGCTGGTCTTCCCCGACAAGGACCAGGCGCTCGCGAAGATCCGCGACCTCACGATGCTGTCGGACATCTTCCCCACCGGGTACCACGGCTGCGTGACCGCCGGTGTGGGGACCGGTTCCACCGTTTACATCGCAGGGGCGGGACCCGTCGGCCTGGCCGCGGCGACATCGGCGTTCCTGCTCGGCGCGGCAGTTGTCATCGTGGCCGATCTCCAGAAGGAGCGGCTCGAACAGGCCCGCAGCTTCGGCTGCGAGACGGTCGATGTCTCCCAGGGCGAGCCGAGGGACCAGGTCGAACAGATCCTCGGTGAGCCGGAGGTCGATGCTGCCGTCGACGCGGTCGGGTTCGAGGCGCACGGCCACGGCTCCGACGCCGATTCCGAGCGGCCCGCAACCGTGCTCAACACCGTCATGGACGTCACCCGGGCGGGCGGCGCGGTCGGCATCCCGGGGCTCTACGTCACCGGAGATCCCGGCGCGAGTGACGACGCCGCGAAAACCGGTTCGCTGTCGATCCGGCTCGGCCTCGGCTGGGCGAAGTCGCTGTCGTTCACGACCGGTCAGTGCCCGGTGATGCGCTACAACCGCCAGTTGATGCAGGCGATTCTGCACGACCGGACCCAGATCGCGAAGAACGTGAACGCCACGGTCATCCCGCTGGACCAGGCACCACAGGGATACGCCGACTTCGACAAGGGCGCGGCTCGCAAGTACGTGCTCGACCCGCACGGAATGATCAAGTAACTCCCAACGCGAGGGAGCAAGGTTTCAGCCTTGCTCCCCTCGCCCTGTCGAGCCGAAATGTGCTGGTAACGACTCTTGGTCATACTGCGGATGAGGGGTAAACCGTCACGAGAGCGACTTCCATGAGCACTGACAGCCGGCTGGACCTCGAGTTCGCCTACACGACATACCAGGACTCTTGCCGCGATCTCTATTCGCCGCACTACTACTGCCGGAGGCCGGTGGGCCACGACGGCGTACACGCCGCGGGTTTCGGCTCGAGCCGCCTGCGCTGGGAGCACCACCCGGACCACCTTCCGCACATGGTCTCCTAGTGTCCTGAGTCGTCAATTCGCGATTACTTGGCAGATTGGTTTGTGGCGGGCGCCGCCCTCGAGGTGGACTGTCTCGCCGGAGATGAAGCCCGCGCGGAGTAGCCACATCACCGTGTCGACGACGTCGTCGGACTCGCCGTACCGTCCGACCAGCGTTCCAGCGGCGGCGCCGAACCGGTCGTCACGATGTGGTCGATCCCATCCGTGAGCCGTGCGGCCGCGGCGGCCATCGTCGTCTCGTCCTGCAGATCGATTCGCACCGCGGTCGCGTCGATCTCGGCCGCCTCTCGTAGGATCGGATCGCACGGTATGGATTTGATACCGGTATCTTCAACGGAACTGGGAGCACCCATGGGCAAGGCGTACAACGTGATGGCGGCGACCTGTCCGAGCCGAACCGTGCTCCACCGCATCGGCGCCCGCTGGACCGTGTGAAGTCGACGGCCTGATCAGCCGGCACGAGTACGCCGAAAACCCGCCACATGTCGAATACGCCCTGACACCACTGGGACGCTCCCTCCTCGTCCCGCTCCGCGCCGTACGACTCTGGGCCGAACAACACGTCCCCGACATCGAAGCCGCCCGGGCCCGTCACGAGGACCAGAGGTACGCCGACACGGTGTGAATGGGCGAGTCATGCTGAGCGCGCGGCTCAACCTGGTCGAACGCTGGTTCGCGCCACCTCAGCAGTAGAGGACTGACGCGGGCTGCAACGCCGCCTGGGTCGAGGACCGTCTACAGTCGAAGGCTCCGTCGCTAGGGAGTAACCATGCGTGTCCGTTCGGCCGTCGCGGTTCTAGGCGCACTGGCCTCAGCCGCATTCGCTGTCGCAGGCTGCAGTGGTCCTGGCGGCGAGAAGGCGCCGAATGTGCCACCGTTGGTGTCCGTCAGCACCACCCCCACCGAAACGCCTTCGGAGACCCCATCAGCGACTCCGAGCGGACCTGCGACATCCAAGGTGGCGGACACACTGTGCGTGCGGATGAACCAGTCGTTGGTGCAGACCACACTTGGCGTGCCGGCCGTGCAGATCCAGCCGGAGGGCTTGCCCGCGGACTTCGGCCTGCCCACGTACGACGTGTGCCAGCTCGGGCTGAGCACGAGCCCGAGTGGTCCTGTGCTGAAGCTCGGGATCTCGGTGCAGCTCGCGACCAAGGCGGATCTCGCCGCCGCGCAGAAGGCGTACGCCGCGACGAAGGCGGAACCGTCGAAGCCGGTGACCATCGGCCAGGGTGGATTCGGGACCAGCCGGTTCGTGGTGTTCCTGTTCAACGGCCGGATGGTCGAGGTCAGCGGACCACCCGCAACGCTCGCGAAGTACGTCGTACTCGGCCAGGAGGCGGTTCGGCAGGCGCCCGGGTTGCCGGAGGCGCCACAGCTGATCACCCGCGAACAGTGCGAACGGGGGTCGTCGGCCGCGGCGAAGGTGATGGGAGCGCCGGCGATGGTGCGGCGGGACAGCGAGACCGCGACGGGCGACCTCGTCTGCGGTTGGATCACCTCGACCAGCGTGCTCTACACCACCGTCCGGCGGGTGCCCGACGCGGAGAAGGTGATCGCGCCGGTCCGCAAGGCGCCGACGTCGATGTCGGTCCCGTTGGGCGACGAGGGGTACGTCGACACCGCGACCGGCCGAGGGATCCTGCGGGTCGGGACGGACAAGATCATCGACCTGGTCCCGCTTCCGGCCGGCCATGCAGATCCGGACGACATGGTCGCCTTCGCTCTGGCGATGTCGCCGCCCTACACCCGCTGACTGACCAGCTCGCCGAGTAGTGCCCGGTGGCACCTTCCACCACACGTTCTTCAAGGCCGTCGCCCGCCGGGCGGCGAATCTTGACGCGCAGCGGGTGGGGCGGATTGCCGCTGGATGGTAGACAAGACAGATGTCGACCGAACAGGTGGAGATCGAGACCAAGTACGACGTCGACGAGCACGCGATCCTGCCCGCGCTGCACGAGCTGCCCGGGGTCGAGAGTGTGGCGCAACCCGTCGAGCAGAACCTCGAGGCGGTGTACTTCGATACCGAGGGCCTCGACCTGGCCGCCAAAAAGGTGACACTGCGCCGACGGACCGGCGGCGACGACGACGGCTGGCACGTGAAGCTGCCGGTCTCGTCGGGCGAGCGGCTGGAGATCCACCACCCGCTGGGCCGGGTGGTCGGCAAGGTCCCGATCCAGGTGGTGCGGGTGGTCCGCGTGCATGTTCGCGGCAACCAGCTGGCGCCGGTGGTGACCCTGAGAACCCACCGCATCGTGCACCGGCTGCTGGATGCCGACGGCGAAGTTCTCGCCGAGGTGAGCGATGACTCGGTGACTGCCTCCATCGAAGGCGCTGAGCCTCAGAGCTGGCGGGAGTGGGAGGTCGAGCTCGTCAACGGCTCGGAGGTACTGCTGGAGGCTGCCGAACCGTTGCTGCGTGCGGCCGGAGCCTCGCCTGCCTCGGGGCCGAGCAAGCTGGCGCGGGCGCTCGGCGATCGGGTCCCTTCGCCGGAGGTTTGGGAGCTGCCGAAGAAGCCGGTCACCGCCGACCTGTTCCGTGCGTACGCCGGGGCGCAGGTCGAGGCGATCCACTTGCGCGACCCGGAGGTTCGCCGGGACCTGCCCGACTCGATCCACAAGATGCGGGTGGCGACCCGGCGGCTGCGGTCGGCACTCGCCAGCTATCGACCGGTGGTTGATCGTGAGGTCGGTGACCAGCTCCGTGCGGAGCTGAAGTGGTTCGCCGGCGAGCTCGGGCGCGCCCGCGACGCCGAAGTGATGCGCGAGCATTTCCTGACCGCGGTCGCCGAGCAGCCGACCGAACTGGTGATGGGCCGGGTCGCCGGTGCCATCGACGATCATCTGCGCGGGGTCTACAAGGCTGCCCGGGTCCAGGCGCTCGCCGCGTTGGAGAGCGAGCGGTACTTCCGCCTGCTGGACGCGCTCGACGAACTGCTCGCGAACCCACCCCTGGTGGACTCCGGACGCAAGGCCGCCAAGCAGCTCCCCGAGCTCCTCCAGCACGACTGGAAGCGGACGCGCAAAGCGGTCCGCCGGGCCGACCAGGCCGAGGACGCGACCGAGCGGGATCACGCACTGCACGACATCCGCAAAGCCTCCAAACGCCTCCGGTACGCCGCGGAGTCGGCCGAACCGGTCCTCGGCTCGACCGCGACCGACCTCGCTGCCCGGGCGGAAGAGGTCCAGGAGGTTCTGGGGGAACACCAGGACAGCGTGATAGCCCGCGAGCTCCTCCGCCAGCTCGCCGTCGAGGTCCACCTCTCCGGGGGCAACGCCTTCACCTTCGGCCGCCTCCACGCTGCGGAGGAGTACCGCGGCGACAAGTCCTACCGAGACTTCCTCGAACTCTGGCCGGCACTCAAACGACCATAGCGACGGGCCCAGCTCGAAGGAGCTGGGCCCGTAGCCAGGGGTGGTGCTGTCAGACAGGTTCGCAGGGAGTCGCAGGGCCTGCCTGACAGGTCTTGGGGGGTCAGTGCTGGGTGGCCTTCTCCGCGCCGGCGCCGGTGAGGGAGCGGACCTCCATCTCGGCGAACTTCTCGACGTTGGTGCCTTCCTTGCTGGTGACCGTGCCCAGCCAGCCGAGGAAGAAGGCGAGCGGGATCGAGACGATGCCCGGGTTGTCCAGCGGGAACCAGTGGAAGTCGATGCTGGTGTCCGTGATCATCGACAGACTGGCGTGCGTCTTGGCGTCGACCTTGCCGGACACGACCGGGGAGAACGCGATCAGGATGATCGCGGACGCCAGGCCGCCGTAGATGCTCCAGAGCGCGCCACGGGTGTTGAAGCGCCGCCAGAACAGCGAGTAGAGGATCGTCGGCAGGTTCGCACTGGCCGCGACCGCGAACGCGAGCGCCACCAGGAAGGCGATGTTCTGACCGTTGGCGAAGATGCCGCCCACGATCGCGACCGCACCGATCACCACGGCGGTGATCCGGGCCACCCTGACCTCTCCGATCCCGCTGATCTGACCCTTCTTGATCACCTGGCCGTAGACGTCATGCGCGAACGACGTACTCGCGGTAATCGTCAGCCCCGCGACGACAGCCAGGATGGTGGCGAAGGCGACCGCGGAGATCACCCCGAGCAGGAGCTCGCCACCCAGTTCGAACGCCAGCAACGGTGCGGCCGAGTTGGCCTTGCCCGGTGCGGCCTTGATGGCGTCCGGGCCGACCAGCGCGGCGGCGCCGTATCCGAGCACCAGGGTGAACAGGTAGAAGATGCCGATGATCCAGATCGCCCAGCTGACGCTGCGCCTGGCTTCCTTCGACGACGGCACGGTGTAGAAGCGCATCAGCACGTGCGGCAAACCGGCTGTCCCCAGCACCAGAGCCAGGGCGAGCGAGATGAAGTCGAGCTTGCTGACCCCCGTTGCGCCGTACTGCAGTCCCGGGTTGAGCAGCTTCTCGCCGGCCGCGGGGCTCTTGTCCACTGCCGCGCCGAGCAGCGAGGAGAGGTTGAAGGTGTACTTCGCGAGCACCCACAGGGTCATGATGCCCGCGCCGATCACCAGCATGACCGCCTTGACGATCTGCACCCAGGTGGTGCCCTTCATGCCGCCCACGAGCACGTAGGTGATCATCAGCAGACCGACGACGGCGATCACGACGTTCTGCCCGGCGCGGTTCGAGATGCCGAGCAGGAGCGCGACCAGACCACCGGCACCCGCCATCTGCGCCAGCAGGTAGAAGAAGCTGACCACGAGCGTGGAGATGGCCGCCGCCATCCGGACCGGCCGCTCCTTGAGCCGGAAGGACAGGACGTCGGCCATCGTGAAGCGGCCGGTGTTGCGGATCAGCTCGGCGACCAGCAGCAACGCCACCAGCCAGGCGACGAGGAAGCCGATCGAGTAGAGGAACCCGTCGTACCCGTTCACCGCGATCGCGCCGGCGATGCCCAGGAACGACGCAGCGGACAGGTAGTCGCCCGCGATCGCGATGCCGTTCTGCGGCCCGGTGAACGAACGGCCGCCGGCGTAGTAGTCGGCCGCTGTGCGGTTGTTGCGCGAGGCCCGGATCACGATCGCCAGGGTGGCCACGACGAACAGCGCGAAGATCGCGATGTTGACGGTCGGGTTGCCGATGTCTGTTGCCAGCGGCAACATCAGGGGTGCGCTCACTTGTCCTCACCTTCGATCAGCTTGCGCAGCTTCTCCGCGGCCGGGTCGATCTCCTTGTCGGCCCAGTGGACGTAGATCATCGTGATCGCGAAGGTGGAGACGAACTGGCCGAGCCCCATCAGCAGGGCGACGTTGATGTTGCCCACGACCCGATGGGACATGAAGCCGCTCGCGTAGTCGGCGAGCAGCACGTAGAGGAAGTACCAGGCCAGGAACAGGCCGGTCATCGGGAACACGAAGCGCCGGAACCGGCGACGCAGCTCGGAGAAGTCCGGGGACAGCTGGACATCTCGATACGTCATCAGTTCCGGATCGCCGTCCGCGCGTCGCGTTTCGCTCATCGCGGGACCTCCAGACGGGATCGGGCCGGGCCGAGTCCGGCGCGCAGGGGTGAAGCAGGGTTTGCTGGTCGTACTGTGATCCAGCTCGCTCCCGCTCAAACACCACCAACGCGAACCGAGCGCCCAGCGGCGCCCACCCTTCGACCGGCGGATCCACCCGCTGCGACAAGCGGTAGGAACGGTACGACGAGCGGTCAGCCCGGGGTGAAGCCTCGATCGACGTCGACGGCCTCGGGGGTGTGCAGGCGGACCATGCTGCGGGCGGTGCCCCGGGGGATCTTGTGCGGCGTCAGCCTCGACACCACGATCACGGTGATGAAGGCGAGCGGCATCGTCCAGGCGGCGGGTTGTCCGAACAGCGCCTTCGGCCAGCCGCCCGCGGGCGGACCGATCACGTTCACCAGTACTGCGGTGATCGCGGCGACGCCTCCCACCAAGAGCCCGGCCGCGGCGCCGACCGTGGACATCCTGCGCCACCAGATCCCCAGTACCAGCAGAGGACAGAAGGTCGACGCCGCCACCGCGAAGGCGAGTCCGACTGTGTCGGCGAGGCTGAGGGAGCCGGTCAGGTTGAACGCCAGATATGGCACCGCGATTGCCAGCAGAGCCGCGATGCGGAAGCTGTTGACGGCCAGGTAGTCCCCGCCGGTCAGCCGGTGCAGCCGATTCCGCAGCAGGTCCTGGTCGATCACGCCGGCGATCGCGACGGTCAACCCGGACGAGGTCGACAGGAACGCCGCGAACGCTCCAGCCGCGACCAGTGCACCGAGCAAATCCCCTGCTGTACCAGGGAAAATCCGGCCAGGTAGCTCGAGGACCACCGTGTCCGCGTTGTGCCCGATCAAGTCCGGCGCGAAGGAACGTCCCAGTACGGCGTAGAGCGGTGGGAACAGGTAGAACGCCCCGAGCAGCGCCAGTACTACGACGGTCGTGCGACGGGCGGCTCGTCCGTCCGGGTTCGTGTAGAACCGGACCAGCACGTGCGGCAGGCCCATCGTCCCGAAACAAAGGGCCAGGAGCAACGAATAGGTCGCGTAGAGCGGGTGCGCCCGGCCGCCGGCCTGAGACAACGGCTCGGCCCACTCGGAGCCGGCTCCCCGCAGCGCGTCGAGGACGCCGAGTGGGTGGTCCATCGAGCGCCAGGAGATCAGGATGACGAAGATCGGCGTGGCCAGCGCCGTGAGTTTGAGCCAGTACTGGAACGCCTGCACGAAGGTGATCGAGCGCATCCCGCCGGCGGCAACGTTGATCACCACGATCACCGCGACGACGGCTGCCCCGACGGCCGGGGGAGCACCGGTCACCGTGTGGAACGTCAGCCCGGCGCCGCGCAACTGCGGCAGCAGATAGAGCGTGCCGATTCCCACGACGAGTCCGGAGCAGATCCGCCGGACCACCGCGGACTCGAACCGGGTCTCGGCGAAGTCAGGCAGGGTGTACGCGCCGGACCTGCGCAGGGGGGCGGCGATCAGGACCAGCAGCATCAGATAGCCGACGGTGTAGCCGACCGAGAACCAGAGCATGTCGGCGCCGTTCACCAGCACCAGCCCGGCCACCCCCAGGAAAGATGCCGCCGACAAGTATTCGCCGCTGATCGCCGAGGCGTTCCAGCGCGGCGTCACCGCCCGGCTGGCGACGTAGAAGTCACTGGTGGTGCGAGAGATCCGCAACCCGAACAGGCCGATCCCGATGGTCGCCGCGATCACCAGCCCGATCGCGGTCAGACTCATTGTCGGGGACATCTATTTCCGCCCGACGAACTCGGTGAACTCGGCCTCGATCCGCTCCGCCTTGCGGACGTAGATCCGGGCGGCGACGTAGACAACCGGGTAGACCGCGATGCCGAGGAGTAGCCAGGGCAGCGGCAAGCCGAAGAGCGACAGCGTGCGGGTGGCGGGGACCAACGTGAACAGGAGCGGCAGGCTGCCAAGGACAACGGCGGCGCAGGCGACCACGGCCAACGCGAGGCGGAGCTGCGACTGGACCAGCGAGTGCATGTAGACCTCGCCCAGCCGGGTCTGCTCGTCGATCTCCCGGGTGCCTGCCGGCGCGGTCGGCCGACGAGCGGCGCTGGTTCGCGGGCTCGTCACCCTGACCCGGCGCGGCCCTTCCGCCTGCGTGCTCATCGGTGCTGTCTCATGGGTGCCGGCTTCTCGGCAGGCGCCTCGTCGGCAGGCGGCTCATCGGGACCGGCTCATCCCCGGAGCGAGGTTGAGCGGACCAGGAGGTCGCGCAGTTCGCGGGTGTGCCGGCGGCTGACCGGCAGCCAGTCGTCACCGACCCGGACAGCACACCGACCGCCGTCCACGCGCATCTCGTCGACGTGCGCGAGGGCGACCAGGGTGCTGCGGTGGATCCTGGTGAAGCCCGCGTCGTGCCAGCGTTCCTCCAGGGTGCTGAGCGGCACCCGGACGAGGTGCGAGTTCTGGCCGGTGTGGAGCCGGGCATAGTCACCCTGCGCCTCGACGTACCGGACGGTCGAGCGATGGACGAACCGGGTGACTCCGGCGAGCTCGACCGGGATGACCTCGTCGTCCGAGTCGTCCTGCGGGGTGAGCGCTGAGGGTGCCCCCGCGCTGACGACCCGGCGTACGGCTTCGGCCAGCCGTTCGGCCCGGACCGGTTTCATCACGTAGTCGGTGGCGTCCAGGTCGAAGGCGGCGACCGCGTGCTCGTCGTACGCGGTGACGAAGACGATCTGCGGGCGGCTGGCGAACTTGGACAGCACCCGGGCCAGGTCGATGCCGTCGAGGCCGGGCATCTTGATGTCGCAGAACACCACGTCGAGGTCGGCCGCCTGCAGGATCTTGAGCGCGTCGGGCCCGTTCGAGGCGGTCCGGATCTCGCCGATCCGTTCATCCCGCGACAACAGGTAGACCAGCTCGGCCAGGGCAGGCTCCTCGTCGTCAGCGACGAGAGCACGCAGCGGAGCAGAGTCGGTCATGGCCCACACATTAGGCCGATGCATGCACTCCTGAGGAGTATTTGGGCACGCGGAAGCTCACCTTCGTGCCGGCGTCGAGCGCTGTCTCCACCACGAGCCCGTAGGCGTCGCCGTAGACCTGGCGCAGCCTGGCGTCCACGTTGCCGAGTCCGATCGAGTCCCCGGTCGCCTGGCCGGCCAGGGCCGCGCGGATCACCTCGGGGTCGCTGCCGGCGCCGTCGTCCTCGACGCTGATCTCCGCCTCGGAGCCGCGGTCCAGTGCGCGGATGGTGATCCGTCCCGCCCCCGTGGTGCCTTCGAGACCATGCCGTACCGCGTTCTCCACGAGCGGCTGAACCACCAGGAAGGGGATCGCCACCGCCAGCACCTCCGGAGCGATCAGCAGGGAGACCATCAGCCGCTCGCCGAACCGGGCCTGCTCGAGGACCAGGTATCTCTCCACGTTGCGGAGCTCGTCGGAGAGCGTGGTGAACTCGCCGCCTCTTCGCAGCGCGTAGCGGGAGAAGTCCGCGAACTCGAGCAGCAGCTCCCGCGCCCGCTCCGGGTCGGTCCGGACGAACGACGCGATCGCCGCGAGCGCGTTGTAGATGAAGTGCGGGCTGATCTGGGCCCGGAGTGCGCGCAGCTCGGCCTCCATCGCCCGGGTGCGTTCCTTGTTGAGCTCCGCCAGTTCCACCTGGCCGGAAACCCAGCGGGCCACCTCCTCCGTGGCACGGACGAGCGCTGCCGACGAGCGAGGGCTGTATGCGACCAGGACGGCTACTACACGTTCTTCCGTGACGATCGGAGCCACTACCGCAGTACGGATCGGGCATTGTGGATCGCCGCAGGCCACGTCGTGCGGGCCGAGGACATGGGTGCGCCCGGTGCGGAGTGTGTTGGCCGCGATGGCCTTGGCGTCCACGCGGTGGTTGGACTCGTACGGACCGCCTACACCGTCCCAGGCGAGCACGCCGGACGAGTCGCAGATGGCGATGGCTGCCGTACCAAGCAGGTCCCGGAGGTGCTTGCTGGCCTTGCCCGCCGCTGCCGGGGTCAGCCCTTCGCGCAGGCTCGGCGTGGCGAGCGAGGCGGTGTGCAGGGTCGCATACGTCGCCTTGTCAGCCGGAGTCCCGAAGTGCTTCCGTCGCCGCCCGAACATGCCCCGACGGTAGCCGGTCAGACCTCCGAGCGCGGCCTGAAGGCCTCCAGGGCCTCGGTGTCGGAGTAGTTGGTGCGCAGGTACTCGTCGGCCCACGCCTCGACATAGGGGTAGGTGGATTGCTTGCCGAGGTCGTCGGCGGCCCGGGCTGTGTCGAAGTAGGTGCGCCTGAGCTGGACACCGCCGCGGCCCAGGAGAGCCCAGCTCGCGCCGGGTGCGCCGTACGGCATGCCAACGCTGCCGGCATTGACCACGAGTCTGCGGTCGACCTGCCGGGCGAACGGCATGTGCGTGTGCCCACACACGATCGTTCTGACCTCCTCCGGTACGCCGTGGAGCACAGCCGCCCACCGGGAGACCGGACTGTCGACGAGCACCATCTCCTCGTCATCGCGAGGAGTGGCGTGGCAGAAAAGGACCGGGCCGAGCCCCTCGACCTCCAGAGTCACGGTGGTCGGCAGGCTGTCCAGCAGCTCCACCTGAGCAGGCCGCAGCTGGGACGCGGCCCACGGACTGACCTCATCAGGCGGCGGCTCGGTGCTCACCCCACGAGCCATCGCCACCAGCTCGCGATCAGCGTTGCCACGCACCCAGACGACCCGTTCGCCCAGAGACTGCAGGAGATCCAGCGTCTCTACCGGCTGAGGCCCACTCGCGATATCCCCGGCCAGCACGATCGCCTCCGCCTCCACCACATCGGGCTCCGCCAGCACAGCCTCCAACGCCGGCAACACCCCATGCACATCGGCCAACACCACAACACTCATGAACCCAGTCTTATCGCCACAGCCCTTGAGTTGCTTCTGTCTCTGCTACCAGCAGATCGGGAGTATCTTCCAGCTCGGATCGAAACCGGGGCCGGCCGCTGGTCCGCCGTGGTCAGCTGCCGATCTTCAGTTCGCCGAGGGCCAGGGGAGTCGCCAGCTCGCAGCCACCGGTGGTGATGTCGCAGCGGATGATGGAGGCCTTCGTCTCGGGTCCGCCATCCGCGAGGATGAGGAGGTGCTGGTCGTCCTCGGCGACGGTCTGGCGGAACGAGCCCTTCCACTCCCGGATCAGCTTGCCGGTCTTCGCGTCCAGCGCCGACACGGTCCCGTTCGAGTAGCCGTCGAGGTAGGCGGGGGCGCCGATCGCGGTGGCGCCGTCCGGGGTGAAGCCCTCCAGCTGGTTCTCGCAGGTCCGCCACAGCCGCTTGCCGGTGGCGATCTCGGTGACGGCTGAGCAGGTCCCGTTCTGGCCGGGGACGCTCAACGACGCGGCGATCTCACCGTTGCGGGACAAGCCGGTCGGGGAAGCGACCGTCTTGATCTCGGTGACCTTGGACGTGTCCGGCGACCACTCGTACAGTTTCCAGCTGCTGCCGGCTTGGTCGTCGCCGGAGCGGTAGTAGACCTTTCCGTCCGTGTAGGCGAGCACCTGAAGATCCCAGCCATTGGGCACCTGGAGCTTGCGCAGGTCCCCCGACGGGGCGTCGGCGTACACGATGCCGCCCCTGAGCGCTTCGCCGCCTGATCCGGTGCGAACCGCGCCGTACGACGCGAGGGTTGCATCGTCCGTGGTCACCAGGGTGGTGACGTCCGGCGTGCGCACTGTTGCGGCGCCAGGGTAACCAAGCTGCAGGAGCTCGGTGCCCGTGCCCTTGGAGACGACGGCCAGGACATCGTTACCGCGGCGCGCGATCTGCTGGATCTGTTCCGTGCCGGGGATCTTCCTGGCGTCGCCGGCGCCGCCGCGGACCTCGCGGCCGACCAGATAGGGCACCTGCGGATCGCGGCCCCTGGGGAGTTTGCTCAGGTTCAGCGTGACCTTGACGGGAGCGCTCGACGGTGTGGCGGTAGGAGTCGGCGTGCTCGACGGAGCCTTCGTCGGTGTGACCGCGACCGGGGTGGTGCTGGGGGGCTGGCCGGCCAGCGGGGCCGCCGAGTTGCTCCCGGACCGAGGTCCCCGTTGGGACGCGACCACTCCGCCGGCCACCACGGCGAGCACCCCGACGACCGCGACCACGACGATCAGCCGGCCGTTCCTCTGCTTCATCACCAGGCTCCTAACTGCGTTTCAACTTCGGGACGAGGGCTCTCGTCGTCGTTCATCGCCAGGTCCCGAAGACTAGATCGGTGCTGGCCGGCGGGATGGCGAGTTCGCAGGTTCCGGAGGTGATGGCACAGCGGACGATCGCCTTGAGGGAGACGCCGGGACCGGGCGTTTTGTTCGCTCCAGCGACCCTCGGGCGACCCTTGGGCGACCCTTGGGCGACACGGTCGCAGGAAGGATCGAGCATAATGCGGGGATGGACCAGCCACCGCGGATCGGCCGGTACTCCCTGGTCCGCCGGGTGGGTGCCGGTGGGTTCGCGACCGTCTGGCTCGCCCGCGACGAGCAGTTGGACGCGGAGGTCGCGGTCAAGATCCTGTCCGACAACTGGGTCGACGAGGAGGATGTCCGCAGCCGGTTCCTGGCGGAGGGCCGCTTCCTCCGCCGGGTCGACTCGCCGCATGTCGTCGGCGTGCACGACGTCGGCGAGGCTGAGGACGGCCGACCGTACATGGTGCTCACGTACGCCGATGGCGGCTCGCTCGCGGATCGGATCAAGGCCGGCCCGTTGGAGATCGCCGATGTCGTGGACGTGATCACGCAGATCGGTAGTGGGCTCAAGCAGCTCCATGCACGGGGCGTTCTGCACCGCGACGTGAAGCCGGCGAATGTGCTCTTTCGCACGGATCCGGCCGGTGACCGCGCGATGCTGGGTGACCTCGGTCTGGGCAAGTCGCTGGAGACCGTGTCGCAGCTGACCCTGCCTGGCGGCACTCCTGCGTATGTCGCGCCCGAGCAGGTGATGGGCGAACGGCTCGACCAGCGGGCGGACCTCTACTCCCTCGGCGCTGTCACCTATGCGGCTTTCACCGGGCAACCCCCGCACGGCGTGGTCAGCTTGGGCGCGGTGATGCGGATCGACGCCCCGCCGCCTTCGATGAGCACGCTGCGCGAAGACATCCCGGACGCGATCGACGCGGTGGTACGCCGTGCGCTCGAACCGGATCGGGACAAACGCTGGCCCGACCTGGACAGCTTCCTCGACGCCCTGAACGAAGCGCACACCACCGGCAAGATCCCGGCTGGCCTGGTGCCCGCTGAGGAACTCCCTGTACCGACACCACCCGGCGCGATCGACCAGGCGACCGAACTGTCGGACGCGAACCGCCCGACGGTGGCCGCCACGGAGCCCACTGCGCGACGGAGATCGGGCCGGGCCATGGTGGTCGCCGCGTTAGCGGCCGTAGTACTGGCTGCTGGTGGTGGCTACGGCGGCTACAAGCTGGTCATGAGCAGGCCTGTCACAGTCACCGCAGGCAATCTGTCCGTCCAGGTGCCCCGGCAGTGGACGGAGAAGTCGACCCAGGCGAACCAGGCGCTTCTGGTCAGTACGAATACGGGCAGTTGGCGGACCGACGGCGCGGTGCCGGGGGTCTTCCTCGGAGTTTTGGGCACGCCGAACCTGCCCTCGACCTCGACCCCACCCGCCGGTTGCTCGGCTGCTCCAGCCAACCCCGCCCAGATCGGCGGCAAGGACGCTGTCACCTTCGAGTACTCCTGTGGCAGCAATCCGCGAGTTGTCGAGCGCTATCTGAAGATCTCCAGCACCCAGACGCTTCAGATCCAGGTGCGCAGCAGCGACTCGGCGGAGCTCAACGATGTGCTCCAGTCGGTGAAGTACAGCTAGCCAGGCCGCCGTACCGTAGGGCCTATGACCGACCTGTCAGCGGCTATCGACCGCGTTCTGCCCTCCGTCCGTGCCGATCTCGAGGACCTGATCAGGATCCCGTCGGTCAGTGCTGACCCGGCCCGCGCGGCCGACGTCCAGCGTTCCGCCGAAGCCACCGCCGCGCTGTTCGAGGCCGAGGGTTTCTCGGTGCAGATCGTTCGGGCCGGCGAAGGTGCCCCGGCCGTGATCGCGAAGAAGCCGGCACCCGAGGGCAAGCCGACCGTGCTGCTCTACGCGCACCACGACGTGCAGCCGACCGGGTCGGTCGACGAGTGGACCTCGGAGCCGTTCGAGCCGACCGAGCGGGAGGGGCGGCTCTACGCCCGCGGCGCCGCGGACGACAAGGCCGGCATCGCGGCCCACCTGGCCGCTGTACGGGCCTTCGGCAACGACCTGCCGGTGGGCGTGACGGTGTTCGTCGAGGGCGAGGAGGAGATCGGCTCGCCGACCTTGCTGGCGCTGCTGGACGAGTACTCCGACGAGCTCAGCGCCGACGCGATCGTCATCGCCGACTCGGGCAACTGGGCGATCGGCCGGCCGGCGTTGACCGTCTCGCTGCGGGGTCTGGTCGACTGCCATGTCGAGGTGCGGACGCTGGAGCACGCGGTCCACTCCGGGCTGTTCGGAGGTGCCGCACCGGACGCGTTGTCGGCGTTGTGCCGGTTGCTGGCCACGTTGCACACCGACAACGGAGACGTCGCGGTCGACGGCCTGGTCGCCACCCGTGCCGCTGACCTGGACTACCCCGAAGAGCGGTTCCGGGCTGAGTCGAGCGTGCTGGACTCGGTTCGGCTGATCGGCTCCGGCTCGCTGGTCGACCGGTTGTGGACGCGCCCAGCGATCGCAGTACTGGCCATCGACGCGCCGCGGGTCGCAGACGCCAGCAACACGCTGGTGCCGGTCGCGCGAGCGAAGGTCAGCCTGCGGGTCGCGCCGGGTGACGACGCTGTCAAGGCGATGGAGGCCCTGCGCAACCACCTCGAGCAGAACGCCCCGTGGGGTGCCCAAGTCACTGTCACGGAAGGAGATCTGGGCCAACCGTGCACTATCAATGCTCGCGGAGCCGCCTACGACGCGGCCCGTTCTGCCTTCGCCACTGCGTGGGGTGTTGAGCCTGTCGACATGGGGATGGGCGGCTCGATCCCGTTCATCGCGGAGTTCCAGGAGGCGTTCCCGCAGGCCGCGGTACTGGTGACCGGCGTGGAGGATCCGGACACCCGGGCGCACGGCATCGACGAGGGCCTGCACCTGGAGGAGTTCACCAAGGTATGCCTGGCCGAGGCACACCTTCTTCAGAACTTGGCCTGATCTCCTTGACCGGGCTTTCCGGCCGACCTGGGTTTGGCATAGGTTTCCCCGAGTGAAGATCGCAGTGGTGCGAGAGACCAGACCGGCGGAGCGCCGGGTGGCGCTGGTGCCGGAGCAAGTCGTCAAACTCGTCCAGCTCGGCTACGAGGTCGCGGTCGAACCCGCGGCCGGCGAGCGCGCGCTGTACTCCGACGACGCCTACCGCGACGCGGGAGCCGAAGTCGCCTGGGGAGCCGATCATGCCGCGACCGTAGTGGCATCGGTGCAGCCGCTCGAGCGGGAACGGCTGCAGCGGTTGCATGCCGGGACCGCGCTGATGTCGTTCCTGCCGACGAACCCGCCGGACGTGATCCGGGCCGCGACCCGGGCCAAGCTGACCGCGTTCGCGATGGAGCTGATCCCGCGGATCTCGCGGGCCCAGTCGATGGACGCGTTGTCCTCGCAGGCCCTCGTCGCCGGCTATCGCGCCGCCATCGTGGCAGCGGAACGCCTGCCTCGGTTCTTCCCGCTGAACATGACGGCCGCCGGCACGGTGCCACCCGCGCAGGTCGTAGTACTGGGTGCTGGTGTCGCCGGCCTGCAGGCGATCGCGACGGCGAAGCGTCTCGGCGCCGTCGTCAAGGCGTACGACGTGCGCACTGCTGCGGCCGAGGAGATCGCGTCGATGGGCGCGATCCCGATCGAGCTCGAGCTCGGCACCCTCGACGGGCCCGGCGGCTATGCGCGGGAGATGACCCCCGAACGCGCGCAGCTGCAACGCGACCTGCTCGCCCCGTACATCGCCGCCGCGGACGCGCTGATCACGACGGCGGCCGTACCGGGGCGGACCGCCCCGATGCTCGTGTCGAGGTCGATGGTCGAGCAGATGAAGCCCGGCTCCGTCGTGGTCGACCTGGCCTCTGAGTCCGGCGGCAACGTCGAGGGCTCGGTGGCCGGGACCGAACTGATGATCGGCAACGCCCTGGTCTGGGGCGGCGCGAACGTGCCGAGCCAGCTGGCCGGCCCCGCGAGCCGGCTCTACGGTCAGAACATCGCCAACCTGATCACCCTGATGACCCGCAACGCCAGCTTCGACCCCGACTTCTCGGACGAGATCGTGGCCGGTTGTTGTGTCACGCACGACGGCGCCGTACTGCACGAGCCGACCCGGGAGCTCCTGGAAGGACCGCTCAGATGACCGAGTCCATCGCCTTGCTGACCATCTTCGTGCTCGCGGCGTTCGTCGGCGTCGAGGTGATCAGCAAGGTCTCCTCGACCCTGCACACCCCGCTGATGTCCGGCGCGAACGCGATCCACGGCGTCATCCTGGTCGGCGCGATCATCGTGACCGGCCAGGCCGAGTCCGCGCTGGTGGTCGTGGTCGGGCTGGTGGCCGTCGTACTCGCGACGGTCAACATGGTCGGCGGCTTCGTCGTCACCGACCGGATGCTGGAGATGTTCCGCGGTCCCGGGGCTCGTAAGAAGGAGCTGCACAAGTGATCGCAACCTGGGCCCAGCTCGGTTACCTGGTCTCGGCCGTCTGCTTCATCGTCGCGCTGAAGGCGTTGTCGTCGCCCAAGACCGCCCGGACAGGCAACGGGCTGGGCGCCGCCGGCGCGGTGCTGGCCGTGGTGATCACGTTCGTCGCCTACAAGCCCGACCACCTGGTGCCGATCCTGATCGCGCTGGCGGTCGGAACCGTCGCCGGTGTGATCGGCTCGCGGCGGGTGCAGATGACCCACATGCCGCAGTTGGTGGCGCTCTTCAACGGTGTCGGTGGTGGCGCCGCTGCTCTCGTCGCGCTGATGGAGCTCGGCAAGGTGCCATCCGGTGAGACGGTTGCCGCGATCGCGACGGCTTTCACGATCGTGGTGGGCGCGATCTCCTTCTCCGGCTCGGTCGTCACCTTCGCCAAGCTGCAGGAGCTGATGACCACCCGGCCGCTGACGTTCCCGGGTCTGCCCGTGCTGTTCGTTGCCGGGATCCTTGGCGGGATCGCGCTGTCGGCCTGGCTCGTGACCGATCCGCGCGTATGGGTCGGTGTCCTGCTCTGCCTGGTGGGATTGGCCGTCGGTGTCATGTTGGTGCTGCCCGTGGGCGGGGCCGACGTACCGATCGTCATCTCGCTGCTCAACGCATTCACGGGTCTGACCGTCGCCGCTGGTGGTTATGTTCTCGGGAACACGCTGCTGCTGGTGGCGGGAACGTTGGTCGGTGCCGCCGGTACTTTGCTGACGAAGCTGATGGCCAACGCGATGGGCCGGTCCGTCTTCAACATTCTGTTCGGTGCCGTGCGGGGCGGCTCCACGCTTGGCGCTGGGACGGTGTCGGAGAGGCCGGTGATCTCCGGCGGTGCTCAGGATGTGGCGATCCTGCTGGGGTACGCCCAGCGCGTGATCGTCGTGCCCGGCTACGGCCTGGCCGTCGCACAGGCCCAGCACACGCTGCGCGAGTTGGTCGAAGAGCTCCAGGGGCGCGGGGTCAAGGTCGACTATGCGATCCACCCGGTCGCGGGGCGGATGCCCGGTCACATGAACGTGCTGCTGGCCGAGGCACAGGTGCCCTATGAGCAACTGCGGGAGATGGACGACATCAACGGCGACTTCAAGGCCACGGACGTGGTGCTCGTGGTCGGCGCCAACGACGTGGTCAACCCGGCGGCCCGCACTACGCCGAGCGCGCCGATCTACGGCATGCCGATCCTCAACGCGGACGAGGCCCAGCGAGTGATCTTCCTGAAGCGCTCGATGCGCCCGGGCTTCGCAGGCATCGAGAACGAGCTCCTCTACGACCCCCGCACCACGTTGTTGTTCGGCGACGCCAAAGACTCCCTCGCCAAGCTCTTGGCCGCTCTCAAGACCGTCTGATCCTCCGGCGAGGTCAGGACTGGGCGAAGGTCTCCTCGTGGAGGAGGTCCAGGGCGATCAGAACCGCGCCGCGGAGCACCGGATTGCCGTCGACCGTGCCCGGGGCAACGGCGGTGGAAAGCGGCGTCGTGCGGTTCACCCGTTCCGCGACCCGCTCCGCCAGGGCCTCGCCGCCGGCCCTGCCGATCGTGCCCGCCAGGACGAGAAATCCCGGATCCAGTACTGCGCAGACGCCCGCCGCGCCGAACGCGATCCGGTCGGCGAGCTCGTCCAAGAATTCCTTGCCACCAGCGGCTCCGCCGACGGCCGCTGTCACCGCCGCCGCGGCGTTGTCCGACTTCGGCCGGATTCCGTGCGTTTTGGCGAGGGCCAGCACCGCTCCGCCGGCGACCAGCTCCGGGAAGAGCCGCCCGGCCTGATCTGCGGGGAGATAAGAGAGCTCGCCCGCGCCCCCCGACGTACCGCGGTGCAGGTGACCGTTCAGCACCAGGGCCATACCGATACCGGAGCTGAATGACAACAGGGCGAAGGTATCGCGGCCGCGAGCGGCGCCGAGCCGGTGCTCGGCCAGACCGACCAGATTGACCTCGTTCTCGACGAGCACGGGGACGCCGCCGAGGCTGTCCCGCAGGCCGGGCAGCAGATTGGCGTGCCAGGTCGGGAGTGCCCCGACGAAGGAGATGTCGCCGGTCGCGGGGTCGACCAGGCCAGGGGTGCCGATCACCACACTGCGCAGCCGATCCGCCGTCAGTGTCGCGTCGGCCAGTGCCTCGGTGATCGCCCGGTGGACCAGGTCGTGAGGTTCGGCCGCCGTGTCCTGGGCAAGCTGGGCGGCGCCGACCTGGCGGCCGGTCACATCTGTGACGGAGGCCAGCACAACGTCAGGGAGCACTTCGACCCCGGCGACGTGCGCACGGTCCGCAACCAGGCCGTAGAGCAAGGCGTTGGGGCCACGCCGCCGCACCTGGGACTCGCCGGCGGGCGCGATGACGCCGGCCGCCTCCAACCGGTCGACCAGGTCGCTGACGGTGGGGTGGGACAACCCGGTGAGGCGCTGCAGTTCGGTCCGGGACAGCGGACCACGCTCCAGCAGCAAGGCGAAGGCCGCCCGGTCGTTGATCAACCGTGCGGTCCGCGGAGTCGCTGCGCGGGACGGAGTACGGGTCATAGCTCCAGAAGATAGCCGCTATCCCTTTTATTCAGGAACCCTACCTGTTAGTTTTTCGTGCCAAGCCTGATGACCCGGCAGGAGAACCGATGCGACCTCCCGTGATGCGGCTGTTCCCGCTGGCCGTCTTCTTCACCCTCGACGGCACGATCTTCGCCACCTGGGCGGTTCGGATCCCGGCCGTCAAGCAGCAGTTGGGGCTGACGACGACCGCGCTGGGCGTCGCTCTGCTGTGTCTCTCGCTCGGCACTCTGCTGTCGATGATCGCCAGCGGCAACCTGGTCGTCAGGTTCGGTACCAGGGTCGTGTTGCTGACGGCCTGTGCCCTGGTCTCGGCCGCGCTGGTGCTCCCCGCGCTGGCCGGATCGGTGGTCTGGCTGGCTGCGGTACTGGCTCTGTTCGGCCTGTTCTACGGGGCTCTGAACATCTCGCTGAACAGTGCGGCCGTCGAGATCGAAGCGGCTCTCGGTCGTCCGGTGATGTCGATGCTGCACGGTCTCTGGAGCGTTGGGTGCCTCGCCGGATCCCTGCTCGGCGGACTGCTGGCCGGCCGGCTCGGGACGGTCGCACACTTCGGCCTGGTGGCTGGGACGAGCCTCGTCCTGACGGCGGTCTGTGCACCGGCGATGCTGCGCGCCCCGGAGCAGTTGCCCACCGTTCCACTCGCGGAGGGAATCGCAGGCCAGGCCGCGGAACCGCGGTACGGCGGACGTCGACTCGGGTTGCCGGTAGTGATCTTCGGTGTCGTCGCGCTGTGCGTGGCGTACGGCGAGGGTGCGGTCGCCGACTGGAGCGGACTGCACCTGCGGGAAGGGCTCGGCGCCGAGGCGAGCCTGGCCGCCTATGCGTTCGCCGCCTACAACTTCGCCATCGCCGGCGGCCGGTTGATCGGCGGATGGCTCATCGGCCGCCTCGGGGTGACCGGCGTACTGGCCGGCGGCGGGGTCCTGGCGGCCGCGGGCATCCTGCTCACCGCCTGGACCGGACAGATCTCACTGGCCTTCGCCGGACTCGTCGCGGTCGGCCTCGGCCTGGCCAACATCTTCCCCGTCGCCATCGCCCGGGCCGGGGCGCTCGGCGGACCCAACGGAGTCAGCCTCGCCGCCGGCATCGGTCATACCGGCATGCTCGCCGGACCACCCTTGATCGGCTTCCTGGCCGACCACGCCGGTCTGCCCACCGCGCTGTCGACCATCGCGATGGTGTCGCTGGCGGTGGCCGCCCTGGCCGTGCTCGGTAGGGCGAGAACCGCACCCGTGTCGGCTCTCCGTGCCCACTGACCCCAGTACTATGTCGACCACACCTGAGGTATTCACGGCTCACGTTGTCAACGGCCGCGAGGGAGTTTTCGTTTGCCGTCGCCGGTCTCGTCGGCCAGTTTGGTGAACAAGTTTCGACTGATGTCGAATGGGTTGCGCCCATACACGCTTTTCTACTGCTACCGCAACCCTCTGGCATCTTCCAGTCACCGCATCGCTGGTGAAAATCAACCGGTCCAGTCCGGATATTTCCCAGCTATTGTGACAACGAGCTGTTGGATAGCCTTTTCCCGCCGGGCAGCCCTACTGCTGCGCCGGGACCGACTGAGCCTGCGGTGCGAGGCTCTGGATGCCCGTCGGCCCGTCCGTGCCCCGATGCGCAAGCAGTTCAGCAATTTCGCCCGCTTCGACGTGATGCGGGCGTTGGCGGCGCGTGTGTCCTCGAACAATTGATCGCTTGCCGCCGGCAAAGTGCGCGGAGAATGATTAGGCGGATGGGAACCCGGTGCATGGCGAATGACCGTGGCGGTCAATTGATCGTGATGGTCCCTCGCTATTGGAGGGCAACTATTGGCCCGCTTTGGTTGAATGCGGCACCGCGCAGAGATCTCGGATCTTCATCCCTGATCAGGAAATGCTTTGCCTGCAGATTCTCCGGTGTTTCGATTGGCCAGGTCGAAAGCGTGATCAGACCCAGCCGCGTTTGGCGGCGGCAACGCCGAGTTCGAAGCGGGAGGTGGCGTCCAGGCGCTCGGAGAGGTTGGCGGTGATGCGGCGGGCGGTGCGCAGTGAGATGCCGAGAAGACGGGCGACCTGCTCGTCCTTGGCGCCGCCGGCCAGCAGGCGGAGGACCTCGGCCTCGTGCGGGGTCAGCGGTGAGTTCTCGTCGCGGTCTTCCGGGGAGAAGAGGTCGGTGGCTCGGGACCAGTAGGAATCGAACAGGGCGAGCGCGACCGCCACCACTGCCGGGCTGCGGTGGATGACCGCACCCGAGGTGTGGTTCTCCGGGTCCATCGGCATGATCGCGAGTTCCTGATCGAAGATCAGCAGGCGCATCGGAAGGGTGGGCGTCGCGCGCACCTCGCCGCCGAGTCGATGCATCGTGGCCGCGTATTCCATCCCGTGCTTCGACACTGTCATCGACTGCAGGTAGATGGTTCTCATCTTCAGGCCACGCTCCAGCAGCGGCATGTCCGGCGACTCCTCCGCCGGCGCGAGAGCCTCGTCGACATGAGCGGGGACCATGCCCCAGAAGGTCTCCCTGGCCTTCAGACCCAACTCCTCGATCCGCCGTGACGCATTGGCGCGACCCTTGAGGACCTCGACGTCGCCGCTGCTTCGCGACGTGAGGAGTTCGTTGTACTGCTCGGCGATGACCTCCGCCGAGGTCTCGGCCTCGCGTAGCTCCCCGAGGAGTCTGTTCAGTTCGATCCGGCGACGTTCCGCGAGCCCGGTGAGGCCGACCCGGGGGTGCACCGCATGTTCGCCACCGGGATTCGTCCAGGTCGGGACCAGCAGTTCGAGTTTCCGGAGCTTTTCCATGAGCTTGAGAACCTGGTCCAGCTCGATACTTACTAGCGCCGCAATCTGCTCGGGCGTACCGTCTGGGTGGCGCAGAAGGGCGTGATAGACCGCGAACGTTGCTTCGTCCACCCCCAGTGGTTCTAGCACCCCGGACACCCTCCAGCACTTGTTTGGAACCGACCATATCCAGAACGCGTCCAGAAGTGACGGTTGCCAGTCCTATTTCCAGGATATTTGAAAGGACACCACACGTGGTCAAGCGGTTTCTCATAGTGATCACTGCTGCGCTCGCGCTCTCCCTCACGGCCGGCGCCGGTGTGGCGCAGGCCACTGGCGGGGGCGAGGACCCCTGCGTGCTGTGCTGGCTCACGCCGATGACCCCGTAGACTGCGGGGTGTGGCTCGTGGCGATGGTCGGCTCACCCATGATCTTGACCCGCAGGACCTAGGCCCGCAGGACGCTTGTGGCGTCTTCGGTGTCTGGGCTCCCGGGGAAGAGGTCGCCAAACTCACCTATTTCGGGCTCTACGCTCTGCAGCACCGGGGGCAGGAGTCGGCTGGCATCGCGGTCAGCAACGGCAGTCAGATTCTGGTCTACAAGGACATGGGTCTGGTCAGTCAGGCGTTCGACGAGGCGACCCTGGCCTCGCTCCGGGGGCATATCGCCGTCGGACACTGCCGGTACTCGACGACAGGGTCCAGTGTCTGGGCGAACGCGCAACCCACCTTTCGGTCCACCGCGACCGGGTCGGTGGCGCTCGCGCACAACGGCAACCTGACCAACACCGGTGATCTCGCGGCGACGCTGGACGGCAGCGACCAGCTCGATCTGGGGCTGGACTTCGAGGTCGAGCACGCGAAGGCGAACGCCAAGCACGGCGCGTCCTCCGACACCGACCTCCTCACCTCGATGCTCGCCGGGTATCCGGACCTGAACATCGAGCAGGCAGCCGCCAAGGTGCTGCCGAAGGTCAAGGGCGCCTACAGCCTGATCTTCATGGACGAATCCACCCTGTACGCCGCTCGCGACCCGCAGGGGATCCGCCCGCTGGTGCTGGGCCGGCTCGAACGCGGCTGGGTGGTCGCCAGCGAGACCGCCGCCCTCGACATCGTCGGCGCCTCCTTCATCCGGGAGGTCGAGCCGGGCGAGATCGTCGCGATCGACGAGGACGGGCTGCGCTCGACCCGGTTCGCCGAGGCGGACCCGAAGGGCTGCCTGTTCGAGTTCGTCTACCTGGCCCGCCCCGACACCCAGATCTCCGGTCAGCGGATCCACTCGACCCGCGTCGAGGTCGGTCGCCAGCTGGCCCGCGAGCACCCGGTCGAGGCCGACCTGGTCATCGCGACCCCCGAGTCCGGCACCCCCGGTGCCATCGGGTACGCCGAGGAGTCGGGTATTCCGTACGGCTCGGGCCTGGTCAAGAACGCGTACGTCGGCCGCACCTTCATCCAGCCCAGCCAGACGATCCGCCAGCTCGGTATCCGGCTGAAGCTGAACCCGCTCCGCGAGGTGATCGAAGGCAAGCGGCTGGTCGTGGTCGACGACTCGATCGTCCGCGGCAACACCCAGCGTGCGGTGATCCGGATGCTGCGCGAGTCCGGCGCGGCCGAGATCCACGTACGCATCTCCTCGCCGCCGGTCAAGTGGCCGTGTTTCTACGGCATCGACTTCGCCAGCCGCGCCGAGCTGATCGCGAACGGCCTGAACACCGAGGAGATCTGCCGCTCGATCGGCGCCGACTCCCTCGGCTACGTCAGCCTGGACGGTCTGATCGAGGCCAGCACCGTGCCGAAGGAACGGCTCTGCCGGGCCTGCTTCGACGGGGTCTACCCGGTCGCGTTGCCCGACCCGGAGCACCTCGGCAAGCACCTGCTGGAGCTCCCCATCAGTACTGATGTGGACGGCCTGGCCACGGTTTCCGGCGGCGCCGGTGCAGCGGACGCTCTCTCCAGACCGTGAACCTGGCCCGACCGTGAAACTGGCCCGACCGTGAAACTGGCCCGACCATGAACTTTTTCGACCGTGAAGCGGCCCGTCCGTGAACTGGCCCGCCATGACGAGGGAACCACGCCCATGACCAAGGAGAACACTGTGGGCGCGAGCTACGCCGCCGCCGGAGTCGACATCGAGGCCGGTGACCGGGCCGTCGAGCTGATGAAGGAGTGGGTGGCCAAGGCGACCCGCCCCGAGGTGGTGGGCGGGCTCGGCGGATTCGCCGGCCTGTTCGACGCCACCGCGCTGACGTCGTACCGGCGGCCGCTGCTGGCGACGTCGACCGACGGTGTCGGCACCAAGGTCGCGATCGCGCAGATGCTGGACCGCCACGACACGATCGGGTTCGACCTGGTCGGCATGGTCGTCGACGACCTGGTGGTCTGTGGCGCGGAGCCGCTGTTCATGACCGACTACATCTGCACCGGCAAGGTGGTCCCGGAGACGATCGCGCAGATCGTGAAGGGCATCGCCGAGGCCTGCGTGGAAGCCGGTACGGCGCTGGTCGGTGGCGAGACGGCCGAGCACCCCGGCCTCCTGGAACCCGAAGAGTACGACGTGGCCGGTGCCTCCACCGGTGTCGTCGAGGCCGACGAGCTGATCGGCGCCGAACGGGTCCGTGCGGGTGATGTCGTGGTGGCGATGGCGTCGTCGGGGCTGCACTCGAACGGGTACTCCCTGGTTCGGCACGTCTTCTTCGATCGCGCCGGCTGGAAGCTCGACCGGGAGGTCCCTGAGCTCGGGGGCACCTTGGGCGAGACCCTCCTGACCCCGACGCGGGTCTACGCCAAGCACTGCCTGGAGCTGATCCAGGAGCTCAACGGTGGAGACGAGAAGCCGCTGCACGCGATGTCCCACATCACCGGCGGTGGATTCGCGGCGAACCTGGCCCGGGTGATCCCGGACGACCTGGCCGTCCGGATCGACCGGTCGACCTGGACGCCCGCGCCGGTCTTCGGACTGGTCGGTCAGCTCGGCGAGGTCCCGCTGCTCGAACTGGAGAAGACCCTGAACATGGGCGTCGGCATGGTCGCGGTACTGGACCAGGCCGCAGCGGATCGCGCGATCGCAGTACTGGGTGAGCGGGACATCGCTGCCTGGGTCTGCGGTGAGGTCACCGCTGCCGACACCAGGAACGGCGTCGAACTTCAGGGCGACTACGCAGGCTGATCAGGCGGCGGCTGACGTCGCCCTCCGACGGAGAACTGCCTGAGTTCTCCGGGCGGAGGGCGTGACAAGACCGTCTGAAGTGCCGTGTGGTGAAACTCGTCGGTCAAGCACGGCCGACCTGCCCAAGCGCCCGAGGCGCTGGGCAGGTCATCCGAGCTGTTGCGCTGCTTTACCGACGGGGGTGGTAGTCGTCGGCGTCATCGCCGGCGTCAGTATCGTCGCCGTTCGCAGAACCGTTACCGTTCTGGTCCCCGCCGGACAGCTCACGCTTGAGCTGGTCCAAGTCGGTCTCCCAGGTGCGGTACTTCAGGTCGCGAGCGACCTTCGTCTGCTTGGCCTTTGCACGGCCGCGCCCCATAGCGTCGACCCCCTCGCACAAGTCAACCGGGTACGCAGCTGGGCGCCCACGGATCAGTCGTCAGTAATCGTGCTTATAGGTTACCCGGAGCCGGGGATCGACACACGCACCGACCCCTCACTGGACGCCTCCGGAGGTCCGATGACAGGCCGAAAGACCTGGCTGATCCCCTCGAACCGGCCAGGCCCTCCGCGTCTCGAGCGCCTCGCGGCGCTGCTACTTCACCTCGCGACGTGAGCTTGCCCACAGTCCGACGATCGTCGGGAGCACGATCCAGACCCCGATCGCGGTGAGCGTCTCGGGCAGCATCCCGTGCAGGTCGCGCTCGGCGATCCGGCCGAAGGCGCCGAACACGTCCAGCCAGTCCGCGTTGCTCTTGAACAGGGCCGGTCCGGCCAGCGTCCAGGCGGTGGGGGCGATGAAGAAGACCAGGATCGCGACAGCGGTCTGGGCGATCAGCGCACCGAAGGCGGCGCCCATCACAACGTTCAGCGCGGTCGTCAGGTAGGCCCCGGCGAGCGAGCCGCCCAGTCCGGCGTACGACGTGCCGTTGCCGGTGGTGGCTCCACCGAGCGCGGTGGCGGCCAGGGCGAGCAGGGTGGTCGCGGTTAGCACCACGACGCTGAGCACGATCGCGGAGACGAACTTGGCCAGCTGGACCCGCACCCGGCGCGGCGACAAGGTGAAAGTGGTCAGCGCGGTCCGCTGGGTCCACTCGCTCGTCATCGCCATCACGCCGATCACCGGCAGCAGCAGCTGCACGCCGGTCGAGGCGGCGGCCAGGAAGGTGTCGAAGGTGGCCTGTCCCGGGTCCATGTGGGTCAGTTGCCAGGTGAGCGCGGCCACGGCCAACGCGAGGATCGCCAGGATCAGCACCCGGCCGCTACGAGTGTCCACGGACTTGCGCAGCTCGGTGCTGACGAGCCTGAGGAAGGACTGCCCGCGGGCGGGCGGCAGCGAGGTGGCGACGGTCGCGCGGTGCGTGGCGACGGCCGGGGGCGGTGAGGTGATTTCAGTGATAGCCATGGTGGTGGGCTCCAGAAGATAGGTGTGGTCAGGCGGCGACAGCGGTCGGGCTGGTCAGCTGGAAGAAGAGCTCCTCCAGGCCGGCGCCGTCGCTCTCGCGAAGTTCGATCAGGATCTGGCCCGCGGCCGCGGCCGCGCGGCCGACCTGCTCGGCACTGGCATCAACGCGCAGCGCGCCGTCGTGCAGCGGCTCGAGGCTCAGGCCGGCCGCGGTCAGTGCCTGGTTCAGGCCGATCGGGTCGAGGCCGCGGACCAGCGTGCCGCTGCCGGCCAGCAGCTCGTCCAGTGAGCCGTTCGCGACGATCCGGCCGCCGCCGATGACGACCAGACGGTCAACGGTCGCCTGCACCTCACCCAGCAGGTGGCTGGACAGGATCACCGTGCCGCCGCGGGAGGCGAAGTCCTGCAGCAGACCGCGCATCCAGCGGATGCCCTCGGGGTCCATCCCGTTGGCAGGCTCGTCGAGGATCAGTACTGCGGGGTCGCCGAGCAGGGCGCTCGCGATACCGAGCCGCTGCCGCATCCCAAGGGAGTACTGTCCGACGCGGCGCTTGGCGGCCGAGCTGAGCCCCACTGCTTCGAGCAGCTCGTCGGCGCGGGTCTTCGGTACGCCGAGCAGGCTCGCGTTGAGCTGCAGGGTCTCCCGGCCGGTGCGGCCCGGGTGTTGCGCCGCGGCGTCGAGCATGACTCCGACCACCCGCCCGGGGTTCGGAAGCTCGGCGTACCGCTTGCCGGTGATCGTGGCGCGGCCCGAGCTGGGCGGCGTGAGGCCCGTCAGCATGCGCAGGGTGGTGGATTTGCCCGCGCCGTTCGGTCCGAGGAAGCCGGTGATGCTGCCTGGCTCGACGGTGAACGAGACGTCGTGGACGGCCGTGGTGCTGCCGTAACGCTTGCTGAGGTTCTCGACGGTGATCATGGGCGCAACTCTTCCGTCCGGCACCCCGTCTTCACATCGGACGAGCGTCTTGACCTACCCCCTACCAAAGTCGTCAGGGAACGACCCTGAGGCCCACCTGCAGAGGGACGAAAGTCAGTACGCCCGCCACTACGCTGACGGAATGCGATGGTTGCGGCGCTGGTTCGCCTGGTTCATCCGGCGTGCCCCCCGGATCCGCGATCTGATGTTCATCGGCTTTAGCCTGCTCACGATCGTCGCGCAGGCGGCCGCGGGATCCAGTGGCGGCTGGCAGGCACGGGACTGGTACGTGCTGGCGGCCGGGATCGTCGCGTCACTCGCGTTGTGGTGGCGCCGTCGCTATCCCGTCATGGTCACGGTGGTGACCATCCTGGCGATGGCGACCGCGCAGATCTTCGTGCCGATGGGCCTGGCGCTGCTGACGCTGTCGATCCGCCGCCGCGACACGATGCTCGTCATCCTGAGCGTCGCCGGGTATGTCGCTTACGTCGCCAGCTATTGGTCCGGCAACAGTGATCCCTTCGTGCTCATGTTCACCGGACCGTTCCTGATCGGCACCTGGGTCGCGGTCGGCGCGTATGTCGGGGCCAGGCGAGACCTGATGGTGTCGCTGCGGGACCGGGCCGAACGCGCCGAGTCCGAACGGGAGCTCCGGGCCGAGCAGGCCCGGCTGGGTGAGCGGGCCCGGATCGCCCAGGAGATGCACGACGTGCTCGCCCACAAGGTGTCGCTGATCGCGCTGCACGCCGGCGGGCTGGAGGTGAACCCGGCCGTCGGCCCGGAGAAGGTGGAGAGCTCGGCCGGCCTGATCCGCGAGACCGCCCGGCAGGCGATGGAAGACCTGCGCGAGGTGCTCGGCGTACTGCGGACTGACCTCAGCGTCGCCGGCGCCGACCTGGCCCCGGTACCACGGGCCGCCGATCTGGCCCGGCTGGTGGAAGCTTCGCGCGCGGCGGGGGTGAAAGTGACGAGTGACCTGGCCCTGCCGGACGAAGTACCGGCGTCTGTCGGCCGTACGGTCTACCGCATCGTGCAGGAGGGGCTGACCAACGTGCACAAGCACGCGCGTGGTGTCACGACCGAGGTGCTGGTGCGCGGCGCCGCGGGGACGGGTGTGACTGTCCGGGTGACGAACGTGCGGCCGGTAGCGGCTGATGCCCTGCTGCCGGGGTCGGGCGCGGGCCTGGTCGGCCTGAGGGAGAGAGTCGGCCTGTCCGGCGGGCGCATCTCGACAGGACCCACCCAGGAGGGTGGCTGGCAGGTCGAGGCCTGGCTGCCGTGGTCCGACGGCAGGTCGGAGGCGTCCGAGGACAAGTCCGACGGTGAGGAAGGGGAACGATGACGCGGCTGTTGATCGTGGACGACGAGGCGCTGGTCCGGGCCGGGCTGAAGATGATCCTGGAGTCGGCCGACGATCTCGAGGTGGTCGCCGAGGCCGAGGACGGCGCCGACGCGGCCGCGATGGTCCGTGAGCATCGCCCCGACGTGGTGCTGATGGATATCCGGATGCCGAGGCTGGACGGACTTGCCGCCACTCGGGAGGTGCAGGCGCTGCCCGTTCCGCCGAAGGTCGTCGTACTGACCACGTTCGATCTGGACGACTATGTGTTCCGGGCGTTGCAGGCCGGGGCGAGTGGGTTCCTGTTGAAGGACACCCCGCCGCGGGAGTTGGTCCAGGCCGTGCGAGTGGTCGCGGCAGGGGACGCGATGCTGTCGCCGGCGGTGACGCGGCGGTTGATCGGGCACTTCGCCGCGGATCCGCGGACGGATCGGCAGCGGAAAGCTCGGGAGCGGCTGACCACCCTGACGGACCGGGAGAAGGAAGTACTCGCCGCGGTCGCGCGCGGCCTGTCCAACGCGGATATCGGCAAGCAGTTGTTCATGAGCGAGGCGACGGTGAAGGCGCATGTCTCGCGGGTGCTGGTGAAGCTGGACGCCACCAACCGGGTCCAGGTCGCGATCCTGGCCCACGATGCCGGCCAGCTCGACACGTAGAAATCGATGGGTGGACAGAGGAACCCGGTCGCGCGCTGCCGGAGGGGGGTGGGGGCAGCAGGCGCGCGACCGGTTTCAGGTCAGCGGTCCCAGGGGGAGTGGGTCCCGCTGACAGTCAGGACATCAGGCGCGGCCGAAGGCCACGCTCGAGGTCCAGATCTTCGCCTTCGCGACCGGGCGGCCAGGCCTCGAAGAGTGCCACAGCATGTTGCCGCCGGCGTAGATGCCGACGTGGTAGACGCTGCCGCCACCGCCCTTGAAGAACACCAGGTCGCCGGGCTTGGCGGCCGTACGGCTCAGGTGCTTGGTCGCGCTGTACTGCTGGCGCGCCGTGCGGGGGAGCTTCTTGCCGGCCTTCTTGTAGACATAGCCGGTGTAGCCGGAGCAGTCGAAGCCGCTGGTGGTCGTGCCGCCGTAGCGGTACGGGGTGCCCCTGAGCTTCGCTGCTTCCGTCAACACCCGAGCCTGGAAGGTCGAGAGGTTGCCGCTGCTGCGGGTGCCGCCGTGCAGCAGACCGTGGCTCGCGGCGTAGAACAGCGAACGCCAGGTGTTCACGGTCATGGTGCCGGTGCGGGGCAGGCCCACCCGGCGCTGGAAGTTGGCGACCGCCGTACGGGTTGCGGAGCCGTACCAACCGCCGGCCTGGACGTCCAGGGAACGCTGGACGTACCGGACAGCCTGCCCGGCATCGCCGTAGCGGAGCAGCGGCTTCTTGGCGATCGCGCTGTTGCCTCGGGCCCACTGCGCCGAGGTGGTTCTGGTGGTGGCGGAAGCGGTCTGCGGAGTCGAGACCACGCTGAGGACAGCTCCACCGCTGACCGCGAGGCCGACGGAGAGCACGGCCGCGGCGGCGCGAGGGGCGGCCACGGACTTGGTTGGCTTGCGGTGCTTGGCCAGGTGCCGGCCGGTGGGCCGCGGACTGGGCTGGCTGGAGTGACTGACGGCGCCAGGCAGCGCTGTCCGTCGGGCAGTGACGGGCATGGTTGTCTCCCGACGCCTGCGGAGTTAGCTGTCGGGTTCGGGCTGAGAGTCATTAGCCCGGTCCACTCCCGTGGACTTCACCCCAGGGACTCAACCACTCACGGTTGAGACCCACCTTCCTGGGTCCCCCACTCCTGCCATGGTGTTCGAGGGGAACATGTGTGCCTGGCAGGACTCGGCGTTGACACACATGCAGTTCGTCTAATTTGTCGAACCGCCGACGACTGTATAACAGAATGATCACGACGCAAACCCTCAGATCCACAGAGACCCACCTGAAAGCCGCTGAACGGCTATCTGACGGGTCAGGGACCCCTGGTGAACACCTGGTGTCGTGAGCGCGTCCGAGCGTCGCTCAGGCGACCGCACAGCAGAATTATGTGACCCTGGTCACATTTGGAGATGGCTCTCTGTGACGACGACCACAGTGAGTGTTCGGGCGCCTCAGCCGAGCAGTTCGAGGAAGCGCTCCAGCCCCACGTTGCCGCCCGAAAGCACGACGCCGATGCGCTCCGGCCGGCCCTGGATCCGGCCGGCCAGCAGCGCGGCCAGCGCGCTCGCGCCACTCGGCTCGAGCACGATTTTCAGCCGCTCGAACGCGAACGCCATCGCGGTCCGGATCTCGTCGTCGCTGACCAGCTCCACGCTGTCCAGCAACTGCTGGTTGATCGCGAAGGTGAGCTCACCGGGAATCGGGATCGCCTGACCGTCGGCGATCGTCCGCGGTACGCCGATCTCGACCCGCTCGCCGGCGGCAAGGGAGCGGGCGGTGTCGTCGCCGGCCGCGGGCTCGACGCCGATCATCCGGATGCCGGGCGACAAGGCGGTGGCCGCGGTCGCGCAGCCGGCCATCAACCCGCCACCACCGATCGGGACCAGCAGCGCGCTGAGTGGTCCGACCTCCTCGATCAGCTCCAGCGCGACAGTGCCTTGGCCGGCCATCACGTCGTAGTGGTCGTACGGCGGGATCAGGGTCACCCCGCGGTCCGTCGCGAGCTGCTGCGCGATCGCGGCGCGGTCCCCGGTGTACCGGTCATAGGTGACCACCTCGGCGCCGTACCCGCGGGTGGCTGCGACCTTCGTCGGTGGAGCGTCGTCAGGCATCAGGATCACCGAGCTCGTGCCTGCCAACGACGCGGCCAGCGCTACCGCCTGGGCGTGATTCCCGGACGAGTACGCCGCGACGCCGCGCGCGAGTTGATCGGTGGACAATCGGCTGACCGCGTTGAACGCGCCGCGGAACTTGAACGCCCCGATCCGCTGGAAGTTCTCCGCCTTGAGGAACACCTCGGCGCCTACCCGCTCGTTCAACGTGCGCGATGTGAGTACCGGCGTACGGTGTGCGGCTCCTTCGATCCGCTTCGCCGCAGCCTGGACGTCCTCGAAGGTCAGCATGCACTGGAATCTACCGCCGGCGACCGTGCGAACTCGGGGCGTCCCGCGCCTCGGCTGCCTCGGCGTGGCCGGGCCGGGTTCGTTCGCGGCCGATGGCCGTCCGAGTTCGTAGCATCGCGATGTCAAGACCGCGGAGTCGGCTCCGTACTGATGACGAGTGGTTCCCATCGGGGGAGCCGTGGCGAAGGAGACATCGTGAAGTACCTATTGGTCCTGAACATCAATCCCGACGTGCTGGCGGCGCTGTCCGAGGACGAGCAGCAGGCGATCTTCAGCGGTCACGAGAAGTTCATGGCCCTGACGAAGGAGACCGGCGAGTTCCACAGCACGGTCGCGCTGGCCGAGCCCGCGAAGACCGCGGTGGTCAAGGTCCGCGACGGTGTCCCGGCGGTGACCGACGGGCCCTTCCTGGAGTCGAAGGAGTTCCTGGCCGGCTACTACCTGCTGGACTGCGCGACGCCCGAGCGCGCCCACGAGCTGGCGGCGATGATTCCGGACGCGGCCATCGAGGGCCTCGGCGTCGAGGTCCGCGAGGTCATCCACGAAGTCGGCCTCTGAGTCTGCCGCTGAGTCTGCGCTTGGTCGGCCGCCGGCACCGGTCGCGGGAGCCGGGCGGCACCGAGAACCACGAAACGGCAGGATCTCCCCAGGGAGAGATCCTGCCGTCCGAGTGGTCTGCGATCAGGAGGTCTGGTCGTCGACGTTCGCGCCGGCGGCGTTCGTCTTGATCGACTCGATCCCGTTGAGCGCACCGGCCTTCGTCGTGTAGCTCTCGCTGCTGGTCGCGATGATCTCGCCGTTGCCGGCCTTCAGCCGAAACCGGAACCCGCCCGACTTGTCCTCGTACAGCTCGAACTTGCCCGCCATGGAAATACCTCCCGTGTAATGGTCTGACGACGCTTCGGAGCGTAGACCTCGCGGGTGTCCAGCGGCCGTCCCGACATGCGATTTCCTCGATGACCGTGCTGACTACCACTACTTCGCCCTCAGTCGTTCGGCCAGTACGCCGCGGATGCCCGCGACGACCAGGTCGATCCCCAGGCTGTAGTACCGGTCGGTCGAGGTTGGGCAGATCAACGTGTCCGCCGCGGCGGTGATCAGGGGGTAGCGCCGCGGGGACAGCGCGCCGAGAGCCGCGCGCTTCATCCGCAGGGCATCCTCGCGCGCCACGGGATCCGTGTCCTCTCCGGCGCCGGGCTCGGTCGTCACCAGGGTGATCAGCGAGCACAGGGATTGCCGGCCGACCTCGGCCGCATCGTCCACGGAGAAGCCGCCGGCCGTCAGGAGCTCCATCGTCCGCTCGGCCATCGCTAGGCCCGGTTCCGCCACCAGGATGCGGAACAACGTCAGCCCCGCGGCCTTCGGATGGGGCCGGAGGGCGTCGACGAAAGCCGTGAGGACGGCGCGTAGCTGGACGTCCCAGCGGTCATCGTTCGGCTCCGGCAAGTCGATGTCAGCCAGCAACCGGTCGCCGATCGCGGCGAGCAGATCGTTCTTGTCGCTGAAGTGCCGGTAGAGCGCCATCGGCGTGACGTCGTGCTGATTGGCGAGTCGCCTGATGGTGACCGCTTCCAGGCCTTCGACGTCGGCAATAGCCAGCGCACTGGCCGCGAGGGTCTCCGGGTCGAGCCGCTTGGCGGTCTCCTTGCTGGTCGTTGCCACGTTGACAAGTCTACAACGTAGACCTAGTGTCTACGAGGTACGCGTACAACGTACACATACAACGTAGACATCTCCTGTGAGGTAGACATGCGACGCAGTCCTTGGGCGACACTCGCGGTGTTGGCCCTGGCGCAATTCATCGTGGTGCTGGACGTGACGATCGTGAACGTCGCGCTGCCCCACATCCAGGCGGACCTGAACTTCTCCGCCGACAACCTGCAATGGGTCATCAACGCCTACACCTTGCTGTTCGGCGGCTTCTTGCTGCTGGGCGGCCGGATGTCGGACCTGCTCGGGCCGCGCCGGGTGTTCATCGCCGGCCTGCTGCTGTTCGGTCTCACCTCGCTGGTCGCGGGGCTGTCGAACTCGCCGGAGTTCCTGATCGGCGCCCGCGCAGTACAAGGTCTTGGTGGTGCCCTGTTGTCGCCCGCGGCGTTGGCGATCCTGACGGTCACCTTCGCTCATGGGCGCGAGCGGAACATCGCGATGGGCGTCTGGGGCGGCCTCGCAGGGCTCGGCGGAACGCTCGGGGTAGTGGCGGGCGGTGTACTGGTCGACTCCCTCAGTTGGCAATGGGTCTTCTTCGTGAACGTGCCGATCGTGCTCGGCCTGGTCGCGCTGATCCCGGTCTTCGTCCGCGACACCCGGCACAACCAGGACCGCGACCGCACCTTCGACACCGCCGGCGCCGTGCTCGGCACCGCTGGTCTGCTCTCTGTCGTGTACGGCGTGGTGCGGTCCGAGCCGAAGGGGTGGGGTTCGGCTGAGGTGGTCACCTTCCTCGGCGGTGGCGTGGCCCTGCTGATCGCCTTCGTGCTGGTGGAAGCACGGTCGAAGGCGCCGCTGGTTCCGCTGCGGCTGTTCCGGTCCCGCGCGCTGAGCGTGTCGGGTGGTGCTCTGGCGCTCAACGGCGCGGGGTTCCTGTCGATGTTCTTCCTGACCGCGATCTACCTGCAGCAGGTTCGCGGCGACTCCGCCCTCGACGCGGGCGTGCACTTCCTGCCGATGGGTGGCGCCGCGATCATCGGTGCGGTGCTGGCGTCTCAGCTGGTCCAGAAGGTCGGCACCCGGACCGTGCAGTTGGCCGGAAGTGTGCTCAGCGTCATCGGCTTGCTGCTGCTGTCGCAGGCCGACGCGACTGGTAGCTATACGAGCCAGTTGCTGCCCGGGTTGATCATCTTCGGCTTCGGGATCATCGGTGTGGGGGTGCCGGGCCAGATCACCGCAATCTCCGATGTGGAGCACCACGAGGCGGGCGCTGCGTCCGGTGTGGTCAACGCGATGTACCAGGTGGGCGGCGCGCTCGGCCTGGCGATCGTGACGACTCTGTCGATCACCCGTACTACGGACGCGCTGTCCCAGGGCGTCGCCCAGCAGCAGGCCCTGGTCGAAGGCTTCCAGCGCGGTCTTCTGGTGGCCGCCGGGTTCGCCGTCGCCAACGTGCTCCTCACGCTGGCGTCACCCCAGCTCCAGCCCACCGCCGAACAACTGACCGAAGCCACTGCCGCAGCCTGAGCCGGCCCCTCGGCCCGGCCCCGGGTGCTGCCTAAAGTGCTGGCGGGCCGGCTCGCGGGTGGTAGCTCCTGCCGAGATCCCCAGGCTCGCCGACGCAGCGGCTGCCTGGGCCGCGCAGCTAATTGCCCAGAGCAATGAATTGTCGCAACCGTTGCCGGCTGCGGTATTGGGTGCGGCATTGGAAACTGTGGATGCCTTCAGCAACCGGGCTCTTGGCCTAGCGGGACGCCGTGTAAACGGCGGCGGTGGGGGTACGCCGGCCGGGTGGGTCCCAGGTGGCGGCGGTGACGTCGGTGAAGCCGGCCTGTTGGAGTACCGCGGCGAGGTCGGGTGGGGCCCACTTCTTGTGGACGGAGATGAGGAGGCGGCCGTTCGGTTTCATCACGCGGCGGATCTCGGCGAAAGCGGCGGGCAGGTCCGGCCAGAGCTGGACGTTGTTGACGGACATGACGACGCTCGCCGCGTGGTCCGGCTGATGCGTGTTCGCCGCGTCACCGTTGATCAGCTGGATCTTCCCGGCTTCGACCAGATCGAGGCTGCGGTGCTTGGCGGCTCTGAGCATGGTGTCCGAGGGGTCGACCCCGACCACGATCGCGGCGTACTTGGCTGCCATCCGGAGCCCGACGCCCGGCCCGGGGCCGAGCACGATGACGTGTTCCTTCGGCTGGATCTGCGCCAGCTTGACCAGATGTTTCTCGGTCGGGCCGTTGCCCCGAGCCATCAGCCAGCCACCGAACCGCCCGAGCGCTCCGTCGGGTCGCCCGAACCCCTTCATCAGCAACGTCGTACCGATCGAGCCCATGGATCCATCACACCACGGCGTCGGGCCGACCTACTACTGGCCGGCGATGGGGTAGGCGACGTAGGCGAGGTGGGTGCTGTCGGGGGACCAGCTGGGGACGTTCATGGTGCCTTGGCCGCCGAAGAGGGTGGCTAGTTCGCGGATCTTGCCGTCGGCATCGAGCAGTCTCAGGCGTACGTCGTCGATGTCCGCGGGGTGACCGAGGGTGCCGGGCGGGAAGCTGACGTAGGCGACCGTGGATCCGTCTGGCGCCGGATGCGGGAACCAGTTCACCCGCTCGTCGTCGGTGAGCTGCTCGATGGTCCGGCCGGCGATCCTGAAGAGCTGGGCATGCCCGGGCGCGGTCGAGGCTCGCTCGGAGTTGAAGTAGATCCACTTGCCGTCGGGGCTGTACTCCGAGCCGTCGTCGGCGTACTCGTCATTCGTGATCTGCACATCCTCGCCACCGGCCGAGGGGATCGTGTAGACGTTCGTGATCCGCCTGCCATCTGCGAGGTTCTCCAGCCCGATGTAGGCCAGCGTGCTGCCGTCGGGCGAGATCCCGTGCAGGTAGTGATGGAAACCCGCACCCCGATCGTTCGTCACCCGGCTCGATGAACCACCTGGAATCGGTACTGCGTACAGGTGGCCGTCGTCCGCGGACACGTACACGGTTGTCCCGTCGGGGCTGAGCACATGATCGTTGTTGATCGGTGGCACCCCACCCAGGTCGAGCTGCTCGAGCTCGTCGTCGCCGCCGACCGGGATCCGGAACAGCTGACCGTCGCCGTTGACCACCAGCCAGTCGCCGTCACTGCTCCAGTTCGGCGCCTCGAACAACAACGAGGACGAGCTGAAGACAAGTCTGTGCTCACCCGTGGTCACATCGACGACATAGAGCTCGGCGCGCTGACCCGGCAGGAGAGTACGTGGCATAGACCGTGAATTTAGCCGAGACTCGCAACCGGGAGGGCGGGGCATCAGCGGTTGAGACGGCTTCTCGCTCTTGACCTTGCTGCCGGGGGGACCGAGCATGGCGGCGGGGAGGGGCATGAGTAAACCGGCCATTCTTACGGTCGACGACGATCCCATGGTTTCGGCGGCGATCTCGCGCGACCTGCGGAACCGCTACGGGGACGACTATCTCGTCGTGGGCGCGAGATCGGGGGCGCAGGCGCTCGCCGTACTGACGAAACTCGCCCTGCGCAACCAACCGGTGGCGCTGATCGCCTCCGATCAGCGGATGCCGGGGATGACGGGCGTCGAGATGCTCGAGCAGGCGAGGACGCAGGCGCCGGGTGCGAAGTATCTGCTGCTCACGGCGTACGCCGACACGGATGTCGCCATCAAGGCGATCAACGACATCGGCCTCGACCACTACCTGCTCAAGCCGTGGGACCCACCGGAGGAGCGGCTCTACCCGATCGTCGACGACCTGCTCGACGACTGGCGGCAGGCCAACCCCGACCACACCTCCGACGTACGGGTGGTCGGGCATCGGTGGTCTGATCGCAGCTACGACATCAAGACGTTCCTCGCTCGCAATCACGTGCCCTACCGGTGGTACGACATCGAGCGCGACGCCGAGGGTCAGCGGTTGCGCGCCCTCGCCGACGCGACGGTGGCCGAGTTGCCGCTGGTGCTGATCCCCGAAGGCGACACGCTCCGCTCGCCCACCACGCTCGACCTCGCTGCCGCGCTCGGTCTGCGCACCAAGGCCGAGCAGCCGCTGTACGACGTTTGCATCGTCGGGGGAGGCCCGGCCGGTCTGGCGGCCGCGGTGTACGCCGCGTCGGAGGGGCTGAGCACTGTCATCGTGGAGCGCGAGGGCCCTGGCGGGCAGGCCGGTCAGAGCGCGGCGATCGAGAATTACCTGGGATTCCCGAAGGGGTTGACCGGCGCCGACCTCACCCAGCGCGCCGTCGCCCAGGTCGCCCGCTTCGGTGCCGAGATGGTGCTCGCACGCGCCGCTGTCGGATTCGAGACCCGCGGGCCCGTCCACGCGGTAGTGGTCGACGGCTCCGGCGAGATCGAGGCCCGCGCGTTGGTCTTGGCGACGGGTGTGTCCTACCGCCGCCTGGAGGCAGCGGGGCTTGATGAGCTCACCGGCCGTGGCGTGTACTACGGGGCGACGGCAAGCGACGCGAGCCTGTGTCAGGACGACGATGTCTATGTCGTGGGTGCCGCCAACTCGGCCGGCCAGGCCGCGCTCAACCTGGCCCGCTACGCCAAACGTGTTGTGCTCGTGGCTCGCGCCGCGACGCTCGAGAACACGATGTCGCGGTACCTGATCGACCGGATCGCCGCCGCCCCCAACATCGAGGTGCGATGCCGCAGCGAGGTGGTGGCCTGCCGGGGCGACGGCCACCTCGAAGCGCTCACGCTCGCCAACCGGGACTCCGGCGCCAGCGAGGAAGTGGAATCCAGCTGGCTGTTCATCTTCGTCGGTGCGTCACCGCGGACGGAGTGGCTGGGGCCTGACATCGCCCGCGACGACAAGGGGTTCGTCGTCACAGGTCAGGACCTCCTCATCGGTCAAGACCACACTCCACGCTGGCCGCTGGCCCGGCCGCCCTTCGCGCTGGAGACCAGCGTGCCCGGCGTGTTCGCGGCCGGCGACGTACGGCTCGACTCGATGAAGCGGGTCGCGTCGGCTGTCGGAGAGGGTGCCATGTCGGTCTATCTCGTGCACCGCTACCTGGCGACGATCTGATGAGAGTCGACGACCTCCGCTCGTTCAACCTCTTCGACGGGCTGACTGACGACCAGCTCGCGGAGCTCATCGAGGCCGGCACGGAGGTGGGCATCGTGCCTGGCGTCGACCTCTTCCACGAGGGCGAGCACGCGGACTACTGGTGGGTGCTCGTCGATGGCGCCATCGAACTCATGCGCCACGTCGGCCGTGAGGACAACGTGGTCGGGAGGATGGACGTACCGGGCCGCTGGGCCGGCGGGTTCCGGGCCTGGGATGAGAACGGCGTCTATCTCGCGACCGGCCGCGGCGTGATCGAGGGACGAGTACTCCGGGTGCCCGCGGAGGTGCTGCGTGAACGGTCCAAGGCCTGGTTCCCGTTCGCCGGGCACCTCATCGAGGGCGTGTACGGCACCGCGCGCAGAATCGAGGCGACGGTGCGGCAACGCGAATCGCTCGTCACCCTCGGCACACTCGCTGCGGGCCTAGCGCACGAGATCAACAACCCGGCCGCTGCCGCGACCCGCGCTGTCGGCGCCCTGGAGGGCTCGTGTCAGACGCTGCTCTCGTCGCTCGGCCGCTTGGCCCAGGGCGAGATCTCGGCCGCTCAGTTCAGCGAGCTCGACGGGCTTCGCCTTGAGATCAAGCCTCGAGCGGCCGACGTTGACCCACTCGACGTCGCCGACCAGGAGATCGACCTGTCGTCGTGGCTCACTCGCCACGGCGTGGAGCGTGACTGGCTCATCGCGCCACCGCTTGCAGCCGCGGGAGTCGACGTCGCGTGGTGCGAGCGGGTGGCGGCGGTGCTTGGTGAAGCGGCGCTGGAGCCGGGCCTGGAGTGGGTGGCAAGCACCTACTCCGTGGCCACGCTCCTCGCAGAAGTGAAGGAGTCGACCCGGCGTATCTCCGATCTCGTCGCGGCGGTCAGGTCCTACTCACAGATGGACCGCGCGTCGATCCAGACCATCGACGTGACGGACGGCCTGGAGAGCACTCTGGTGATGCTCGGCCACAAGCTCCGCGACGGCGTCGAGGTCGTGCGTGATTACGACACCGGCATACCTCGGATCGATGCATTCGCCGGTGAGCTGAACCAGGTCTGGACCAATCTGATCGACAACGCCGTCGACGCGATGGACGGCGCCGGCACGCTCCGGATAACGACGCGCGCCGATGGGAACGACGTCGTCATCGAGATCGGCGACACCGGCGCGGGCATGACGCCTCAGGTTGCCGCCCGTGCGTTCGAGGCGTTCTACACGACCAAGGACGTCGGCAAGGGCACCGGCCTGGGCCTCGACATAGCCCGCCGAATCATCGTCGAACGCCACAGCGGCACCATCACCATCGACTCCGAACCGGCTGAGACCGTCCTAAAGGTCCGGCTCCCCATCCGCCAGCCCGGGAACTAGCTCGAGTTCAGTCAGCAGGTGGTCGACTACCTCGGTGACCGGGGGGCTGGCGTCGATGAGGATGGCGCCGAAGCGGCGGTTGTCGGCGTCTACGTTTGCGTGCCAGGCCAAGACTCTTTGGAGTTCGTCCTCGGTGGATCCGAAGCTGTCTACGCGTTCGGCCAGGCGTCGGCGTACCGTGGCCGCGTCGATGCTGAGGCTGATCACCGCTGTGAAGAGGTCCCAGATCTGGTCGTCGTTCCCGACCGTCCCACAGATGAACCCCACTTTGTCGCCCACCGCCGCCGCGACCCGCAGTACGGTCTCTGGCGGTAGCCGGTAGGTGTGATGCATGAACCAGTTGTCATCCCTGTGGGCAGGATCGGTCGGCATGCTCACCTCGGCGCCGGTTCTGTTGTCGAACCAGCGAGACAGGCCGTCCTCGTCCGTGCCGTGGGCCGGGTAGCCACGACGGCGGAGCTCCGCGCGGACCGTCGACTTGCCGGCACCGGACGCACCCGTGATGTAGATCAGAGCCATTGGCGAAGTATCAGGCTACGCCGGGGGCGGGATGTGCAGAGGGCGTCGCCGGTGGCACACTGCGACGTAGGCGCATGACCTCTCGCGCCGGTTCTGCTGAGTGTCTGGGGATGCGGTAAGCCCATGAGCCTGGCCTCCGGAGTAAACACACTGACCGCGATTCACACGGACAGCCAAGCCGATGTGAACGCACCATGGAACGGCCATGACACGCGGGTGCTGATCGTCGCTGTCATCGGTATCGCGCTGATCGTGCTGCTCATCGTCGTATGGAAGGTGCATGCGTTCCTCGCGCTCACGATCGGCGCCCTTTTCGTCGGCCTCGCCTCCGGTATCGGTGCGGGTGACGTGACGAAGTCGTACGAGACCGGCGTCGGAGGCGTACTCGGGTACGTCGGCGTGCTCATCGCACTCGGCGCGATGCTGGGGAAGCTGCTCGCTGACTCCGGCGGTGCCGACGAGGTCGTGGACACGCTGTTGCGCGGCAAGCCCGCGACCCTGCCCTGGAAGATGGGGCTGATCGCCGGGATCATCGGCATCCCGATGTTCTTCGAGATCGGCCTCGTCCTCCTGATTCCCATCGTGATGCTTGCTGTGCGGCGTACTGGCGGCCGGGCCATGTTGCTCGGCATTCCTGCGCTCGCCGGGCTGTCGGTACTGCACGGCTTCGTGCCGCCGCACCCGGGGCCGCTCGCCGCGATCGGCATCCTGAAGGGCGACGTAGGCATCACGCTGGCCTTGGGTCTGCTCGTCGCGATCCCGTCGGTTGTTGTCGCCGGCCCGCTGTTCGGCCGGTTGGCCGCCCAATGGGTGCCGATCGGTGCCTCCGGCGCCGCGCTGGCGGTGACCGGTGGGTCACGTCGCAGTGGCGTGGCCAGTGCCGGCGCCGACGGTGACGGTGACCGTAGTACACGGCCAGTTGGTGTTGGCCAGGACACACAGGACACAGCCGTGACCGGCAGAGCGCAGGACCCGGAGGCGACCAGTACTCCGAGCTTCACCTGGACTCTCGTCACGGTGCTGTCGCCGGTGGTGTTGATGCTGATCAAGGCAGCCTCGGACGTCTGGATGAGCAAGGATGCGACGCTCTATCCGGTCCTGCAGTTCATCGGGGACCCGGTGGTCGCGCTGCTGATCGCAGTGCTGCTGGCCATGTACACGTTCGGCACGGGGGTCGGCTTCACGGTCGCTGTGCTGAGCAGGAAGATCGGCGAGAGCTTGTACCCGATCGTCGGCGTAATGCTGATCGTCGGGGCGGGCGGTGGGTTCAAGCAGGTGCTGGTGGACGGCGGTACGGGCACCGCGATCGCGAAGATCGCCATCGCAGCCAGCCTGTCCGCACTCGTACTCGGCTGGATGGTCGCGGTGCTGATTCGCTTGGCCACCGGGTCGGCGACAGTGGCCACCGTGACCGCCGCCGGCATCGTGGCGCCGTTGGCCACCGGCCTGAACGCCACGAACCTTGCGCTGGTCGTGCTGGCCATCGGGGCGGGGTCGCTGTTCTTCTCCCACGTGAACGACGCCGGGTTCTGGCTGGTCAAGGAGTACTTCGGGCTGACCGTCGGGGAGACCATCAAGACTTGGTCAGTGATGGAGACCATCATCTCGGTGATGGGACTGGGGCTGACGCTGCTGCTGTCCTTGTTCTTCTAGTGCCGTTCTTCTATGCCCCCGGGTCAAGCCGTGGCCTCGGTCCAGGGGCGGCCGGTGCGACGGACGGTGGCCGCGATCTCGGCCAGGCGTTGACGACACGGGCCTGCCAGCACGGGGCTTGGGTCGTCGACGGCGAGTGCGGGAGTCCACAGGGCTCGGCCGGCGAGGGTCCCTGAGGCTCCGCCGGTGCAGGCTAGTTCGACGGCCCGGGGGAAGTCATCGCGGGCTACACCGTTGGACAGGACGACCCACGGAACGGGCAGGATCTCAGTCAGCCGGCTGCAGGTCTTGACGATCGCGTCGGCATCCCCGGTGCCGCGGCTCGGCACCTGCGCCTTGTAGAGGTCCGGTCGGGTCGGGCCGAGGGCCTCGGCTGCCTCGACGATCGCCGTGTCCAGGTCGAACTCGGTTTCGCCTTCGGTCGGCTGGACGACCGGTTCCAGCACCGACAGCAGGCCTGCCTCGGCACACCGGCGGACGAACTCCCCGGCCATCTCGAGCCGGCGACTCCGTTGGTCGTCGCGCTTCCAGATCACCAGCAGCTTGAGGGCTACCGCACCACTCGATCGGGCTGCGTCCGGGTCCACGGTCTCGTCCAGATGCGTGTCGGTCACCGGCCCGCCGCGCTCCTGGGTGAGCCTGTCCGCAGCCAGGATCAGGCCAGGCCCCGGCTGGAGGTCGATGTCGTAGCCGCGATCGATCAGGAAGCCCGATGCAAGCGGCGCGAGGTGCTCAGCGACACCGGCCTTGAACCGGGCGATCGCCGCCGGGCTGTCGTCACGTCCCTCGGCGGCCAGCATCGTGCGGAGACTCTCCCGCTGGTCCATCGCGACCATCGCGAAGGTGCCGTTGTCGTAGGCCAGGCTGTCGAGCTGGTATGCCGCAGTCATCGGACTCCTCAGGTCGGTTGCGGTCCGGACACCACTCTATGGAATCGATGCCAGAAATGGCTATCCCAGTGATCCGCCAGGACAGGATTCACCGGCAGAGAAGATGATTCGAGCACTGCCGCCGGTTCGCCTGTCACGACCTCCGAGGCCATCAACCCCGCACCTACAGCGCCTGTCGCGTCCTCGGCGACCACCGAGAACTCCCGCAGAGTAGGACTGGCACTCGCCAGAGCCTTCCGAGCCATCCAGCCCGCCAGTCTCACCGGACCACCGAACGCGACGGTACTGCGCCACTCGATCCCCAGCAGCGAGGTCTGCTCCTCGGCCATCCACCGCGCGTGCAGCGCCAACGCATCCACCAAAGCCCGCATCGCCATGGCGGGATCCTCTGCGTCGGCCCGTACGTCGTACCGCGTCGCAGGATCCGGCGCCGGCGCCTGACGCCCCGCCGGGTAAGGCGCGACCACCTCCGCGCTTGGTGGTCCGATCTGCGCCAATATGTCGGCGAGCCAGTTGTAGTCACGGTCGAGGTACGCGAGCCGTTGCTCGATCAGACCACCCGCGGCGCCGTTCCCGGAGATCGCGCAGCCGTGGCGGCCATCGGCGTACCAGCCGGAGCTGATGCCCTGCTGGCGAAGTACGTCGTCCAGGACGAGGGCGCTGCTGGGCGTGACCACCGCTTCCGACGTACCGAGTGAGTCTGCGACCTGTCCCGGTGCCCGTACTCCGGCCGCCCACGAGGCGACGAGGTGGTCATGACCACACAAGACCACCGGGATCCCCGCCGGAGTTCTCGCGGTGACCGTCATCGGCTCGGCGATCCGCGGCAGCTGGTCTGCGCGGAGTCCGCCGAACTTCAGAAGGTCCGGATCCCACGAACGCTTGCGCAGATCCAGTACTCCGAGTCGCTGGGCGTGGGTGAGATGGGTCGCGTAGGCGCCGGTCAATGCGGCGAGCACGAGGTCGGGGGCCCCGGCCCAGGTCCGGGTGCGGGCCCGCAGGTCCTCGCCAAGCCAGCGCCACGTGACCGCCGGGAGCTTTGCGCTCAGCCGCAGCCCGGTCCGCGCGAAGAGCTCCTGCGGTCCGATTTCCGCGGCCAGTTCCGCCGCCTGCTCGACGCCGGGCTGGTCGCGCCAGGTGATCAGCGGAGTCAGCGGCTGGAGATCGTGATCCAGCGGAACACCGGTCTCGGCCATGCCTGTGATGCCGACGCCCTCTAAGGTGTGATCCTGCGCGATCTCGTCGATCAACCTGAGCGTCGCCGCCTGGAGTCCCCCCGCGCTGTCCGGCGTACGGGCCGTCATGGTCCTTCCGTCCGGAATCAGGCAGACCTTGGTGTTCGTCGTACCGATGTCGATCCCCAGCCAGCTCACCCGATGCAGGCTAGACCGGTCGATGCGATAGCGTCCTGATCCCCCGAAGAAGGAATGTCCATGGGCGAGAGCTCCTCCAAGATCATCGTCGTCGTGCCGACCTACAACGAGCGGGACAACCTGCCCGTGCTGGCCGGTCTGCTGTCCGACCTGCAGCTGCCCGGCCTGCAGATGCTCGTGGTCGACGACAACTCCCCCGACGGCACCGGCGACGTCGCTGACGAGCTTGCCAAGGCGGCCCCGGAACAGGTCGGTGTCCTGCACCGGACCGAGAAGGACGGCCTTGGTCGCGCCTACATCGCCGGTATCGGCCGGGCGCTGTCCGAGGACGCCGACATCGTCATCCAGATGGACGCCGACCTGTCGCACCCGGCCTCGGTGATCCCCGCCATGGTGGAGAAGCTCCGTACGACGGACGCGGGCGTCGTGATCGGCTCCCGGTATGTCGAAGGTGGTTCCGCCGCGGCCGAGTGGGCGTGGCACCGGCGGATGTTGTCGGCGTTCGCGAACATCTACGTGAACACGATCCTGCGGCTGCATGTGAAGGACGCGACCGCCGGCTTCAAGGCGTGGAAGGCGGACACGCTGCGCGCGATCGACGTGTCCACCATCCAGAGCAACGGGTACTCGTTCCAGGTCGAGATGAACTACCGGACGGTGCGGCGCGGGCTGCGCATCGCCGAGGTCCCGATCCGCTTCGAGGAGCGAACCTACGGCGCCTCCAAGATGAGCCTCAAGGTCCAGCTGGAGTCCGCCCTGATGCCCTGGAAACTGCTCGTCCGCCGCTCCTGAGGCTCAGATCGAGCGGGCGACGGAAGCGATCATCTGGCGGACCTCGGCGCGGACTGCGTCGAGGTCCTCCTGACACGCCAGGAACCAGATGCTGACGCTCACGTCGTTGACGGTCGGCGCACCTCGCAGCCGCGTGCACTCACCGCCGAACGAGTAGGTTGCCTGGTCGATCGTCTGCCGGCCGGTGAAGCTGATCCGCCCTGCCTCGATGATGTTGAGGTTGGGTGCAGGCAGCCACGTCACCGCTCCGACCTGTACTCCGAGGCCGCCGACCATCAGCCCGACCTTGGTTCCGCTCACCGGGCCCTGCTGTAGCGCCATGGCTCAGATGGACCGGGCGACGGAGGCCAGCATGCGGGTCCGTCGCGGAAGGTGGCGCTCGGGTCGTCCTTACGGGCCTCGACGCACAGCGTCACCGTGACGTTATGGATCGACTCGACCCCGGTCATCGTCGTACACCGGCCGGTCAGCGAGACGGTTCCACCATTCTGCTTGTACCGCCCGGAGAACGTCAGCTGCGCCTGACTGGCGATGTTCGAGTTGGCGGGACGCAGCGTCTTGACCGGGCCCGTCTGCACTCCCGTGAGGTGATCGACCTCGATCATGGTCCGCACGACATTCGGCACAGCTGAGGCCGCGGGGTAGCCGATCGGGCTGACGAGGACGACAGCGACGCCCCGGCCCTGTGCCCCGAGCGTCACCGAATACTTCGTCCCCCGGAACTTCCGCCAGCCGCCGGCGAGCTCGACGTAGACGTCGTCGTACACCTTGAGGCCCTGGTCGATGTCCTTCAGCGTTCTGACCTTCTCCGTCGGTGTCGGCGACGGGACAGGCTCGCTGGTCGGGGTCTCGGTCGGCTCGTCCGATGGTGTCGGGTCGTCGGATGGTTCAGGCGACGGCTGGGACAGGCCGTCGGTGTAAGACCCGCTCGGCACTGGCGGCCCGGCTGAGGCGTCGCCGCCTGCGTGGCTCACGACGAACACGGTCGCACCGCCGACCAACGCCACCACCAGCGCGATCGCTCCTGCCAGCAACCACGGTGTCCTGGTCTTCGCCGCAGGTGGTGGCAGCAAGCCCTGCTCGTCCTGGTTGCCGGGCGGCGGCTGCTGCGCGTAGTACGCCGGCGGCTGCTGTCCGTACGGCGGGGGCGGTTGGCCGTACTGCGGCTGCGGTGGCTGCGGCCGCTGTCCGTACTGCGGCTGCGGCGCCTGCGGCTCGTAGTACGGCATTGTCGGCTCGTTCTGGGGGTTCCAGGCAGGGTCGCGGCCGGGCAGGGGCGGCTGGGATGTCGGGTCGCTCACGAAGGGGCCTCACTCGATCAAGGAGGGGCGAATGCGTCGGTCCCCGATCCGACCGGCAGAGGCTACAACAGCCGCGGCCGTTGTGCTGCGGGAATTGCAGCTACTGACATCCGTCAGCCGTAGCCGAGTTCGTGCAGGCGGGCGTCGTCGATGCCGAAGTGGTGGGCGACCTCGTGGACGACGGTGATGTTCACCTCGTCGACGACATCCTCGATGGTGTCGCAGATCTCGAGCGTCGGGTTCCGGTAGATCGTGATCCGGTCCGGCAGCACACCGCCGTAGAAGTGCCCACGTTCGGTCAGCGGGATCCCCTCGTAGATGCCGAGTAGGTGCGGATCGCCGGCTGGCGAGTCGTCCTCCACGAACACCGCCACGTTGTCGATCAAGGCGGCGAGTTCGGGCGGCACCTGGTCCAGCGCCTCGGACACCAGTACCTCGAAGTCCGCCCGGCTCATCTCGATCACTCCGCCAGCGTAGTGACACCGCCCGCCCCAGCCCCGCAGTACAAGCTCGATCTGGCCGGCCACGGCGTGCGATGAACGCCTGTTTCGCCACCCGCAGGAACTCGTTTTGGAGCCTGGGCGGGTCTCCTCTATGCTTACGGACGTCCCTGGAGCTTCGGCTCCCGCGGGTCCGAGTCCCCATCGTCTAGTGGCCTAGGACGCTGCCCTTTCAAGGCGGTAACGCGGGTTCGAATCCCGTTGGGGATACGGTCGAAAGACCGATGTCAGTACCGCTCGAAGGATGGTGTAACATCGTCGAGCAATCTGGCCCAGTAGCGCAGTTGGTTAGCGTGCCGCCCTGTCACGGCGGAGGTCGCGGGTTCGAGTCCCGTCTGGGTCGCCAGGAGAGTGGCGGCGGGTGTCAACACACCGCCGCCATATTTTCTCTCCCGGTCAGGTAGCTCAGCTGGTAGAGCGTCCGCCTGAAAAGCGGAAGGTCGGCGGTTCGAGACCGCCCCTGACCACACTTCTGACCTGCGGTTTCTCCATCGGAGAGCCGCCGACCTCCCGCAAATGACCGCAGCGTGTACCGCAACGTCTATCCGGCGAGGTGCTCCGCGAGCTGGTCGAGCGCCTTCCGCTGGTCTTCAAGGGATGCGTGCGCGTAAACCGCCATCGTCACCTGGACGTCCGCGTGCCCGACGATCGCCTGAACGATGTGCGGCGGCACCTTCAGCCGTAGGAGCAAGGTCACACAGCTATGCCGCAGATCGTGAAAGCGCATCTTCCCTAGGCCGGCCGCGTCCCGCAGGGGGTACCAAGTCCGACGCAGGTTGTCCGGCTCGATCGGCGTACCGATCTCGGTCGTGAACACATAGCCGGTCTCCACCCACTTCTCACCGGCCAGCAATCGTTCCTTCGCCTGCTGCCGCTTGTGGCTCCTGAGCGCATCAATGCACAGCTCGATCAGCGGCACCGTACGGCGTGACTTCTTCGTCTTCGGGGTGACTGCTCGAAGCACACCATCGACGCGTTGCAACGTACGCCGGATTTCTACCGTCTTGTCTGCCCAGTCGATGTCTTCCCATTTCAATCCGAGTAGCTCACCGCGCGGCGCTCCAGATCCCCACAGGCACAGCGATTCAGGCGCGAAACCGCCTCCGCTGGGTAGACGATGAGCCCCACCAGCTCAGCGACTCCTACTTCCCGCCATTCGTCACCGACGGAAACGACCTGTTCTGGAACCCCAGCGACCTCGGAGTCCAAGGCGGCCTGCTCGCAGCGACCGGACACAAACAGGTCCGCTGGCACGACACCCTCACCGCCCGCATGCCCAGCGCCGACGAATCCCAGCGCCTCATGATGGCACCGGGCACCCCACTACTGATTCACACCCGCGTCGGCTACGACGCCGAGGGACGCCCGGTCCGCTACATGGTCTCCCGCATGGCAGCCGACCGCGTCGAAGTCTCATACGACCTGAACACGGACGACTGATGCTGATCACCCTCGACGAATCCCACCGCCAGCTCGTCCACCAGGTCCGCGACCAGGCCGGGGAGTGGCTAGCGACAAAGGGCACCGACCAATACCGGGGCGGCCTCGACATGGCGCAGGTCCACGCCAACATCGACCACGACTTCGACGCATACCCTTTCGTCGGCTGGCTCGTCGACGGGGAAGTGGTGGCCATGGTGGCGCTCATTGCCCCAGAGGCTGAGGCCGAGTTCTGGTCGCCTGAGGAGATCGCAGAGCCCCAGACCTACATCAGTCGATTCTTCGTGGTGGAACACGGCAAGGGATACGGCTCGGCTCTGCTGGAAACGGTGATCGAACAGGCTCGCCAAGAAGGCAAGCACTGGGTCCGGCTGAACTGCTGGAGCACCAACACCAAGTTGCACGCCTACTTCATTAACCACGGATTCGAGCACCTACGCACCTGCAACGTTCCCGGTCGAATGAGCGGTGCCCTGTTCCAACGGAAGGTCAAGTGACCGCAGAATGGCCGACCAAACAGCCTGGGCCGTCGTAGCGGCGTTCGTCACGGGGGCTGGCCTCGATGCGCTTCGGGGAAGTATCGCCTCAAGGCACGCAAAGAAGGCACGCGCGGCCGAGCGAGACTCGCTATTCGACGACCGCCAAGCAGACTTCGAACGCAACACGTTGCTTGAGTACGAACAGGTGATCGAAAAGCTAACGAGGTTGACGGCCAGAGTCCACCTGGCATACGAGAAGGAGTATCGCTCAACGGGCCATTTCGCTAGAAGCCAGTTACCTGATGAATTGGGTGGAGATACTGGCCGCGAAATCAGCGAAGAATGTAGCCGGTTATCGAGTCGAATTATCGATGATGATATCCGGACACTGGCTTCGAAGTTGCAAGGAATGTGCCGGGCAGTGATACATACGTTTCAGTGCGACGAGGAGATTGGCGGCGACGTCAGAGAACAGAATAGGAGTGAATTCAACCAAGCAATGTCAATGGCCTTGGAGATGCGCGAGGCGATTGGAGCCAAGCTCCGGGAACTCTATTTGCGTCGCTAGACCTAGCAACCCTGACAGCACGAGCGACAGAGGATCACCTGTCCCACGCCCAGGGGGGCTCATAGCGTGCCGGACAATCTGGCAGCGCCGGGGACGTCACCTAGATCCCAGATGACGAGCTTTGCTGCATGTCAGGCGGTTGATCAAGTGACCGCTCTTTGCTCGCCTGCTCAGCGCGCAGGGATTCGATCCTTTCGGTCAACTTACGATATCGCGTCCGATCGTCCGGATCGTTGGCGTAGTCGCCTATGCGAAGCTCCGCAGCGCGGTACTCCCGTTCAATCTCAATCGCCGTTGCCTGCAATGCGTCGCCACGTTCTCGAATACGAAACGTGAGGGAGAAGCTAGCTGCGACACCAACGGCAAGCGATATCGCCACCGCAATTGTCTTCGAATTTGGTGAATTTATCGACGCTGTTAACGCTGACGCTGACAGCGATCCAACGATCACCACTAATTGCAGCGACACGTACGTACGCCGATGCCGCTGGGCCCGCAGTTTCAGATGCTCGGCCATGGCCGGTAGGTGTTCCTTGTACCTGGCAAACGGTGCTGCCGCTCGGGGCGCTCTCCCTGCCAGCGCGTCTCGGCGCTCTATCTTCAAACGGTCCAATTGCCGCTTCTGCTGAATCCGCTCACCTCGGTTCTCGGAGGCGTATATTCCGAGCGCAACGGCCGAGGCGAAGAGCAAGACTCCCCCAAGTCCCGCGACAGAGACCAGGCCATCAATCCGCGTGATGGAGGCGGAAATGATAAAGCCGCATTCGAGCAAAGCAGCTGCAGCCAGACCGTACACGACCCAACGCCAACGCAATAGCAGCTCGGACAGCTCTTGTTCTGCTTCGGATATATCGGCGTCGATCTGTGCCACTTCGGGCGGTGACGGCATATCGTTGGACATTTTGCGATTGTCCACGGACATGAAGCATTTGCGCAAGCCATGTGACATCGGCCGGGCTGTGAGCCGAGTGCGCTCTCTATGGCAGGCGAACTCGGCGGGCTCCCGAAGCCGACTCTGCCCGGTCAGCCGTGCCCCTGTGTTCCGCTTGACAATTCTGTTCCCAAGCTGACCGAGATCGTGGAGGCGCATCTCTCCGAGTCCGGCCGCCTCCCGCAGCGGGTACCAAACCCGTCGCAGGTTGCCGGGTTCGATCGCCTACCGATCTCGGTGGTGAACACCTAGCCGGTGTCCACCCACTTCTCACCAGCGACCAGCCGCTCCATCGCTTGCCGGCCATCCTGCTTGGCTCGCATCTCTCGCAGTCCTTCGGTACGCAGGCGTGCGCATCTCCGACCCGCACGGCGGGCTCGAGCACTTCGCTTGAGCCACTCGAATCCGGGACCGGAGACCACGTCGCAAGAGACTTCCGCTGGGAATGGGTCCTCAGCCAACTGGAGCCCAGCTCAGTTCGTGAGTGACACGTAGGAGGCCCTTGCGTCTGCCTGACGTCCTCGGCTGGCTCCCGGCATCCATGTCCAGCCTGGCTGTCTACCCTCAGCACATGATACGAGTTCGCCGCAAATCATGTTGAGCGAACCAATCGGCTAGCGGCGGCGCTTACGGGGTCTCTTCTCGCTCCCCGCTGCGACCATCGCCGACAGGCGACTCCGCCACATTTCCACGAGCCTCCATCCTGATCCACTACCCACCTTCGTCGCATCTTCGAGCACATTCAGCGCCTCAGGAGTACCGGCAATCAATTCTTCGCGCGCCCACAGAAATGTCGCGAGCGCCGCTCTGTAACTGTCCTCGTTGCGCCTGAATGTAGATACGGAATCCTGATATCTCGCGCGACCCGCTTGCGTATTGCCCGAACGAAAATCAACAAGGCCCCGAGTCGCCTCTGTCACCGCCTGATCCTTTGTGTCGGGCAATGTTTCCATCTTGGCCGCCTCGACCGCGGCATCCTCTATCCGCCCGACGCTCGCCAGGGAGAAGACTAGATTGTTTCTCAACATTGTATTCGCAGGATTCGACCTAAGGCCGCGTTCAGCGATATCAATAGCCGTGTCGTATCGCTCTAGAGCCATCGCGGCTACGTATGAACCGAACAAAGCAGGCTCTGGATCGAAAGGCTGATCAATCTGCCACCGCATCGCTTCTTCGAGCGCTTCCAGATACTTCCCGGCCTGCTCGAATTCTCGAGCCTTGGCCTCATGGAGCAATGGAGGCTCATCACCCGGAATAGCGGGAATATCTATCCCGCTCTCGATAGCTACCCACTTAACCTGAGCAATTGTATTCTCTGTTGGACTGACCAGCGCCCGCCTAAGTAACTGCTTCCCGTGACGAACCTTCCCGGCCCTGAGATCGATGGTGGCTAACTCACTCGCAAGCTCACTCAAATGCCATGGCGCGAAGGCATCCTCCTCGACTGCCGTCCGCGCGGCACGCATCTTGCGCGCCGGCCGCTCCAGGATCTCTGCGAGCGACAACTCAGACGCATGAATCCAGGGGTCACGCAGCAGGTCGTCATCTCTCAGGACAAACCTGGCCTGATCAGGGCGGTCGAGTAGGAGGTAGAGCCGGACGGCCGATCGCAGCACGTAGCGGTTGCTCGGCGAGAGACTGAGCGCGACTCGCATGGCGCGTTCAGCCTGCTCCAGCAGCCCTAGGTTTACGTAGGCGAGCGCGAGATCCGTCCAGCGGATGGAATTCCTGGGCTCACGCTGGAGAATGCCGCGCATTTGTCGGACGCGCAGCCGAAAGTCGGCCACCTCGATGAGGGGACTAGAATCGAGTTGGCTCGCTCCGGAGATGGAGTCATTAACGACCCTCTCGGCCAACTGGGATGCGATCCTTCCAGTCTGATTCGGCGCTGTGATGACATATCGCGCAGCCGCGTCAATCTCAGGACTGCGGAACCCTAATACAACCGCCTGACTTAGCACGTCCCCAGCGGTGTGCAATCCCGGATCTGACGCATATGCTGCGAGAGACTCGTTCAAGCCAACGGTTGAAACCTCCGGCGACTGCGGCACATGAAGCGGCTTTAGTTCGCCAACGCGAACAGTCTTGCCGAATCGACGCCAGCGCGGGATGATATTGCGTTCGCCACCGCCGTGCAACGCGCTCATTAGGACCTCAATTCCATTGCCGCTTTGCGAGCCAACACGTCCAACTCGGTGACGATGCGTTGCAGGGCATAAGGATTTCCACGCATACTGCGCGTCTTCGCATGGCCGCGCCTCATCGGATCTGGATCGCAGAGCTGGGAAACCAGAGAGTAGACGTCGTCTTTGATCGACTTCGGAACGTCTTCAGCAAGTCGCTCCAGCGCCCTGCCGAATGCATCACGAACGAAGGGCAGAACGTCGTCATACGATTGACCCCAGTTGCCCCAAATGTGCTCCGGGTGAAGCTCATCTCGCAGGAGAGCATTGAACGAAACGCTTGTAAAAACGTAGCAAATCATACTTCCCAGCTGATACAAGTCCACTGCAAATCTACGTGGACCTATCCCCTCCATCGGCTTCCCATACAAAGCCTCCGGTGGGGCGTAGGTTCGGTCTCCAGCAATTAGCAGGTTGTCATGTTCAGCCGGACGACCGTGCACAGTCGCGCGGCCAAGATCCCCCAGCTTTGTGACGCGATTTCCAGTAAAGTCTGGCTCGAAGACAAGCGTATTCGAGGGCTTTACGTCTTGATGCGCAACCTTGTTGGTGTGCAGTTGATTGATACCCGTCGCCAGGTGATGGAGAGCCCTCAGGCGGAGCGGCACGTCAAGTTCGTCGCCAAGGTTAAGGAGTTTGCGAATATCCTTCCCAGCGGCCTCGAAAATGATATAGCTGACAGTTGGGAAGGCGTAGTCCCCTTCAATCTCAACTTCGCCATCATCCAGCGCCGTGATCACACGCGACATGCTGACGCACATCCGCGCCAGATCACGCTCGAATTGGTAAGCCTGGGTAGCTCTCGTGAGGGCATCAACAAGGTTACTTCCTCGTTGCCTACTCTTCAGAATCCATTCGAGGTCGAGTACCTTGCAGAACGCGCGGCCACCTTGCTCGTTCTCGACCCAATAATTGACGGAGAAGTTTCCGCCAGTATCGGCAGGTTGTTTATAGACCTTCTCTACCACCCGCCAACCATTAGGAAGGGTGTGGCCCACAAGGTCTCCGGCCGGACTCAGCTTCGTCACTAGTTATCTCCCGCCCGGTACCGATCTCTGCTGCCTGCCAGTCAGAGCCCCCCGGTACCGTTGTGGTTCCGCAGCGTAGTGGACCCGGCCGCTCATGACTACTCTTCGTACGCGTGGAGCCTGGCCACCGTCAGCTGGCCGGGCTTGCTCTCAGATCGAGGGTAGGCATGACCGCAACCATGACCGCAACAGCTACCGTCATCGACCACCAGGGCCCGAGCAGAGATGCCTGCCAGGCGCCGGGATCGTTCGGCGCCCCGGGTACTGCTGTCGAGCTGAAAAGCGGAAGGTCGGCGGTTCGAGACCGCCCCTGACCACCCTTCCTGAGCGTGAATCCGGCCCATCCAGGCCGACCGCCAGTGCCCGTGAGTCCCCCTAAGCGACCATCCGTTGTTGCACGGATATCGCACGGCTGACCGGGCAAGGTGAGACACCTTCTACTGGTTGTGCGCTGCCCACCAGTTCGGCGCCGTTGGGTCAGACTTGGGTCGGGTTGTCGAGCGACTTACAACGCACCTAGCAACCGTGGAACCGGAACCCGTTCTGCTCCGTCAGACGAAGGACTCGGCCCGGCCCGGGCCCCCGGACTGCGGTCGAGCCCTGAGGAGGTGGAGGAAGTGACAAGTCGAGAGCTCGCGTCCTTGATCCTGCTGGGCGCACTGGCGGCGTATGTGCTCTCGCACCGAGAGGTCAGAAGCTCCACCGCGGACGTGGCCAAAGCCTTCCTCCAGCCGAAGATCATGGCCCCGATCGTCGCCTTCGGTGTCTACCTGACCGCTGCCGTGTGGGCCGCGTCCCAGGTGAACCTGTGGGAGCGGGAGATTCTGAAAGACACGATCATCTGGGGGCTTCTCACCGGGCTTGCCCTCCTGTTCAAGACCACCGATGCGAAGAGTGTTGGGTTCTTCCGCGACACGGCTCTGCGAACGATCGGCCTGAGCGCCTTCGTCGAGTTCTTCGTAAACATCGAGAGCTTCCACCTCGTGGTCGAACTGGTCCTGCAGGCAGTTCTGATCCTCGTTGTCGGCATGTTGGCTGTCACCTCGAACGATGAGGATCAGCGACAGCTGAAACGACTGCTGGAGGGCTTCCTTACTCTGGTAGGTGTGATCCTGATCGTCACCACCGCCTGGAAGCTCGGGCAGAACTGGTCGTCGGTTGACAAGGGCCTGCTGTGGCGCTCGCTGGCCCTCCCGGTCTGGCTTACGGTGGCGGCACTTCCGTACATCTACGGACTCTCGCTGGTGATGGGCTACGGCACCACGTTCAGCCGGCTAAAGCTCGTCGACAGACCGCGCTCCTTGAGCCTCAAGCTTCGCGTGGCGGTCGTTGTCGGTCTAGGTTGGCGACTTCGCTATGTGCACGGGTTCACGGGCCCATGGGCAATGCGCCTCGGCAGGACATCATCGTTCACTGAGGGTCGTGCGTTGGTCAATGAATTCAGGGCTTCATTCGCTAGCGCCAACGTCGGCCAGTAGAACAGGTACGGCCACACCTGCCCGCCCCCGGATAGCTGCACGAGCAGGGCACAGCACAGACCTTCTGAGCCGTAGGAGCCTGCAGCGGCTGGCAGCCCACCGGCCCCAGTCCGGCTAGCCACAGTCCGATAGGCGGCCTTGTGCCCGCAGTCTGGAGTCGTTGGGGTCACCCAGCACTGCCTTGCAAAGGCGGTTCGGCCAGTCACGCTGGCCTGAGCAGTCAGACGTTGGGCGTAAGGCTCCGTTGGTTCCTCCCCGTGTGTGACCGCCGAGCCCACTGCTGCGTTTCCGCTAGGGCACGTGGAGGGCACAGACCTTGATCCGTAGTCGACGTCGGCGATCATCCGTCGGTCTCCGCCCTTATGACTGACTGCCAGCCACACGTAACGAATCCGGGCGCTAATGCGATCATGTCTGCATGGGGGAATACAAGAAGCCAAACAAGCAGGTACACCGAGGGTTCTCCTACCTGGACGATGAGACAGTCATCAACTCGCTGTCCGCGATCGAGGCGGGCAAGATCGACGAGGTTGTTGCGAAGATTGTCAACGCAAAGCACGGGGGTGGCGGCGGAGGCGTCGGTGTTCCTGGATTGAAAGTCGAGGGCGAGTACAAGTCCGATACATCTCTTGAGGAAGAGATGGTCAGAACACGCACTCGCTTCTCAGTCTTCGAAATCTGGTACGGCATCTTGCAGAACAGCAAGGCCCTGGGTCGCTTCGACGGCTGGGCACCTGGTGCTCTGGTTGGGGTTCAACCGGGCGACACTGTGGAGATTCGCGCAGCAGTGTCGGTTGCGCCTCTACAGACCATGCTCCGACTGTTCTATTGGTTCGCGGACCAAGCGAAGTCGCAAGGTTCCCTGTTCTCACAGTCAGGCCCTGAACTGAAGACCACAAAGGAAACCGAGCGGCATATGCGCTCGATGTTTGAAGGCCAGCATGGGCAAGTTCCCGCCAAATGACGCCAATCGGCGATGCCGGCCCCGAAGTGCTGGCTCTTCTCACTGAAAAGTGGATGATCAGCCCCCTCGGCAGACTGGACGGTGAGTACACCGTTATCGGCCAGGTCGAACAGATCGTCGGGGAAGGCAGCGAGTGGCCCGTAATGCGTCTGACGCAAGACGCGCCCGTCACGCCGCTGGAGCTAACGACCATGAAAGATGCCATCAAGGAGTTCGCGAAGGGTGGAGAAGGACTCGGGATTGATGCGTCGTCCGTCAAAGCGACCCTGACTGGCCCCGCCCTGGTGCTAACCCCAATCGCGATTTTCAGATGAAGTTCTGCATGGGCAGGAGTTGGCGCTTGCCGCCCGCACGACCGTGATCCACACCTGCTCCGTCCCCCTGATAGCTGCAAAACCCAGGTCAGCGCGGCGCAGGTCAAGAGTCGAACTTGTTCGATCCCATCGGGACGCCGTAGGCGCTCTTGACGTGTGTCGTGGTGGCCGGACAATCGAGCGGCCAGGGGGACGGGGCTAACCGGCGGTCAGACGCCAGCACGTCGGTCATTGGCAGTAGGGCTCGCGTGGACAGAGAGGCGTCCTGCTCGTTGGGCCCGGCGAGGACGGCGCCCCGGCGCCGCCCGCAGTCCGGGCCCGCGCGCCGAAGGCGCGCCCTTGATCCATAAGAGCCAAATTCGGCAAGAGCCCGCGCGGACGGATGTCCTCCGTCGACAGGGCGCGATACTCGTCCGCCAGATGACGTGCGACAGTCGCGGGCGTGGTGCATCTCGTGCGGTCCCGCGTTCCGGATCGCGGCAGAAGCGCGCGGCAAGTGAGGCGTCGCGGAACAACGCGCTACGTGTCGTACTCCAGCCCGTCCCAGGGTTCGTAGTACGCGATGAAGTCCCCTGGCTCGATGTTGATGGAGTAGACGCCGTCGAACTGATCGCCCACCCAGCCAAAGGTCACACCCTCAACCTCCTCGGCGAACGGCTCGACCTCGATCGGCTCCAGGACGTACTCGCCGAGCTCGGCCAGCCGAGAAGCGACGAGCTCGTCCGCACTGGCCGGACCTGCCTGACCTGGGGGAAGCCCTGCAGGACGAGCAACCTTGTCGACTCTCACCTCGTCGAAGGTGCCGTCGGTCTTCCACAGGAACAGCCCGACATAGGCCGACGTTGGATCGAATAGTTCGTCGCTCAGGAAGAACCTGCGTCCGTCCTCGGCGGTGCCGGCGTAGGGCACGTGATAGTCGTCAGGAACGATCGTGAAACGCGCGGGTGCTTTGGTCCATGGCAACTCCTTCACCCGGGTCTGTTGGCGCGTCGCGCTCGTCAGCCGGACGATTCGGCATGGCCCGCTCCAGAGACGACGTAAACACCATGCGCCGACGATACGACCGACGTACGACAACACCTGCTGTCCAGCGAGCCCGAACGCACCATAGGTGCCCCGACAAGATCGGTCTTCGCTCGCCCGAAGTGCACCAGTCGCCACAACGGCCCCTGACTGCTTTGAAACACGGCCTATAACGAGTCTGACCGCTTCCTCTTTGATGAGGGTTCCGGCTTCAGGCCCGGTCGGCCTCCAGGGCGGTCCCGGCCTGGCGCGCCGGAGGCGCGCCCGTCATCCCGACAGCCGAAGGCACGGATCGAAGCCAGATCCGCGCTTCTGTCACCGGCGTACTCAGCAAAGCGCAGCCAGCGCTTCCAGGGGCGACGGTCGTGAGCGTATCTTGACAACGTGGCATCGAGATCCTTGCCGCGACGCGTAGTCGGCGCGGTCGGCGAAAGCCCGCTCTCCGAGCGGGTTGCCCGTGCTCAGGAGCTGGCTTACGGGCCGCTCATCGAATGGGCACGACGCAGCCCGCTGCACACCGACGTGCTCGGTCATTCGTTGCATCCGTCACTTACCGACGTGACCACCGGGTGCTGGCTCGGCACGTCCCTTCTCGACCTCGCCGGTGGGTCCGAGGCGCGTCGCGGGGCGGCGCTCCTCGCGGGGTTCGGACTGCTGGCGTCCGTACCGACGGCTCTCGCAGGCGCCGGCGACTGGGCGGAACTGTCAGGCGCTGAACGCAGGATCGGTGCGGTCCATGCGATCGGCATGGACGCTGCAACGTTCCTCTTTGTCGGTTCGCTCGTCGCGCGTCTGCGCGGCGGGCATCGGCTCGGCACAAAGCTTGCCGTAGCCGGGAACCTGGTCGTGGCGGGTGCGGGCTTCCTCGGCGGGCATCTAGCTCTGCACCGCGGCACTGCCCGCCGACCTTCCATGGCTGAGCGCATCTAGAGCTCTCAACCCACTGCACTGCCCATCATTGACGTGGCGCTCGGTCGGCTGCTCGGCAAGGGACGTGCATCAAACACCCCGCACGTGCAACAGGAAGTCCCGTAAGGTCACCCCGTCGAAGGAAACCCCCTTTGTACTGATCGTCATGTGCACTGGCGGGTATCGACCACGCCCTCGCCAAGCGCCACGGTGCAGCTGGTCGAAGACTAAGAAACTCCCGAGCGCGGTGTAGAAAGGTGCCGGGCTGGTTCGTAGTCAGAGTGAGAGACCGGTGACGGGCCGGTTCGACGACTAGGAGAACCCCGATGGAAAGCGTGGCGCGGCGACTCAAGAAGCTCTTCGTACCGATCCATGAAGTCGCCTACATGGCCGACGACCCGACCGAGGAGCTGCAGGCGCTCGGGTACGAGGGCTACTGGCCGGGGTACTTCGCCGCGCGGTCGGCGCCACTCGGGCGCGTGCCGGCCGAGGTCGTGGATGCACTGTTCTACAACTTCGCTCCGGGCGAGGTCGCCGCGTACATCCCGAGCGTCTGGGAGATCGCCACGCCGGAGGCCGTGCTCGCCGCCCGGCAGCGCGGCTGCGTCGCGGCGCTCCGCCGGATCCTGGGCGACCTGGCCGACAGCCCGGCGATTGCACGGGCCGCCGAGCTCGCCACGAAGGCCGCGTTCAACGCACCGATGGAGGGCAGGCTCCTGTACGCCGGACTCCGCTCGCTCCCCGTACCCGAAGAACCCCTCGCGCGCCTCTGGCACGCAGCCACCCTGCTCCGCGAACATCGTGGTGACGGTCACGTGACCGCGCTGGTCGCCGCTGCCATCGACGGGCAGGAGGCGCACGTGCTGCAAGCGCTCTACATGGACATGAAGCCGCGAGAGTTCGGCCGGCTCGACCCGCTCACCGACGACCAGCTGGACGCGGTCGTCGACGGTCTCCGGCTCCGCGGCCTGGTCGACGCCGCCGGCTGGTTCACGCCGGCCGGCCGTAAGCTCAGGACCGAGATCGAGGAGCTCACCGACGCGTTGGCCGCCCCGGCGTACACCTGCCTCGAGCCGCACGAGGTCGACGAACTCACCACCGACCTCGGCCCGGTCGCCGCGAAGCTCAACGCCGCCAGCCCCTTCTGACAGTTGCTGGAACATGCGCGGGGAGGTGTAGCTATCGCTGTAGCAACACCCGTCTCCGGGCACCGACTCACGTGATCTCCTACCGTCCGCAGTCCCGATGGTGATCGCATCGCACGCTGCGGGCAGCGCGACCTGAAAGCGGAAGGTCGGCGGTTCGAGACCGCCCCTGACCACACTTCTCACCTGCGGTTTCTCTTTCGGAGAACCGCAGACCTCCGCAAATGACCGCAACGCCTACTCGGCGACGTGTTCGGCGAGCTGGTCGAGCGCCTTCTCCTGATCCTCCAGGTACGCGTGCCCGTAAACCGCCATGGTCTTCTCCACGTCGGCGCGAATCACCAGGATCAGGTGACGCCTCCTCACCTGCCTGGTGGCAACGCTGGCAGTGGCCCGCCTCGCGGCAGGGAGTTTCAGCAGTGGATTGTCATGGGCGAGCCCACCCGGGAGCGCTGGCTAACCAACCCGAACCGAAGGGAGATCCCCCGTGAGCACCGAGCAGCGAGAGACCCTCGAAGCAGTCCTGCGACAGTCAGCCTTCCCCGTCGGCATCGATGTCATCGAGCAGCGGCGGCTGCTCCGCGAGTTGATATCTGCGCAGCCGCTGCCCGCCGACGTGACCGTGACCGCAGCCGCACTGGGCGGCGTCCCAACCGCCGAGATCACCATCGACGGAATCGAACCTCGACACGTTGTTCTCTACTTCCACGGCGGCGTGTACGTACTGGGGGACGCCTTCCTCGCCGCTGACCTGGCCTCGCAGGTCGGCCGGCGAACGCGCGCGAAGGTGATCTCCGTCGACTACCGGCTCGCCCCCGAGCATCCGTATCCGGCGGCGGTCGACGACGCTCTTGCAGCCTACGAAGCCCTCCTGCGAAACGGCACTGCCCCCTCGGACATCGTCTTCGCGGGAGAGTCCGCTGGCGGCGGGCTCGCCGTCGCCACCCTCGTCAACGCTCGAGATCACGGGCTGCCCTTGCCAGCCGCAGCCTTCCTCATGTCACCGTATGCCGACCTCACCCTGGCCGGGACGACCATGGAAACCAAGGGCGAGGTCGACACGCTGATGAGCCGAGAAAACCTCCAAGCCCGAGTCAGCGACTATACGTCGGGACAAGACGCCGCTCTTGGCCTCATCAGCCCGATATTCGCCGATCTGTCCGGCCTGCCGCCCCTGATCATCCAGGCCGGAACTCACGAGGTTCTCCTCGACGACGCCGTACGCCTCGCGCAACAAGCCGCCAGCGCCGACGTCGAGGTCACCCTCGATATCACCCCCGGGGTGCCGCACGTCTTCCAAAATTTCTACCCGATCCTCGACGAAGCGGCCGCTGCACTGGACAGAGCCGGACAGCTGCTGTCGGCCCATCTCGCCGGCGCAGAAGGCGTCGCTGCCGGACAGTGACGTCTAGCCCCTGGCGTTGGCGGCGAAGAGGTCGTTCAAGGTGACCACGTACCACGTGCCGCGGTGGAAGGCGTGGAGTGTGTCGCCTCGAAACGTGTAGCGCAAGCCCTGTGCCTCGGTGCCATCAGGCATCACAATCCGGCACTGGGAGCCGAATGTCTCGACACCTTCCCGAGTGATCCGAATTGGCGTCACCAAGTCGTACTCCGGTCCCCAACCGCCCAGGAATGCGCCCTCACCGCCACGCATCAGAAGACCGTGGGCCGAACGATGGGGAGCCACCCCGAGATCTACTGCCTTGCCATCTGCGATGGAGATGAGATGGAAGTCGGTGTAGGGACAGATGTACGCGCGCTCCGCATGCACGTTCAGGGTGTAGCAGTCGAACACCGGTGGAAGCCCGGCGTTGATCGGGTAGAGCCAGTCGGGGCTGAGGTCCGGCGTGAAGCGGGCCAGTCCATGCCCTTGCGGGCCGCTTCCCCCCAATGCTTCGTCGAAGTAGCCGACCCACACGCTGCCTGCCGGCGTGGTCATCAATTCTTCGATTGCGTCGCCCAGATCTCCGGTCAAAAGAAGCTCGCCACCGTCACTCCACACCTCCGCATTTGGTGCAGCTCCGTCTGATCGCCGCGCGGCCGCGAGGAGCAACCTGCCCTCCGGCAAAGACTGAACAAACCACACCCGCAGGTCCGACTTGACCTCGACAGCCGTCGCAATGTCGCTCCCACCTACATGCGAAGTCACCTGCTTACGCCTCGCATCGCGGGAGTGGCGCCAAACCGCGTAGGCCATACCTTCCGGTCCAACGCCGACGGCCTCGGGCTCATCCGGCCACTCAGATCGATCGGTCGGCTCCAGATAGCCGTGATGTGTGAGCGGCAGGACGGGCAGCTTGAGAACCTCCAACCGCCGCTTGAGACTCCGGCGATCACGTTTCGCGTGAGACCTAGGCATCGCCACATCATCCGACATCGTGCGATTGGCCTCGCGCGTATCTGCTCTATGCGCGGCCGAGTCGGTCAGCCAGGCGACCTCGGCCCAGTCGGGGTCTCGATCCGCCGGTTGCCGTATCAGGGCGTCGATCCTGCCGCCTCGGTTCCTCGGCTGACAGGGCACGGCCCGATCTTTTGAGCGCGAATCCGGTCCTTCTGGGCAGACGCCAATGCTAGTGAGTCGGCCCGCCGTCGTATCGACGAGGTCGTTCGACCGCGAGGATCTGGCTGACGACGAGAATTGGGCAGCCGATGACGCTCTCCCACTTGGAGGAACAACGTGAAGTACGTGGTGCTCTACGACTCTGCCTCAGACGTGCTGACGACGGCACCGGTCCACTTCCCAGCGCACAAGGCCCGGCTGGACGACTTCCACGCCCGTGGGCTGCTGTTGATGGTCGGCACCTTCGCAAACCCCGTGGAGGAGGGCTCGATGGCGATCTTCAGCACCAGGGAGGGCGCTGAAGACTTCGTGAAGGGCGACCCGTTCGTCGTGAACGGGGTCGTCCAGTCGTGGACCATCCGCGAGTGGAACGAGATCCTCACGCCGTGAGCAATGAGCGGCCACATCCGGCGTTCACGATGCCGAACCGTCCGGTGACCGCAGCTGCCAGTGCCTCTACGGCTCGGGCGACACTGCGCTGTTCGGGCGTTCGAGCGGGATCTCGACCAGCAGGGTGGTGCCGTCGCCGGCCGGGCTGATCACCTGGAGTGTGCCGCCGAGCGCTTCGATTCGATCGCTGAGCCCGAGCAGTCCTGACCCCTGGCCGGGGTCGGCTCCGCCGATCCCGTCGTCGCGAATCGCCAGCCGCAGGATCTCTTCGTGGGTGTCGAGGTCGACTCGTACGACGGAGGCCTGTGCGTGCTTGGCGACGTTGGTCAACGCTTCTGAGACGACGTAGTACGCCGCGACCTCGACTAGCTCTGGCAGCCGTCGCTCGGTGTCCAGGTTGAGCTCGACCGGTAACACCGAACGGCGGCACAGTGCAGTGATTGCCGGCTTCAGACCGCCCTCAGACAGGATCGCGGGATGAATCCCGCGGGAGATCTCCCGCAACTCGTCGAACACACTGACCAGTCCGTCGGCAACGCGCGACAACAAGCCCTCGAGCTCGCTGAGCTGTAGAGGTGCCCCCGCCTGTGCTCCGCGCACCTCCAACCCGAGCGAAACGAGCCGCTGCTGGATGCCATCGTGCAGATCGCGCTCGATCCGCCTGCGCATCTCGTCGGCGGCGGCGACGATCCGCGCACGGGAGGCGGCGAGAGCCTCGCGGCTGGCCGTGTTCGCGATCGCCGTCGCCATCAGCTCCGTGAAGTTGGCGAGGCGGGCCTCCGTGTCCGCCGGCAGCGACTGCTCCGGCCCGGCGCTTGCTGTCATCACACCCCAGAGGCGGCCGTCGACGATGATCGGCGTCCCGATCGAGGTGTGGAGTCCTCCCTCGCGGATCGCGGCAGCGAGCGGCCCGGGGGCATCGGCATAGCTGTCGATCCGGGCCGCTTGGCCGGTCTGCGCGACCATCGTGCTGACGTTCTTCCCGTCGAGGGGCCACCGGCGGCCAACGGGGAACCGGTCGACTACCTGGCTCGACGTCGCCACGTTGGTCATCGTCCCGTCGGACTCGTAGCGGCCCATGGCCGCGAACGTGACGGGAAGCAGTTGTGCGACTTCCTCGACGACCGCCGCGAACAGCTGCTCCGGAGGTGTTCCGCGCGCCACGAGGGTCGCGACCCGCCGCAACGCCGCCTGCTCCTCAGCCAGCCGGGCGAGCTCGCCGCGGTTCTCCGCGTTCGCGATCGCTGTCGCGACGAGCTCCGTGAAGCCGGTAAGTCGGGATTCGGTGTCCCGGGGGAGCACCTCGTCAGTCTGCTTCGAGTGGACGAACAGAGCGCCCCACAACCGCCCCTCGACGACGATAGGGCTGCCGACCGACGACCTGATCCCGAGTTCCTCGCGAACGAACGCGGCGATGCGCCCAGGAACGCTGTCGTAGTCGTCTATCCGGACGGATCGACCCGTCCTCGAGATCGTCGATGCAAGATCGCCCCCTTCGAGCGGCCAGGGACCCGGGACCAATGGGTGCTCGCCTTCGGCGGCCCAGGCAGCCAGGACAGTCAACTTGTCATCGCCCTCGTAACGGGCCATCCCGGCGAGATGCGCGCCGAGTGCCCTTCCAGCCTCCTCGCTGACCGCCGCGAACAGCTCGGCCGGCGATGTCCCTCGCGCCACCAGCGTCGCGACCCGCCGCAAGGCGGCCTGCTCTTCGGCCAGCCGGGCGAGCGCGGCGCGGCTCTCCGCGTTCGCAATCGCTGTCGCCACCAGTTCCGTGAAAGACGCCAGGCGCGCCTCGGTATCCGCGTGCAGCGACTGCTCCAGGGTCGAACCGGCGGCCATCACCCCCCACAGGTGGCCCTCGACGATGATCGGCGTTCCGACGGCTGAGCCGATCCCGTCCTCGCGCGCTGAGTCACCGAGTGGCCCGGAGGAATTGGCAAAGCTGTCGATCCGGGCCGGTCGACCGGTGTCGTACACCATCGTGCTGATGTTCTTTCCCCCGAGGCTCCACCGGCGGCCGGCGGGAAATTGGTCGACTGACCTGCCCGAGGCGGCGAGGATAGTCATCGTCGCGTCGGCCTCGTAGCGGCCCAGATGCGCGTATTCGACGGAAAGCAGGCGGCCGGCCTCCTTGGTGACCGCCGCGAACACCTCCTCCGGCGGCGTTCCGCGTGCGACCAGCGTCGCAACCCGCCGCAACGCCGCCTGTTCCTCAGCCAGCACACGGAACTCCTCACCGCTCAACGGTGCTCGCCATCCCCTCGCGACCGCGCGCCACAAGCAAGGGGGCCAAGCGACGCCACCACCCACGCCCAAGAGATCGACCGCTCCGGGGGAGATCTCCCGCAGGACCCGGCGCAGCAGGTACACCAGTCTCCGCCACGATCAACGCGACGGCGACCACGATCCACAACACGAGGAGAGTCGACATCTTGCGCATCCAGCAGGTGACCCGCACACGCGTGCGCATCGATTGCAACCGTACGCCTGCCTGGCCACTACGTGAACGCCGCGCGCAACGGACGCCACACGCTCCGCTCCTCGTCACGCTGGGCGACCTCAGCGGCCGCGACCAGACGTCGGCCTGCTGTCGCAGCCGGGGCCCGGGCGGCGCGGAGATGGCCAGCCGGCGATTGAGCCGCCCCGCAACCGTCACAACCTCGTCGCCGAGTTGCGCGGCGGATTACCAGTCGAGGGTGGCCAGGCTTGGGTTGGTCAGGACGTCTTCGCAGGCGAGTAGCAACAGACCGATGCACCAGGAGTGGGAGAGGGTGAGGATTGCGCCGGGTGGGCCGAAGCATTCGGTTTGGTAGTACCGCTCTGTGACCATGCCACGGCGGGCGTTGAAGTCGCCGTTGCGGCGGGCAACGAATTGGCGGAAGCAGCGGAGGTGTTCGGCGGCGGAGTTGGCGTAGCTGTCGTCGCCGGTCAGGGTGGACAGGGCGACCAGTTCGGGTGTGCAGATCAGGCCGTAGTTGTGGAGGTGCTGGTTCGACGGGCTGGCCTGGTCTGCGCCTCGGGTGCGGAAGCCGTACGAGCCGAGGATGGTGTCGCTCGGGAAGCTGACGTCGTAGCTGTAGCGGAAGGTCAGCATCCAGTCGGCCGCCGCGCGCGCGAGCTCCAGCCAACGGTCCGACGGATCTATCCGGTGCAGGGCGACATACGCGATGACGGCCGCGTAGCCGTCCTCGGATGTCGGGGCAAGGTCCACGTCCTCCGGTGCACCGCACAACGTGCCGTTCCGCACGTAGGAGGCGTAGTAAGCGCCACCAAGCCGGGCCGCCTGTAGGTACCGGTCGTCGCCGAACAGCTCGTAAGCCTCGGCCATCGCGGCGATCCAGCTCAAGCCCGCGGCACCCAGCCGGGACAACACCTGGCCGGTCTCGAGGTGGTAAAGGCTGCCGAAGTTGCCCTCGGCATCTTGTGCGCTCAACCCGGCCTCGAGATTGCTGAGCGCCGCCTGCCGCCAGACCGGGTGGTCGATCGGTTCTGCGACAAGGGCGCGCACCGTGAACAAGGTCGCCTCGGCCAGCGTGCGCGCATGCAGGCCACCGGGCACTGGTGTCCACGACTGCCTCCAGCCGTGCTCGGCGTACCAGACGCCCCAGAAGGTGCCGCCCGGCGTGAGGTTGGCCGTGATGTTGTCGATCACGGCCGTTCCCGCCTCGACGTACGTCGGGTTGTCGACGCGGCGGCCGTGTCGCAACAGAGCATGCGCATACGGGATGCCGCTGACCCAGGCGACATGCATTGCCAGCCGGTCACCCCGGTCGCCGAGATCGCCGGCCAGCTCGCGGTCGAAGAGGGCGGTCTCGATGAGTACCGCAGGATCCGGCCGATAGTGCCACCGCCACAATCCGTACGACGTAAGCACCGCGGCTGTGGTTATGTCGACCCACGGCTGGACCGGTGGCGCGGTACGACGTACGCGCTCGCGGAGTCCGCGCAGTACGGGGGCGTAGCTGGCTCGGTCGGCGGGCAGCGTCCACAGTCCGAGCCGCAGCTCGTGGGATTCGCCTGGCTGCCAGCTATGCGCCGCAGCCAAAGGTGCGACCCCTCGTGGTTCGCCGGTGTAGCTGAAGGGCTCCTCCCGGTAAGGCAGGCTGACCCAGACGGAAGGGGGCCGATCCGGTCCGGCGCCGAGGCCGAGGCCGCTCAGGCCAAGGGAGGTGTCGGCGTCCACCTCCAGCGCGACGCCACCGGAAGCGCCCCAGCCGAACACGATGGGCGTGGCGGCCCGGTCCGCGCGGAACGACCAGCGGTCCGCCACCAGTTTCTCGGCGTCTTCCTCACCTGGCGCATACCGGGGATAGAGCCGGGCGCATGCCGGGTCGCGGTTGTCCCCGTAGAAGAGGCCCGGAATCAACCAGTACGGGTCCTGCTCGGCAGGGACCTCCGCCCCGACCCGGATGCGCGCGTCGACCGGTGCAGGGCCGTCATACGAGACCTGAAGGCGGAGCTCCTGTTCCCACTCGTCTGCCGGCGAGATCTCCAGCTCGAGTTGCCAGCCGACCTGGTCGAGCAGAGCCCCGTCGGGCCCCTCGATGGTTACATTCACCTGCACTGGATCAACCTTTCGGCGTGAGCGAGTCCGAGGCCGTCGACGCTGACGAGACGATCGCCGCTGGCCCCGTGCCAACTGAGGGAGAGCGTGCGTTCCTCGCCTGGCAGCAGAACGAAGCCGCTGTCGGAGCAGTGCAGCCAGCCGTCAGCGTCGGAGTCGCCGCCGCGGTAAGGCCGTCCATCGAGGATCCGGACGAACGGCGCGACCACCCCAGCGAGGTTGCGGACTGCCAGTCGCCCATCCTCGTACTGCGTATCCAGCACAGCCCGGCCATCCAGGAGTCGGGCCAAGTCGGGGGAGCCGGTCAGGACGTAGCGCCGCACAGCCCGTACGGCGCCCGCAGCCAACTGGACATCCACGATGAAAGGTCCAGGGGGTGTGGGCGCGCAGAGTTCGCCGGCCATCACCGTGCCGCCGGCAAGTTCCACGTCCTTCACAGTCGCTGAGGCAAGTTCTTCACCATCGAACGAGAGCAGCCGAGCCGTGATGGTGGCGGGACCCATGGACTCCTCCGTCAACGCCCACAACGGCAGCCTGATCTCGCCGAAACCGGCCCAGCTCTGGCGAGAGCAGACCGCCCCGACCAGGACGGGCCGGTACGCCGCCGCGACCCCGAAGTACGCGGGTTTCGGTTCACCGGCATGGGTGATTGCCGCCGTACACCAGGCATTCGGATACGGCTCGTTGAACTGCCAGGGCAACGTGCCTACGCAGCGTGGTGCACGGCGACGGTGGGCTTCCACCGCGTACGACAGGCCGTCGCGCTGGAGGAACTGGCTGGCCAGGCCGAGCGTGGTGAGGTCATGAAGCCGGCCGCCGAAGGACTTCTGCACAAGGTCCTCGTTGTTCCACCAGCGGCCCAAGTGATCCCAGACCGGCCTCCCGCGAGTAGGCAGCTGCCGCGACGGCTCAGGCACCACCCTGGCGAGCACCCGCGGCGTCGTCATCCCCTCGACGCCGAACTCGCTCAGCAGCTGCGCGCTGCCTGCGTCGTACAGGGCGTAGTGGTCCTGCAGACCCTGGTGTTCCCACGGGCCGTGGACGTCGTGCTGGTTCTCGGGCGCCTGCTCGATCAAGTCAAGCCGGTTCAGGAAGGCCGGCCCTGTTGATGAGGTGGGCAGCCAAAGACGCGTGGGATCGAGTCGGCGGACGACCCCGGAGAGGGCGGCCAGCACCGGAGTAGCGTCGTCGAGCGGTTCGCCCTCGCCGGCCTGGAGCTCGTTGCCGCCGCCCCAGATCGCCAACGACGGATGGTTCCTCAGCCGAGGCACGAGCTGCTCAGCCTGCTCCAGCATCATCGCGACGAAGCCGGCGTCATCCGTGGGCGTCGATGAGATCCCCGAGCTGGACTGGGAGAACTCCTGCCAGACCAGAAGACCACGTCGGTCGCATTCGGCGTAGAAGGCCGGCGTCTCGATCAGCCCGCCGCCCCAGACCCGCAGCAGGTTCGCCCCGGCGTCGGCCGCCAGCCCGAGCAGGTGCTCCAGCCGCGCCCGGCGGGGTACGCCGTAGCTCAGATCCAACGGGACCCAGTTCCAGCCCTTGGCGAAGATCCTGCGTCCGTTGACCTCGACGCCGTACGGCAGGGCATTGTCGGTGGCGCCCTCGGCGCGGAAGAAGCGGAGGTTGCGCAGGCCGATGGTGAGCTCTCGTACGTCGCTGATGGCATCGCCGGCAAGCGCGGTGACCCTCAGCCGGTAGAGGTACGGATCGCCATAGCCGTTGGGCCACCAGAGCCGGGGGTTCTCGACAGTCAGGACGTCGGTCCCGGTCGCCACCAACTCCCCGTCGGCGTCCATCAGTGACAGCACGACATCGTTGCCGGGAGCGTCGAGAGTCACGTCGACCTCGAGCTGCGCACGATCGGCCAGCAGCTGGGTGGAGACGGCGACATCGGTGATCCGCGCTGGGCCGGTGAGCTCGAGGGAGACCTGCTGCCAGATGCCCTGGTGGACCAGCCGCGGGCAGAAATCCCAGCCGTAGGTCATCCGGGCCTTGTGCACTGCCACCTTCGCGGTGAATCCAACCTGCGGCTCGCTGGCCGGCGCGGGCTCCACCACGACGACCAGCAGGTGGTCGGGCTGCGAACGGAGGTGGGAACTGACGTCGAAGCGGGCCTCGACGAACATGCCGTCCACCCGGCCCAGCTCCTCGCCGTCCAGGTAGACGATGCCGCTGTGGTCGACACCGTCCAGGCAGAGCCACGCCCGCTGACCCGGCCCGGGTGGTTCCAACCGGAACTCGTGCCGATAGGCCCAGTGGCGGTCCGAGACCCATTCGATCGCGCGGGTATTCAGGCCGACGTACGGGTCCGGTACTGCGCCGGCCCGCCACAGGTCGTCGGCCACGCTGCCCGGGACCTGGGCCGGCATCCACGCGTCGGGCTCGCGCAGCGGCCCGTCCGCCCAGACGCGGTGATGCCGCCACTCGTCCCCGAGGAAGCCCCGGACCCGCCAGGGGGACCGGTCGAGCGGGATCCGCACGTCAGTGGATGACGCCGGGCGGCGGCTTGGCGGGATCCCACTCGAGCAGGTCGACCTCGACGACCGGGTCGTCGGCGGAAGGGGCGATCCGCAGGGTCTTGATCTCGCTCGGACGGAAGGTCGTGTCGAACCGGCGACCCAGGAACTCGACGGTCACCTCGGCAGCACGGCCGGTGGTCTCGTAGCCGCGCAGCACGGCGGCGCCGCTGTCGTCCTCGTCCTTCTTCAGCACCGAGAAGACGACCTGGTCAGCGCCCGGACCCTCGACGGACAGGTAGGACTGCTGCTCCGGCAGGGGTCCGCGGTGGAAGCACTCGACCAAGGGCGTCACGGGTTGGTTCAGCACTGCCGCCTTCCGTACGACGCCGGCCGCTCGCCAGTCGCCGGCGTGCGGCTGCAGGCGGTAGCGGAACCGCTGGATGCCCTGGTCCAGGTACTCATACACGCCGTCGTCCGCCAGCTGACGCGGGTCGTGCCAGGCATAGACGGGTGAACGCACGCAGGTCATCGCCAGGACCGGCCGCCCATGCTTGGAACCGTCGACGGCGAAGGAATACTTGCCGTCGTTGAGTAGTGCGACCCCGCCTCCAGCACCTGATACGTCCACCCAGGTGTGGCTCGGGACCTCCTCGCGGTTCTGCTCGCGAACCAGATGACCGTAGGGGATCTCGTGCGTCGCCTCGGCGTCGTCCAGCGCGAACGGGAAGCACAGCTTGAGGGCCTTCAGCTGCTCCCGCCAGTCGATGGTGACCCGTACTTCGACTGCGTCGGAGCCCGCGTCCAGGACGAACTCCTCGACCAGCGTCGACCGGCCGTATGCCGATTCCACCCGGACCAACTGGCGGATCGGCCCGTCGGCGAGCCGGCGTACGGAGGTCACCTCGAAGGCGTCGACGGTGTTCCACAACGAGCGGACGCCGTGGCTCCAGGTGTCGGTGTCGTCGTCGATCACCTGGGCGTGGGCGATCGCGTTGCGTCGGTTCGGCGGCAGCAGGTTCTCGCCGTCGGCAATGCTCAGCGACTTCAGCCAGCCCGTGCGCGGGTCCACCTCTGCGCGGACGATGCCGTTGTCCAGCACGGTGTGGCTCTCGAGCGGCCGACCTGAGTGGTACGACGTGTCGCCCGGGCGCATCGTGTAGAGCTGGTAGCCGAGCGGCGGAAGCTCCGCGGTGAAGGCGACCCGGCGGCGGCCGTTGGCCGTTGCAGCGGATCGCACCTCCTGCAGCTCCAGCGGGCGTCCGTCGAGGCCCTCCGTCAGCGCGATCGCGCCCCGCAGCGGAGCCGGGTACCCCAGCTCGAGCTCAACCGTCGCGCTGACCGGCCAGGCGTGCGGATTGAACACCGCGACCGGGACCATCGCAGGCTCGGCCGGGAGGTCGATCTGCCGGGAGATCGACTGGATGGACCTGTTCGCCAGCCGGGCCGCGATCGACTTGGCCTCGCCGAGCTGATCGCGCGCATCCTCGTACGCGGGCTCGATGGCCGTGCCGGCGGCGATGTCGTGGAACTGGTTGAATAGCACCTGCTTCCACGCGTGACCGAGCTCAGGGGTCGCGTCCGGCATGCCGCCGACCGTGACCGCGATCGTGCTCCACTTCTCCGCAGCCAGCAGCAGCTGCTCGGCCAGCCGGTTCTGCCGCTTGACCTCGGAGTGGGCGGCATAGCAGCCGATAGCGTGCGGCTGGAGCTCCGTCGCGTGCACCGGGATGTCAGCGGCGGTACGGGCCTCGTCGAAGAAGCGCCGCATCGTCGAGGGGAACATGGTCGGGAACAGGTCGCGGGAGGCGAGCTGCTTGATCGACTCGATGTTCTCGATCGTCGGTCCGCCGCCGTGGTTGCCGACGCCGTAGAACACCATCAGCGGCTCGGTCGTCACCGGCAGTTGCTGCAGTGCCTTGGTGACGTGGCCGGAGATCTCGCCGCCGGGCGAGCAGTACTCGTGCGGGATGCGGTAGGCGAGCACCCGCGAGCCGTCCGCCGACTCCCACCAGAACTTCTGCCCGGGCAGCTCGCGCTCGTGGCTCTGCGGGCGCAGGAACGCATAGGAATCGAGCCGGGACTTGCTGAGCAGTTGCGGCAGCGTCGCGTTGTGCCCGAAGGGGTCGACGTTGCAGCCGACGGTCGCGATCACGCCGAGGTGCTCGGCCAGCCAGCGCTGCGAGTAGAGCGCATGCCGGACGAAGGCCTCGCCGCCGGGGAGGTTGCAGTCCGGCTCGACCCACCAGCCGCCGACGATCTCGAACCGGCGCTCCGCGACCCGCTTGCGGATCCGGTCGAACAAAGCCGGATCGTGCTCGGCGATCCAGCTGAAGTAGGCGACGGAGTCGGCAGTGAAGACGTAGTCCGGATATTCGTCCATCCGGTCCAGTGCGGAACGGAAGGTGGCCCGCACTTCTTGGTATCCCTCCTGCCACTGCCAGAGCCACACCGCGTCGATGTGGGCGTTGCCGATCATGTGAAGTGGTCCACGGCTCATGGGTTCTGCAGGTTCCTCAGCTCGGGGAATCGGTGTCGGCCGCCCAGCGGTCGACGAGCTCGCTGATCAGGTGCAGCGCGAGCAGGTGCATCTCCTGGATGCGCGCGGTCTCCACCGCCGGTACTACTACTGCCAAGTCTGCCGCTTCGGCCAAGTCCCGGCCGCGCGTGGAGGTGAAGGCCACCGAGCAGGCGCCCTTGGCACGAGCCGCGGCGAGGCCCTTCACCACGGTCGGCGAAGTGCCCGAGGTGCTGAACCCCACCACTATGTCCGCCGGGCGGACCAGCGCGTTCACCTGGCGCGCGAAGACGTCGTCGTAGGAGTAGTCGTTCGCGATGCAACTCACCACCGCGGCATCGCCGATGAGGGCGACAGCCGGCAGCGGCCGTCGCTCCCGCAGATAGCGGCCGATCAGCTCGCCGACGAGATGCTGCGCATCCGCCGCCGAACCACCATTGCCGTACGTATACAGGACACCGCCCTGCGCCAGCCTGCGGATGAGTTCATCCGCAACAGCCTGTACTGCGGGTAGCTGATCCCGCATCGCCGAGGTGATTTCGACGTGCTGGTCCAGCTGGTCGGCGATCACGCCGTCCACTTGGAGTTGTGTCATGCGCCGCTCTCCAGTTGGTGGTAGGCGATCGCGGCGGCACCGAAGACGCCGACGGCATCGCCGTGATGGCTGAGGACCACGTCGCACGCCTTGGCGGCCGGTGGCATCGCCTGCCGGAGCGCAGCCTCGCGGACGGGATCCAGCAGGTAGCTGCCGGCCCGGGTGACGCCGCCGCCGAGCACGACCAGCTCCGGTTCGCAGATGTTGATGATGACGGCGACCATCCGGCCGAGCATCGCGACGGTCTCGTCCCAGATCTCCCGGGCCAGGCTGTCACCGCTCCGCGCGTGCTCCGCCACGTCTTTTGCGGTGACGACTGGCAACGATGCCAGTGTGGAGTCGGGCCGGCCGCTCAATGCCTCGACGGCCCGCTTCGCGATCGAGGTGCCGGAGACGTAGGCCTCGGCACATCCCCGGGCACCACAACCGCAGTACCTGCCCTGCCAGTCGACCACCACGTGCCCTAGCTCGCCGCCCTGGTTGGCCGAGCCGGTGAACAATTTGCCATCAGCAACGACGCCGCCGCCGAAACCGGTCGACACCGTGAGGTAGACGAGGTTGCGCACATCCCAGCCGCCCCAGCGGTGCTCACCGAGCGCGGCCGCCGTCGCATCGTTCTGCACGTACGTCGGGACGCCGAACTGCGCGTGCACCAACGATCCCAGCGGGACCTCGTCCCAGCCCGGCAGTCCAGGAGGTCCGAGGATCACGCCGTTGAGCGGATCCAGCGGGCCGCCGCAGCCGATGCCGACGGCGGCCAGCTCGGGTTGGCCTGCTTCGGCCAGGGCTTTCCGCGCGAGGTCGACCAGCCGCTCGATCACCGTGGCGGGCCCGTCGGCGACGTGCGTCTCGGTGCTCCGGAATGAGTGCAGCGAACCGTCGGCGGACACGACGCCGGCGGCAAGCTTGGTCCCGCCGACGTCCAGGGCGAGCACGGGGAGTTGCGGCATGACGGAAGGTTCAGCCCTTCTGCGCGGTCGTCGCCACGCCATCGAGGATGTGTCGCTGGCCCAGCGCGAACAGGATGATCATCGGCACGGTCGCGATCACGCTGGCGGCCATCGCGATCTCCCAGTGGTACTCACCGGACAACGCGAACGCGTCGACGAGTTGCTTCAAGCCTCTCGGCATGGTGAAGAACTCGGGGGTCTGCAGGTAGATGAGGGGCTTCATCAGGTCGGACCAGCTGGCCTGGAACTCGAAGATGAACACGATCACGAGGGCGGGCCGGCACAGCGGCAGGGCGATCCGGCGGAAGAGCCCGAGGTAGCCGCAGCCGTCGACGCGGGCGGCTTCGAACAGTTCGCGCGGGATGCCGAGGAAGAACTGCCGGAGCAGGAAGATGTAGAACGCGGAGCCGAACAGGTTCTGCGCCCACAGCGGCACCTGGGTGTCGATGAAACCGAGCTTGTTCCAGATCAGGTAGACCGGGATCATCGTGACCGCGCCGGGCAACATCATGGTGGCCAGGACGAGGCCGAACAGCGGGCCGCGGAACCGGAACCGGAAGTAGGCGAAGCCGAACGCGACGGCAGCGCTGGACAGCGTGACGGTGCCGGCGGCCATGATGCCGACGGTGAGTGAGTTGAACAGCCAGTTCAGCACCGGCGCGGTCTTCCAGACCTCGACGTAGTTCTGCGGCTGGAACACCTCGGGGATCAACCGGTTGTCGAAGACCTGCGACTTGGGCTTCAGCGATGCCGACACCAACCACACCAGCGGGTAGCAGAACGCGAAGGTGGCGACGGTGAGTCCGAGGTAGAACGGGAGCCGCTTCCACCAGCGTGCGTCCGGCCGGTCGGGCGGGGTGGCGGCGGCAGGCGGCTCGACGGCCTGCTCGACCGCTTGCGTGCGGACCAGGGTTGAGTCAGACATCGGTCAGTCCCTCTCGCCCTCGTAGTAGACGTAGCGTTTCCCGATCCGCAGCTGGATCAAGGTGATCGCGAGGATGATCAGGAAGAGCAGCCAGGCCATCGCCGAGGCGTAGCCCATCTTGAAGAACTGGAAGGCGTTCTGGAACAGATAGATCATGTAGACCAGCGATTCGTCTGACGCGGTCGCCTTCTGCTGCGGTCCGTAGAACATCGTGTAGGCCTGGTCGAACATCTGCAGCGCGCCGATGGTGTGGGTGATGATTGTGAAGAACAACGCCCCGGAGATCATCGGCAGCGTGATCCGGGTGAACCGGGTGACCGGTCCGGCACCGTCGATCGCGGCCGCTTCGTACAACTGCTGCGGCACATTCTTCAAGGCGGCGAGGTAGATGACGACACTGCCGCCGACGCTCCACAGGCTGACGATCGCGATCGAGGGTTTCAGCCACGCGGGGTCAGCCGTCCAGTTCGGCCCCTGGATCCCGACCCACCCCAGCACCTGGTTGATCAGGCCTCGCTGCCCGTTCAGCAGCAGCAGGAACATGGCGCTGGCCGCGACCGCCGGCGTCATCACCGGCAGGTAGAACGCGGTCCGGAAGAACCCCGCGGCCCGGCCCACCTTGTGCAGCATCATCGCCAGCGCAAGCGCTACCACGGTTCCGGTCGGGACGAAGATCAGCGCATAGATGAAGGTGTTCATCAGCGACTTGGCGATCTTCGGGTCCTGCACCAGAGTCTGGTAGTTCTCCAGCCCGACGCCGTGCGGCGCGCGGATCATCTCGTAGTCGGTGAACGACAACACCAGACTCGCGATCATCGGACCCGCGGTGAAGACCAGGAACCCGATCACCCAGGGGGAGATGAACATCCAGGCCGCGCGCCCCTCGCCCCGTGCGAGAGGACTGCGCTTGTCCCGCCCGCGGCGGGCGGATCCACCGGATCCACCCACCGCGGTGCGCTCGACCGACTCAACCGTGGCAGCCATCCGTCAGCCCTGTGCGGCCTTGTCGTACGCCGTCTTGGCGTCTTTCTGGGCCTGGTCCAGGGCCGCCTGCGGGGTGGCCTGTCCGGCCAGCGCCTTGGCAACCTGGCTCTTCCACGCCGCGTCGATCTCGGCGCCGGCGGGTGACGGGTTCAGCGCCTTGGCGACGTCCAGGCTGTTGTAGTAGTTGTTGATCGCCTGGTCGAAGCCCGCGTCCCCGGTCGGCTTGAGGTACTTGGCCTTGATCTGCTCGTCCGCGACCTTGTTGCCGGTGAACAACCCGGTGAAGAAGCTCTTGTTCTTCGTGACGGTCTGCATCCTGGCCTCGGCGGCCTTGTTCCAGGTGTCGACCGACGTCAGCGTCTTGGCCCACTTACAGGCCGCGTCGACGTTCTTCGCGCCCTTCGGGATCACCCAAGCTGACCCGCCGACCGTGCTGATCGGCTGACCCTGCCGGTCGGTGAACATGGTCGACTGCAGCTCCAGCCCGTTCTTGCGCGAGTCGAGCAGCACGTTCACGTACCAGTTCTCGATCGGGAACGCGGCGAGCTGGTCCTGGATGAACTGGTTCTTCTCGCCGAACAGGTCGAACGTGTCCCGGAAGGTCTTGAAGTTCGACCAGCCACCCTGGTCATTGACCAGCTTGACCGCGTAGGCCAGCGCCTCGACCGCCTTCGGGTCGTTCAGGTTCGGCTCACCGCCGGGCTTGACCAGCTCCGCGCCGTTGGCCATCGACCACAGCGGGAAGAAGTCCGGCATCTTCGGGTCGAACCCGATCCTGGCTGGCCGGCCCCCCTTGGTCTTGGCCAGCTTCTTCGTGGTCGCTTCGAGCTTGTCCCAGTCGGCGGTCTGGATGTCGGTGGTCGGCACCCCCGCGGACTTGAGCGCCTTGCCGCTGATCAGGTTGACCACGACGGTGTAGAACTCCGGGATGCCGTAGGTCTTGTCCTTCAGCTTGACCGCGTTCATCGCGGCCTCGCGGTACTGACTGGTATCGATTCCATTGTTCTTGATGCAGTCGTCCAACGGCTGGATCGCACCCTTGGCCGCATAGGTGCCGATCAAGTTGCGATCCATGTAAACGACGTCGGGCGGGTTGCCGCTGGAGACGGCGGTGAGGAACTGCTGGGCGTCGAAATCGCCCTTGTTGTTCTTCACCGTGACGGTCGGATACGCCGCCTTGAACGCGTCGATCCGCGACTGCGCCACTTCATCCTCACCGCTGAAACCCATCACGTTCAGCGTGCCGGAGGGGGTGGAGTCGCCTGAGCTGTTCCCGCTCCCGCCGGCATTGTCCTTGGTGCCGACGCCCGCACAGGACGTCACAACCAGCGCGCTGGCAGCCAGCACCACGGGTAGGCGGACGTGCTTCATCGCGTACTCCTTACCTCGACAAGGGGACGATACCGCACAAATGTGGCATCGATGCCACACGTTGGCGAGCACGCTATTTCGTGAGTGGGTTACCGTCAAGGCCGCGAGTGTCGTCTATGGATAACGGTCCGGCCGCGACGACCCGCAGCAGCCGCCAGACGAGCAGGCCGCAGGATGAGGGTGCCGCCATACGAGCAGGCCGCAGGACGAGGGTGCCGCCATACGAGCGGCGGGCGGACAGGTGCCCGGAGGCTAGTACGACAGCCGTAGTCCGTGATGATGCCTTTCGGCAGGGGGCCGTGGCCTGGGTGGGGTGCGGCCCTGACCAAGAGTGGGGGCCTGGGACAGGTGGTCGGGGCCTTGGACACGTTATTGCGTGTCCCCGGTCCCGGTTTGGTGTTCAAGGCCGCTACTTCGTGACCGCTGCGCGGCACCGAGTCGGGTACTGATCAATGCCGGCGTGGGGTGCGGCCCTGGGGTTGCGTCCCCTGGCCAAGAGTGGGGGCCTGGGACAGGGAGTCGGGGCCTTGGACACGTTATTTCGTGTCCGCGGTCGCTGGTTGGTGTTCAAGGCCACCACTTCGTGACCGGTGCGCGGCCACCGAATCGGGTGCTGATCAACGGCGGCGTGGTTTCGGCGGGTTCCTGAGCCCCGCGGCGCCAACGCTCATCAGCCACGGCTGATTGCCTCCGGCCGAGCGTGCGCAGGCCCGCTCGCGACCAGGACCCCCGCACTGTGAGTGCCGGCAGTCCTAAGCCCGGCACAAGCCACCGGGAACGGTTCTGCCCCAAAGCGCGGCAAAGAGCAGCGTCCGAACAACCGCGGGGCAGGACCCTCAGTACTTCGGACGCAAGGCGTCACGCAAGGCGCCACCTAGGCGCCGAGGACGTGGCGGGTGTAGGGGTTGGTGAAGGTTCGGCCGGGGTCCAGGCGGTCACGCACCGCCAAGAAGTCGTCGAACCGGGCCTATCTCCGCAACAGCACAAGGTCCGGCTCTGGTATTAGCGGCCGGCGGTCAGGCTCGAGGTGCCGGGCCGGTGGAGCCGCGGATGATCAGGCGCGGCGCGACGCGCACGATGCGTCGCCGGGTGGGCAGCTCCTCGCGGATCCTCGCGAGCAACAATCGCGCGCAGCTGCGCCCAAGCTCGACCGTGTGCTGGTCGACCGTGGTGAGTGCGGGCTCGACCAACGACATCCACGGCACGTCGTCGTAGGCCGCGAGACTGATCTGGCGCGGGATCTTCAGCCGGCGGTCCTTCAGTTCGGCCAGCGCGCCCTGGGCGAGCACGTTGTTGGCGGAGATGATCGCGGTGGGCTGTTGGCCCAGCAGGTCCCGGGTGGTCCGGCGGGCGGCCTCCGCGTCGAAGCTGGTGTAGGCGATCAGGTTCTCGTCGAGGGTCAGGTCGGCATCGACGTGCGCGGCACGGAAGCCGGCGAGCCGACCGGCTCCGGTGGACCACTTCGTCTCGTCGATCAACAGGCCGATCCGGCTGTGGCCGAGCCCGATCAGGTGTTCCGTCAGCTCCCGCGCGCCGGCCTTGTTGTCGCTCAGCACCACGTCGCCGCCGGAGCGTCGGAGCTCGCGGTCCGCACAGACCACGTGCACGCCGTTGTCCTGCAGCATCCGCGGGCAGTCGGCGGTGACCGGGGTGACGATGACGCCCGGCACCCGCATCGCCAGCAGCGTCTCGGCGGCCCGCATCTCCTCCGCCGGGTCGGCGTTGTCGTTGACCAGCACCATCTGGTACTCCGCGGCCCGCAACTCTTCCTCGATCCCGGCGGCCAGATCGGCGTAGAAGGGGTTCCGCAGGTCCGAGATCAGGACACCGATCGAGGTCGACGTGCGACTGCGCAGGTTCCGGGCGTTGTGGTCGAGGACGTAGCCGATCTTCTCGGCGGCCGCCCGGACGCGGTCCCGCACGTCGGGTGACGCGTACCCGCGGGTGTGCAGGGCACGTGACACGGTCGACGGCGAGACGCCTGCCTCCCGGGCCACGTCCTGGACGGTCGGACGCTTCATCGGCGGCCGGACTGCCTGCTGCTGCCGACGGTTCATGGCCGGAAGTCTAAAGCGTCGTGGTGGTTCCGAAGCGTTGCCAGCTGTCCTGGATGGCGGCGAAGTCGTCCGGCCCGAAGTCATGACGGTCCGTGTCGGTGCCGTCCACGTAGTACAGAGCCGGTACGCCGAGGCCGTGCTGGATCTTCAGGTAGGCCCGCCACTCCGCGTGGCTGGGCATCATCCAGCCGTCCGTGTCGATGCCGAGTTCGGGGCAGACCGCCGTCACCACGCCGGCCCGGTACGTCATGTGCCTGGCCACGTATCCAGGCTCTCCGTGCTCGGCCCGCAGGACGTCGTTCAGCCGGATCATGTCGGTGACGTCGATGAACGCGGGGTTGGGGGTGTGCGTGACCACCAACGCGTCCGGCTTCACCCGCTTGGCGGTCTCGTAGACCAGCCGCAGTTGCTCGTGCAGCAAGGCCGTGCCCCAGCGGGGACCACTGTGACGCAGGGACGCGCCGGACGGCGTACGGGCGGTGAAGTCGATCTTGAAGCCGTCTGCGTCCAGGCCGTCCGTGGACAGCATGTACTCGACTGCTTCGGTGATCAGCGCGACGCAAGCCGGGGAGTCGGGGTCGAGGCTGACCGGATTGCCGGCCGGATCGGTGATGCAGGCGTCCGCCGGAGCGCCCTCCTCGTCCCAGGCCTTCCACCACAGCAGCACGCGCTGGCCGGCTGCGTGCCGTTCGTCGATCCAGCCCCGGAGGTCGTGCCACTTGGCCGGATCGGGCCGGCAGGTCGCGTAGTCCTGCTGCCACTTGTCGTCCACGACCACGGTCTGCGGACGGATGCCCTGCGCGGCCAAGGTGGCGAGGAACCTGTCGTAGTTGACCTGGGTGGCCAACGGCTGAGGAGGCTGGCCGGTCCTGGCGGAGATGGCGCACTGCGCGCCCCAACCGCAGAAGATGGTTCCCTGCCACCAGGCCGGTCGATCCCGCCGACGGCCGGGCACCACGCCGTACTCGTCGAGCAGTTCCCGGTGCCGGACCAGTACGCCGTTGGGGTCCTTGCCGTCGAGGTGGATCACCAGCGGCGGGGTCCTGAAGGATCCGTCCACGACTGTCTGGCCCTCATAGTCCAGCCGCAGGCTGAAGCCGCCGGTCACCGGTGAGTAGACATAGTTCGTGAAGTTCTGCTCCTCGATCGGAGCGACGATGCTGAGGCCGATCCAGTGCGGGGACGCGCTGTCGGCCGGGTCCGGCGAGACCGCGAAGCACCACGGCGCCGGGCTGAACAGCCAGCGCTCGATCCCCGGCTCACTGCCCTCACCGCACGGTCCGATGGTCGCCGGCTCGAGGGCGTCGCGGATGATCCGGGTCGGGTGGTCCGGATTGGGTGAGAACGCGTGCAGAAGGTGCGAGCCGCTGGGCAGGAAGCCGCGCGGTGTCCGGCGGCCACCCAGGAGGTGGACGTCGGTGAGTCGGCCGGCGCCGGTCACAGTCGTACTGGTTTCGATGCGGTCCGCGAGGAACCTGGTCGTCGTGACCCGGGATTCCCAGACCGTGCTGCGAGCCGTGGTGGTGATGACCAGGACGCCGAGCTGCTGCGACTCCTCGACGACGATCTCGCCGTAGCTCTCGTCGGGGCCGGCCGTGGTGTCGAGGGAGCTGTGCAGGCGGACCGCGAACCACGGACGGCCGTCGAGCCCGTGGACCGAGGCGTACGCCTTGGCGGCGTTGATCTGGACGGTGTAGGTGCCGGTGTGCAGTGGCTTCTCGGAGACAGGCATGGAAATCCCTTTCTGCTAAAGGATTTTGGAAGGAGTCAGGGCAGGCGGACGTCGACCAGGGCCTCGGCCAGCTGCCCGAGGTAGTGGCCGTCCAGGGTGATTTCGGCGGCTACCCGTGCCCGCCTGACCGGCTGGTCGACGTGTGGCACGACCAGGAATACGCAATCGTCGATCTGCTGGCAGTCCCAGCCGGCGGGAACGGTCAGCCGGACGCTGGTGCCGTTCGAGCTGACCGTCAGCTCGAACGGCTTCCCGTCGACGGCGTCGACCCGGTACGGCGTGATGCGGGCGCCTCCTCCGAAGACCGGATCTTCCGGGAGCAGCAGCTCGCGGTGGACCCGGGCCACCTCGTCGCCGACCCGGGTGAGCTCGTCCAGGTAGGACTGATCGACCAGGCGCGGCTGCCAGTGACCCGAGATCATCAGGTCTGGCTGGAGCCGCTGGTAGAGCGCTGCGGAAGCGGCAAAGTCGTCGGGGCGGAATCGGTTCGCATACTGGAAGTTCGGGATCTCCGCGACCATGCCGGGCATCCACGTGCCGGTCTGCTGATCGCCGGTGGCCAGCACTCGCCGCCCGTCCGCCTCGAAGCCGATCGCCGATGCGTAGAGGGTGTGGCCTGGCAGCGCGTGCATGTCCAGCTCGTACTCACGCCACTGCACGCTGGTGCCGTCCGGGATGTGCCGTTCGCAGTGGATCGGGTCGTACCAGAGGCAGGGCAGGTCGTAGTCCTGCGGGTTCTCCAGGACGTGCGCGACGGGACTGCTGGCCCAGACCTCGGTGCCATGAACGTCCCGCAACAGGTTGAACGCCGCAACATGGTCGTCGTGGTAATGCGTCGGCACCGCCACCTCGACCTTGTCGATCCCGTAGTCGCGCCGCAGCGCGCGAAGACTCGGCAGCCAGGGCCTGACGGCGAACCGCTCGCCGCCCTGCGGGATGCCGGTGGTCAGGTCGTAGCCGTAGTCGATCAGCAGTGCCGTGCCGGAGTCGGACAGCAGGACATAGCTGCGGGACTCGCTGGTGTGGTTCATCAGCAGGTGCGGGCTGAGTTCGATAAACGGTTGCGCCAGCTTGGCGGGCAGGTCCGAACGCATACCCATCCGCACCTCGATCAGGTCGGCCAGGGCTGCCGTCGTCTGCTCTGCAGCGGCCCGGGGTTCCTTCATCGGCTGGCCGTGACTAGGCAGCAGGAGATCCGGTTCATGGTCGAGCAGCAGCTCCAGCGATGCCATGGTGAGGGCCGCACCCTCCATGCCGACGTACGACCACTGCAGAGCGGCGGCGGACCACACCTTGCCCGGGCTGTGGATCAGGTCGCCGGTGAAAGCGTGGCGCCGGCCGTCGAGATCGACGACATACGTGACGCTGCCAGGCGTGTGTCCCGGCGTCGGCACAGTGGTGATGTCCAGGTGGCCGATCCGGCGGGTGCCGTAGTCCCGCATCGTGCCGGTGACCGCAGCGGGATCCAGCAGCGAGAACCGGTCGAGGCGTAGGTCGTAGTTGTTGGCGACGGGCCGTCGCTGCCAGTTCTGGTCGACGTGCGCCACCAGGTCGTGCTCGTTCTCGGGCACCCAGACCCGCGCGCCGGATGCGGCCAGGCGAGGCAGTCCCTCGACCTGGTCGCGGTGGTGGTGCGTGACCACCACATCGGTGACGGCGTCCACGCCGTACGACTCCAGCTGGTCCAGCCACCTGCCGGAGCCCGCGTCGACGGCGACAGCCGTCCGGGCCTCCTGGTCCACCAGCAGGTACACCACACAGGTGTCTTCGATCGCGTAGAGGGCCGCGCCGAGCCTGGAGTTTCGAAGCGTCACACACAGAACCCTATGCAACGCTTCTCCGGAGCTGGCAAGTGGGATATGGCATCGATTCCACTCGACTGCGTGCAGTAGCGCGTCCCGGACCAAGAGAAATGAAGCGCTACTCGGTGCGTACGAGCGCATGTTGTGGGTACCGCTCGGCATCGGCAGCCTGGGAGGTGGAGCAAGTGCGGGTTCTCGGTGTCAACGCGATCTTCCACGATCCGTCGGCCGCACTGGTCGTCGACGGCAGGATCGTGGCGGCTGCGGAGGAGGAGCGGTTCAGCCGCCGCAAGCACGGCAAACGGCCGGTGCCGTGGTCCGCGTGGGAGCTGCCCGAACAGGCGATCCACTGGTGTCTGAAAGAAGCGGGGCTCAGACCCGAGGAGCTGGATCTGGTCGGCTACTCGTTCGACCCGTCGCTGTGCGTCGACCTGGCCGGGCTGGGCGTGATGGACCCGGGCGACCAGGTGCGCACCGACTATGCGCGGCGAGCCCCGAACTTCCTGGCCGCCGCCATGCCCGGACTGGACCCGGCGAAGGTGCGATTCGTCCCGCACCACGTCGCTCATGCCGCCTCCGCGGGCCTGGCGTCGCCGTACGACGAGAGCGCGTGCCTGGTCCTGGACGGCCGCGGTGAACGGGCCTCGCACCTGGCCGGCCGGTACGACGGACCTGAACTGGAGGTCCTCGCTGCCCAGGACCTGCCGCACTCGCTCGGTCTGCTCTACGAGGATCTGACCGAGCACCTCGGTTTCCTGCGGTCGAGCGACGAGTACAAGGTGATGGCCCTGGCGTCATACGGCAAGCCTCGGCACCTGGCGGACTTCCGCGAGCTCGTGCACACCACGGATGACGGCGGTTTCGTCACCCTGGGCGTCGAGTGGGCTGCCTATGCGCCGAAGGTCCGGCCGGGCGACGACCTCGGCGACGGGCATGCGGACCTTGCCTGCAGCGTGCAACGGCGCCTCGAGGAAGTACTCCTGGAGCTGGCCGTCTGGCTGCACGACCGCACTGGCGCGAGGGCTCTCACCATGGCAGGTGGTACGGCGCTGAACTGCGTCGCCAACTCAGTGCTCGCCCGACGCGGCCCTTATGACAACATCTGGGTGCAGCCGGCCGCGGGTGATGCCGGTACGTCGCTAGGCGCGGCCCTTCAGCTGAGCGCGAGTGCCACGTCCACCCGGCCCGAACCGATGCCCACTGCGGCACTCGGTCGCGAGTGGTCCGACGACGAGCTGGCAGCGCGGCTGCAGCAGGCCGCTCTGCCATTCGAGACCCCGGAGAACCTTGCAGCAGTGGTCGGTCAGGCGCTGGCCGACGACCACATCGTGGCCTGGTACCAAGGCCGCTCGGAGTACGGCCCGCGTGCGCTGGGCCACCGCTCCCTGCTCGCTCACCCCGGTCGCCGGGAGAACCTCGAGCGGCTGAACGACATCAAGGGACGCGAGCAGTTCCGTCCGGTCGCGCCCCTGGTCCTTGCGGAGCGCGCAGCGGACATCTTCGACGGCCCACTGCCCAGCCCCTACATGCTGTTCGTCCACGACGTCGCTCCGGCCTGGCAGGACCGGATCCCAGCAGTCGTGCACGTGGACGGGACGGCGCGGATCCAGACGGTCGATCGTGCTGACGAGCCCTTGCTGGCGTCTCTGTTGGAGGAGTTCGAAACCCGGACGGGCCTGCCCGTGCTGGTGAACACCAGTCTCAACACCGCGGGCCGTCCGATGGTCGACAGCCCGGCCGACGTCCTGGAGCTCTTCGGGTCGACGCCGGCGGACCTACTCGTGCTCGGGCCCCACATTGTGCGGCGCGCGGGGGCGTTCCAGTGATCCGTTGGTCCGTGGTGGTTCCCACCGTTGGCCGGGCGTGCCTCGCGGAGCTGCTCGGGGATCTCGCCTGCCAGTCCGTACTGCCGGACCAGGTGTTCGTGGTGGATGACCGCTCCGATCCGGACGAGCCGCTGGACGTCTCGGCGTACCGGCAGGCCGTAGTACTGCGGGGTGGTGGCCGGGGCCCGGCTGCGGCGAGAAACACCGGGTGGGTAGCCGCGACGACCGAGTGGATCGCCTTCCTGGACGATGATGTCCGGCTGCCGGACGGCTGGGCTCAGACCCTGCTCGACGATCTTGACCGGGCCTACAAGGACATCGGCGGCGTACAGGGCGGCATCGTCGTGCCGCTGCCGTTAGATCGGCGGCCAACCGACTGGGAACGCAGTACTGCGGGCCTGGAAGGCGCTAGGTGGGCTACGGCCGATATGGCGTACCGCAGGTCCGCACTGCAACAAGTAGGTGGCTTCGACGAACGCTTCCCGAGGGCTTACCGGGAAGACGCCGAGCTGGCTCTGCGGGTCCGCCAGCGCGGTTGGAAGCTGGTCCGTGGTCTGCGGCGCGTGGCTCATCCAGCTAGGGCTGAGAACTTCTGGGTCAGCGTGCGGGTCCAGCGGGGCAATGCCGACGACGCCCTGATGCGCGCCGTCTACGGCAAGCACTGGCGTGAGCTCGCCGAGTGTCCGCCAGGGCGCTTCAAGTGGCACCTCGCAACAGTGTCGGCTGCGGCTGTTGCCATTGGGGCACGCAGTCGACTGGCGACCGCGATCTGGGCCGCGCTGACAGCCGACTTCGCCCGTCGGCGCATCGCGCCCGGTCCGCGGACGGCTGACGAGTTCACCCGGATGGCCGTCACCTCGGCCGTCATCCCCTTGGCCGCTGTCTGGCATCGGATCCGTGGGGCCGTGCGCCATCGCGGCAGTAAGGCATGGCCCGGTCCCGTGCGGGCGGTCCTGTTCGACCGGGACGGGACGCTCGTGCACGACGTCCCCTACAACGGTGATCCCGACCTGGTCCAGGTGGTGCCCGAGGCGAGCAGCGCGGTGGGTCGACTGCGCGCGGCGGGCCTTCAGCTCGGTGTGATCACGAACCAGTCCGGCGTCGGCCGCGGTCTGATCAGCGCCGACCAGGTCTCCTCCGTCAACCAGAGGGTCGACGAGTTGCTCGGGCCGTTCCACACCTGGCAGGTCTGCCCGCACAAGCCTGAGGATCACTGCGGCTGCAGGAAGCCCGCAGCGGGTCTGGTGCTCGCCGCCGCGGCCGAGCTTGGTGTCGCAGCGAGCCAGATCGTGGTGATAGGTGACATCGGCTCCGATGTGCAAGCGGCGCAAGCGGCCGGCGCGCGGTCGGTCCTGGTCCCGAACGGGGCGACGAGGGCGGAGGAGATCGCCGCAGCGCCTGTTGTTGCGCCTGACCTCGGCGCGGCGGTCGACCGGGTGCTCGGGGGACTTTGATGCGCACGGTGCTGATCACCCGGATGGACAACGACGGCGACGTGCTGCTCGCCGGGCCGGCCGTCCGCGCGGTCGCCGCCACCGATCGGGTCGTCCTCCTGGTCGCGCCGTCCGGGGAACAAGCCGCGCGGTTGCTGCCCGGCGTACACGATGTCCTGGTCTGGCCCTGCCCCTGGACAGGTTTCGATCCACCCGCGGTCGATCGGGCCGGCGTGAACACCTTGATCGATGCCCTGCGGCTCGCACACCTCGGCGCGGCGCTGGTGCTCACGTCGTACCACCAGAGCCCGCTGCCGATGGCCCTCGTACTGCGGATGGCCGGCATCGGCTGGATCGGTGCGGACAGCGAGGACTACCCGGGATCCCTTCTGGATCTCCGGCATCGGAGGCAACCAGGTCACGAGGTCGAGCGCGGACTGGCACTGGCAGCCGCTGCCGGCTACGAGTTGCCGGCAACCGACGACGGCCGACTGGCGATCAGGAACGGCCTCCTGAAGCCGTCGCCGCCGCAGCAGCAGCCCTACGTGGTGGTGCATCCGGGTGCCTCGGTGCCTGCGCGTGCGGGCGTTCCCGAGCAGCTGCGGACCTTCGTCGCGGCGCTGGCGGCTGATGGGCACCGGGTCCTGGTGACCGGTTCGGCCGCGGAGCGAGCCCTCACCAAGAAAGTTGCCGGGGGCAATGGAACTGACCTTGGCGGCAAGACGAACTACCGCGAGCTCGCTGGTCTGCTATCGGCCGCGTCCTGCGTGGTGGTGGGCAACACCGGGCCAGCCCATCTGGCCGCCGCCGTCGGCACACCTGTCGTCTCGCTCTTCGCCCCGGTGGTCTCCGCCGACCAATGGGCGCCGTGGAAGGTGCCGTGCGTCCTGCTGGGTGACCAGCAGGCGTCGTGCCGAGGCTCGAGGGCTCGCGTCTGCCCGCTGCCCGGTCATCCCTGTCTGAGCGACGTCACTCCGGACGAGGTCGTCGTCGCGGTTCGCAAGCTGATCGAGGAGGTCGCGCCATGAGGATCCTGGCCTGGCACGTCCACGCCGCCTGGATGACGTCGTTCGTCCAGGGAGCACACGAGTACCTGGTCCCGGTGCTGCCCGACCGCAGCGCCGACGGGATGGGCCGGGCACAGACCTACGCCTGGCCCGACTCCGTCCGCGAGATCACCCCCGAGGAGTTGCCGACAGCGGACTTCGACCTGGTGGTCCTGCAGCGCCCGTCCGAGCTCGAGCTGTTCCAGCGGTGGACCGGTCGCTCGCTGGGACGCCGCGGCGTACCGGCCGTCTACGTCGAACACAACACGCCGCGTGGTGACATCAACGACTGGCACCATCCGCTGGCCGGCCGGGCCGACATCCCGATCGTGCATGTCACCGAGTTCAACCGCACGATGTGGGACAACGGGATCGCGCCGGCCATGGTGATCGAGCACGGCGTACCGGACTACGGCTACCACTACACGGGCGAGCTCGACTCTCTGGTGGTCTCGGTCAACGAGCCGGTACGCCGGTGGCGCGTCGCGGGCACCGATGTGGTCGGCAGGATCGCCGAGCAGGTCCTTGTCAGCGTCTACGGGATGGGCACCAGCGAGCTGAAGTCGCACATCCCGCACGGGCTGGCGATGGTGGACGACCTGTCGCAGGCCGAGTTGCACGAGCGGATGGCGGCGCACTTCGCCTACCTGCACCCCTATCGCTGGACCAGCCTCGGTCTGTCTTTGATCGAGGCGATGACGATCGGACTACCTGTCCTGGTGCTGGCCGCGACCGCGGCGCCCGAGGCAGTGCCGGCTGAGGCCGGACTGGTCAGCTCGGATGTCGGCCTGCTCGCTTCCACGGCGTCGCGGTGGCGCGCTGATCGCGACGAGGCGAGGGAGCGCGGCCAGGCGGCACGCGAACACGCCCTGCGCCACTTCGGCCTGCCGCGGTTCCTGGACGACTGGGACCGGTTGCTGAAGGAGGTCAGCCGATGAGGATCGCGATGGTTTCCGAGCACGCCAGCCCGCTCGCAGTGCTGGGTGGTGCGGACGCGGGCGGCCAGAACGTCCACGTGGCGGCCCTTTCGCTCGCCCTCGCCGAGCGCGGGCACAGCGTCGAGGTCTACACCAGGCGGGACGGCCCTGAACCTGAACGTGTTGCGCTCGGTCCCGGTGTCGAGGTGATCCACGTCCCCGCCGGCCCGGCGGAACCGATCCCCAAGGACGAACTGTTGCCCTACATGCCCGCGTTTGGTGAGTGGCTGGCAAACCGGTGGGCGGAGGACGCGCCTGATGTGGTGCACGCACATTTCTGGATGTCGGGCGTCGCCTGTGAACATGCCCGCCGGACGGTGTCCTTTCCTTTCGCGCAGACCTTCCACGCGTTGGGTATCGTGAAGCGCCGCCACCAGCACGACCAGGACACCAGCCCGGCTGAACGGCTGCAACTGGAGGCCGGCCTGGCCGTCGGTGCTGACGCCGTGATCGCGACCGCCACGGACGAGGTCCGCGAGCTGCTCGCGATCGGCGCGAAAGCAGCCTCTCTGCACGTTGTGCCCTGCGGCGTAGACCTCGACCTGTTCCCCGGTACGCCGGACGGCGAGCGCTGGTGGCGCCACGAGCGCGGGCGGATCCTCTCGCTCGGCCGGCTCGTCGAGCGCAAGGGTGTGGCCACCGTCATCACCGCGCTCTCCAGGCTCGACCTGCCCGAGGTGGAGTTGGTGGTCGCGGGCGGCCCCGCCGGTTCCTTCGACGACGATCCCGAGGTACGGCGGCTGCGGGCCGAGGCAGAACGTCAGAGCGTTGCGGATCGCGTCCGGCTGATCGGGCCGGTCCGGCGCGAGGAGATCCCCGGGCTGCTCGGTTCGGCGGATGTGGTCGTCTGCACCCCGTGGTACGAGCCGTTCGGCATCGTGCCGCTGGAGGCTATGGCCTGCGGTCGCGCGGTGATCGGGTCGGCTGTCGGCGGCCTGCTGGACACGGTGGTCGACGGCGTCACCGGGATCCAGGTCCCGCCGCGGGATCCGGACCGGCTGGCCGACGTACTGCGGGACCTGCTGGCCGACGACGAACGACGAGAGGCGCTGGGGCGCGCGGGTGCGGAACGAGTGGCCCGGAACTACACGTGGGCGAAGGTCGCCGCTGACACCGAGCAGGTGTACCAGCGCATCGCCGCTCCGGTGACCATCGGGAGGAAGCGCTGATGGCGCGGTTCGGCACAGTGGCAGAACACCTCGAGCAGCTGCGAGCCGGGCTGTGGAGCCTGGAGCAGCAGGCAGGCATCATCGACGGCTGGGGCCGGGAGCTCGCTCGAGTGTTCGCCGGTCGCGGCCGATTACTTGCCGCAGGCAACGGTGGTAGTGCGGCCGAGGCGCAGCACCTGACCGCGGAGCTCGTCGGTCGCTTCGAAGCCGCCGACCGAGAACCCCTGTCCGCGCTCGCCTTGCACGCCGAGACCTCCAGCCTGACAGCGATCTGCAACGACTTCGGGCCGGACGAGATCTTCGCCCGGCAGGTGGAGGCGCACGGTCGCAGCGGCGACGTGCTGGTCCTGCTCTCGACCAGCGGGCGGAGCCCGAACCTGTTGGCAGCGGCGGCGCGGGCCCGACGGACCGGAGTACAGGTCTGGGCACTGAGTGGACCGCGGCCCAACCCACTGGCCGACGAGGCCGATCAGGTGCTGGCGGTGGATACGCCGTCGCCGACCGCGGTCCAGGAGGTCCATCTGGTCGCGGTGCACGCACTGTGCTCCGCGGTCGAACGGCAGTTGCCATCCGTCCGCGGGGCGGTCGGGGAGAGCGAGGAGGTGGTCCGGTGACGGTCCGGGTACTGGTGGTCGGGGACGTCCTGCTCGACCGGGACATCGAGGGCGACGTGCGCCGGGTCGCTCCAGATGCACCGGTCCCGGTGGTGCAGGTCGGCGAGGTGACCGAACGAGCCGGTGGCGCGGGACTCGCCGCCACCCTGCTGGCCCGTGAAGGTGTCGAGGTCAGCCTGATCACGGCGATGGCAGACGACGAGCCGGCCAAGCGGCTGGAGGCGCTGCTGACCGAACGCGTCTCGGTCACGGCGATCTTGACCGCGCCGGGGACGCGGTGCAAGACGAGGATTCGGAGCGCCGGCCAGTCCCTGCTGCGGCTGGACGTCGAAACGCCCGCGGCGCCGGCGGATACCGACGAGCGGTGTGATGTCGAGGCGTTGGAGGCCGCGCTGGAAGCGGCGGACGCGGTCCTGGTGTCGGACTATGGGGGTGGCATGGTGGGTCATCCCGCGGTTCGTGGGGTCCTGCGTCGCTGGGCTTCGCAGATCGCGATGGTCTGGGATCCCCATCCGCGCGGCCTCGAGCCCGTGCCGGGAGTCACCTTGGCGACCCCGAATCGCTCGGAGGCACAGTGGTTCTGCCCGGACGGAGCGTCGGAGCCGGATCGACTGGCCGCCGAGCTGCGGGACCGCTGGCAGTCCTGGGCCGTTGCTGTCACCGACGGCGGCAAGGGCGTCTTCACCTCGGCGGGTGGCGGTCCGACCCTGTTCACCCCCACGCCGTTCGAGCATCGCGGTGATGCGTGCGGAGCAGGTGATCGCTTCGCCGGAACAGTCGCCGCTAACCTCGGCGCCGGAGCAACTGCCCGGGATGCGGTCGAGACGGCCGTCCAGGACACCGCCGACTGGCTGGCTGCCGGGGGAGTGAACGCTGCCGTGCCGTTGCCGGGCCGGATCGAGACGAGCGAGACCGACGCGGCGACGGTGATCCGCAGAGTGCGCTCGTCCGGTGGCACGGTGGTCGCGACCGGCGGCTGCTTCGACATCCTGCATGCCGGGCACATCGCCAGTCTCGAGGCGGCTCGCAAACTGGGCGACGCGCTCGTCGTGCTGGTGAACTCCGACGACAGCATCCGCCGGCTGAAGGGCGCCGACCGCCCGGTGAACCAGCTGGCGGACAGATGTCGCGTACTGCGGTCGCTGCGGTGCGTGGACGCCGTCGCCGTCTTCGGTGGCGACGACCCGTGCGAAGCGCTCGATCAGTTGCGCCCGGACATCTGGGCGAAAGGCGGTGACTACACCGCGGAGATGTTGCCCGAGGCACCGATAGTGAACAGCTGGGGCGGCCGGGTGGTGCTGGTGCCCTATCTGCCCGGCCGTTCGACCACAGCCATTCTCAGTGAAGGGAGTTCCCGATGACGTCTGCGTTGGACCGTGTAGTCGTGACCGGAGGTGCGAGCGGCTTGGGTGCCGCCGTCATCCGTGCCGTGCAGAAGCGCGGCGGTACTGCGGTCGCGCTCGACCGGCAGCAACCACCCAACGGCATCCCTTGGGTCAAGGCGGACCTGTCAGACCCCCAGGCGGCCGAACCGGCTCTCGCCGCCGCAGAGGAAGCGGTCGGCCCACTGACCGGCGTGGTCACCGCGGCGGGCGTGGACGCGTGCGGCCGGATCGAGGACGTGGACCTGGACGACTGGGTCCGGGTGATCCAGGTCAACCTGATCGGCACCGCGGCGATCGCCCGGGCCGCCGTACCGAGACTCGAGGCCAACCACGGCCGGATCGTCACGGTCGCCTCGACCTTGGGACTCCGCGCGCTCAGCGACGCCACGGCGTACTGCGCATCCAAGTTCGGCGTGGTCGGATTCAGTCGGGCGCTCGCGGTGGAGACCGCGGGGCGCGTCGGCGTGACGATGCTGGTGCCAGGCGGGATGCAGACGGCCTTCTTCGACGGGCGCCCGGAGCAGTACAAGCCCGGGCCGGACGCGATGCTGAACGACCCGGACGCTGTCGCGGAGGCCGTCGTCTACGCACTCGGCCAGCCGGCCGGTGTGGAGATCCGCGAACTCGTGGTGTGCCCGTCCGTCGAGCCGTCCTGGCCGTAGTCGTGACCCGGCCTGTCGTGGTCCTGCGCGCGCTCGGCCTCGGCGACGCTCTGACTGCCGTACCCGCGCTGCGTGGTCTGCGGCGCCTGTACGGCGGTCGCCCGTTGCTGCTGGCCGGGCGGGAGCCCGTGTCGGGCTGGCTCGGCCGGCTCGGGCTCGTCGACGGGGTGGTGCCGACCGAGGGGTTGTCCGCGCGACCGCCCGGACTCTCGCTCGGTCGGCACACGGCGGTGAACCTGCACGGCAAAGGACCGCAGAGCCACCTGCTGCTGCAGGCCCCGGCGGACGACCTGGTCGCCTTCGACTGCCCGGCCGCCTGTTATCGCAGTACTACGCGTTGGCAGCTCGACGAGCACGAGGTCGATCGCTGGTGCCGGCTGGTGAACGACGCGGCCGGCTCGTCCTCGTGCTCCGTGGAGGACCTCCGGCTGGGAGATCTTCGGCTGGGGGTCGACGGGGATGCCGTGGTCGTTCACCCGGGGGCGGCCAGTGGTGCTCGGCAATGGCCGGTGGCCCGGTGGATCCGGGTCGTCGAGGAACTGGCCGCGGACGGGCGCCGCGTAGTACTGACCGGGTCTGAAGAGGAGCTGTGCGGTCGGATCGCTGCCCGGACCGGAGGTGATGATCTGAGCGGTCGGCTGTCACTCGACGAGTTGGCGGCGACGATCGCCTCGGCGGCTCTGTTGCTGAGCGGAGACACCGGCGTCGCGCATCTGGCAACAGCGCTCGGCACCCGCTCGGTCACCCTCTTCGGCCCGACGCCCCCGGCGTGGTGGGGTCCGGCGATCGACCTCGATCTTCACACCGTCCTCTACCACGGCAGCCGACTCGGCGATCCCCACTCACCCCTCCCCGACGAAGCTCTCCTGCGAATCACCGAGGCCGAGGTCCTTCGGGCCGCCCGAGACCACCTTGCCTGCTCACCGTCCCGCGCCGGCTGACGGTCGGTGCCGCCTGATCCCGGCCATCGGTAACGGCTCTCTTGACCAGTAGCGCGTTTATTTGACGCCACTGGCCGAAAAGCCCGCCAGCGGACCACCCGGACCACCCGGACCGCCCGGACCGCCCGGACCGCCCGGACCCCCCGGGGAGTGCATGCTCAGTCGCGGACGGACCGTTTGATGGATAGGTACTGCTTGCGGACGTCGGGTGGGAGGCGTTCGAGGGCGTAACGAAGCATGGTGCGGGGCATGGCTGGGGTGTGTTGGTTGAGGAAGGCCAGCAGTTCGTCCTCGGAGATGCGTTTGCCCGCTTCGCGCAGCATCCAGCCGGAGGCCTTGTGGATCAGGTCTTCCTTGTCGTTCAGCACGCGGGCGGACAGCGCGTAGGTATCGGCGGATTGACCGGCGGCTATGAACCAGAGGGTGGCGAGCAGGGCGATCCGGCGTTCCCAGAGGGACGGGGACTCGATCAGCTCGTACAGGATGTCGCGGGGCTTGTCGAAGAGGTAGCCGCCGACGATCTGCGGGGCGCTGCCGTCGATCAGGTCCCAGTTGTTGATGAAGGCGGTGTTGCGGAGGTAGAGCTCGTAGATCGCGGCGAGCTCGGCCGGGTCCGCAGTACGGGGTTTCTGGGCGCGGGCGGCGCGGTCGGCGAGCAGGGCGAGAATCGCCAGGCGGTGTTCGTGGACCGGGCTCGCCAAGGCCTTCTCGAAGTCCGGCAACGCAAGCGAGGCGCGCTGGTAGGGCTTGAGCAGGGTTCGGATCGTCGAGAGCTTGACGCCGATCATCTGGTCCCCGAAGCCGTAGCCGCCCGGCTTCAGCTGGAAGTACCGGCTCAGCGACTCAGCGACCGCGGGGTCCGCGGCCTGATCGATCGAGGCGATGAGTTCGTCGACAGTGCTCAGATCAGCAGCCCTCCGGTGACGCGCAGGTTCTGCCCGGTGATCCAGCGACCGTCGGGTCCGGCCAGGAACGCGACCACGTCGGCGATGTCGGCCGGTTGACCCACGCGGCCCAGAGCGGTCATTCCGACCATCATGTCCGCCGCCTCGGGTGGGTTGGCATTCCTGAACATGTCGGTGTCGGTGGCGCCGGGCGATACGCAGTTCACGGTGATGCCGCGGGGGCCGTACTCCCGGGCGGCGACGGCGGCGAACTGCTCGAGCGCGGCCTTGCTCGCGGCATACAGGGAGATGCCCGGACCAGGGAGAGCGGTGTTCAGGGTCGAGAGGTTGATCACCCGGCCACCGTCCCGCAGTACGGCACCTGCCTGTTGCAGGGCGAAGAAGGGACCCTTCACGTTGGCTGCCATCAGTTCGTCGTACGCCGCTTCGGTGACGTCGGCGATCGGGGTCACCATCGCGGCGGCCGCGTTGCACACGAGGATGTCGAGGCCGCCGGTCGCCTCCGCTGCCAGTGCGAACAGCTTCGGCAGCCCCGCGAGGTCGGCCTGATCAGCCTGTACTGCGCGGGCGCGACCACCCGCCGCCTTCACCAAGCTGACCACCTCTTGCGCGGCGCCCTCGTTGGAGACATAGGTGAACGTGACCTCGGCTCCGTCCGCGGCGAGGCGGCGGACGATGGCGGCGCCGATCCCCCGCGAACCGCCAGTGACGAGCGCCGCCTTTCCATCGAGAGTGCCGCCCATCAGAGCTCCTTCTGCAGCTGTCGCATCGTCGCGATCTCCTCGGTCTGCGTCACGGTGACGTCCTGGGCCAACTCGCTGACCCGGAGGTCCGACCCCGTTCTCGAGTTGCTCCCCGCTCATCGTCACCGCGCCCTCATGATGCTTGATCATCAGCTGCACGAACAGGGTGTCGAACGCCACGCCAGTGGTCTGCTGCAACGAGGCCAGCTGGGCCGGCGGCAAATGCTAAGCGCTTACATCACGCTCCGAGGTCACTCGCCTGAGAACCGTTGTGACCTCGCGGCGTTCGGGCATACGGTTACGTCAGGGCTGCCTCCGCCACGCCAGGACCGACCGGCGTCCGCGGACCAACCCGGGAAGAGACCGTCGTGACCACCCAGCCAGAGTCGCAGGACGGCGAGATGATCAGGACCACCTTCGATGCGGTCACCGAACAACTGCAAGCCGGTGTGTTGCTCGTCCGGCTGTCCGGTGAGATCGACATCGCGACCACCGACTTCGCCGCCGAGTCGATCCGGGCCGCAATAGCACCACCGGCGCAGCTCGTCCTGATCGACGTGTCGGCGGTGACGTTCTGCAGTTCCGCCGGCCTCGGCAACCTGGTCGAGGCACGGCAGTTGGCCGGTCGACATGGAATCGATCTCGCACTGGTCGGGGTCGGGAGACCGGTCGACCGCCCGTTGACGATCACGGGTCTCGGCCGCGAGTTCCGCATCTTCGCCTCCGTCGCGGACGCTCTGCAGCACGGCGTCACCTGATCACTGGGTTGGAGCTGTTCTGCGAGATCCGGGATGAGTGCGGCGTGCACTGGTTGGGATTTGTCGACTTGTCTTCACCGTGAGGCCTTGGTGCCTGGGCAGTTCGACAGGGGCGGCGATTCCAAGGCGCAGTGCCGGTGGCTGCCCACCAGAACCGGCACCTTCAAGGAGGGTTGGCGCACGCCGAGCGTGACCCAGGCCAGTACGCCGCCGGCCGCGGCCAGCGCGGCCGAGATCCACATCGCCATGGTGAATCCATCACTGAAGGCACCCGGGTCACGGTAGGAATCACCAGTGATCCCTGCCGCCAGCGGGATCGCCGCGACCGAGATCAGCTGAGCAGATCTCGCGACTGCGTTGTTCACGCCGGACGCGATCCCCGCATGGTGGTCCTCGACGGAGGACAGCACCGTCGCCGTCAGCGGCGCGACCGTCGAGACCAGGCCAAGACCGAGCACGAGGACGGCAGGCAGTACTGCGCTGACGTAGCCGGCGCCCGGCTTGATCCGCAGCATCAGCAGGAATCCCACGGCCATCAGGAACGGCCCGATCGTCATCGGAATCCTCGGTCCGATCCGGTCGGCCAGGCCTCCGGCATAGCCCGAGAGGGTGAGCATCAACAGGGTCATCGGCAGCAGTGCCGCACCCGCCCCGATTGCCGAGTAGCCGAGGCCCGTCTGCAAGTACACGACCACCAGGAAGGTGGCGGTTCCGAGAGCGCCGTACACGACGACGGTGACCAGGTTGGCGCCGGTGAAGCGCACGTTGGCGAAGATGCCCGGTGGCAGCATCGGGTGCGAACTGCGGCGTTCGACCTCGACGAACACCGCGAGCGCGACGACCCCGATCACCAGGGAGGCCAGCACAGTGGCGTCACCGAACCCGCGGTCGCCGGCGCTGATCAGGCCGTAGGTGAGGCCTGCGAGGCCGACTGAGGCGAGGATCGCGCCGTTGATGTCGAGCTTGCCGGTCGAGGTCTCGTCGCGGGTGTCGGGGACGTGTCGCATCGCCACCAGAACGGTCACCAGTGCGAGCGGGAGGTTGATCAGGAAGATCCACCGCCACGAACCACTGTCGACCAGGTAGCCGCCGACGAACGGGCCGATCGCCGCGGCGACCGACGTGAGACCGGACCAGGCTCCGACCGCCTTGCCGCGATCGGAATGCCGGAAGCTGGTCTGCAGGATGGCGAGGCTGCCCGGGGTGAGCAGAGCTCCGCCGACGCCTTGCAGCACGCGGCCGGCGATCATCACCCCGAGGGTCGGGGCTACCGCGCAGACAACTGAGGCGACCGCGAACCAGATCACCCCGACGACGAAGAGCCGCCGCCGGCCGAGCCGGTCGCCTAGCGAACCGCTCAGCAGGATCAGGGAGGCCAGCATCAGCATGTACCCGTTGATGATCCACTGCAGACCGGCGATGCCGGCATTGAGGTCCTTGCCCATCGCCGGTAGCGCGACGTTCACCACCGTGCCGTCGAGAAAGGCCATGCCGGAGCCGAGCGCCGTTGCTGCCAGCACCCACCTGGCACGGGCCGTGCCGAAGGCGATCCGATCCGATTCCTCGGGCTGAGCATCGACCATGAGCCCACAATAGGCTCAGCGGCGGTGCTCAGTTGGGGTGTTCAGGGCTGGATCGGGAGGTCCAGTTGGAGTACTACGAGTGTCTTCGCGGCCGGGATCCCCTGTTGAATGGCGAGCCGCGGTACTTGCCCGACCGCGCAGCGCGTCTCCGTGAGCTGCGGGCAGACGGCGTTGAGCAGTCCGCCGCCGACCACGATGAGATCCGTTGGCAAGCTGCCATCCACACCGGCTGTCAATGGTCTGATCGCGGCTGAAGCGCGACCTGGCCTCGACTGTTGCCGCCGCACGGACGAGTCCTCCAGCCGGTAGGTGATGGCGAATTTCGTGGCAGCGGTGAACAGTTGGAGAACCCGCGATCTGCTCAGCTCGGGCTGATCCAACGGCACCGGAAGGCCGTCTCCCACGATCCGCAGTCCGGTCGCTTTCGGGGTCGTCGGGGTCATCATCCCCTGTAGCCGCCGACCCGACTGTGGCAACCGCAACGGCAACCTGACGGTCGCGTTGCGCAGCACCACCTCTTCGGTGATGTCGAAGCTGCCGTCGGCTTTCGGCCGTGCGGACAGCCGGATACCCGGCGCACCCAGTCCGTGACCCTGGGGTGTCGGCGATGCCAGGACAGGCGCGGAAATCCCGCCCCTGACCAGCAGTCCGGGGCTTGGCGGAGTCGGGCTTGCCAGCTCCGAGGAACAGGCAGCGGTCGCGCCGAACCCCAGTGTCAGCGCGGCCAGCGCGAGCCTCCTGGCAAAAGACATGAGCCATCGCCCCCAATGACCCGGGCAACCTCTGGTGGCTGGGTCGACTTCCGAATACGATACGCCGGAATTAGCTTTGTCAGGCAATTCATGAATGTCGTTACCGGGGGAGGGGAAATGCTGGAACGGAGCGTATCCGGGCAATTCCGAACGGTCATGAAGGCGATCGGTAAAAGTCGGCCGGCAATTACGAGAAGGCCAGGTCCGCATTATCCCAGGGTGGTTTCCCTGATGCTCGCGGTGACGGTCGCGGGCCTCTCGGGACTCCTTGCGATCCCAGCGCGAGCAGCTGGCAACGGTCAGGTGTTCGTCGTCCAGGGGCTGCCCGGCCGCACGGTGGACATCTCCGTGGATGGCAGGACGGTCGCCCAAGGGGTGAAGGCGACGGAGGTGGCCGGACCCTTCACGGTGACGGCGGGTCAACGCAAGATCACGGCCCGCGACGCCGGGAAAGTGGTGATCGAGAGGATGGTGTCGGTGGGGGCCGGCAGCAACCTCGACGTCGTCATCCACCGCCCGGTCGCGCCCACGGCGCCGCCGGTGATCACCACCTACGTGAACAAGTTGGCGGCCGTCCCGACCGACAAGGCGGCGTTGCGCGTCGCCCACGATGCGGCGGTCGGACCGGCGGATATCCGCGTGAACGGCAAAGTGTTGTTCGCGAACGTGGCGAATGGTGAATCACTCGACGTAGTCGTTCCTGCCGGAAAGTATTCGGTCGATATTGTGCCCGCGGGCGCGAGTTCGCCGGTTGTTCTCGGTCCGCTGGCATTACCAGTGCGGGCTGGCTATCTGACCCGTGTGTTCGCGGTGGGGGATCCGAACGTGAAGACGATGACTGTCGCGGTGGCCACTCTTCGGCTGGGGAGTACCGGCACCGGCAAGCCGGACCAGGTGAACACCGGGACCGGTGGCCAGGCAGCTGATCTGATGGACCGCGGATCCTCGTCCGCACCGCTGGTCGCCCTGTTGATCGCCGGCGCCCTGCTGGCGCTCGTGATGGTGCGGAAGGTCGTGCGTCGCTGAAGAAGTTCTTGCTCGGGCTGCTGTTGTCCTGCATGGCCCTGGAGGGGTGCGCCACGCAGGTGGATGAGGCGGTCCCGAGTCCCAGTGGGGGCGGCGGCGCCGCGGCTGTGGGGCAGCCGGCGCCGCCGTCCGTGCAACCCGGCCGGGCGTTCGCACTGCCAGAGAGAGCCTCCGTGCCACCGGGAACAGCCTCTGTGCCACCGGGAAGAGTCGGTACGCCGGCCGCGAGCCAGCGAGTCCGCTTCATCCCGGCCGAGGTGGTTCTCCCGGGTGGGGCCCAGGCGCCGGTTCTCCCGGCGAGCACGGTGGGCGGTCAGCTGGTCGTGCCGGAGCGAGTCCAGCGGGTCGGTTGGTGGGACGGTGGCGCCGAGGCGGGTGATCCGTTCGGGTCGATCGTCCTGGCCGGCCACGTCGACTCGGCTACCGACGGGCTAGGGTTCTTCGTCCGCTTGCTGCGGGTCAGGCCCGGCGAGGTCGTCGTGCTCCGCGGCGCCGGCCACAGCGCGTCGTACCGGATCGGGTCGCTGGTCTCCGTGCCGAAGGACGCGCTGGCGACGAAGAGCGGCGCCTTCGACCAGACAGGGGATCACAGGCTGGTGCTGATCACCTGTACGGGTGCCTATGACCGGGCGCGGGGCGGCTACGAGAAGAACCTGGTGGTGACGGCGACGCCGATCAGGCTGGCTCGCTAGGGGTGGGGTTATGCCTACCTGGGATGGGGTGTTCGGCCCATGGTTCGCCGGTCGCCTCGAGCCAAGACTGGTCGGCATGGACCTTCAGAAGTTCCGCCCAGGTCGCCGACAGCTGTTGGCCGTCGGAGTCGCCGCCGGGCTCGTGGCTGCTCCACTCTCCGCACCGCTGGCGGCAACAGCCGCCGCGTCGATCGATGGCGTCTGGCAGACAGACGGCTACGGCGTGATCGTTGCCGTCGACAACGGTAAGGCACAGCTCTACTCCACCACGAGCATCTCTTGTACTCCGGCCGCGGTCTTCCGTCAGGACGGCAACCGCTTCACCACCAAGGACGAACAAGCCTTCACTGTGCAGGTCAAGCGCGATCAGGCGACGATGCACGTCGAGGGCAACGTCGGCGACAAACGTCTTCGCCGGCTGGAGGGTATGCCGAGGAGTTGCACGCGACCAGGTGCCACCGGCCCGCTCGCGGTATTCGACCAGTTCTGGACCGACTACGCGGAGAACTATCCGTTCTTCCAGGCCAAGGGGATCGACTGGAACGCGGTCCGCGCGCAGTACCGGCCGCGGGTCAAGCCGGATCTGTCCGACGATGCGTTGTTCGACCTGCTCGCGGCGATGATCAAGCCGCTTGGCGACGCGCACACCGCTATCGGGATCCCTGACGGGCGCCGCTTCATGGGAGTCCGCCCGGGGACGACCTTCCCAGACGAGGTCCTCGAGGCCAAGCTGCGCCCCTACATCGAGCAGACCGCGTTGAAAGCCGTGAAGTTCACCTCGTATGCCCACGACAGGATCGGGTACGCCGAGCTGCCCGGGCGGATCGGCTACCTGCGAGTGATCGCGTTTCTCGGCTACAGCGGCATCGCCGACTACAACGCCGAGTTGAACACCTTGAACCAGACGCTCGACAAGATCCTGAAGCCCAACCTGCGCGGGCTGATCATCGACCTGAGGATCAACGGCGGCGGCTCCGACCAGCTTGCGCTGGACCTCGCCTCCCGGTTCACCGACAAGCCGTTCTTCGCCTACTTCAAGCGCGCCCGGAACGACCCGCAGGACGCGTCCGCCTTCACCCCACCACAGCCGCTGTTCGTGCAGCCCGCGAAGGGTCACCCCACCTACACCGGCCCGATCGTGATGCTGACCGGGGGTTCACAGCTGAGCGCGGGCGAAACCTTCACCCAGGCGATGATGAACCGCGCGCCGCGCCCGATCCGCGTCGGCGAGAACACCCAGGGCGTCTTCTCCGACACTCTGCAACGCAAACTCCCGAACGGCTGGAGGTACATCCTCCCCAACGAGGAGTTCCGCACCCTCAACTGGAAGTCCTACGACGGCCGCGGCATCCCACCCGACATCCGCACCCCGGTCTTCACCCCCGCCGAGCTCGCCGCCCACCGAGACTCCGCCTTCACCGAAGCGCTCCGGTTGCTCACCAGAAAATAGCCGACATGCTGCGCACGTGCGCCGACGGACAACTGGAGCCTGGAGTGCGACTACCACTTCGGTGGCTACGCGAATCGCATTCCGCAGATCTGAGCGGTTGGATCAGGCGGAAGGCGAATCTCCCAGCCAGTCCGGACGCAAGCGGCGAGCTCGGCGGGGGTGGGGAGCGGTGGGCGCTAGGGTCGGGGGATGGCGAGGTATTTCGATGTGCATCCGGAGAATCCGCAGAAGCGCGCGGTGGGGCAGGTGGTCGAGCTCGTTCGGGAGGGTGGGCTGATCGCGTATCCGACGGACTCGTGCTTCGCGCTCGGGTGTGCGCTGGGGAACAAGGACGGGATCGACCGGATCAGGAGCATCCGGCAGCTCGACGACCGGCATCACTTCACGTTGGTATGCCAGGACTTCGCGCAGCTCGGGCAGTTCGTGCACATCAGCAATGCGGTGTTCCGCTCCATCAAGGCGGCGACGCCGGGCAGCTACACGTTCATCCTGCCGGCGACCAAGGAAGTGCCGCGTCGGCTGCTGCATCCGAAGAAGAAGACGGTCGGGGTGCGGATTCCTGACCATGTAGTGGCGCGGGCGCTGGTGGAGGAGCTCGGGGAGCCGCTGCTGTCGAGCACGCTGTTGCTGCCCGATCAGGAAGAGCCGATGACGCAGGGCTGGGAGATCAAGGAACTCCTCGACCACCAGGTCGACGCCGTGGTCGACTCCGGCGACTGCGGAACCGAACCGACCACCGTGATCGACTTCTCCGAGGACTTCCCCGAAATCGTCCGCGTCGGCGCCGGCGACCCCCGACCCTTCGAGTAGTCGGACGTACTGGCCTACTTCGACCGGCCCGGCACCAGCAACGGTGTGTCACCGTTCGCAGTGGACTTCTTCGCGTACCCGCTCAGATCGGTCAACGGCGCACCCGATAGCGCAGGTGAAGCACCCGGTTGCCCTGAATCACCACGTCAGGATCCTCCAACAGATGCTGAGCGTGGACCGTCCCGAAGTAGCGCTTGCCGGACCCGAACACGACGGGTACGACGTCCATGCGCACCTCGTCGACCAGGCCCGCGGCAAGCACCTGGCCACCGACGTCGCCGGCGGCGACCTCGACCACGCGGTCACCCGCGAGCTCCTGCGCCTTGGCCACGGCGGCCTCGACGCCGTCGACGAAGTGAAACGGCGCCTCGGGGTCCCAGCCCTCGGGCTCCGGCCGGTGCGTCACGACGACCACGTGGTCGATCCCGCCCGGAGGCTTCCCGTCCCAGCCGTCCGTCATGTCGAAGACATGGCGGCCGACGAGTGTCGCCCCGATCTGGTCCCAGTACGGCCGGGTGTAGTCGTAGGACGTCTGCGACACCTTCAGCTCGCCGCTCTCGTCCAACGGGACGTCACCGCTGGACAACCAGTCGAACAGCGGTCCGGGCTGGTCATTCTCGTCCGCGACGAAGCCGTCCACCGACACCGAGCTGTACATGACCACCTTGCCCACGGGGCTCTCCTTTGCTTTGGGGTGCCCCCAAATTAGCGTGTCGTGAGCTGTCGCTCTTGCAAGAAATCAATCGGCCGGCAGCGCACCCGGCCACGTGCGGATCGTGTTCTTCGATGACGCCGTCCTGATCGACGAAGGCCTGACGTCACAGTGGCCCGCCCACGACAATCACCTGCACGTCCGCTTCTGCGAGAAGGTCCACCCCAACAGCCTGTATACCTGCTGACAGACTGAGGATGTGACCACACTCGACCTGACTCCTGACGAACTGCTCACCACCACCCGGACGGTCCGTAAGCGGCTCGATCTCGAGCGGCCGGTGCCGATGGAGTTGGTGCGTGAATGCATCGAGATCGCGCTCCAGGCTCCCTCGGGCAGCAACCGCCAGACGTGGCACTGGCTGGTGATCACCGATCCGGAGAAGCGGGCCGCGATCGGCGAGTACTACCGGCGGGCGGTCGCGGAGTACCTGGGATCCTCGGGTGCGGCCGGCAAGCTCTACTCCGACGACGCCGAGCGGGCGCCGGTCCAGCAGCGGGTCGGCTCGAGCGTGGAGTACTTGGGTGAGCGGATGGGTCAAGTTCCGGTGCTGGTGATCCCGTGCCTACAGACCAAGTCGTTGCCTGCGGGCAACCAGGCCGGGCTATGGGGTTCGATCCTGCCGGCCGCCTGGAGCTACTGTCTGGCCGCTCGGGCTCGCGGACTCGGGACGGCCTGGACGACTCTGCACCTGAAGTACGAGAAGGAGATCTCCGCACTGCTCGGCGTCCCAGAGGACGTCCACCAAGCTGTACTGCTACCGACGGCCTACTACACCGGCGACAGGTTCAAGCCCGCCCCGCGTCAGCCGCTGGATCAGATCCTCCACGTTGACGCCTGGTGACGACGTGCAGGAGAGCGACCTGGTCCTTGGCCGCTTCGAGTTCGTGGGAAAGTTCGGTCAGCGTATCGCCGATCTGATGGACGGCGTCCGCGGTCAGACCCAGGAGATCGCCGGGGGAACCGCCGTCCGGTTCGACGCCGTCACGCCAAGCGGCGTGGTCGGTCGCGTCGGCGAGATGTCCGCCCAGACAGTCCGCCAGCCGGGCCGCCGAGCTGATCACCGCGCCGAGGCCGGCCAGCATCTCCTCCCAGTTCTCGGCGGAGGATTCGAATCGCACTTCCTCGAGCCGGGTCACCTCGTTCAGCGCCGTCGTGGCGGTCGCGAAGGCGGCGCCGGAGTCCGCACTGCACATCGGGGTGACCTCCTCGGCTGCAGGCCGGCTCGATCCGGTCCAGGGGACGTCGGTACCCCGAGTGGTCCCGTCTATGCGTCGGAACCGGTGGCCGCCATCTCCTCGATGCTGAGGCCGCTGAGGATGGATTGCGGTTCCGCCGTGGTGAGGTCCAGGGTCGGATCGGCGGCCGCGTCGCGGACCTTCACCATCAGCCAGTCGCCGTCACGGTCCGTGCGGGTGAAGGCCCAGGCGCCGTTCAGCTTCACGCCCTGCAAACGGAACTTGAAATGGCCGCGCTCGATCGCCTCGGCAGGATCGATCAGGCGGCGCTGCTTGTCCTTGGTGAGGTTCTGGTAGACGCCTGCGTCCCAGACGATCACCGCGCCGCTGCCATACTTGCTCTCGGCAAGGACCCCTTCGTACTCGGCGTACTCGATCGAGTGGTCGCTGGTCGGCACGGCGAGCCGTTTGACGGAAGGATCCAACGACGGCCCGCGCGGGACCGCCCAGGACTTCAGCACTCCGTCGACCTCGAGCCGGACGTCATAGTGCAGCCGGCGGGCATCGTGCAGCTGGACAACGAAGATCGGTGCCTCAGGCATCTGGTGTCGACCTCCGCAGGTGGTCCGCCGCACAGACAAGTCTACGGCGGACCACCGCGGGGAGGGCGCTACCGCGGTGACGAGGGCTGGATCAGGCCGCGGTAGCGGCGGGAGGGCTGTGGATCAGGCCGCTGCAGCGGCAGGCGGCTCGATCTGGTCGCGCAGGCGGTCGAGAATCCCGCGCAGCAGGCGGGAAACCTGCATCTGGCTGACGCCGATCTCAGCGCCGATGTCAGCCTGGGTGTGACCCTCGACGAAGCGGAGCTCGAGGATCTTGCGTTCACGCGGTGCCAGGTCGTTCAGCACCGGTTCGAGCACTGCGACGGCCTCGGTCCGCTCGAAGGCGGAATCCTCTTCGTCGGCGATCGTGTCGGCCAGGTTCGCCGTCGACTCACCGTCGACCGGCCGATCCAGCGAGAGGACGGAGAAGCAGCCGTCCGCGGCGATCGCGGCCTCCACCTCGCCGACCTCGGCGCCGATCTCGACGGCCAGTTCTTCCAGGGTCGGATCGCGCTGCAGATCCTGCACCAGCTGGGGCCGCGCCGCGGCGATGGATCCCTGTAGTTCTTGCAGTCTGCGCGGAATGCGAACGGTCCACGAGCAGTCGCGGAAGTACCGTTTCACCTCGCCGCGAATGGTCGGTACGGCGTACGCGAGGAACGGCGTCTCCGTATCCGGGCGGTAGCTGCGGGCGGCCTTGACCAGCCCGAGGAAGGCAACCTGGTCCAGGTCGTCGGATTCGACTCCGCGGCCGCGGAAGCGGCTCGCAATGCTGTGGGCGATGCCGAGATTCAGCTCGATCGCCTGGTCCAGCAGCGACTGCCGGACTTCTTCGTTCGTGGATTTCGCTCGCTGGTCCAGAAGGGACCTGGTGAGTCTGTCGCGGCGCTGCTTCGGATCGGATGCTGCAGTCTGCTCGTCGACGGTGGTGCTGGCAAGTACGGTAACCATGATTCTTGACCTCGCGACTGTTAGTCACGGCGCGGCACATGTCTGGACCGCGGTCAATTGATCTGGAGTCATTCCTACCCCATGGTCCGCGAAGTTATGCATCCGACTTTCGACCTTCACCAACCAGGAAGCATCGAGACACGACGGAAATACTGTCTGTGTTGAAGAAACGGTGTCGCGGCGCGCGAAGACTCAGTCGAGGTCACGCAGCGCAGCCAGCGCAGCCGCCGGGGTGCGAGCTGTGTCACGCCAGCGCAGTGCCCACCCGTACGGCGGGACGCCGGCGGCGAGGGGGCGCACGACGACGCCGTCGGGACAGGGCGTAGAGAGCAGCCCGAGCGCGACGCATTCACCGGCACGCACTAGTTCAAGTGCGGAACTGGTTCCGTCCGTACTTGCGGGATGGCGACGTGGCGTGAACCCCGCCGTATGACAGCAAGCCAGCACGAACTCGTTCCACTCCGGCGCGAAGTCGTCCCGCGGGAGGTAATGCGTCTCTCCGGTCAGCTCCCGTACGGCGACGGTGTCCGACTTGGCGAGTGGGTGATCCGCCGGCAGCGCGACGCCGAGTGCCTCCCGCCGGATGATGCGTTGGCTGAGGCCGTCCGGGCAGCGCGCGGTGGATCCACACAACGCGAGGTCCAGCGAACCGTCGAGCAGGCGTTGCTCCTGGTCGCGGGAACCCCGGCTGCTCACCTCCAGCCGGAGCGACGGGAGGCGGTCGCGCAGGCGGGCGAGTACCGCGCGCGGAGTCGCGAGGTCGGACTGCAGCACGTCGATGCGCAGGACCTGGTCCCGGCCGGCCGCGGCAGTGGCCTCGGCGGCCCCCGACCTGATCGCAGCCAGCGCGGCTCGCGCGTGTGGCAGGAAGGCGTCACCCGCTGCTGTCAACGTCACGCCTCGCGGCGAGCGGTCGAAGAGCTGGGCGCCGAGTTGGGTCTCCAATCGGCGGATCTGGTTGCTGAGCGCCGGCTGTGAGACGTAGAGCCGGCGTGCGGCTGCGGTGAAGTGCAGTTCCTCCGCCATGACCAGGAAATACCGCACCAGCCGTAGATCGACGTCCATGACCTTCCCACCTGCAGTGATAACCAGAACATGTGACGTTAGTGCGACTGGGTGTTGTACGTCGAGCCCCTGGGCCACCGAACGTCATTCGTATGACGACACTTCGTGAGGGCCTGCGGGCGTTCCCGTCTGTCGAGGTTGTTGCCGTTGACATCGATCCGCTGCTGCTCGATCTCGCCCGCGATGCGTTCGCCGCAGACGAGCGCGTCGAGGTGGTGTCGAGGCAACTGGCCGAGCCTCCCTGGACCGACGGCCCCGGCGGCGGGGTAACGACGTGCTGATCCTCGCGGTCCGCGGATGAGGCGCATACGAGGTCGGCGCGGGGGTACCTGCCGGGTTCTGGGAAGGAGTCCTTCATGACAGAGCCTCCGGCCGACCACACCGACTTGGATGAATCTCGGATCGAAGACCTGATCGACGAGACGCGCGGTCCGGAAGAGGACCCGCCTGAGGCCACCGATGTGGCCGAGGAGATGCCGGTCACCCCCGAGCCGCCCGACTAGTTGCCGGTGGCGGCCCCGGCGCTGTCTGCTCAACGCCGGGGCCTTGGGCAACCAGTACTTGCTGACCCTCAGGTGCCCAGGGGCAACCAATCCATTCGTTTCCACAGGAGGTTTCGATCACATGCGAGTCGGGTTCAAGTTGATCGCGGAAGCGTTCTCACCCACTGAGATCGTCGCGCAGGCCGTCCGTGCCGAGGAGGCCGGCTTCGATTTCGTCGAGGTGAGCGACCACTTTCATCCGTGGGTGTCCGAGCACCAGCACTCGGGGTTCGCGTTCTCGATGCTGGCGGCAGCGGCGGCCCGGACCTCGACGATCGAGCTCGCGACCGGGGTGACCTGCCCGTTCATCCGGTATCACCCGGCCGTGGTGGCTCAGGCCGCGGCGACCACCGCGCTGTTGTCGGACGGGCGGTTCACGCTGGGTATCGGTGCCGGTGAGCGTCTGAACGAGCACGTGGTCGGCGCGGGCTGGCCGGCGGTCGCCGTACGGCACGAGATGCTTCGCGAGGCGCTGGAGATCATCCGGCTGCTGTGGAGCGGTGGCTACCAGTCCTACGACGGTAAACACCTGAAGCTCGAGGACGCGCGGGTCTTCGATCTGCCCGACCCCTTGCCACGGATCGCCGTCGCTGCGGGCGGACCGGCCGCAGCGCGGATCGCAGGCGAGCTCGGCGACGCCTTGTTCGCCACCGAGCCACGCGACGACCTCGTCACGGCGTACAAGTCGGCAGGTGGGACAGGGCCGCGGTACGCCGAGGTGCCGCTGGCCTGGGCCCGTTCTGAGGAGGACGGCGCGGAGTCGGCTCGCAAGCTCTTCAGGTTCGGGGTGACCGGTTGGAAGGTGCAAGCCGAACTGCCGAACCCGGTGAACTTCGACGCCGCCACCAAGACGGTGACGGCGGATCACCTGCGGGAGCAGTTCGGCTGCGGTCCGGACGTGGCCCGGCATGTCGAGGTCGCGAAGCAGTTCGTCGACGCGGGGTTCGACCAGCTCGCGCTGATCAACGCGGGACCGGACATGGACGGCTTCTTCGACTTCTTCGCCAAGGAGCTGAACCCGGCCCTGCACGAGTTGTGACTAGCGGCACGAGTTGTGACTAGCGCGGGACCGGCGGCTCTAGTCGCCCGGCCATTCGCCGGTCCAGCGTTGGAAGGCCTTGGCGCCACCGCGGTCTATCGCTGCTTTGACCACGCCGTACACGGCGCCCTGAAGGGCAGCGACCAGCAGGATCTTGCGCCAGGGGTACTCCGACTGGAGGGCGTCGGGAGCGTCCTCCTCGTCGGAGATTCGTCGCCAGACCTGCTTGAAGACAACGCTGGCGACCAGACCTCCGGCGATCCCCGAGATCAGGCCGAACGGACGGTACGCGACCTTCATTGCCTTGTTGCTGCTCACTTGTGGCGCCCGGCGATCCATGCAGCCGCACCTACGCCGAGCGCTACTGCACCACCAACGGCCGCCGTCGCCTTCGGATGCCGCCGGGTCAACGCCGGCATTTCCTTCGCGCGGACCGGCAGATTCTTGGCGTACTCGGGGAAGTGCTTGGCTCGCTCGGCCGCCGTTTGCTTGGCGCGCTGACCTGCTTCGCCGGCGACCTGTACTGCGCGGTGCCCGGCCTGGCTGGCGGATTCCTTGATCCGGCGCGGCACATTCAGCTGGCGGCTGAGCTCCTGGACCGTCTCGGCCAGGTGTTGCCTGGTCAGCTCCAGGTCGGCGCGGAGCGCCTCGGTCTCACTCAACTGGCTGTCCTTCGTGGTCGTCATACCGTGGCCTTTCCGTCCGGCTGGTGGCTGCTGAGCTGCTGGCCGCTGAGCTGCTGACCCGTGTGCTGGTGGCCCTTGAGTGCTTCGAGGTCCTCGTGGACGCCCTCGACGGCGCGCTGCGGAACGGGCGGTGTCGCTTGCGTGACGTGCCGCTTCCCAAGCAGCGCGGCAACACCAGCGACCGCGAACAGCAGCAGCGCGATCAACAGAGCCGACAACCACGCCGGTACTGCGGCCGCAAGGCCGAGGATGGCCGCCGCGACTAGGGCGCCGAGGCCGTAGAAGGCCACCGTGCCGGCTCCGCCGAACAGCCCGAGCCCGATGCCGGCCTCCTTGCCTTTGACCTTCAGCTCCGCCTTGGCGAGCTGGAGCTCGTCGCGAACCAGCCGGCTCACGTCGCTGCTCAACTGGGCGACCAGGGCGCCGACGTGCTCGTCCTGTCCGGTCCGGTGACCGTCATCCCGGACGGCCCGTGGATGCGTCGTCATGGTGCCTCCCGTGTTTGGCATACCGCCCAGGTACCCAGGGGTGGTCACACCAAGCAACCGCACCAGTTTTGTCGGTGGCAGGTTCTGCGCTGCTTTACGGGTGGCGCTGCTTTCCGGGCGGCTCTGTCGGCCGGCCGGTTTGGTCCGTGCCGGGCGGTAGGTTGCTGACCTCAGGAACGATCGGGAGGACAACGATGGACTGGAAGCTCGAACTGGTGTCGGTGCCGGTGTCGGACGTCGACCGCGCCAAGGCCTTCTACACCGAGAAGATCGGCTTCCACGCCGACCACGACCACCAGGTGACCGAGGACCTGCGGTTCGTGCAGCTGACCCCGCCGGGCTCGGCCTGTTCCATTGCCATCGGCACCGGTATGGCCCAGGCCGAGCCCGGGTCCGTCCGCGGCCTGCAGGTGGTCGTCGGCGACGTCGCCGCCGCCCGCGCGGAACTGGTCGAACGTGGCGTGGAGGTCAGCGAGATCGAGGAACACCCCTGGGGCCGCTTCGTCTACTTCGACGACCCCGACGGCAACGGCTGGGCGCTGCAACAGATCCCCACCTACAGCTAGAACCGCCTACAGCTAGAACCGCCGGCAGCTAGAACCCCGGCAGCCAGACCCCCTGCACCTAGAACCCCGGCAGCCGGACCCGCGGCAGCCAGAACCCCCGGGCGACGATCGGTGTCCGGGGGTTCTTGGGGGGCGTGCGGCTAGTCCCGGGGAAGTTGCTCGTTCGGGTCCTCGTCCGGGTCGGGTTCCGGCTCGTGGACCGGCTGGGACAGTGGACTGTCGTCGCCCGGCCGGACGCCGACGTTCGGGTTGTCGAGACCGGGATCCACCAGGTCGGGATTCTCGGGATCGCTGCCCGGACCCATCGGCGTTACCGGGCGAATCGGATTGGTACTCATCTTCTCCTCCTTCGCCCGCGCTCCGCGCAACCGCGAACCGCGCCCCCGCCCAGTACCCGCCGGTACCGGATCCCAAGCCGTATCCCACGCCGGCCGGCCACACGCCCGCGCACGAAAACACGTGGACGAACGCAGTCGCACAAGGGAATCCCCGAGGTGGCAATGCCGGGGTGGCCTGGAGGCAGCCTGGGAGCGGACAGTTCGAGATATCGCTGTATTCGCCTTCGTCACCGGTTGTAGGGTGGCCTTTGGTTGAGCAGCCAGCCGGCGTTGGATGCGTCGGCGACTGCGGTCCCTGCCGAGGACGAACGATGACCGATCTGCATCACCCTCCGAGAACTGCCGCACGACGCGGCAAATCCGTTGCCGCCCCTGTCCAGAAGTCGAGTGCCATGCCCCTTGCGACTCCAACGGCGACTCTGTCCAGCCCGCACCCGCAGCCCATCGACGTCCAGGTCCAGATCGGCGGTCGCTGGATCGCGGGCCAGGCCTTGACCCGGCGCGACAACGAGATACTGGTCAGCCACCACGGCCACCTGGTCTGGGTGGACGAGCAACAGGTCCGTACGCCGTAGTCCTCCGGGCGCCGCACGGCGAGCGATCGTGCGAAATCCCTACCGGGTAAGGGATTTCGCAGCGACGTTGCCGATCAACGCGCCAGGGATTTCGCAACGAGGTTGCCGATCTGGATCGCGGCCTCCGCCTCGGTCGGGTTGAACCGGTTCTTGGTCAGCCCGAAGGCGATCCCCGTGTCCCGGTCCGCCCAGCCGACGCTTCCACCCATCCCAGGCATACCGAACGAGTTCGGCGACTCTTCCGCGCTCGAGCCCAGCCGGCCGACCGGATAGCCGAGCGCCCAGCTGGCCTGATTCCCCATCAACTCGTCCGTGCCGACCAGGGCCGGACTGGTGATCTCCACGAGCCGCTCCGGGTTGAGCAGACGAACCCCGTCCACCTCGCCGAGCAGAGCGGCGTACAGCTTGGCGATGCCGCGGGCGGACATTGTGCCGCCGGACGGCAGGTCCGCGGTAAGCACGTCGGCGCGGTTGCCGTAGTCGGCAGTCGGCATCACCGCGGCCGGCGCGACCTTGGCGAACATGCCCGCCATCATGGCCAGCATCGCCTGGATGCCGTCGGGTTCGTTCAGCTTGCCGACCCGGTGCAGCTCGGACGCCGGTACGCCGAAATACAGCTCGTCCGCGATGCCGAGGGGTTCGGTGATCTGCTCACGCAGTACTGCGGAGATCGGCTTGCCGGTGGCTCGCCGGACGATTTCGCCGACCAGGAAGCCGAACGTCTGGGCGTGGTAGGTCGTCTTCGTCCCCGGCTCCCACCACAGCTCCGCAGCCGCGATCGCCTCGGTCATGGTGGTCCAGTCGGTCAGGTCCTCGATCGTGGTCTCCGGGGGGATCGCCGGCAGGCCGACCGAATGCGTCAGCACATGCCGCAGCGTCGCCTTCTCTTTGCCGTGCACGCCGAACTCGGGCCAGAGTTCGACGATCGGGGCGTCGTACGAGAGGACGCCGCGGTCGACCAGCAGGTTCGCCACGGTGGCGGTCGCGGCCTTGCCGGTCGAGGCGCTGTAGAAGAGCATGTCCGAGGTGACCGGCATCCCGTTCGCCAGGTCCGCCGTACCGGCGACGGCGTCCACGATGAGCTCGCCGTGCTGGTAGACGGCGACCTGCAGACCGGTCTCGGCGCCCGACTCGATCAGCGCGTCGATGGATTCCTGCACCAGGTGCTGGAGGTTGTCGCTCATGTCCGTCCTAACTATGAGGAGTGCTGTCACCGCTAGGTCGGAGCCCGTCCTGCCTCCTTGACACCCCCCGGCGAAGATTGTTTCGGCCTCAGCGAGACGATGTTAGAGAGCTGTTGGAGCGGACGGTCCGCGGTACTGCTCAACCGCTAGGCTGCGCGCGGCAGGGGGCGGGCAGAGTCGAGGAGGACGCTGTGGGCAGGCCTGAAACGATCCGCGGACGATTGGTGTCGTGGCTGTTGCAGGACCAGCCTGTCGGTCAGCAAGGCCCGCACCGCCCGGCGCCGCACCCGACCCACCCGTGGTGGAAGGTGATGTGCCTGACCGGTGTCGACTACTTCTCCACCCTGGGTTATCAGCCGGCGATCGCGGCTGCGGCGGTCGGGCTGCTGTCGCCGCTGGCCACGCTGGTGCTCGTCCTGGTGACCCTGCTCGGCGCGCTCCCGGTCTATCGTCGGGTGGCGGAGGAGAGCCCGCACGGCGAGGGCTCGATCGCGATGCTCGACCGGATGATGGGCCGCTGGAAGGGCAAGTTCGCCATCCTGGTCCTCCTCGGCTTCATGGCGACCGACTTCATCATCACGATGACGCTCTCGGCCGCCGACGCCACCGCGCACCTGGTCGAGAACCCTTACGTGCCGCATTTCCTGGCCGGCAAGGAGGTGATCATCACCCTGGTCCTGCTCGCTCTGCTGGCCGCTGTGTTCCTGCGCGGCTTCGGTGAGGCGATCAGCCTCGCGGTCGTACTGGTGACGGTGTACCTCGGCCTCAACGTGGTGGTCGTGGCCGATGCGCTGTGGAACGTGATCACCGCGCCCGAACTCGTCACGAGCTGGCGCAATGCCCTCGTCGCCGAGCACTCCAACATCTGGGTGATGATCGGCATCTCGCTCATCGTCTTCCCGAAACTGGCGCTCGGCCTGTCCGGGTTCGAGACCGGCGTCGCTGTGATGCCGCAGGTCGAGGGTTCTTCCGACGACGACCCGGAACGACCGGCCACCCGGATCCGGAACACCCGCAAGCTGCTCACCACCGCCGCCCTGATCATGAGCTGCTTCCTGATCCTCAGCAGTTTCACCACCACCGTGCTGATCCCGGCGGACGAGTTCAAGGCAGGCGGCCAGGCGTCCGGCCGCGCGCTGGCGTTCCTGGCGCACGAGCACCTCGGCAACGGCTTCGGCACCGTGTACGACATCAGCACCATCACGATCCTGTGGTTCGCCGGTGCCTCCGCGATGGCTGGTCTGCTCAACATCGTGCCGCGCTACCTGCCGCGGTACGGGATGATCCCTTCCTGGGCCCGGGCGACCCGGCCGCTGGTCCTGGTCTTCGCGTCGATCGGTTTCGTCATCACGTTGCTGTTCAAGGCGAACGTGAATGCCCAGGGTGGTGCGTACGCGACCGGTGTACTCGTCCTGATGTTGTCCGCGTCGATCGCCGTGACGATGTCGGCGCGGCGCCGTGGCCAACGGAACGCCGCCATCGGATTCGGCGTGATCAGCGTGGTCTTCCTCTACACGACGATCGCCAACATCATCGAACGCCCCGACGGCGTCCAGATCGCGTCGTTCTTCATCTTCGCGATCATCCTGACCTCGCTGATCTCGCGCGCCACCCGGACCCTCGAGCTGCGGGCGACCGGCATCCGCTTCGACGACGAGGCCCGCCGGATCCTGAACGAGGCCGCCGCCACCGGGCAGATCCGGATCATCGCGAACGAGCCGGACGACCGCGACGAGGCGGAGTACCGGGACAAGGACGCCGAGCAGCGAGACGTCAGCAACATCCCGCAGGACGCGTCGGTCATCTTCCTGGAAGTCACGCTGACCGACGCCTCCCAGTTCGAGACCGAGCTGGACGTGCACGGCGAGGAGCGCTTCGGCCACAAGATCCTTCGGGTGGAGAGCCCGTCGGTGGCCAACGCGATCGCCGCGCTGCTGCTGAAGATCCGCGACGAGTGGGGCGTGATGCCGCACATCTACTTCGCCTGGGCCGAGGGCAACCCGTTCTACTTCCTCTTCCGCTACCTGATCTCCGGCGAGGGCGACGTCCCGCCTGTCACCCGCGAGATCCTCCGCCGCGCCGAACCCGACCGCTCGCACCGCCCGCGGGTCCACGTGGGATGACTGCCCCGGACGCCCAGCACTCATCAAGCCGCGGATCTGCCGGTGATCCCTGCGCCGCTGAGCCTGGAGCCGAGGCGATGGTTCCCCACTAGGCGGGGTTGGTGAGTGTTGGCGGTCCGTGCTGCCAGACTCTGGGCTGTGGAGTTGCGGCAGTTGGAGTACTTCGTGGCGGTGGCGCATGAGCGGAGTTTCACGCTCGCGGCAAGGCGGCTGCATGTCGTACAGAGTGCGGTGAGCGCGGCGATCGCCTCGCTGGAGCGGGATCTCAAGGTGACCCTTTTCGAGCGCAGCGCGCAGCGCGTCGTGCTGACCGAAGCCGGTACTGCGCTGTTGCCCGAAGCGCTGGCTGTCATGGACGCTGTGCAGGGCGCGCGTGACGTCGTCGACGAACTAGGCGCGGGGATGCGCGGCTCGGTCCGGGTCGGCCTGCTGCCCGGGCTCGGGCTGATCGACCTGCCGGCCGCTGCGGGCGAGTTCCGCCGGCGCTACCAGAAGGTCGAGCTCCAGTTGCGGGTCGAACCCGAAGGATCAGCGGGCGTCATCGTCGGCCTGCGCAACGGAGACATCGATGTCGGCTTCCTCGGGATCAGCGCGGGCAGTGTGCCTCGCGACCTCACTGCCTGGGAGCTCCTCCGGGTCCCGCAGGTGCTGGCCGTCCCGACCGGGCACCGGCTCGCCCGGCGCAGGTCCATCACGCTGCCGGAGTTGGCCGACGAGGCGTTCGTGGACTTCCCGCCGGGCTTCGGCACCAGAACCTTGATCGACCAGAAGTTCGAGGCAGCTGGGATCGAGCGGCAGGTGGTGGTGGAGGCCCTGGGGATCGACAACGGGGTCCAGTTCGTCCGGCATGGTGTCGGTCTGGGGATCCTGCCCGCCTACGCAGTGGCCGGAGAGGAGGGCATCCGCGCGCTGCCGGTGTCCGGTGAGACCTTCCAGTGGTCCCTCTATATGGCGACGCTGCGGAAACGCAAGCCGTCGGCGGCGCTGCGGGCCCTGCTCGGCCTGGTCAGCCCGCACCTGCGGCATCCCGAGGGAACCGAGCTCGGCCGCGAGCTACAGGATCAACAGAATTGATCCTCGTATCGTATTGATTCGTTGGACCTGATGCATCGACCGGCGCAGGATCTAAGTGTCAGCCAGACACCAGATAGAAGGAGCAGGGCGATGACCGAGGTTGTGAACAACCAGGGGACCACCGAGCGGGTGGCGATCGTGACCGGTGGATCCCGCGGGATCGGTCGCGAGACCGCGGCCCGGTTGGGCCGTGACGGCTACGCGGTGACGGTGGTGTACGGCGGTAACCAGGCCGAGGCCGAGGAAGCCGTCAAGGAGGTCGAGCAGGCTGGCGGCCGGGCGATCGCGGTCCAGGCGGACGTCGCCGACGAGGTCGCGGTGGCCGCGCTGTTCGACAAGACCGAGGAGACCTTCGGTGGGGTGGACGTGCTCGTGCACGCAGCCGGCATCATGCCGTTGGCGCCGCTGGCCGAACTCGACCTGGACGTGTTCGACCGGCTGGTGCGGACAAACCTGCGTGGCACCTTCGTGGTCGACCAGCAGGCGGTCCGTCGACTGCGAAGCGGTGGAGCGATCATCAACATCTCCAGCTCACTCACCAAGCTCGCCCGTCCTGGGTATTCGGCGTACTCCGCGACCAAGGGTGGCGTCGAGGCGATCACGCTCATCCTGGCTCGCGAGCTGCGCGGTCGTGACATCACCGTCAACGCCGTCGCCCCCGGTCCGACCGCCACCGCGCTGTTCTTCGAGGGCAAGTCGCAGGAGCTGATCGACCGCATCGCGGCCGAGCCGCCGCTGGAGCGTCTGGGCCAGCCGCAGGACATCGCCGAGATCATCGCCTTCCTCGCCGGACCTGGTCGCTGGGTCAACGGCCAGGTCATCTACGCCAACGGTGGCTCCGCCGCCTGACCCACCGGGCGGCTCCGCCGCTTGCCCCAACGGCGGCTCCGGCCGTCGGTCCACGGGCGGCCTCCGTCGCCTGAGCCTGTCGGGCGCGCGATCTGCCGCCCGACTTCCCCAGTAGCTCGGCGGTGGCCGCCGCCTGCCCGAAACCCCTTGTTTTGTTGGAGAAGGAGAACTGTCATGAGCAAGATCGTTCTGATCAGCGGTGCTTCGAGCGGCTTCGGCGCGCTCACCGCCCACGCCCTGGCCGACGCCGGCCACACCGTGTACGCCGGGATGCGCGACGTCGCCGGTCGCAACGCCGCTGCGCCGGCCGAGGCGAAGCAGTACTCGACCGAGCACGGAGTCGACCTCCGCACGGTGGACCTCGATGTCAGCTCCGACGAGTCAGCGCGGCAGGCCGTGCGGACCGTCGTGGCGGAGCAGGGTCGCCTGGACGTGCTGATCCACAACGCCGGCCACATGGTGACCGGCCCGGCCGAGGCGTTCACCCCCGAGCAACTCGCCGACTTGTACGACACGAACGTGCTCGGCACCCAGCGGCTCAACCGTGCGGCTCTGCCCCAGTTGCGTGAACAGCAGGATGGCCTGCTCCTTTGGGTCGGCAGCTCGAGCAGCCGCGGCGGCACCCCGCCGTACCTGGCTCCGTACTTCGCGGCGAAGGCGGCGATGGACGCGCTGGCCACCAGTTACGCACTGGAGGTCTCGCGGTTCGGGATCGAGAGCACCATCATCGTGCCGGGCTCCTTCACCCACGGGACGAACCACTTCGCCCACAGCGGCAAGCCCGCCGATGATGACATCGTCGCGGTCTACGAGACCCGGTACGCCGGGCTGATGGAGCAGGTCAGCCACAAGCTCCGTGAGCTCGAGCCGGCGTGGGCCGATGTCGCCGAGGTCGCCGAGGCGATCGTGACCGTGGTCGACACCGAGAAGGGCCGGCGGCCGTTCCGGGTCCACATCGACCCCTCCGACGACGGCGCCGCCGTGGTCAACGCGGTCGCCGACCGGGTCCGGACCGAGTTCCTCCGCCGCGTGGAACTGGACGACCTGCTGCACCCGACCACCGCATGACCCAACGCCTGAGGTCGGCGCCTCCGGGGCTCCAGCAACGCAGGCGGCCTGTGTCCGGGCGACCCGTCTTGGGACCGGCTGTGGAAGTCGCTGAACGACAGGTCAGCCGTCGTCCTCCTGCACCCGACCTCGCCCCGCAGTGGCGGCAGGTCGCACTCGACCGGCCCCGGCCGGCCTGGGTGACGATGAACCGGAGGTCGGGATAGCGGGCGAGGATCCCCGTCAGGACCAGGGAAAGACCATTTGCTCTACGGCAGCGATCACTGGTTCACCCCGGTGGAAGAGGTGGCGCAACAGATCGCAGCCTTGGACGAATCAACTGTGGCGGATGGATGGTGGACTCGCACCACGGCGAACGCAGTACGGCTGCTTGGTCAGCGAGTCGCGTCCTGATCATTCACTGGTGAAGGACGAATCGCGTCGTAAGGTTGGTCTGTGGACGATGACGGCGCGGATGTCGCGGATGTCTTCGCACAACTCGCTGTCGAGTTGCATGAAGAACCCGGCGTTGAAGAAACCGTGGAGGCTGTGCTTCAGTTCGCCCTGCAGGCGGTCAGCTGCACTCATGCAGGTGTCGCCCTGTCCCAGCGTCGAGGTCAGCTGGAGACTCTCGCGGTCACCGACCCGCTGATTGAGCAGAGCGACGAGATCCAGCGCGACAGCGGTGAAGGTCCGTCGCTCGACGTGATCAATGGCGAGGACACGGTCCTGGTGCCGGACACCGGCAGTGACGAGCGCTATCCCATCTGGGCCCCGAAGGTTGCGGCCCTTTCGCTGCGCAGCGTACTCAGCGTGCGGCTCCAAGCCAATGGGACCGCTCTGGGCGTGCTGCAGTTGTCCAACACCGAGCCCTACGCGTTCGAGCCCGATGACGATGCCGTCGCGCACATCCTCGCCCGGCACGCGTCGGTGGCGCTGGCCAGCGCCCGGCAGGAGGCCTCGCTGTGGCAGGCGATCGACGCGCGCAAGCTGGTCGGCCAGGCCCAGGGCATCCTGATGGAGCGGTTCGGTATCGACGGCGACAAGGCGTTCACCGTGCTCCGCCGCTACTCGCAGGACAACAACATCAAACTCCGCGACGTCGCGCAGCGGCTGATCGACACCCGCAAACTGCCGGACTAGGGAGCTTGAGTTTGTGATGTTGCGGGGACGGGCCCGGACTGCGCAGCGGTCCCGAAGCGGCGACCTTGAACACCAAGCAGGGACCGCGGACACGAAATAACGTGTTCAAGGCCCCGACTACCTGTCCCAGGTCCCCACTCTTGGCCAGGGCCACACCCACCCAGCCCTCCGCGGCCCCCTGGCCAAAAGCATCATCACGAACTACGGCTGTCGTACTAGCCGGATAACCCTTTCGCTGAAGGGAGATCCTTTCCAGGCTGGTCGAAGTCATCGAATTGTCATCGTCCGTTCTTACGGTGAGGAAGATGACAAACAAACGGATGAAATTCCTGCTCGCTGCGCTGGTGGTCGTGGCCGGCGCCTACTTCGTGCAACCCGGACCGGACGCGGCGGCCGCAGTACAGGACGACGGCACCGCGGCTTCGAAGTACAACTGGGGTACGCCGTTGCCGGGGTCGGACGAGTTCGATTACAGCGGCGCACCGGACGCCGGCAAGTGGGGCGTGTACGGCGCCGGTGGTGACGAGGGTGGTTCCGGCTCGAACTGCTGGCCGGGTCACTCCGGCAACGGCCGTCGATGCGCTAGCGCCAACTCCGTGGCCGACGGGTATCTGCGCCAGACTGGTCTGGCTAACGGGGACACCGCTGGAATCGCCTCGAAGACGAACCTCAAGCACGGGCGGTGGGAGGTGCGGGCCCGGATGGCGGCGGCTCCTGGCGCCTCGGGCGATCCGTATCACCCGGTGCTGATCACCTGGCCGGCGAACGACGAGTGGCCGGCCGGCGCGGAGTACGACTTCCTCGAGGTCAACATCGGTGATCGCGGAGCCGGCGCGTTCCTGCACTACCCGAACCATCAGCCGAGAGTCCAGGAGCACGCCGAGAAGGCGGGGGTCGACCTGACCCAGTGGCACAACTACGGCTTCGAGTGGACCACGGACGGGCTGGTCGGCTACATCGACGGTGCTGAGTGGTTCCGCTTTCATTCGGACTGCATCCAGTGCGCGCCTGGCCCGATGCACCTCACCATCCAGCTCGACAACTTCTTCGGCTCCGGCGGTCTCCAGAAGGCCTTCCTCGACGTCGACTGGGCCCGGATCTATCCAGCTCCCTGACGCATGAGTTCACTTCGGCCGGGTACCTGGCTGCCAGCAATCGAGCAGGTATTCGAACGCGAAGGGAACCGAGATGAGCGCCGATAGTGACGTGCAGCCGACCCCCGAGAAGGACCCTGAGGACTGGGTCACCGGCGACGAGCCGATGACCGGTCCGCAGGCGTCTTATCTGAGTACGTTGGCGCAGGAAGCGGGGCTTGAACCGCCATCGGCCGAGCTCAGCAAGGCGGAGGCGTCTCACTTGATCGACGACCTGCAGGCCCGGACCGGCCGCGGAGCGGGAAGCTGACGCCGGGGTTGCCTGTCTTGAAAGGCCCCGGTGGGCCCTGACAGCACCACCGGGGCGGACTTTCAGTTGATCACTCAACAGTTCCAAATGGTAGCGGATTCAGCTGGTGGCGTTCGACCGGGTGCTCCGCAGGCAGAGACCCGCTGGGCGGCGCCAACCCGGCGGGCTTATCGTTGGGTACTGCAACCAAATACCTGGCCCGGGTGAGGACCCAATGCCGGCCGTACTCCGCCCCAGAGCAGCTCGACCAGCTGCTCCGGCCGAACGACCGCGCAGGAGAACGGACCCCGATGTCTGCCACCGAGACCATGTCTGTTGCCGCGCCCGGGGCCATCGCTCCGGGTGACCCGGCGACGTCGCCACCCGCCGCACCGCAACCCGCAGTACAGGCGTCCGGGCCGCCCAGGCCGGTGGATCCCGGGCTGAGCCACAAGGAGATCCTCGAGATCCTGATCGGGCTGCTCGCCGCGTTGTTCACGGCAGTGCTGAGCTCGACGATCGTCAGCAACGCACTGCCGACGATCATCGCGGACCTGGAAGGCTCGCAGACCCAGTACACCTGGGTGATCACCGCCAGCCTGCTCGCGATGACCGTGTCCACGCCGGTCTGGGGCAAGCTCTCCGACCTGATGAGCAAGAAGTTGCTCGTCCAACTCGCGATCATCCTGTTCGTCATCGGTTCGGCCCTGGCCGGGATGGCGCACAACGTTCCGTTCCTGATCGGCGCCCGCGTCCTGCAGGGGCTGGCGATGGGCGGTCTGATGGCTTTGGCGCAGGCGATCATCGGTGCCGCGATCCCACCGCGCGACCGCGGCCGGTACTCCGGCTACATGGGTGCCGTGATGGCTCTGGCGACCGTGAGCGGGCCGCTGATCGGCGGCGTCATCGTCGACACCTCCTGGCTCGGCTGGCGCTGGTGTTTCTATGTGTGCGTACCGCTCGCGGTCGTCAGCCTTGTTGCCCTGCAGCGCTTCCTGCACCTGCCGGTGATCAAGCGCAAGGTGAAGATGGACTACCTGGGCGCGGCCTTCATCAGCGGTGCGGCCAGCCTGCCGCTGATCTGGGTCTCGTTCGCCGGCCAGCACTTCCCGTGGTGGTCGTGGCAGACGGGCGCGTATCTCGGCGGTGCGGCCCTGCTGGCAATCCTCGCCGTGATCGTGGAGAGCAAGGCGAGTGAACCGCTCGTCCCGTTGAAGGTCGTACGCGAACGCACCACGGCGCTGGCGATCCTGGCCAGCGTCTCCGTCGGCATCGCGATGTTCGGCAGTGCGGTCTTCCTCGGCCAGTACTTCCAGGTCGCCCGGGGTTACAGCGCCACTGAGGCAGGGCTGCTGACGATCCCGATGATGTTCGGCTCGTTGCTCGGGTCGGTCGGTGCCGGGCAGCTGATCAGCCGGTTCGGTAAGTGGAAGCGATACCTGGTGCTAGGAGGGCTGTTCCTGGTCGCGGGCCTAGGCGTGCTCGGCACGATCGACCACACCAGCCCGTACTGGTACATCGGCCTCGGCATGCTCGGCATGGGTATCGGCATGGGCATGATGATGCAGAACCTCGTCCTGGCCGTGCAGAACACCGTCGACGTGAGCGAGGTCGGCGCAGCCAGTGCCACGGTCACGTTCTTCCGCAGCCTCGGTGGTGCTGTGGGAGTCTCCGTGCTCGGCGCGGTGCTGGCGACGCGGGTGATGGACCTGATCACCGCAAACGTTCTGAAGCTGGGGCCCGAAGGCGCCCAGGCGGCAAGGGCTTTGCAGGACGGGTCCGGCACGAGCGTGCTCGACGTCGGTGCCCTCCCGCCGCAGTTGGCGAACATCGTCAGGCACGCGTACGGCGACGCCACCGGGCAGATCTTCGCGATTGCGGCTGCGGCTGCCGTGGTGAGCCTGCTGGCGGTGCTGTTCCTCCGCGAGGTGCCGCTGCGGAGGACCGTGGCGATGGCGGACCAGGAGGACGTAGTACAGGCTGATCTGGCTGCGGCGGCTGCGCCGGGGGCGGGGAGTCCTGGCGTGCTGCCGAATCCGGACGATCCGGCTGAGCGCGCTGCTGTGGTGGCGTTGGACGTGATCACCTCGGCCGAGCGGACTGCGCTCGAGCGGGAGCGGGAGGCCAGCGAGCGGGTCCAGGCGGCGGCCAACGTGATCCGGCGGATGCGGACCGATGTGGCCGATCTGTTCAGCCGGGTGGATCAGCAGATCGCTGAGCTCGAGCAGACCTTGCCGGGCGGCGACAGTGATCACCCGATGGCGCCTGTCCTGGACGCGCATCAGGGGGACGGGGAGTTGGTGGGCGAGCTCAGGCGGTACGAGTTGAGCGTGCTCAGTGCGAGCCAGCGGACGGCCGATCACCTGCGCCAGGTCGCGAAGGCCGAGGCCGACGAATTGCTGGCCGCGGCGCGGTCGGAGGAGGACGCGATCCGGCAGCGCATCGCGGAGTTGCGCGCCGTCGAGGAGCGGTTGCTGGGTTCGGTTCGCGACGGTCTGTCCGACACTCCAGCGCCGCCGGCCGCCCCGCCGCCCGCCATCACCAATCCGCACCGCGAGGACGGCGCGGATCATCAGCACAACGGTGCCGCGGACACGGCCGGGAACGGGTATCCGGGCAGCTACGAATCGGAGCGGCAGGCCTTCGGGTAAGGGCGTTCGAACGGTTGTCGGCGAGGGGTGGCATGCTCTCGGCTCACGGGTAGGAACGAGCTGTGGCAGGGGGCGAAGTGGAGCCTTGGGATGCGGAGCAGGTGCTTGCGCTGGCACCCGATCCTGCCTCAGCCAAGGCAGGACAGGCCCAGGCTCGGGCGACGAAGTGGTCTGCCGGGGGCTGTTCCGACCGCGCGCTCTGGGGCCTCTGCCAGGGCAGCGGCAAACAGCCCTACCAGACGGCGGTCGAGCTCGCCGGGCCCGCGTTCCGCTGTTCTTGTCCGAGTCGCAAGTTCCCCTGTAAGCACGCGCTCGGGCTGATGATGTTGTGGTCCAGCGGGGAGGTCGTCGCCGCCGACGAGCCTGACTGGGTGTCCTCCTGGCTGACTGAGCGCTCGACGCGGGTTGAACGCACCGCGGACAGAGCGGAGAAGAAGCCGGGAGAAGTCGCGGATCCACTGGCGGCCCAGCAGCGAGCCGCCCGTCGGGCGGATCGTGTGTCCGCCGGCATGGCCGAGCTGCAGAGCTGGCTGGACGATCAGGTACGCCGAGGCCTGAGCGGATTCGAGCAGCGTGGGTACTCCGAGCTGAGCCGTCTCGCCGCGCGCATGGTGGACGCCCAGGCGCCAGGCGTGGCAGGAGCAGTACGCCGGGCAGCTGGGGTGGTGGGCCGAGGCCACGGCTGGCCGGGCGAACTCCTGGAGGAGTTGTCGTTGATCCACCTCACCGTTTCCGCGCACGGCAGGCTCGCCGAGCTGCCGCCCTCGCTTGCGGACACCGTGCAGTCCCGGATCGGCTGGACGGTGGAAACCGCCCGGGTTCTGGCCGAGGGGGAGAAGGTGGAGGACGACTGGCTCGTCCTCGGCCGGGTGATCGAGCCGGACGACTACCTGACCGTACGGCGGCTGTGGTTGCGCGGGGCTTCTTCCGGCCGGCTCGCGCTGATCCTCAACTTCGCGTCGGCGGGACGTCAGCTGGACCCCCTTCCGGGCCGTCCGGGGGAGTTGGTGCCGGGCGTGCTGTCGTTCTACGCCGGGGCTTTACCGATGCGGGCGCTGCTTACCCAGACGGCACCACGCTTGCCTGGCGGCCGTCCGGGTGGCCTGAACGCGAGGCAGGCGCTCGCGTCGTACGTGGAGTCGTTGGCGGCCGATCCCTGGAACGAGCGGTGGCCGCTGGTGCTGGCGGACGTGCGGCCGGCGAGGAACGGGGACGGCTGGGCATTGGTGGACGCTGCGGGCGATGGGTTGGAGCTGTTGCCGGGGACGGATCCGTGGAGGTTGCTCGCGGTGTCGGCAGGGGATCCCCTCACGGTTGCGGGTGAGTGGAACCGGGCCGGCTTCAAGCCGATCACGTGCTGGCACGGCGACCGCCCGGTGGTGTTGTCATGACGCGTCGACGGTGGACGGCTGCTGCCGCGTGGTGCCTCGGTGGGCGACGGACGGTGGCGTCGTGAGGGGGTGGGATGGATTGGTGAGTTCGGCCTTGCTCGGGACCGAGCGGCGGCCGCCGCATTTCGACGAACTGCCTCCGGCGATCCAGGAACAGCTGGGTGAGGGTGAGCTGCTGGACGCCGCCGCCTTTGCCACGCTCTACAAGCGAGCCGGCCGGCTGCCGCTGCAGGGTTTGACGCCACTGCCCTCGGCGGTCGGCGAGGACAGGCCGCTCCCAAGGCCGGTGGCGATCCGCCGGTTGGCCGCGATGCTCGGCGGATTCCAGACGGCCGCGCTGGGTGAGTGGCTGCGTGCAGCGGATGCTCGCGGATGGGGCGTACCGCCGGAACACCTTCCTGCGTTGGCGGATTTCGCTCGCGGGCGCTCGGAGTACCGGCCGCTGGTGGTCGCGGCGGCCGGTCGCCGGGCGAGCTGGCTGGCCGACCTCAACCCCGACTGGCGGTTCCTCCACGCTGCGGTTGCTGAGAGCAACGACCCCGAGGTCTGGACGCACGGCAACGCGATCCAGCGCCGCAGCTGGTTCCGTTCCCTGCGTCAACAAGACCCCGAAGCCGCCCTGGAAGCCCTGCGCGAAGTCTGGCCTGCTGAGGCTGCAGCCACGCGGGCGGAGTTCCTCGGTCTCTTGGCGGTGGGTCTGTCACCTGCGGACGAGGAGTTCTGTGAGGCGGCTCTCGACGACCGCTCCAAGGAGGTACGCCGGGTCGCGGCCGGGTTGCTCGCGCGGATCCCGGGTGCGCGGTACGGCGAACGCATGGCCGAGCGGGTGCGGTCCCAGCTGACGGTCAGCCAGGGTGTTCTTGCCGTGAACCTGCCCACGCGGGTGACCGCGTCCATGTTGCGGGACGGCATCGATCCGCAACCGCAGGAAGGACTGGGCAAACGCGCTGGGTGGTTCCGGCAGATCCTTGCGGCGGCTCCGCTTGCGACGTACGAGCTGGAGTATCTCGCGATGCCGGTCGAGGGGTGTGCTCCTGAGATCTTCCACGTCGCCTGGGCCGAAGCGGCTGTGCGCGAGCGATCGGTTGAATGGGCCCGCGCCTTGCTGCAGGCCGAAGCATCGACCGGCAACCGGATCGCCGAGCTGCTGCGGGTGCTGCCTGAAGAGGAATGGGTCGCGGCGACCGAGGCGTTGCGATCCCGGCTCGACCTCGCGGATCTGGTCGGCGGGCTGCCCGTGCCGTGGCCGGCTCCGCTCGGGGTGATGGTTCTCGACCAGCTCGCGAAGGTCGGAACCGCTCGCAACTGGGCGCGTCTGGCGAGCATCGCGGCCCGGGCGGTGCCGGCCGAAGTACTGAACCATCCGATCACTCGTGAGCCGACTGGTGAGGAAGACACCTGGCGGTCGCGTCTTGTCGAGACCCTGATCTTCCGTCGTGAGATGTACGAGGAGCTGTCATGACTGTGACCACCGCTGCGCAAACTCCGACCCCCCAGGTGCTGCGCCCGCACGCCGAGGAGGAGTACGCCGGTGAGCTGGCCGCGCTGGCTGCCTCGGACGACCGGCCGCGGCCGCCTGCGTGGCGGATGTCCCCGGCCGCGGTGGTGACGTATCTGCTGGGTGGTGCTGCGGGTGATGTCGAGATCACGCCGAAGTATGTGGGACCGCGCCGGTTGGTGGAGGTAGCTGTCGCGACTCTGGCGACGGATCGCGCCCTGCTGTTGCTCGGCGTACCGGGCACTGCGAAGACATGGGTCAGCGAACATCTGGCGGCAGCCATCAGCGGTGACTCGACCTTGTTGGTGCAGGGCACCGCAGGCACTGCCGAGGAGGCGATCCGGTATGGGTGGAACTACGCGCAGTTGATTGCCCAGGGCCCCAGTGAGACCGCGTTGGTGCCGAGTCCGGTACATCGGGCGATGAGGGACGCGAAGATCGCCCGGATCGAGGAGCTGACCCGGATGCCGTCCGACGTCCAGGATGCGCTCATCACGATCCTGTCGGAGAAGACGTTGCCGATTCCCGAGCTCGGGACGGAAGTCCAAGCCCGTAAGGGATTCAACGTCATTGCCACGGCCAACGATCGCGACAAGGGCGTCAACGAACTGTCGAGCGCGTTGCGGCGAAGGTTCAACACGGTGGTGCTGCCATTGCCGGATTCCGCCGAGGACGAGGTGGAGATCGTCTCGCGCCGGGTCGCGCAGCTTGGCTCGTCGCTCGAACTACCTCAGCAGGACAACGCGCTGGACGAGATCCGCCGCGTGGTGACCGTGTTCCGCGAGCTGCGGGCCGGCCGGACCGAGGACGGCCGGACCGCGGTGAAGTCACCCTCCGGCACGTTGTCCACCGCCGAGGCGATCAGCGTGGTGACCGGCGGACTCGCTCTCGCCGCGCACTTCGGTGACGGCGTGCTGCGCTCGTACGACGTGGCCGGCGGCATCCTCGGCGCGGTGGTCAAGGATCCCTCGGCAGATCGGGTGGTCTGGTCGGAGTACCTGGAGACGGTGGTGCGCGAACGGGACGGCTGGTCCGACTTCTACCGGGCGTGCCGGGACATCACCGGATGACCGTTCACCTCTTCGGGATCAGGCACCACGGCCCGGGTTCGGCCCGGGCACTGGCGGCTGCACTGGCGGAGCTTCAGCCGGACATCGTGCTGATCGAGGGACCACCCGAGGCGGACAAAATCGTCTCGCTGGCCGCGAGTGCCGACATGGTGCCGCCCGTGGCTCTGCTTGCCTATGCGGTCGACGATTCGACCCGGGCTGCGTTCTGGCCGTTCGCGGTGTTCAGCCCGGAATGGCAGGCGATCCGGCATGCGCTGACGGCCGGCGTACCGGTCCGGTTCTGTGATCTGCCGGCGGCGCACCAGTTCGCGTCGTCGGGCTCGGAGGGACGGCGCGGGCTGTCGATGGATCCGCTGGCGACGTTGGCGGCAGCCGGTGGATACGACGACCCCGAGCGCTGGTGGGACGACGTGATCGAGCACCGGCGCGACGGAGCCGAGCCGTTCACGGTGATCGCCGAGGCAATGGGCGAGTTGCGTGTCGGCGAGGAGGCGACCGGTCGGGAGGCGCAGCGCGAGGCCTACATGCGGACGGTGCTGCGGAAGGCTCTTCGCGAGGGATTTGAACGGATCGCCGTTGTCTGTGGTGCTTGGCATGTGCCGGCGTTGCAGGCACCGTTGCCCCCGGCAACGCATGATCAACGCATCCTGAAAGGCTTGCCGAAGCGGAAGGTCGCCTGCACCTGGGTGCCTTGGACGCACGGCCGATTGGCTTCTTCGAGTGGGTATGGAGCCGGCGTGACGTCGCCCGGCTGGTATCACCATCTCTTCACGGCACCCGACCAGATCACCACGCGCTGGCTGTCGAAGGTCGCCCGCGTACTACGGGCCGAGGATCTGCCGGTTTCGAGTGCTCACGTGATCGAGGCGGTCCGGCTGGCGGACACGCTGGCGGCATTGCGTGAGCGGCCACTAGCGGGGTTGAGCGAGGTCACCGAAGCCACCCGGGCCGTGTTGTGTGGCGGGAACGACGTACTGCTTGAGCTGGTGACGCGAGAAGCTGTCGTCGGGGAACTGCTGGGCGAAGTACCGGCTGAGACTCCGCAGGCTCCCGTTGCGGCGGATCTCGCAGCGCAGGCCCGGCGATTGCGGATGAAGCGGGACGCGGCAGAACGCGTGGTCGACCTGGATCTGCGCAAGCCGAACGATCTGGAGAAGTCGCGATTGCTGCACCGGCTTCGGATCCTGGGGATCGACTGGGGTGTGCCGACGGCGGACGAACGGCGAAACCAGGGCACGTTCCGCGAGGTGTGGACGCTGAGCTGGGATCCCGGGCTCGAGGTCGACCTGGTCGCGGCGGGCGCGCACGGGACGACTGTGCTCGGTGCTGCCACGACTGTGATGCTGCGGGTTGCCGGCGAATCCTCGACGCTGGCCGACGTTACTTCGGCATTGGAGCGGTCGCTGCTGGCGGATCTGGCGGAGGCCTTGCCGGCCTTGCTTTCCGGAGTGGATACGCGCGCGGCCAAGGACGCTGATGTCGGTCATCTGATGGCGGCCTTACCTGCGTTGGCGCGGTCGGCTCGGTATGGGGATGTGCGCGGGAGCGATACGGCAGGACTCGGTGCGGTTGCGAGCCGGATGGTGTCGCGGGTCTGTGCTGGTCTTGGTCGGACTGTTCACGGGCTGGATCCCGAGGCTGCGGCTTCAGTGTTGGAGCTCATCGACGGAGTGCAGGATGCGACCGCGCTGTTGTCACCGGACGTTCGCGCCGAGTGGCTGACGACGCTCGAAGGCTTGAGCGATCGGTCGTCGGTGCCGCCGCTGATCGCTGGACGGCTGACTCGGCTGATGCTCGATACGTCACGGCTGGATGCGGGCGAGGTTGGGCTGCGCCTGGGCCGGGTGCTGACGCGCGGGACTCCGACTGCTGATGCAGCCGGGTACGTGGAGGGGTTCCTGGCCGGCGGTGGTCTGCTGTTGATCCACGACGAGCACCTGCTGACATTGGTAGATTCCTGGCTGGCAGGGATCCGCGACGAGGACTTCCTGGAGGTGCTGCCGTTGCTGCGCCGCACCTTCGGCACCTTCGCCCCGCCGGAACGCCGCTCAATCGGCTCCCGCGCAGCCCTCCTGGGCGGCCGCCGCGTCGCAGTTGTGGCCGAGGACAAGGATCTCGACCTGGACCTGGCAGCCTCCGTCCTGCCCGCCGTAGCCCGTCTGTTGGGGGTGTGACCGCCATGACTCCGGATGCTTCGCATGCTCCGGACGCTTCGAGTGCTTCGGGCGCTGGGGGTGCTGTGCGTGCTGTGGGTGCCGCGGATGCTCCGGGCGCTCCGGGCGCTCCGGGCGCTTCTGGCGCCGCGGGTGCTGTGGATGCTGGGGGTGCCGCGGATGCTTCGGGCGCGGCGGGCGCGGCGGGCGCTGTGGGTGCTGTGGATGCTGGGGGTGCCGCGGATGCTGGGGGTGCCGCGGGCGCTGTGGGTGCTTTGGATGCTGCGGGCGCTGGGGGTGCTTCGAGTGCTTCGAGTGCTTCGAGTCCTTCGGGCGCTTCGGGTGGCCGGGCTGCTGCGGGAGCTTCGGGTGCTGTGAATGCTGCCAGTGCTGTCGATGCTTCGGATGAGGAGCGGTTGCGGCGGTGGCGGCTTGTGCTTGGCAGTGAGGCCGAGCCGGAGACTGGGATGACGTTGTCGGCGGCCGACAGATCCGTCGACGCCGCCCTCGCTGCCCTGTATGACGCGGAGGCGGGTGAGTCAGGCCCTGGGCGATCGGCAGGCTTGGGTTCCTCGGCGCCGCGGGTTGCGCGGTGGTTGGGGGACATCCGCAGCTACTTCCCGAGCACGGTCGTCCAGGTGATGCAGCGGGACGCCGTCGAGCGGCTCGGCATCACCCGCCTGCTGATGGAACCGGAACTCCTCGGCGCGGTCGAACCCGACGTACACCTGGTCAGCACCCTCCTCGCGCTCAACGAGGTGATGCCCGAGGAAACCAAGCAGACCGCACGAGAAGTTGTCGGCCGCGTCGTCGCCGAGCTCGAACAACGCCTGGCCCAGCGAACCCGAGCCGCCGTCACCGGAGCACTCGATCGAGCCGGGCGTACCGGCCGGCCGCGACACTCGGACATCGACTGGGACCGAACCATTCGCGCCAATCTCAAGCACTTCTCGCCCGCCCTGGGAACGATCGTGCCGGACCGGCTGGTCGGCTATGCCCGCCGCAACCACAGCGTGCAACGCGATGTCGTTCTGGCGATCGACCAGTCCGGCTCCATGGCGGAATCAGTCGTCTACGCGAGCCTCTTCGGCGCAGTACTGGGTTCGATGCGCGCGCTCAGAACCAGCCTGGTCGTCTTCGACACCGCTGTGGTCGACCTGACCGACCAGCTCGACGACCCGGTCGACGTCCTGTTCGGGACCCAGCTCGGTGGTGGCACCGACATCAATCGTGCGCTCGCGTACTGCGAGGGCCTCATCACCCGCCCGGCCGAGACGGTACTCGTCCTCATCAGCGATCTCTATGAGGGCGGCGTCCGCGAGGAGATGCTGCGGAGGGCCCGTTCCCTAGTCGAGTCCGGCGTCCAGGTCATCGCACTCCTCGCCCTCGCTGACTCCGGAGCCCCGTCCTACGACGCCGACAACGCCGCCGCCCTCACCAACCTCGGTATCCCCACCTTCGCCTGCACCCCTGACCTCTTCCCTGACCTCCTAGCCGCCGCAATCCGCCACGAAGACATCCCCACCTGGACCGCCACAAACCTTTCCAGCTGAGGTTCTTACGAGCCCAGGTCCAAGAGCGCCACCGCAGGGACTCTTGCCAGCGGTGTGTGCGGCTCCAGGGATGGTGGCTTCGGGGTGCGTGTGGTGGCTTCGGACACCCTAGGGACTGCGGATACCATCTGGGGACCTTGGACAGCAAATATCATGACCGCGGACCCGGGTAGGTGTCCCAGCTTCCCAGATCTGGTTGAACCTGCCAGCAGATCTGCTCGCCTGTCCGGGCCTGCCTCCACTCGAACGTCGGCTCGCAGCTAAAGCTGGGTCCCGGCCGCCGGTAACGGCTTCTTCGCCCGATAGCACCGTACTTGCCGCCAGTCGCCGAACTACGCGGCAGGGGATGGAGTGATGCCTGCTCGCGTGAAGCAGGAGCAGCACCCGTGGGTCTTCGGGCGCACGAGCGTGGGGATGGGCGGAAAGGAGTGGCGGCGGAGAGCTGTTGGGCGAACGATGGCGGGTGTCGGCGAGGGCGTTCTGCAGGCCGATGTAGTCGGTAGAGTCGGTGGAGCGGTCAAGGGATGGGGTAATGAGAGTTTCAGGAGTTGGGGTTGAGGAGTATGGGCGCGCGGCGGAGGTCTGGGAGGCTTCCGTCCGGGCCACTCATGACTTCGTGACGGAGGCGGATCTCGACGTGTTCCGGCCGTTGGTGGCCGGTTCGTTCGGGAAGATCGCGCAGTTGGCGGGCTTGTGGGACGACGACGACCGGCTGGTGGGATTCGTCGGCGTCGAGCATGGCAAGGTCGAGATGCTGTTCCTCGATCCCGAGGTCCGCGGCCAGGGCGGCGGCAAACTGCTGATCGAGCACGCCATCGAGGTCTTCGGCGCCAGCACGCTCGACGTCAACGAACAGAACCCCCACGCCGTCGGCTTCTACCTCCACCATGGCTTCCGGGTCATCGGCCGCTCCGAGCTGGACAGCACCGGACGCCCCTACCCTCTTCTCCACCTCACCCTCAGCCCGACCGCCTGACTCCAGGCCTGCTTGGTCCGCGCCGGACCGGTGCCGCTCCTTGCCGATGGTCAGGCTCAAGTGGGATCGGCATCCGGACGGTTGTCGGAGGCAATGAACTGTCCATCGGCCAGATCGGATCGGCAGCATCCCCAGAGCTTGAGCGTGCCTGGTCGGCCCGGTCTTGCTCGGTGGGCGTGGCTGCGGTGTTTGTCGCTTCCCGGTGACCTTCAGCGGTGACACCGGGCATGGCATGCAGGTGCCGGCCGGGCGGTACTCACGGACCGGGGAGCCCGGTGTCCTGGTCGTCGTCCCAGGGCGACTTCCAGGCGGTGTCGGTTGCCGCGCTGCTTGGGGCGCGCGCGGTTGTGGCGTGGAGTGGTTCGTCGCCCCAGGGGTTGAGGCGTGCGGTTTCCTCCGGGGTGATCCAGGGGATGTCGCTGGTGTGTGGCCAGGCCGGAGCCGGGCGCGGTGGCCCCTGGTCGCCGGGTGGCTGTTCGTCGCCCGTTGCGCCGGGTGAACCGGGTGCGGGGCGTGTGTCTGGTGTGGCGGGTGGTCGCTTCCGGTTGAGGCGTGGGAGGCGGCCGGGTTCGGCCCAGGTGGGGCGGGTGACGTTGACGCGGCCGCGGGTGATGGTGATGGTCCAGTGGCCGTGGTGGATCTGGATGTGATGGGCCCGGCAGAGCAGGACCAGGTTCCAGATCGCGGTCGGGCCGCCGTCGATCCAATGGATCAGGTGGTGGGCGTCGCACTGGATCGGTGGTGCGCCGCACACGACGCAGCCCCTGTCGCGGAAGTTCAGCGCGCGGCGCATCGCCCGGTTGACGAACCGTTCCTCCTTCCCCACATCCAAAGGTTCGGAGTCGGTGCCGAGGATGATGGGGACGACGCCGGCGTCGCAGGCGAGGCGGCGGACGGCGGCGGCGGAC
>NZ_BAAANE010000007.1:626842-1169024 GCF_039529635.1 Kribbella alba | reverse complement strand
CAGCGCGCTTTCGTCCCCTGACCCGGGGGAGCTGTCGGGGGTCCGGACACCAACCCGGGACCTCGGACACCAAATGCCTTGTCCCGGCCCCCAAGTAGGTGTCCGAGGTCCCCAGAAGTGCACCGGTCAGTCGAGCGCCCGCACCCACGGTTCGACCGCGCCCCCGCTCACCCAACCTCAGCCGCAGCCGCAGCCGATTAGCGTCCCACCTCTGCTCGCGTCCACCGCGTCTGGCGTCACGTTGGACGCAGCTTGGGAGGCGGTGTAAGTTCCGGAACCGCCACTCGGGGAACGTTCCCTTGACAGTGGGTCGAGTTGCGGCCACTCTCTGGGAGAGCGCTCTCTCACCTGCAGGAAACTACGAGCCCGCGGTCGATCACCGGGGTTCGCAGGATGCCGCCCCGTCCTCTCCTGATTGGTTTCGCCATGCTCAATTCCCCGCTGTCCGGAGCGCGCTCTCCGGCACCCCTCCAGCGCTGGCTGACCCTGGTGTCCGCCGCGCTCCTCCTCGTCACCGTCTTCCTGGTCGCTCCACCGGAGGGCAGGGCCCAGGCGAGCGGCAGAGCTCAGACTGCCGTCTCACTGTTGTCCCAGGGCAAACCCGCCACCAGTTCCAGCACGGAGAACGCCGGCACCGCGGCGGCCGCCGCCGTCGACGGGAACACCGGCACGAGATGGGCGAGCGCTTTCTCAGATCCGCAGTGGTTGCAGGTCGACCTCGGCTCCGCCCAACCCATCACCCGTATCGTCCTCAACTGGGAGGCGGCCTACGGCAAGTCCTTCCAGCTCCAGGTCTCGGACAACGCCACCGACTGGCGGCAGCTTTACTCGACCACCACCGGCACAGGCGGCGTCCAAGACCTCGCCGTCACCGGTGCCGGCCGGTATGTCCGCATGCTCGGCACCGCGCGGGGCACCGGCTACGGCTACTCGCTCTGGGAGTTCCAGGTGTACGGCGGAACGGACGGCGGCCCGACCGCCTGCGGCACCTCCAATGCCGCGCAGGGTAAGCCGGCCACCGCGTCGAGCACCGAGAACGCAGGAGTCCCGGCCTCTGCCGCGGTCGACGGAAACCCCGGAACCCGCTGGGCGAGCGCTTTCTCGGATCCTCAGTGGATCCAGGTCGACCTCGGCTCCACCCAGGCCGTCTGCCAGGTCGTGCTCAGCTGGGAAGCGGCGTACGGAAAGGCTTTCCAGGTCCAGGTCTCTGACGACGCCAGCGCGTGGACCCAGCTCTACTCGACCACCACCGGCACCGGTGGAACGCAGACCCTGGACGTCACCGGCAGCGGCCGTTATCTCCGGGTCAACGGAACCCAGCGCGGCACGACCTTCGGCTACTCACTCTGGGAGCTCGTCGTGCACACGACAGGCGGCGGCTCGACCGATCCGGTGCCACCGACCGATCCGCGCAACCCGGACCTCGGCCCGAACGTCTTCGTCTTCAGCCCGAGCACCCCGCAGGCGGAGCTCCAGAACCGTCTGAACGCCATCGCCACGGAGCAGCACACCAACCAGTTCGGCACCGAGCGCTACGCGACGTTGTTCAAGCCCGGCACCTACAACGCCGACGTGAACCTCGGCTTCTACACGCAGGTCGCCGGCCTCGGCCTCTCGCCGGACGACGTCAACCTCAACGGGCATGTCCGGGTCGAGGCCGACTGGCTGCAGCAGGGTGACAACCCGAACAACAAGGGCAACGCCACCCAGAACTTCTGGCGTTCCGCGGAGAACCTGGCGGTGACGACGCCACCCGGACAGATCGAGCGATGGGCCGTCGCGCAGGCCGCGCCGTACCGGCGGATGCATCTGAAGGGCGCGCCCGAGATCCAGCTCTGGAACGGCGGTGACGGCTGGGCCAGCGGCGGGTTGTTCGCCGACACCAAGATCGACAACACCGTGGTCTCCGGCTCGCAGCAGCAGTGGATGTCGCGGAATTCGGAGTTCGGCGGCTGGGCCGGATCGGTCTGGAACATGGTGTTCGTCGGTACCACCGGCGCGCCACCGCAACACTTCCCGGACCCAGCCCACACAGTCGTCGGCCAGACCCCGCAGATCCGGGAGAAGCCGTTCCTGTACTTCGATGCTGCCGGCAACTACAACGTGTTCGTCCCCGCCCTGCGGCAGAACAGCGTCGGCACCAGCTGGTCCCACGGTCCCGCGGCCGGTTCGTCGATCTCGCTGAGCGAGTTCTACGTCGTCAAGCCGGGCGCATCCGTGGCGACCATCAACGCCGCGCTCGACCAGGGCAAGCACCTCTTGTTCACGCCCGGCGTCTACCACCTGAACGACACCATCCGGGTCACCCGCGCCAACACCGTAGTACTGGGCCTCGGCCTGGCGACGCTGATCCCGGACACCGGGCAGGCGGCGATCACGGTCGCCGACGTGGACGGCGTCAAGCTCGCCGGACTCCTGGTCGACGCCGGACCGGTGAACTCGCCGGTGCTGGTGGAGGTCGGCCCGGCGGGCTCCGCCGCGAACCACGCGGCCAACCCGACCTCGTTGCACGACGTGTTCTTCCGGATCGGCGGCGGTGCTCAGGTCGGCCGGGCGAGCGTCAGCCTGCGGGTGAACAGCAACAACGTGATCGGCGATCATCTGTGGCTGTGGCGCGCGGACCACGGCGATCACGTCGGCTGGAACGACAACACCGCCGCCAACGGACTGGTTGTGAACGGCAACAACGTGACGATGTACGGGTTGTTCGTCGAGCACTACCAGCAGTACGAGACGCTCTGGAACGGCAACGGCGGCCGCACGTACTTCTACCAGAACGAGTTCCCGTACGACGTTCCGGACCAGGCGTCCTGGAGCAGCGGTCCGGGGACGCAGGGCTGGGCGGCGTACAAGGTCGCGAACACGGTCACCAGCCACGAGGCGTGGGGCGTCGGCAGCTACTCCTTCTTCAACACCAACCCGTCGATCGTCGCGAGCCGATCCTTCGAGGTGCCTGATACCGCCGGTGTCAGGTTTCACGACCTGGTCTCGGTCTCACTCGGCGGGGTGGGCACGATCGCCAACGTCATCAACAACACCGGCGGCACCGCCAACGCCGCCACCCAGCAGCGCTATCTAGTCAGCTACCCGTGACGTTCGGTGGCCTGCCGGGACCCCGGCAGGCCACTGCTTCACGAACCCCGCAACTGATAGATAGGAGGCATCCGACCAACGGGAGACGCTGTGACCGACCAGACCACCGCATCGCAGGCCGCAGTCCGGGTACGCCCCGGTCAACGGCCTGCAGCTGTACTACGAGATCCACGGTTCGGGCGGGACGCCATTGCTCCTGCTGCACGGCGGTTTGTTCAACATCGACCTGCAGTTCGGCCAGCTGCTCCCGAGCCTGGCCGAGAACCGTCAGGTCATCGCCACCGACTTCCAGGGGCACGGGCGGACCAACGACATCGACCGTCCACTGGCCACCGCCGACCTGGCCTCCGACGTCATCGGGTTGCTTCAGCACCTCGGCGTGCCGCAGGTGGACGTCTTCGGCTTCAGCGTGGGTGGCGCCGTGGCCGAGTACCTGGCGATCCGGCACCCTGAGCTCGTCCGCAAGGTGATCATCTCCTCGGCGTCGTTCCATCGCGACGGCGACCGCGCGGAGAACGCGGACGCGATGGGTGAGCTCAGCGTCGACCTGATCGCGGGCACGCCGATGGAGGCGGAGTATCTGGCCAAGTCGCCACACCCTGACCGCGAGCACCTGCAGGGCCTGCTCGACAAGCTCGGCAGCTTCGACCGCGGCTTCACCGGGTGGTCCGACGACGACATCCGCGGTATCGCCGCACCGACCCTGATCACCGTGGGCGACTGCGACGCCGTGAAACTGGAGCACGCGGTGCGGTTCCTGCAGCTACGGGGCGGGGACGTCAACGGCGACTTCGTGGGGGTGCCCGCGTCGCAGTTGGCGGTGTTCCCCGGCACGACGCACTTCTTCGGGCTCGCCCGCACCGACCTGGCCCGTGACGTGGTGCTGACCTTCCTCGACGCCCCGATGCCCGGGGCCTGATTCGCTAGGCCGTCGTGAGCGCCTTGCGGATGCGCTTGTCCGACACGGGGTACGGCGTGCCGAGGGTCTGCGCGAACAGGCTGATCCGGAGTTCCTCGAGCATCCAGCGGACCTCGAGCAGTTCCGGACTCGGGTACTTGCCGGCGGGCACCGCCTTCAGGCGCTTGTCGTACTCGTCGGTCAGCGTCTGCACGATCGCCATCCCCGACCGGTCCCGCATCGCGTTCGCGCCGACCTTTTCCAGGCGCTGCTCGATCCCGCGCAGATAGCGAACGAGGTCGGGCAGCCGCTTGGCGCCGGTCTCGGTGATGAACCCGCGATGCACCAACCCTTCGAGCTGACCCCGTACGTCGGACAGCGTGGCCAGCAGAGCAGGGCTGGATGCCTTGGAAATCTGCCGGTCAACAGCCCGGGCAAGCGACAGCACCTGCTCGACCTGCGCCAGGATCGCGAGCACGGTATCCGCAAGCTCAGCCCGTACTGCGTCTCTGAGCCGGGCGAATCCCTGGGCATCCCAGACGGGGCCACCCGCGTCGGCCATCAGTTGGTCGACGGCCGCGGAGACAGCGTCGTCCAGGAGATCGCCGACGTTGCGGTGCGGGCTGTTCATCAGCGTCATCTTCGACTGGTTCGACAGGTGCCGCTGCACCACGTCGATCACGGACGGCATGGTCAGCAACAGCAGCCGACGAGTGCCGTTCCACATCGAGGCGGTCTGGTCCCGTTCGGTCTCCTGCAGTCGCACCGAGACACTCTTGCCCTCGTCAACCAACGCGGGGTATCCGGCCACGGTCAGACCGCCACGGTGCTCGGAGAAGCTGCGAGGAAGCACGTCGAACGTCCAGTCGGTCAGGCCGGTTCGCTCCAGTCCGCTCACGGCCTTCGACGCGACCTGCGAGATGGCGGCCTTGGTCTTCGGCTTCAACCGCTCCTTCAGCCGGGCGAGGTCTTTGCTCTCGGCAACAGTCTTGCCGCTGTCGTCGACCACCCGGAAGGTCATCCGCAGGTGCTCGGGGATCCTGCTCCAGTCCCAGTCCTCCGGCTCGATCAGCACATCCCGCAGCGAGCGGAACTCACGGGCCAGGGCGTCCGTCAGCGGACCCGAGGCCGGATCCAGGTTCGGCAGCACCCGGCGGGCGTGGTCCGGCGCCGGCACGATGTTGCGCCGGATCGCCTTGGGCAACGACTTGATCAGGGAGGTGACGAGCTCCTCGCGGAAACCCGGCACGCTCCACTCGAACCCGTCGGCGGTGACCTGGTTGAGCACGAGCAGGGGGATGTGAACGGTGACGCCGTCCGCGTCCGTGCCGGGCTCGAACGCGTAGGTCAGGTCGAAGGTCATCCCGTTCTGCGTCCAGGTGAGTGGGAAGTCCTTCTCCTTGACCTCGGCGCCCTCGCGCACCACCAGGGACCGCTCGAAGTCGAGCAGATCAGGGTCGCGTTGCCGGGCATTCTTCCACCAGGTGTCGAAGTGCCGCCCGGTGACGACGTCCGAGCCGATCCGCTCGTCGTAGAACGCGAACAGCGTCTCGTCGTCGACCAGGAGGTCCCGGCGCCGGGTGCGCTCCTCGAGCTCCTCGACCTCCTCGATCAGCTTACGGTTCTCGTGGAAGAACTTGTGGTGGGTGTCCCAGTCGCCCTCGACCAGCGCGTGCCGGATGAACAGCTCGCGCGACACCTCGGCATCCACCTTGCCGTAGTTGACCTTGCGCCGGGCAACGATCGGTACTCCGTACAGGGTGACCTTCTCGTAGGCCATCACCGCGCCGGCCTTGCGCTCCCAGTGCGGCTCGGAGTAGCTGCGCTTGATCAGGTGCTCCGCGAGGTCCTCGGCCCATTCCGGCTCGATCTTGGCGTTCACGCGCGCCCAGAGCCGCGACGTCTCGACCAGCTCGGCGGCCATCACGAACTGCGGTGGTTTCTTGAACAGGCCCGAGCCCGGGAAGATCGCGAACCTGGCTCCGCGCGCGCCGAGGTACTGGTGCTGGTTCGCCGGATCCTTCATGCCGAGGTGGGACAGCAGACCGGCCATCAATGAGATGTGTACGCTCTGCGGGTCTGCCGCTTCGCCGGAGTTGAGCGTGACACCGATCTGCGCGGCGACCTGACGCAGCTGCGCGAAGATGTCCTGCCACTCGCGGACGCGCAGGTAGTTCAGGTACTCGTTGCGGCACATCCGGCGGAACTGGTTGCCGGACAGCTCGTTCTGTTGCTTCTTGAGGTAGTTCCACAGGTTCAGGAAGCCGAGGAAGTCCGAGTTCGGGTCGCGGAACCGGGCGTGCTGCTGGGTCGCCTGCGCCTCGGCATCGGTCGGTCGTTCGCGGGGGTCCTGGATCGAGAGCGCGGAGGCGATCACCATCACCTCCCGGACGCAGCCGTGCTTGTCGGCCTCGACGATCATCCGGGCGAGCCGCGGGTCGAGCGGGATCTGCGCGAGCTGCCGGCCGACCGGGGTCAGCCGGCGCGACCGGTCGGTGGAGCTGGCCGAGTCGATGGCGCCGAGCTCGGTGAGCAGCTGCAGGCCGTCGGTGATGCTGCGCTTGTCCGGCTCGTCGATGAACGGGAAGGCGGCGATGTCGCCGAGCCCGATCGAGGTCATCTGCAGGATGACGGACGCCAGGTTCGTGCGCAGGATCTCCGGGTCGGTGAACTCCGGCCGGCTCTCGAAATGCTCCTCGGTGTAGAGGCGGATGCAGATGCCGTCGCTGGTCCGGCCGCAGCGGCCCATTCGCTGGTTCGCGCTGGCCTGGGAGACCGGCTCGATCGGCAGGTGCTGCACCTTCGTGCGGTGCGAGTACCGGCTGATGCGCGCAGTGCCCGGGTCGATCACGTACTTGATGCCGGGAACGGTCAGCGAGGTCTCGGCGACGTTGGTGGCGAGCACGATCCGGCGGCTCGAACCGTGGGACTGGAAGACGCGGTGTTGCTCGGCGTTCGACAACCTGGCGTAGAGCGGCAGGATCTCGGTGTTGCGCAGGTTGTGGTCGCGTAGAGCGTCGGCGGTGTCGCGGATCTCCCGCTCGCCGCTCAGGAACACCAGTACGTCGCCCGGTGCCTCGAGCGCGAGCTCGTCCACGGCCTCCAGGATCGCCTGGGTCTGATCGCGGTCGAGCGTGCTCGGGTCGTCCGCGTCGTTGATCGGTCGGTAGCGGACCTCGACCGGGTAGGTGCGGCCGGAGACCTCGACGATCGGCGCCGGCCGGCCTGCCGCGTCGGAGAAGTGCTCGGCGAACCGCTCAGGGTCGATCGTCGCCGAGGTGATGATCACCTTGAGGTCGGGACGGCGGGGGAGCAGTTGCTTCAGGTAGCCGAGGATGAAGTCGATGTTGAGGCTGCGCTCGTGCGCCTCGTCGATGATGAGGGTGTCGTAGCGGCTGAGGTCGCGGTCCCGTTGCAGCTCCGCGAGCAGGATGCCGTCGGTCATGAGCTTCACCAGAGAGCGCTCACTGACCTTGTCGGTGAACCGGACCGCGTAGCCGACGGTCTCGCCCAGCTCGGTGCCGAGCTCCTCGGCGATCCGCTCCGCGACCGTCCGAGCCGCGAGCCGGCGGGGCTGCGTGTGCCCGATCATGCCCTGCACGCCGCGGCCGAGCTCGAGGCAGATCTTCGGGATCTGAGTGGTCTTGCCGGAACCGGTCTCACCCGCGATCACGACGACCTGGTGGTCGCGGATCGTCGCCGCGATCTCGTCCTTGAGCTGGCTGACCGGAAGTTCTTCGGGATAGGTGATCTCGGGTACGGCGAGCCGCCGCTGCTCGACGCGGTGCTCCGCCTGCTCGATCCTGGCGGTGATGTCGGAGAGCGCTCCCTGGCGTTTCTCGTCGGTTCTGAGCGTCCGCAACCGCTCGAGCCGACGCCCCAACTGCTCCCGGTCGGACGCCGTCAAACCCTCGAGGCGCGCCGCCAACTCCGCGATCCCAGCCGCACCACGCTCCGCAGTACCGGCGGGCGCGACCGATCGACCTGGTTGTCGAGCCGGGTCTTGAGCGGGAGAGTCTTGAGCGGGCGCGCTGTGAGCGCTGTGAGCCGGCGCCTGCCCGGCGCCGGCGGGCGAAGCAGTTGCCGGCTTCTTCCGGCGTCGGTTCGGCCGAGGACGGCGTGGGCGATCAGCTCCGCCTGTGGGACGGTCGCTCTGCGGGGAAGCGGAAGCCTGCGGAGACGCGGGGTTCCGGGGTGAATCGGGGGCTGGGGAGGGACTGGTGGACTCGGTCCGGGCATCAGGCATGTCACCGACCAGTTTAGGCGTCCGGACCCAGCCACTCACGTGGATTTCACCAGAGCAGCTTCGCCAGCCTCCGGAAGGCGTCCAGCTGGTCGAGGATCGGGGTGCCCACGATGTTCAGATCCCAGTCGACGCGGTCAACGCCCACCTCGGCCGCACGCTGGAGGTCGTCGAGGATAGAAGCCTCGGTGAGTCCCACCACTTGCTCGGACGCAGGGGTCAGAGTCAGTCGTGGGGCGAGGGGACCTTGACGGCGAGGACGGGGACGGGCGACTCGAGGAGGACGCGTTGGGCGGTGCTGCCCAGGATCAGCTTGCCGACCGGGCTGCGGCGACGAAGACCGAGCACGATCAGCCCGACCTCCTCTGCGGCCGCCGCCTTCAGCAGCTCGTTCGCGACATCACCGCTGCTGACGGCCTGCTGAATCGTCACCTCGACGCCGTGAGCACGTAGCCGGGCCTCAGCCGCGGCGAGCTCCTCCGCGTTGGCGTAGCGGGTGTGGAGGTAGGTGTCGCCCCGGCTCGTGTTGAGCAGCATGACGGACGCACCCCGCAGCCTGGCTTCGGCCGCGGCCGCGTCGAGGGCAGCCTCGCCCTCGGGCGTCGGCACATACCCGACCAAGATCTTCACGGCGTCCAGTCTCCCATCAATCGTCCTCGCCGCGGCTCAGGCTGCCCCGTGTCGGTGTGCGCCGCGGAACAGTCGGGGCAGGCACAGCGCGAACCGGGCCGCATGCCCAGCATGAGCCGAGGACGAGCTTGCGCTCGAAGAGCCCGGCCCCGCCGATCAGTCGCGCGATCAACATCTCGTACCCCGACCCGGCCGGCGAGTAAACCCCCGGCACCTCGAATACCACTCGGGCGTCCAGCAGCCGGCGCGGGCTGCACATTGGAGATCTGGAACTCGGCCGAGATGACCATCGGCCACTGAGATCGTCACGGTCGGGGGACGATCGGCGAGCTCTCGCACGCCGGCCGCCCAACCGCGGTCCGTCCCAGAGGCTTGGTGTCGCAACAGGATAGATCCTATAGGATCTAGTATTTCCCGAATTCTCGGTTTAGTCTCCGATTCGTCCCGCCCGACGAATGACAGGAGATCGCTGTGTCAGCAGTAGGTCTTGTCCGCAGGCGCCGCGCATCGGCGGCCTGCCTGATCACCGCGCTGATCACCGCCTTGGCCGTTGGGATGCTCGCCTCCCAGACGGCAACTGCCCTAACCCCAGGACCTCAGGCATCCCAAGCCGCGGCCTTGGCTGATGACAACCTCGCGCTGGGAAGAACGGCCAGCCAGAGTTCGGAGTACGAGATCGCGGCGCCCGCCTCCCGTGCGGTCGACGGGAACACCGACGCTGGCTTCTGGAACGGATCCTTGTCGCACACCAGTGACGAACTGCAGCCCTGGTGGCAGGTCGACCTGGAGAGCCGGCAGCGGATCGGCAGTATCGCGATCTACAACCGCACCGACTGCTGCGTGTCCCGCCTGTCCGACTTCTACGTGCTGGTGTCGAACGTCCCGTTCGCCTCGAACTCGCTCGACGAGTCCCGCAAACAGGCCGGTGTCACGGCGTATCACGTCGATCTGGTCGCGGGAAAGGTTGAGCTGAACATCGGTCGCGATGGCCAGTACGTCCGGATCCAGCTGAACGGCAAGAACGCGCTCGCGCTGGCGGAGGTTCAGGTTCGCCGGAGCGCGGCCACCCCCGTCCCGCAGTATCGGAACGTCGCACTGGGCGCCCGTACTACGCAGTCGAGTGTCGCGGACGGCGGTGTCCCGACCAGAGCGCAGGACAACAACGTCGACGGAGCCTGGAACGACCGGTCGCTCAGCAACACGGCGTCGCAGCTCAACCCGTGGTGGCAGGCGGACCTCGGCGCGAGCAAGAAGCTGACCTCGATCGCCGTCTGGAACCGCACGGACTGCTGCCAGGACCGGCTGAATGACTTCTACGTGTTCACCTCCGCCCAGCCATTCGCGTCCACCGACCTGAAGAAGACCTTGCAGCAACCGGGCGTCAGCTCGTACCGGGTGCGCAACATCGGGCAGCAGAAGTCGCTAAAGCTCGGCAAGACAGCGCGCTATGTCCGGGTCCAGTCCGCGCTCACCGGCTACTTGACGCTCGCCGAGGTGCAGATCTTCAGCGACGAGAAGCCGGCCGTGCCGGATGTCGCGCAACACATCCGCGACAACCAGTTCGGCATGTTCATCCACTACGGCCTAGGCACCTACACGAACGAGCAGTGGGCCACTCCGAACACCTCGCCGAGCGTCTTCAACCCGACCAGCCTGGACACCGACCAGTGGGCGGCCGCGGCGAAGAGCGCCGGGATGAAGTACGGCGTGCTCACGACCAAGCACCACGACGGGTTCGCGCTCTGGGACACGGCTTCGAATACCTATGACGTTGCCTCCAGCCCCTATCAGGGCGATGTGGTGCGCAAGTACGCCGACTCGTTCCGCAGGGCCGGGTTGAACGTCGGGCTGTACTACTCCATCTGGGACCGCAGCAACGGCGAGAGCACCGAACTGGCGCTCAACCAGATCCGTGAGCTGCTCACCCAGTACGGCTTCGTCGACCAGATCTGGTTCGACGCGTGGCAGTTCGCGGGCTACGGCAAGATCGGGTACGACCAGGTGCGCGACTTCATCCGCAACGTGTCACCCGGCACGGTGATCGTGAACAACGACAAGAACGACACGATCGCCACCTCGGACGTGCTCGAGTACGAGGATGGCCGGCCGCCGGCGGGACTGACGAACCCGGTGCAGATGTCGGACATGATCAGCACCAGCAACTGGGACTGGTTCAACACCGACCAGTCGGTCGAGCCGCGGACGACGGCGGACATCGTCGACGAGGAGACCTACCAGCGCGATCATGGGTATCAGTACCTGCTGAACGTCGGCCCCAGCAAGGACGGCCGGCTGGCGAAGGTCTACACCGACCGCCTCGCCGAGGTCGGTGCGGCGCTGGGAGTCCGCTAGACGGTTCCGGAGGACCTTTCCCGTGGTGTTGCGGGAAGGTCCTCCGGCAACGCGCATGCTTGGGATAGCTGAAGGTCGAGCGAGGACTGAGGAGGTGCGATGGCAGCCAGGACCCCGGCTCGCCGCGATGCTCAGACCTTGCGGGAGGTCATCAGACGGCTCGGGCCGAGCCTCATCACGGTCGCGGTGGCCCCGGATGGTTCGCTCGACCGGTCCCTGGCAGGGGTGTGCGTCCATGACCCCCTGCTCGAGGTCGAGCAGGGGCAGGGAGAGGCGCTGCTCGCGGTCGGGGTCGACCCGCGCGGCGAGGACGCGGTCGAGCTCGTCCAGCGAGCAGCGGCCCAGGGTTATGCCGCCATCGTGCTGCACGTCGACGACACCCTGCCCGAACAAGTCGCAGTCGCGGCACGGCGGCGCCGCATCGTGATCCTGACGGCGCCGACCGACGTCCCGTGGGTCCACCTCGCCACCATGTTGCGGGTCGGTATCAGCTCAGCGGTCGAAGAGCTCGCCGGCGCTCCGCTCGGTGATCTGTTCGCCTTCGCCAACTCGCTGGCCCAGCGCATCCGCGGTGCGGTGACGATCGAGGACCCGCAATCGCATGTGCTGGCCTACTCCAGCGTCACCAAGCAGGTGGACGAGCCGCGGAAGGAGACGATCCTCGGTCGTCGGGTGCCACAGAAGTACATGCGCCTGCTGCAGGAGCGCGGTGTCTTCCGCCAACTGATATCCAGTGACGACGTCGTGCACATGGAGGCGATGCCCGAGGTCCAGCTGAGCCGCCGGGTCGCGATCAGCGTGCGTGCCGCAGGCGAGTTGCTCGGCTCGATCTGGGTCGCCGAGAAGGGCGAACCACTCGCCGAGGACCAAAGCGAGATCCTTCGCGAGGCGGCCCTGACGGCGGCGCTGCACATCATGCGGCACCGCTTGGATCTCCATGCTGAGAGCAACCTGCGCAGGTCGATGGTGCGTGACCTGCTCGACGGTACCGCTGCAGATGTCGCCGCCGTTCGGCTCGCGCTGGCGCCCGACGCCCCGTACGTCGTGGTGGCCTTCGAAGCCCTCGGAGGCAGCCTGCCGGGCGGTCGGCTGCTGCAGGTGATCGACCTGTACTGCTCCACGGTCCACCGCGTCACCGTTGCGCTCGACGTCAGCCCTCGCGTGTACGTCGTAGTCTCCGGCGCCGCGATCGCGAGGGAGATCCGCCAGTTCGCGAGCGAGGCCGCGCGGCGCGTCACCGGTGCGACACAGGCGAAGGTGTATGCCGCGATCGGGCGCCCGGTGACGTCGTTCGACCGGGTGGTGGAGTCCCGGCAAGACGTCGACCGGGTCATGCGAGTGCTGCTGCGGCCCGAAACGCGGCGTACCGTCGCTGACCTCGACGATGTGCGGGCTGCGGCCAACCTGCTTGAAGTGCTCGACCTGGTCCGGGAACGGCCACACCTGCTGCAGGGCCCCCTCCGCCTGTTGGCCGAGAACGGCAGCGCCCGAGACCTGGCCTTGGTCAGTACGCTCCGCGCCTATCTGGACTACTTCGGGGACGTGAGCTTGGCAGCAGGCGGGCTACAGGTGCACCCGAACACCTTCCGCTACCGTCTCCGCCGGGCCACGGACGTCCTCGGGATAGACCTCGACGATCCGACGGAGCGGCTGATGCTGGCGCTTCAGCTCCGCCTCCTTCGTTAAGCCGGGGTTGGCTCGGCGCCGGTCAGCGCCGGAAGGTTTCGACGCTGGTGGTCAACTCCTGGAGAACCTCCTGTCGAGGCTCGACGCCCATGCCGGGACCGGAGGGTACGGGCAGCATCCCGTCACGCAGTACGAAGGGCTCGGTGACGTCCTGGTGGTAGTAGCGGTCCGAGGCCGAGGTATCGCCCGGGTAGCGGAAGTTCGGCAGCGCGGCCAGAGCGACGTTGGCGGCCCTGCCGATGCCGGTCTCCAGCATGCCGCCGCACCACACGGGGATGCCCAGTGCCTCACAGACGTCATGCACTCGCACCGACTCGAGGTAGCCACCCATCCGGCCCGCCTTGACGTTGATCACCGAACAGGCGCCCTGCCGGATGGCATCGGCTGCCGCACGCGCGGAGGTGATGGATTCGTCCAGGCAGACAGCGGTCCTGATGCGCTGGGAGAGGACCGCGTGCTGGTGCAGGTCGTCCTCGGCGAACGGTTGCTCGATCAGGAGCAGACCGAACTCGTCGAGTGCCTCCAGCTTCGCCGAGGTGGCAGCGTCGTACGCCGCATTGGCGTCGACCTGCAGGGGCAGCTCCGGACCGAACGACTCGCGGACGGCCCGGACCGGCTCGACATCCCAGCCTGGCTCGATCTTGAGCTTGATCCGGCGGTAGCCCTGTTTGATGTAGCCGGCAACCTCCTCGAGCAGCTTGTCCACGGACGGGGCGATGCCGACCGAGACCCCGCACTCCACCTCGGTGCGGGTGGCGCCGAGGTAGGAGGCGAACGACAGATCGTGAGCGCGGAGCTCGGCGTCGAGGACGGCGGTCTCGATGGCCGCCTTCGCCATCCGGTGGCCGAGCACCTCGCCGAGCAGCGGGGCGACCGCACGCGCGGTCACGTGCGGCGCCGCCAGCAAGCGAGGGACGAGGTAGTCACGGAGGACGGCCTGCGCGCCCTCGACGTACTCACTGCTGTAGAAGGGATCAGCGAGGGCAACGCATTCGCCCCAACCCTCGCCCTCGTCGGTCACGATGTGGATCAGCAGCACGTCGCGGCGCGTCTGCACTCCGAACGAGGTGCGGAACGGGCGGACGAGCGGAAGGGCGATCCGGCGCAACTCGACGGTCTGCAGCTTCATGGTTTGTCCTCCGTGAGGTGGTCGATCAATGCGCACAGGAGCGCTGCCCGCTCGCTCATCGGCGCGGTGAGGCTGTACTCGCCTTCGGCGTGTGCGTGGTCGCCGACCGCTCCGATCCCGTCCAGGGTCGGGACGCCGAGCGCGGCGGTGAAGTTTCCGTCCGACCCGCCCCCCACGCTGGCCTGGCGCAGCGGCGCAAGTCCCAGCTCGTCGGCGAAGCGTTCGGCCAGCGTCATCAGGCCGGCGGAGGCGTCCGGCTCGAACGGCGGCCGGTTGATGCCTCCCTCCAGCCGCAGGACTGCGCCGTCCGTGCCCGGTGCCAGATCGGCGAGTTCGGCATGCACCCGCTCCTGTTCGGCCACGGTTGCCGCCCGGACGTCGATGGCCGCCTCGGCGGTGGCCGGAACGGTGTTGCGGCTGCTGCCTGCCGTCGCGGTCGTCGGGGTCACCGTCGTACCCAGCCTTGCGTCGCCGAGGTCCGCGATGCGCGGCACCTGTCGGGCGAGCTCCACCAGGGCGTTCACGCCGCGCTCAGGTTCCAGGCCGGCGTGTGCGGCCCGGCCCTGGACGTGAAGGCGGTACATCGAGATGCCCTTGCGTGCGGTCTTGAGCGCTCCCGCCGCACTTGGCTCCGGAACGAGCACGGCCCGGGACCGGCGGGCCTCGTCCTCGACAAGTGCCCGGCCGGTCGGTGACCCGATCTCCTCATCTGTCGTGACGAGCAGCGTGACACCATCCGTCCGGCTCAGCGCGCTGATCGCGTACAGGGCCTGCACCAGGCCGGCTTTCATGTCGAAGACGCCAGGCCCGGTGGCGCGCCCGTCGGCGACGGCGAACGGCCAGCGACCAGTCGTGCCGGCCGGCCAGACAGTGTCGAGGTGGCACACCACGAGGACCGGCCGGTCTCCGGAGCCGCGAAGTCGCAGGTGCGACCGGCCGTCCACCTCGACCGTTTCGGGAGCCTCGCCCAGAAGCCGGTTCACCAGGCCGCTCAGCAGCCTGGTGCCGTTGCGAAGCAGGCGAAGGTCGTCACTTGGCGTCTCGGTCATCACGAGGTCCTCGAGCACGGCGAGCATCGAGTCCTCGAGTTGGCGCAGACCAAGCAGCAGGCCGGGGTCAGCCATGCGCGGCGGTAACGGTCTCGCTGGGGCGCTTCGACGCGGCCGCGAAGACGTACCCGCCGTCGCCCCACGCAGGGCGCAGGCCTGCTGCGAACAGCCGCACGAACTGCTCCCGGGTGCTCAGCCGGATCTCGCGGCCCGCGGCCGGGTCGGACTGCCGGAGCGCGTCGTAGTCAGCCGGGATGGCGACGACTTCCGCGGCCGACTCCGGGCGACGCACGCGGCGCTCCAGAGCAGCCACAACCTGTTCGGAGTCGAGTTGCCAGGAGACCTCGAAGCGGTCGCTGTAGTCACCGGCATTCACTGTGTCGTCCATGGCGCCGTAGAAGTCAGGGAAGAAGGCGTGCACCTGCGCACCGAGTTTGACCAGGTTGAAGTAGGCGTTGCGAGCGATGAGCGGGTCGTAGGTCCATCGCATCTCGGTGACACCGTGTTCGAGGCAGAGCGCACGTTGCCACGACTTCAGGGCGTACCCGATGCCACGGGACTGGTAGCCGCGGACCACAGCCGTCATGTGCGAGTGCAGGTGTAGGCCGCCGGACCAGCCGAGGAACCCGAACGCCACGCCGACCGGGGTGCCGTCGCGAACAGCTGCGAGCACGGCGTTGCCGGCGTGCGACAGGGCATGCAGGAGGTTGCTCTGCGGGATCTGTTGCCGGCCCCATGCCTCGCGGATGACCGTCTGAGCCATCGCTGCGTCTTCGCCGCTGATCTGGTGCACCTCGACCCCGCTGTGTTGAGCCGCCCGCCCCGCATGGCGCCAGGCGTCCGAAAGGACCTCCGTCTTCACTGTCGGCCCGCTCATGCCGGCGGTCGGAGCCGTCGACCCGCGCGCGGGCCGAGGTACCGGCCGGCCCGGACTACGACTTGCCCGTTGACCATCACCCAGGCGATGCCCGCCGGCTCCCGGGTGGGCTCGGTGTAGTCGGCGAGGTCCTGGACCTCCGCAGGATCGAACGCGACCAGGTCGGCGGCTTTGCCCGGAGCGATCGTTCCGCGGTCGTGCAACCCGAAGGACTCCGCCGGTAGCGAGGTCATCCGCCGTACGGCGTCGGGCAGGGCTAGGGTGCCAAGCTCACGGGAGTAACGCGCGAGGACTCGTGGGAAGGTCCCGTACATCCGGGGGTGTGGCTTGCCGCCGACACCCGGCGGCAGGCCGTCGGAACCGATCATGGTCAGCTCGTGACGCATGGCGAGGGTGAGGTCGTCCTCGCGCATGGAGTACAGGATCATGCTGACCTTGAGCTCCTCCTGTCGCAGCACGTGCACCAGCGCCTCGAACGGCTCGGTGCCGCGGTCTGCCGCGAGTTGTGCCAGCGATAGGCCTTCGTACTGGTGGCTGGCCGAGGAGGCGACCACGACCCCGTCCCAGCCGGCGCCATAGATGTGGTTCTCCCAGGTGCCGTCGTCCTGGCCGAGCTGGTCACGCAATCGGTCGAGCGCGACTGGATCGTTGAGCCGGCGCAGTACAGCCGGACTGCCGCCCTCCTGGAACCACGGCGGCAGCACGGCGCTCAGCATGGTGCTGCTGGCGGTGTAGGGATAGACGTCGTGACGCACGTCCAGTCCGCGGTCCCGGGCCTGGTCGAGCTGGTCCAGAGCTGCCTGCATCTGACCCCAGTTGGTGCTGCCCGCGGTCTTGAGGTGGGAGACGTGTACCCGGCGTCCACTGCCCTCGCCGATGGCCACCGCTTCGGCGATGCTGGCCAGCAGTTGCGAGCCCTCGCCGCGCATATGGGTGACGTAGGGCCGGCTCTGTGGGAGACGTTTGGCCAGCTCCACGAGCTCCTGGGTCTGCGCGAACTGACCGGGCGGATAGATCAAACCGGACGAGAGGCCGAAGGCGCCCGCAGCCATCGCCTCGTCGAGCAGGTCGCCCATCATCACGAGCTGCTTGTCATCGGGCGCGCCATCGGACATGCCGAGGACCGCGGCCCGCAGCGCGTGGTGTCCGACAAGTGGCGCGTAGTTGGTGACATAGCCCCGCGCATCCGTCGCGGTCAGCAGTTCGGCGAACGTCGACCAGCTCCACGGCAACGCGGGGAAGATCCGCCCCACCAGCGCTTCCAGCGCGGGCCCGGTCTCGCTCAAGCGCGGCGCCAGGCTGAACCCGCAGTTGCCGACGACCTCGCTGGTCACCCCCTGCATGATCTTGGAGGTGTCGGGCTCGTCGAGGAACGGCGCGTTGTCGGCGTGGGAGTGCACGTCGATGAAGCCAGGCGCCAGCGTCGTACCGCCGGCGTCGATCACCGTACGACCTTCGGCGGCGAGGTGTCCGGGCTCCTCGACGGCCTCGATGACCCCGCCGGCCACCAGTACGTCGGCGCGCCGGGCCGGAGCGCCGGTGCCATCGAGGACCTCGGCGTCGCGGATCAGAACTGTCTGTGTCATGGGCTCCCTCAGCTCCTTGTCATGCCCGTCGGCCGGTCGGTCAGGACGGGTCATACGCCGTGGCCACCGTCGGCGCGGTGTCCCGGCCACTCGGCCACCAGTGCTCGACCAGGGCCTTGCCGACCAGCCCGGCGAGCACCGAGCCTTCCGCCTCGGCGAGGAAGGTCTCGTCCTTGGACTCGTGGTTGAACACCGCATAGGCGAAGCCGCCGCCGTCGCGGTAGCGGACGATGCCGGTGTCGGCGCGGGTGCCGGTGAAGAAGCCCGTCTTGTTCGCGACGGTGATCTCCGGGTCCAGTCCCAGCTCCGCGGCGTACGGCTTCACCTGGAGGTAGCGCGGTACCTGGTCGAGGTACTGCTGTCCGGCAAGCACGCGCTCGACCGCCTCGGACACCCCGGGCCCGAAGACGTTGCGCTCGGCAACGCCTCGCACCAGCGCACACATGTCACGGGCTGACGACTCACCGAGCCGGCGTACGTCGTCGCCGATGACCTCGAACTCGACCCGGTTATGCAGCCGGATCGTCGGCAGACCGAGCGCGTCCATCGCTGCGTTGACAGCGGCGACACCGCCGACCGCGTCGATGGCCAGGTTGGTCGCGGTGTTGTCGCTCAGCACGATCATCAGCGTGGCGACATCGCGCAAGGTGAGCCGTAGCCCCGCATCGAACACCTTGAGGATGCCGGACCCGCCGACCTGGTCCTCGCCCCGCAGTTCGACCCGGTCGTCGAGGGCCAGCTTCCCCGCCTCGACCTGACGCAGCAGCTCCACCAGGATGGGCAGCTTGATGACACTCGCGGTCGGAAACACCTCGTCGGCATTCAGCAGTACCTCCGCACCGCTGCCGAGGTCCCGCGCCGCTACGGCGAGGTTTCCGGTATGGCCGCCCGCGAGGTCGGCAAGCGTGGCCTCGAGCGCATCGCCAGACTGATCCGTCATCGGGCTACAGCCCCTTGATGTTCTTGACCAGCTGCAGGAAACCGCCGTCCCGCAGGTACTCGTTGCTGGGGTCCAGGGGAGGCAACTGCTTCACGTCCACGCTTCCCGGCTGGTGGTACTGGTCCACGGTCTTCTTGTCCAGAACGATCTGCGGTAGCGCGGTGACGTCCTTGGGTGGCGTCTTGCCCTTGGCCAGGGCCTGCGCCATCGCCACGGCGTACTCGCCCCACCAGGAGACGAAGATGTCGCCCTCGGCCACCCAGCGCGGGTCATCGCGCAGCGCCTTGATCCCGCCCTCGTCGCCACCCAGACCACCCATCAGCAGCTTGGCCTGGTCACCGCGGCCGGCATCCTCCAGCGCGCGCAGCGCTCCCTTGGTCGAGTCGTTGTTGACGGTGTAGAGGATGATGTTGTTCCCCTTCGGGACGCTCGGCAGCAGGTTCTTCACCGCGTCGAAGCTGGGCTGCAACTGCGATCCGCCGTCGAACTGGATCGCGTTCGCACCGATCTTGGTGGTCGTCGCGGTGATCGCCTTCGCGTCGACCGGCTCCATCCCGAGGATGGGCGCGATGGTCGAGTAGAAGTAGCTGACGCAGTCGTTCACCTGCTCGCCGGCGGCTGCGTTCTGCCCGATCAGCACGGTGGTGTTCGAGGCGTTCCAGCCGCGCTGCTTGGCGACGTCGCCGACGATCTTGGCGGTGCCTTCGCCGAGTGCCCGGTTGTCGATGTTCAGGAACTGGCAGGTGGCGGTGTCGAGGTTCACCGAAACGCAGGGGATCTTGCTGTCGCCGAGCACCTTGCCCACGCCCTGGGTCGCGTTGGACACGGGGTAGATGACGATGGCGTCGGGCTTGTCCCGCACCATCAGTTGCGCGTTCTGCAGCATCTTGGCCGGGTCGCCGCCGTTGTCGTACCACTTGACCTTGACGTCGGCGCCGGTGTCCTTGACAGCTTTGTCCAGGTTGGTGTGGATGACCCGGAAGAGCGGTGCCGACTCGGTGTAGTTGGAGAAGCTGATCTTGAAGGTCCCGGACCCGCCGGCCGCACCGGCGTCGCTCGAGTTCCCGGAGTCCCCGCACGCGGCGGTGGCTGCGAGCAGTAGCGCACTACATGCGGCCACGACGAGCCGAACTGGTCTGTGCATGAGATGAATCCCTTTCGGAGGCTATCGGCTGACGCGGAGCCGGCGGACCTGGCTGACGCCGACGGCGAGGAGGAGAACCAGGCCGGTGGTGATGGTCTGGTAGAAGGAGGGCACGCTGAGGATGGCCATCCCGTTGGCCAGCGTGCCGAGGATGAGAACGCCGATCAGGGTTCCCGGCACCCCGCCGACACCGCCGGCGAGGGAGGCGCCGCCGAGGATGACCGCGGCGATCGACTGCAGGGCCGAGTCGGTACCGGCGGTACCCGAGCCGGTGAGCAACTGGCTGGCCAGGACGGCCCCGGCCAGCGAGGCGAGCGCCGCCGAGCAGACGTAGACCCCCGCGGTGACCGCGCCGACCCGCATGCCGCCGAGCCGGGCGGCCTCTCGGTTGCCCCCGACGGCATAGAGATATCGTCCGACGACGGTGTAGCGCAGTACGAGGAACAGCGCGATGCTGAGCGCGATCAGGATCCAGACGTGGTTGTTCACCCCGAACAGCGACTGCTCGGCGAGCACGCCCTTGCCGGGGTCGTCGAACGGGATCTGCACGCCGTCGGCGATCGTGAGCGCGAGCCCGCCGGTCACCGACATCGTGCCGAGCGTGGTGATCAGCGGGTTGATGTTGGCCTTGGCCACTATCAACCCGTTGACCAGGCCACAGACGGCGCCGACGGCCAGTACGGCGGCGGCCGCCGGCAGGACGCCCCAGCCCTTGTTGACGAGGATCGCGAACACGACCGCGCCGAGCGGGACCGTTCCGCTCACCGAGAGGTCGAATCCTCCGGAGATGATGGTGAGCACCTGACCGAGCGACACGATGCCGATGACGCTGGCGTTGACCAGGATGTTCAGGCCGTTCTCGCCGCTCAGGAACGAAGAATCGCGGGCGGTGAAGTAGGCGATGATCACCACCAGGAAACCGGTCAGCAGCAGCGCGCGCAGCGTGTTCTCATTCAGAGCGAAGCGCTGCCAGGCGGTCTCGCGCGTTTCCTCGACATCCTCGGTGGTGGATTCGGTCTGGATGGCCATCTAGTCGAGACCTCCCGCTGCATGCAGCGCTTCTGCCTGAGAACTCAGGGTCGGTTGATGGATTTCCTGGACGACCGCACCGTCGCGCAGGATCAGGAGGCGGTCGCTGAGAATCACGGCCTCCTCGATGTCGGAGGTGACGAGCAGCGCGCCGGTGCCGTCGTCGGCCAACCGGCGGAGCAGCCGGTGGATCTCCAGTCGCGCCCCGACGTCGACACCTCGGGTCGGCTCCTGGAGCACGAGGACGTGCGGCTTGCTCGCAAGTCGGCTGCCGACCAGCACCTTCTGCTGGTTACCGCCGGACAGTTCGCCGACCGCCTGGCCGAGACCCCGGGCCCGGAGCTTGACCTCGCCGGCCAGGCGCCGCGCCAGGGCACGCTCCTTTCGCCCGTCGATCACGCCGGAGCGGCTGAGTGCGCGCATCACCAGCAGGGACAGCGACTGCTGCACCGGCAGAGTGAGCACCAGTCCCTGGGACTTGCGGTCGGCGGGGACGTACGCGATACCGGCCCGGCGGCTGGCGATGGGATGGCGCAGCCCGCGCAGGACACGTCCGGCGACAGTCGTGTGACCCTGAACGTCGCGGTGCAGACCCCCGAGCGTCTCCGCGATGGTCTCGGCGCCCGCACCGCGGACGCCGTACAGACCGACGATCTCGCCCGCATGCACGTCGAGGGACACCTGGCGCAGCGACGGCGACGCGCTGCGCTCCCAGTCCCTCAGCTCGAGCACCTTCGTGGAGCGGTCCACCTGCTGCTTCGCCACCACCGTCTCCTCGGTGCTTCGGCCCAGCATGTGCCGGATGATCTCCCCGGGGTTCGTGTCGGACACCGCCGAGGAGTGCACCAGCCGGCCGTTGCGCAGTACGTGGACCGTCCGGCACGCGCGGAACACTTCGTCGAGTCGGTGCGAGATGTAGATGACGCCGACGCCGTCAGCGGCCAGTCCGGTCATGATGTCGAGCAGTTGCTGACTGTCCTCGCTGTTGAGAGCCGCGGTGGGCTCGTCGAGCACGATGACGCGCGAGCGCCGCGCCAGCGCCTTGAGGATCTCGACCATCTGCTGCTGCGCGAGGCTCAACGCGGTCATCTGCCGATCGAGAGGCAGCCGGAACCCGAATTTTCGTGCCTCCGCTGCCGCCTGCCGACGGACCCAGCCCTGCGACGTCAGGCCGGCGCGGCGAGGCCAGCGCCCGAGGACGATGTTCTCCGCGACCGTGAGGTTGGGAACATACACGAGTTCCTGTGGGATGAAGGCGATGCCGTGGGTCAAGGCCTCCCGCGGGCTGGCGAACGAAACCTCGTCGCCGTCCCTTCGGATCTTGCCGTCGTCGGGTCGCACCGCACCGGCGAGAATCTTGGCCAGGGTTGACTTGCCGGCACCGTTCTCCCCGAGCAGGGCAGCCGTCTCGCCGGCCTCCAGCGTGAGGCTGACTCCCTCGAGTACCCGGTGCCGCCCGTACTGCTTGGCCAGGCCGTCCACGGCCAGGAGCGGTTCCACCACTGCTGCTCCCTCCGGCGAAACCAGCGCCGTGGGTCGGCTCGGGCGGCAGGGGACAGCCGCACCGGGTCTCGCGTGGATACAACGGTAGGGACGGCCACGACGACGATATATGTCCATGCAGACGAGGTTTCGGCGGATCTCCTGTCCAAACGGACAGAAGAGCCCGAAGTCCGGTCAGTAAGGAATGCCCATTGTCCGCTCACCGACCCGTCGACCCGCCGACCCCGCCGAGCGTCACAGATCCTTGAGCCGACCTCGAACAACCTTGCCCGTCGCGTTGCGGGGGAGGTCTTCCACCACGACGATCTCGCGCGGTGCCTTGTAGCGGGCCAGATTGGCGCGCACGTGCTGGATCAGCTCAGTGGGTTCAACCGGAGCACGCAGTACGACGTAGGCCACCAACCGCTGGCCGAACTCCTCATCCGGAACGCCGACCACCGCCGCCTCGACCACGGCCGGGTGACTCATCAGGCAGTCCTCGACCTCGACCGGGTACACGTTCTCGCCGCCGGACACGATCATGTCGTCCTCGCGCCCGTCGACGAAGAGCCGCCCGGACTCGTCCAGATGGCCGAGATCGCCTGTGCTCATCCGCCCGTCGACGACCACCTTGCTGCTGCCGTCCGAGTAGCCGCCGAAAACCAGCCCGCCGCCCGCGAAGATCCGACCGGTCTCGCCGCTGGCCAGCACTTGGTCGTCGTCGCCGAGGATCCGCACCGAACTCCCGAGGCAAGGACGCCCGACCGTGCCGGGTGCGGCCCGGAGGTCGGCCGAGGTGGCGATCGTCGCGATCCCGATCTCGCTCGACCCGTAGGCGTCGCAGAGCACGGGGCCGAACTGCGCGATGAACCGCTCAGCCAGCGCCGGTCCCAACGCAGACGCCCCGCAGATGACGGCCCGGAGCGACCGCAGGTCGTGCTTGGCGATCTCGCTCGGACCAAGGTCGAGCATTCGCTGCAGCATCACCGGTACGGCGACCACCGAGCCGGCGCGATTACTGTCGATCGACGCGAGCACGGCGGCCGCGTCGTACCGGCGGGCGAGCACCAAAGGCGAGCCGAGGAACAACGCCAGCATCGAGTTGAGCAGACCGAGTCCGTGGAAGAGCGGTGGGCAGATCACCATCGGCTCGCCGGACCGCAGGCCGATCCTGTTCAGCGCACTCGCGGTCAATCCCGCCAGGCCAAGCGCTGTAGGTGCACGTGGCGCGGCCTTGGGCGTGCCGGTCGTCCCGGAGGTGAGGATCGTGATGTGCCCCGGCTTGTCAGGCTTGGGCGGCTCCGGCGCAGACCCGTTCGCCAGCTCATCCAGGCTCGCCCCACCACTGCCCCTGCTGTCGCCGCCCCCGTCGCCGTCGCCGTCGCCGTCGCCGTCGTGCCAGGCGAGCACCCGGGGGATGTCGGCCTCGACGGTGAACTCCTCATCGTGGATCAGCAGGTCCGGTTGGTGCCTCTCGAGCACGGCCTTCAGTTGCGGCGGCGCGAATTCCGTGTTGACGAACAGCACGTCAGCGCCGAGTCGGGATGCCGCGAGTGTCGCCTCCAGGAACCACCGGTGATTCCGGCACAGCACCGCGACCTTGCTCCCAGCAACAATCCCGTACTGCGCGTGCAGCTCGGCTGACTGCCTCGAGCAGCGCTGGTCCAGCTCCCGGTAGGTCAGGCTGCCTCGCTCGTCGATCACGGCCGGCTGATCCGGATACCTGATCGCCGCGATCGCCCCCAGCGCCGCCACCGACTGGCCCCACTGTCGGAGCGCCCGCTCGATCAGTACGAGTTGAGTGGGCCGGGCCGATCGCCAGACTCCTGACCTGAGGAGAGCGACCGACACGCCGGCAGCCTCGGCGGCACCGCGCACCAGCCAGTCTGGCGGCCTCATCGGTCCGATCGGCCGCGGCATCACGACTTCCCTTTCGCGGCGTCGGTCCGGCGGAAGTACTGCTGGAAGAGCCGGTCCGTCGGCACCCGGAAGAGGTTGCCGAGGGCATCGGCCGGGCGAACGAACGGCGGCGTGATGTTGTGCGGCTTGTCCGCGACAGCCGAACAGACCTGGTCCGCAGCTTGCTCGGGGGTGAGGCCGGGCAGCTTGTTCAGCAGAGGCGTCGGCTCGCTCATCCTGGTATGGACCAGCCCCATGTAGACGGTCGAGGTCGTTACGCCGTCAGCGCGGACCTCCTGCGCGACGCAGCGCAGCCAGACATCGAACGCGCCCTTCGACGCCAGGTACGCGGACCAGCGCGCCATCGGGGGAGTACGAACCCCGGCCGTCGACACATTGACGATGTGACCCGAGCCCCGCTTGCGCATGGAAGGCAGCAGCTCCAGCACGAGTTTGGTCGGCCCGAGGTAGTTGATCGCGTTCGTACGTTCGATGTCGTGGAACCGTTGGTACGAGTCGGCGACGGACCGCCGGATCGACTTGCCCGCATTGCTGACGAGCACGTCGACGTGGCCGTGGTCGTCGAGCACCCTGGCGACGAGCTGCTCGATCGCCGCCGGATCCGCGAGGTTGGTCGGGTAGGCCTCGGCCTGACCGCCCGCAGTACGGATCTCTTCGGCCACGGCCTCCAGTTGATCGGCTGTCCGAGCCACGAGCAAGACCGTCGCGCCGGCGCGAGCCAAGCGCTTGGCTGTCGCCTCGCCGATCCCGTAGGACGACCCGGTAACCAGGACCACCTTGCCGCGCACAGCAGCGGTCAGCCGCTCGTCCGGGATCCTGGTGCGCCCGTTGGTCAACGCGACAAGCAGGGGCCAGCCGATCGGACGCTTCCCAGTCTCCATGCGGCTGACATTACCGGCTAGTAGCCAATCTGGGCAGGGCCGATCGCGGTCCTCACGCGGCCTCACGGGAAACCCGTCCGAGCCATTCGCGGAATAGTGCGGCGAGGAGGTCAGGCTGCTCGATCTGCAGATTGTGGCCGGCCATGTCGAGCACGGCGTACGTGGCGCGCGGGTAGTGAGGGAGCAGCGGGTATTGGTCCTCGTAGCCGGTCACCGAGTCCTGCCGGCCGCAGAGAATCAACGTAGGCCGGGTGTAGACGGGGCCACTCTCCGGGGCGACCGTGAGGGCCCAGTTCTTGCGGATCCGGTCCATCGCCTCGGCGTCTGCGATCTCCAGGCCCGGCACCACGTCGTCGCGGTAGTGCTGATAGGTCGCGGCTGTCTGAACCACGGTGATCTCAGCGAAATCGCCGACCTCCTCTTCGGTCAACGAGTCGAACAAGCCGGGGTCCGACTGCAGCACGACGTGGTCTGGGACATTCCGTTCGGCATTCTCCAGCGCCACCCCGATCGGGCAGATCAGGCCGAGCCCGAGGATCCGGTCTGGTTGTTGGGCGATGAGCCCGCGCGCCAGGTAGCCGCCATACGACTCACCGATCAGGATGAAGGGTTCATTGCCGATCTCGGCGTCGATGAACGCCTGGACGGCAGCGAGGATGCCGTCCGAACTGTCAATCGACCCGGCTGGGCTTCGGCCCGTTCCGGGCAGGTCTGGGTAGAGGCGTCTGTAACCCGGCAGGTCGGCGAAGATCGGCTCGAGGCAGCCGGTCATCAGGCGGTGGTCCGGCGTCCAGCCGTGCAACGCCAGGACCGGGGTGCCTTCTCCGGTCGATACGTGATGGAGCGTCATGGGCCGCGCCTTTCAGTGCCGATGCCAGCTGCCGATCCCACCGGTTCGGTGGGTGTTGAACCAGCGTGCCGAAGTTCTAACAATGCCCGCCGACAGTTTCTGAATCCTGACCTAGGCTCGGCTCATGTCGCGACGTTCTCTGCACCTGCCCGCACCTGACGCCGCCGTTCTCCGCGCCCGGCTCGATCGAGCTCGCGGGGCCGCGAATGGCACCGGACTCCTGATCGCCCCCGGATCCGACCTGCGGTATCTCCTCGGCCAGGCGGGCGGTTCGTACGAACGCCTGACCACCCTCGTGATCCCCGCCGTCGGACCGCCGGCGCTGGTCGTGCCCAAACTCGAGGCGCCCGGATTCGGGGACGTGCCGCTGGACGAACTCGGCGTCGAGGTCATCACCTGGGTCGACGGCGACAACCCGTACGCCGCGGTCGCCGACAGGCTCGCCGGGTCCGATCTTGTCGCGGTCAGCGATTTCACACCGGCCCTGCATGTGCTGGCGATCCGCGATGCGATGGCGGGAGTGGAGCAGGTGCTGGCCGGGCCGATCGTGCGGGAGTTGCGGATGCGCAAGGACGCGGCAGAGGTCGCGGCCCTCCGCGAGGCGGGAGCCGCGATCGATCGGGTCCACGCGCGCGTGCCCGGGCTGCTCCGCGTGGGCCGGACGGAGGCGGAGGTGGGTGCGGACATCGCCACGGCCATCGTCGAGGAGGGACACGCCCAGGCCGACTTCGTCATCGTCGCCAGTGGTCCGAACGCGGCCAGCCCGCACCACGATGTGTCGGATCGCGTGATCGAGTCGGGAGATGTGGTGGTCGTCGACATCGGTGGGCCGATCGCCGCGGGCTACAACTCGGATTCCACCCGGACCTACTCCATCGGCGAACCCGGCGACGCCGATGTCGCAGCGACGTACAGGGTGTTGCAGGAGGCTCAGCAGGCCGCCGTGGATGCGGTCCGTCCCGGCGTCAGCGCGGAGTCGATCGACGCCGCGGCGCGCGACGTCATCGCGGCCGCCGGGTACGGCGAATTCTTTATCCACAGGACCGGACACGGGATCGGCCTCGACGTCCACGAAGAGCCATACATTGTCAGTGGGAACGAGCTGATTCTCGAACCAGGCATGGCGTTCAGCGTCGAGCCGGGCATCTACCACCAGGGGCGGTGGGGAGCCCGGATCGAGGACATCGTGGTGGTCACCGAGGACGGCGTCGAGTCCTTCAACCAGCAGCCGCACGACCTGGTCGTCGTCTGATCCCGTCGGTTTGTCCGTCAACCGGAACGGATAGAGATCAGCTGGCGCGGAAGGTCTTGCGATAAGCGAGAGGAGAAACGCCGAGTTCGCTGCGAAGGTGATGCCGCAAGGAAGCCGCGGTGCCGAGGCCGGCCGACTCGGCGACGCGGTCGACCGACAGATCGGTCGTCTCCAGCAGGTGGCACGCATGCCGGACGCGTTGCTGCAGCAGCCAGGTGCCCGGCGACTGGCTTGTCTCGGCTTTGAATCGCCGGCTGAAGGTGCGGACGCTCATCCGTGCTTGCGCAGCCAAGGCAGTGAGGCTCAGTTCTTCGCCGAGTCGTTCCAGCGCCCAGGCGCGGGTCGGGGCGGTTCCCTCGCTGCCCTCGTCCGGGACGACGCGCTCGATGAACTGCGACTGTCCGCCGTCACGCCACGGTGGCACGACACAGTGCCGCGCGGCGCGATTGGCCGCCTCGCTGCCGAAGTCGCGACGGATCAGGTGCAGGCACAGATCGACGCCTGCCGCGAGGCCGGCCGAAGTGATGATGTCCCCGTCGTCGATGAAGAGGAGGTCCTCATTGAGCAGCACCTTCGGATAGAGGGCGCGGAACATGTCGGCTCGCTGCCAGTGCGTGGTCGCCGGCCGTCCGTCGAGCAACCCGGCCGCGCCGAGCACGAACGCCCCGGTGCAGATCGACGCGATCCGGGTGCCGGGGCGGATCGTGTCGAGCGCCTCGGCCAGGTCATCGGGCAGCGTCCCATCGTTCCGCGGCTGTGGGATGTGCGTGCCCGGGATGATCACGGTGTCCGCCTCGGCCAACGCCTCCGGGCCGTAGTCGGGGATGAGCGAATACCCGGCACTGACCCGGATCGGGGCCACCTCGAGGCCGCACACCTGTACTTCGTACAGAGGTGTCCCGTCCGAGCGGGTGGCTGAGCCGAAGACGGTCGGCGGGATCGTCAGGTCGAAGCCGACGACGGGCTCCAGGGCGAGCACGGCGACGCGGTGGGGGTGAACGGAGGTGAGGCGACGGGCCATGGCCATATCTTGACATATGGTGGCGGTCTGGCCACTGGTTCGGCGGAAGCAAGTCCGGCATTCTCTCCTGGTGACTGAGATCCTGGAGAAGAAGACCGTCAGGCTGCACCGCGCCTGGCCGGTCGCGGCGGTCGGTTTCATCACGCTGATCGGGGCCGCCGGGTTCCGTTCGGTGCCGGGCATCCTGCTGGATCCGCTGCACGAGGAGTTCGGCTGGTCCCATGCCACGATCTCGGCCGCGGTGTCGATCAACCTCCTGCTGTATGGGCTGATCTCACCGTTCGCGGCTGCTCTGATGGACCGGCTCGGGCTGCGTCGAGTGGTCAGCGGCGCCCTCCTCCTGATCGCCCTGGGCAGCGGGCTGACGGTCTTCATGAACTCGGCCTGGCAGCTCCTGTTGTGCTGGGGCGTGCTGGTCGGCGTCGGCACGGGATCGATGTCGATGACGTTCGTCGCGACGATCACCGGCCGGTGGTTCGTGCAGCGCCGCGGACTGGTCACCGGGATCCTGACGGCGGCCGGGGCGACGGGTCAGCTGGTCTTCCTGCCGCTGATCGCGCAACTGGCCGCCGCATACGGCTGGCGCGTGCCCGCCCTGGTTGCCGCCGGATCCGCGCTGGTTGTGGTTCCACTGGTGCTGCTGTTCCTGCGGGACTACCCGAGCGACGTCGGACTGACGGCGTACGGGGCACCGGAGGGAAGCACGGCCGGACAGCGGGTCGAGACAACCGGGAGCAGCGCGCTGCGGGCCGTGACCGCCTTGTGGAAGGCGATGCATCGGCCGGCGTTCTGGATGCTTGCGGGCGGATTCGCGATCTGCGGCGCGTCGACGAACGGGCTGATCGGCACCCACTTCGTCACGGCCGCCCACGACCACGGCATGCCGGCAACCACTGCCGCGTCGCTGCTCGCGCTGGTCGGTGTCTTCGATGTCGGCGGGACGATCGTGTCGGGCTGGCTGACGGACCGCTGGGATCCGCGGTACCTGCTGATCGCCTACTACTCGTTGCGCGGGCTGTCGCTGCTGGTGCTGCCGTCCCTGCTCGGGCCGTCGGCTCAGCCGAGCATCTGGGTGTTCATCATCTTCTACGGCCTCGACTGGGTGGCGACCGTGCCGCCGACCGTCGCGCTCTGCCGGGAGTGGTTCGGCGTGGACGGACCGATCGTCTTCGGCTGGGTGTTCGCTTCGCACCAGATCGGCGCGGCCATCGCGGCGACCGGTGCCGGGGCGATCCGGGACGCGCAGGGTGACTACAACCTCGCCTGGTACCTCGCGGGCGGATTGTGCGCGGCGGCCGCGTTGATGTCCGCGAGCATCGGGCGGCGCCTCTCGCCGGCCTGAGGTCGTCCGCTAGCCTCGACATTAGTTGAGGTCTAGGGAGGCTTTCGTGGACATCGAGCCGGGTGAACTGACGGTCGGGCAGCTGTCACAGCGCAGTGGCGTGGCGATCTCCGCGCTGCACTTCTACGAGCGACAGAGCCTGATCATCAGCCGCCGGACCTCCGGCAACCAGCGGCGCTACAAGCGGGACACGCTGCGCCGGGTCGCCCTGATCCGGATCGCGCAACGGGTCGGCATCCCGCTCGCCGAGGTGGCGGCGATCCTCGCGATGCTGCCGGACAACCGGACGCCGACGAGGCAGGACTGGGAATACATCTCGGAGTGCTGGCAGGCCGAGCTCGACAAACGCATCCTGCATCTGGAGCAGTTGCGCGACGACTTCAAGGACTGCGTCGGATGCGGCTGCCTCTCGCTCGACCGATGCGGCCTGGCCAATCCGTACGACGTGCTCGCGACGAAGGGCCCCGGTCCGCAGCGGCTGGTCGACTCCGCGGGCAATCCCTGCCATCCGAGCGATTCCTGCCAACCGGGCGATCGCTGCTAGACCCCCTTATCCACAGGCGACGAGGCTGCGCCAGCGGACTGGGGGTGGGGGAGTCTAGGGTCTCCTGCATGGGTGATCTGCTGAAACTGTCAGACGAGCGGACGGCAACCGCAGCGGGTGTGATCCGCGCGATAGCCGGTGATGCCGCGCGGCTGCGGGACGATCAGGAGACCGCTGTTGCGGCGCTTTGTGAGCCGAACGCGCGGGTGCTGGTCGTGCAGGCCACCGGGTGGGGCAAGTCCGCTGTCTACTGGGCTGCCACGGCGATCCGCCGCTCCGAAGGCGCCGGTCCGACGCTCGTCGTCTCGCCGCTGCTCTCCCTGATGCGCGACCAGGTGGCCGCCGCGGCCCGTGCCGGTCTCCGTGCGGCCACTCTGAACTCGTCCAACGTCGACGAGTGGTCCGGGATCGAGCACAACCTCCGCTCGGGGGCGATCGACGTACTACTGGTGTCTCCTGAGCGACTCGCCAATCCCGGTTTCGGCCGGCGCGTGCTCGATGGGCTCGCCGGCCAGATCGGTCTCCTCGTGATCGACGAAGCGCATGCCGTGTCGGACTGGGGGCACGACTTCCGGCCGGACTACCGCCGCGTGTCCGACGTGCTCCAGCAACTGAACCCGCAGACGCCCGTGCTCGCGACCACCGCGACCGCGAACGCCCGGGTGACGGAGGACGTGGCCCGCCAACTGGGGGAGTCGACCCTCGTGCTGCGTGGTCCGCTGGCCCGGTCGAGTCTGCAGCTCTGCGTGGTGGATGCGCTGTCGCCACTCGATCGGTTCGCGTGGGTCGTGGATCATCTGCCGAAGTTGCCGGGCTCGGGCATCGTCTACACGCTGACCGTCTCCGATGCACAGCGACTTGCTGCCGCCATCCAGGAGGTTCACGGCCCCGCGGTTCCCGTTGCGGCGTACACGGGTGGTCTGGAGGCGGCTGAGCGGGAGAACCTCGAAGATGCGCTGCGCGCCAACGATCTGAAGGCTCTGGTGGCCACGTCGGCGCTGGGGATGGGATACGACAAACCTGACCTCGGGTTCGTGGTCCATGTGGGCTCGCCGCCGTCGCCGGTCTCGTACTACCAGCAGGTCGGGCGCGCGGGGCGCGGGATCGATCATGCGGTGGTGGCGCTGCTGCCGTCGGACGCCGATGCGGGTGTCTGGGACTACTTCGCGACCGCGACGATCCCCGTTCCGGATCAGGTGAACCGGCTGCTACGCGGTCTCGAGGCCTATGGACCGGACCAGCCGGCGACAGTCCCGGCTCTGGAAGCCGAGACGGGGCTGCGCCGGGGGCGGGTCGAGCTGATGCTGAAGCAGCTCGCGGTCGACGGTGCGGTCGAGCGAGTCGAGCGCGGCTGGGTGCGGACCGCGGCCGACTGGACCTTCGACGCCGAGCACTACGACGGCATCGTCTCGGTACGACGGCGCGAGGCCGACATCATGCGGGCCTACACCCGCGGCGAACGTTGCCTCATGCAACTTCTCCAGGAGTCCCTGGACGACCCGTCGGCCGAGCCGTGCGGGCGCTGCTCGGTCTGTCTCGGACTGCTGCCGGACCCGCTCAGCGCGAAGCCCGATCCCGAGACGGTGCGGTCGATCATCCGGTTGCTGCGCGGCGAGACCCACGTGCTCGAGCCCCGCAAGATGTGGCCGGGCGGCGCTTTCGGCGCCAAGGGCCGGATCCCACCGGCCCTGATGGCCGAACCAGGCCGAACGATCGTGTACGCCGATGCGCCCGAGTGGCGGGAGGTGATTCGATCGACCTTCAGCCAGGAGGTGGGTGCGGATCCGGCCGGGCTGGAAGCGCTCAAGGCAGGCTGCGTGGCCGCGTTGTCGCGCTGGCGTGATGCCTGGTCGAGGCGTCCGGAGGTCGTGGTGACGCTGCCGGCGGCCGGGTACAGCCGTCTCACCACCGAGATCGCGGATCACCTGGCCGAGATCGGTCGGCTCGAGCGTGCCGAGCTGACCGTGGATCCGACCGGGTTCACCGACGACCTGTCCTCGGCGGAAGAGGCGAAGGTGTGGCGCGACGGCGTCAGCATCGACCCCACGACGGCCCAGGCAATCACCGCACGGTCGGTCCTGCTGGTGGTCGACGCGTCCTCGTCCCAATGGCCCATCACCGTCGCCGCCGCCAAACTCCGAGAGGCCGGCGCCTACGCGGTCCTACCCCTGCTCCTCCACCGTCGCCCCTGAGCCAACCGTCGCCGGCTGATCAGGTGCTGCTGGGGCTCAACCGACCGGGGCGTTGTCCTTGGCTTCGGCGGAGTCCTTGGCGGCCTCGCTCCCGGGGCTGGGCTGCTCCTTCCGCGGCATGGATTCGGCGAAGGACTTGAGGTCGGAGATCAGGCGGGTCCAGCCGTCGCTGATCATGGCTCGGAGCGTGCTGCCGGGCTCGAACCCGCTGTGGATGACCGTCAGCTTGACCTGGTCGCCGTCCGGCTCGATGTCGAAGCTCACCCTGGACAGTGGCTCGCTGCTCGTCTTTGCCAGCAGATCGTCGTCCATCTCGACGGCGGCGGCGAACTCGGGCGTGATGGTGTGCCAGGTGAAGGCGAGTCGGCGGTACGGATCATGTTCCAGCACGACCTGGCCGGGACCGGCCATCGTCACGTCGCCGAGGTGCCACTCCATCGGCGAACCGACCTTCCAGTCCGTGTCGTGGTAGACGCCCCAGTACTGCTTGGTGAACGTGGGATCGGTGATCGCCTGCCAGAGCCTCTCCGGGGTGGTCTTGATGTAGGTGGTGTAGACGAAGTCGTTGTCGCTCATGGTTTCCCGCTCCAATGCTGTCTTGAGGTCGGCGAACAGGTGCACCCGTCGACGGTCGTACTGGTTGATCCAGCGGTCGGCGATGGCGTTGATCGGCTCCGCGTTCAGGTAGTGCAACTTCTCGCGGCCGCGCCACACGGTCGTCACGAGGTTCGCCTCTTCGAGCAAGGCGAGATGTTTGCTGACCGACTGCCGAGCCATCTCCAGGCCGGCGCAGAGCTCTCGCAGCGTCTGCCCGTTCCGCTGATTCAGGCTGTCGAGCAACCGTCGCCGGCTCGGATCGGCCAGGGCCCTGAATACGTCGTCCATCAACTGCGCCTCCAACATGCAGCCGGTTAGCTGCATAAATACAATAGGCAGCCACCGGGGTGCATGTCAAAGGCCCGCTGACGGAGAGGGGACGCTCTCGCATGATCTCGACGCGAGCTGGGCACCGGGCGAGGCCTATGAGGTCGCCATTGGTTCTTGTCACGGGGGTCACCGGTTACATCGGTGGTCGGCTGGTGCCTGAGTTGCTCAAGGCCGGGTATCGCGTTCACGCGATGGCGCGGAACCCGCGGCGTTTGCAGGATCGCGACTGGTACGACGACGTCGAGATCGTCGAGGCAGACGCTGGGGACAAGCATCAGGTGGCCGCGGCGCTTGAAGGTGTAGATGTCGCCTACTACCTGATCCACGCGCTCGGCACCGGGAGACGCTTCGAGTCGCGCGATCGCCACACTGCGCTGACGTTCGGCTCGGCCGCACGCGAGGCCGGCGTCAGCAGGATCGTCTATCTCGGCGGGCTGTATCCGCAGGGCGAAGAACTGTCTCCCCACCTCGACTCACGTCGGGAGGTCGGCGAGATCCTGCTCTCGTCCGGTGTGCCGACCACCGTTCTGCGCGCTGCCGTGATCCTCGGTTCGGGCTCCGCGTCCTTCGAGATGTTGCGCCACCTGACTGACCGCCTGCCGTTGATGCTCACCCCGCGCTGGCTCGGAACGCGCATCCAGCCGATCGCAGTACGAGATGTCCTGCACTACCTGGTCGGGAGTGCGGCGATGCCGGCGGACGTCAACCGAGGGTTCGACATAGGCGGACCTGATGTGCTGACCTACCGCGACATGATGCAGCGGTACGCCGCAGTGGCGGGCCTGCAGCCGAGGCGGATCGTCACCTTGCCTCTGCTGACCCCGTCGTTGTCGAGCCACTGGGTCGGTCTGGTCACGCCGGTGCCGAGCAGCATCGCCCGACCGCTGGTGGACAGCCTGATCCACGAAGTGATCTGCAAGGAACACGACATCGAGCAGTACGTCGCGGACCCTGCGCACGGGCTGATCGGGTTCGATCGCGCGGTGGAGCTCGCGCTGAAACGGGTCCAGGATCTCGACGTCACCACCAGCTGGGCATCTGCGTCGACACTCGGCGCCCCGAGTGATCCGCTTCCGAGTGATCCGGATTGGTCGGGCGGTTCGCTGTATACGGATCAGCGAGAGAGCGCCGTCTCGGCGACTCCCGAGCAACTCTGGTCTGTGATCGAAGGGATCGGCGGCGGGAACGGCTGGTACTCGTGGCGCCTGGGCTGGCGGGCCAGGGGAGTGCTCGACCGGGTATTCGGCGGACCGGGCCTGCGCCGCGGCCGGCGAGATCCGAACGACCTATCCATCGGCGACCCGCTCGACTGGTGGCGGGTCGAGGAGATCGAGGATCTGAAGCTGCTCCGGCTGCGCGCCGAGCTGCGGCTGCCCGGGCTGGCCTGGCTCGAGCTCATCGTCGACACGGATGACGAGAAACGCACGATCTTCCGCCAGAGAGCGCTCTTCCACCCGCACGGACTACCAGGTCATCTCTATTGGTGGGCGATCAAGCCATTCCACGGAATCGTCTTCGGCGGCATGCAACACAACATCGCCGAAGCCGCTCAGCGCGGCGATCCACCCGTGGGGAAGCCGTCGCACAAGTCCTCCTGACGGGCTTGCCGGCTGCGACACCCAGACCATCGAGCGCCACGCCCGCGGAGCAGCCACCACCTACGCCCGGTACGTCGCCACCCGGCAGTGGACTCCTCTCACTCCAACACCCGGCGGTACCAGTTGGCTCGGGATGCCGGTAACGCTGCTGTCACCAGCCCCGATCGACGACCTTTGGCCTTGGCGACCTCCATGCCTTCGCGGGTGCGCATCCTGATGAGATCTGATTCGTACTCGGCGATCATGGCTAGGACGTTGAACAGCAGCCGGCCGATCGGGTCGTTCGGGTCGTGGACCTGTCCGCCGAGCTTGACCTCGGCTTCGGTGAGTTCCTCGACGGTGACGCGGGCGGCGCCCTCGGCGCGACCGGTGCTGGTGCGGGCGCATCGAAGATGCCTGCTATATCTAGGGCGTGACAGCTGCCGAAACGCCTGTGATCGCCGGGACGGTCGGATCGCTGCTCGGCAAGACTGCGGCGGCTTGGCGTGCACCTGAGTTCGGGCTGTCGGCCGCGGACCGGCTCGTCGTCACGTTCAGCGATGGCAGCGCCGCGTTTGTCAAAGGGGCGACCACCGAAGAGACTGCGGGCTGGCTGCGCAACGAGCACCGGATCCTCGATCACCTGCGAGGCACCAGCCTCTGCCCCGAGGTTCTCGGCTGGCAGGACGACGGCACCGGACAGCCGTTGCTGGTGACGGAGGACCTGTCCGCCGCCTACTGGCCTGCGGCCGGCGCCGAGAATCCGGGCGGCGGCACGTCGACGGTCTGGCGACCCGGCGACATCGACCTTCTCCGCTGCACGCTCGACCGTTTGCGCCGAGCGCCGCTCCCTGCCGAGCTGCCGCGGACGACCAGCTGGCCGGGACCACAGTGGCCGCGCGTTATCGAGCTGGCCGACCGTCTTGTCGATGTCGGTGTCGTCATCCCCGGCTGGCTCGAGGCGAATGCCGAGACCCTAACCGCCGTCGACGCGGAGGCGGACACCGCTCTCGAGCTCGGTGCATATCTGGTGCACGGCGACGTCCGCAGCGACAACGTGTGCATCCTCAGCAACGCCGGCGAGTGCGAAGGTCGCCTTGTCGACTGGTCGCACGCCGGCGCCGGCCACGAGTTGCACGACCTCGTGCAACTGCTCCCCACGCTTCACCTGGAGGGTGGTCCGCCGCCGTGGCAGGTGTGCACCGAACCCGCACCCCTAATCGCGAGGCTTGCAGGACCGTCGCTGCAGCGCGCCTGCGTGAGCGAGCAGCCAGATTGGCTCCGTCGCGTGTTCATCGACCTCGCGTCGATCAACCTGAAGTGGCTGGCAGCGGCCCTCGGGCTGCCACTGCCCGTGCCGGATCAACACACGCCCACGCACCACCGCACCCGGGCGCAGCCACCGGCTGGCTAGATAGTCCCGCCGCCCGACAGCAACCAGCTCGCCGGCGGGGAGAAGGTGCTACGGGGGTCAAGCTGGGCGGTAGGCGGGCTGGGGTTGGTGGCGTGGCAGGGTTGGGGCATGACTCGGATTGAAGCTCGGCGGGGAACGGCGTTGATCACTGGTGGCAGCCGGGGGATCGGGGCGGCAACCGCTGTGGCGTTGGCTGAGGATGGGTGGGACGTGGGGCTCAGCTATCGCACCCGTTCGGAGGAAGCGGCGGCGGTTGTCGCGGCGTGCGAGAAGGTCGGGCGGCGGGCGGTTGCAGTGCAGGCCGATGTGGCCGAGGCGGCTGAGATCGAGCGGATGTTCGACGCGGTAACCGCTGAGCTCGGTGAGATCGGTGCCGTGATCAACAATGCGGGGATCGTGTCGCCGTCGGGGCGGGTGGCCGACTACGACGTGGAGCGGCTCGAGCGGGTGTTCCGGATCAACACGATCGGCGCGTTCCTCGTTGCCGGTGCCGCTGTACGACGGATGTCCACCGCGCGCGGCGGGAACGGTGGGGTGATCGTGAACGTATCGTCGCGAGGTGCCGTGCTGGGGTCCGCGAACGAATACGTCGACTACGCGAGTAGCAAGGCGGCGGTGGACACCCTCACGGTCGGACTGGCGAACGAGGTCGCGAGCGAGGGGATCCGGGTGCTCGGGATCCGGCCGGGGCTGATCGAGACGGACATCCACGAGGAGGGGCGGTTGGAGCGGATCGGTACGACGCCGCCGCTGGGCCGTCCGGGCAAGGCCGAGGAGGTGGCGGCGTCGATCGCGTTCCTGGCCTCGGATCGCGCTTCCTACATGACCGGCTCCACGATCGACGTCGCCGGCGGCCGCTGACGCTTCACTCGAGATCGCGTCGAGCCGGCTACATATATCGCTGATGGCGTGGCCTTGCCAGCGAGCGAGGACGTCGTCGGCGACGCCGTCGACGTCGTCGCTCGGCTCAAGGAGGAGTCCGACGTCTCGGCGGATTTCTGTCTTAACCGGTTTTGGCACGGTGCTGCCCGTGGCTCTAAACGGCCGCGTCATCGAGCACCGGCATAGGTAATGTCGTCCGAACGACGTCTGCCTCGGGAGCCCCTGTGACCCACGATCGCCACTCCTACGCCGAACCGGCGCTGGTTCGTACCACGCACCTCGAGCTTGAGCTCGCGCTGGATTTCGGTGCCAAGGTGCTGACGGGTGCTGCCACGCACACCCTCGCCTGGACTGGGACCGGCGACCGTCTCGTGCTCGACACCCGGGACCTGACCGTCCTGGCAGTGGAGGGATCGACCACCGACGGCTGGGAGCCGCTGGAGTACAGCGTGGCGGTGCCGGATGCCGAGCTCGGCTCTGCCCTGACCATCCGGACGGAGCGGCACGAGCAGGTCCGCGTCAGCTACCGAACTGCTCCCACCGCCACCGGCCTGCAGTGGCTGGAGCCTTCGATGACGGCAGGTGGCGTGTTGCCGTTCATGTTCAGCCAGTCCCAGGCGATCCACGCGCGCAGCTGGGTCCCGGTGCAGGACACGCCGAGCGTGCGGTTCAGCTACGCCGCGCACGTGACCGCTCCCCCCGAGCTGATGGTGCTGATGAGCGCCGACAACGGCACCACCTCACGGCGTACCGGCTCGTATGACGTGGTGATGCCCGAGCCCATCCCGTCCTACCTGCTGGCCATCGCGGCAGGCGATCTGGTGTTCCAGCCGATCGGGGAGCGCTCCGGCGTCTGGGCGGAACCGGAGCTGGCCAAGCGGGCCGCGGCCGAGTTCTCCGACACCGAGGAGATGATGCGGGTCACCGAGGCGCTGTTCGGCCCGTACCGCTGGGGACGCTACGACATCCTGGTGCTGCCGCCGTCCTTCCCGTACGGCGGGATGGAGAACCCGCGGATGACGTTCGCCACCCCGACTGTGGTCATCGGCGACAAGTCACTGGTGAGCGTGGTCGCGCACGAGCTCGCGCACAGCTGGTCCGGCAACCTGGTCACGCAGGACAGCTGGGACGATATCTGGCTGAACGAGGGCTTCACCTCCTACGTCGAGAACCGCATCGTCGAGGCCGTCTACGGCACTGAGCTGGCGGTCATGGAGACCGCGATCAAGCAGCACTCGACCGTAGGGAAGCTGGACCCGCTGACCCCGGCGGAGCAGGCCGTGGAGCTACCCGGGCTGAACCACAAGTCGGAATACAACGGCACGACCGCTCTCGGTCCGCTGAAGGGCTGCTGGTTCCTCGCGTGGCTCGAGGAGCGGTTCTCGCGCGAGGTGTTCGACCCGTTCCTGCGCGGGTACTTCGACAGGTTCGCCTTCCGCAGCATCAACTCCGAGGACTTCGCCGCACACCTGCGGGAGCACCTGCTGGACCGCCATCCGGGTGTGGTGTCGGCCGACGAGGTCGCGGCCTGGCTGGACGAGCCGGGGATTCCTGCGTTCGCGGAGCGGGCCAGGTCCGCCCGCTTCGCCATCGTCGACCAACTGCGGGACAAGTGGTTGATCACGGGCGACCTGCCGTCGGGTGCGGGCAGCTGGACGACACAGGAGTGGCTGCGCTTCCTGGACGCTGCTCCGGATGTATGGACGACAGAGCAGGTGCAGCAGCTGGACCGTGAGTTCGGCCTGACTGGTACTGCGAACGGCGAGATCGCCCGCCGCTGGTACTCGATCGTTGCCGCCAGTTCCTACACCCCGGCGTACGACGAGTTGGCGGGCTTCCTGAGCCGGGTAGGACGGATGAAGCTCGTGCTGCCCGTCTACAAGGCACTGGTCGACTCAGCTGCCGGCAGGGAGTTCGCTGCCGAGGTATTCGAGGCCGCGCGACCCGGCTACCACCCGATCACGACAGCCGCCGTCCAGAAGATCCTCCTACCGACTCAGGCCGCTGTGGCTTAACCTGGCTGACCTTCGAACCTCCCAACCGGGACGGAACCCTGGCCTTTTATGGCCTCGCCGAACTGATCCAGTGCCCCGTGTCACCTGGCAAACACCTTTGCGGAAGCGGGGCGGTGAGGATGTGGTTTCGGATACGGTGCTGCGAGACGGGTTGGGGATGAGGAGGCACGGGGTGGAGCAGCTCCGGACGATCGGTGGGGATCACCTCGCGCTGCGGGATCAGGTGCTGGCCGAGTTGCGGCGCCGGATCGTCGACGGCGACTACGCACAAGGTGAACGGCTGACGGAGAACCGGCTGGCAGAGGACTTCGGCGTATCCCGCAACCCGGTGCGCGAGGCACTGCGGGTGGTGGAGACCGAGGGGTTCGTCCAGATCCTGCCGCGGCGTGGAGCCGTGGTCGCGACGCTCGACGAGACGACGGTCCGGGACCTCTTCGCGGTTCGCGAGCAGCTCGAGACGCTCGCGGCCGGACTGGCTGCCGAGCGCGCGACCCCGGACGACATCGCCCGGTTGCGCGCCCTGCTGGAGGATGCGAGCGCCGCGACCGAGGCGAAGGACTTCGACCGGGTGGCGGAGCTGAACAGCGCGCTCCACCTGGCCGTGATCGAGATCAGCGGCAACCGCTGGCTCGCGTCGCTGTCGTCGGCGATGTATCACCACGTGCACTGGGTGTTCCGGGTCGGTGCCGCGCAGCGTGCCCCGCATTCCTGGGAGGAGCACATCCGCGTGGTGGACGCGATCGCCGCCGGTGATCGCGCGGCGGCTGCCAAGGCCGCGCGCGAGCACGTCGAGGCAGCCGCGGCGGCCGCGCTGGACCCGGAAACACCCAAGGACTAACCGTCAGCGGCCAGTCGCGTAACCCTGCATCCCTCTTGGGTTGGCGCCCGCCGCCAGTACGCCGTCCTGCTCACGGCTGACGGCACACAACCGGCCGAGGCTCCACGCATCCGTCTCGGTCACGACATGTCCGCGGCGTACCAGTTCGTCGCGTACTGCGGACCCGAGCCGGTTCTCCATGACTAGTCCGCCCGGCTCCGAGGAGCGTGGGTAGAACGACGACGGGAAGCTCGTGGTGTGCCACGCGGGCGCATCGATCGCTTCCTGCAGGTCCTGACCACCGGCAAGGGTCCGCAGCAGGAACAGCAGCTGCCACTGGTCCTGCTGGTCACCACCCGGCGAACCGCAGGCGAGCACCGGCGCCCCGTCGCGCAGTACGAGCGTCGGCGTGAGCGTAGTGCGCGGCCGCAGACCTGGCGCGAGCGACGACGCCAGGCCTTCCTCCAGCCAGAACATCTGCAACCGGCTGCCGAGGCAGAACCCGAGCTCGGGGATCGTCGGCGACGACTGCAGCCAGCCGCCGCTAGGAGTCGCCGAGATGGCGTTGCCCCACTGGTCGATCACGTCGACGTGGCACGTGTCGCCCTGCGTGACCCCGTCGGACTGGACCGTCGGCTCACCGGTCGTAGCGTCCACTGAAACACTCGCAACCCCGCCAGACGGCAGCACCGGGATGCGGCCGTCAGGACTACCCGGGCGGAGCTCAGTGGAAGCGGAAGCACCTACGAGCCGAGCACGCTCGGAGGCATAGGCGGGGGAGAGCAGTGTCTTCAGCGGGACGTCCGCGCCGTCGCCGTACCAGGCCTCGCGGTCGGCGTACGACAGCTTCATCACCTCGGTGGTGGTGTGCACAGCAGCCGCACTGGTCAGGTCCAAGTCGGCGGGGTCGCCTAGCTCGGCCAGTACCGCCAGCGACTGCAGCAGCGCCGGTCCCTGTCCCCACGGGCCTGTCTTGGCGACCGTGTGACCGTGCCACTCGAGCGTGGCCGGCTCTTCCCAGCTCGCTTGGTAAGCAGCGAGGTCCGAGCCCGTGATCAGTCCGGGGTGGGCCTCGCCGCTGGAGTCGCGGTGCGGTAGGCGGGAGAACTGGTCGATCGCCTCGGCAATGAACCCTTCCCGCCAGGTGAGGCGTGCACGCTCGACCTGCGCAACCCGATCAGCTCCGGCGCCCTCTGCGGTGGTCAGTAGCCGCTCCAGCGTGTCCGCGTAGGCGGTGTTGCGGAAGAGCGCGTGTGCACGCGGCGGCTGGCCGCCCTGCAACCAGAGCGCCGCCGACGTCGGCCAGTACGAGGTGAACAGCTCTTGCACTGTCCCGACCGTGTCGGCGACCCTGCCGATCAATGGGTGGCCGTTGCGGGCGTAGCCGATCGCTGGTTCGAGCACTGTGCGTAGCGGCATGCTGCCGTGGTCGCGCAGCAACAGCAGCCACGCGTCGACAGCCCCCGGTACTGCGGCCGCAAGCGGCCCGGAGCCCGGGATCAACGACAGCCCGAGGGAGCGGAAGTGCTCGATGGTGGCGCCGGCAGGCGCGACTCCCTGGCCGCACAGCACCCGCGGCGTCGGGTCCGAGGCGGTCGCGATGATCGCCGGCACCTCACCGCCCGGGCCGTTCAGATGCGGCTCGACCACATGCAGCACGAAGCCGGCGGCAGCAGCAGCGTCGAAGGCATTGCCGCCGAGCTCGAGGATGCGCATGGCTGACTGCGAGGCGAGCCAGTGCGTGGACGAGACCATCCCGAACGTGCCGCGCAGCGTGGGCCGGGTGGTGAAGGTCATTGAGCAACTCCTGTACTGAGGTCTGCGACGGGTTGTTCTCGTACGTCGGGGCCGGTGCCGTCGTCGTTCACCAGGTGACAGGCGACTCGGTGTCCACCCTCGCCGATGAGGCGGGACTCCGGCACGACCGTCCGGCATTTGTCCACAGCGACCGGACAGCGCGTGTGGAACCGACATCCGGACGGCGGGTCTATGGCCGACGGCAGGTCGTCACCGAGCAACACCGGCTGCCGGCTGCGCTGCGCTACGGGATCGGGCACGGGTGCCGCCGACAGCAACGCCTGCGTGTAGGGATGAGCCGGTACGCCGAAGATGCGCTCGCGCGGGCCTTGTTCCACCAGCTGACCCAGGTACATCACCGCCACCTCGTCAGCCAGGTACTCCACTGCGGACAAGTCGTGCGTGATGAACAAGCAGGCGAAGCCGAGATCGCGCTGCAGGTCGGCCAGCAGGTTGAGCACGGAAGCCTGCACGGATACGTCAAGCGCGCTGGTCGGCTCGTCGGCCACGAGCAGGCTCGGCTCCGAGATCAGAGCGCGCGCGATGCTGACTCTTTGCCGCTGGCCACCGGACAGCTCGTGCGGTGAACGCTGGGCGACCTCGGGGCGCAGGCCTACCCGGCGGAGCGACTCGGCCACGGCAGTGGAGTTGTTGCCTCTGCGCATGAGCCGCAGTGGCTCGCCGACGATGTCCCCGACGGACAGTCGGGGGTCCAGCGAACCCGCGGGGTCCTGGAAGACGATCGACACGTCACGGCGGTGCGGGCGCAGCTGCCGCCGGCTCAGGTGGGTGATGTCGGAGTCGGCCAGGCGGACGGTGCCGCCCGTCGGTTCGAGCAGGCGGACGATGCACCGGCCGACCGTGGACTTGCCGGAGCCGCTCTCACCAACCAGTGCGACAACTGTGCCCTTGCGGATCTGAAGGGATACGCCGTCGACCGCGCGGACCGGGCCGAAGTGCATGACGAGGTCGTCCAGCTCCAGTGCGTACATCAGACCTCCACCTGCTCACTGACTGGGTTCCAGCACGCCACTCGGTGGCTTCCGGGGGTCAGCTGCGGTTGCTTCGTAGTACAGGTGTCCAGGGCGCGTGGGCAGCGGTCGGCGAACGTACAGGCGTCAGGCTGCGTGGCCAGGACCGGAACCAGGCCCGGGATCTCGTTGAGCCTGTGGGTGCCTGCATGTCTACCGGCTGCGGGAGAAGCACCCAGTAGGCCCGCTGTGTAAGGGTGTTGCGGTCGGGCGAACAGTTCGTCGACACCAGCCGTCTCCACGACACGTCCGGCGTACATCACTGCTACCCGGTCGGCGATATCCGCGACCACGCCGAGGTCGTGCGTGATCAGCACGATGCTGGTGCCGAGCCGCTCGCGCAGACTCCGCAGTACGTCGAGAATGCCGGCCTGGATCGTCACGTCGAGTGCGGTGGTCGGCTCGTCCGCGATGAGCACCTTCGGGTCGCAGGCGACGGCCATCGCGATCATCACCCGCTGACGCATCCCGCCGGACAGTTGGTGCGGGTAATCGTCGACCCGGCGTTCCGCGGAAGGGATACCGACCAGCTTGAGCAGTTCCACGGATCGTTTGCGGGCAGCGGAACGGGACAAGCCGTTGTGGACCCGAAGTACTTCGCCGATCTGATAGCCGACGGTGAAGACCGGGTTCAGCGACGTCATCGGCTCCTGGAAGATGTACGCGATCTCGCGGCCGCGGATCGAGCGCAGCGTGCGCTTGTCCGCGCCGATCAACTCGACGCCATCCAGCTGGACCGATCCCTCGACGGTCGCGCTGCGGGGCAACAGTCCGGCCAGGCTCATCGCCGTCACGCTCTTGCCGCAGCCGGACTCGCCGACCACGGCAAGCACCTCGCCGTCGGCGACCTGGAGATCCACCTGGTCGACGGCTGAGAGTCGACCATCCTCGGTCCGGAACGAGACCGACAGCCCCGTGACCTTCAAGATCGGGGTGGTCGTCGCCGGTTCTACCACTGCTTGGTCCTTGATCGGTGTGCTCGTCATCGGCGGCTCGCCTTCGGGTCGAGGGCATCGCGCAGGCTGTCGCCGACGACGTTGAACGCCAGTGCGAGCAGCATGATCGCGACGCCGGGCATCACCGCCGCCCAGGGCGCGCGCGAGGCGAACTGCTGTGCATCGGACAGCATCGTGCCGAGGCTCGGAGCGGGTGGCTGGATGCCGAGGCCGAGGAACGACAGGACCGCCTCACCGAGGATCGCCGCCGGGATCGCGACCGTCGCCTGCACGATGATCACCGAGGCCGCGTTCGGCAGGATGTGCCGCCCGAGCACCCAGACGTCGCTCGCACCTTCGACGATCGCGGCCGCGACGAAGTCGAGCGACTTCAGCCGCAGCGTCTCCGATCGGACGATCCGGATCACCCCCGGGATCTGCGCGATGCCGATCGCGATCGCCGCATTGCCGAGGCTCGCGCCACGAATGGCTGCCAGCCCGACCGCGAGGATCAGGAACGGGAACGCGAGCACCAGGTCGGTGAGCCGTGAGATCAACGCGTCGATCGCCCGGAAGTAGCCGGCCATCAGTCCGAGCGGCACACCGATCACGAGTGAGGTCGCGACGGCCAGCAACCCGACATGCAACGAAGCACGGAGGCCGAACATGATCCTGGACAACACGTCACGGCCGAGATCGTCCGTGCCGAGCACATATCCGACCGTCCCCGGTGGCTGGAACGCACTGTTCAGCTGGGTCTGCGTCGGCTCATGCGGCGCCAACCACGGCGCGAAGACCGCCGCCAGTACTGCGATCACCAGGACGACGAGTCCCGTGATGGCGAGCGGGTTGCGCAGCAGGCGGCGAACCACCTTCCTGCGCCGAGAGGTCAGCGGCAGTCCGGCCGTGACGGTGACATCGGCGACAGCCATCACGCCTCACCCCTGACCCGGATTCGCGGATCGATGACGGAGTACAACAGGTCGACCAGCAGATTGATCACGATGTACGCCGTGGCGGTGACCAGCACGACCGCCTGGATCACCGGGTAGTCCCGCTGGAACACGGCGTCCACGGTGAGTTTCCCGAAGCCAGGCAGGGCGAAGATCCGCTCTGTCACCACCGCACCGGAGATCAGCGCGCCCAATTGGAGGCCGACGATCGTCACGACCACGATCAGGCTGTTCCGGAGGGCATGCCGACCGACCACCGACCGCGGTGGCAGGCCCTTCGCCTCGGCCGTGCGGATGTAGTCGGCCGACAACGCGTCCAGCATCGACGACCGGGTCTGGCGCATGATCACCGCCGACAACCCGGTGCCGAGGATGCAGGCGGGCAACACCAGATGATGGAGATTGGCGATCGGGTCGGTGAAGAACGGTACGAAACCGGACGCCGGGAACAGCCGCAGAGCCACCGACAGGTAGAGGATCGCCATCAGCCCGAGCCAGAAGTTCGGCACCGACAACCCCAGCAGCGCGAGCGCGTTGGCCGCCCACTCCGCCGGCCGACCACGCCGCACGGCTGCCACCACACCGGCGCCGACGCCGATCACGCTGGCCACCAGGATCGCGAGCATGGACAGCTCGATCGTCACCGGCAGAGCGTTGCGGAGCATCGTGTTCACGCTCTCGCCGGATCTGATCGATGTGCCGAGATCGCCGTGGGCCGCATGGCTGACGAACTTCCAGAACTGCACGAGCATCGAGTCGTCCAGTCCGTACTGCTGCCGGATCGCTCGCAGCGACTCGGGGTCGCGGTCCTCTCCGGCCAACGCGAGCGCCGGATCACCCGGAAGTGCGCGGACCCCGAGGAAGACCACAATGGTTGCCAGCAGCAACGTGACGAGCGACTGCCAGAGCCTGTTGAAGAGGTAACGCCTCATCAGCAGCCCTACTTGGCGAAGCCGGCGAAAGCGGTCCGGATCACGCCGTCCGGGTAGGTCTGAACGCCGAGGACCTTCTTCGAGACACCGGTCAGGTTGCGCTGCCGGTACATGTAGATCAGCGGGTAGTCCTGCTCCAGCTTGGTCACCACCTGGCCGTAGAGCTGGACCCGCTGGGCCTTGTCCTGAGCCTGCCGGGCGTCGCTGAGCAGCTTGTCCATCTCAGGATTGCTGTAGCCGGCCACATTCTGGCTGCCGCCCGTGCCGACGAAGCTGTTGATGTTCGCGTCCGGGTCGACCCGGCCGGACCAGCCGAGCTGCAACAGTTCGAAGTCACCACGGTCCTGCTGGTCCAGCAAAGAGGTGTACTCGACCGGCTTGATCACCAGATCGAAGCCACCCTCCTTGACCATCGCCTGCAGCGCCTGCGCCAGCCGGAGGCTGTCCGGGTTGTTCGACGTGATCATGTTGACCTTGTACGGCGTGCTGACGCCTGCCTGGCTGAGGAGTTCCTTCGCCTTGGCCGGGTCGTGCGCGGGACACACCTGCGCGGCGTCCGAGGTGAACTGGCTCTTCGGCGAGACCGGCGAGCAGGCCACCGTGTTCAGCCCGTTGAAGATCGACTTGACCAGCGCCTCGCGGTCGATCGACAGCGCCAGCGCCTGCCGGACCCGGGGGTCCTTGGCGAGCGGGGTGTCGAGCTGCTTGGACGGCTTGTCGATGCCGTTCGCGTTGCCGATGTTGATCATCAGGCCCTGGTAGCCGAGCGACTCCGACTGCAGCACGGTCATGCTGCTGTCCTTCTGCAGGGTGGGTGCGTCCTGGGTCGCCAGGGAGTCGGCGACCTGCGCGTCGCCGGACCGGAGGTTGGCCGAGCGGATGCTGGAGTCGGTGATGATCCTGTACTCGATGGCATCCAGGTGCACCTTGGCGGCGTCGTAGTACAGGGGATCCTTGACCACCTTGATCGAGTTCTGCGCGACCCGGCTGGCGAACTTGAACGGGCCGACGCAGACCGGCGCGGTGGAGAAGTTCGCGCCGAGCTTGTTCACCGCGGCCGGGCTGAGCACCATGCCTGCGCGGTCGGCCAGTGCGGCGGTCAGCGGGGCGAACGGCTTGGACAGCTTGATCACCACGGTCTTCGGGTCAGGTGTCTCGACCGAGCTGATCGGTCCGAGCTCGCTCTTGCGGCCCGAGCCGGCGAGGGTGAGACCGCGCTCTATCGAGAGCTTCACCGCGGCCGAGTCCATGGTCCCGCCATCGGCGAACTTCACGCCCTCGCGCAGTGGGATCGTCAGGCTCAGCCCGTCCGAGGAGATGGTCGGCAGCGCGGTGGCGAGCTGCGGGACGATCTTGGCGTCGGAGCTGAGGTCGTAGAGCTTCTCGCACATGGTGTGGAAGATGTACCGCGAGTACAGGCTGCGCGAGAGCGTCGGGTCGAGCTTGTCGGGGTCGGCCGACAACGCGACCGTGAGGGTGCCGCCCGCCTTCACCTGTGCCGGATCCGCGGCATCGCCGAAGACGTCCTGGTTCGCGGTCGACTGCTCGCCGCCCGCCTGATTCCCGGTCGACTCGACCGGCGAACAGGCCGCGCTGACCAGTGCCAGCACGACCACCGCGACCGCGGCGCCGAGTGAGGCAGTGCCCCGGGGGGCGAGGCGGAACGTGCCGGTGCGTCCTTCATGGGCGCGTTTGCCGGTGCGCAGGCGGGAGGTCCAGCTGGAGCGGTTCAGCGACAGGGGAGTTCGACGGGGCATTTTTCGGTCTCCTGAATGAGCGGTTCCCCAGACTGTTTCATGTATACAAGGCACGTGCGCAAGTGATTCGGCGAGTTTGTCTGAACCTTTTCGTGACAGCACGCCTGGAGGGGCCTGCGGCTGTCGGGTGTGGGTGCCGACTTCGAGGCCGCTGATCGTCGGGTTGCTGCCCTTGCGGGCGCCGTGATCGGCGACGACCTGGCGTCCCGGAAAGTGGAACGATCGTCCGCAAATCGGACGAGGATGGGCTGGTTGCGCCTTCCCCAGTGGGCTTTCGCCACCCCGAGAGCCGCGATGCGCGGGTTAGATCCGGGCAGTCCCGGCCGCTCGGTCAGGCATGGTTTGGTTGGTTGCCTGATCGCGGCGCCCGAGGCGGTGTGGGGGACGACATGACGACGGCCCGAGCTCCTCGCTACCTGCTGGATGGCAGGTAGCGAGGAAGTGCGACGGAGGCGAGTTGTATACGGAAAGCGCCCTCGGACACGGAGTGTCACGAAATCTGGGAGTGCGGTGATCGACTCGGCTCCCACCCCTGATCAAACTGCGGCGGCCCCCTGAACCGCCGGCAGAGTGCCCCGCAGCCGATCTCCACCGCTACCAGCGGCCTACCAGTTGTCCTGTACTGCGAACGCCGCGGCCGGGTCTCGATCAGCGGGTCCGGCTGGGACCCACGCGCCGGCTTCTAGATCGTAAGGATGCCAGCGCCCGACCCGGTCCAGCCGCAGTTGCCGTTCGGCCGTCGTCAGCCGGTTCGCCTCGACCGCGAAGCTCGCCTCCAACTCGGGGTCGTCCCAGGCCGAGAGGAGTTCGGTCCGTGCCCGGGCCAACTCGGACGGATCCGGATCCCAGAGATGTTCGAGCACCTCCAGCCCGGGCGCGCCGCCGTACGACCAAGCCTGCACTCCCACGGAAAGCTCTGCAGGACGGTCGAAAGCAGCGCCGAGCCGTTCAGCGAGCGACGGATAGTCGGCCGCGAGCCGAACCGCGTCCTGCCACTCATCCAGCACCCACGGATCAGGCGAGTTGCTCAACAACGCACTGAGCTGAGCCCGCGCCCGCCGTGCTGCATCGAGCGCGAGCAGCGGCAGCGTCGCAGGTGCAAGATCCGCCAACGGTTGCGCTTCGTTGACGGCCAGATCCTCCACCTGAACCTTGCCCGGCAACTCCGGCAACTCCGGCAATTCCGAACCCGTCACCCCGAGACGGGCCGCCCCAGGATCAACAGCGCCGAAGACCTCCGCAGCCAGGACCCCTGGTCGGGGGTCGCCCTGAGCTTCCGGCTCGACAGCCGAGCTCGTCATTCGTTGCTGTAGCTCGTCCAGTAGGTCCTCGCTGGACCGTCCGCGCATCAGTAGCAGTACGAACGGATCGTCGTCGAGCAACCAGCCGACCTGGTAGCAGAGCGCGGCCGCGTGCTGGCAGGGCAGTTCCCAGCCATCGCAGGTACACGATGGATCCAGATCACCGATCCCAGGGAGCAACGGCACCCCGGCATCGGCGGCCGCGTCCACCAGCTCGTGCGGCATCTCGCCGTCCAGCAGCGCCGCGATGTGCCCGGCTCGCGCGCCCACCTGGTCGAGGAACCGGCGCCACTCGTCCTCGCTCAGCCGATCGACGAGCACCACCGATTCATAGGTGTCCTCCGGGGCATGAACTGTCGCCGCGATTCGCCCCGGGCTGATGGTGATCGTGCCGACCTGCCCCGAGTTCGCGTACCGCCGCCCCTTCCGCAACTGGTCGGAGTCGAGCGAGGTGTCCTCCAACGCCTGCACCCACGACCGTCCCCACCACGACCGCCCCGTCGTACTGCGGCGCCCCGCCGCCGCGAACGCCGGGAAGCCCCGCGCCGCCTCGCCGCTCACCGCGCACCTCGCAGTTCGACCAAATCGGCCAGCTCGGCATCGGACAGCTCGGTCAATGCAGCTTCTCCGGCGGTCAGGACGGCATCGGCCAGTTCGCGTTTGCTGCTCAGCATCGCCGCGATCCGGTCCTCGATGGTGCCCTCGGCAATCAACCGGTGGACCTGGACCGGCCGCGTCTGCCCGATCCGGTACGCGCGGTCCGTGGCCTGATCCTCGACCGCGGGATTCCACCAGCGGTCGTAGTGCACGACGTGATCCGCCCGGGTGAGGTTCAGTCCCGTGCCCGCCGCCTTCAACGAGAGCAGGAACACCGGCACCTCGCCGGCCTGGAACCGCTCGACCAGCTCCTCGCGCCGCCGGACCGGAGTACCGCCGTGCAGCAACTGGCTCGGGATGCCGCGATCGGCGAGGTGTCTCTCCAGCAGCCTCGCCATCGCGACGTACTGCGTGAACACCAGCACCGCGCCGTCTTCGGCAATGATCGTGGCGAGCAACTCATCCAGCAGTTCGAGCTTGCCCGATCGCCCAGCCAGCCGGGCACCTTCCGGTTCCTTCAGGTACTGCACCGGGTGGTTGCAGATCTGCTTCAACCCCGTCAGCAGCTTCACGATCAAGCCGCGCCGGGCCATCTGGTCACTCGCCTGCACTGCGTCGAGCAACTCGCGGACCGTCGCCTCGTAGAGCACCGCCTGCTCGCGGGTCAGGGACACCGGCTGATCGGTCTCGGTCTTGGGCGGTAGCTCCGGCGCGATCCCGGGATCGGCCTTGCGGCGGCGCAGCAGGAACGGCCGGACCAGCTTGGCCAACCGCTCGGCGACCGCCTCGTCCTTGTCGGCCTCGATCGGCGTCGCCCACCGGCTCCGGAACGTCCCGAGCCGGCCGAGCAACCCCGGCGTCGTCCAGTCGAGAATCGCCCAGAGCTCCGAAAGGTTGTTCTCCACCGGCGTTCCGGTCAGCGCGACCCGCGCCGAGGCAGGCACCGTACGGAGCGCCTTCGCCGTCCCGGAGGACGGATTCTTGACGTGCTGGGCCTCATCGGCGACCAGGAGCGCCCAACGATGCGCAGCCAGCCTGGCCGCATCCCGACGCAATGTCCCGTACGTCGTGAGCACGAACCCCTCGTCGGCGCCGTCGAGGGATCGGCCGGACCCGTGGAATCGGCGTACCGGCGTACCCGGAGCGAACCGCTGCACCTCGCGCTCCCAGTTCCCCAGCAGCGAGGCCGGGCACACCACGAGCGTCGGCCCGCGGGTATCGGCGGATTCCTGTCGGTGCAGGTGGAGCGAGATCAGCATGATGGTCTTGCCGAGGCCCATGTCGTCGGCCAGACAGCCGCCGAGCCCGAGCGAGGTCATCCGGACCAGCCATCGCAGGCCGCGTAGTTGGTAGTCGCGCAGGGTCGCCTGCAAAGCCGCTGGTGCCTCCACCACGCCGTCGACGCGATCCGGATCCGCGATCTTCTCCCGGAGGTCATCGAGCCAGCGAGTCGGAGTGACGGTGATCTGCCGACCGTCGATCTCCGTGCTGCCGGTGAGGGCAGCGCTCAACGCGTCGATGGGGGTGACGGGTTTGAGGATTCGCTCGCGTGCCTTGCGGGCGAGCTCGGGATCGACCAGCATCCATTGGTCGCGCAGCCGAACCACCGGCCGGGTCGCCTCGGCGAGCCGGTCCATCTCCTCGTCGGTGAGCGGATCGTTGCCGAGCGCAACTTGCCAGCTGAAGTCCAGGGTCGCGCCGCCGCTGAAGAACTTCGGCATGTCCGACGGAGGCCCGTCAGCTGAGGTGATCGCGGCGCGCGCCGTCAGCGCGCGGCCCAAGCTGCGCGGCCAATGCAGGTCGACGCCCGCTGCGGACAATCGTTGCGCTCCACCCGCCAGCAGGTCGCCGACCTCTTCGTCCGCCAGCTCCATCCGATCCGGTACGACGGAGTCGAGGAGGCGGTTCAACGGCGCCCAGACTCGGGCGGCCCGCCGGATCGCCAAAGTTGCGTCGATCCGCGCCCGCGGTCCGAACCCCGCGACGTCCTCTGCCCACACCTCGGCCGCATCCCGAACCAGCGTCGGATCCTTCAAACTGTGCAGCTGCACGACCGCACGGAACCCCAGCGACTCCGGCAACTCGATCCGCAACGAGATCCGCACGCCGGTGTCGAGCCCGGCCGAGACCTCGTCAGCCCAGGACCGCAACCGCCCAGCCTGCTGCGGCGCCTGCCCCGCGAACAGCGGAGTCCCATGCGCCTTGGCGGCAGCCGGCGATCGAGGCATCCCATCCGCCACCGCATCCAGAAACGCCCGCACCAGCTCCTCGGCCACAGGCACCCGCAAACCAGCCGCCCCGGCATCGCCAGTGCCGGCCGCCTCGGCATCACCAGCTGCGTCGCCAGTGCCAGGCGCCTCGGCGGCGCCGGCCTTCCGAGCCGCGCCGGCGGACTCGAGCGGGATCGCGCGGGCCTGTGGTGGCATGGACTCGGCGAGGTGGAGGACCCGGTCGATATCGGCGGCGTCGAGTGGCCCGACTCGCCAGGCGTCGAAGCCGCCGGGGGACACGCCCGGCAAGAGCCGACCGCGGGCGACCAGTTGCAACGCGATCAACGCCGCTGCGCCCCAGAAGGCGGCGGAGGGATGAGCCTCGCCTGATGTTCGTGCTCGGCCGAGCAGCGGCACCGCCTCGGCGACCGGCAGTTCGATCACGGGAGTCGAGCGGGTGCCGACACCCTTCGGCCCGTTGACGACTAGCTCCAGCCACGCCTGCTCACCGATCCCGAGCGGGAGATCGTTTCCGGCCGGATCCCAGAATGCGATCCGTCCTTCGCGAGGTGGATCAGCCGGCCGGAACACCGCCGCCAACCCAGCCAACGCCCCCGTCTGCGACATCCCTGTCAACCCAAACCCCCAGCTCGTCGAACCAGCCCTGCCCTAAACCGTGCCGCCAGGTGTCAGTGCGCGCCCAGTGGGACCTCCTCGGCGGGCTGGTCGAACTGGGTGCGGTGGAGCTCCTCGTAGCGACCGCCTACGGCGAGGAGTTCAGTGTGGGTTCCGCGTTCGATGATGCGACCGTCCTCGACGACCAGGATCTGGTCTGCCGCCCGGATCGTGGACAGGCGGTGCGCGATGACTACGGCTGTCCGTCCTTCGAGCGCCTCCCGGAGCGCAGCCTGGACAGCTGCCTCCGAGGTGGAGTCGAGCGCCGCAGTCGCCTCGTCGAGGATCACCACTCGCGGCTGAGCGAGCAGCAACCGAGCGATGGTCAGGCGCTGCCGCTCACCACCGGACAAGCGATAGCCACGCTCACCGACCACAGTCTCCAGCTGATCGGGCAGCGAACGAATCAGGTCGCCCAGCCGAGCGCGGGTCAGCGCATGCCAGAGCTCGTCCTCGGTCGCATCCGGAGCGGCCAGCAGGAGGTTCTCCCGGATGCTGTCGTGGAACAGGTGCCCATCCTGCGTGACCATGCCGAGCGTGTCCCGCAAAGATTCGGCGGTGAGGTCCCGGACGTCCACGCCGGCGAGCCGCACCGCGCCCGCGTCCACGTCGTACAGGCGGGGGATGAGTTGCGCGATGGTCGACTTGCCGGCGCCGGACGAACCGACCAGCGCGACCATCTGCCCCGGTTCCGCCCGGAACGAGATGTCGTGCAGCACCTGCACCCCGCCGCGGCTGTCGAGCTTGGCGACCTCTTCCAAAGACGCCAGCGACACCTTGTCGGCCGACGGATACGCGAAGCTCACGTCCGTGAACTCGACCGCGACCGGACCGGCGGGCACCGTACCCGCATCCGGCTTGTCCTTGATCAGCGGTTCGAGGTCGAGAACCTCGAAGACCCGCTCGAAGCTGACCAGCGCGGTCATCACCTCGAGCCGAGCGCTCGCGAGCGCGGTCAAGGGGGAGTAGAGGCGGGTCAGCAGCAAAGCCATCGCGACGACGGAACCCGCGTCGAGCTCACCTCGCAGCGCGTAGAAGCCACCGAGGCCGTAGACGACGGCCAGCGCGAGCGCAGACACGAGGGTGAGGGAGGTGACGAACACCCACTGCACCATCGCCGTCCGTACGCCGATATCCCGGACACGCCGAGCCCGGACCGCGAACTCGAGCGACTCACGCGACGGGCGGCCGAACAGCTTCACCAGCGTCGCGCCCGGTGCGGAGAACCGCTCCGTCATCTGCGTGCTCATGGTGGCGTTGTAGTTCGCCGCCTCCAGGCCCAGCGCGGCCAGCCGGTTGCCGATCCGCCGGGCCGGGATGACGAAGATCGGCAGGATGACGAGTGCGAGCAGGGTGATCTGCCACGAAACCCCCAGCATCACGACCAGGGTCAGGACCAGCATCACCAGGTTGCTGACCACGCCGGACAAGGTGTCGCTGAAGGCGCGCTGCGCACCGATCACGTCGTTGTTCAGCCGGGACACCAGCGCTCCCGTCCGGGTCCGGGTGAAGAACGCGATCGGCATCCGCTGGATGTGGTCGAACACGGCCGTGCGCAGATCCAGGATCAGGCCCTCGCCGATGCTGGCCGACAACCAGCGGGTGAGCAAGCCGATTCCCGCTTCGCCGATGGCGATCACCGCGATCAGGATCGCGAGGCGCAGTACGGTGCTGAAGTCCTTGTGGCCGACGATCGCATCCACGACGCGGCCGGCGAGCACCGGCGTGGCAACGGCCAGCACCGCCGCGCCGATGCTCAGGATCAGGAACAGCGTCAGCTTCCGCCGATGTGGGCGCGCGAACGCCAGGATCCGTTTCAGCGTCGCGCGGGAGAAGGGTCGCTTCTCGTCCGGTCGTTGCATCGCGTGGTACATCGACGTCCACGCGGTCATTTCCATGCTCACGGCGCTACTCCGGCCACTCGTCTGCGAGATTGGTGTGCCGATGGTCCCGCAGGGCACCGACAGTTTCCGTCGAACGTAGAACCTCAACTTTGCTGTAGGTCAAGGGTCAAGCTTACTGAGTACGCTGTACGGGGTAGCTCGAGGAGTGTAGCCAGTCCGGGAGAATCGCGCACATGAACCAGGAGTACAGCGGCAGTGGCGACCCAAGGAAGAGCCTGGAGCTGCTCTGGGGACTGCAGCCCACGCCCACCCGGGGGCCGAAGCCTGCGCTGACCGTGGGGCAGATCGTCGAGGCCGCTGTCAGGATCGCCGACGCGGAAGGGCTGTCCGCGATGTCGATCCGTCGGGTCGCCGACGAGCTCGGCGTCGGCGCGATGACGCTGTACCGCTATTTCCCCGGCAAGGGCGAGCTGATCGACGTCATGCTCGACACCGTGTACGGCGAGCTGCCGCGCCGAGAGGTGCGAGGGGACTGGCGGACCAGACTCGACGAGGTCGCCAGGGAGAATCGACGCCTCTACCTCGATCACCCCTGGCTGCTCCAGGTCGGTGTGAGCCGGCCACCGCTAGGACCGCACGTGATGGCCAAGTACGAGTGGGAGCTGTCCGCGGTCGAGGGTATCGGCCTCACTGACGTGGAGATGGACGCCGCGGTCGCCCTCGTGAACGGATTCGTGCAGGCCGCGGTGCGGAGTGCGGTGGAAGCCCGGCAGGTGATCCTGCGCTCTGGTATCACGGACAAAGAATGGTGGCTCGCCCACGAACCGCTGCTCGACAAGATCGGCGACACGAAGAAGTTCCCGCTCGCTTCGCGGGTCGGGACCACCTTCGGGCACGAGTTCGGCGCGCCGTACGACTCGGAGCACAGTTTCGAGTTCGGCCTGGCCCGCCTGCTCGACGGAATCGCGGCGCTGCTGCGCTCGCGCTGAATTCATTTGTGAGTGAGTACTCACTCAGTTACTCTCGATCGGGTGAGCCCACGTGCAACCCCACTACCGCCCGACGAGCGCCGCGCCGCCCTGGTCGAGGCGACCCTGCCGTTGCTCCGGGAGTTCGGCCAGGACGTGAGCACCCGGCAGATCGCCGAGGCGGCCGGCGTCGCTGAGGGCACGATCTTCCGGGCCTTCGGCAGCAAGGACGCGCTGATCGAAGCGGCCGTGGTGACCGCGTTCGATCCGGTCCCGTTGGTCCGCGAGCTCGACATGGTCGATCGGGGACTCCCGTTGCGGGAGCGTGCCATCCAGGCCGTGGAGATCATGCAGGCCAGGTTGCGGGACGTCTTCGGACTGCTGCTGGCGCTGCGGATGCAGCGGCCGCCGGAGCTGGCGCGGTCGCTCGCCGAGGAGGCCCGCCGCAAATCCAACGCCGACCTGGCCAACCGCGCCTTCGTCGCCGTCCTCGCCCCCGATGCGGAGGACCTGCGTTATCCGCCCACCGAAGCAGCCCGGCTGCTCCGCTTGGTCACTTTCTCCGCGACCCACCCAATGATTTCGGACGGTCAGCCGTTGACCGCCGAGGAGATCGTCGACTTCGCCCTCGACGGTGTCCGCATGAAGAAAACTGGGGATCTCTGATGCTTCTTCGCCTGTTGCGTACGCACCTGCGTCCGTACGCCGGCAACCTGTCCATGGTGGTCGTCCTGCAACTGATCGGGACGATCGCCTCTCTCTACCTGCCCAGCCTGAACGCCGACATCATCGACAACGGTGTGGCCAAGGGCGACACCGGCTACATCATGGGGACCGGGGGGTGGATGCTCGGCATCAGCCTCGTACAGATCGTGTGCACGATCGCGGCCGTGTACTTCGGGGCCAAGACGGCGGCGTTGTTCGGGCGCGACGTCCGGGCCGCGGTGTTCCACCGGGTCGGCGAGTTCTCCGCCCGTGAGGTCGGCAAGTTCGGCGCGCCGACGCTGATCTCGCGCAGCACGAACGACGTCACCCAGGTGCAGATGCTGGTGGTCACCACCTGCACGATGCTGGTGGCCGCCCCGATCACGATGGTCGGCGGCATCATCATGGCGGTCCGCGAGGATGTCGGCCTGTCCTGGCTGGTCGCGGTCGCCGTACCGTTGCTGGCGGTTTCCATCGGCCTGATCGCCAGGCAGATGGTGCCGCAGTTCCGCAAGATGCAGGTCAACGTCGACTCGGTGAACCGGGTACTGCGCGAGCAGATCACCGGCATCCGGGTGGTTCGTGCGTTCGTCCGCGAACCGCATGAAGTGGAGCGGTTCGCGGAGTCCAACGAGAACCTCACCGGCACCGCGGTACGGGCCGGTCGGCTGATGGCGCTGGTGTTCCCGGTCGTCATGCTGATCCTGAACGCGTCCAGTGTCGCCGTGCTCTGGTTCGGCGCCTCCCGAGTGCAGGACGGCGCGATGCAGGTCGGCGCGCTGACCGCGTTCATCAGCTACCTGATCCAGATCCTGTTCTCGGTGATGATGGCGACTTTCGTGATGATCATGGTGCCGCGGGCCTCGGTCTGCGCGGACCGGATCAGCGAGGTACTCGACACCGAGTCCTCGGTCCGTCCGCCGGTCACCCCGATCAGGGAGTTCGTCGGCCGGGGCGAGCTCGTCTTCGACCACGCCGAGTTCCAGTACCCCGGGGCGGCCGAGCCGGTACTGCGGGACATCACCTTCACCGCGTCCCCTGGCAAGACCACCGCGATCATCGGTAGCACGGGCGCGGGCAAGACCACCCTGCTGTCGCTGGTCCCGCGGCTGTTCGACACCACGGGTGGGAAGGTCGCCGTGGACGGTGTCGACGTCCGGGAGATGGAGCCGGAGGCGCTCTGGAAGCGGATCGGCCTGGTTCCGCAGCGGCCGTACCTGTTCTCCGGGACCGTGGCGAGCAACCTTCGCTACGGCAATCCGGATGCGACCGACGATGAGCTGTGGGAGGCGCTGCGGATCGCGCAGGGCCGCGACTTCGTCGAGGCGATGCCCGCGGGGCTGAACTCGCCGATCGCGCAGGGCGGCACGAATGTCTCCGGCGGTCAGCGGCAGCGGCTCGCGATTGCCCGGGCGCTGGTTCGCAAGCCCGAGATCTACCTGTTCGACGACTCGTTCTCGGCGCTCGACCTGTCCACCGATGCCAGGCTGCGGGCGGCGCTGAAGCCGGTCACGGCCGACGCCTGCGTGGTGATCGTCGCCCAGCGGGTGTCCACCATCATCGACGCGGACCAGATCATCGTGATCGAGGACGGTGCCATCGTCGGCAACGGCAGCCATGACGAGCTGCTGCGGAGTTGCCCGACGTACGTCGAGATCGTCGAGTCCCAGCGGTCCGCGGAGGAGGCGGCATGAGCGACCAGAAACCGGTCCAGAGCAGGCCGGTCGACGGCAGGCCGGTCGACCGGACGCCGATCGACCGGACGCCGATCGAGGAGGCCGGGGCGGAGGGCCAGCCGGCCACCATCAAGTCCACCGAGCGCCCGACCACCGGACGTGCGTTCGGTCCGCCGGGCGGCATCCCGGGGGACAAGTCGATGAACTTCGGCCCGTCGGCGAAGCGGCTGCTGAGGCGGCTGCGCCCGCACCGGGTGCACGTCGGCGGGGTGATCCTGCTCGCGATCGCGAGCGTCGGGCTGTCCGTGCTCGGTCCGAAGATCCTCGGCCGGGCCACCGACATCATCTTCGCCGGCGCGATCGGCAAGACACTGCCGTCCGGGGTGAGCAAGGAGCAGGTGATCGAGCAGACCCGGGCCGCCGGCAACGGCCGGCTCGCGGACCTGCTGCAGGGGATCGACCTGATCCCGGGCGTCGGCATCGACTTCGATGCCCTGCGCAACGTTCTGATGCTGGTGCTGGGGCTCTACCTGGGCGCGTTCCTGCTCTCCTGGATGCAGGGCTACATCCTGAACGGTGTGGTGCAGCGGACGGTCTACGAGCTGCGGTCCGAGGTCGAGGACAAGCTGAACCGGCTGCCGTTGAGCTACTTCGACGGCGCGCCGCGCGGTGAGCTGCTGAGCCGGGTCACCAACGACATCGACAACATCTCCACCAGCCTGCAGCAGACGCTGAGCCAGCTGCTCACCTCGCTGCTGACGGTGGTCGGTGTCGTCACCATGATGTTCGTGGTGTCACCGTTGCTCGCCTTGATCGCACTGGTCACCATCCCGATCTCGATGGTGCTGACCGCGGCGATCGCGAAGCGTTCGCAGGCCCGGTTCGTCGCTCAGTGGCGGCACACCGGCGCGCTGAACGGCCAGATCGAGGAGGCCTTCACCGGGCACGAGCTGGTCAAGGTGTTCGGCCGGCAGAAGGAGATCGAGGAGAGCTTCGCGCAGAAGAACGAGGAGCTCTACCAGGCCTCGTTCGGCGCGCAGTTCATCTCCGGTCTGATCATGCCGTCGATGATGTTCATCGGGAACCTCAACTATGTGGTGATCGCGGTGATCGGCGGCCTGCGGGTGGCCTCCGGCACGATGTCGCTGGGTGACGTGCAGGCCTTCATCCAGTACTCGCGGCAGTTCACCCAGCCGCTGACCCAGGTGGCGTCGATGGCGAACCTGCTGCAGTCCGGGGTCGCCTCGGCCGAGCGAGTGTTCGAAGTACTGGACGCCACCGAGCAGGTACCGGACGATGCCAGGCCGGCGAAGGTGGTGGATTCGCACGGGCGGGTGGAGTTCGAGCACGTTTCGTTCTCGTACGACCCCGGCAAGCCGCTGATCACGGACCTGAGCCTGGTTGCCGAACCAGGGCAGACGGTCGCGATCGTGGGACCGACCGGGGCCGGCAAGACGACCCTGGTCAACCTGATCATGCGGTTCTACGAGCTGAACGGCGGCCGGATCACGCTGGACGGCGTCGACATCACCGAGCTGAGCCGGCACGATCTGCGGTCGCGGATCGGCATGGTGCTGCAGGACACCTGGCTGTTCGGTGGAACCATCCGGGACAACATCCGGTACGGAAACCTCGACGCCACCGAGGAGGACATGCTCGAGGCGGCCAAGGCGACGTACGTGGATCGCTTCGTGCACAGCCTGCCGAACGGCTACGACACGGTGATCGACGAGGAGGGCAACAACGTCAGTGCAGGTGAGAAGCAGCTGCTCACCATCGCCCGGGCATTCCTGGCCGATCCGCAGTTGCTGATCCTGGACGAGGCGACCAGCTCGGTCGACACCCGCACGGAGGTGCTCGTGCAGCGGGCGATGGCCGCGCTCCGGTCCGACCGAACGAGTTTCGTGATCGCCCACCGGCTGTCCACGATCCGCGACGCGGACCTGATCCTCGTGATGGAGAACGGTTCGATCGTCGAACAGGGCACGCACAACGAACTGCTGGCCGTGGACGGCGCCTACGCACGCCTCTACAACGCCCAGTTCAGTGGCGCTCTGACGGGCGTCGACGAGGAGGAAGGCGTTACCGCTCCGGCGTGACGCACGGGCAGAGGGGTGCCACCCATCTCCGGTGGCACCCCTCTGCTTTCCCCGTACTGCGTACGCCAAGCCGCGGGCTACTTCTGTGGTGACACCAGGTCCGGGCGGAGCGCCAGCGGCACGCGCAAGGCGGCATACCGCCGGGACGACGGAGTCAGCTGATGCCGCGGGAGAGGCGGCGTACTGCTAGTTCGGCGAGGAGCGCGGCTCCGTCGGCGAGGACCGAGTCGTCGAAGTCGGCGAGCGGGGAGTGGTTGTCCGCGGCGTGGTGCCAGTCGTCGGCACCACAGGCGCTGAGGTTGACGTAGGCGCCGGGGACTTCGTTGAGCACGAACGACATGTCCTCGGCGCCGCACTCGGCGTGCGCGCGTTCGCGGAACCGCTCGGCGCCGAACAGGTCGACGATGGCCTGCCGGGCGAAGACGAACTCGGCCTCGTCGTTGACCGTCACGGGATAGCCGACCCGGTAATCCACCTCCGCGGTGAGCCCATGGGCGGCCGCGAGGTTCTCGACCAGCCGGACGCTCGCCTCCCGCACCTTGGCGCCGGTCTCGGGGGAGAACGTCCGCACGGTCGCGTCGAAGAACGCGTCGTCGGGAATGATGTTCTCCTTGGTGCCGCCGGCGATCCGTCCCACCGTCAGCACCACCGGGTCGAACACGTCGAACTGCCGCGTCACCATCGTCTGCAGCGCGATCACCATCTCGCACGCGACCGGGATCGGATCCTTGCCATGGAACGGCTCTGAGCCGTGCGCGCCGGCACCGACCACCCGGACGCTGAGCTGATCCGCCGCCGCCATCACCGGACCTGGCTTGCTGTTCCACATCCCCAGCGGATCACCCGCGGACTGAACGTGCAGGCAGTACGCCGAGTCGACGCGGCGCCCGGCGACCTCCAGGAGGCCTTCGTGGATCATGATCGGCGCCCCACCGGTGGTCTCCTCACCCGGCTGGAACATGAACACCACGTCGCCGGTGAGCTGGTCCCGCAGTTCGTGGAGGATCTTCACCGCGCCGACGAGTCCCGCGACGTGCAGGTCGTGGCCGCAGGCATGCATCAGCCCCGGATGGGTCGACTTGAACGGTACGTCGACCCGCTCGGTCACAGGTAGCGCGTCCATGTCGCCGCGCAGTAACACGACCGGACCAGGGCCACCACGGCCCCGCAGTACGGCGGTGATCGAGGAGAGTTCTTTGCCCAGCGTGATCTCGAGGTCCAGGTCTTCGAGGGCCTCGAGGATCAGCGCCTGGGTCTTGGGGAGGTCGAGATCGTACTCGGGAACCTGGTGGAGCGCTCTCCGGAGCGAGATGATCTCGGCCGCATAGCGCTGCGCCAGTTCCAGAGTCGTCGTCACGCGTTCCCCTCCAGGAGGGTGATCAGTTCGGTTTGCTGGAACATCCGCGCGGTGTCGATCGCGTTCGGCGCACCGGCGCGCGGGTCGGCCCCGGCGGAGAGCAGGATCCGGACGATCTCCGGCTCAGCTTTGAACACCGCGCCGGCGATCGGCGACTGACCCCGGTCGTTCAGCCGGTTCACATCGGCGCCGCGATCGGCCAGCAGTTGCACGGTGCTCGGCTGACCGTTGTATGCGGCAAGCATCACCAAAGTGTTGCCTGCGGCATCGGTCATGTCGACCGGTGTGCCGCCGTCCAGGTAGGCGGCCAGTCGCTCGGCATCGCCGTTGCGGGCAAGATCGAACACGAAGTGCGCGATCTCTGTCAGCTTCTCGTCGTCGCTCTTGCCCTGGTCGCCGGTGCCCTGGTCGCCCGTGCCTTGGTCGCCTGCGTCCTGGTTGCCTTTGCCGTGGTCGCTCATGTTCTGTTCGCTCCCGCCTTCGTCGCTCATGTCTTGGGCCCCAGGTTCAGCGCGGTCATCACCCGCTGCGCGCTACCGCCCAGCTCGAGTAGTTCGACGAGGTCGAGCCACCGCTCCGGGTCCTTCACCTCGGTCGGCAGTGTCGCGTCGAACGACCCGACCGGCGCATCCGTGGCCACCGCGACCACCTTCGGCGCCACATCGAGGTAGTCGCTCGCGTCGAGGATCTTCCGCTTCACCGACGCCGACATCGGCGTACCCGGATCGGCCGCCGCCTTCCTGATCGCGTCGAGGTCGCCGTACGCGAGGATCAGCGAGGCCGCGGTCTTCTCGCCGATGCCCTTCACCCCGGGCAGCCCGTCCGACGCATCCCCGCGCAGCGTGGCGAAGTCGGCGTACCGGCTGGCTGGGATCTCGTACTTGGCGAGCAGCGCCTTCTCGTCGAGCACGTCCGCCCGCCCGACGCCCTTCGCGGCCGTGTAGATGATCCGGATACCGCGCGAGTCGTCGATCAGCTGGAACAGATCGCGATCCCCGGTGACGACGTCGACCGGCATCGCGGCGCGATGCGTCAGCGTGCCGATCACGTCGTCCGCTTCGTGATCAGCCGCCCCCACGATCGCGATGCCGAGCGCCTCCAGGGTCGCCCGGATGTACGGCACCTGGACCTCAAGCCGATCCGGCACATCCTCGACCTGGTCGCCGGCGGCGGTGACGAACTCGACCCGCTGCGCCTTGTACGACGGGATCAGCGCAACCCGCCAGGACGGCCGCCAGTTGTCGTCCCAGCAGGCGACCAGGTGCGTCGGCCGGTGGTTCTCCGCCAGCCGCGCGATGAAGTCGAGCAGCCCGCGGATCGCGTTGGTCGGCGTACCGTCGGCCGCCTTCATCGTGTCAGGCACGCCGAAGAACGCACGGAAGTACAGCGACGCGGTATCCAGCAGCATCAGCCGCTGCGGAGTCTCAGCCATGAGCCGATGCTTTCACAGGTCACCGACAGAGCAGGAGTGGTACGCCCCCGACCCGCGGCCCCGCCCCGACCCACCCGGGCGCGTCCCGCGGCCTCGCCCCGACCCACCCGGGCGCGGCTCCTCCGTCGCCGCTCGCGATCGCGGATCCGCGGCGAGCTGCGGCGGACCGCCGGCACTCACCATGCTCGGGTTGGCGAGCCGGCACACGCTCAAGTCCGGCTAGGCGAGGAGTTCGGGCCGGGGTTAGTGAGTGTTGGCGGTCCGCCGCACTGCCTGCGGCTCGACCGTCGCCGCTCGCGATCGCGGATCGGCGGCGAGTTGCCGGTCGCGGCGGACCGCCGGCACTCACCATGCTCGGGTTGGCGAGCCGGCACACGCTCAAGTCCGGCTAGCCGAGGAGTTCGGGCCGGGGTTAGTGAGTGTTGGCGGTCCGCCGCACTGCCTGCGGCTCGACCGTCGCCGCTCGCGATCGCGGATCCGCGGCGAGTTGCCGGTGCCGGCGGACCGCCGGCACTCACCATGCTCCGGTTGCCGAGCCTGCACACGCTCAAGCCCGGCTGGACCTGGAGCTAGGACCGGGCTTGGCGAGTGCTGGCGGTCCGCGTTGTCCGGCTCCACATCAGGGGTTACCCACCGAGCTTGTGGGTTGACCCATCGGAATATCGGGGGCCAACCCACGATCTCGGTGGGTAACCCCCGGCGCAGACCCCGGAGACCGGGGAGCTCGCGGCAGCTTCGGGGGCCGTCTCAGGGGCGGTGCAGGATGCTGTCGCGGGGCGTGTTGTGGCAGTAGGGTCTGCGGAATGGAGGAACTGGACCGCAAGATCGTCGCGTTGCTGGCGTCTGATGGGCGGATGAGTTTTACCGACCTGGGGAAGGCGACCGGGCTGTCGACCTCGGCGGTGCACCAGCGGGTGAAGCGGTTGGAGCAGCGCGGGATCATTCAGGGTTACGCGGCAACTATCGACCACGCGGCGCTGGATCTGCCGCTGACTGCGCTGATCTCGATCCGTCCGATCGACCCGTCCCAGCCGGACGACTCGCCGGAGCGGCTCCGCGAGGTTCGCGAGATCGAGTCCTGCTACTCGGTGGCCGGTGACTCCAGCTACGTCCTCATCGTGCGGGTCGCGACGCCGGCTGCGCTGGAGAACCTGCTGGCCGTGATCCGCGCCCGCGCCAACGTCTCCACCACGACCACGATCGTCCTCAGCACCCCGTACGAACGGCGTCCCCCGGCGTTCTGACCCCACGATCCGGGTAGGACCTGTCACCTGCGGCGCCGATTCGAGCACGTCGGCCAAGACAAATCACCCGTGGCTTAGACCAGCCGGCCATGCGGACAGGCTTGGGCTCAGGTCTGGCCGACCTCGCGCTGGTACTCGGCACCCGTGTCGAAGAAGGCGTCGAGGTAAGCGTCGGGAGCGAGGTCGCTGCCTCGGATCAATGAGTAGACCTCTGTTCCGGAGCCGACAGCCGTCATGTCAGCGCCCAGGAAGAAGGACTGCGCGAGGCCGAGGTAGACGGCGTCGATGTCCGCGGCATACTCGGCCGCCTCCTCCTCGGCGAGCTCGATGGCGGCGTCGAAGCTCGGCGCCTCCCAGAGCAGGATCCGCTCCTCATACGGTGAGTCGTCGGCCCGGCCCTCCAGATGCTGGAAGACACACCTGACGCTGTACCAGCCCATCGCAGCCCCCTGGATCCCTCGGCAGCACGTGCTGCCACCACGACGCTAGCGTCCTCCTCCGCTTGGCGCTGTTCGCCTTTCCCACGGTGGGAATCGACGACGTCTTCATCCAGCGCGTGCTGGCCATCGCAACGACACCGGAGTCGCCGCCCTTGCTCCGCAACGTCTTGCTGGACAGGCCGACCGAACCCAGCGCTTCATCGAGGCCGGACGGCTGAACACCCCAGCGCATCCCCGCTAGTGCCCTGACCCCTGTGCAATGACACTAGCGGGAGACCTGGTGTCAGCTGATCTGCAGGAGTTTCTGGGACTCAGCCGCGTCGCGGGAGGCGGCTGCTTGGGCGGCGGCCTTGGCGATCGAGTCGCCCGCATGCTGCTTCCACCAGCCCTGGCCGTCGGCCGGCAACGTGTCGATCGGGTCGTAGTACTCGTAGGTCCGGTTGAGCGCCTCCGGGTCCTGCTGCTCGATTCCGGTCCGGTAGTTCTTCTTCCAGTACGAGATGCCGCGCACCTCGTCGTAGTCGGACAGCTGGTGGACCCAGCGCTTCCCGACGTACGGCACGTCGCAAACGATGCGGGGGGTGGCGAAGCCGGGCAGGTAGCCGAGAATCCCGTGCTGCAGCTGCTGAGCCTCGCGAACCGAGACCCGCCAATGCTCGGAGAACGGGATCATGTCGCACATGTAGAAGTAGTACGGCGTGATGGTGGCTCCGTCGAGCAGCGCGAAGCACAGGTCGAGTAGTTGCGGGACCGAGTCGTTCACGCCGCGCATCAGGACGCCCTGGTTGCGCACGTCCCGCAGGCCGGCCTCGAACATCGCCTTCGTCGCCTCGGCCACCAGCGGGGTCACCGACTGCGCAGCGTTCACGTGGGTGTGCATGGCAACCATCACGCCGCGCCGACGGGCAATCGAAGCGACCCGCTCCACACCAGCTCGTACGTCGTCCGACAGCCAGTGCTGCGGCATCCCCATCAGGGCCTTCGTGGCCAGCCGGATGTCGCGGATGTTCTCGATCTCCAGCAGGCTGGTGAGGAAGGTCTCCAACCGCGGCCAAGGCATGTTGGCCACGTCACCGCCGGAGACCACCACGTCGCGGACGCCCGGCGTACGGCGGAGGTAGTCGAGCATGTCGTCCAGACGCTGCTGCGGCTTGATCGTGAACTTCAGCTTGTCGATCACCGGCGTGGAGTTGCCGACCAGGTCCATCCGGGTGCAGTGACCGCAGTACTGCGGGCAGGTCGGCAGGATCTCGGCCAGAACCTTGGTCGGGTATCGGTGGGTCAGCCCCTCCGTGGCCCACATCTCGTGCTCGTGCAGGGAGTCCCGGGTCGCGTGCGGATGGGACGGCCAGTCGCTGCGGCGGTCGGTGAACATCGGCAGCATGTAGCGCCGGACCGGGTCGGCGTAGAAGGCCTCTGAGAAAGTCCCTGCGTAGTCGGCGTTCGGCACGATCGTGTTCAGCATCTGCGGCGGCAGGAGCATCGACATGGTCGCGCGCTCGGCCTGGTCGCGCTCGAGGTCGGCGTAGACGCGGTCCTCGAGCAGGGCTCCCATCACGTCGCGCAACTGCTTGACGTTCTTCACGCAGTGCGAGCGCTGCCATTGCACTGACCGCCACTCCTCGGCGGTGACGTCCTTCCACCCAGGCAGCCGGGTCCAGTCGGGTTCGACGAGCTCGGCCCGGTGATACGCGTACGGCTGGCCTGCCAATGCTTCGGCGGTCAGCTCCGGGCTGATCAAATCGGTCACGCGAGTCCTCCAGGGGCTCCACGGGTGGTGGTCTCATGTGAGGATAGCGATAGAACTTCCCTCAGATGCAACAGTATGCCGCAAGATTTCCTCTCAAATCGTCATTTACTAGTATATTGCCCGGCTCACCCCCGAGCCGCGACCGTAGGAGGCCCCGTGCCGAGCAGCCCCGGATCAGCGCCACGCAGTGCTGGCTCACCCGTCGGACTCCACCGCGTGCTCGAGCCCGCCGGCGTGTTGCCGCAGGCCGCCCGGCGTCTCGACGCGAGCCCTGAGCTGTGGCCCGACGAGGTCCGGATCTCGGTCGAGCGGCTCAACCTCGACGCGGCCTCCTTCCGCCAACTGGCCGAAGCCCACGGCGGGGATGGCGAAGCGGTGAAGCGGTCGGTGCTGGGAATCCTGGCCGAACGGGGCAAGATGCAGAACCCGGTGACGGGCTCGGGTGGGATGCTCGTCGGCGTGGTCGACGAGGTCGGGCCGGACTCGCCGCTCGGCGTACAGAAGGGTGATCGCGTCGCGACGCTCGTGTCGCTAACGCTGACGCCACTGAGGATCACGGACGAACTGCGGAAGTGGGATGGGCGGAGCGAGCAGGTTCCGGCCGCGGGGCACGCGATTCTGTTCGCGCGGTCGATCGTCGCCAAGCTCCCGGACGACCTGGCGCCCGAGCTGTCGCTGGCCGTCATGGACGTCTGTGGTGCGCCTGCTCTGACCGCCCGAGTGGTCGCCCAGTATGTCGACAAAGGCATAAAGCCTGTCGTGTCAGTAATTGGCGGCGCAGGTAAGTCCGGCTCGCTGTCCCTGGCCGCTGCCCGTCGGGCCGGTGCTGCGAGGACCATCGGCATCGTGCCGGTTCAGGCCGAGAAGGATCGGCTCGAAAGCGCTGGACTGGCTGAGGTCGTGGCCCTCGCCGATGCTCGCGATCCGGTGGCACTCGCGGCTGCTGTCGAGCAGGCCGGGGGACCGGCCGACATCACCGTGGTCTGCGTAGATGTGCCCGGGTGCGAGCACGGCGCAGTACTGTCAACCGCCGCCGGCGGCACGGTGATTTTCTTCTCGATGGCCACGTCGTTCTCTGCGGCAGCGCTGGGTGCAGAGGGCCTGGCCGCGGACGTGACGATGCTGGTGGGCAACGGCTATGTGCCCGGTCACGCCGACTACGCGACCGAGCTGCTGCGGTCGGAGCAGGGTGTCCGGGAGCTCTTCGAGGGCAGGCTGAAGGCTGAGGGGCAGGATTAGCCTGTGCGCACACTTCTGACGAACGGTTCTGTCTACTCACCCGCCGATCCCCACGCGACCGCGATCGCCTTCGACGACGGCGTGGTCACCTGGCTCGGCGACGACACCAGCGCGGCGTCGTACGCGAACGGCGCGGACGAGGTGATCGACCTGCGGGGCAAGCTCGTCACGCCGGCGTTCGTCGATGCCCACGTGCACACAGCGCAGACCGGCGCACTCCTGACCGGCCTCGACCTGGCCGGCACTGCGAGCCTGACCGAATGCCTCGACCGCCTCGCGGCCTTCGCCAGCACGCTCGGACCGGATGCGGTCATCGACGGCTCCGGGTGGGACGAGACCAAGTGGCCCGAGGGCAGGCCGCCGACTAGCGCAGAACTGGATCGAGCCGCCGAAGGCCGTCGCGTCTATCTATCCCGGGTCGACGGTCACTCCGGCGTCATTTCCACCGCCCTGGCCGCCGCCGTACAAGGTCACGATGGCTTTGACGAGAGTGGTCGGGTCGAGCGGGACGCCCACCACGCAGTACGGGACGCGTTGAGCGAGCTGGTTGGTCCGGAGCAGCGCCTGGCGGACGCACGCGCAGCGGTGAAGGCCATGGCACAGCGCGGCATCGGCGCCTTCCACGAGATGGCCGCGCCGCACATCGGCCCACTTTGGGAGCTCCCGCTCGTCCGTCAGGCCGCCGAGGAGGCAGGCCTCGCCGCGACCTTCTACTGGGGTGAGCGCGGCGTCTTCGACAACGTCACCAAGTACGGACTCGCAGGCCTGGCCGGCGACCTCAACGCCGATGGCGCCCTCGGCTCGCGCACCGCCGCCCTGAGATCCCCGTACGCCGACCGGCCGGATCACCGCGGTCACGCCTACCTCACGGCCGACGAGATCGCAGAGCACGTGATCGCGTGCACCGAACACAACGTGCAGGCGGGATTCCACTGCATCGGCGACGCGGCACTCGACAACGTCGCCCGCGGCTTCGAGCTCGCCGCCGAGAAGGTCGGAGTCCAGGCCCTCGTCGCGGCACGGCACCGCCTCGAACACGTCGAGATGGTCGACGACGAGGCGATCGCGACGTTGGCCCGGTGCGGGGTCGTCGGGAGCGTCCAGCCGACGTTCGACGCTCTCTGGGGCGGCCCGGACGGCATGTACGCCGAGCGGGTGGGGGACCGCTGGCACGGCATGAACCCGTTTGGGTCGCTCGCTCGGGCGGGGGTCGTGCTCGCCTTCGGCTCCGACTCGCCGGTCACCGAGCTCGGTGGTTGGGAAGCCGTCCGCGCGGCCGCCTTCCACCACGAGCCGTCGCAGCGGATCACCGTGCGGGCTGCCTTCGCGGCGCACACGCGCGGTGGCTGGCGAGCGGCCGGGATCGACGACGCCGGAGTACTCGCGCCCGGGACGGCAGCGACGTACGCGGTCTGGCAGAGCGACGCCGACCTGGTCGTGCAGACGCCCGACCAGCGGGTCGCGGCCTGGTCGACCGATCCGCGCGCGGGCGTTCCGGTGCTGCCCGACCTGAGCCACCAAGCGCCTGTCCCGACTTGCTTGCGGACCGTAGTCGGCGGCCGCCTCGCGTACGACGCTGCAGACCTAGAGGGATGGACTCGATGACCCGCGCAGTGAAGAAGCTCGACCTCGATCCGGTCACCGTGCGTAAGGCCCGCAGCCTCGCGCGCAAGGCCGGCCGGCCGATCGTGAACATCGCCAAGCAACACACGACGGTTTCCGTCGAACGCGCCGTACTGCGCCTGGCCGGGCTCGCGGGTGCCGATTCCGAGGGCATCCCGTGGGTCAATCGGCTGGCGGACACGGTGCGCGCCGATATCGGCCTGGAGCACGGCCTCGCTCTGCCCGTGTGGGACGCGCTCGTCAGGGGCGAGGCGGAGGACCTGTCCGTGCTGGCGCAGAAGGCGGCGTCGGGATCGGTGAGGTTCCGCCTGCCGGAGGGGCGCGACGCAGTACGGGCTCGGGCGGCGGCTCGGAGGGCTGCGGCGGCCGGGCTCAAGCGGGTGGACGGGCGGCGGCGGGAACGGGATCGGTTGATCAAGCGGCACGGTGATCCCGAGCAACGGCCGTGGATCTACCTGATCGTTGCCACCGGCGACATCTACGAGGACATCCCGCAGGCCCAGGCGGCCGCTCGCGAAGGTGCCGACATCATCGCCGTGATCCGGTCGACCGGGCAGTCGCTGCTGGACTACGTGCCCGAGGGCGCGACTCGTGAGGGATTCGCGGGGACGTATGCCACGCAGGAGAACTTCCGCCTGATGCGGGCGGCCCTGGACGAGTCGTCGAAGGAACTCGGGCGGTATGTCCGGCTGACCAACTACGCGTCGGGCCTGTGCATGCCGGAGATCGCGACGCTGGCCGGGCTCGAGCGGCTCGACATGATGCTGAACGATTCGATGTACGGGATCCTCTTCCGCGACATCAACCCGATCCGGACCTTCGTGGACCAGCGGTTCAGCCGGCAGATCCACGCGCGCGCCGGGATCATCATCAACACCGGCGAGGACAACTACCTCACCACCGCTGACGCCGTCGAGGCCGCGCACACGGTGACGGTCTCGCAGTTGCTGAACGAGTACTTCGCCAAGGAGGCGGGGCTGGAGGACTGGCAGCTCGGCCTCGGGCACGCCTTCGAGATCACGCCGGAGATCCCGGATTCTTTCCGGCTCGAGCTTGCGCACGCGATGCTGGCGCGGCAACTGTTCCCGGATGCGCCGCTGAAGTGGATGCCACCGACCCGGCACATGACCGGGGATGTGTTCCGCGGCTACTTGCTCGACGGCTTCTTCAACCTGGTCGGGGCGATGACGGGCCAGGGCATCCTGCTGGTCGGCATGATGACCGAGGCAGTCGTCACGCCGTGGATCTCCGACCGCGACCTCGCGCTGCAGAACGTCCGCTACGTACTAGGGGCCGCAGGCAACCTTCACGAGGACTTTCACCCGGCACCGGACGGCTTCATCGCTACCCGTGCCCGGCAGGTGCTCGGGGAGTCGGTCGAACTGCTGGAGAAGATCGTCGACGACGGCCTGCTGAACGCCATCGGCGACGGCACCTTCGGTCTGATGAAGCGTCCTCAGGACGCCGGCCGCGGCCTCGACGGCGTCGCCCGCCGCTCCTCGGAGTACTACAACCCCGCCATCGAACTGCTCGAAGAAGTTGCGTCCGAAGAACCGGGGGCCCTGCCCCGCGCCTCTTCGGACGCAAGGAAGGGGAGGCGGCGGTGAGCATCGTCAGGCCGTATGGGGACACCACTGGCGACGGGATGGTGCAGATGTCGTTCACGCTGCCGGTTCCGCACGACAAGCGGGCCGAGGGCGCGGCGATCCAGCTCGCGAACAAGATGGGGATGGACCCGGCGCTGGTCGTGCACGCCAAGCCGGTGGGACCGGATTTCACCTTCTTCGTGGTGTACGGGCCGGTGAACCACCTGGTCGACACGAGCAAGGTCGAGGTGATCGAGCGGGACTACCCGCTGCTGTCGCCCAAGGACGCGAATCTCGCCATCCGCAAGGGGTTGCGTCGCCGGCTGACCGTGGTCGGTGCCTGCATCGGCACCGACGCGCACACCGTGGGGATCGACGCGATCATGAACATCAAGGGGTTCGCGGGGGAGAAGGGCCTGGAGTACTACCGGGAGCTGAAGGTGGTCAACCTCGGCGCCCAGGTCGCCGTACCGGAACTGGTCCGGCGGGCCAAGGCCGAGAAGGCGGACGCGATCCTGGTCTCGCAGGTGGTCACCCAGCGCGAGGCGCACCTACTGAACACCAAGGAGATGTCGGCCGCCTTCCGCGAGGCGTACTCCGAACAGACCCGACCCGTATTAGTTGCCGGTGGCCCCCGTTTCACCGAGCAGATGGCCGACGAGCTCGGCGTCGACCGGGTGTTCGGCCGCGGTACCACCCCCGGCGAGGTGGCCAGCTATCTCGTCGATGCCCTCGTCACCCGTCGCAAGCACGCACCATCCCGGAGAACTGCATGACAAAGGCAACTATCGGTCTGACCGTGACCCACCGCAGGTACATCCCGTACAGCCACGCGCACTACGCCGGCAACCTGGTCGACGGTGCCTATGTGCTCGGGCTGTTCGGTGACGTAGCAACCGAGGTGTGCATCCAGGCCGACGGCGACGAGGGCCTGTTCGCCTCGTACTCCGATGTGCAGTTCCTGCAGCCGTTGCGCGCCGGTGACGTTGTGGAGGTGAAGGCAACGATCTCCCGGGTCGGCAACCGGAGCCGCGAGATCGAGTTCGCGGCCACCGTCGTCTGTCGCGGACGCCCGGACAAGTCCGGGTCGGCCGCCGAGGTACTGGCCGAACCGCTCCAGATCACCCGCGCCACCGGAACGGTCGTCATACCAGCTCCGTGACGATTAGTTGCCCTGGGTAACGGTTACGTGGAGTGCTGAGACGGCTCTGTAACGTGACTCGGGTCACTGACCGTCGTTTTCCCAAATGCAGCAGGCGAAAGTGTTACAACGGCTTGAAGGAGCCGTCGGAGAGGTTGACACCATCGCCCTGAGCGAGCATCGTTTTGGGAGTCGTCATATCCCGTTTGTCCAACGGATCAAAGAAGTTCGGCCACCGGATGATCCCGCGACGCTGACCAGGCCAGTGCCAGGCTTGAGTCGACGGGGGCTGAGATCGCCGGTGGTTCGCCCCCCGCGGGGCAGAGGTGGAAGAGGCTCGGCGCCCAGTAGACAACAGCCGGGCGGCTCGCATCCAGCGGGTCGCCGGTTGGTCCGAAGGAGCGCCGAGCCTCTTTCCTCGCCCATCCCCGCTCACACCCGACGGCGGCTCGTCACACGCGCGCCGGACCGCCCCGCACCGCCCCGCCCCTCGCGCGGCTGCTTCCAGCGCCCGTGCTCGGCCCTCAGCTGACCCTCACCTCGGCCCTCAGCTGATCTCACCTCGGCCTCAGTTGACCTCACCTCGGCCCTCAGCTGACCCTCACCTCCGCCCTCAGCTGACCTCACCTCCGGCGCCGCGCTGACCCGCCGCCCCGACGAGCTGGGCCATTCCCGCCCGCCGCTCCTCGGCTGCTCGAGTGGAACCAGTCCCGCCATCGCTGCTTGGGTGGAACCAGTCCCGGCCGTCGCTGCTCGGCTCATCGAGTGGAACCACCGTGTCGTTGGAAACCGCTTACCGGCAGCAAGGTGCTCACAGTCGACGACACATTCCGCACACTCGACGGCAAATCCTCGCACTCGCGCAAGCCGCTATCCGGCGAACAACCCGGCAGCGGGACGGCCCAAAGCCGGTCGGCCCGGGTCGGGTCGGGTCGGGCCGGCGGGGTCGGCTGGCAGGGTTCTCGCCGACTGGCGCCTTGCAAGCCGCTATCGGTCGAGCAACCCGGCGGCGGGACGGCCCAGAGCCGGTCGGCCCGGGTCGGGTCGGGTCGGCGGGGTCGGCTGGCAGGGTTCTCGCCGACTGGCGCCTTGCAAGCCGCTATCGGTCGAGCAACCCGGTAGCGGGACGGCCCAGAGCCGGTCAGCCCGGGTCGGGTCGGGTCGGCGGGGTCGGCTGGCAGGGTTCTCGCCGACTGGCGCCTTGCAAGCCGCTATCCGTCGAGCAACCCGGTAGCGGGACGGCCCAAAGCCGGTCGGCCCGGGTCGGGTCGGGTCGGCGGGGTCGGCTGGCAGGGTTCTCGCCGACTGGCGCCTTGCAAGCCGCTATCCGGCGAACAACCCGGCAGCGGGACGGCCCAAAGCCGGTCGGCCCGCTGCCGGCCCGCTGCCGGCCCGGGTCGGCCCCGCCGGGCCGCTGGTCATTTCCTGAGGACGGTTGGGGTCGCGATGCGGTCCGGCCAGCTTCCGGCTACTGACCGGATACATCTAGGTCCCCTGAACGTTGTACCGTCGTGCGACCGGCGACCGCCGGGCCGGTGAGGCTAGTAGGGGGTACTTGGAGTGGAGCGGCTGAAGGCGTTGGGGCGGCTGCTGCCCAGGCTGGTCGTCGCGGTCGCCGCCGGCGCCGTGCTCGGGCTGGCCTTCGAGCCCCATGACCATCCTTGGCTCGCGGTCGTCGCGATCCCACTCTTCCTGGCCGCGCTGAACGGTGTCTCGATGAAGGGCGGCCTCCTGATCGGCGCCGGCTTCGGCATCACGTACTACGCGGTGCTGGTGCCCTGGCTGAGCGTCATCGGTGGCGACGCCGCGATCGCACTGGCGGTCCTGGAGGGCCTCTTCTACGGCGTCTTCGGTGCCTTCGCGAGCCAGACCCTGAAGCACCGCCTCTGGATCCTCTGGGTGCCGTGCCTGTGGGTGGCGACCGAGTATGCGACCGCCTCCGTCCCGTTCGGGGGCTTCCCGTGGGGCCGGCTGGCCTGGGCCTTCGCCGATTCCCCGCTGGGCAAGCTCGCCTCGCTCGTGGGAATCCCGGGCCTCAGCTTCGCCGTCGCGCTGCTCGGCGTACTGGTCTATGCGGTACTGCGGCGCAGGAGCGCACTCAGCGTCCGGGCGGTCGCCCTGGTCGCCGGGATCGCGGTGGTCGGACTGAGCGCCCTGATCCCGCTGTCGACCGCCGGCAACGGCAAGACCGTGACCGCGGCGATGGTGCAGGGCAACGTGCCGGGCAAGGGGCTGGAGTTCCTCGGCCGGGCCCGGACGGTGACCCGCAACCACCTGTCCGCGACCCTCGATCTGCAGAAGCAGGTCGAGGCCGGCACGCAGATCAAGCCCGACGTGGTGATCTGGCCGGAGAACTCGACCGACATCGATCCGTTCCTGGACCTCGAGACCCGGCAGGACATCGAGCAGGCCGTCAAGGCGGTCGACGTACCGATCCTGGTCGGTGCGGTGCTGGAAGGTCCGGGCCCGAACGAGCGCCAGACCACCGGCATCGTCTGGGATCCCGTGACCGGTCCGGGCCAGATCTATGCCAAGCGGCACCCGGTGCCGTTCGGCGAGTACATCCCCTTCCGCGACCAGTTGCTGCCCTACATCAAGCGCCTGGAGATGGTCGGCCGGCAGACCGCACCGGGCAAGGTGCCGGGCGTCCTGCCGATCGGGGGAGTCACGTACGGCGACGTGATCTGCTTCGAGGTCGCCTACGACGGCGTGGTGGCCGACGTGATGAAGGGTGGCGCCCAGGTCCTGGTGGTGCAGACCAACAACGCGACGTACGGCGACACCGGTCAGCCCGAGCAGCAGTTCGCGATCACCCGGATGCGCGCGATCGAGACCGGCCGGACCGTGCTGATCGCCTCGACCAGCGGCATCTCGGGCGTGATCCGGCCGGACGGCACGGTCGAGCACAAGTCGAGCCAGTTCGTGCCGGACGTGTATGTCGCCTCGGTCCCGGTCCGCGACGGTAAGACGCTGGCCACCATGTTGGGTGGCTGGCCGCAGTGGATCTTGACCGGCCTGGGCATCATCGGAGCAGTGCTGGCGTTACTGGCGCGACGCAACCGCAAGGACCCCGATCCCGGCACCCCGCCGGCCGCGACGCCCAGCCGCGAAACCGTGCCGGTGTAGCACCGGAGCTAGGAGAGGCAGCAGCGTGAGTATGCCGGAGGGATTCGCCGATCTGGGCCGGATCCTGGTCATCATCCCGACGTACGACGAGGCCGAGAACGTCGAGCCCATCGTGGCCCGGGTCCGCGCGTCTGTGCCCGAGGCGCACGTGCTGGTCGCCGACGACAACTCGCCCGACGGCACCGGCGAGCTGGCCGACAAGTTGGCCGCGCACGACGACCACGTCCACGTGCTGCACCGCCTCGGCAAGGAAGGTCTCGGCACCGCCTACATCGCCGGTTTCCGCTGGGGCCTGACCAACGGGTACGGCGTACTGGTCGAGCATGACGCGGACGGATCACACCAGCCCGAGCAGCTCCACCGGCTGCTGGAGGCGCTCCGCGACGCCGACCTGGTGCTGGGATCGCGCTACGTCAAGGGCGGCGAAGTCCAGAACTGGCCGAGGACGCGCGAGATCCTCAGCCGCGGCGGCAACATCTACACCCGGCTCGCGCTGGGCGTCCCGTTGCAGGACGCGACCGGCGGCTATCGGGCCTTCCGGCGGGAGACCCTCGAGGGCATCGGCCTCGACCAGGTCGCCTCGGCCGGGTACTGCTTCCAGGTCGATCTGGCCTGGCGCGCGATCAAGTCCGGGTTCCGCGTCGTCGAGGTGCCGATCACCTTCGTCGAGCGCGAGCGTGGTCAGTCGAAGATGTCGCAGGCGATCGTGCTCGAGGCGATGGCCAGGGTCGGGCGCTGGGGAGTGGCCCACCGGGCCGCCCAGCTGCGCGGCCTGCTCAGGGGTAGGAGAGGCTGAAGACCATGCCGTGGTTCATCGCTGCTGCGTTGTTGTTGGTTCCGATCATCGAGATCTTCGTGATCATCCAGGTCGGTCAGGTGATCGGCGGCTGGCCTACGGTCGCGCTGTTGCTGGTCGAGAGCGCGCTCGGGGCCTGGTTGATCAAGCGGGAGGGCCGGCGCGCCTGGAATGCGCTGCAGACGGCTTTGCAGACCGGGCGGATGCCCGGCCGGGAGCTCTCCGATGCGGCCCTGGTCCTCGTCGGTGGCACCCTGCTGCTGACGCCGGGGTTCGTGACCGACATCTTTGGCTTCTTCTTCGTGCTGCCGTTCACCCGGCCGCTGGCCCGCAAGTTGCTGGCCGGGTTCCTGAGCCGCCGGATCGTCGCCCAACTCGGTGGGAACCCGCTGACCGGATTCATCCCCGGCGTCGGCCAACCACCCTTCGGCCGCCCGTACCCCAAGCAGCCGGGTCAGCAGCCGCCTGACGACGTGGTCGAGGGCGAGGTCATCGACCCCGACCGCCCGAAGGACAGCTAGCCCACCCGCCCTGGGGCCGGGCGCGAAGTACCCCGAGAACATGAGGAGGGGCCGTCACCGCGGGTACGGTGACGGCCCCTCCAGGGGTTGATCAGGCGCTGCGCTTGCTGCCGGTCGACCGGGCGCGGTGCAGGTGCGCCGGACCGATCTCGCCGGCCCGGAGCAGCTGGACCCGCTCGGCGAGCAGCTCCTCCAGCTCCGAGATGCTGCGACGCTCGCGCAGCATGTCCCAGTGCGTCCGGGCGGGCTTCTCCTGCTTCGGCTCCGGCTTCTCACCGGTCGAACGGGCGGCCTCGCTGCCGCAGTGCGGGCACTCCCAGATCGCGGGCACCTCGGCGTCGTGCGCCATCGTGACCTCGACCACATGGCCGCGCGGGCAGTCGTAAGTGATCATCTGGCGTGGCGCGAACTCCACGCCACGGTCATCCTCGAAGCTGACCCCACCCAGCCCCGAACCACGCAGAACGCGATTAGACATGTCAAACCTCCGAGATTCGTCATCCGAGCCAACGGTCGGCCGGCCCGGATCATTCCCATTTTGGCATGCCTGAGCCCCAGGTACGCACCTGACAGCACCGTCGTCACGCCCTGTCATCAGCTGTTCACAAATCACTGTGTGTCGCAGCCCACAGGCAATTCGAAGGCTGAGATTCACAGCGCGTTGCCAGGAATCACCGACTCATTCCTCAGCAACTGTCCCTAGCGTCTGCGTCCATGGTCCTCCCACGCCACAAACTCCGTGGCCTCAGCATGCTCAATGTGGCCCTGGTGGCCGTCGTCCTGGCCATCGCGGTCTCCGCCTACCTGCTCTTCTTCAAGAGCGACTCACCAGCCGCTGCGACGGCGCGCCCGGCGGTGGCCGTGGCCCGCGGCGACGTGACGGCGAGCGTGAGCTCGAGCGGAACGCTGGCCAGCCCGCAGACAGCGTCCCCGCAGTTCGCTACGTCCGGCACGGTCACCTCGATCCTGGTGAAGGTGGGGCAGGTGGTGGCCAAGGGCGCGGCGATCGCGAAGATCGACCCGTCCGCGGCCGAGCGCGCAGTACGGATCGCTGAGCAGAACCAGACCGCGGCGGCCGACTCCGTCAACGCCGCGGAGCAGACGCTCTCGGATGCCCAGGACGCCGCCGACGCGGCGGCGGCCACGCCGACGCCGACTCCGGCCACCGGGCAGTCCCAGGGGCAGAGCCAGAGCCCCGAGGTGGTTCTCAGCAACGCCAAGGCGGGTCTCGCGAAGGCGACGGCCGACAAGGAACAGGCCGACCAGAACCTCGAGGCCGCCCAGGCCGACCTGGGCGCGACCACTTTGAAGGCGCCGATCGCGGGCACGGTCACGGCGATCAACGGCACCGTCGGCTCGGTCGCCGGAGGGTCAAGCTCCGGTAGCAGTTCAGGCAGCACGGGCTCAGGCTCCAGTACAGGTCAAGGCAGCACCGCTACCTCGGGCAGCACGAGCACCGCCACCAGCGGCGGCTTCATAGACATCTCGGACCTGAAGTCCCTGCAGGTGGTCGCCGCCTTCCCCGAGGCCGACGCGATCAAGATCAAGGCCAATCAGTCCGCCACGGTCACGCTGAACGCCGAGCCCGGCACCAACATCACGGCGAGGCTGATCGCTGTCTCCCCGACCCCGACCACCACCAACGGGGTGGTCTCGTACTCGGCCACCTTCAGCCTCTCGAAGCTGCCGGCGGCAGCACGGATCGGTCAGACCGCGAACGTCTCGGTCCAGACCGCCAAGGCGACCAACGTCCTGTACGTGCCGAGCACCGCGATCGTCACCAGCGGCACGACCCACACGGTGACGATGGCCGACGGCGCCGGCACCAAGACGGTCCAGGTCGGCGTCCAGGGCAACAGTTTCACCCAGGTCACCTCGGGCTTGAACGAAGGTGACCGCGTCGAGCTCATCCAGGGCGCCATCGGCGCTGCGGGCGGCACCGGCGGCGCGGGAGGCGCCGGACAAGGCGGCCAGGGCCGGACGGGGCAGTTCCCAGGCGGTGGCGCCGGCGGCGGCGGACAGTTCCCCGGCGGCGCGGGCGGGGGCGCCAACCGTGGCAACTGACGCCGTCATCGACATCCGCAATGTCACCAAGACCTACGGCGCCGGTGAGACCACGGTGCATGCACTGAGGGGCGTGTCGCTGCTCGTGGAGGCCGGCGACTACGTCGCGGTGATGGGCTCGTCGGGGTCCGGCAAGTCGACCCTGATGAACATCCTCGGCTGCCTCGACGTGCCGACCAAGGGGCAGTACTGGCTGGACGGCACGGAGGTGGCCCGGCTGTCCGAGGATCAGCAGGCGCTGGTCCGCGGCCGCAAGATCGGGTTCATCTTCCAGTCGTTCAACCTGATCCCGCGGACCTCGGCGATCGCCAACGTCGAACTTCCGCTCACCTACGCGCATCTGCGCCGCTCCGAGCGTCGTCAGCGGGCTCGCCGGGCGCTCGAACTGGTCGGCCTGGCCGACCGCGAGGACCACCGGCCGAACCAGCTGTCCGGCGGCCAGCAGCAACGCGTCGCGATCGCCCGGGCGCTCGCGACCGGACCGCGGATCCTGCTCGCCGACGAGCCGACGGGAAACCTGGACGCGCACTCGACCGACGAGGTGCTCGGCATGTTCGACGAGCTGAACGCCGAAGGTCGCACTGTCGTGGTGATCACCCACGAGACCGAGGTGGCCGCGCGGGCCCGGCGGCTGATCATGGTCGCCGACGGGCGGATCGTGGCCGACGAGGTGACTCGCTGATGTCGCCTCGCGACCTGTTCGGCGCAGCCCTGCGCGGCCTCGGTGCGAACAAGATGCGCTCGCTGCTCACCGTCCTCGGCGTCGCCATCGGCGTCGGTGCCGTGATCGTTCTGGTTGCTGTCGGCAACGGCTCGGGGAAGGCGGTGCAGCAGCGCCTCGAGGCGATGGGCACGAACCTGCTCACCGTCTCGACGACCGGCGGTGGCGGTGGTTTCCAGCGCGGCCAGGCGGGTCCGTCCTCGCAGCAGTACAGCCTGACCATGGCGGACGCGACCGCCCTTGCCGACGACCGCCTCGCCCCTGACGTGGCCGCCGTCGCCCCGGTGATGACAAGCACCGGTACTGCGACCAACGGCGACGTCAGCTACACCATCAGCCAGGTGATCGGTACCACGCCGGAGTACATGCCGGCCACGAACACCCCGGTCGGCACCGGCAGTTCGTTCACCCAGCAGGACGTGGACACCTCGCAACGGGTGATCCTGCTCGGGCAGACGGCAGCCACCGAACTGTTCGGCCGGCCCAACAGCGCCGTCGGCCAGACGATCAAGCTCGGCGCGGTGGACTTCACCGTGGTCGGGGTGCTGGCCAGCAAGGACAGCACCGGGTTCACCGATCCGAACGCGTTGGCGATCGTGCCGATCAGCACGCTCCGGGCGACGCAGGCCGGCTACGGCGCGCTGAGCCAGATCGTGGTCCAGGCGGCTGACAAGAACACCGTCGACACCGCCCAGGCCGAGGTGACCCAGTTGCTGACGGCACGGCATCAGGTGCCGGCGACAACGACCTCGCCGTTCCGGATCACCAACTCCGCGCAGATCCTGCAGACCAGCCAGGACACCGCGGCGACCTTCACCGCGCTGCTGGCCACCGTGGCCGCGATCAGCCTGATCGTCGGCGGGATCGGTGTCACCAACATCATGCTCGTCACCGTCACCGAGCGGACCCGGGAGATCGGCATCCGCAAGGCGCTCGGGGCCAAGCGGCGCGCGATCCTCGGGCAGTTCCTGATCGAGGCGACGCTGCTGAGCCTGCTCGGCGGCACGGTCGGGATCCTCGCCGCACTGATCGTCAGCCGGTTCCAGTTGGCGGGCGTCCAGCCCGCGCTGGTGCCTTCGTCGATCGTGCTCGCCTTCGGCGTCTCCGCGGCCGTCGGCCTGTTCTTCGGCAGCATGCCGGCCCACCGGGCTGCCGGTCTCCGTCCCATCGATGCACTACGTCACGAATGAGAGAGGCTCACTCATGAGCACGCCCAACCAGAATCCCGATGACTTCGCGCAGATCGGCAGCGACGAGGAGGTCAATGCCGCACTGACACCCAAGAAGACGCTCAACCTGCCGGCCGCCACCGCAGTACTGGCCGGTGTCGTGGTACTGGCCGTCGGTCTCGCCGGTGGTGCCGGCCTGCATGCCGCCTTTGCCTCGAGCAGTACTACGACGACGCCGCAGGCCGGCCGTGGCGCCGGAGCCGGAGCAGCAGGTGGCGGGTATGCCGGCGGGTTCCGCGGTCAGGGGCAAGGAGGCGGCGGCCAGGGCGGCGCACCCGGTAGCGCCGCGATCGGCACGGTGGTCTCGGCGAGCAGCTCGCAGCTGGTCGTGAAGACCCAGAGCGGCGACGTCACGATCAAGCTCACCGGGGACACCACCATCGACATCACCAGCAAGGGGTCCGCCTCCGACCTCAAGGCAGGCGAACAGGTGGTTGTCAACGGTCAGACGTCCAACGGCACCCTCACCGCCAGCACGGTTCGCCAGGGCGGGGTCGCGCCCGGCGGAGGTGGCCGCCCGGGCGGCACGCCCTCCAACTGAACCAGCGGCACGCCCTCCAACTGAACCAGCGGCACGCCCTCCAACTGAACCAGGGCGCACCGTCCAGCTGAACCAGCGGCACACCGTCCGACCGGCAAGCTGATCGCCGTCCCCTGTCACGAGCGCACCTGCCCTCCCAGGCGCGCGACGGACAGGCGGCGGCGATCGTCGTCCGGCGGCTAGACCAGGGCGGGCTGGGCGTTGCCGGCCTCGGTGATGCCGCGGCGCATGTCGACGCGGGAGAGCAGCACCAGGCCGACCACGAAGAAGATGCCGAGAGCAACGATGGCCGGACGGTAGGAGCCGGTGAGCTGGTGCACCAGCCCGAAGACGAGGGTGCCGAGCCAGGACGTGCCGCGCTCGCCGGCCTGGTAGAGGCTGAAGTACTCCGCCTCGCGACCCCGCGGGATCAGCTGGCTGAAGGCTGACCGGGACAGCGCCTGGGTGCCGCCGAGCACGATGCCGATCGCGGCGCCCATCGCCAGGAACGGCACGATCTGGCGGGCGGGCAGCAGGAAGCCGGCCACCACGATCACCATCCAGACCACCAGACCGCCCATGATCGTGCGCTGGGTGCCGTACCGACGGGCGAACCGGCCGAACGCCAGCGCGCCGAAGAACGCGATGAACTGGACCAGCAGGATCGTCATGATCAGCACCTGGGTCTCGAACCCGAGCTGCTTCTCGCCGTACGTCGAGGAGACCGAGATGACGGTCTGGATGCCGTCGTTGAAGAACAGGTAGGCGACCAGGAACAACAGCGTCATCGGGTAGGTCCGCACGTGCCGCAGCGTCGAGAACAGCTGCCCGAAGCTCTGCTTGATCAGGTTGCCGCCGCCGACCGGGACGACGCTCACCGGCGGCCGGTTCTTCAGCCTCGCGTACGGGATGAACGTGAACAGGCCCCACCACAGTCCGGCGCTGAGCAGGCTGAGCCGCACGGCCGTGCCCTGGCTCATCCCGAGCGCGTCGTGCGCGGTGACGACGCCGAGGTTCAGGGTCAGCAGGATGAAGCCGCCGAGGTAACCGAAGGCCCAGGCGCGGGAGGAGACGTCGTCGCGGTCGTCGGGTCCCGCGATGTCGATCAGGATCGAGTCGTAGACCACGAGCGAGGAGCCGAGGCACAGGTTGCCGATGAACAGCAGCAGGGCTCCGAGCTGCCAGCGGCCGTCCCCGACGAACACCATGCAGCAGGCCGCCAGCGCGCCGGCCCAGGCGAACCCGCACATCAGCAGCTTCTTGCGCGGCGACCGGTCCGCGATCGCGCCGACCACCGGCAGGAACAGCGCGGAGATCAGGGTCGCCACGGTGACGACGTAGAAGGCGAGCGAACCGGGGGAGATGCCCAGCCCGAGCACCTGGAGATTGGTGTGGCACGGGTTGTCCGTCGTACCGACTCGTCCGCAGGCGGCGGTCTCGGCGACCGAGGTCAGGTAGGGCGCGAAGAGAACGGTGCCGACGGTGGTGACGTAGCCGGAGTTGGCCCAGTCGTAGAGGCTGAAACCCCAGTACTCCCGCTTGTCGACGGCGGCCGGGGCCGACAGAAATCCCATGCGGAGGAGTTTGGCAGGTGTCGGGATGACGCGGTGCGTTCTTCGATAACACTTCGGCTGACTGGTTCGTGAACGTCACCCGATGATCGAGGCGGCGACGTCTACTTCCACTGGCCGCGCTCGATCAGGACGTCGCGGAGGAGGTCTGTGCGGTCGGTGATCAGGCCGTCGACGCCGGCGTCGAGGAGGCGGTGCATCGCGGCTGGGTCGTCGATGGTCCAGACGTGGACCTGCTTGCCGAGGGCATGCGCGCGTCGGAGCAGGCCGGGTGTGAGCACTCTGATCCTGCCGAAGACCTCGGGGATCTGCAGGCACGCGCCCGGCGAGTTCAGCCGGAACGGCGCGAATCTCAGCCGGGCGATCTCCTGCTGGCCGAAGCCGGTCGCCAGCCGTTCGCCGAGCTCGCGCCGGATCCGCCAGACCCGGGCCTGGGAGAACGACGACACGCAGACCTGGTCGATCGCGTCCATCTTCCGCAGCACCTCGGCCGTCGGCAGTACGCCGTTGTCGGCCTTGATGTCGAGGTTCAGCCGGATCGCGGGGAAGCGCTCCAGCACCTCGGACAGCAACGGGATCGGCTCATGTCCGTTGATCCGGGCCTTCTTCACCTCGGACCAGGGGAGTTGCGAGATCACCCCGGCCCGGTCGGTGACCCGGTCCAGCCGATGGTCGTGGAAGGCGATCACGACGCCGTCGGAGGTCGCGTGCAGATCGGTCTCCAGATACCGGTACCCGAGGCCGACCGCGTGCTCGAACGCGTGCATCGAGTTCTCGTAGCCGAGATTGGCCGGGTGCAGCGCGCCGCCGCGGTGGGCCATCGCGATCGGCCCCTCGTGATCGAGGTAGGGATACACATCCGGAAGTATGGTCGAGCGGCGGTGCCGACCCCTTGTAGGCCTCTCGTTGTCAGAGTTACGGTCACCGCAACCCGCGCGCTTCGACGGCACTTATCCGGGCAACGCAGGGTGCCCGAGTCCGACGTGCCCCCTGCGCCCGACGTGTACCGCGAGCGGTGGGGCACTATGCGGTCCCCGACCTCCCGAGCCGGGGACCGCGTGCCCGCCCAGGACCCGGACCAGCCGAACGCGCTCGCACCTGCCCGAGCCGTGGACCGTGTGGCCGGCGCGGGCCGACGGGTCGGTACCGTTGGCGCGGTGACTGACCTCAACCCGCCCCGCCCCGATCTCTGGTCACTCGATCCCGGTGTCCTGCACCTGAACCACGGCTCGTACGGCGCTGTGCCGCGACGGACCCAGGAACTCCTGGCCCGGCTGCGCGCGGAGACCGAGACGAACCCGATGCTGTGGTTCCGCTCGGTCGCCGACAGACTCGCCGCCAGCCGACTAGAGCTGGCCGCGTACCTCCAGACCGATCCCGCCGGCTTCGCCTTGGTCCCGAACGCGAGCGCTGGTGTCACTGCCGCACTGGCAACCATTCCGATTCGCCCCGGCAGCCGCATCGTGCTGACCAACCACGCGTACGGCGCCGTGCGGTTCGCCGCCGAGCGCTTCGCCCGGCAGAACCAGGCCGAGGTCGTGGTCGTCGACGTACCACTGGAGTCCGACGACGACACGGTGGTCGCGGCGATCGGCGCCGCCCTGGATGAGCGGACCGCGGCGCTCATCGTCGATCACATCAGCTCGGCGACAGCGATGGTGTTCCCGATCCGGCGCCTGGTCGAGGCGTGCAAGGCGTACGACATCCCGACCATCGTCGACGGGGCCCACGCGCCCGCGCTGATCGATGCGCCTGCGGGGGATGGCGCCGATTTCTGGACCGGCAACTTCCACAAATGGCCTGCCGCGCCGCGGGCGACCGCCGGCCTCGTGGTCGCCGAGAAGTGGCGTTCCCGGACTCTGCCGCTGATCGTGTCCTGGTCCGAGTACGACGAGCGGTTGCCTGAGCGGTTCGACATGCAGGGCACGTACGACTACGCGCCCTGGATCGCGGCGCCGGAGTCGTTGCGAGTGCTGGCGGAGCTCGACTGGCCGCGTCGGCGGATGCAGCTGGCCAGCATGATCGACGAAGGCGCCAGGGTGATCGCGAAGGCGCTCGGCTCAGGCATTCCGGACGTGTCCAGTCCGGCCGCCACGATGCGGCTGGTGGAACTCCCGTTCAAGGGCGACCGGAAGCCGGCTGACGGGGAGGCGTTCAAGGTCCGCGCCTCCCGCGAGCTCAAGGCCGAGATCACCCTGACGGGATTCGACACCCGGGTCTTCATCCGTCTGTCGGCCCACGCCTACAACAGCCCCAAGGACTACGAACTCCTCGCGGAGCGCCTCCCGACGTTGCTCTGAAGGTCGTTGCCCTGACGATCGGTGCGCTGACGATCGGTGCGCTGACGATCGGTGCTCTGGGGATCGGTGCTCTGGGGATCGCTGAAAGAGCGCTCTCCGTGGACCGCCAGCTCGGCAAGGACGGCGGCGGGATCGCCGGCCTCGACCAGCTCGAGCAGGAAGCGGTGCCGAGCCACGTGCTCGTTCAGGTCCTCGTGGTAGTGCTCGCGCGCATACAGGTTGCGCGCCATGCAGAGCAGGAGTTGCTGCTGCACCGAGGCGTAGGCCTCCTCGAGCCGCCTGTGCCCGGCGAGCGCGACAAGGGACGAGTGGAACCGGTAGCCGGCCTGGACCAGGCTGCCCCGATCCTTGGCCGCCGCGCAGCGTTCCATCTCCACGATCGCCTCCTGCGCGACCTCCAGGCGGTCCGGGTACCGGACCGGGACGCCGAGCTCGATGGCCAGCCGCTCCAGCGCCGAGCGCAGGGTGAGGATCTCGAACACGTCCTGATCGGTCAGGGTGGCGACCATCGAGCCGCGGCGCGGCCGGGTCACGATCAGCCCTTCCTGTTCGAGCACCCGGAGTGCCTCGCGCAGCGGCGGACGGCTGATGCCGAGCTGCTCGGTGAGGCGTTCCTCGATTAGCCGCTCACCCTCGGCCAGCTCGCCCGCCAGAATCATCCGGCGGATCGCGTTGGCCGCCAGCTGAACCAGACTCAGCGACTCCAGTGCACCCTGCGGCTCGCTCATACCCACCCGACCCACCCGACTCCCAGCTAGCCCGACCCGACCCGACCAATTGTCGCCGCCGATCTTGTCAGCGTCGACTATCTATTGTAGACAATAGTTCATAGACAGCGGCCGGGTGAACTGGAGGCGTTCCGTGGCCCAAGAAATCACGTCAGAAACGACCCGCCTGGGCTTCGTCGGGCTGGGCAATCTCGGCAAGCCGATGGTGCGGGCTCTGCAGCGCGACGGCTGGTCGATCGCGGTTCACGACCGGGATCCCGCCCGGGCGTCGGAGCTCGAAGGGATCCGAGTCGTCGATGGTCCGGCTCAGCTGGCGGACTGCGGTGTCATCGCGCTGGCGGTGCCCGACGACGACGCAGTCAGCGAGATTCTCGGTGAACTGGTCCCGCTCCTGGCGGCGGGATCAGTCGTCCTGATCCACAGCACGATCCTGCCGGGCACGGCGAAACGCCTTGCCCAGCAGGCGGAACGAGCCGGGCTCGGGTTGCTCGACGTACCCGTCAGCGGGGGAGCGGAGAGAGCGCTCACTGGTTCTCTGACCGTGATGGCCGGTGGTCGGGCGGACGTGCTGGAACGGGTCAGGCCTGTGCTCGACTCCGTCGCCGGCGAGGTGATCCATGCCGGACCGGCCGGCGCCGGCGCGGCGGTGAAGCTCGCGAACCAGTTGATGATGTTCGCCGCGCTGGCCGGAGTACAGGAAGCGCTGGAGTTGGCCGGGGCGTACGACGTGCCTGAGCGGATGGTGCTCGACGCGGTGTCGACGAGCACGGGCGAGTCGTGGATCACCCGGAACTGGGGATTCTTCGACGACGTCGCGGCCGCCTATGACAGCGCCGGCACACCGGTCCGGGACCGCCCGTGGAGCAAGGACCTCTGGGACATCGTCGCAGCGGCACGAGATCGCGCTCTCCCGTTACCGGTCGCGGGTCTGCTCGCGCAGCATCTGGCCGGCAAGGTCGAGGACCACGCGCACAAGGGAGCAGGCTCATGAAGAGCTCCCGCACCCGGCGAGTGGGGCTGGCGGAAAAGATCTCCCGGACCGGCCGGACGGGCCTTGCGGGGAAGAGTTCCCGCACCGGCCGCGAGGGCCTGACGGCCTATCTGTTCCTGAGCCCGTGGCTGGCCGGGATGGTGCTGCTGACCATCGGCCCGATGCTGTACTCCGCCTATCTCGCGTTCACCAACTATGACCTGCTCAGCGCGCCGCGGTGGATCGGCCTGGACAACTTCAAGCGGATGTTCACCGCGGACCCGCGGTACATCTCGTCCGTCAAGGTCACCCTCGTGTACGTCGCGGTGTCCGTGCCGTTGCTGTTGATCGTCTCGATGGTGCTGGCGCTGCTGCTGAACAAGGGAATCAAGTTCCTCTCCGGCTATCGGGCGCTGTTCTACCTGCCCTCGCTGATGGGGGCGAGCGTCGCGATCGCGGTGCTCTGGCGGCAGATCTTCGGCAGCACCGGCCTGGTGAATCAGGTGCTCAGCTTGTTCGGGATCTCCCACGGCAGCTGGGTCGGGAGTCCAGGCACCGCGCTGTGGACGATCGTCACGCTGAACCTCTGGGCGTTCGGCGCGACCATGATCATCTTCCTGGCCGGACTCCGGCAGGTCCCTGCGGAGCTTCACGAAGCGGCAGCGGTCGACGGAGCCGGGCCGATCAGGAGGTTCTTCAGCGTCACGCTGCCGTTGATGACACCACTGATCTTCTTCAACCTGCTGCTCGACACGATCCACGCGTTCCAGGCGTTCACCGGTGCCTTCGTGGTCAGCCGCGGCTCGGGTGGACCCGCCGACTCGACCTTGTTCTACACGCTCTACCTGTATCAGCAGGGCTTCGCCGAGCTACGGATGGGCTACGCGTCGGCGATGGCCTGGGCGCTCGTGATCGTCCTGGCCGCCTTCACCGGCTTCCTCTTCCTGACTGCCCGGCGCTGGGTCTACTACGGAGACGAACGATGACGACCGTGTCGATCACCCGCCCGCTGTTCGGCCGGCGCCGGACCCGCAACCCCTTCGTCATCGGACTGCTCCGGCACGCCGTGCTGATCGCAGTACTGATCGTGATGCTCTATCCGGTCGTGTGGATGGTGGCGGCTTCGTTTCGGCCGTCGGCCGAGGTGATGAACAGTCTCGGCCTGTTCTCGAAGAACTACACGCTGGACAACTACAAGCACGGCTGGAGTGCGGGGCAGCTGAACTTCTCCCGCTACTTCCTCAACTCGATAGCGATCACCGCGCTTTCGATCGCGGGCAACCTGTTCTCCTGCTCGCTGACCGCCTACGCGTTCGCGCGGCTGGAGTTCCCGTTCAAGCGGGTGCTGTTCGGGTTGCTGCTGGCAACGATGCTGCTGCCGTACCACGTCACCCTGGTCCCGCAGTACATCCTGTTCAACCAGCTGGCCTGGATGAACACCTATTTGCCGCTGGTGGTGCCGAAGTGGCTGGGCGTCGAGGCCTTCTTCATCTTCTTGATGGTGCAGTTCATCCGGACGCTGCCGCGAGAGCTCGACGACGCGGCCCGGATCGACGGCTGCGGTCACTGGCGGACGTTCAGCCGGATCATCATGCCGCTGGCGCTGCCGGCCATCGGCACCACCGCGTTGTTCACCTTCATCGCCAGCTGGAACGACTTCCTCGGACCGCTGCTTTATCTGAACCGGCCGGAGCTGTGGACCGTCTCACTTGGCCTGAACTCGTTCCTGGACGTGACCGGGGAGTCGGCCTACGGCTCGCTGTTCGCCATGTCCACCCTCGCCCTCGCGCCGATCGTGGGGTTCTTCCTGGGCGCTCAGAAGCTGCTCATCGAAGGCGTCGCGACCACCGGCCTCAAGTGATCAGGAGACTACGATGAAACGACTCGGTACGGCGGCCCTGGCGTGCGCGGCACTGCTGGTGGTTGCCGGATGCAACGGCACCTCGGTGACCGGCAGCGGCGCCACCGACGGTGTCGCCGCGCAGGACGGCAAGGGGGAAGTGAAAGGCAGCCTTCAGCTGACCTTCTGGGGCGGCGCGAACCGCGCAGCCAAGACCAACGCCGTCGCGGACATGTTCGTCAAGGCCCACCCCGGCATCACCATCGACCGCCAGAACGCGGACTTCGGGAACTACTTCAACAAGCTGAACATCCAGGCCTCCAGCAAGACCCTGCCTTGTGTGATGCAGTTGCAGGGCAGACAGCTGAACGACTACACCAAGCGCAAGGTGCTGCTGCCGCTCGACCCGATGATCGAGTCGGGCGCCATCAAGGTCGACGACATACCGAAGTCCGTTGTCGACACTGGCCGAGGCCCCGACGGCAAGCTGTACTTCCTCCCGTACGGCGCCGCGTACGACGCGGTCGGGGTGAACGCGAGCCTCGCGGAGCAGGCCGGTGTCGGCCTGCCGCCCGACGGCTACGACTGGAAGCAGTACACGGACTGGATGACCCGGGCGAAGGCGAAGCTCCCGGCAGGCACCTTCGCGGCCGGCTCGCGCGGCGGGCTGCCGAACTACTTCATCGCCTACAACCTTGCCAACGGCAAGCAACTGTTCACCGACGACGGCAAGCTCGGGTTCACCAAGGAGACCTTGGTCGAGTACTGGACCATGTGGGAGAACCTGCGCAAGGCAGGCGTCACGATGAGCGCCGACACCCAGGCGGACGAGCCGGAAGGTGCCGAGCAGGGCTTCATCGCGCAGGGCAAGCTGATGACCGACAGCATTCCCGGCAACGCGCTGACCCCGGCGTCGGCGACGCTGGCGACCAAGGGTGGCGGCCAGAAGCTGACCACGCTGCCGATGCCGTCCGGGCCGAGCGGCTCGGGCAACGCGATGTTCACCTCCGGCTTCGCGATCCCGACGAACTGCGACAACGTGCCGACCGCGGCAGCGTTCATCGACTTCTTCACCAACGATCTCGAAGCCGGCAAGGTGTTCAAGTCCGACAACGGCGCGGCCACCAACACCAAGGTGCTGGACGCACAGATCAAGGACCCGGCGCTGCCCGCCCTGAAGAAGCACGAACTGGAGCTCTACGCCCAGATCGTGGCGAAAAAGCCCCCGACGATCCTCTACCCGCCGGGCTACCAGGCGACCTTCGAATCGGCGTACACACGGGCCTACGAGGAGGTCGCGTTCGGCAAGAAGACCGTGCAGCAGGCGGCCGACTCGTTCTTCACCGAGGCGAACGCGGGACTGGGTGGCTGACGTGGCGCCTGAATCACATGGGCCTGACGCAGGTGTTCCCGAAGGTGCTCTGGAGGGCCTGCGGGTGCTGGATCTGACCCAGGTGATGGCCGGGCCGTTCTGCACGATGCTGCTGGCCGATCTCGGTGCCGACGTGATCAAGATCGAGAACCCGGCGGCCGGCGACCAGACCCGCCGGTCCTGGGGCTACGCGGTGACCGGCGAGGACAGCCGCGCCTTCCTCGCTCTCAACCGGAACAAGCGCAGCGTCTGCCTGGACCTCAAGTCGGCCGCTGACCTGGCCGCGTTCCACCGGCTGGTGCAGTCAGCGGACATCGTGGTCGAGAACTTCCGCCCCGGCGTCACCAAACGCCTCGGCGTCGACTACGAGACCCTCGCCGCCCTCAATCCCCGGCTGATCTACGCCAGCGTGTCCGGCTTCGGCCAGACCGGCCCGTACGCCGATCGGCCCGGGTACGACCTGATCGCCCAGGCGATGTCCGGCGTCATGAGCATCACCGGTACGCCGGACGGGGTGCCGGTGAAGTGTGGGCTGCCGGTGGGGGATCTCGGCGCGGGCATGTTCTGCGCCTTCGGAATCGTCGCGGCCGTGCATGCGCGGGACCGGAACGGGCAGGGCCAGCACGTGGAGACGTCGTTGTTCGAGTCGGCGCTGGCGATGTCGGTCTGGGAGTCCACGGAGTACTGGGCGACCGGCCAGGTGCCGCAAGCGCTCGGCTCGGCCAACCGAATGTCCGCGCCCTACCAGGCCCTGCGGACGAAGGACGGGTACCTGACGCTCGGGGCGAACAACGAGCGCCTCTGGCAACGACTGTGCACGGCTCTGGAGGTGCCGCACCTGCTGGTCGATCCACGGTTCATCACCAACACGGACCGGATGGCTCATCGCGACGAGCTGGCCGCCGAGCTGGAGGAGCGGCTGGCCTCCGCGACCACCGAGGACTGGGTCACCCTGCTGCTCGACGCCGGCGTACCGGCCGGCCCGATCCAGGACTACCGACAGGTGCTCGACGAGGATCCACACGTCCGGGCGCGCGGGATGGTGCAGGAGATCGACCATCCGGTCGAGGGCCGGGTCCGGGTGCTCGGCTCGCCGGTGCGGATGAGCGGGACGCCCGCGCGGCTGCGGCGACATCCACCGCTGCTCGGCGAGCACACGGACGAGGTGCTCGCGGAGAGGACGTCGTGAGCCCAGCCGAACTGACGGTCGAGCGGGACGGCCAGATCCTGCGGCTGTGGTTGTCGAACCCCGGCCGGCGCAACGCCATCACCTGGGCCATGTACGACGGGCTGCTCGGCGTACGGGAGATCGTTGCCGCGGACCCCGGGATCCGGGTGGTTGTCGTTCGCGGCGCGGGTGGTGAGGCGTTTGCCGCCGGCACCGACATCCGGCAGTTCGCGGACTTCGAGACCGGCGAGCAAGGAGTCGAGTACGAGCACCGTGTCGGGGAGGTGGTGGCCAGCCTGCTGGAGATCCGGGTGCCGGTGGTCGCCGTGGTCGAGGGCCCGGCGGTCGGGGCCGGTCTGGCGATCGCGGCCTGCTGTGACCTGGTGGTTGCCACACCCGATGCGGTGTTCGGTGCTCCTGTGGCCAGGACGCTGGGGAACACGTTGCCGCCGGTGGTGCTGGCCAGACTGCAGCAGCGACTGGGAGCCGGCCGGACGATGGCGATGCTGCTGACGGCTCGGTTGCTTCCGGCAACGGAAGCGGCCGTGGCGGGATTCGTCAGCGAGATCGTCGATCCCGCGGCGCTGGACGAGCAGGTCGAGGGGCTGCTGCAGACGATCTGCGCGAACGCGCCGCTCACCCTGGCCGCTCTGAAGGAGGTCGAGCGGCGGATCGTGCACGGCGGCCCGGGCGCTGACGCCGACGACGTACTGGCCGAGGTGTATGGCAGCCGGGATTTCCGGGCCGGGGTCGCGGCCTTCCTGGCGCACCGGGCGATCGAGTGGGAAGGACGTTGAGATGCCGGTCATCGATGCACATCATCATTTCTGGCGGGTGGCTGCGCAGGACCAGCCGTGGCGGGACGACCGGCATGGCGCGATCGCGCGGGACTACACCCCGGGCGACCTGCGTCCCGAGCTGGCCGCGGCCGGTGTCGACGGGACGGTGTTGATCCAGTCCGTTGACGAGCCGCTCGAGAATGATCGGCTGAAGGCCTATGCGGTCGAGGCATCTTTCGTTCATGCAGTCGTCGGCTGGCTGCCGCTCTCGGATCCGGCCGCGGCCCGGGCCGAGCTCGAGCGGTCGAGGAATCCCTACCTGCGAGGCGTTCGCTGCCTGATCGGGCGGGATCCCCTGGACTGGCTCACCAAGCCGGACTCGATCGAGCTGTTCAAGGAACTCGCCGACGCGGGATTGAGCTGGGACGTCGTACCGGTCACCGCGGCACAAACGGCGGCGGTCACGGCGCTGGCGCACGCCGTACCGGACCTGCGGATCGTTGTCGATCATCTCGGTCGGCCGCCGATCGACACGGACGGCTGGGAGCCGTGGGCCGGGCAGCTCAAGCAGTTGTCGCAGTGTCCTCGGTTGGCGGTGAAGGTGTCGCTCGGGATCGATCTGCTGACGGCGTTGCCTGAATGGCCGGCCGACCTCGATCGCTACCTGCGCTGGGCCGTCGAGTGCTTCGGCGCGGAGCGACTGATGCTCGCCGGCAACTGGCCCGTGGTGTTGCTGCGGGCGGACTACCAGCAGGCGTGGAACAGCCTGCGGGGTGCCGTCGAGCGCGTGCTCGACGACCCGAACGAACTCGCGGCGGTGCTCGGAGGCACCGCCGCGCACTACTACCGGATCAACTGAAAGGTCTGTTGATGACTGTCACCGAAACTGCGAAGGCGAACGACCTGTCCAGCTTGTACCGGCACCTGCGGGTGGTGGACGTGGCCGACGCGCTCGACGGCATCGGGTACTTCGACATCGGGCTGATGTCGCCGGACGTGCGGCCGCTGTGGCTCGGGATGAAGTTCTGGGGCCAGGCCGCCACCATCCGGGCGGTCCCGTCGAACCGGCCGATGTGGAGGCTCGACAGCACCCAGGACATCGTCGAGGCGCACCGGATCTGGTTCGAGGAGACCGGCAACGTGAAGCTGCCCGGCGACCTGCCGCCCGGCCACGTCGTGGTGATGGACGCCGGCGGTGGCAAGGAGGTCGGCTTCTGGGGCTCGGAGAACGGCATGGGCGCGATCAAGAACGGTGCCGCCGGCATCGTCACCGACGGGTACTGCCGCGACACCGCGGAGATCACCGCGCAGCGCACGCCGATCTGTTCGAAGGCGCGGGGGCGCACGATCATCCCCGGCCGGATCAAGGTGGTCGAGACCCAGACCACCATCGCCTGCGGCGGTACCCAGGTGAGCCCCGGGGACATGGTCGGCTGTGACGACGACGGCGTGATCGTCGTACCGGGAGAGGTCGCTGAGGAGGTCGCCGTACACGCCAGGGCGATCCTGCTGGCCGACATGCGGGCGCGGCGTAAGCACTACGACGCGCTCGGGATGAAGCCGGACAGCTCCGTCGACTTCGACGCGGTCGAGCGGTACTACGCGGACCTGTAGTCCCGCCGGCTTGTAGGCGATTGCACAACCGGAGCCGACTCCGCTAATGTGGAGGCGGCTCCGGTTAGCGGGTCATCGGTGCGGAACGGAAGAGGTCGCCATGACACAGGACACGGTCACCATTGGTGCGGACCTGGTGGTGAACAGAGTCGGCTACGGTGCGATGCAGCTGACCGGCAAGCAGGTGTGGGGCGAGTACCCGGACCGTGAGGGCGGCATCGAGCTGCTGCGCGCGATCGTGGACGCCGGGGTGACCTTCATCGACACCGCGGACGTCTACGGGCCGCACACGAACGAGATCCTCATTCACGACGCGCTCCACCCGTACCCCGAGGGTTTGGTGATCGCGACCAAGGGCGGCTTCGTGCGGGGCGGTTTCGACTACTCGACGCTGGGTGCCGTCGGCAACACCAACTACCTCAAGCAGAGCGCGCACCTGAGCGCGCGGCGGCTCGGCGTCGACCAGCTCGATCTGTACTACCTGCACAGCGGCCGCGCGACCGATGTGCCGTTCCAGGAGCAGGTCGGCACGCTGGCAGAGCTTCGCGAACAGGGCCTGATCAAGCACATCGGGCTGTCGAACGTCACTCTCGAGCAGTTCCGCCAGGCGCAGCAGATCGTCGAGATCGCCGCCGTGACCGCGCACTACAACGTGACTATGCGGACCGGTCAGGACCTGTTCGACGCGGCCGAGAAGACCGGCGTGGTCGAGCACGTCCGGGAGAACCTCGCCGCCGAGTCCATCGAACTGACCGGCGACGAGCTCCGGGCCATCACCGCGGTAGCCGACTGAGGATCTCAGCCCTTCACGGCGCCCGAGGTCATGCCGGCGACGATCTGGCGGTTGAAGAAGAGGTACATCACCAGCGGGGGGATGGTGATCAGCAGGATGTTCATGAACAGCAGGTTGTACTGGGTGCTGAACTGGCTGGAGAAGTTGAACAGCGTCAGCTGAACGGTCGCGTTCTGGTCGCCGGGCAGGAAGTAGAGCGGGTTCACGAAGTCGTTGAACACGCTCACCGACTGAACCACGACGACCGTCACGATCACCGATCTCAGCAGCGGGAAGATCACGCGGAAGAACAGCCGCAGCGGACCGGCGCCGTCGATGATCGCCGCCTCGTCGAGCTCGCGGGGAATGGTGGCGACGAAGGCCCGGAACAACAGCACGCAGAACGACAGCCCGAACGCGATCTCGATCAGGATCAGCCCTCCCATGGTGCGGAACAGATGGAGCCCCTGCAGCACCCAGATCGTCGGGACGACGGCCGGCGGGATGATCAGGCCGGACAGCACCAGGAAGTTGATGAAGGGGTTCCATCGACTCTTGCGCCGCTGCAGGACGAAGCCCGCCATCGCCGCCAGCACCACCATGCCGGTCACGCTGGCCACCGTCAGGATCGTGCTGTTGATGAAGGCGATCACCAGCATGTAGTCGCGGGCCTCGATCACCTCGACGAAGTTCCGGACGAACTGGAACTGGTGCGGCCAGGAGAAGTCCAGCAAGGACGCCTGCTGCCGGTCCTTCACGGCGGTCAGCACGATGAACGCGAACGGGATGACGAACACGACGATCGAGGCGACGATCGCGACCGCACTGAGCAGGTAGTTGCGGCCCGGCTTGTGGTTGACCAGTTCGGCGGTGCTCACATGTCCACCTCCTTACGGTTGAGGAACCACGACAGCGGCAGCACGATCGCGGTGACCACGACGAACAGCACCACGTTGCCCGCGGTCGAGAGGCCGTAGAAGCCGGCCTGGTACTGCTTGTAGATGACCGAGGCGATCACGTCCGAGGTGAATCCCGGACCGCCGCGCGTCATCGCCCAGATCAGGTCGAACGACCGCAGTCCGCCGATCAGCGACAGGATGATCACCGTGACGGTGGCCGGACGGGACAGCGGCAACACGATCCGCCGGAAGGTCTCCCACGAACCGGCCCCGTCGACCCGGGCAGCCTCCATGTACTCGCGCGGGATCGACACGATGCCGGCGATGTAGATCAGGGTGGCCAGCCCGACGCCCTTCCACACGTCGACCAGCGCAACCGACAGCAGCGCGTACTTCGGGTCGGTCAGCCAGCCTGGCCCGTTGATGCCGATCACCCCCAGCGCTCCGTTGATCAGGCCGCGTTCGGGGTTCATCAGCACTGTGAAGGTGAGACCGACGCCGATGGTGCTGACCAGCACCGGGAAGAAGACCACGGACCGCAGGTAGCCGCGGCCGATGATCCGCGACGTCAGCAGGACCGCCAGCAGCAGCCCGAGGACGACCTTTGACGAGGACGTCAGCACGGCGAAGATCAGCGTGTTGGTGAAGCCCTTGACCAGCTGGGGCTCCTGGAAGAACAGCTTGAAGTTGTCCAGCCCGATGAACTTCGACTCGAACAGGCTCCACCGAGTCAGGCTGAAGTAGAGCGAGGCGAAGGTCGGGATGACGAACAGCACGCCGTAGATGATGGCGGACGGCAGGTAGAACCAGTTCGAGTACGGCGTGTAGACCTTGCCCCCGGTCGCGGGTGCGGCTGCGGGCGTGTCGGTGCGTGAGCGAGTGCGGATCGAGGTGATGGTCACCGACCTCACCAACCCGCCAACCCGAGCTGCTGGGCCTGCTTCTTGACGTCCTCGTCGTATCGGGCGGCGCCGTCCTTGGCCTTGCGGATGCCGGAGCCCACCTCGACGGTGATCTGCTCCAGCGACGGGCCCTTGACCGGCGACACGAACTCCAGTGCCAGGCTGGATGCGCCCGGCTTGTCAAGGTAGGGCTGCATGTCCTTGATCGCCTCCGGTACGTCCGCCGGCAATGCGCAACCCTTGACGGCGTACGGGCCGGTGGGGGCGGCCGCGGCGGCGAGGGACTTGCAGCCGTCGGGGCTGGCGATGAAGGCCAGGAACTTCTTGGCCGCGTCCAACCTGTCGCCGGTCGTCGTGGTCGGGATGTAGACGCCGCCCGGCGTCCACACGGTCAGCCCGTTCTTGGCCGCGTCGTCACCCGGGAGCGCGAAGAGGCCGACGTCCTTGGCCGCGTTGGGGTAGGTGGCGACCATGTCGGCGACCACACCGGACAGGATCGGGTAGTGCGCACCCTTGCCCTGGGCAAGCATCCGGAGCCCGTCCGGCACCTTGGCCGAGGCGAAGTCCTTGTTCTCGTACCCGGCGTCATGCACCTGCTGGGTGTGCTCGAAGCCCTTGACGGCAGCCGGCGAGGTCGCGTACTTCGCCTGGTTCTTGGTGTACTTGTCGGCGAAGTCGGGCTCGGCGGCCGCCACGTTGTGGAAGTCACCTAGGACGAACAGCTGCGACGTCCAGGTCTCGCCGTAGGTCTGGATCACCGGCGCGATGCCGGCTGCCTTGATCTTGGCGTTGTTCGCCATGAATTCGGCCCACGTCGTCGGCACCTTGAGCCCGAGCTTGGTGTAGACCGGGATGCTGTAGAGGACCGCGCCACCCATGAAGCCACCGGACGGCACCCCGTAGACCTGATCGGCGGCCGTCACCGTCTTCTTGAAGTTGTCGTCCAGGTCGCCGATGTAGGGCTGGTCGCTGATCGGGACGAGGTTCTTCTGCGGCGCGATCGCCTGGAACAGCGAGCCCGTGTTGTAGGTGAACACGTCCGCCATGTCGCCGGTGGACAGCCGGGTCTTGACGATGTTGTCGCCCTCGGTCCCGGCCGGCCGGGTGTCCAACTTGATGGTGATGCCGGGGTTCTTGGCGGTGAAGTCCTTGGTGAGCTGTTTGGCCTCCTTCAGGTCCTGCTCCTGGTTCCCGATCAGGTAGGTGATCGCAACGGAGCCCGCGCTGGCCTTGTCGCTGGAACCGAGGCTGCCCGCGCTGCACGCGGTCAGGGCGAGTGTGCAGGCCGCCGTGAAGGCGACCAGTCCTCTCGAGCGTGGGCGGAACGTCATCGTGACCTCCAAGGGGATGTTCATCGGGGGTTGATCAGGGCTCGAGCAGCTTGTCGAGCGTGGCTTGCAGTGCCTCGGCGCTGGGGGAGAAGCCGCGTGGGCTGATGGCTTCGACCAGCTGGTTCGCCGGAAGGTCTAGGGAGCGCTCCAGCCGGGCGGCAAGCTCGGCGTCGTCGCTGACGACCTCGGTCTCCCGGGCCGCGGTGCTGATCGCGTCCCAGGTGGCCTCGTGGTCCATCAGTTGCCGGATGGTGGCATCGGCCGGCAGTCGCGGCGTGTCGGCAGACGGGTCGTCCGCCGTCCATTCGTGTGTTCCGTGACCGACCTCGAGGGGTGTGCTCTGTCCAGGCACCTCGACCTGGGCATGCGAACCGACCGGCACGGTCACAGTCAGCCGCACCTGGCCGTTCGACCGGCTCCACGAGACGGCTGCCTCGCCGTACGGCGTCAAGTGCTTGGCGGACGCGCTGGTCAGTCGCTGCGTGAACAGTGGCCGTACAACGATCGTGCGGTAGCCGGCATCACCCGGAGCGAGGCCTGCGACGCGGCGGTGCATCCAGTCCGCGACAGCGCCGAGGGCGTAGTGGTTGAACGACGTCATTTGGCCAGGATTGATGCTGCCGTCGGGCAGCATGCTGTCCCAGCGTTCCCACACTGTCGTCGCACCCATGGTCACTGCGTACAGCCAAGACGGGCAGCCTGTCTGCAGTAGAAGCCGGTATGCCAGCGCGGGATGTCCGGAATCGGCCAGCGCATCGGTCATCAGCGGCGTACCGACGAAGCCGGTGCTGATCCGGAAACCCGACGTGCGGACGAGGTCGGCGAGCCGCTCGCCGGCCCGGCGCCGCTGGTCCTCGGTGGGCAGCAGTGCCCATTGCAGCGCGAGGGCGTAGGTGGTCGCGGCGTCGCTCAGCACCCGTCCGCCCTCGGTGGCGTACTCCGCCGCGAAGGCCCGCCGAACCCGGGCGGCCAGGTCGGCGTACTCGCGAGCCAGTTCGGCATCACCGACCAGTTCGGCGGCCTTGGCGACGATCTCCGCCGACCGCGCGAGGTGAGCGGTCGCGATGACGTCCGGGTCCGCCTTCGCCCGGAACGGGTTCTCCGGCGGCGCGGTGGGATCCAGCCAGTCGCCGAACTGGAAGCCACCCGCCCACAGCAGGTCGTCGCCGGCCAACTGGGCCATCTTGTCGACCCAGGCGCGCATGCTCGGCAACTGGCGGGCCAGCAGACCGAGGTCGCCGGTGCGTTCGTAGAGCACCCACGGCACGATCGAGGCTGCGTCGCCCCACGCCGCGGTGGCCGGGCCGGTCTGCCGCAGGACATCCGGTACGACGAACGGCACGGAGCCGTCCTTCTGCTGTTCTGCGGCGAGATCGGCCAGCCAGTTGGTGAGGAACCCGGCCGAGTCGAACAGGAAGCTCGCGGTGGGGGAGAAGACCTGGATGTCGCCGGTCCAGCCGAGTCGCTCGTCGCGTTGCGGGCAGTCGGTCGGCACGTCGACGAAGTTGCCGCGCATTCCCCAGACGACGTTCTCGTGGAAGCGGTCGAGCAGCGCGTCCGACGACTCGAACCAGCCGGTGCGACGCAGGTCGGAGCCGATCACCACAGCCTCGATGTCCTCCGGCCGAAGCTCGGCGACGCCGGTCACCTCCGCGTAGCGGAACCCGTGGAACGTCAGCTCCGACTCGAGCGTGACCTCCTCCGGCCCGGCGAGAACGTACGAGTCGGTCGCCTTGGCGGTGCGCAGCGGCCGGACCCCCAGCTCACCGTTCTCCAGCACCTCGGCGTGCCGCAGGACGACCTCGTCGCCGCTGGCGCCACCGCGGACTCGCAGCTTGATGCGGCCGACCAGGTTCTGCCCGAAGTCGACCAGCGTCTTGCCGGTCGGCGACTTGGTCACCTCGACGGCCGGCAGCCGGTCGGTCACGCGGACCGGTGGCCCGTCGGGTGCGACCAGGACGCCGAGGTCGGCATCGAGGATGTCGACAGCCGTGGCCGGTCCTGGTTTGTGGCGCAGGTCGGTGCGTTGGCCGTCGTACAGGTCGTCGGCGAAGATCGTGCTCTCGCGGGCGGTCCAGCTGCCGTCGCTGGCCAGCACGTGGACGACGCCGTCGGCAGTTGTCGCCTCGAGTTGTGCCAGGACGCCGATCCGCTCGCCGTACAGGCCATGCTTTCCGTGGAAGCCGAGCCGGCCGCGGTACCAGCCGTTGCCGACGAGGAACTCCAAGCGATTCTCGCCGGCCTGAACGAGCTCCGTCACGTCGTACGTCTGGTAGCGCAGCCGTTGCTGGTAGGCCGTCCACCCCGGAGCGAGTTGCTCATCGCCGACCCGCCGGCCGTTGAGCGACGGGATGTAGACGCCGTGCGCGGTGGCGTAGAGGCGAGCACTGACAACACCGGAGGGCAGCTCGACGACGCCGCTGAGAACCGGCGCGGGCGAACCGTGCTCGCCGATCTCGCGCGGGCTGACGAAGCCGGCGGTCCAGTCATCGGGGCTCAACAGTCCGGCCTCGACGACGGCCGGCGTGCTCCACTCGCTCCAGTCGTCGCCATCACGGACACGGACCCGAATCCCGACCGACTCGCGCGCCGCCAACGGCGTACCGGGCCAGGGCACCAGCACCTGCTCGTTGGACTCGACCGTGTGCACTTCCGGCGACGCGTCGGGACGGACGATCTCGATCTCGTAGGCCGACTGGGTGTAGTCGGCGTCGGCACTCGGCACCTGCCAGGACAGACGAGGTGTTCCGGTGCCGATCCCCAGCACGGGGCCGGTGTCGGTGCGGTGTTCGAAGCGGAGGTTCACGGGTGCTGAAAGCGGCATGGGACTCCAAACCTGAAACGATTCATCGGCTGGCCCGATGGACGGACTCTGTTCTGTTAAGGATTGGTGGCGGGAAGATTTCGCCTGTCCCCGATCTTGGGGCCGGTGCTGGTCAGGGCATAGCCCGCAGTGCACCGGAGGTAGCACAAAATGCACTTCGGCTCGTATCTTGCGGTATGGACGAGCCCGTCGAGAACGCCCGGAACTCACTGCTCTACTTCGTCGAGGGGGTGCTGGCGTTCGCCGGGCACCATGTCCACCAGGGCTTCCATCCGGTGCACACGCACAGCTTCTTCGAGGTGGCCGTGGTGACCGGCGGAGAGGGCCTGCACACCAGCCTCGCCGGTCGTCAGGAACTCGTGAGCGGCGACGTGGTGCTGCTGCGACCGGGGGTCTGGCACGGGTACGAGGACTGCCGCGACCTGGACGTCTACAACTGCTGCTTCTCCGCCGACCTGATGCAACGCGAGCTCGCCTGGACCCGGGAGGATCCGCTGCTGGGGCATCTGCTCTGGACCGGGCCCTTCTCGAAGCAACGGCGCGGCATCCTCACCACCCACCTCGATGCGGGCGCTCTGGCCGAGTGCACCCGTCACCTCGAGGGCCTCGAGGAACTCAGGGATCGCCCGGTGAACCAGCATCGCGGTGAGATCGTCGGCTGGTTGTCGTTGTTCCTCAGTCGCCTGGCCCGCGCCGCGGCGGAAGGTGATGCGGTAGGTGACGACGGGCAGGCGCATCCGGCCGTGCTCTACGCGATGCGGATGATGGAGGCGAGGCCGGCCCACCAATGGACGCTGACCGAGCTGGCCTGTGAGCTGCACCTGGCGCCCGGCTATCTCGTCCGGCTCTTCAAGGCGGCGACGGGTCTGCCACCGATGGCCTATCTGTCCCGCCACCGCGTCGAGCTGGCGGCCGACCAGCTCCTGCACACCGACCAGCCGATCAGCAAGATCGGCGAGGCGGTCGGTTGGCCCGACCAGAACTACTTCGCCCGTCGTTTCAAGTCGCACTACGGTTTGAGTGCCTCGAGCTATCGCACTCGCTTCATCACATCGGGTTCGTCCGTCGGTTGGTGAGGAGACGCCGTCAGCACAACCTGGGGTCAACCGAGCAGCGGCAGATCCAGCAGGAACGACTCCCAGGTGTCGGGCAGCCAGCCCGGTACGCCGAGGACGGCCATGTACAGCCAGGTCGCCCCCACGACACAGAGGAAGATCGCCAGCGTGCCGAGCGTCTTGAGCCAGGCCGGCTGCCTCCCGGTCCAGGTAGTGAAGTCCTTCACCCAGCCCTTGACGCGCTGCAGCAGCCGCTGCGCCCACTCGAACTCACTGGCAAGCACGGCGAGGCCCGCGATGAACAGCGGAATCCCACCCGGTCCCGGGAGCCAGCCGGTCAGGGGCGCGGCGATGATGAGCAGGCATCCGAGCACGCCGACCCCGATCCGGTAGATCAGGTGCTTGCGCGGGTGCGCACGGATCTTCCGCCGCCACTCCCAGCGGTCGTCCTGGGCATCCAGGGTGAGGTTGTCGTCCGTGCGGTCGGGACTGATTTTCTCGGCCACCTTTGAAGCCTACGTTGTCCGAGGGCCGCTGCCCCTGAGCAGTTGTCCGTGTCTAGGCGCGGGCGGGTTTGCCGAATTCCCAGTGCCAGGGCTCTTCGCGGTTGCCGCCCTGTCTGGCCCAGGACGGGTGGACCCAGCCGTAGTTGCCGGCGTTGGAGACCATCCACTGGTACTGCGTGGTGTTGAAGCGCTCGATGCCGCCACACAGGTCGACGGCAACGCCCCAGCCGTGGTTCGACGTACCCGGCAGGGCTGCGAGTGACGGCTTGCGGCCGTAGAGGTCGACCTGCGAAGCGTACGAGCGGTAGGAGTCGGTGATGCAGATCGCCTTGCCGAAGCGGCTCTTGTAGGCGCTCGCCAATTGCAGGTACGCCGCCGCCGCGTCACAGCGCAGCATGTGGCCATTGCTGATGGCGCAGAGACTGGATGCCGGGATCATGCCGTTGCTGTAGCCGCCCCAGCCGACGCTGGCGCTGCCGGTCGCCAGGAACGGCATCGGGTTCACCGCGTCACCGCCGAGGTGCACCTCGAAGTGCAGGTGCGGGCCGGTCGAGTTGCCTTCGGTGCCCACGGCCCCGATCCGCTGACCGGCGGTGACGTGCGCGCCGTCGGCCACGTTGATCGAGCTCAGGTGCGCGTAGAGCGTCTCCAGGCCGTTGCCGTGGTCGATCCGGACCAGGTTGCCCGCCCACGCCGGGTGCTCGACCCGCACGGTGCCGGCGGTGACCGCCCGGACCGGTGTCCCGATCGCGGCGGGGAAGTCCTGGCCGGTGTGGAAACCACTCGACCACATCGGACCGGCCTGCCCGAACGGCGTACCGATCTCGTAGGTGCCTTCGGCCAGCGGCCAGGTCCAGGCGCCCGAGCCGACGTCGACCGTCGTGGCGGTGTTGCCGCAGCGGAACGCGGACGCTTCGGAGGTGGACGCCGGTGCGACCTGCGCGGTGGCGGGTCTGCCCAGCGTCGGGCGGAGCGCGCCGTACAGGCTGTCGGGGACGGAAGTGACGACCACGGAGCCCTTGGCTTCGTCCGAGGCGATCATCTCGCCGTTGTCGAGGGCGATACCGATGTGGAACAGGCCGACGGACTTGCTGCCGATCACCAGCAGATCGCCGGGCTGGACTGATGCCGCCGGCACCTTCTGGTAGTTCGGGTAGACCTTGCCGATCAGGCTCGGCAGCGTTGTGTAGGGCTGCCAGGCGACCCGGGCCGCGCCTAGGCAGCCGTACTTGTCCGGTCCGGTCGCGCCAACGCCGTAAGGCTTGCCGAGGAGAGTGAAGGCCTGGTTGACCGCACGGATGGTTTCCGCGGGCAGGACTCGCACGGTCCGTCCTCCGTCGACCACCGAGGCCGCACCGGCCACGGGTTGCCCGCCCGCCTTGAGAGGCTTGAGGCCCGCGGGCAGCTTCGCCGGGTTCTTGATCGTGCTGGCGGGCGGTGCCTTCACCTTGGCGGCGGCAAGCTCCGCCAGATAGGTCTGCCAGCGTGAGAGTGCTTGCTGATTGCGGACGCTCTGCAGTTGCGTGGACAGCTGAGTGGCACCGGCCAGATCGGCGAGTTGACCGTTCATGGCCATCGAGGCGTCCGCTGCCTTCGTCTTGACCTGCTCGCCAAGGCTGCGCGCTGTAGTAGCTGCTTGGTCGGCGGCGGCACGCTTGGTCTTGGCGTCGTCGGCTGCCGTACCAGCTGTCGACTCCGCTGCCATCGCGGTCTGGTACTGCGTGACCTGGGTGCTGCCGAGCTGCATGATGGCGGTCTGCCGGTCGGCGATCTCCTGCAGGTTCTCGGCGATCGGCGCGAGCGACCACAGCATCGACTCGGTGCCGATGACTGTCGGGATGCCCATCTGGTAGGCCTGGGCGGTCAGCAGCCCCAGCCGGCGACGCTCCGCCTCCGACTTGGTCTTCGAGGCGGCGGCGAACTTCTCTGCCTTCTTGGCGGCGGCTTCCGCGGTCGCGGCGGCCGTCAGTGCGTTCGTGTAGGCGATGGTCGCCTTGGCGACGTCCGCCTGGATCGCCGCGGCCTCGGCCCGCAGCTGTTCGAGCGAGCGGTTGACGTCGGTGACGGAGGCCGGTGGCGGCGGAGTGGGGTCGTCGGCGTACGCGGCATACGAGGGCAGCGCGAGCACGGCCACGAGAGCACCGAGCGCGGCAAGCCGCAGCCTCCGACTCTTCCCCAGCATCCATCCCCCATGTCCTCTTGGAGTGCGCCTCACGCGCGCACGGAAGGAGGACCGCCCCCGCGCGTGCCTAGCGTAAGGGCCACACGGCGTGCGCGGAAGGGCTTGTCACGGACCGTGACGAAGAGCCAGCGCATGCGACCCGTTGGTCACAATGTGACCTGGCCCACCAGCTTCCGCCCGACATTCGGCCGGCCGCACAGCACGCTCCGGGCGGTGGCGGGGAGCAGTGGGCCGACCGACTAGGATTTCGGCCATGGCCTCGCACTTTGACGTTGTTGTCCTCGGCGCAGGCCCGGGTGGGTACGTCGCGGCGATCCGCGCCGCCCAGCTCGGGCTCAAGACCGCCATCATCGAGAAGAAGTACTGGGGCGGTGTCTGCCTGAACGTGGGCTGCATCCCGTCCAAGGCACTGCTTCGCAACGCCGAGCTGGCGCACATCTTCCGGGCGGAGGCGAAGACCTTCGGCATCAGCGGCGAGGTCACCTTCGACTTCCCGACCGCGGTGCAGCGCAGCCGCAAGGTCGCGGACGGCCGGGTCAAGGGCGTCCACTTCCTGATGAAGAAGAACAACATCACCGAGTTCGACGGCTGGGGTTCGTTCGTCGACGCCAACACCCTCGACGTCGCCCTGAACGACGGAGCCTCCGAGACCGTCACCTTCGACAACTGCATCATCGCCACCGGCGCGACCACCAAGTTGCTGCCGGGCACCCAGCTGAGCGACCGCGTCGTCACCTACGAGGAGCAGATCCTCACCGAGGAGCTCCCGGGCAGCATCGTCATCGCGGGCGCCGGCGCGATCGGCGTCGAGTTCGCCTACGTGCTGGCCAACTACGGCGTGAAGGTGACGATCGTCGAGTTCCTGGACCGGATGGTCCCGCTGGAGGACATCGAGGTCTCCAAGGAGCTGGCGAAGGCCTACCGCAAGCTTGGCGTCGACGTGCTCACCGGCACCCGGGTCGACTCGATCGACGACTCCGGCGACAAGGTGAAGGTCACCGTCACCGGCAAGGACGGCAACCAGCAGACGCTCGAGGCCGACAAGGTGCTGCAGGCGATCGGCTTCCAGCCGCGCGTCGACGGCTACGGCCTGGACAAGATCGGCGTCAGGCTGACCGAGCGCGGCGCGATCGACGTGGACGGCTTCCTGCGCACCAACGTGCCGAACATCTTCGCCATCGGTGACGTGAACGCGAAGCTGATGCTCGCGCATGCGGCCGAGGCGCAGGGCGTGATCGCCGCCGAGACGATCGCCGGCGCCGAGACGATGGAACTCGACTACGTGATGATCCCGCGGGCGACGTTCTGCCAGCCCCAGATCGCCAGCTTCGGCTGGACCGAGGAGCAGGCCCGCCTGGAGGGCTTCGACGTCAAGGTCGCGAAGTTCCCCTTCACCGCCAACGGCAAGGCGCACGGCCTGGCCGACCCGAACGGTTTCGTCAAGGTGATCAGCGACGCCAAGTACGGCGAACTGCTCGGCGCGCACCTGATCGGCCCCGAGGTCACCGAGCTGCTGCCCGAGCTCACCCTGGCGCAGAAGTGGGACCTCACCACCAAGGAACTGGCTCGCAACGTGCACGCCCACCCCACCCTGAGCGAGGCGCTGCAGGAAGCCTTCCACGGCCTCGAAGGCCACATGATCAACTTCTGATCCGCACTCTGGTACTGCGGGGCCCCGGACAGGTTGTCCGGGGCCCCGTTCTCTTGTCCGGGTGTCAACGTTCGGTCAGGTCGCCGAGGACGGGTTTGAGGTCGACGACGGGCGTACCGTCGAGGGCTTCCAGGTTGCGGACCTGGAAGCGGAGGCCGTCGATCGCGAGGATGGTGATCCGATGCAGGCCGAGCGGGTTCGGGCGGTCAGGGGAGCGGGTGCTGAAGACGCCGGTCTCGGGCCGGGCGAGGTCGCCCCGCGGATGAACCAGCAGTTCGTCGCGCCGGGCCCGGTCGAACCAGGTGATCAGCAGGATTTCGGAGCCGACGCGCAGGTCTCTTAGACCTTCGCGCACGGACTCGTCGAAGACCAGCCAGGCGTCGGGGGCTCCCTCATCGCCCTGCCTGGGCGCGTCTGCCCTGTCGGTCAGCGTGGACTCCACCTTTCCGATGGGCCGGATCACCAGGTCGTCGCTCATCGCCGTAGTCCTCCTGAGGGTGAAGTCGAGGTCGAGGGTGGTTCTACCTCATTGAGAGGTCGACGTCAGGAAGCGGTAATTCGTGACAAGCGGCTGACCTGCAACGTGGACGTGGAGCGCCAGCCCGGGCGGTGTAGTGAGGTCGACCAGTCCATCGCGGGCAGCCGGCTCGAAGGGCAGCGGTGCTGTGGACCTGATGCCCGGGGCAACCAGCAGGGGGAGCCCGGCGAAGCTCGTCGCGAGTCCGTTGTGCACGTGACCCGCGAGCAGCGCCGTCACCGGTCGTCCCCGCAATGCCTCGGCGAACGGCTCGGACGATTGCAGGATCCACTGGTCGAGCACCGGGTGTTGCAGCTCGTTCGGCGGATGGTGGAACGCCACGAACAGCGGCCCCTCCACAGGTTCAGCCAGTACGCCGGTCAGCCAGGCGAGGGATTCCGCACTCAGCAGGCCGTGGTCCTCGCCCGGCACCGAGGTGTCGAGCAGCACGAACCGTGCCCCGGCGACGTCGCGCACCTGGTGGACGGGATGACCTTCGCCCGGCGACTCGACGTACTCCTTCAGGCCGATGCGAAGTGGAGCGCTCACGTCGTGGTTGCCCGGCAGCATCAGCACCGGAACTTCGAGGGCCAGCTCGGCCGCGACCTCGGCGTACTCGGACTCCGAGCCGTGATCGGCCAGATCGCCGGTCACCAGAACGACGTCGACCGGCCGGGAGAAGTCACGCAGGTACGCCGTGACGCGGCGTAGGCGATCCCGCGCGGCCACCGAGCCGTCCAGGTGCGGGTCACTGAGATGGGCGATCACGAACACCGGAGCCTCCAAAGTCTGATCTAATGGCAATCTCACAATCTACCGTTAGCCACGACGCACCCGCCACAGGTTATCCGCAGAAGGCGCCGGGGGAGTTCCGTGCTTGGCGACCGCGTCGTCCTTGGTGCGCAGTCGTCGGAGAACCCGCCGAGTTCCTGGTCCCGGGCCAGCACAGACAGCGGCTGAAACCACCCAGTTGCGGTCCTGTGACGCGCCGGACCGGGACTTGGCCGGGGCGGTCGGGTCTGCGAGATTGGCCGCATGGCTGAACAGGTTGATGTGGTCGTGATCGGACTGGGCGTCGGTGGCGAGGAGGCCGCCGGGCGGCTTGCCGAGGCAGGACTGAACGTCGTGGGGCTGGACCCGCGCCTGGTCGGTGGTGAGTGCCCGTACTGGGGCTGCATCCCGAGCAAGATGATGATCCGCGCCGCGAACCTGATCGCCGAGACCCGCCGCGTGGACGGCATGGCCGGTACTGCGACGGTCCAGCCCGACTGGGCCCCGGTCGCCAAGCGCATCCGTGAGGAAGCCACGGACAACTGGAACGACCAGGTCGCGGTCGACCGCCTGGTGAAGAAGGGCGTCACCTTCCTCCGCGAGGCCGGCACGATCACCGGGCCGCGCCGGGTCAAGGCCGGCGACCGCGAGTTCGAGGCCTCCCGCGGCATCATCGTCGCCACCGGAACAGTGCCGGTGATCCCGCCGATCGACGGCCTGGCAGGTACGCCGTACTGGACCAACCATGAGGCGATCGAGGCGGACACGCTGCCGGCGTCCATCCTGGTGCTCGGTGGTGGCGCGATCGGACTGGAGTTGGCCCAGGTGTTCGCGCGGTTCGGGGCGGAGGTGACAGTGGTCGAGGGCGCTGAGCGGGTGCTGTCGATCGAGGAGCCGGAGTCGAGCGAGTTGGCTCAGAAGGCGCTGGAGAAGGACGGCATCACCTTCCGGATCGGCATCCACGCCAAGGCTGTGCAGCACGACGGGAACGCCTTCACGGTGACCTTGGACGACGGCGACACGGTGACCGCCGAGAAGTTGCTGGTGGCAACCGGGCGGCGTGTGGACACGGAGAGGCTGGGACTGGACAAGGTCGGCATCGACCCGTCGGCCAAGCACGTGGCGGTCGACGAGCACGTCCGCGCGGCTGTCGGTGTCTGGGCGATCGGTGACGTCACCGGCGTCGGCGCGTTCACGCACACGGCGATGTACCAGGCCAACGTGGCGGTGTTCGACATCCTCGGCGCCGAGGACGCGCCGGTGGCCGGCTACCACGCGATGCCGCGAGTCACTTTCACCGATCCCGAGATCGGCGTGGTCGGCCAGACCGAGAAGCAGGCTAGGGACGCCGGCCTCGACGTGAAGACCGCCGGCAGTCAGATCCCGTCGTCGTCACGCGGCTGGATCCACAAGGCCGGCAACGATGGTTTCATCAAGCTTGTCGTGGACAACGAACGCGGCGTACTGGTCGGCGCGACGAGTTCCGGACCGACCGGCGGCGAGGTGCTCGGCGCGCTGGCGGTGGCTGTTCACGCGGCGGTTCCGGTTCACTCTCTGCAACAGATGATCTACGCATACCCGACCTTCCACCGCGCGATCGGGGATGCGCTCAAGGCTCTGTGAGACGGCTTGTTGCGATTCGGTCGCAACTGGATCAACAATGTCGGCATGCACGTTCCCGACGGCTTCTTCGACGCCCCCACGTCCATCGCCACTGGTTTGATCGCCGCGGGAGCCGTCGGATTCAGCCTTCAGCGGGCCAACCGCGAGATCCGTGAGACAGGTCCCGCACTGGCCGGGCTGACCGCCGCTTTCGTCTTCGCCGTACAGATGGTGAACTTCCCGGTCGGAGCGGGCACCAGCGGGCACCTGCTCGGCGGCGCGCTCGCCGCCACCCTGGTCGGACCGTGGTCGGCCGTTCTGGTGATGTCGACCGTGTTGCTCGTGCAGGGCTTGCTGTTCGCCGACGGCGGTCTCACCGCGCTCGGTACCAACATCACGCTGATGGGCCTGATCACTGTTGTCGTCGGCTACTTCATCACCCGCGCGGTACTGAAGGTGCTGCCCAAGCGGGTCGCAAGCGTGGTGCCGGCAACTACTCTCGGTGCGCTCATCTCGGTGCCGACGGCCGCGCTCGCGTTCACCGGGCTGTATGCGATCGGCGGCGCGGTGGACATCCCGCTCGCCAGGCTCGCGACCGCGATGGTCGGCTGGCACATCCTGGTCGGGATCGGCGAGGCGGTCATTACCGCGGCCGTGCTGAGCGCCGTCGTGGCGACCCGGCCGGACCTCGTCTACGCCGCACGGCACCTGCAGCCGGACCTCGTCCTGGTCGATGCCGATGGCAACAGCTCCACCGTGTCGGCCGACCGGCCGATCGCCGCGAAGCCGACCAGGCGTTCGCTCAGTGCCGGTCTCGCCGCCACCCTTCTGATAGCCGGCGTGGTGAGCTTGTTCGCCAGCGCGCACCCGGACGGTCTGGAGTTCGTCGGCGCGAAACTCGGGTTCGGGAGTGCCGCCAAGCACTCGGCCGCGGCCGGAAGCCCCTTGGCCCACTACGGAGTCAGTGGCATCGCCAACACCCAGGTTTCGGGCGCGCTCGCGGGCATCATCGGAGTACTGGTGACCATCGCGGTCGGACTGCTGGTCGCCAAGCTGGCATCCCTGCGCTCCGCGGCGCGGGCGGACAAGGCAGCCTGATGCGGCGGGGACAAGGCAGCCTGACGCGGGGCGGCCAAGCCGGCCCGAGGCGGCCATGACCGGTTCCGCCGGCGACGGCCTGCTCGTCGCCGTGGACAGCCGGATCCACCGACTGCCCGCGCAGGTGAAGATCGTCGCGCTGTTCGTGTTCGTACTCGCCGTGGTCTCCACTCCGGCCGGCGTCTTCTGGGCCTTTGCCCTGTACGCCGTGATGCTCGTCGGCTGCGGGGTGCTCGCCAAGTTGCCGGCCGTGATCGTGATGAAGCGGCTAGCGGTGGAGACCCCGTTCCTGGTGTTCGCGTTGCTGCTGCCGTTCGTCGCGACCGGCCCGCGGGTCGACGTACTGGGGGTCTCGTTGTCCGAGTCGGGAGTGCTCGGATCGTGGAACGTGCTGGCAAAGGGCACGCTGGGCGTGGTCGCCGCGATCGTCTTGTCCGCGACGACCGGTCCGCGCGATCTCCTGGCAGGGCTCGAACGGCTACGGCTGCCATCCACGCTGGTGGCGATCTTGTCGTTCATGGTCCGGTATATGAGCGTGGTGTCGGACGATCTGCATCGGATGCGGATCGCGCGGGAGTCACGTGGTTACCGCGGCGGCCGGGCCGGGCATCTGAAGGCGGTCGCCGGGGGAGTGGGTGCGCTGTTCGTGCGCAGCTTCGAGCGGGGTGAGCGGGTCCACCTGGCCATGCAGTCCCGCGGGTACACCGGCCGGATGCCGCAGCTGACCCAGACGGGTGCGGCCCAGGCCCAATGGGTCGAAGGGCTGACGATCTCCCTGGCTGCGGTGGTCATCGCGGTCGCGGCTAGGGTGGTCGGCTTGTGAGCGGTCCCTCGATCCACGTCGAACGCTTGGTCTTCGCCTATCCCGACGGGCGGCAGGCTCTCTTCGGCGTCGACTTCACCATCCAGCGCGGCGAGCGGGTCGCCCTGCTCGGCCCGAACGGCGCCGGCAAGACCACCCTCGTCCTGCACCTGAACGGCATCCTCGGCTCCGTCGCGGGTGGCACCGGCAGCGGCCGGATCCAGGTGGGTGGATCGGATCTGCACCGGGAGCATCTGCCGGAGGTCCGCCGCAAGGTGGGACTGGTCTTCCAGGACCCCGACGACCAGTTGTTCATGCCGACCGTCCGCGATGACGTCGCCTTCGGTCCGGCGAACCTGGGTCTGCGGGGTGCCGAGCTCGACGGACGCGTGCACGAAGCGCTGGTCCAGGTGGGGATGCAGGATCACGCGGATGTTGCCCCGCACCACCTGTCCTATGGGCAGCGCCGTCGGGTCGCGGTGGCGACCGTGCTGGCGATGCGGCCGGAGGTGCTGGTGCTTGACGAGCCCTCCAGCAACCTGGACCCAGCCAGCCGTCGCGAGTTGGCGGACATCCTGTCGGGCCTCGACGTGACCTTGCTGATGATCACCCACGACCTGCCGTACGCGCTGCAGCTGTGCGAGCGGAGCCTGTTGATGGATGCCGGCCGCATCGTTGCCGACGGCTCCACCCGCGACCTGCTGGGCGACCACGAGCTTATGACGGCTCATCGACTGGAACTCCCGTACGGCTTCAACCCGCTGTCGGTTCCGGGGCCGGAGCGGTAGACCTCTTGGGGCCCGGTCGGCCGCTCGGTCCGCCCCGTCGCCTGAGCGATGCCTACTGGAATCGGCACATTGTGGTGAATTTCTAACCGAGGTCTTGTCTGTTACTCACTGGTCGGTCAGGGTGACTCTCAGTTCTCCCTGCACTTTCGCCCTCCAGTGCAAAGGCGGTCCGCCCCGTGAAACTCATCGCCGGCCTCATCAGCGCAGCAGCAGTCGGTACTGCGCTCCTCGCCACCCCCACCGTCGCGCAAGCGGCGGCGCCGGACTACGTCGCCCTGGGTGACTCGTACGCCTCCGGCGTCGGCACCCGCACCTACACGTCCGAGAGTGGTTCCTGTCAGCGCTCCACTCTGTCCTACCCGTACCTCGACGCCTCCCGGATCGGCGCGCACCTGACCTCGGTCGCGTGCTCCGGCGCCCGGGTCGCCGACGTCACGGCCAACCAGCTCGGCCCGCTGAACAGCGGGATCGAGTTCGTCACCGTCCAGGTCGGCGGCAACGACGCCGGCTTCTCTTCGGTGATCACCGAGTGCGCCAAGCCCGCCTGGCTGGGCAACTGCGACAGTGCGATCAACACCGCCCAGGCAACCATCAACAACACCCTGCCGGGTCGGCTGAACGGGCTGTACGCGACCATCCGGAGCCGCGCGACGGTGGCAAAGGTGATCGTGGTCGGCTACCCGCGGCTGTTCAACGGGACCGACTGCAACGCCGGCACCTTCTTCAGCGCCGCCGAAATGACCCGGCTGAACCAGACCGCGGACCTGCTCAACTCGAAGGTCTCGGCGGCAGCGAGCGCGGCAGGCTACACCTTCGTCAACCCCACCTCGGCGTTCATCGGCCACGCGGTCTGCGGCAGCCCGGAGTGGGTCAACGGCCTGTCGAACCCGGTCAGCGAGTCGTACCACCCGAACACCACCGGCCAGCAGGCCTACGCCAATCTGGTGCAGCCAAAACTGGTCTGATTTCGGGCAAAATCGGCTTTCGACATCCTTGCCGACTCACCCGACCTGCGCGGCGCCCTTCTTCGTGGTGTGATGAGGGGTGCCACACAGGTCTGTCCGTTGGCTGCTCGCCGCCAGGGCCCAGGCCAACGGGCTTGATCGTCCGGTGTGCGAGGCCGGCCCCGGAGGGGTGGCCGACGTCGTTCGCCGGACGGCTGGCCTGCAGGGCCAGAGCTGGCGGGGCCTCGCGTACGCCGTCCGGGCACGCTCCACAGCGACCACCTGGTCCGATGTGTCGATCGCCCAGGAACAAGACCGATCAGTTGTCCGCGGTTGGTTCATGCGCGGCACCCTCCAACTGGTCGCCACCGAGGACGCCGGCCGGCTCCTCGGACTCTTCGGTCCGAAGTTCATCAAGGCCACCGAACGCCGGTACGGCGAACTGGGTCTCTCCGCGGATACCCGAGCCAAAGCGGCCGAGCTGATCGAGTCGCACCTGCTGGAGAACGGCCCGACCAACCGCGCCACGATCGGCGATCTCCTGCTGGGGGCCAGGCTCGTCCCCGAGCCGACGGGCCAGGCGGTCTACGCGCTGATCCGGCACGCGGGGTTGCTCGGCCTGATCTGCTACGGCCCGGGCCATGACGCGGATGAAACCTGGGTCGCTGTGCGGGACTGGCTCGGCCAACCGCTGACGCTGGACCCCGACGGTGCCGCGGAAGAGCTAGCCCGGCGGTACCTCACGGCGTACGGGCCTGCCACCGCGAAGGACTTCGCGACCTGGGCCGGTCTTCCGGTGCCGTCGGCCCGCACTGCGGTCAAAGCGGTCGCGAAGGCGGAGGTCATCGTCGAGGGCGAGTCGTTCGCGATGATCGACGATCTGCCGGGCTGCGAGGACCTCAGACTTCTGGGGGAGTTCGACCCCTACCTGCTCGGCTACCAGGACCGCCGGTACGCGCTGGACGACGAGCACCGCAAGCTCATCCACCCCGGCGGCGGGATGCTCCGGCCCGCAGTGGTCCGCGCCGGCCGAGTGATCGGCTCATGGAAACACCGCGGCCCAGAGGTCGACCTCTTCGCCACCCCCGCCGACCTGACACACCACGCCACCCCTGCCGGGGGCGGCATCGCTGGGGACCTGGCCGACCACGCCAACCCTGCCGGGGGCGGCATCGCTGGGGACCTGGCAGACCACGCCGCCCCGGCCGGCCGCGGCGCTGCTGGGGACCTGGCAGACCACGCTAACCCTGCCGATCTGGCCGACGAACTCGAGGATCTGACGCGCTTCCGCGGATAGTCCCTCGGTCTGCCCTCGCCGCATGCTGCCGGCGGATCTACGAGGGCTTACCCCTCCAGATCGTGGGTTGCGCCTCATATTCTCAGCAGGCAACCCGCAATTTGAGGAGGCAACCCCCTTTGTGGGAACGGCCCGTTGTCGGGCTACCCGAGCGAGCGAGGGTTCCCCGGGCTGGAGCAGGGGGGATCCGCCGTCCGTCGGGGTACCCCGTGTTGAGCGGGCGGCGTGTTGGTCGGGCGGTGGTCGGCTGGGAGCACCTCGCTGCTGGCATACCCCTTCGACAGGTGTGTTTCCCTGTGTTTGAGCAAAGGGCGGCCCGTCGTCTGTTGCGCTAACCCGTCCTGCTCATGCCCGTCGTACTCCCCGAAGCCGGAAGCAGTCAGCGGTGCGGGGTGCGGAAAGGGGATGAGTTGGCGATGCCAGAGGTTGATCGTATATGCCTCAGCAGGTATATATGGCTGCATGACTGAGACGCTGACCAGCGAGCACGGGCGGACCGTACTGCGGATGGAGCGCGAGTTGGCGCATCCGCGGGAGAAGGTGTGGCGGGCATTGACCTCGCCGGAGGAGCTGGCCGGCTGGTTCCCGGCCGCGGTGGAGGTGGATCTGCGGCTCGACGGCTCGATCTCGTTCACGTTCCCCAACGGGGAGGATGACTTCAAGGAGGATCCGGACAACAGCGGCGTCGTCCGGGCGTTCGATCCGCCGCGGTTGCTCGAGTACACCTGGGGTGAGGAGTTGCTCCGCTGGGAGTTGACTCCCACGGCTGATGGTTGCCTGCTCGTCCTGACGGCGACGTTCGACGACCGGCCTGCTTCGGCGAGCTTCACCAGTGGTTGGTCGATCTGCTTCGACGCGCTCGACCGGGTGCTCGGTCGGACCGCAGTGCCGGACAAGGATTATGCGGAGCTGCACGAGCACTTCGTCAAGGTGTACGGGCTCGATCAGGGCGTGCTGCTCGACGACGGCGGGATCCGCTTTGAGCGGCAGTTGGTCCGCCCCACGGAGCAGGTCTGGGCGACGCTCGCAGGGCCCGCGGCAGAGGTCGCTGTCGGGGTGCCCCCGCCGGCCGGATTCGTTGCTAAGGGCATCGAACCCGGCCCGGTGGAGACAGTGGTTGCGCCGGTCGACCTGAGCTATCCGTCGCAGCACGGCACGATCACCTGGAAGCTCAGCGACGGCAACGGGGGAGCACGTCTCGTCGTCACCCAGACCGGCCCGGCCGAGGAATTTCTCCCGGCCTGGCGCGACCTGATCGAGTCGCTGGCGACCGACCTGGTCGAGCAACCGCAGCCGAGCTGATGGATCCGCCGCCGCCCACCAAACCGCCAGCGGCTCATCGCCGAGGACGCAAGCGCATACGCCCGCACACCATGGTTCGACCGCAGGCGCGAAACACCCGTCGTACCGGGGGCGCGGACTGGTGACGCCAGCCCGCGCCCACCGGCGGGCTGTGGTTATTCGGCGGCGACGTACTGGCGGAGGTGTTCGGCGGTGACGGAGGCGCTGTTTTCGACGAGGTCGGCGCGGATGCCGGTGAAGACGACCTGGCCGTCGTCGTGGCCGGCGCCCGGGCCGAGGTCGATCAGCCAGTCCGCGTGGGTCATCACCGCCTGGTGGTGTTCGATCACGATGGCCCACGCGGTCCTGGACGGCGTCGAGGGACAACTACCGGCGGAAAACGTTGCTCGGGGCAACCTTGACCAGCGGGAAGGAACCGCTGCCGACATCGCCGAGGCGGTCTGGTTCCTCGCGTCGCCCGCCGCTCCGCACATCACAGCCCGGGTCCTGCACGTGAACGGCGGCGCGCTCGCTACGCGCTGAAAACCTGGGCATCGGCCCGCGACCCGCGATTCTCGGTGAGAATGGGCCCATGCGTGCCACCGTCAAGGACGTCGCCAAGCTGGCGGGGGTGTCCCCGAAGACGGTGTCGAACGTCATCAATGGGGTCGTCTTCGTCCGGCCGGAGACCCGCGCCCGGGTCGAGCAGGCGCTGAGCGAGCTCGACTACGTCCCCAACATGAGCGCGCGCGGGCTGCGCAACGGCCGCTCGGGGATGATCGGCCTGGCGCTGCCCGACCTGCTCCGACCGTACTCGGCGGAGGTCACCCATCTCGTCGTCGAACTGGCCCATCAGCGCGGCTGGGGAGTGCAGATCCAGCAGACCGCCGCCGAACCACAGCGCGAGTTCGACCTGCTGTCGAAGGCGCGCGCTCACTTGGTCGACGGGCTGATCCTCAACCCGATCAACCTCGACGACAGCGCCGTGATGACCGCCGGCCCGCTGCCACCGGTCGTCCTGGTCGGCGACGTCGAGCAGGACGTGGTGAGCCAGGTGACCATCGACAACGTCGCTGCAGCCCGCGACCTGACCCAGCACCTGCTCGACCAGGGCTTCCGCCGCATCGCTGCGGTCGGTACGCCGGAGCCCGCGAGTCGCAAGGTCGGCGGATCCACCGACGCTCCCGGCACTGCGGCTGCACGTCTTCGCACCGACGGGTATCACGAGGCTCTCGAGGCCGCGGGGATCCCGCCGGATCCCGAGCTCGAGATCGCGTTGGACAGTTGGAGCCCGGAAGGCGCGGCCGCGGCGACCGGGCGATTCCTGGAAGGTCACGAACCGCCCGACGCCTTCTTCTGTTTCACCGACACGATCGCGATCGGGACCCTGTCGGCACTCTGGACGGCAGGCGTCGCAGTACCCGGCACGAGTGCGGTCGCGGGGTTCGACAACATCCTCGAGAGCCGGTTCGTGGTGCCGCCGCTGACGACGGTCGACTTCGACCGGCGCGAGTTCGTCCAGTCGGCGCTGGACCTGCTGGCCGAGCGGATGGGCGGCAACGACGCGAAGCCGCGCCGGGTCGTCGTCCCGCACCGGATCATCCCGCGCGCCAGCACGGCGCGATAATCGGCTCACCTCGGCGGCGATCACGCTGATCAAGGTGGCCGGTCGACACGTATTGGGGGCCATTCTGCCGCAAGCGTTTGCTCCAGCGATGGTGCTGATCCTCAAGGGTTTCTTCGACCAGATTCCGGTCGCGCAGGTGGGCTCCAGGATGCGAAGAGCATGGTTTCCGCGATCCTCGCCGCGCTGCGGCTGGTCGTCGTTTTCCTCTTCTTCCAAAGGCAAATCATCAAGGAAATGCCACCTATGGTTTCGGTGGGCAGTAGCCGGGTGGACAATAGTTCCGGCAGGCGGGATTCAGGTGACGATCCCTTGAAATCATCGTCACTCTGAGCAAGGCTGCCGTGATCACGTCTGGGCCGTGAGGAGCCCAGGGTGATGGCAACTGTTGCGCAGTGCTGCGCAGGTGAGGACTGTTGCGCGGCGCTGACAGTTGCGTTTTGTCAACTGTTGCCCGGGGGAGAGAGAAGGGGGAACTGTGTCAGTGATGAAGCAGCTCGCCGAGCAGTGCCGTGGTGTGAGGAGTCACGGCACGACGAAACTCGGTCGGGCTTCGATCCAACCTGCGGTCTGTACCGGCATCCACGAGGTGAGCTCGTCGATCCCGTCCGGTGCACCGCGACGTGTGGCGATGCTGAGGTTGAGCAATGGCCTCACCACCACACTGCGTCTGCCCGCGGGCACGAATGTGCCCGAGCGCGGCGCCACTGTGCTCGTCCAGGGTGGCCGGGGCATGGGCGATCAGCCCGCCTCAGGTGGGGTCACCCTAGCGCCGAGCCACCCCAGCTGAACGACGGCTGAGTCAGTGGCTTGCCGGTCTCAGGTCAACGCCGAGCTGAGACCGGCAAGCCCCTGGAACGGTCACTCGTCGAAGGGTGCCGTCAGGGCGCGGACCTCGATCGGGGAGTAGCGCGCCTCCGGCAGCCTGGCGGCCAGCTCGGTCGCCCGCTCGAGGCTGCACTCGAGCAGGTAGTAGCCCGCGAGCACTTCCTTGGACTCGGTGAACGGACCGTCCGTCACGGCCGGCACGCCGTCTTGAACCTGGACGATCCGCGCGTTGTCGGTGGTGAGGCCGTCCGCCGCCAGCAGCTCGCCGGCCGCCCTGGTCTCCGCGAGCACGGCCCGGTGCTTGTCATACACCGACTCGATCCCCTCGGCATCCAGGGAATCCCAGGTCTGGTCGTTCCCGTAGATCAGCAACATGTACTTCACGCCGTCTCCTTCGTCGACTCGTTCAGCTGCGACGTCGGAGCGGCCCACGTCACCTCGACATGATCTCCTCTGGGCAGCTCAGGCAACCTGTCGAGGTGACGCGCGGTGCTCAGCCCCAGGTCGCGCCGGCTGGCTCCCGGATAGTGGTGTTGATGCGGTTGAACAGGTTGGTCAGGCTGATCATCAAGATGATCGCGGCCAGCTGCTGCTCGTCGAAATGGTCAGCCACCTCGTCCCAGATCTCGTCCGTCACGGCATCCGGTTTGTCGGCGAGCCGGGTGGCTGCTTCGGTCAGCGTGAGGGCCGCGCGCTCGGCATCGGTGAACAGGTCGGACTCGCGCCACGCGACCACCTGGAACAGCCGCTCGTCGGTCTCGCCATTCTTCTTCGCCGCCCTCACTCCGCTGTCCACACAGGCACTGCACCCGTTGATCTGGCTGGCCCGCAGATGCACGAGCTCAAGCGTCGACGCCGGAACGCCGCCCTTGTGCATCGCCTTGTAGATGTTCTGGATCCCCGTCATCGCGTCGGGCAGGATCATCGCCGGGTTCTTCATCCTCGCGGTCATCGCTAGCTCCGTCTTCCTTGGTCTGTTGGTCTTTATCGCACTGACGGAGCTCGGCGGGCGAATGTGACACAACTTCCAGGCCGGCGGGTGCATCGAGTCTGTTGTGAAGCTACTGATTCGACTCCCGCGCGCGCCGATGCGCAGACTCACCCTGACGACGGGCCTGGCGGCAATTCCGCTGCTGGCTCTGAACCTCCCGGCACAGGCGGCCGGGTCAACCGTGGCCGCCGACCCGGCTCCGACCGGTGTCACGGTGGCCTGGGCCGACGTCGCGCACACGAAGGTCCGCGTGACCTGGAACGAAACTGGCCCCTTGCCGAACGTCATCAACTCCCAGGCGGTGGAGCCGTACAGCTACTACACGCCGGCCGACGGACCCAACCAGCTCGACATTCCCGCCAACGAGCTAGGCGGTCACCCCGCCGTCCGGATCGCCGTGTACGCCGGGACCGAGGCAGGTGGGACGACGAGCCCGGCCGGGCTGTCCACCGAGTTCGACACGTTGCTCGCGCCCGCGGCGGTGTTCGACAGCATCGCGCCGGTCGCGCCGGACAAGTTCACGGTGAAGTGGCATCCGGACAAGCCGGTCGACGACCCGAACCCCGGTGACAAGCTGGACCTGCCGGGGGCGATCCCGCAGTACGAGGTGCTGGCCAACTACGGGAACTTCAACCAGTACGACCCGGTGACACCGCAGAGCCCGGCAACGCAGGGGACCTTCAAGCAGCTGACCGCGCCGGCATTCCGGTTCTATGTCCGCACCTACAACGAATGGGGCTTCGCCTATTCAGACGTCCGGCGCATCGACTTCGAGAAAATGGTGGGCCTGTCGATTCCGTCCGCGGTGGACTACGGCAAGCCGGCCACCATCCGGGGCGGGCTCGAGCGTTGGCAGCAGGCGTGCGACCCCGGACCGTGCTGGTCGATGCCATGGTCCGATGCGCAGCGGACAGTGGTGCTCCAGGCACGCACTAATGCATCCTCGCCCTGGTACGTCGTCGGCAGCACCCGCACTGACTCGAAGGGGGCGTTCAGCATCGCGCCGACGACGCTGGGAACCCGCCAGTACCGCGTCGTCGTACCGGATCTGTACAACCAGATCGGCTTCGGCTTCGGTGTCGCCAGTGGCGCCGTGACCACGTTGGCCAAGCCACAGGTGAGTGGACGCTTCCTGGACCCGACGGTGAAGTACGGGCAGAAGGTAACGGCGCAGGTGTCGATCGCACCGCCGGCCAACGTCCGGTCAACCCTGCAGCGCTGGGACGGCAAGGCGTGGCGCGACCTGAAGTGGGTGAACCTCACCAAGGGCGTCGGGAACTACACCTTCACGGCGACACAGCGAGGCCGGTATGCATACCGCTTCCTCATCCCGGCGTTCACCTACGCAAGACGTCCTCTGACCTGGCAGGTCTCGGCGAACTTTGTCCTCACCACCAGCTGACCCGCTGCCTGCTGCGCCGCCTCCAGGTCTATCTGGAGGCGGTGCAGACATCGCCGAGGTCTACACCGACGATGCCCCGGGCGTGCGACCCTACGCGATCGACCCCGCCTCGGCAGCCCGGCTCTGGACCGTGTCCGCCGAACTCACCGGCGTGAACGCCTTCGCGTAAGCGGATTCGACAACCGGATGAGCGCGCTGAGTGCGGTGAGGTGTTCGGAGCGGTCGAGTAAGGTTTGGCGTGAGCCGGTGGTTGGCCGGGTTGGGACTACTCGAGGAGGTGGGACCGATCATCGCCAGATCAGGTCGGGCGTTCCCACCTCCGATCGGCTGACGGGATCAGCCGCGGGAGCGCTCTCGGCTAGTTCTCGAAAGGCGCCTGTGTCACTTCTCGAACCCGCTGTCATCGTCACCACCCTCCGCGCCGCCGGCTGCGTCTTCGCCGAGGACGAAGCAGCCCTGCTCATCTCCACTGCCCGCGACGACGCCGAACTCGCCCAGCTGGTCGATCAGCGGGTCAATGGACTTCCGCTCGAACACGTTCTCGGCTGGGCGCAGTTCCGCGGCCTGCGCATCGAGGTTGATCCGGGCGTTTTCGTGCCCCGGCGGCGTACGGAGTTCCTGGTGGCCGAGGCGATCGCGCTCAGCCGGCCGGGCGCCGTAGTACTGGATCTTTGCTGTGGTTCGGGCGCGTTGGGGGTTGCTGTCGCGTCTGCTCAACGCGATGTCGACTTGTACGCGGCTGACGTCGAGCCGCGGGCGGTTCGCTGTGCCCGGCGGAACGTGTTGCCGCTGGGTGGGCAGGTCTTCGAGGGTGATCTGTTCGAGCCGTTGCCTGCTGCCTTGAAGGGGCGGGTCGACATCCTGCTCTCGAATGTTCCCTATGTGCCGTCAGCCGAAATCAAGCTGCTGCCGGCGGAGGCGCGACTGCACGAGCCGCTGGTGACTCTCGACGGTGGTGACGACGGGCTGGCCCTCCTGCGGCGGGTGGCTGCCGAGTGCCGCGGCTGGTTGGCCCCGGGCGGCCGCGTCTTCGTCGAAACCAGCGAGCAGCAGGCCGTCGCGGCCGTGGAGGTCTTCACGCAGAACGGCCTCGATGCGCGGGTAACCCGGGACGACGACCTCTTCGCAACCGTGGTCGTTGCCACTACCCCTCATCCTGGACCTGCCTGATCGCTCCAACCCGGCGGATCAACCTGACGAACAGCCCTGTCGTTCAGCGGCTGCCCGTGGTCACCGTCGTTCGTGGAAGGTGCGCCGAAGGTCTTCGGCCCACTCGTCCGGGATCTCCCACGGGATGAAGTGCCCGCCGTGGTCGTGTGCGGTGATGTTGACATGGTTGTACCAGGCAGCGCGGTCGCCCTCGACGAAGTTCCGCACGCGCTGTTCGTTCGTCGACACGCCGGGCGGATTCTCATAGCCGACGAAGGTGATGCCCGTCGGTGCTTCGATCACCGGCCAACGGTCGTGCGAGGGCGTCCACGGGTAGCGGTTGTTGTTCGCGTAGGTACGGATCGAGGTGTCGATCGCGTTGCCCGCCCAGTAGATCGTCGCGTGGATCAGGAGATCGTCCTTGCTGAACACGGTCTCGACGTCGCCGCCGTTGTCGGACCAGTTCGTCCAACGTTCCAGCATCCAGGCGAGCATGCCGACGGGGGAGTCGGCCAGCCCGTAGGCGAGGGTGCTCGGATCGAGGACCTGTGCCGCGAGGTGGACGGCGAACCGCTTCTCGAGTTGGACGATGCGGGCATGAATGTCAGCCGGCAGGCCCGCCGGAATCGGTCGGCCGCCGCTGAGATCCCAGGCCCGCTCGCCTTCGAACATGGTCAGCTTCAGCGCGGACCCGATATGGATCGCGTAGAGCGCGTCGGCGTACTTGTGTCCGAGCTGCCCCGTGACCAGCGCGCCGACGTCGCAACCTCCGGCGGCGTACTTCCCGTACCCCAGGACATCGGTCATCAGCTCGTGCCAGACGTCGGCGATCTTCCAGAAGTTCATGTCCGGCTGATCGGGCAGGGGTGTCGAGAATCCGAAGCCAGGCAGCGACGGCACGATCACGTCGAAAGCGTCTGCCGGATCGGCTCCGAAGGCGCCCGGGTCGGCGAGCTGGTCGACGACCTTGGACCAGTGCCAGAACGTCCACGGCCAACCGTGACTGAGGATCAGCGGGATCGGGTTCGGCCCGACGCCCGGCTTACGCATGAAGTGAACCGGTACGCCACCGACGTCGACGCGGTAGTGCTCGTAGGCGTTGATCGCCTTCTCGGCGGAGCGCCAGTCGAAGCCGTCTGCCCAGTAGGCGACGAGCTCTTGCAGATACGAGCGGCGCACACCGTAGTACCCGTCATCGTTGCCGGCATCCAGCGGCCACTTGGTCGCAATCAGCCTGCGGCGCAGGTCCTCGAGCACCTCGTCAGACACGTGAAGCGGCGTCGGCTCGAGCGGGAACGGCTGTGTCGACATGGAACCCATCCTCCTAGTCGTCAAGTTCGGCTTCGATAGCGACCAGCCGGCCCAGGACGCGCGCAGTACCCGCGAGCACTTCACGCTCCTCATCGTTCAGCTGGTCCACAAGACGCGACAGGTTCGCGACCCGGTCCGCGTGACGGGAGCGGACAATGTGTTTGCCCTCTCGGGTCAGAGACAGCAGCACTGCGCGTCCGTCGTGTGGGTCAGGACGCCGTGAGACCAGGCCGTCCTGCTCGAGCTTCGCGACCAGGCTTGTCAGTGCGGGCTGCTTCAGTTGCTCCGTTGCCGTCAGCTCAGTCAGGCGCAGCGGCCCCTTCCGCGCCAGGGTGTGCAGCACGGACAAGGCCGAGAAGTTCAGTCTCCGCACCGAGGGAAGCCGGATGAAGATCGTGTTGAAGTCCTCGATCGCAGTGGTCAGCTCGTCGAGGTCCAGCTCGCGATCCGCGGGTGAAGGAGCCATCGGGGCACTATATCAATCTTCGATGTAATGCTGCGTCCCGGTCGTGACCGTCGAGCTGGTTAGGCTGAGCGGATGTGACCCGCCGGCCGCGGACGGAGTACGAGGTCCAGCGCAGGCGCACTCTGTGGGGCGCAGTCCTGGGACCGCACCCCACAAAGTCAGACCCGGCGGAGGACATGGAGTAGGTAGTCGCGGCGGTTGAGGGGGTCGTTGTCTGTGCGGGCACGGTTGGGGATCGCCGCGGTGACTGGCTGGTACCGCTCGAACGCCGACTCCAGGACGCCCTCGCCGCGAGACAACGCGGGCACCTGCTGCTCCAGTTTGTAGACGGCGGCTGCGGGAATCTCGCCTTCCAGCACAGACGTTGTGGCGCCTAGTGCCGGTACCTGCGGGATCGCCCGAAGCCGCGCCAGTACTGCGAGCACGGCGCGCGTCGTGTCCGTCGGGATCTCCAACTGGAACCGGTGCATCGGCTCGTACACCGTCGTCCCGGCTTGCTGGAGCGCCGCGATCAGAACCAGCGGCGTGAGGTTGCGGAAGTCCCCGGCCGTGCTCGACATGCTCTTGTCGAAGACAGCATGCGCGTGGCTCTGCCGCGCCGAGTAGCCCGAGTGCGTCATCACCACTGAGCAGTCCGGGAGCTGCCAACCGTGCAGACCTTGCTGCAGGGTCTCCCGGACGGTCTCCTCGACGGCCTTGATGAACGCGTACGGCATCGATCCGAGTTCGACTTCGAGCTGGAACGTCACGCCGCTGTTCACCGGTGCCGGTTCGACCCGCAGACCGATGGTGGCCAGGAACGGGTTCGGGTCCACCTTGTTGTACTCGACCGCCGCGCCGGTGCCGTTCAGCCGCTCGATGCAGATGGTCGTCGTCTCCCGGAAGGTGACGTCGATACCGAACTCGGTCGCCAGCGTGGTCTGGATGACCTCCTTCTGCACCTCGCCGTACAGCGAGACGAACGTCTCCTGCCGGAGGTCGTCCTGCCGGAGATTGATCAGCGGATCCTGCTCGGCCAGCTGGGAGAGCGCGACCTGGAGGTTGCCCTTGTCCGACGGGCGGACCGGCGAGATCACCGTTTCGAGCGTCGGGGGAGCGAAGAGACCGCTCTCTGACGTTTCCGCGGAGAGCCCGAGCCCGTCGCCGATCTGGATGTCGCCGAGCCCCCAGAGCTTCCCGATCTGGCCGGCCGTCACCTCGGCGCGAGTCAAGGTCGAGCCGCTGTCGAACACGCTGATCGCGGTGACCTTCGCCTCCTTGTCGCCGCCGAACCGCAGCCGGTCGCGGGTCCGGATCGCGCCCGAGTACAGCCGCACGAACGCGATCTTCTCGCCGGCCGGGCCCCGCTCCACCTTGAACACCGACCCCGACACCGGACCGTCGGTATCACCCTCGGCGGCCGGCAACAGCTCCCGGATCCCCGCGATCAGGTCGTCGGTCCCGGCCCCGGTGATCGCCGAACCGAAGTACACCGGATGCACCAGGGCCCGTTGCGTCTGCTCGGCCAGCCGGGTCCGCAGAGCGTCGTACGAGAGCGCTTTCTCGTTCTCTACATACGTCGCCAACAACTGGTCGTCGTGCTCGGCGAGCAGATCGATCATGGCGAAGGTGAAACCGGCCTCGTGACACGTGTACGGCGTGAACGCGGCGTCGCGCGTCCCCAGTCCGGAGGTCGAACCCATCGGCAGGATCGCGGGCGACAACTTGTCGCCGATGCTGTCGAGCAACGGCCCGTACTGCGCGCCGCCGCGATCGAGCTTGTTCACGAAGATCAGCGTCGGGATCTTCAGCCGCTGCAGGGTGCGCATCAGCACGCGCGTCTGCGCCTGAACGCCTTCGACCGCCGAGATGACCAGCACAGCGCCATCGAGCACGCTCAGCGCCCGTTCCACCTCGGCGATGAAGTCCGGGTGGCCGGGAGTATCGATCAGGTTGACGCTGATGTCGTCGACGGCGAAGGAAACGACCGCGGATTTGATCGTGATGCCGCGTTGCCGTTCCAGCGCCAACGAGTCGGTCTGCGTATTGCCGTCGTCGACGCTGCCGACCTCGTCGATGACCCCGGCGGCGTAGAGCAGCCGCTCGGTCAGACTGGTTTTACCGGCGTCTACATGCGCCAGGATTCCTAGGTTCAGAATTCTCACTGAGCTTCATGTCCCTTGAAGAGGAGTCACTGCCTTTCTGGGTGGACATGAAGTGGGGTCGCATGACTGCGCTCCTTTTGAGAATTTGACCTGGCAGCGCGGACCCGCCGGAGCAGGCTCGCGCCACGAGTAGACCAAGCCGACAAACTCCCCGGCAACCTATTTTTCCCGCGCGCAGCTGATCACTGTGCCGATCGGAGTGCCGGTGCTGATCGCAGCCCCGATGTTGTCGGCCTCGACCCGGTCGATGCCCCAGTCCTCGGCCCGGTTGCCGCGGAACACGTTGCCGCCGCCAACGACGACGGCCACTTGTACGCCGGTGTTGCGCGCGGCGATCACCTCATTGGCCAGATGCGTGAGGCTGTCGCTGTTGAAGCCGAACTGGGCTGATCCAGCGATGGCCTGGCCGGACAACTTGATGACTAGGCGGCGATACATGCGGGTCCTCCCGGTGTCGATGCTGGGTGGTTCAACGGGTGGTCAGGCGGGTGTCCGCTCGGGTGTGCGCCGCCGCGGTACGCGGCGCTCGGTTCGGCGTAGCCGGGGAAGGGAGCTGCTGACGTCGCTGCTCAGAAGGCGGTGATCGTCGTCGGAGCGCGCTCGGCGCGGGAGAGGGCTCGGAGTACGGCGGTCGGGCCGTGGCGGCGTACGGAAAGTCGCGAGAGCAGGTCGACCACGGTCTCGACAGCCCTCGGCGGCAACGCGGGTGTCGCGAGATCGACACTGACGGCCAGGTCGTCGGAGTGAACGGCGAGTTCCATCAGTCGGGTGATCAGCATGTCATCGAGCGTCAGCGCCCACGGCCCCCACAGCGGAATCCGGACCGGCCTGTCTGCCGCCTCCGGCAGATCCAGCCGAAGCTGTGCGATCGCGGCGTCAAGCTCACGCACCAGTACCACGGGACCTCCGGCCGCGAGCTGATCCCCGCCGGACCTGATATGGAGGTTGATCTCCTCGTCCAGTCCGGCGTCGGTCCATTTCACCCGGGCGTAGTGGTCGAGCACCGTGATCGTCTCCTCGCGCGGGACAGGCGCGGCCAGGAGTTCCGGGATCGCGAGCACCTGATACGCAAGGTGACCGGCGAGACCGGCAACGCTGAACTCCGGCAGCGCACTCGACCTGGTCCAGGCGGCGGCGACGGCCGGCTCGCGGAGGAGATCCGCCGCGGATTCTGCCGCGGTCAGGAAATCTCCTCTGATGCCGCTCATAGTCGCCTTCTCTCCACAGTTGGATCGTCGCCCGATCGGCCCACAGTTGGATCGTCGCCCGATCAGCCGCTCGTGTCGATGACCTGGTCGAGGGAACGATACGTGCGATTGCTGGCTGCCGCGGCGCGTTGCTCCCGGCCGGTGGCTTCGATGTAGTTCTGGCTGGTGGTGAGACTGGCGTGGCCGAGCAGGGCCATGATCTCCGAAGCGGTCGCGCCATCCTCGGCCAATCTGGTGGCGAAGGTATGCCGGAGGGCGTGCAGATTGGCCCCGACCGGGACGCGGTCGTGCAGCCCGGCCCAGCGGTAGCAGGACTTCACCAGGTAGTCGAGACCACCTCGGCCGATCGGTCGGCCGGTGCGGTCCAGCAGGAGCTTGGCGGAGCGCCTGAACCGTTTGCCGGGAAAGCGGCGCGCGCAGGACTCGACGTACACCTCGATGATCCTCTCCATGATCGGTTCCACCGGGATCGAACGGTCGCGGCTGCCCTTGCCGTGGATGTGCAGGCGCATCTCTGAGGGCCGGCCGGCCAGCGAATCGGCCGACAGCGCGCGCATCTCGGCGGATCTGAGGCCGGCGACGAGGCCGAGCGCCAGGACGAGGACGTCACGTTCGGGCCAGGGATCACGGGACTTGCGGGTGCCGTCGGCCGCTGCCTTCAGCAACTTCTCCGGGGTGTCCTCACCGCGTAGAGGCTTGGGGGACAGGGGAGGGGTCTTCGGTCTGGCGACCGCTCCCATCGGGTTGCCCGCGAGCAGGCCGTCGGACACGCAGAAGGTGAGGAACTGGTTCCACGTCGACCAGGCGCGCAGTACGGAAGTCTTCGCGTGGTTGTCGGCGAACTCTCCGAATGCGGTGCGCAGAGCGGGTGCGGTCAGGTCGTCGACGTCGAGGGTCTCCGGGTCGCCGGCGAGGAGAGCGGTGATCCCGGCGAGGTCGCGACGATAGGCGTCCGTGGTGTTGGGGGAGTCCTTGCGAGGCCGCCGGGCCGCGAAGAACGCCGACTGGGCAGCGAGAACCTTCATGACCGAACTTCTACCGGAGGGCACCGACACTTCCGGATCACCGCCGGCGGCTGACTCCCGCACATTCATTTGCGTCAGGCAACAACCTTCGCAATTGCTGCATAATGGCAATTATGCATGACAGAACTCCGGTCGGGGTGCCGGTCCGCCCGGGGGACACGGTCCGAGGAGCGCTGAAATGTGGTCCTACCAAACTCCGGCCGAACGTGGCACGATCTTGCAGGTGACCAGCAGACCCGCTGCGGCCCAGCGACTGAGTGACCTCGCCGTGCTGCGCCGCGTCCGCGACCGGATCGATCGGGAGTACGCGCAGCCACTGGACGTCGAGGCGCTCGCCCGCGGCGCGCACATGTCGGCCGGGCACCTCAGCCGGGAGTTCAAGCTCGCCTACGGTGAGTCGCCGTACGGCTACCTGATGACACGGCGCATCGAGCGCGCGATGGCGCTGCTGCGTTGTGGCGAGCTCAGCGTCACCGAGGTCTGCTTCGCGGTCGGTTGCTCGTCGTTGGGCACCTTCAGCACTCGCTTCACCGAGTTGGTCGGGGTGCCGCCCAGCGTCTATCGGCGCCAGGCGGTGCGCGCGACGGCGGGTATGCCGCCGTGCGTGGCGAAACAGGTGACCAGACCGATCAGGAATCGAGAAGCGCCGGCCACCGAGCCGCAGCTAGCGTGACCGCCATGGACATCACCATTCACGCTAGCTACCTTCCGCACAACGACCCGGACGCCTCCCTGGCCTTCTACCGCGACACCCTCGGCTTCGAGGTCCGCAATGACGTCGGATACGCCGGGATGCGGTGGCTGACGGTCGGCCCTGCCGACCAGCCCGACACGTCCATCGTCCTGCACCCGCCGGCCGCTAACCCCGGCATCACCGACGACGAACGTCGCACCATCCTCGAGATGATGGCCAAGGGCAGCTATTTCGCCGTCAACCTGGCCACCAAGGACCTCGACAGCACCTTCGCGAAGCTGGAGGCCAGCGACGCCGAGGTGGTCCAGGAGCCGACCGAGCAGCCGTACGGCGTCCGCGACTGCGCCTTCCGCGATCCCGCGGGCAACATGATCCGGATCCAGGAGCTGCGCTGAGCGGTCAGGCCCGACTGACAGCTGAGACGAGATCTTGAGGTGCATCCTCACGAGCGTCCCTCGGTGCTCCGACGCCTCGTCCCCTCCGCCTACCGACCCGTGCTCGCCAACCGGTCGTTCCGGCGACTGATCCTCGGCTTCGCGGTCTCGTACCTCGGGGACGGGATGAGCTTCGTCGCGGTGGCGTGGCTCGCCATCGAGCTCGCACCGCAGGCGACCGCGGGTCTGTGGGTCGGCGGCGCGGTGGCCGCGTACACGATGCCGGGCGTGGTCGGTGCGCTGGTGTTCGGCCGCCGGCTGCGCCGGGTGTCGGCCAGGCGGCTGCTCCTCGCCGACAACGTGGTGCGCGGTGTGTTTCTCGGCGCTGTACCGATTGCCTGGCTCGCCGGGCTGCTTACGCTGCCGCTGTACCTCGTGCTGCTCGCGGTCTCGTCGCTCCTGCACGCGTGGGGCAGCGCGGGCAAGTACACCCTGCTGGCCGAGCTGCTGCCCGACGAGCAACGGCTCGCCGCGAACACCCTCGTCAGCTCCCTCAACTTCGCTGCCACGATCGGCGGACCCGCGATTGCCGGTGTGCTGGTGACGTACGTCAGCTCCGCGCTCGTGCTCGGTCTGGACGCGCTCACCTACGTGTTCCTCGCCGTGCTCGTCGCACGGATGCGGCTGCCGGAGTCCGGGCACGTCTCCCTGGTCGATCAGACGGCCGCCCGCGGCGGGCTCGAGCTGCTGCGGTCCCATCCCGAGTTGCTCGGGATGCTGACCCTCACCTGGTTCTTCAACGTGCTGTACGGACCCGTCGAGGTCGCGCTGCCGCTCCACGTGACCGAGGACCTGCACGCACCGGGCACCCTGCTCGGCCTGTACTGGATGCTGTTCGGCATCGGCGCGGTGCTCGGCGGGCTCGCGGTCGGCGCGCTGCGGCAGTTGCCGCTCTGGCCGGTGACGGTCGTCATCGTGGTCGGCTGGGGGCTCGCGTTGCTGCCGTTCGAGTTCGACGTTCCGACGGCCGTCACCGTTGCGTGCTTCACGCTTGGCGGCGTGGTCTACGGACAGTTCGTGGCGCTCTCGGTGACGCTGGTGCAGGCGAAGTCGCCACCGCAGCATCTGGCCGCGATGCTGGCAGCCCGCAGCGCGGCGCTGCTCACCGCCTCGCCGCTGGGCACCGCGCTCGGCGGACCGCTCACCAACGCGCTGGGCCCGCGCGCGACGCTCGGCGGCTCAGGAGCCGCCACCGTGGTGCTCGGCGCCGTCGCGTGCGTCCTGCTGCTCGCCCGACGCAGCTCACCGAACCGATCAGGAATCGAGAAGCGCCGGTCGCCGAGCCGCACGTAGCGTGATCGCCATGGACCTCACCACCACGACTTCAGGAGTGACCATGACCGACTCTTCGACCCTGGGAATCAAGACCGTGCTGCACCCCGTTTCCGATCTGGCGAAGGCCAAGGAGGTGTACGCCGCCCTGCTCGGCGTACCGCCGCAGACCGACAGCTCGTACTACGTCGGCTTCGAGGCCGCCGGTCAGCAGATCGGGCTGGTGCCGGCGGGTGGACCGCAGAGCCCGACTTCGCCGGTGGCCTACTGGCACGTGCCGGACATCGAGGCGAAGCTGGCCGAGGTGACCGCTGCCGGTGCCACAGTGAAGGAGCCCGCGCACGACGTCGGTGGCGGCCGCCTGGTGGCCACCGTCACCGACCTCGACGGCAATGTGCTCGGGCTGATCCAGGACCGGTGAGGGCCGACCGCTAAGGAGAACCAGACGTACTGCTCGAAGCTGGTTGAATCGAGGCAGGCAACGCCGAGGGAGACCGCGAAGGGCGGCCCCGCCCGACAAGATGGAGACACGATGAGCATGGCCACGAGGACGGACACGCCGCCCGCACAGCACGTTGCCGACAGCCACGATCTGATCCGCGTGCACGGCGCGCGCGAGAACAACCTCAAGGACATCAGCGTCGAGATCCCGAAGCGCCGGCTGACGGTGTTCACCGGCGTCTCCGGCTCGGGCAAGAGTTCGCTGGTGTTCGACACCATCGCCGCGGAGTCGCAGCGGATGATCAACGAGACCTACAGCGCGTTCCTGCAGGGCTTCATGCCGACGCTGGCGCGACCCGAGGTCGACCTGCTGGATGGCCTGACGACGGCGATCATCGTGAGCCAGGAGCGGATGGGCTCCAACCCCCGCTCCACCGTCGGCACCGCCACCGACGCGAACGCGATGCTGCGCATCCTGTTCAGCAGGCTCGGGAAGCCGCACATCGGGCCTCCGACTGCCTACTCGTTCAACGTCCCGAAGCGGACAGCGAGCGGGTCGATGACCGTCGACAAGGGCAAGGGAGAGCGTCTGACGGTGCGCAATGCCGTCTACCACGGTGGCATGTGTCCACGCTGCGAGGGCATGGGCTCGGTGACGGACTTCGACCTGTCCGCGATGTACGACGACAGTTTGTCGCTCAACGAGGGCGCGCTCACGATCCCCGGCTACAGCATGGACGGCTGGTTCGGACGCATCTACCGCGGCTGCGGCTTCTTCGACCCGGACAAGCCGATCCGCAAGTACACCAAGAAGGAACTGCACGACCTGCTCTACAAGGAGCCGACCAAGATCAAGGTCGAGGGGATCAACCTGACGTACGAGGGGTTGATCCCCAAGATCCAGAAATCCTTCCTGTCCAAGGACGTCGACGCCATGCAGCCGCACGTCCGCGCCTTCGTGGAGCGGGCGGTGACCTTCCAGACCTGTCCCGACTGCGACGGCACCCGGCTCAGCCAGGAGGCCCGGTCGTCGAAGATCAAGGCGAAGAACATCGCTGATGTCTGTGCGATGCAGATCAGCGACCTGGCCGACTGGGTCCGGGGTCTCGACGAGCCGTCGGTGACTCCGCTGCTCACCGGGCTGCAACACCTGCTCGACTCATTCGCGGAGATCGGGCTGGGATATCTCTCGCTCGACCGGCCGGCGGGCACGCTGTCCGGAGGAGAGGCACAGCGCACCAAGATGATCCGCCATCTCGGTTCGTCACTCACCGACGTGACCTACGTCTTCGACGAGCCCACGATCGGCCTGCACCCTCATGACATCGAGCGGATGAACGATCTGCTGCTGCAGCTGCGGGACAAGGGCAACACCGTGCTCGTCGTCGAGCACAAGCCCGAGACGATCACGATCGCCGACCACGTCGTCGACCTCGGCCCCGGCGCCGGCACCGGGGGCGGGGAGGTCGTGTTCGAGGGCACCGTTGAGGGGCTGCGGGACAGCGACACCATCACCGGCCGCCATCTCGACGACCGGGCGAGACTGAAGGAATCGGTGCGTTCGTCTACCGGCCCACTGGAGATCCGCGGCGCGTCGACACACAACCTGCAGGACGTGGACGTCGACTTCCCGCTCGGAGTGCTCTGCGTGGTCACGGGCGTCGCCGGCTCCGGCAAGAGCTCGCTGATCCAGGGCTCGGTCTCCGGCCGCGAGGGCGTGGTGGTGATCGACCAGGCCGCGATCCGAGGTTCGCGGCGAAGCAACCCGGCGACGTACACCGGACTGCTCGACCCCATCCGCAAGGCGTTCGCGAAAGCCAACGGCGTGAAGCCGGCCCTGTTCAGCGCAAACTCCGAAGGCGCCTGCCCGACCTGCAACGGTGCCGGCGTCATCTACACCGAGCTGGGGATCATGGACACCGTCGCCACCACCTGCGAGGAGTGCGAGGGGAGGCGGTTCCAAGCGTCGGTGCTGGAGTACACGCTGGGCGGCCGGAACATCGCCGAAGTGCTCGCGATGTCGGTGACCGAGGCCGAGGAGTTCTTCAGCGACGGCGAGGCACGCACGCCGGCCGCCCACAAGATCCTCGATCGGCTCGCCGACGTCGGGCTCGGCTACCTCTCGCTGGGGCAGCCGCTCACCACGCTGTCCGGCGGCGAACGGCAACGGCTCAAGCTGGCCACCCAGATGGCCGAGAAGGGCGAGGTCTACGTCCTCGACGAGCCGACCACCGGCCTCCACCTCGCCGACGTCGAGCAGTTGCTCGGCCTGCTCGACCGGCTCGTCGACTCCGGCAAGTCGGTCATCGTCATCGAGCACCACCAAGCGGTCATGGCGCACGCCGACTGGATCATCGACCTCGGCCCCGGCGCCGGGCACGACGGCGGCCGGGTCGTCTTCGAGGGCTCACCGGCCGATCTCGTCGCCGACCGCTCCACTGTCACCGGCGAGCACCTCGCGGCCTACGTAGGATCGTGACGTGGCGCTGATTCACCGGGCTCAGATCCGGCCTACGAAGATGGAACTGATCGCTGGATGGCTTCCGAGCCAACCCTGGTATGCCGGGCGGCCAGACCCTGAGGTGCAGCCCTTGGGGTCGTATCGCTTCGACGACCCGGCTGGTGAGGTCGGCATCGACACGCATCTGGTCCTGGCCGGTGGCAGCCAGATCTTGCACGTGCCGTTGACCTATCGGGCCACTCCGCTGACCGGCGGTGAGCCCTGGCTGATCGATACCACCGAGCACACGGTCCTGGGCAAACGCTGGGTCTATGACGCCTGCGGGGATCCCGTCTACGCGAACGCCCTGGCCGCCGCGATCCTGGCAGACGGCACGCAGGCCGCGGAGTACTTCGAGATCGACGGACGCCGCGAATTCCGCACGCCGACGGCTCAGGTGACCGGACGTGGTGACAGCGCTCGGAAGCTCAGCACTGTTGAGACCGTGGCGGATCTATCGTGTTCGACCGACGGCGCGGTGACCATCATCCGCGCAGCCGCATGGGAGCTCAGGATCAGCCGGGTGATCAACCCGACCGCCGATGCCTCCGACGAGTACACCCTCACCGGCACCTGGTCTGACCAGCCAACACCCGCCGTCCTGGCAGCCGCCCGGCTGACCTGACGCACTCGATGCGGAGCGGTCGCCCTATCGGGGGGTCAACACACAGAACTCATGGCCATCGGGATCGGCCATCACCACCCAGCTGACCTCGCCCTGACCGATGTCGATTCGATTCGCCCCGAGGGAGACGAGACGGTCGACCTCCGCTTGCTGATCACCGTGGACAGGTGGGGCGAGGTCGAAATGCAGCCGGTTCTTCCCGGTCTTCGGCGTCAGTGGCGGACCGCCCCAGGTGATCTTCGGACCACCTCGCGGCGAGCGGATCGCGGTCTCTTGGTCCTGATCCCAGACCAACGGCCAGCCCAGCGCTTGGCTCCAGAAGTACCCGACATCCTGCGAACCGTCGCACGAAAGCGCTCCGATGAATCCGCAGTCAGCGAGGAAGTTGTTGCCTGGCTCGGTGACGCAGAACTCATTGCCTTCGGGGTCGGCGAGCACCACATGACCCTCTTCGGGGCGTTGACCGATGTCGATGTGCCGGGCGCCGAGTCCGAGCGACCTCGCCACCGTCTGCTGCTGGTCCTCGAGGGACGTGCTCGTCAGATCGAAGTGCATCTGGTTCGGGCCGGTCTTGGGCTCCTGGGTCGAAAGAAATCGGATCTGGAACCCGGTGTCATCGCTCGGCAGGAGCGCGATGCCCTCGTAGGGGTCGTCGACCAGCTCCCGGCCCAGGACTCCGGCCCAGAAGCGCGCGAGACGGAGCGGGTCGTTCGCATCGAAGCAGAGTGCGATGAGGTGAGAACTCATGCCGTTCCGCATCTCCGATCTGCTGACTCACAGGCGCAGACAGGGCACGTCCTCCCTGCCTTCAGGAAGGCAACGGTAGGGCGCTCGGCGACTGCCACGCAACGCGATTAAGTCAGAGCGCGACGGTCCAACGCACGATCGTGTGCCCTTCGCCGTTCAGGCACCAGCTTCGAGCACGGCGAGGTCGCGCACCGCATAACGATGATGCTCGGCCTCTTCCTTCAGCACCACCTTGAGGCAGCGGCGCACGACGTACTCCTGGTCGGGATACGGGTCCGCCGGCTTGCGACCGCATACCCGATCGAGCTCGGCCTCGGTGAGCTCGTCCACGACCCGCCGCATCGTGGCCATGCGGGCGAGCCGCGGCGCGAGCACCTCGTCGAGCGTCGGGGTGGCTCCGAGGGTGAGGCCGAGCTTCGCCGACTCGTCGGGCGGCATCCCGCCAGAAGTGAAGCCCAACGGGTGGTACGGCGCTTCCTCCTCGAGCACGGCATTGCCGAGCCAGGCATCGCTGGCGAACAGCAGGTGCCGTTGGGTCTCGACCAACGACCACTCGCCGTCGACCTGCTCGTGCAGCGTGGCCTCGGGCAGCAGCCTGGCGCGCTCGAGCGTCGCCTTCCACTGCGTCTCGATGGCATCCCATGCCGCCCGGTAGTCGTCGGGGGTCGCGGCATCACGCGCCAGCACCCGCGTGGGTTGCTGCCGGTCGAGCTCGGCCTCAACGTAGGCGGTCACGTCGACGTCGTTGACGACGAGACGCTGGAAATCGCCACCAAGGTAGACGTCGCTCCCATAGCAGTCGACGATCTTCAGACCGCTGACCTCGCAATCGCGGATCTCCAGGCCGGCAAGGTCACACAGGTGGATGCGGGCACCACGGAACTGGTCACTCTGGACGTACTCAGCAGCCATCGAAGCAGTCTCCCGCACCCGTCCCGCCCGCGCCAACTTCGGCAACCAAGTTTCGAGGCCAACTGTGTGGCGATTTGGCTAGGTTGGGCAGATGCATTCAGGAACGGTGGAACCGTGATCCTGCCAAAAGACCGCGACCCCCGCTTCATCACCATCCGTCGCGGGGGCACGCTCACGGACTCCGACCACCGGCTCCTGGCTCTGTGGGCTGCCGCGTGCGCAGAGCACGTTCTGCACCTCTTCGAGTTGGTGCAGCCCTCGGACCCGCGGCCCCGTCAGGCGATCGAGCAGATTCGGGCTTGGGCGCGAGGTGAGATCAGGATGTCTCAGTCCCGCGCGGCGGGTGGCCACGCCATGGCTGCGGCAAGAGACTTGAGCGGAGCCGCTCGGCACGCCGCATACGCTGCCGGCCAGGCGGCGGTGGTGGCGCATGTCGCCGCGCATGAGCTCGGTGCTGCGGCCTACGCGATCAAGGCCGTACGTGCGGCGGCCCCCGGATGCGAGGGTGAGAGCGCCGGCCGGCTCGAGTGCCGTTGGCAGCGCGAACAGCTTCCGGATGCGATTCGCGAACTCGTCCTGGAGGATCAGCAGTTGCGAAACGAGATCTGCTGGTCGGTGTTCGACTGTTGACGGGCGTGACGGCTCCGCTCCCGACAATCCAGCTGCTTGCGCAAGCGACTTGAAAGCAGCATCGAGTCGGGCGTCGTCATGCGCGCCCAGTTTGATCGACAATTCCTGTGGCGTTGGGGGAGTGGCCGCCGAAAACCCAGTTGCTGCTCGGGCGGGCGGCGCGGGGCTGGGCTGATAGCGTCAGCTGCGATGGACAGCGGTGATGACCTCCAGCTCGCATTCGACACCTCCGACCTGGCAGCGGAACTCGCGCTCGCTCATTTCGAGGCCGGCGTTTCCGCAACGCTGAAGGCCGACGGCACACCGGTCACCGAAGCAGACCGGGCAGTCGAGCGCTTGCTGCGGGAGGCGCTGTCGGAGGCACGGCCCGAAGATGCGTTCCTCGGCGAGGAACTTGGGCAGCTCGGTGAGTCCGATCGGGTCTGGATCCTCGACCCGATCGATGGCACCGGGTTCTTCAGTCGTGGTGATCCGAACTGGCGAATCCACATTGCTCTGCAGGTTCAGGGGACCACCGAGGTCGCGCTCGTCACCTCTCCTGCGCTGCGGCGCTGTTGGTGGGCGACCCGAGGTGGCGGTTCCTTCGAGTCGTCCTGGCCACGCGAGGAGAGCAAGACGCGGCGCCTCCAGGTCAGTACGACGTCGACGCTCGCTGACGCCGTACTCGATGCTCTGGACAACGAGTCCAGAGCTCGTCTGCCACCGAGTGCAGCCCGCGCACCGGCGAGCCCCCTACCGCTGGTCGAGCTCGTTCGTGGCGAGATCGATGCCTTCTTGGCCGAGGGCTTCCATATCTGGGATCACGCGCCGTGGGTTCTCCTGGTCGAGGAAGCCGGCGGCCGCTTCACTGATCGAACCGGTGGACGTGCGAGCGATCAGGGCGGCGGCCTGTACTCGAACGCCATCCTGCACAGTCAGCTACTCGCTTCGCTGCACTACCCGGCGCGTCCCTGACCGTGTTCAGCGGGTGCCGGGTGGGTGCCCCACGTGGCTGCCGAATCCAGCCAGCGCCGGTTGACCGGCTCGAACACCGTCAGGACACGTTGAGACGAGCTCCCTCAACGTGTCCTGACTCATCCTGCCTTGATGTCCGATAAGCGACATTATGTCAACTACTAGGTCTGCGTATTGCATCAGATGAATCAACTAGGGCGTGTCTGCTAAATCGGTGGTGCGGGGTCGGCGATGATCGACGGGTGTTGCGTGCTGAGGTGATTTCTGATGAGTTGTGGGCCGTGATCGAGCCGGTTCTTCCGTCCGGTGCTGGTCGTCGGGGTCGTCCCTGGAACGATCATCGGCTGACGCTGGAGGCGATCGCGTGGCGGTACCGGACGGGTTCGCCGTGGCGGGATCTGCCGGAGCGTTTCGGAGCCTGGCAGTCGATCTGGGAGCGCCACCGGCGCTGGTCTGTCGATGGAACCTACGCGAAGATGTTCGCCGCGGTCCGCGCGGCCGCGCCCGCCGACGGGTCTGACCTGGTCAGCCTGATCTCGGCCGACTCGACCAGCATCCGCGCCCACCAGCACGCGGCCGGCGGCCGGTTCCACGACGACACAGGGGGCAGGATCGAATCACAAGAATGTGCCCGGCGAACCCGCTGACCATGCTCTGGGCCGCTCCCGTGGCGGATGGACGACCAAGATCCACGCCCTGACCGACGCGTTGTGCTGCCCGCTCACCGTGGCCCTGTCGCCGGGACAGGCCGGCGACAACCCGATGCTGGCCCCGCTGCTGACCGCCCACCGCGGCATCTCCAACGGCGGATTCCGACTCCTGGCAGACAAGGCCTACTCACACCCCTCAACCCGCAAACACCTGCGCGCGTTGAGAATCCCGCACACCATCCCGCAGCGATCCGACCAGATCGAGCACCGCAAGACGAAGGGATCACGAGGCGGCCGACCGCCCGGCTTTAACCCCGACCTCTACCGCCACCGCAACACCGTCGAACGCGGCTTCAACCGCCTCAAGAACTGGCGCGGTATCGCCACCCGCTACGACAAGTACGCACTGACCTACCTCGGCGGCGTACTTCTCGCCACGACCGTCACCTACCACCGCGTCCGCAATTAGCAGACACGCCCTAGGCAGGCCCAGGCGCCGCTCCACTACCCCGTAGGTCAACGACGAGAGCGCTGTTGACCTGCGGAAACGCTGCGGCGATGCGGCGTCCTGTGGGCACTGACAGCAGGCCTACGCACGCTCGCTGGAGGCAATCAGCCGCGGTTGATGAGCGTTGGTGCTCCGGGTCTCACGAACCTGCCGAAACCACGCCGCCATTGATCAGCACCCGACTCGGTGGCCCGCTGCGGTCACGAAGCGGCGACCTTGAACACCAAACAGGGACCGCGGACACGAAATAACGTGTTCAAGGCCCCCACTACCTGTCCCAGGCCCCCACTCTTGGTCAGGGCCGCCGCACCCACCCAGCCTTCCGCGGCCCCCTGCCGAAAGGCATCATCACGAACTACGGCTGTCGTACTAGGAGAGAGGGCAGCGCTGCAGCATGCGAACCTGAGCGCGGCCCAGATCCTCCCCCGGCGTCGAGGCCGGCTACGACCCGTTGTTCAGGGAGCAGCAGGTGGGCCACTCCTACGCCTCTGGCCGACTCAGAGAATTGTTCAGTGTGATAGCCCGAGATTCGTCCATCGACGAACTGACTTGCGCGCGCTGGCTTGATCCGCGGCTGGTGTGCAGCCAGTCGTAGATCTCGTCGTACACAGCGGCGCCGGGCAGATGTCCGCCCGTGTAGACGTGGCCCTGCGCCGTGGGGATGTGCGCGAGGAGGTAGTCGGCGTGTTCCGGGGGGACGTTGGCGTCGTTGGTTCCCCGCCACAGGCCCACCGGCACGGTGATCGTCGCCAGGTCGAAGCCCCACGGCCGGGCGAGGGCGAAGCTGTCGTCGACCCAGCCGTGCGTGCCATCGACGAAGGTCGCCCGCAGCCGCGCCATGGCGTCTGGATCATCGCGGGCCGCAGGGCCCGGTCCGGTGGGCAGTTCCGGGCCGCCGTCGTCGATGCGCCCCATGATCTCCGCGGCGACCTCAGCAAGCTGGGACCGCAACTCCGCCTCCTCAGGCACCGGCGTGCCTGGATCTGCCGGCTTGACGCCGGAGAGTACGGCACATGAGATGACGCGGTCGGCGAGCAGTGCCGCGCAGGCGAGCGCGTGCGGTCCACCTCCCGAGCCGCCGAAGACCGCGAACTGGTCCCAGCGCTGCGCGTCAGCGAGCGCGCGCACGTCGTCCACTGCGTCGGCCACCGTGCGTCCGGGTCGGCGCGTCGAACCGCCGTATCCGGGTCGGTCATAGACCAGCAGCCTGAGTTTGCTCCGCCGCATCGACTCGACCAGCGTGGGCCACTTCCAGCGGCTGCTGGGCGACCCGTTGTGTGAGACAACCGGGTATCCGTCCGGCGGACCGTACAGGCAGTAACGCAGGACCGTTCCGTCCGCTCGGACCAGCTCCGAGGTCTCGGGATGAGTCATGGACAAGTATCCAAGCGCACCGGCCTTTCTCCAGCAAACGCCACCCGGGAACCGGCCGCCCGCTGTAGCCGCCGCGCAAGCCACCGACTCTCAAGGGATTCGGATGAATCAACTGCACAGGCCCGGCGTTGACTGGCCCTTGGCTCAGCTTCCCGCGTTGATCACACAGAAAAGGTTGCCATCGGGGTCTGCAAGGACCACAAAGTCCGCGTCCTTGGGGTAGCCCCACTCAACTCGGGTGGCGCCGAGCACTTGGAGGCGCTCGACCTCGGCAAGTTGCTCCTCCTCGTCGTCGGCCCAGAGATCGAGGTGGGTGCGGTCCTCGAGCCCGTTGGATCACCGGGCGGGCGCGGGTTAAGTGCTCAGGCGGTGAGCAGTTTGTTTGGGAGGATGTCGGTATGCGCGCTGACCGACTGGTTGCCACTCTCCTACTGATGCAGGCCCGCGGCCGGGTGACTGCGGCTGAACTGGCCGGCGAACTGGAGATCTCTATCGCGACGGCGCGCCGTGACCTCGAGGCGCTGTCCACCGCCGGCATCCCGGTCTATTCGCAGTCCGGTCGTAACGGCGGCTGGTCGTTGCTGGGCGGCGCTCGAACGGACTTGAGCGGATTGACGGCGCCCGAGGCGCAGGCCTTGTTCCTCCTCGTTGGACCAGCCGCCGCGATCGCTCCCGACGCGAAGGCTGCCCTGAGGAAGCTGGTCCGGGCACTGCCCGACACGTTCCGCGCCGAGGCGGAGGCTGCCGCCGAGGCCGTGGTGATCGACCCGGCCCGGTGGGGTGAGCACGAGAAGGAACGGCCACCCCTCGTCCGCGAACTCCAGAGTGCTGTCGTACGCCGCCTCAAGGTGCGGATCTCGTATGACGGGCGGCGGCGCGGGGAGTCCGAACGGCTGGTCGATCCCCTCGGCCTGATCGACAAGGACGACATCTGGTACCTCATCGCCGGCACCGAGAAAGGTCAGCGCACCTTCCGGGTGGATCGGATCACCGAGGCGACCATGACCGACATCCCCGCGGAGCGGCCGGACGACTTCGACCTGTCCGAGGCGTGGGCTCACGTGGTCGACGAGATGGAGCAGCAGCGTTCTTTGCTGGCGGCAACCGTCCTGATCGGCGAACGGTATCTATGGGTGCTGCAGGACCGGATGGGCCGGCACTGCGAGGTCATCGGCCCGGTCGAGGACGGGCGGATCATGGTGCGCGTGACCGCTCCCACTCCCCTGATGATCGCCCAGCAGCTGGCCGGCTGGGGTGGTTCGATCGAGGTCCTCGATCCCCCGTCGGTCCAGTCCGAACTGGCCCGCCTCGGGCAAGAACTAACCACCCGCTACGCCACCTGAACCCGCACGCGGCCGGCCACAGGACGAGCGGTGATCGGCCGTGTCGAAGCCGCTGATCACCTGGTCGTCCCACCGCACGGCCGCCGCTTCCAAGTTGCCGTACCAGCCTTGAATTCACAGCTCGCAGCATCCGGAACCACCACACCGAATACGCGACCGGAGTGGGCGGCACCCAGATCAGAACGTCGGATTCTTGCCAGGTGACCTGGGCCAGCTCGGCGCCCTCCCCCGCAATTTCAAAGGGCGCCTCGTGCTGCGTCCGGCCGTCCGCGGTCAGCGCTCGCCAGTACGGCGTGCCGGCCGGCAGCCAGAGCCTCAGACCATCGATGTCGTCGGCAACAACCCGGAGGGCGTTCAGGACGGTGATGCGATCTCCGGTCCAGTAGCGGCAGAGGATCGACGGATGAGAAGCAGGTGGTGACGGTTGGTGCAAGTTCGTACAGCCTCGTCAGCGTTTCATGTCGGAGGGGCTTGGTTGACCGGGTCGGCTGAGTAGGGTGCGGTGTTCGATTTGTCTCCGCAGCGAGCAACCAGGAATCTTCGTGACCACAACTCCCCCTCAACCGCCCCACGACCCTTACGCGGTGCAGCCCAGCGCCGCTGGTGGGTACGGTCCCCCGAACGACCAGTTCCCGCAGTACACGCAGCCCGAGCAGCAGCAGTACAACGACCAGGGCCAGCAGATCAACCCACAGCCCGGGTATGCCCCGCAGCCGGGGTCCAACCCCCAGGGCGGCTACACCCCGCAGGACCAGCACGGCCAGCAGAACGTCACCCAGCCACCACAGCAGCCGCAGTACGGACCGCAGGGTGGTTACCAGGATCCGCTGCTCGGGCAGTTCCCGCCGCACCCGCAGTCGATGGGGATGCCGGCGTACGCCCAGGGCACGATGCAGTGCCGGTTCTGCGGTTCGGTACCCGCCGTGAATGCGACTGTGCGTGGCCACCAGGGCCTGCTGATTCTGATGCGCTTCCTCAAGCTGCAAGGGCCCTTCTGCCGGACCTGTGGGATCGCGACCGTCCGCGAGATGACGTCCAAGAGCCTCTGGCAGGGCTGGTGGGGCGTCGGGTCGTCGATCATCAACCCGATCACGATGCTGACAAATATCGGGCCTTGGTCGAAGTTCAAGAATCTGCCCGAGCCGGCTCCCGGCGCGCCCGGCCGTCCGATGGACCCCGGCAAACCCCTGTTCAAGCGTCCCGCGATGTTGATGCTACTGCTCCCGGTCGCGGTGATCGGCCTGATCGTGTGGGGCAACATGGGCAACCCGTCGTCCGCCGACGTCGGCCAGTGCGTGCTGAACAAGGGCAACTCGTCGGCGCCCAACGTCGAGGTGGTCGACTGCGGTTCCTCAGACGCGCAGTACCGCATCATCGGCCGACTGGAGAACTCGTCGAACGCCGACGACTGCGAGAAGTTCGAGGGCTACACCGCGGCGTACACGAAGGAGACTGGCTCCTCGAGCTACACCCTTTGCCTGACGCCGGTCTGACGGAACGTTGTGGGCCCGGCTGAACCAGTCAGCCGGGCCAACCTGTAGGTCAGCTGTAGTACCCCTCCACCGGCACTCGCGCCTCGTCGTACAAGGCCGGGCCCTCCTGTGGGACGGGCGGGAAGCCGCCGCCCGGCTTGAGGGCGTTCACTTGGTCGCCGGACAATGCGTAGACGACGCGGCCGAGGCCCGATCGCTCGATCGCGCCGGCGCACATGCCGCACGGTTGGCAGCTCGTGTACATCGTCGTGCCGGCGGCTGTCTCCGGGGAGAGCTCGCGCGCGGCCCACCTCGCCAGCTTGAGCTCCGGATGCGCACTGATGTCGCCGTCGGTGATGCTCGTGTTGTGTTCCTCGGCTATCACTGTCCCGTCGGGACCGACCAGCAACGATCCGAACGGCGGGTTGCCGGACTCGCGTGCTGTCGCGGCCAACTCGATTGCCTTGCGCAAGAATGCCTCTGCTTCGGGGGTCATTGTTTCTCCAATCCTCGGTGCGCGGCGATCGTCGCGAGCGCCTGCCAGGCCGTCTCCGGCCGCTCTGTCTCTGCCGGATCCCCGACGAACGGGTCCAGTACTACGGCTTCGGCGCCGAGCAGGGCGAGTTCGTTGAGATCGCTCAGCACCTGGTCGATCGTTCCTTCGCCCGCGACACGTTCCTGGTCGGGCAGCGGGCCGTCCGTGAGCCTGAGGAGAATCCGGGGCGCGAACGCCGGCACGGGCTTTCCCTCGGCCGCGGCTATCGCCTTCAGGCGGTCCAGCGCTTCGCGCATCCATTCCAGCCGTTCCCGCAGCGGGTGCCAGGCGTCGCCGAGCCGAACCGCGCGGCGCATTCCAGCCTCGCTGCGGCCGCCGACCCAGATCGGGATGTCGCCGCTGCGGTAGTCCGCGTCGTTCTTCCACGCTGCTCGCACGTCCATCAGCGTTTCGTCGGTCAGCCTCCCGCGGCGGGTGAAGTCGATGCCGAGGGCATCGAACTCCTGCCGCGCCCAGCCAACGCCGACGCCGAGGATCAACCGTCCCCCACTCAGCTGGTTGAGGTTCGCTGCCATCCTCGCGACCAGCAGCGGATGCCGGTACGGCGCGATGAGCACGGTGGTTCCGAGGCGGATCGTGCCGGTGATTCCGGCCAGCCAGCTGAGCGCGGTGAACGGCTCGTAGAAGGGGGCCGGGTATTGGGCGGCGACATCCGGGGTGACGGCTATATGGTCGGACACCATGAGCAGGTCGTACCCGAGACCCTCCACCGTGCGGGCCCAGTCGCGCAGCCTGCCAGGGTCGGTTCCGGGGCCGAAGTTGGGGACATTCACACCGATTCGCACCACTTCAGGCTATCCAGCCGGAATGGCCACCCGGAAGGGACTCGCCACGGCATACGCGCTGTTCAGCCGTGGATCTACCGGTAGATTGACGCTATGACCGAGACTCTCGATCCGACCGACTGGGCCATCCTGGTCGAGGTCCAACGCGACGGCCGGGTCCCGCTGACTGAGCTCGGCCGCCGGGTGAACCTGAGCGCGTCGGCAACCACCGAGCGGGTGAAGCGGTTGGAATCGGCCGGGATCATCAGTGGCTACCGCGCGGACGTGGACCTGACGAGAGTGGGATACGCCGTGCTGGCCGTAGTACGGCTGAAGTATCCAGGGAACAAGCACGAGCCGTTGCGGAAGTTGCTCGCCGACCGGTTCGAGATCCTCGAGTGTCTGCGGACCACCGGCGACGACTGCTACACGCTCAAAGTCGCTGCCGGGTCGATGGCGCATCTGGAGCAGTTGGTGAACGAGCTGACGGAGTTCGGCAGCACGACGACGAATCTCGTCTACAGCCAGACCCAGCCGTATCGGGGGCCGCAGGGGCCGCCCGCCGAGCTGTGATGCGCGTCCTCGGAATCGAGGTCTCCCCTGCTTTGCTGGAGTCCTGGATCGACTGGCTCGCTCCTGAGCGACAACCGTTCTACATGACCGCGGAGCAGGCTGCCGCCTGGGATCTCCCGCTCGACGACACCGAGCCCGACAAGCAACAGCGCGACACCTACCGCTCGTACGACGTCGACGGGAGCCTGCTGTCGGCTTGGTTGGATGAACCGACATTCATGGAGTTGCCGCGCAAGACGCGTGCGGCGTTGGTTCGGGCGCAGGTCACACACGAGCGAGCGGCGGTGCCGACCGTGCGCGCGTGGCGCCAACTTCTCGGCCCGGTGATCAGTCAGCAGGCAGACGGCCATCGCTTCGTCTGGTGGAAGTCGGTACTGCGCGACGCGGCTGAGGTCGTCCTTCCGCGGATCGTCGGCGAGGATCTCGGCTCGAGCCGCCATCGCGGGGTGAAGTCGTGGCCATCGAAGGTCCTGCCCCACGCTCGCGAGCTGGCTGGGACATTCCCGGCCGGCAGCGGACCGAACTGCTTCGGCACGGTGATGGCCGCGGCCGGGGTAGAGGGAGCCGCCGAGGCATGGATGCAACGGCAACCGTTCGACGCGTGGCTCGATGAGAACACGACGCGCGGTGGGCGCGACGACGTACCGGGGACCGTCTTCGTCTGGCGCGACGCGAACCGAGCGGTCCAGCACGCCGCCGTCACCCTGGGCTTCGGCTTGATGCTGCACAAGCCTTCCCAGTCGTGGATGACACCCCGCAAGGTCCGCACCGTCGCCGAGGTTCGCCGCAGCACCCGAACCGTCGGCTGGCACCTCCACCGCCATACCATCCGCGTATGAAGCTGCTGATCACCGGCGGCGCCGGTCACCTCGGCAGCGAGCTGATCCGCCTCACGGACCACGAGGTCGTTGCCACCTACAACAACTCCGCACCGGCGTCCGGCGTCCATGCCTACCGCGTCGACATCCGGCGCCGCGCCGAGGTCGAAGCGCTGATTCGCGAGGTCCGGCCGGACGCGATCATCAACACCGCCTACCAGCAATCCGACTGGGCGACGACAGCCGATGGCGCGGCCAACGTCGCGGCCGCCGCGCGCGGAGCTCGACTCATCCAGGTCTCGAGCGACGCCGTCTTCTCCGGCGAGTCCAGTCCGTACGACGAACTGTCGCCGCCCGACCCGGTGACTCCGTACGGCGCGGCCAAAGCGGCTGCTGAGACGGCCGTGCGGGTGATCGACCCGACGGCCGTGATCGCCCGCACCTCGCTGGTCATCGGCGGCAGCTCGCCCCACGAACAGTTGGTCCATCGGCTCGCAGCCGGCGAGCCCGGCTCGCTGTTCACGGACAACATCCGCTGTCCGGTGCACGTCACCGATCTGGCCTCGGCGCTGCTCGAGCTGCTGGAATCGGACCACGCCGGAGTCGCGCACTTGGCCGGTCCTGAGCCGATCAGCCGCTACGCCATGGGCCGCCTGATCGCGGAGCGCGACGGCATCGATCCCGCCGCGCTCCCCCGTGGATCCGGCCCTTCGGACATCCGCCTGGACAGCACCCACACCCAGTTCGGACTGAAGACCACACTCCGCGGCGTCACTGAATTCCTCCGTGAGTAGGCGTTCTCAACCCAGGAGGTCCCGGCCACCGGTGGCGGCTCCCTCGACCACTCGGCGCGAGCGAGTCCGCAGACGTGCTTCGGGCGGTAGCGTCGCGGGATGGAATTTGCGGAGATGCGGGCGGCGGCGCGGGGGGTTCGGCGGGAGTACGCGGCCGTTGAGGAGCGGCGGTATGGGCGGAGTTGGAGCCGGGAGGAGCTGATGCTCGGGTTCCTCGGCGATGTCGGGGATCTGGCGAAGCTTGTGCAGGGCAAGGAAGGAGTCAGGCCGCGGGCGGATCTCGATGAGGCGTTCGCGCATGAGCTTGCCGACTGCCTGTGGTCCGTGATGGTGCTGGCCGACGCCTATGAGGTCGACCTCGAAGCTGCCTTCGTACGAACGATGAGTGAGCTGCGCGAACACCTGGCCCGGGATTGATCTCAGGGCTGTTCCCAGGGTGGGTTGGGGTCTGTGGGGTCCCAGATGGGGCGGACCTCTATCGCGCCGTAGCGGGCGGAGGGGTGGGCGCCGGCGATCTTGACGGCCTCCTCCAGATCGGCGCACTCGATCACGGTGAGGCCGCCGATGAGTTCTTTCGTCTCGGCGAACGGGCCGTCGGTGATCGACACCTCGTCGCCCTCGCGGACCCGGACCGTGCGGGCCTCGGCGGGTGAGCGCAGACCCATACCGCCGTCCAGCAGCACTCCGCGCTCCCGCATCTCCTCGGTCCAGCCCTCGCAGCCCTTGGCGAAGGCGTCATCCGGCACCAGCGTCGGGTCGGCGCAGATCAGCAGCGCGAACTTCACGGCGAGTCCTCCATCGTGGTGGTGACCGGCGCGCCTAGTTCCACTGTGCGGCTGACCGTGCAGAGCCGGTCGTGCGACATCTTCACCGCCCGTGGCAACGCCTCGCGGGCCTTGTCGCCGTCCTCACCCTCGGGGAAGCGGATGGTGAACTCGACCACGAGGTTCTCCATCCGGTTGCCCTGCTCGGGATCGCGGATCTTGTCCCCGCGGACCACCCCGCGGAAGTCGGTCGGTTCGGCCCGCCGGCTGGTGACGATGTCCACGTCGATGGCCGAACAGGTGCCCAGCGCGACCAGCAGCAGTTCGACCGGGGTGAAGTCGGCGTCGGTATCACCACCGGAGCCGACGGACAGCGTGCCGCCCCGCACGTTGTGGACCAGGTACTTGCTGTTGGACGTGCGCTCGAAGTGCACGGTCCGGAGGGTGTCGTCGCCCATGTCCGTCACAATCTGTTGCCGGCGGCAACGTCAGAGATTCTTCAGCGCCTCGGAGACCGGGGTGTCGCCGGAGATCAGTTCGAGCGTCCGGCCGATCGAGGCCGGGGTGTCACAGAGTCCGGCGAGGACCAGCGCCACATCGTCACGGGGAATGCTGCCGCGGTCGACCTTGTCGGCGAGGCGCACCTTCCCCGTGCCTGGATCGTTGGTGAGCGAGCCGGGGCGCAGGATCGTCCAGTCGAGATCGCGGCCGCGCAGGTCGTCCTCGGCTTCCTTCTTCGCCCGGAGATAGATCGTGAACGTGTCCTTCGGGTCGAGCTCGTCCACGCGGTCCGTGCCCATCGAGCTCACCTGCAGGTGGCGCCGGACCCCCGCGCGCTCGGCCGCGTCGGCGAACAACACCGCTGCGCCGCGGTCGACCGTCTTCTTGCGCTCGGCTCCGCTGCCCGGTCCCGCGCCGGCCGAGAAGACGGCGACGTCCGCGTTCGCGAGGACGTCGGCGACCGCCGCGACATCGGCTTTCTCCAGATCCAGTACTGCGACGTGGCCGCCGACCGCGTTCACGTCGGCCTCGTGCGCGGGATTGCGCACCAGGCCGACTACTTCGTGCCCGTCGCCGGCCAGGATCTTGGTGAGGCGTAGCGCGATCTGTCCATGTCCACCCGCTATCACGACTCGCATGGTTCCGAGCGTAGCCGCCCGCGGGACCGTTACCTTCACTGAACCTGTCAAGTTCGTCTCTGCTGACGAATCTGGGTCGAGCTGTTAGCGGCAGCCGTCGAAGGCTCGGTGGTCCGGCATGCAGTCGTGGCTCGTTGGCGGTGATGGTGATCAGGCTGCGCTAGTTGGCTTGGATGCGCATTGGGGTGTTGTCGGGGAGGTCTTTGAACGCGCTCAGGTCGGAGGTGATCTCGCCCATTTTGGTGAGGTTGGGGACTGAGCTGGTCTCTTCGTAGCTGATGGTGATGCTGTCGCGCGGGGTTGTAGTAGACGAGGTCGCCGGGCTGGACGTCGGTGTAGAACGGTCCGCTCTCGGTCAGTGGCGCGTCGAGTTCGGTGATGTACTCGATGCCCGAGTTGCGGAACCAGGGCAACGTGACCGGGAGCATCTTCTTGAAGTCTTGCGCGACCTGGGTGTTGTTCAGGGTCGCCTCGGAGACTTGTGTACCGGCCGTGATCGTGATCGGGGTGTCGCGGTGTTGGGAGGGCAGCCGTAAACGCGTCCTGAATCGCTCCTGTGGATGTTTCGGTGGTGAGCGGGTGGGTGTTCAGGCGTCGTCGTGGGCGAGGCTGGAGGACAGCTCGCGGTAGGCCTCAGCTTGATCGAGTAGGACCTTGGCCTTGTTCTCGACTACGCCGACGGCATCGGCGCCTGCGGCGAAGCGGACCGGCGGCGAGGCGAGCGCGGCGAGCTGCACGAGTGCGCGGGCGAGTTTGGCGGGATCGCCGCCCTGCTTGCCGTTCATGCTCTGCCAGCCCTCGATGGTTGCCTTCGTGCGGTCGGCGTAGTCGTCGATCGAGGGCTCGGCGAAGTTGGTCGACTCCGGGGTGAGGAGCTGGGTGCGGAAGAACCCGGGCTCCACGCTCATGGTGCGGATGCCGAACGGAGCGACCTCGGTGGCGAGGGCCTCCATGAACCCCTCGACGCCGAACTTTGACGCAGCGTAGGCGGTGAGGAAGTCCCCGTCGGCAGCGATGCCGGCGGTCGAGGAGACAGTGACGACGAGCCCCGAACGTTGGGCCCGCATCTGCGGGAGCACCGCGCGGGTGACGTTGACCGGACCGAAAAGCGTCGACTCGATCTGAGAACGGAACGCGTCAGGCGTCATCTCTTCGAAGAACCCGGCCTGGAAGCTGCCGGCGTTGTTCACCAGCACATCTAGGTGCCCGAACCGCTCGACGGCCGCCTGGACCGCGGCCTCGGCGGCTGCCGGGTCGGTGACATCGAGTGCGGCTGCGAGAAGGTCGTCGTGCTCTCCCAGCGCGGCAGTGATGCTTTTAGCCTTGCGAGCGGTCGCGACCACGGCGTGGCCGGCCGCGAGAGCCGCCTTCGCGATGTCGATGCCCAGGCCCCGGCCTGCGCCGGTTACGAGCCAGACCTGCTTGTCTGTCATGAGTCGCTGTTCCTTCTGCTGATCGGGTGAAGCACCTCCGGTCGGTGGTGCTGATACCGAGATAACCAGCGAGAAGGAGAACGTGGCAGTCCCTGCCGTAAGGGTCACCGAGAGGCACCCCCACAAGGCGCGCGACGCTCGTACAGTGGATGACATGGCAGCCAGTGACGAACCCCGAACTCGTCGCGAGGAGGTCCGCGCGGAGATCCTCGAGTTCCTTTCCACCCGGCGTGCCCGGATTACGCCGGAGCAAGCGGGTCTGCCTTCCTACGACCACGAACGACGTCGCGTCACCGGCCTGCGCCGCGAAGAAGTTGCCCTGCTGGCCGGAGTCTCACCGCAGTACTACGTTCGCCTCGAGCGCGGCGACGCGACCGGTGTCTCGGACAGCATCATCGACGGTGTCGCTCACGCCCTACAGTTCGACGACGCTGAACGCGCCCACCTGCTCCACCTGCTCCGGTCCGCTGCAGCTCCACGGCGAGTCCGGCGCCGCGCAACCCCGGCCGCCACGCAACGAATCCGGCCGAGCGTGCAGCGTCTGCTGGACGCGATGCGCGACATCCCCGCCGTCGTACTCAACGGACGTCTTGAGATCGTCGCCGCCAACGCGCTGGGCAGAGCGCTGTTCTCACCCGTCTACGCCAACCCCGAAGGCGCCCCCAGCAACGCCCGCTTCGTGTTCCTCGATCCTCAGGCCAAGACGTTCTTCCGCGACTGGGAAACCGTCGCGAACGACACAGTCGCCATCCTCCGCGCTGAAGCCGGCCGCGACCCCCACGACCGGGACCTGTCCGACCTCGTCGGGCAACTGGCCACCCGCAGCGAAGACTTCCGCCTGCGCTGGGCCGCACACAACGTCCGCATCCACTCCACCGGCATCAAGCTCTTCCACCACCCGATCGTCGGTGACCTGGACCTGCCCTACGAGTCCCTGCCCCTAGCCGCCGGATCAAGCACCAACCTGGTCGGATACACCCCCGAGCCCGACTCACCCTCCCACGAGGCCCTCGGTCTGATGGCCAGCTGGGCCGCAACCGAAACAGAACCTGTTCAATCGGGCAGCAGTTCAGCGCCGCGACCGGACTGACACGCTCGCGCGATGGACCGAAAGCTTGCCTAGAGCAACACTGAGATTGTGGCCGAACTGGGCCCCGATCTCCTCGGGCCAGTAGCGCTGGAACTGGCCCGGGCCGAAGAACAACTCCCCGGCCGGACGGATACGTCGCCCGGCCTGCAGAACAGGATGGGCCGGCGGAGCAGAACGACTTACGCAGCTCCAGGGACTGCTTGTAGAAGTGCGCTTCGGGCGGGGTGGTTCAACGAAGCTTTGCGTCGTGACGGGCCTGACGGTGGCGGACAGCCACGATGACCAACCAGATGACTGCGGCGGGGGTCAGGACATAGAACGCCAGCGGGTCGAGTGCATGGAGATGACGTCGTGGCCGGAGTCCCAGAGCAGGGTGAGCAGGGCTCGTTCCGCGGCCGGATCGATCCCGGCGACGACCAGGATGGTGCTGGGTCCGGTGGTGCGGGCGGTGCCGGGGCGAGTGGTTACGCCGTCGAATCGGGTTCTGATCAGCTCGATCACCGACGTGGCGAGGTGTCCGCGCACGGTTAGCTCACAGTGTGACATCGGGTGCTCCCTTCACGACGTAGGCGTTCTTTGTGGAAGGTTCTCCCGCGACGAGAGGTCTGCGCATCACCCGCCGGCGAGGACTACCCGGGGTGGTTCAGATCAGGCCGAGCCGTCGGGTCACGTGGACCGCGTCTTGCCGGCCGCCGTCGAGGTTTCGATAGAGGCTCTGGTTGTACGCCTTAACCGTGGTGTTGGACACGAACAGTGCGGTGGCCGGTTCCAGAACTAGTACCCCGGGTGCTTTTGGCCAACGGGTGATGTGTGACTACCCAGCCCGGCTGGACGCTCTGGTCATCGGTCCGGCGCCGCCGGCCGAAGCGCGAACGGAGCCAACCATGACCACTACCCCGATGGAGACCGGGACAGCCACCGAGCCGGACCCCGCCGACCAGGAGCCCACCCGAACCCGGCGTCAGGTCTTGCGACTGCTCGGGATCGGCGGCGCGACGATCGTCGTTGCCGGCACAGGCGCACTGAGCTACCGCGTCTACGACACCGCCGCCCTCAGCCCAGGTCGCGGCGACGCCTACGACCCGTGGACACAATGGCGGGACACCCCAGGGCTGCTTGGGGCGGTCGCCGCCGCAGTGCTCGCAGCTAGCCCGCACAACACCCAGCCATGGATCTTCGGCATCCGTCCCGACGCGGTCGACGTGTACCTCGACGCCAGCCGCGGCACCGGTACTGTCGACCCGCTCGCCCGCGAGCAGCACATGGGCATCGGCTGCGCGATCGAGAACCTCGTACTGGCCTGCCGGGCCCGCGGATTCCGGCCGCAGGTGACTCTGCTGCCCGATGGTCCGTCTGGGCGGCCGATGGCCGAGGTCGCGGTGACAGCAGGCCCGCCGTCCGGCAGCGCGCAGTACGACGCGGTCGGGGACCGGCATACCAACCGCGGTCCATACCAGAGCCAGACGATCCCGGCCGAGAAGCTGGCCGCCCTGGCCGAGGTCGACGGACGGTCCGGACTGGCCGTGCACTGGATCGCGGACGCGGAACCCCGTGCAGCGCTGGGTCGCCTGCTGGTGGACGCCGCCACCGCACTGGTTGAGGACGAACAGCAGTCGCGCGACAACTTCGCCTGGTTCCGCGGCACCAACGACGAGATCCAGCGGTATCGCGACGGGCTCACACTGGGCGGTCAGGGCTTCAGCCCGCTCGTCCTGGCGATGTCCAAGCTGCTGCCGGCGTCCTCCCGCGAAGCCGGTGACCGGTTCTGGCTGAAGCAGACCAAGACAGTCCACACGGCCACTGCCGCGGCGTACGGCGTCATCACCACGGCGACGCCTGACGACCGCCGGACCCAGTTGGAGGCGGGGCGGTTGCTTCAGCACATCCACCTCACCGCGACCAGCCAAGGCATCGCGCTGCACCACATGAACCAGATCACCGAACGCATCGACCGCGAACGAAGTACCGGGGTCGCGCCGATCTTCGCGCCGAGGTTCGCCGAGCTGTTGCCGGACGGAGGCCAGCCGCTGCTGACCTTCCGGGTCGGATACGCCGTCCGCACGGTCGCGCCGAGCCCGCGCCGTACCGCTGAGCAGGTGACCCGATGAGCACCCGGCGGACGCGGTTGGCAGCTCGGCTCGGAGTTGTTGGCAGCTTGCTCGGGGTTGCAGCCGGGCTGGGCCAGGTCACCTTCGGTGCGCGGATCCCGGAGTGGTCCGGCGCGAAGCAGGCACCGACCGAGCTCGGTCTCCTGACGGTCGCGCTGTCACTCATCGCCGGCTTCTCGGCCATTCTGCAACGGCGCACCGCCCGGCCAGACGGCAACAACGCCCTGACGGTCGGCACCCGTGCGGCCTGCGCACTCGGCCTGATCGGCCCTGGCCTCCTGTGCCTCACGACAGTCGGTCGGCTCTGGTATCTGCCGGCCGTGGCCCTGGTCACCGCCGGAGTCCTGACGGTCGAGAGTTGGCGGCTGACCGTTGCCGTAGTGGCGGCCGACTGGCCGCGTGTCCTGCTCTGCGCACTTGGCGCCTGCCAACTGCTGATGGCGGCCGGCGCCGCGCCCGCGCCGATGCTGGCCGGTGCGATCGGTGGCTTGGCGCTCATCGTCGCGGCCTGGCTCCGCACACCGAGTCGCGCGATGACGTGGGGGCTCGTGTTCCTCGGCACGGTCCCGTTCGCCGTCCTCGCGTGGACCGCCATCGTCCCCCTGCTCATCACCGTCGAGGCGATCGCCGTCGCCGCGACCATCCCGCGCCGGAGGACGACATGACCACGTCACGGTTCCTGCTCGGCTTCGTGATCCTCTACGGAGTCCTGGCCGGACTCGCCGAGCTCGACGCCACCGGCCGGATCGGCATCGTCATCCTGGCCGCCGTACTGCCGGCCGCGATCGCGGTCGAACGGTTCCTCGGTCACCTCCGGCCTGAGGTCGCGTTGCGGAAACTCGGGCTCGGGCGACCCGACCCGCAGGCCGTCATCGTCGCCGCGGTCGTGAGCGCACTCATCCTCGGGGTCTACCCGCTGGTGACCCAGCTGACCGGCGCAGTCATCACCCTCAAGCCGGGGTGGCCGTGGCTGCTGGTGGGGATCTTCGCCTTCCACGGGCTCGCCGAAGAGCTGGTGTGGCGCGGCTACGCCTTCCGCCGGCTACGCAGCAGGCACTCGTTCGGCGTCGCCGTGCTCGCGACCATGCCCCTGGTCGCGGCGACCCACGTCCCCGTGCTGTTCCGATCCGGCCTTGTCGTGGGTGTGGCCGCGGTGCTGGTCGCCGCGGTGACCTCGTTGCCGCTCGCCTACCTGTTCGAGACAGGCCGCCAGACCATCTGGGCGCCCGCGATCGTCCACACCGCGATCGACAGCTTCAAGCTCGTGAACGTCCCGACCGATGCGTCGCTGATCTTCTCGCTCACTTTCACGGCGGTCAGCCTGACCGTCCCCTTGCTCGCCCTCGGCGCACGTCCGGCAACACCGTCAGCCCGCATCACTCAGGAGGAATCATGACCGACGTCCGCAAACCCGACAGCGCCAAAACGGACCATGAAGCGCTGCCCGGCCCTGCCCGGCAGGGACCCGAACGGATCTCGGCCGTGGTCGTCGCCGTAGCGGCGATCGGCTTCTCCACCTGGGTCCTGCTCACGCTGCCGATCCAGGCCGCCCTCATTTTGACCGTGGCCTCCGCGGTCGCCTGGATCGCCTGGATCAGAACCACCTACGCCTACCCGGTCCGGACCCGCAAGGTGATCGCCGTCTATCTCTGCGCGATCGCCTTCCAGTTCATCCACATGTCCGAGGAGTACACCGGCGGCTTCCCACACGAGATCGTCGAACTGTTCAACTCACCGCGCGAATGGACCGAGCGGGCCTTCCTGCTCACCTTCGTCTTCGGATTCGGGGCGGCGTGGGTGCTGGCCGCGGCCGGAGCGCTCTACCAGATTCGCGTCGCCAACTTCATGCTGTGGTTCTACGCCCTGGGCGCCGGCGCGATGAACGCGATCTCCCACTTCGTCTTCCCGATCCTCAAAGGCGGGTACTTCCCCGGTGTCTACACCGCCGGCGGCCACCTGATCATGAGCGCACTGCTGATCTCCTTGCTGATCAAGGAGTCCAAGCGTCTCCGCCAGGAATCAGAAAGCCACGCCACGCCGAGCCCCGCCGACCTGTAGGCACCCGGCACCCTTAACCCAGTCTCCTAGTCGTCGATGACCGTGCCAACTGGTGCTCGCAGCCTGCTGCAGGCACCAGCTGGGCGCTCAAACGAGTTCAGCCAACTAGCCTTGAGGTCTACCCGGGTAGGTTCAGATCAGGCCGAGGCCGCGGGCGGCGGAAACCGCGTCGGCGCGGGAGCCGACTTCGAGCTTGCGGTACAGGCTCTTGGTGTAGGCCTTGACAGTGTTGATCGAAAGGTACAGCGCGGCCGCGATCTCGCGCTGCGACGCGGATCCGGGCATTACCCGCAGAATCGACAGCTCGCGGTCGGTCAGTGGCTCGATGAGCCGGCCGGTCCGGGTGGCCGTCCGGACCGAGGCTCGCCCGATTCGCTGCTCGGCCTCCTCCAGCCACTGGGCCGCGACCGGAGTCAGGGGTGCGTTGTCCTCGACGAACTCGCGCGCTCGGGCGAGGGCGGCGCGGGCGGCTGCGGCGTGGCCGCAGCCGAGCTCCGCGTCGGCGAGGAAGACAAGGGCGGCGACGACAGTCAGGTGACGGCCGTCGGCCTCGGCGTTCACTATCGCCGGCTCGAGGATGTCGCGGGCCTGCCGGACCTCGCCGCGCACGTAGGCATGTCTTCCCTCGACGACGCGCAGCGCGGCGAGCAGGGGAATTGCGGCGGCGCCCCAGTCACGCTCGACCGCGTCCGCCAGTGGCAGCGCCTGCCGCATCAATCGCTCGAGGTCGTCGCCGCGCTCGAGCGCCAGGAGCGTGAGGCCGAGCAGGCCGCCGATCTGCAGCGTGAGACCGACGCTCCAGCCGGCGGACTCTCGTTGCCGCCAGGAGTCCAGCAGCATCGGCGCAGCCGCCGCGAACCGGCCGCTGCGGGCGTACGCGCTGGCCAGGGCTGCCCGCGACGCAGGAGAAGGCCCGGCACCGGCGACGTCCTCGAGCGCCACCGCCCGCTCCGCCAACCGTACGGCGACATCCGGTTCGGCCTCGGCGATGCTCAGCGCGCGCATGGTGAGGATCGCCGCGCGGGGGTCGTGCCAGCCGAGCACGGCGTGACCCGGTCCCGCCCCGACCTCGGCCAGATCCAGCCAGTGCGCAATGCGCCCGTCACCGGAGCCGGGCCGGGCGGCGTAGGCGAGTGCGAACGCCAGCTGCGGCGACACGACGGCCTCCGGCAGGCGTTCGCCGAGCCGCAGGAAAGTGGTGGCGAGCCCGCGCTCGAGGAACCAGCCGGATCCCTCCTGCAGCAGCTCGGCCGCGGCGGCCGCGTCGCCCGCAAGCAGGTGATGGTGCACGGCGTCGTCCAGGCGTCCCAGGCCGGCGTACCAGGCGGCCGCCCGAGCCAAGACGTCGCCGGCGGCAGGCCGATCGGGTGACTCGCGCAGCAGGCTGTCCCGCAGCAGGGGATGGCAGCGGTACCACTCTCGGCCGCCGTCTATCGAGGTGACGAAGAGGTCGGCATGGTCGAGGGCTTCGAGGATCCGGGCAGAGCCGGTGGTTTCCAGGGCCGCGTCACACAAGGCGCCGGAAAGTCGTTCGAGCGGTGCGGTCGCGACGAGCAGGTCCCGGCTGGGCGGGTCGAGTGAGGGCAGCACTTCGGAGGCAAGGTAGTCCAGCAGATTCCGGTCGCCCGCCCCGCCGCCGGCGCCGCCGCGCAACGCCAGCCCCACCAGTTGCAGCCCGGCGGCCCAGCCCTCGGTTCGCCGCCAGGCCGCCATCGCGTCGCCGTCCTCCGGTCCGCGACCGGAGACCGCGCCGACGAGGCCGGCCGCCTCGGCGGGAGTGAAGCGCAAGTCGTCGGCGCGCAGCTCGGTCAGCTCACCGCGGGCCCGCAGCCGGGCCAACGGGAGGGCTGGATCGGTCCGCCCGGCGAGGACGATCCGCAGCGTCGGGGGAAGGTATCCGATGACGTACTCGAGGCTCTCGTGGATCCGAGCGTCGGTGAGCACGTGGTAGTCGTCGAGCGCCAGCACATGCCTCGTGGCGGAGGCGGCGAGTTCGTTGAGCAGCATCGGCAGGGCAAGGTCGATCGGCTCCAGGCCCGGCGCGATGACAGCCTCCAGCGCGGCCGGTCCGACAGCGCCGGCCTCGTGAAGCGCGGTCAGCACATAGCGCCAGAACCGCACCGGATCGTCGTCGCCTTCGTCCAGTGACACCCAGGCGACGGCGACGTCCGCGCCCGGGGCGGCGGCCCAGCGCGCGAGCAGGCTGGTCTTTCCCCAGCCCGCCGGTGCGACGACCAGCGTCAGGCGGCTGGAGGCGTCGCGAAGCACCTGCTCCAGCCGGGAGCGTTCGATAGCACCCGGTCGCGGCGGCGGGGCCGTGTGCTTGACCGCCAGCAATGGTCCGGCGGGGCGATCGAGGGACATGAAACGCTCCTGCGGCGTGGTGATCTCCGCCGAGTGTCCCACTCCGCATCCAGCCGTGCTCCGCATCCAGGACACCACCACCACAGCAGGCCACACCCGAGTACAACGCCTGATCGCGACGGGCGGACGAATCCACGAGCACCGAACCCGGCGTATGAGGGGGTAAGTCCCTTTGCACGTGACGTAACCGAGCCGATCCCGCCGGAAAACTGCGCTCTGTCATCTGTGTCATTTGGGGTGGGTGCTGGATGAGACTGGGGCGATGGGCAACCTTTCGCCCGATCTGGCCGGACCTGTCGCGCTGGAGCTCGCCAAGACGGTCGAACACCTGCCGGGCGCGCACGGCATGCCCGGCGGATCAACCTTCGAGTTGAAGTGGGACGGGTTCATTCACTGAACAAGTCAACGGCGGCTTCTGATCCTGTGAGCGCGCCTTTCGTTGGGTCGGGGGCGTGTCAGTTGTCGTTGGCGGCCTGGTAGTCCTGGTCTGAGACGGGCTCTAGCCAGGTGGTGCCGTCGCTGTCTTCGAGGGCTTCGAGTAGGGCATCGGTACAGCCGCTCGGCGTCGGTCTTGCAGCCCCTGCTCGAACGCCACCACTCGACCCAGCGCAGTACCTCGCACCGTCACACCCTCTCCAGCAACGCAGGCTCGCGCGAATCGTCGCCTGAAGAGTTCAGTCAACTAGCCGAGGGTGGGCAGACTGACGGTCATGCCTCACGCAACGGCTCCGGACGGCACCCGGATCGCGTACCACGTGCGCGGCGAAGGTCCGCCACTCCTGCTCCTCGCCGGGCAGTCGAACAACCATCACTGGTGGGATCCGGTCCGGTCCGGCTTCGAGCGCTCTCACCGGACCATCACCTTCGACTACCGCGGCACCGGCGACAGCGACAAGCCGGACGAGCCGTACAGCACGACCGGGTTCGCCGACGACGTGATCGCGGTGCTCGACCAGCTCGGGGTGGAGTCGGCCGACGTCTACGGGACATCCATGGGCGGGCGGGTGGCGCAGTGGCTGGCGATTCGTCACCCGGAGCGCGTCGACGCGCTGGTGCTCGGCTGTACTTCGCCCGGTGGGTCCCACGGCCTCGAGAGAAGCCGAGAAATCCGGAGAGCGCTCGCTGACGCGGACAAGGTGGGGCGCGACCGGGTCCTCCTCGACCTGATGTACACGCCGGGCTGGCTCGCGGCGAACCCAGGTCCGTATCCGGTTCTCGGAGACGCCGAGATGCCGGCCTACGCGAAGGGCCGGCACCTGGTTGCGAGCAACAAGCACGACGCCTGGGACCAGCTTCCGCTCATCAAGGCCCGCACCCTCGTCGTCCACGGCTCGGACGACGTCTTCAGCCCGGCCGCCAACGCAGAACTGCTCGCCGCCCGCATCTCGAACGCCGACCACCACCTGATCCCCCACGCCCGCCACGCCTACTTCCACGAATTCAGCACCACCGCCACTCCCCTGGTTCTCGCCTTCCTGGACCGCTGAGGGGCCGGGCGCACTGATGGGTGGGGTGAGCCGAGGGGCCGCGGGCGAGCTGGAGGGTCGAGGGCGAGCTGAGGGGCCGCGGGCGAGCTGAAGGGTCGAGGGCGAGCTGAGGGGCCGGGGGCGAGCTGAAGGGGCGATCAGTCCGAGTGGCGGAGGATGGCGCGGAGGCTCTCGAGGACGGCGGGGTCCTCGATCGTGGAGGGCACCGGTTCATCGCGGCCGTCGGCGATACCGCGCATGGTCTTGCGGAGGATCTTGCCGGATCGTGTCTTCGGCAGGGCGTCGACCACCGAGACCTCGCGGAACGCGGCGACCGGGCCGATGTCGCGGCGTACTGCGGCCACCAGTTCTTCCTGGAGCACCTCCGGGGAGATGTCGGCGCCGGCCTTGAGGACGACCAGTCCGCGTGGCAACTGGCCCTTCAGCGCGTCGTGGACTCCGATCACCGCGCACTCGGCGACCGCAGGATGTGCCGCCAGGACCGCTTCCATGCTCCCGGTGGACAGGCGATGCCCGGCGACATTGATGACGTCATCCGTGCGGCCCATCACGAAGATGTAGCCGTCGGCGTCGATGTAGCCGGAATCACCCGTCAGGTAGTAGCCGTCGTACCGGCTCAGGTAGTTGTCGATGTAGCGCTGGTCGTCGCCCCACAGCGTCGGCAGCGCGCCTGGCGGGAGCGGCAGCTTGATCGCGATCGACCCCTCGTCCCCAGCGGGTTGCCGGGTTCCGTCGCCGTCGAGGATGTGGACGTCCCACCCGGGTAGCGGCACGGTCGCCGATCCGGGCTTCACCGGCAGCGGCTCCAGCCCGCGGGGGTTCGCCGCGATCGGCCAGCCGGTCTCGGTCTGCCACCAGTGGTCGACCACCGGTACGCCGAGTTTGTCGTGGGCCCAGTGATAGGTCTCCGGGTCGAGCCGTTCGCCCGCGAGGAACAGCGTGCTGAACCCGGTCAGGTCGTACTTCGCCAGCTCCTCGGCGTCGGGATCGACCTTCTTGATCGCCCGGAGCGCGGTCGGAGCGGTGAAGAGCGCTCTCACGTGATGCGCGGAGATCATCCGCCAGAAGGCGCCCGCGTCAGGCGTACCGACCGGCTTTCCTTCGTAGAGAACGGTGGTCGCGCCGACCAGCAGCGGCGCGTACACGATGTAGGAGTGCCCGACCACCCAGCCGACGTCCGAGGCGGTCCACCAGACATCGCCCGGGCCGATGTCGTAGACGGCCTTCATCGACCAGGCGAGCGCGACCGCGTGACCGCCGTTGTCCCGGACGACGCCCTTCGGTTTGCCGGTCGTCCCCGAGGTGTAGAGCACGTAGAGCGGATCTGTCGCCGCCACCGGTACCGGGTCGGCCGGCGCGGCGCCTGAGATCGCCGTTTCCCAGTCGAGATCGCGCTCTCCGAGTTTCGCCGGGGCGATCTCGCGCTGCAGCACGATCGTCTTCTCCGGCCGCTGCGTGGCCAGGTCGAGCGCGGCGTCGATGATCGGTTTGTACTCGACCACCCGGGTCGGCTCGATCCCGCAGGAGGCAGCGACGATCACCTTCGGTGTCGCGTCGTCGATCCGTGCGGCGAGCTCCTTGGGGGCGAACCCGCCGAACACGACAGAGTGGATCGCGCCGAGCCGCGCGCAGGCGAGCATTGTGATCACCGCCTCCGGCACCATCGGCAGGTACACGATCACGCGGTCGCCCTTGCCCACACCCAACGACCTGAGCGCGCCGGCGAACACGGCCACCTCGTCGCGCAACTCGGCATAGGTGTAGCTCCGCGAGGTCCCCGTCACAGGCGAGTCGTGGATCAGCGCAGTACGGTCGCCGTTGCCGGCTTCCACGTGTCGATCCAGAGCGTTGTACGACGTGTTCAGCTCGCCGTCCGGGAACCACCCGTAGAGCGGTGCGGCCGAGTCGTCCAGCACCTTGGTCGGTGGTCGCGTCCAGCTGATCGCGGAGGCCGCATCCAGCCAGAACCCGTCCGGATCCGCCAGGCTGCGGCGGTAGCTCTCGTCGTACGCACCCATCTGCTCGCCTCCGTGTCGCCAAGCAACGAACTCACAGCCGCAACCAGCTTGCGCTGTAGCTTCTGCAGTCTTGCCTATCACCACCAGCCACGACAGACCCCCCGACAACGGCGGGCCCCGCGCCGTTCCGGACTGGCAGGCCAGGCCGCCTAGGGTTGGGGCATGACAGTGACTCGCGACGATGTGCTGCAGGCCGCCCGCCGGATCCAGGGCCGCGTACGCCGGACGCCGGCGCTGCAGGTGTCGCCCACGGTGACGTTCAAGCTGGAACTGCTGCAGCACGTCGGCTCGTTCAAGCCGCGCGGCGCGTTCAATCGGCTGCTCGGCGCAAAGGAACAGGGCCTCCTCACGGGCCAAGGTGTGATCGCCGCATCCGGTGGCAATGCGGGCCTGGCCGCCGCGTACGCCTCGCGCGAACTCGGTGTGCCGGCGCGCATCTTCGTCCCGGTGAACGCGCCGGCCCCCAAGGTCGCCCGTCTGCGCACGCTCGACGCGGACGTGGTCCAGGTCGGCAACGAGTACGCCGAGGCCTACGAAGCGGCGGTCATGGCGGCGGAGGAGTCGGGCGCCTTGCTCGTGCATGCCTTCGACCAGCCGGAGATCGTCGCCGGCCAGGGCACGATCGGCCTCGAACTACTCGACCAGGTCGACGGGTTCGACACGGTCCTGGTCGCCGTCGGCGGAGGTGGTCTGATCGCCGGCATCGCGACCGCCCTCGGCGACAGCGCCCGGGTGGTCGGGGTCGAGCCCGAGCTGGCGCCGACGCTCCATCGCACCTTGGCGGCCGGCGAACTCGTGGACGTGCAGGTCGGCGGTCTGGCAGCGGACTCGCTCGGCGCGCGGCGTCTCGGCACGCTGGCCTTCGAGGCGGCGAAGTCCTACGACCTCCGGTCGGTGCTGGTTCCCGAGGAGGCGATTGTTGCTGCCCGCAACGAGCTGTGGCACGAGTACCACCTGGCGGTGGAGCATGGCGCCGCAGTCACCTACGCGGCTCTCCGGACCGGTGCCTACCAACTGTCCGACGGCGAGCGTGTCGTCGTGGTCGTCTGCGGCGCCAACACGGACCCCTCGACCCTCAGCTGACCGACGGCTCGACCTCGGCCGGCTCTTCTCGCCGGGACTGCTTGGGCTTGCCGAACCGAAGATAGAGCGCCGGTACGACGAACAGGTTGAGCAGCGTCGAGGTGAACAGACCACCGAGGATGACGATCGCCAGCGGGTACTCGATCTCGTGGCCAGGTATCTGACCAGCGACGACGAGTGGAACCAGGGCGAGCCCTGTCGCCAGCGAGGTCATCAGGATCGGGTTCAGTCGCTCCATCGCCCCTCGCAGCACCAGCTCCAAGCCGAAGGGCATGCCCTCTTCGCGTTCCAGGTGCTGGAAGTGGTTGATCATCAGGATCCCGTTCCGGGCGGCGATCCCGAACACGGTGAAGAAGCCGACCAGCGCTCCCAGCGAGATGATCCCGTCGCCGGCCCAAACCGCGAGCAGACCACCGACGAGGGCCATCGGCAGGGTCACTAAGGTCAAGGTGGCCAGCCGCCAACTGCCGAACGACGTCTGCAGCAGCAGGAAGATGCCGAGGGCAGCGGCTGCGGCGAAGAGGAGCAGCCGGTTCTGGGCCGCCTCCCGTTCGGAGAACTCTCCCTTCAGCTCGGCGTGGTAGCCCTGCGCGAAGGTGACCTCCTCCAGTTCGTCCTCGATGTCAGCGACTACCGCGCCGAGGTCCTGACCCTCGATGTTGGCGATCACGTCGATGCGTCGCGACGAGTTGGTCCGCTCGATCACGTTCGGGGTCGGCCTGACTGCCACGTCAGCGACCTCGCCCAGCCGGACGTGCCCGCCCCCAGGCTTGTCGATCAACAGGCTTTGCACGCTCGACACGCTGTTCCGTGTCTCGGGCGTGCTCCAGACCTGGACGTCGTAGGCCTTGCCGGCCCGGAAGAGGTCACCCACTTCCTCTCCGGCGATCCAGGCGGCCGCGGCGCGGCGTACGTCACCGGGCTTGATCTTGTACTTCTGGGCCGCGGCGAGGTTCACCTTGACCTCGACCTGAGGCACGTCGACATGCAGTTCGACATGTTCCTCGATGACCCCGTCGACCTTGCCCATCATGGCGCCGATCTCCTCGGCCTTCGTGTGCAGCGTGGCGAGGTCGTCGCCGTAGATCCTGACCACGATGGCGGCCTTCGAACCGGTCAGAACCTCCCTGATCCGCTCCTTCAGATAGGTCTGTACGTCGCGGAACAGGCCGGGATAGCCGTTCACCACGCCCTGGACCGAGGCCAGCGTCTCGTCGTAGTCGACCTCCTCGTCGACGCTGATCCAGTTCTCGCCGAAGTTCACCCCGACGACCTCATCGGCGATCAGGGCCTGGCCGATATGGGCGCCGAAGTTGCGGACCCCGTCGATCTGGCGCAACTCCTTGCTGGCCTCGGTGGTGATGCGGACCATCTCCGGATGCGAGGTGGATGGCTCCGTGACCCAGTGCATCAGGAAGTCGCGTTCCTTGAACGAGGGCAGCAACGACTGCCCGACCAGCGGCAGTACGAGGACTCCCGCGAGCAGGGTGACCAGCGCAGCGGCGTACGCCCGGCGTGGCCGTTTGATGATCCGGCGCAGCAACGGAAGATAGCCGCGTCGCAGTAGCCGCGCCAGCGGTGAGTCGTGGTGCTCCTTGGTCGTACCTCGCAGAAGCATCAGAGCCAGCGCCGGCGTGACGGTGAGGGCCACGACCAGCGACGCGAGCGTGGCCAGGGTGTAGGACAGGGCCAGTGGGCGGAAGAACGAGCCGGTCAGCCCCTCGAGCAGGAACACCGGGGCCGTCGCCACCACAATGATCAGCGTCGCCGAGACGATCGGGCCGCGCACCTCGAGCGAAGCCTCGAGGATGACCGACGCCGTCGATCGGTCACTGCCCGAGGCTCGATGCTGGCGCAATCGGCGCATGATGTTCTCGACGTCGATGATGGCGTCGTCGACCAACGCGCCGAGCGCGATCACCAGCCCCGCGAGGATCATCGTGTTGATCGTCTCGCCGCGCACCTGGAGGATGAGGCCGGCCGCCATCAGCGAGAGCGGGATCGAGATGATGCTGATCAGCGCCGCGCGCCACTCGAACAGGAACAGGAACACGATCAGGATGACCAGCCCGAAGCCGAGCAGGAGGGCTCTGGTGAGGTTGTCGATGGAGTGCTCGACGAAGGTGGCCGGCCGGAAGATGGTCGTGTCGATCTGGTAGCCGGTCAGGCCCGGGCGCATCTGGTCGATCGCTTCCTCGACACCGCGGGTGACGTCGAGCGTGTTGCCCCAGGGCAGCTTCTCCACCACCAGCATGAGTCCGGGACCGTCGTTGATCACGGCGTCGCCGATCAGTGCCTGGTGGTCCTCCTTGACCGTGGCCACGTCGGACAGCCGCAGCACCTTGCCGTTCTTGGTCGCGACCGGGATCTGGCCCAGGTCCGCGGGCGTGACGATGGCCTGCTTGTTGTTCACGGCGAGGCGCTGGTTGGGCGTGTCGATGAATCCCCCGGTGCCGATCAGCGCGCCGTTGGAGAACTGCAACAGCCCGGAGTCCAGTGCGTCGGCGGTGACGTTCATGACGGTGTCGAGGGACACGTCGTGCTGTGCCAGCCGGACGGGGTCGGCCTGCACCTGCATCATCTGTAGCCGCTCGCCCCAGATCGTGACGTTCGCGACCCCGGGCACCCGGAGGAGCCGCTCGCGGATGGTCCAGTACGACGTCATCGACATCTCGATCAGCGAATGAGTCTCAGACGAGAGCCCGATCTTCATCACCCGGCTGGTCGCCGACAGCGGCTGCAGCATCACCGGCGGGCTGGACCACGTCGGCAACGAGGGCGTGATGGCCTGGACCCGTTCGGACACGAGCTGCCGGGCCCGGAGCAGATCCGTGCCCGGCTTGAAGATCAGCTTGATCGAAGAGAGCTGCGGAACGGACTTCGACCGCATCTCGGAGAGGCCGTCGACGCCGTTGAGAGCGTCCTCCATGGGTACGGTGACCAGTCCTTCGACCTCTGCGGCGGACAGCCCGAGCGATGGTGTCTGGACCTCCACCTGGGGTGGCGCGAACTCCGGGAAGACGTCAACCGGCATGTCGCGCACCTGACCGGCCCCGAATGCCATCAGCACCGCACCGAGGGCTACGACGAGGTACCGGTACCGCAGGCTCGATCGGACGATCCATCGCATCATGCTGGCTGCCCCTACCGCATCAGTGGTCGACGCCGAGCTCGGTTCCGTACAGTTCCGCCGCGCCGACCGTGACCACGGCTGTGCCGGCGGCCGGACCAGCCGACAGGATCGCCTGTCCGGCGGCGATGGTCTCGACCTTGATGGCCTGCCGCAGGTATACCCGCGGTTCGGGGTTGGTGTAGACCCAGGTCCCGCCGGTCGCGTCGTAGATCACCGCTGCATAGGGGACCACCTTGCGGCCCTGTGCACCGGAATCCTTGGCGGGTTCGGTCTTGATCCCGACGCGCTCGATGGCTCTCGCCTCGAGCGTCAGCCGGCTCAGCTGCGAGCCCGCGATGGCCTCGACCTTGGCGGGTGAAGGCAGCTCGGACTCCGCCTCCGCGGTGTCCGAGCAGCCGGACAGGACCAGGCCGCCAACCAGGAGGCCTGCGGCCGCCCATCGACTCGTGACGCGCATCGTCATTCCCCTTTCTGGTCGACCCGGGCCGGAGCCGAGAAGTGGACATACAAGGACGGCAGGCAGAACAGATAGAACAGTGCGGAGGTCGCGAGTCCGCCGAGCAGCACCTGGACCACTGGCCGGACCGTGTCACCGCCGGGGAAGTCGACGAACAGCAGTGGGATCAACGCGGCAGCGGCTGCGAGCGGCACGACCAGCGTCGACGCGAGTCGTTCACCGGCTCCGCGCACAGCCAGACTCGTCCCGGCCGGCCGGCCCTGCTCCCCCAGCGTCTGGTAGCGCTTGAGGAGCATCAGAGCCTGCCTGGCCGCCATTCCGACGACCGCCAGCAACGCGCCGATGGTGACCAGCGACAGCTCCCGGTTGCCGAGGAGCATCGCTATCAACGCCCCCGAGGCTGCGGCCGGGAGGGTCAGCACGGCGAGGGTGGCAAGGCGCCACGAGCCGAGAGTTGCCTGCAGCAACAGGAAGGTGAGGATGATCGCGGCGAGTACGGCACCCAGGACCCGGAGATCGTCGCCGGGCCGTTGCTCAGCCTCGCCGAGCACCTCGGCGTGGTGCTCGATCGGGAACTCGACGGTCTTGATCCGTGTACCGACCTCGTCGGCCACCTCTCCGAGGCTGCGGCCGCTGACATCGGCGACCACGTCGACGTACCGCGACACCGCGTTGCGCTTGATCATGGTCGGCGCCGGCACGATCTTGACACTGGCGACGTCGCCGAGCCGGACCTGACCGCCATCGGGTTTGTCGACGTTGAGGTTCTCCACACTGGTCAGGCTGCTGCGGGACTTCTCCGAGCTCCAAACGACGACCTCGAAGACCTTCTGTTCCTCGAACAGACTCCCGACCTCGACGCCGGCGAGCATCAGCGCCGCCGCCCGGCGGACATCACCGGGCTTGATGCCGTGACGTTGCGCTGCACCGAGGTCGACCTGTACCTCGATCGTCGGCTCGTCGATCTGGGCCTCGACGCGGGCCTCGCGGACCCCGTCGACCTCCGCCATCGCGGCGCGGATCTCGTCGGCCTTCTGACGCAGGACGGTGGCATCCTGACCGTAGACCCGAACCGCCAGGTCCCCGGTGATGCCGGTCCGCGCGGCCTCGAGTTGCCGGTCCGGATGGGTGCGCAGGTTGTGGTTCAGCCCCGGGTAGCCGTTGATGACCGAGCGGATCGCGGTCGTGGTCCGGTCGTAGTCGGCGTCGGGGTCGATGCTGACCCACAGCTCGCCGGAGTTGACGCTGACGGCCTTGTCGGAGGTGATGGCCCGGCCGAGATGCCCGCCGACGTTGCGAACCCCGGGAACGGCCCGCAGTTCACGGCTGACTGCCGCGGTGATCCGCGCCATCTCGGGGTACGACGTACCGGGGTAACCGTCCCAGCTGACCTGTACGTCGGTCTCCCTGGTGGTCGGCAACGCCGACTGAGCGAGTGTCGGCACGATCGCCAGGGCCAGGAGCAGCGCGAGGCCGGCGGCAACCATCACCTGAACCGGGCGGGCGATCAGGCGCCGGACCGTGCGGACATACCAGCGGTACAGCCGGCTCGACCGCCGTACTCTGCCAGGCGTGCGGTGTCCGACGGACAGGAGCAGCAAGAGCGCAGGAGTCACCGTGAGGGCGACGATCGTCGAGATCACCACCGCTAGCAGGTAGGACAGCACGAGCGGATCCGCGAACGCGTCGGTGACGCCTTCCAACAGCACCATCGGCGCGGTGATCACGATGATGATCAGGGTCCCCACGATCAGCGGGGTCCGGGCTTCCAGTGATGCCCGGGCAACCCGGGCCTCGGCCTTGTCCTCCGGTAACCGGCGGTCTCGCAGGCGGCGGCCGATCGCGTCCGCATCCGTGACCGCATCTCCGACCACCACACCGACCGCCATCAACAGCCCGACCAGCACCATCGCGTTGAAGGTCGCCCCGCGCAGGTTCAGCACGAACAGCGCGACGGCCAACGACAGCGGAATGGTGATCAGGGCAACGACCGCGGCGCGCCAGGAGGCGAGCAGGGCGATGACGATGAGCAGTACCAGCAGGAGGCCGATCAGGCCGGCGATGGCAAGCCCGTTCAGACCCGACTCGATGAAGGTCGCCGGGCGGTAGACCGAGGTGTCCAGCGTGATGCCGGTGAGGCCCGGCTGAAGCTTCTGCAGCTCGGCCTCGACGCGCTGCGTCACGCCCAGCGTGCTCTCGCCGGGGAACTTCTCGACCACGAGCATCAGGTTGCGGTCGTCGTTCACGACCGCGTCACCGATCAGCGGCTGGTGGTCCTCCACCACGGTGGCGACATCGCTCAGCTTGAGGTTCGTGTTCTGCGTTTCCGGCGCGCCGTCCTTGGGTTCCAGGCTGACCCGCGAAAGGTCCTGGGCGGTCGTGATCGGCAGGATATGCTGGATGCTGAGCCGTTGGTTGGGGGTGTCGATGAAACCGCCCGTACCGGGTGTCGAGGCCTCGACGAAGCTCAGCGGCGAGACCCATAGCGCGTTCCCGGTGGTCTTCATGACCTGGACCAGCGACACTCCGTGGGCACGCATCTTGTCCGGGTCGACCTGCACCTGCAGCTGCCGTTCGCGCTGACCCCAGATGGCCACGTTGGCCACACCCGGTACGCCGAGCAGCGCCGGCTTGATCTTCCAGCGGGCTAGCACAGACAACTCGGTCAGGGACAGGTCGCCGGCTGACAAGCCGATCACCATCACCCGGCCGGTGGACGACAGGGGCTGCAGCATCAAGGGCGGTCGCGAGACGTTCGGCAGCGCGTGCGCCTGCGTCATCCGCTCCTGGACGAGCTGGCGGGCAGCCATGATGTCGGTCCCGGGCTCGAACACCAGGTCGATCGACGAGAGGCCGTTGACGGACTCGGAGCGGATCTCGTCGAGGAAGGCCACGCCGTTCAGCAGATCCGCCTCGAGCGGGACCGTGACGAGTTGCTCCACCTCGGACGCGGACAGCCCGAGTGCCTCGGTCTGGATCTGGACGGTCGGCGGCAGGTACTCCGGCAGCACGTCGACCGGCGTGGATCTGATCTGGTTGACCCCGAGGATCAGCAACACGCCGGCCAGCGGCACGACGATGAAGCGAAATCGCAGGCATGCGGCAGTGATCGAGCGCATTGGTGCGCCTCTCCTTCCCCCGAAGGAACACGGCACGTGAAGGCGGACCTCGTCGTCGGCAGCGATCACGCCTGACTGAAAGTCTGGCGACGTGCCCCCACGGCCAAACCTGTAGTCCCGTTCCTCTTGATCGGAAGTGTGACCACGATCACTACGGACCGTCAATGCCTTACCGGGTCACAATTCAGCTGGGGTTCAGTTCATCGGCGCTGTCTTGGCGTAGACATCCTTGCTGCGCTGGTAGGCGCTCTTCTCCATCTTCAGTGCCTCTGCCCGCGCCGCCGCGAGGCCGGCCCGTGACAGTGGCGCCGCGCTTGTCAGTTCAAGCGTTTCCTTGTTCGGATCGTTGCCGAAGTACCCGACCCGTACGTTTCCGACGCCGGCCGCGAAGTACTTGAGTTGATGGGCGCCGGGCTCGGCGAGGTTGTACTCGTCGGTGACGATCACGCCGGAGAAGCAGCCGGTCGCAACGCAGGTGCGCTGCCCGACCTGGTGAATCCGTGCGCGGTCCGCCCAGTTCACCGCAGGACCCCAGCCCTGCGCATAGCTGCGTTCCTTGAGCTTCGGCTGGGCCTTCATGGCGATACCGGCCCGCGCACCCTTCAGTCCGTGGATCCAGGTCGGCGTCTCGACCACCTTGCCCTCCTCGAACACCTCTGGGTACTCCCCGAAGTGCCAGACGGTGCCGTCATCTGCCTGGGCGAAGAACGCCAGCTCGGCCTCATCCAGCACCCCGGCCTTGTAGTCCCTTTCCCAGACCACGCGGGTGCGGACGCCGTCGATCACTTTGGTCAGGTCCGTAACGATGAAGATGACGCTGCGCGTGAGGCGCTCGCCGTCCTCGATCGTCTGCCCACGATAGGAAAGCCGCATCCCTGGCCGGAGCGGGAAGAACTTGTTGTTGACCGTCGCCGATGGCCCGAACGCAGTACGGTCGAAGCCCGGCTCGGGGCCGGTCTCCGGCACCGGTCGCGGGGTCGTCGGCGGACTGGCCGTCCGCGCGGTCGTCGGAACCCCTTGTGTGGCGGTCGTTTCCGGTGCGGTGGTCGCCTGCGGACCAGCCACTTCGTCAGCACCACAACCGGCAAGCATGATCGGCCCGGTCAGGCCGGCGGTCAGTACTAGTGCGTAACCGATGCGAGAACGTCGCATCTCGTTCCCCTCCCCCAGGGCACCTGGCCGCACGCCGACGGCATGTCCCCCGACCGGTGTCTCGTGCCGCCAGTGTGCAATGCGGCCCCGGTCCTGGAAAGTGATCGAAGGTATCGCTTCGGTCACCAATTCGCCCTTGACCCCTTGCTGATCCGCCGTCATGCCTTCACGATGACGCCAAGGCGCATCGGGGATTATGGCGCTAGCCACGCGGTTCTCGGGGCGTCCACGCGGCGCTGGACGCCGCGATGACGGTGGCGGATGCAGCACCCGACCGCGCGCGGGTGAGGGGGCGTCATGGAGGTTCTACGAGTTTCCGGGCCCGAGCGGGGCGGCTGATCGTGGCCGGTGAAGCGGCACTCGAGGCACGCGAACTGCGCAAGTCCTACGGCCGGGTCGTCGCGGTGGAGTCGCTCGATCTCGAGGTCGCGGCCGGGACAGTGCTGGGTTTCCTCGGGCCGAACGGCGCCGGGAAGACGACGGCGATCCGAATGCTCACAACGATCCTGGCACCCGACAGCGGCGCCTTCACCGTCGCCGGCATCCCGCACACCAGACCTGCTGACATTCGTCGACGGGTCGGGGTGCTGCCGGAAAGTGCCGGCTATCCCGGCGGCCAGACTGGCGAGGAATGGCTTTGCTACCACGCCGAACTGTTCGGCCGGACCCGCGCCGACGCCCGGTCGACGGCGCGCCGCCTGCTCGCGGACGTCGGGCTGGCCGACCGCGGCCACGCCCTGATCTCCAGCTACAGCAGGGGCATGCGGCAACGACTCGGGATCGCGCGCGCGTTGGTCAACGACCCGGACGTCGTGTTCCTCGACGAGCCGACGCTCGGCCTGGACCCGAGTGGCCAGGTCCAGGTGCTCGACCAGATCAGCCGGGTCGCGCGCCAGCGCGGTGCCACGGTCCTCCTGAGCACCCACGTGCTCGCGGACGTCGAGCAGATCTGCGACCGCGTGGTGATCCTGAACCGCGGCAAGATCGTTGCTCAAGGCACCGTCGCCGAGGTGGTCCGGCAGGCTGCCGCGCCACGCCACGGCCAGCTGAAGATCCCGCCGGAGTTGCTGGACCGGGCGCTGGCGGCACTGGCTTCAACCGACGTCCTCGCCAAGGCGAACGGCGGTGGCCGGCGGGGCGAGCTCGAGTTGAGCATCCCTTCCGACCTCCAACTGGAAGTGGCTGTTACGCAGGCGATCGGTGCCCTGCTCGAGGCAGGGGTCCCCGTGCTGGGGTTCGCGCTCGAAGGCGGCCGGCTCAGCGATGCCTTCCTGGCCGTCACGGAGGACGTCTGATGGCTACTGTCACGAAGTCACCAGCCCGAGCGGGGCGTACGCCGTGGCTCGTCGTTGCCGAGCGGGAGGTCCGTGACCTGTGGCTGGGTGGTCGCGGCCTGGCCCTGCTTCTCGCCTACGCGGTCGTCCTCAGCGTGACGACCTATCTGACGGCCACCAATGAGGCACTCAATTTTCTGGAGCAACGCGAGTCCGTCAGCTTGACGCTGCAGGTCGCCGTGGCGATCGGTGCCCTTCTCGCACTGCTGGCCGCGGCGGATGCCATCAGCGGCGAGCGTGAGCGCGGCACCCTCGAGAGCCTGCTGCTCGCACCGATCTCGCGACGCTCCATCGTCATCGGCAAGGGGTAGCCGCGTACACGTTGTGGCTGGTCGCCTTCGTCGTGGCCGTGCCCTACGTCTGGTACCTCGGCCGAGGTGTCGGAGTCGTGCGTACCGCGTTGCTGAATGGGTTCCTGGTGGGATCCCTGCTGTCGTTGGGGATGGTGGGGCTCGGCCTGCTGATCAGCACCTTCGCGGACTCGAACCGGGTCAGCCTGTCGGCCAGTGTGTTCATCCTGCTGGCGCTGTTTGCACCGACCCAGATGCCCACGTCGGCCCAGCGCGGCTGGTTCGGGGATCTGTTGCTGCGCGCGGACCCGTTCACCGCCGGCCTGCGCTACCTCAGCCGGACGATCATCAACTCTCGAAGCTTCAGCCAGGAAGGTCACTGGCTCGTCGGCCCGGCTATCGCCGCGGTGGTCGCGCTCGGACTGGCGCTGGCAGTCTCGGGTCGCGTGAAGCTCGGCTTCAGGGGGCGAGGATGAGCAGCTCCCGCAGGACCGCGGTGAGGAGATTCTTTGCCATCCCGGTAGCGGCCGCTGTCGTCGCGGCCATCGGCCTGACACCGCTTGCTGCAGGAGCGGCGTCGCCGACGGTCGCCGAACTGGGTCCGGTGAGCGTCGAGCTGGACAAGACCCAAGCCGGCATCGGGCTGGGCCAGACCTTGAAGTTCACCTCGAACGTTCGCAACCCGGGCGAGCAGGAGCTGTCCGGCGCGATCGCTCACCTCAACATCCTGGCCGTCGACCCGGGCGTGTACGTCGATCCGGAGGACTGGTCCGGCGAGCGCACGCAGTACCTCGACCCGCTCGGCGGCGGGGAGACCGAGCCACTCGAGTGGGAGCTGCAGGCGGTGAACAGCGGGCGGTTCATGGTCTACGTCGTCATCACCTCCGGCCAGGCGGCCAGTGAGGTGGTCTCGAGCAAGGCGATGCGGCTGGAGGTCGCGCCCGAGCGCACACTCGACGCCAGTGGGCTGATTCCGATCGCCGCGGGTGTGCCCGGAGTGATCGTGTTGCTGATGGTGCTCGTAATGGTCAGGCGCCGCCGGCACCGACCGATGCCCAGCGCAACTTGACCGGGGCGGTGGATCGGGGTCGAGAATGGGCGACCTAGGGAGCTTACAGCCGGAGTTTGTGATGTTGCGGGGACAGGCCCGGACTGCGCAGCACTCCCGAAGCGGCGACCTTGAACACCAAACAGGGACCGCGGACACGAAATAACGTGTTCAAGGCCCCGACTACCTGTCCCAGGTCCCCACTCTTGGCCAGGGCCGCACCCACCCAGCCCTCCGCGGCCCCCTGCCGAAAAGGCATCACCACGAACTACGGCTGTCGTACTAGGCGACGCGTTGCTTGGTGGGGCGGTCGTCGGAGAGGAACCAGGCCGCCAGGAGGCCGGCGATGCCGCCGAACAGGTGGCCTTGCCACGAGATGCCGTCCTGCGGCAGCAGACCGCCCAGGAGAGCACTCCCCCAGACCAGCACGACGACCACGCCGATCAGGACCTGGCCGATCCGGCGGTTGAAGATCCCCCGGGCGATCAGGTAGGCGGCATAGCCGAAGACCAGGCCGCTGGCACCTATCGTGATGGTGTGCGGCGGTGAGACGAGCCAGGTGCCGAGGCCGCCGATCGTGGTGACGATCGCCGTCACCGAGAACAGCCGCATCGCGCCGCTGATCGCGATCAGCGCGCCCAAGGTGACCAGCGGCAATGTGTTCGAGATCAGGTGGCCGAAGCCCAGGTGCAGGAATGGCGCGGTCAGGATGCCGAACAGCCCGTCCGGCTCGCGCGCGACGATCCCGTACTGGTCGAGCCGGCCATGCAAGGCGGTGTCGACGATCTCGCTGAGCCACATCAACCCGACCAGCAGGACCAGCAGCTTGATCCCGCTGCTGATGCGGGCGACGTCCACGACGCTGCGGGTCCGCCGGGCAGGAGTCGAGGAACTCATGTCCCAACGATGCCGGATCCTTCCAAACCCGGGGGCCCGGACCGCGTTTCGTCCGCCATTCGGAGTCCGCCTGTCGCTGCGGTCGGTGATTACGTCACAATGAGTGGTTTCCGCGTGGCGGCGCGTAGCCGCGCCGACAGTGGTCAGTGGTCAGTGGTCAGTGGTCGCGAACACCGCCTTGGCCGCTCTGAGCCGTTCCGCCCGCACGACCCAGAATTCCGGAGGGGGAATTCGCGATGCCGATCGCTGTCTACGTCCTGGGGCTGGCCATCTTCGCCCAGGGCACGTCCGAGCTGATGCTGGCCGGGCTGCTGCCTGAGCTGGCCACGGATCTGGAGGTGTCGATCCCGGCTGCGGGCCTGCTGGTCTCGGCCTTCGCGGTCGGCATGCTGATCGGCGCTCCGGTGCTGGCCGTGGTCACCTTGCGCTGGCCGCGACGGACCGCACTGCTGGTGTTCCTTGCGATCTTCGCGCTCGCCCATGTCGGCGGGGCCCTCACCCCGAACTACCAGCTCCTCCTCGCGACCCGCGTCGTCGGTGCCTTCGTGTACGCCGGGTTCTGGGCGGTCGCGGCCGTCACGGCAGTCGGATTGGTGCCGGTGACGAGCCGGGCCAAGGCGATGAGCGTCGTCGCGGGCGGCCTCACCATCGCCACCATCGTCGGACTCCCGGCCGGCACGGTGATCGGCCAGCATCTGGGCTGGCGAGCGGCCTTCTGGACCGTCGCGGCGTTGTCGACGCTCGCGATGGTGGGGGTGCTGGCCACGATTCCCGGCGGCCGGCCGGATCCGGCGAACAAGCCCCAGCTGGGCGCCGAGGTGCGTGCCATGGCCAACCCGCGACTGTGGCTGTCCTACTGCACGACCGCGCTCGTCACCGGCGCGATCCTGGTGATCTTCAGCTACCTCGCGCCCCTGCTCACCGAGGCGACCGGCCTCCCGTCCGGTGCGGTTCCCGGCGTGCTCGCGCTGTACGGCGTCGGCTCGCTGATCGGGATCACCCTCGGCGGCCGGACCGCGGACGCCACCCCGTTCCGCACACTGTTCGTCGGGATCACCGGCGTCACCGCTCTCTCGGCTGTTCTCGCGCTCTGGGCGACAGTCCCGGTGGTCGCGATCGGGGCGATCTTCCTGCTCGGCGGCTTCGGGTTCGCGACCAACCCGGCACTCAACGCCCGGGTGTTCAGCCTGGCCGACCGAGCACCGACCTTCGCGACCGCGATCAACTTCTCCTCGTTCAACGTCGGCATCACCGTCGGTCCCTGGCTCGGCGGTCTCGCGATCGACGCGGGCAGCGGCTATCCGGCGCTCGGCTGGATCGCGGTCGCTCTCGGACTCGTTGCCCTCGGCACAGTCGTCCTCGCGGCCAACCTGCCGATCCGCCGGACCGGGGCTGTGGGGACCAGCCGGGTCCCCACAGCCCGCAGTACAGAGAGCTGACAACAGGCGGCTAGTTGACCGGGCCGCTCGGGTCGAGGTGGGTGGGGTCGAAGTCGGTCTTGCGCTTGAAGACGTACTTGTTCAGCAGCCAGGTGACAGCCCACAAGCCGACCCCGACGAGCATCAACCAGCCGGCGATCTTGTAGTCGGCCGAGGCCCGGCCGGACAGCGGACTCGCCAGGTAGAGGCACAGCACGATACCCAGCACGGGTAGCGCGGTCGGCGCGTGGAAGTGCTTGTGCTCCACCCGGTCCCGGCGCAGGACGAGGACCGCTACGTTGACGATCGCGAACACGCAGAGCAGCAGGAACGCCGTCGTGCCGCCGAGCGCGGCGAGGTCGGCGTACCCGATCAGGAAGAAGGCAAGAAGGGTGGTGAACAGGATCGCCACCCACGGCGTGCGGCGACCGGGCAGGACCCGGCCGAGCGGGCCCGGCAGCACCTTCTCGTGCGACATGCCGTAGAGCAGGCGGCTTGCCATCAACATATTGATCAGGGCCGAGTTGGCGACCGCGAACATGGTGATCCAGGCGAAGAGCTGGAGCGGGAAGTCCGGCGCCCCGGCCGAGACGACCTTCAGCAGCGGGGTGGCGCCCTTGTTGAGCTCCTCCGGCGAGACCAGCGCGACGGCCGAGATCGCCACCAGCACGTAGATGACGCCGGTGATGGTCAGCCCGAGCAGCATCACCTTGGGGAAGATCCGCACCGGGTCCTTGGTCTCCTCGGCCATGTTCACCGAGTCCTCGAAGCCGACCATGGCGAAGAACGCGAGCGCCGTCGCCGCGGTGACCGCGCTGAACGGCGACTCCCCGTTCGGCGTACTGAAGTCCGTCAGCCGCGAGGTGTCGCCGTCGCCGTTGGCCAGCGCCCACGCGCCGATCCCGATCACGATCAGCAGTCCGGACAACTCGATCAGCGTCAGCACCACGTTCGCCTTCACGCTCTCGCCGACGCCGCGAAGGTTGACCAGGGCAATCAACGCCATGAACGACAGCGCGGTGATCATCAGGATCGACCCGTGCGAGGAGTCGATCTCGACCGCCTTGAAGAAGTTCTCCGAGAACGCCTTCGACGCGCTGGAGGCGGAGGTGAGCCCCGAGCACATCACCGCGAAGGTGAGCAGGAAGGTGAGGAAGTGGATGCCGAACGCCTTGTGCGTGTAGACCGCGGCACCACCGGCCTTCGGGTACTTCGTCACCAGTTCGAGGTAGCTCGTCGCGGTCAGCATCGCCACGATGAAGGCACACAGGAACGGCAACCAGACGGCGCCGCCGACCTCGCCGGCCACCTTGCCGGTCAGGGCGTAGACACCGGTGCCGAGGATGTCGCCGATCACGAACAACAGCAATAGTCCTGGGCCCATCACCCGCTTGAGCTCAGGCCGGTCCTGGGCGGTGATTGTCGCCGCGCTCTCGCTCATCCTGCCTCCCATGTGCGTAGGGATCAGCAAGTCGATCACAGACCGGGGTCCACCCGCCACTGCGAGTGCGCGCGGAGGCCTGAACCAGAGCAGTTACCGAAGGCGCCTGCGATTGGCCTGTGATGCACCTTCGTCTCATCGTCCCACCGGATCGCGGCAGCCGCGTCCCGGACGCGCTTGTCGCTGGAGCGGGCGCGCGCGTTGAGGCTTGACCGGGCGTCCCCTGTCCGGTCCGCGCGCGCCCGGCCCTCCAGTGGTATCGAATTGGGTGGTGTCCACACCATGAACTGTGCTGACGTATGCCGGACATGGCCACAAGTCGCCATTCGTGCGACGTCCTGTGGAAACGAATCCAGGATGGTCCGCACAACGGGATAGCGTGTCGGGATCCGGACGAGACCCGGGAGGACGGATGCTGGAGTCGGTCGGCGTTGAACCGCCCGATGAAGAGGCCTATCGGGCGTTGCTGGCGGCGCCCGGCTGCTGCGTGAGCGACCTCGCCAAGCGACTCGGCCGTGACGAGGACGACGTGCGAGCGACGGTCGGGCGGCTCGAGGAGCTCGGCCTGCTCACCACCACCTCGGACGAGCCGGTGCGGTTGCTGCCGACCCGGCCGGACGTGGCGGTCGACGCGCTGGTCGCAGTACGGCGGGCTGAGCTGGACCGGGTTCGTGCCGAGGCGCGGGTGCTCGTGTCCGAGTTGCGGGCGCAGGAGCAGCATCGACCGGAGAACCTGGTCGAGGTGATCGTCGGCCAGGACGCGATCGCCGCCCGGTTCGCCCAGCTGCTCAACGGGACGCAGGAGCAACTCCTGGTCCTGGACCGGCCGCCGTACGCCGCGGAGATCGAGCAGTCCGACACCACGGTTCGTGGCCTGCTCCGCGAGGGAGTCGTGGTCCGCGGCATCTACTCTCCCGACTCGCTCGACGTGCCCGGCGGTATTGACGAGGCCTACAGCGCGGCCGATGCCGGGGAGAGCTCGCGGGTGCATCCGCAGGTGCCGATGAAGCTGGCGGTGTTCGACCGGAAGGCGGCCCTGCTGCCGCTGTCGGTCGACCAACTCGTCGACAGTGCCCTGGTCGTGCATCCCTGCGCCTTGCTGGACGCATTGGTGGAGATGTTCTGGTTGCTCTGGGATCAGGCCGTGCCGGTGGTGACCGCGAGCACGGATCCGCTGGAAGCACGGCTGATGACGTTGCTCGCGGCTGGGTTCAAGGACGACGCCATCGCCCGCCAGCTCGCACTGAGCAGTCGCACGGTCGGTCGCCGCGTCGCCGAGTTGATGGACACCCTCGGCGCCCGCACCCGCTTCCAGGCCGGCGTTCATGCCCAACGCCGCCGCCTCCTCGAAGACACCTGATCAACCTCCCACCCCGGCCTCGCCAGGAGCTTGCGTCCGAAGAGGTGGAGGGCAGGACCCCCGCTTCTTCGGACGCAAGACAGGGAGCAGCGGGGTCAGCAGTCGGCGAGCATCGTCTGGAGGGCCGTCTTCTCGGTGGACTGGAGGGAGAGCTTGTAGGTGTACTTCACCCAGATCCACTCGCGGGCGTAGCTGCAGTGCACCGACGTGTTCGTCGGCTTCCACGAGGCAGGGTCCCTGTCACCCTTGGAGCGGTTGCTCGAGGCAGATACCGCGATCAGTTGCGCGATGGTCAGGTTGTTCGCGAGCTCCTCGCGCTTGGCGGTCGTCCAGGTGTTCGCACCGGACTTCCAGGCCTCGGCCAACGGGACGATGTGGTCGATGTCGACCGCGGAGTCGTCGGTGATGTAGGTGGCGTCGTACACGCTGTACCACTTGCCGGCGGTCGGCTCGCAGTTGCTGTCGACGGTCACACCCGTGCCGTCGCGCTTCAGTACTTCGTCGCGAGTGTCGCAGGTGCCCGACACGGTGTGCCAGTGCGGGAAGAGGTCCCGGCTGTAGCCGGTGGTGGAACCTTCGGCCTTCACAGTCAGACTCGCCAGCTGCGACGCCGCAGTACTGGCGGACGGCGGCGTGGGCGGATAGGCCAGCGCGGGAGTGGCGCCGATGATCCAGGCAGTCAGGACGGCGAGAACGGTGACGGAACTCGTGAACAGGCGACGCATCTGTCAGGCCTCCGAGGGTTGGGCGGGTCCCCTGATTACTTACGGTCAGCTGTCATGACCTTTCCGCAACCATAGAGCCGGGAAACCACTTCCTCATGAAGGCGCGATGAACGACCTCGGGCAGACCCCGCGGTCCCTCGCGTAACCGCAGCGATACTTTGTTTCCAATTCAGGAAACATCCGATCTGTAGACCTTGCTGGACGACCAGTGAGGAGCACGACGATGACGAACGACCGGTTGATCCAGGTTCGAGATGCGTTGAGACAGGGGCTCGGGCGGCGGGACTTCCTCCGCGCGACCGCCGCTGCGAGCGCTGTAGGCATCACCGCGGCCACCGCCACCACCGCTCAAGCCGCCGCTCCGGCAAGCACCCCGACGGCGGCACTCCCTGGTGAGGTACTGCAACCAGGACGTGGTCCGATCCAAGGCAAGCACTACCTGCCTTCCGCCACGGACCAGGTCCGCTGGGGTTACGTGCCGTCGCTCAGCAGCAAGCCCGTTCTGCAGATGGGTTCCGGCGAGACCGTCACGGTGGACACCGTGTCGCACGAGGGCATCCTCGAGGACCAGGGCCGCGACCCCGTCAGCTGGTTCGCCCGCCATGGCGTACGGCGTACCGACGTACTGACGGACGCCATCGAGATCGCGCGCGACTATGACCGGACCGCGCGGAACTTCGACGTCGACGGACCGCACGTGGTGACCGGGCCGATCTTCGTCAACGGCGCCAAGCCGGGTGATGTCCTCAAGGTCGAGATGCTCTCGATGCTGCCGCGCGTCCCGTACGGCGTGGTGTCCAGCCGCCACGGCAAGGGCGCTCTCCCCCAGCTCGCGGGTGGTACGGCGCCGGCCGGAATCACGCTGGCCGAGGTGATGCCGCCGGTAGCGACCGACGGCCGGGCCACTGGCGATCCGACCAAGTACGGCAACGTCTCCGTGTTCACGCCGGTCCGCCGTGGGCCGCGCGGCTCGGTCAATGGCGTGATGCCGCGCGGGCGGAAAGGCGAGGTGACGTTCCCGCTCAACCCGTTCATGGGATTGATGGGGGTCGCCTTCGCCGAGACCTCCGACCTCACCGCGCCCACCCTGAACTCGATCCCACCGACGCTCGGCGGCGGGAACATCGACATCAACCTGCTGGGCGTCAAGTCCACCTTCTACCTGCCGGTCTTCGCCGACGGCGCGTTGTTCCACGTCGGCGATCCGCACCTGGCGATGGGTGGCGGCGAGGTCGCGCTCACCGCGATGGAGGGCTCGCTGCGGGCGACCTTCCGGCTGACGGTCTGCAAGCCGGGATCGGGCGATGCGCCGTCCGTCGCGTTCCACTACCCCTTCGCGGAGACGCCGGACTCGTGGGTCCCGATCGGTCTGTCGGATCCGGACGGCAGCCAGGGCGGTCAGGTCAGCGACCTGAACATCGCCATGCGCCGCGCCGTGGTCAATGCCCTCGACTTCCTGCAGGACGACCTGGGCATGGACCGCGCCGTCGCCTACGCCTACCTGTCAGCCGCCGCCGACTTCGAGGTCTCCCAGGTGGTGGACCGAACCGTCGGCGCCCACGGCGTGATCCCCAAGTCGCACTTCGCGGACTGACCCGCGCGGCTCACGAGGTCGGGGACGCGGACGGCCGTGGGAGGTTCTCGCTGCGGGGAAGGCCCAACTGGTCGACAACCTGACGGAGGACGGCGACAACGTCGTCCACAGCGTTGCGGCCGTCGGTCTGCTTCGTCAGGAAGACGAGGTAGTACCAATCCCCGCGGATCAGTTGTGCGGTAGCGGCCGGCTGACCCTGCTCACCCTTCTTGGCGAACCCCTGGCCTTCAGAAGCAGGAAAGACGAAGTCCGCGCCCCCGTCCTTCAACGCGGTCGGGATTGCCCGCTCCTCGTAGGGCGGGATCCCGATCTGCTTCACCGAGACGTCAAGTTCCTTGTCGCCGGCGGCGTAGAACTTGCAGCCTGCGAGATTCAGCTTGGATCCGTCGGCGTTCCTGGCGGTGCCGGCCAGGTCCTGCTTCAACCCGGCCGGCGAGAGGCCGGTCTCGCCCAAAGCGATCTCGGCGCTGTCCTGTGACACGAAACCACAGGCATCCCCGATCGCCTGGGTCGGCAACGGCTCCGTGTTCTGCGGCGCCTTGTCCGGGGTGCAGCCCGCCAGGGCGACCGCCAGGGCGACGACCAGCACTGGCAGGAAGCCGCTGCCTCTCCTCAAATGAATCAGCCTCCGAACAGCGGGAAATTATCGCGATACGGTCCCACAACATTGTTCTGCAACCACTCATTGGGTATCTGACCACCGCGATCGCCCCAGTCGATGTATGCCTCGCTGTCGAAGTCGAACTCCGGCGGGTGCACAGGCTTGCCATCGGGGCCCTTCTTGAAGGCGTCGGCCGGCGGTGGGACGTACTTGTCCGAGCCCGGAGTGTTCGCACCCTTGTACTGCTTGGGATCGAAGTACCCGGCTGCCAGCAGATTGTTCAGCATCAGCTTGGTGAGACTGTCCTGGCCATTGCCCGCGGCCGAGTTGTAGAGGTCTTTGGCGTCTTGTGTCGGGCCCTTGGCGACTGCCGCCAGCGCCGCGTCCTTGGCCTGGTCAAGCATGAGACCAGTCCACGCGCCGGTCGGTGCGGGGATGCCCGGCAGTTTCAAAGCGACGCCCAGCGCCTTGGAGATCGCCTCGGCCTGCGCCTTCTTGAACTCCTGGTCCTGTTTGTCGCCTTCGTAGGAGTTTGTCATCACGAATCCGAGCGTGTTGCTCAACTGGCTCGCGGCCCCGACGATGAGCGGCGACCTGTCACCGCCTTGAATCATGTTGATCGCGGCGTTCGGGTCCTTCTTCAGAGCCTCCGCGAGCGAGTGGCTGAACATCAGCTGGCCTGCCGCCGTGACGCCGGTCGAGACGATCGTCAGGTTCTTCTGGTCCTCGCCTACGACGCCGAGCAGCTTGCGCATCAAGGCAGCGTCCATCACGGCACCGTAAGGACCACCGGGTGGGAAGGAATCACCGGCTTCTGCCGTCCAGTCGCCGCCCAGCGGGTCGCTCTTCGGACTCTGCGGGCCGGCCACGCGAATCAGGTCCGGGCTGTAGCTGGCGATGATGTTGGCGAGGCTGTCCCGCATGCCGGAGCCGGGCTTCCAGCCCTGGTGGGAGTTGAGGCCCAGGGCCCACCAGTCGCCGCCCTTTTTCCCACCGCCGGCCTTCTGGCCCAGCAGGGCGAAGGTCTGACTGGCGATGACGGCGGAGGTCTTGCCGTTGTCCGACCGGTCGCGCCAGTTGGTGGTCGCGGCCTGCAGGGCGTTGCCGAGGCCGTCGGCATTGTCGTACTTCCAGGTGCGGTCCTGCAGCAGGTACTTCATCCGGTCGTTGACCTGGAACTTCTTGCCGTTGATCTCGACCTCGGACGTCTTCGCGTTCGGGTTGTTGACATCGAAGAAGTTCTGCGCGGCCTGCGGGTTGTGCGACAGCCCTTCCATGATGTTGGCCATCGGATCGGGCATGATCCCGCCGTCGGGCATGTAGACGCCGGCGAAGGTGTGGTTCGGCTCGTAGTAGCTGCGCGGCTCCCAGACGGGACCGTCCTTGCCGTGCTCGCGCTCGTAGTCGTAGACCGTGGAGCTGACGGTGTCGAGGAACGGCGTGGAGTACTGGCCGTGGCGCAACAACAAAGACAGCGCCGAGGCCTGCCCGTACTTGACCGGATCGCCGTCGCCCGACTTGGTGCCGCCTTCGGTCATGGCGGCGGCGTACTTCTTCGCGAAGTCGGCGGGCAGCGCGAGGTCGCCGGTGTTGCGGGTCGCCGTGGCCATGGTGGTGCCCATGGCGGACACGAGTCCGCTGTAGTTGACCTTCCAGGCCTCGATGTCCTTGGCCAGGGTGGTCGTCGAGGTGCGGCCGATGTTCTCGCGTTCTCGGGAAGCCTTGAGCAGCGCGTCCGCCAGCTCCGTCGGCGTCATGTTCTTGGCGAACCCGGCCGCGAAGTACGGGTCGTTCTGGTACTTGGTGATCTGGGCGACCAGGGCAGGATCGAGCTTGCCGTTCGACTCCTTGAGCTTGCGGGCGGCCGCCGCTCCATCGGCCTGTGCCTGCTCCGGTGGGATCGTGGACAGCAGCGATTCATCGATGTCGACCTTGGACTGCGGGCCTTTGGTCTGCGCCTCGATCTGCTGGGCGAGCGCGAGCCTCCGTCGCAGGCCCGGGACCTGGTCGTTGACCCAGCCGGCCGCCTGGGTGATCTTGTCCGCGTCCGCCGCGGTACCCCAGACGTGTGAGCTGGTCGTCTTGATACTGCCGGCCGAGTCGGTCAGCGTCTTCGACGCGGCGGTCATCTTCTGGATCAGGTCGGCCATCGCCGACAGACCGATGCTCGAGATCACCATCTGGCGCTCCCCCGTTCGCTCGCCGTCACAGGTTGTGCCAGTGGATCTGCCAGGCGTCTGGCTCGACCTTGTCCGGCTCCTTCTTGTACATGCCCTCGAGTTCGGTCACGCAGCCGTGGGCGCCGTTCTTGGCCGCCGTGTCGCGACCGTTCAGGTCTGCCGAGAAGGCGTCCGACGTGCCACCCGTCCACGCGCCCGCCGCGAAGGCCTTCTTGGCGCTGTCCAGCGCCGTCTCCGCGCTGGTCGCCTGACCGCGGACCGTTCCGAGCGCCCGGCCTATTGCGGCCTTGTAGGGATTCGGTACCTCGCCTGCCACTTCTGACCCCTATCACCGACTAACCGACGAACGGATCGTAGTGGGTGCCGGGTCCACCCGCGGCGAGATCAGTCGTGTTCCACCACCGTGAGGGTCCAACCTGCGCCGGTGCCTACCAGTTCCGCGTTCCATCGCTCCGCGATCAGCTTGTGGAGCGCTCGCGGCGTGCCCGGATCCTTGCCCGACTCGAGCAGATGCCGTGCGACCAGACCCCGCGTGTGCTTCGCATTGTGCGAGACCACCGACCGGACACCGCCGCGCTCGCGGACCACGGAGACCGCCACCCACTTCGCCGCCTGAGCGCCCGTGGGACGCCACGCCGCCGCGTAGGTCGAGGACCGGCAGTCGACGATCACGGAGTTACCGGCCGCATCGTCGAGGGAGGTGGCCAACGGATCGCGCCAGACCGAGGCGAGCGGCCCGAGCCCCGGCAGCGTAGTACCCATCGAGAGCCGGTACGGCGGGACGCGGTCGGCTATTCGCAGTGCACCCCAGGCGGCTGACACCACCAGGAGGCGAGCTCCGGCCCGGCGCTTCGTCCCCGCGGACAGCGTGCTGTACCCGAGCGCGTCGTACAGCACGCCCGAGTACAGCTCCGACACAGGAACAGCCGGCTCAGTTCGCCAGCGCGTGTTCCGCTCAACCTCGTCCTTCAGCGACGCGCCGACGCTCAGTACGTCGTACGCGTCTGCTGAGGCACTGACCTTCGCGAGCGAGTCCAGCACCGTTTCCCGAACTCTGTTGAGCCCGGGAAACGACAGCGTCGCCAGTTCCACCGCACGGCCGCGCGAGCGACCGGTCTTCCCCTCGGAAGGCGGCAGAAGGATCAGGGTCACGTCAGGTCGTCCAGCGCCGCCAGATCCTCGGGGGTCGGCTCCCACAACCCGGCCGCGACGTTCTGCTCGATCTGCTCGGGCCTGGTCGCCCCCGCGATCACGGAGCCGACGGCCGGCTGGGCTGCCAGACCACCGATCGCGACGTCCAGCAGCGTGAGATCACGCTCGGCCGCGAACGTCTCCAGCGCCTCGATCTTGTCGAAGTCAGCCGCGGCCAGCCGGTCGGGCATGTTCGCCAGCCGGGTGCCGTCCGGTGCGCCCTGGTCACGCTTGTACTTGCCGGTCAGCAGGCCGGACGCGAGCGGGAAGAACGGCAGCACGCCGATCCCGAGGTGCTCGCAGGCCGGGATCAGGTCGTCCTCGACGTCCCGCTCGAGCAGCGAGTACCGGTTCTGCGCGCTGATGAAGTGCTCCAGTCCGGCGGTCTTGGCGGTCCAGTCCGCGTCGACGACCTGCCAGCCGGCGAACTGCGAGCTGCCGATGTAGCGAACCTTGCCCTCGGCAACGAGTTCCGACAGTGCCGCGAGGGTCTCCTCGATCGGCGTGACCGGGTCCGGCACGTGCAGCTGGTAGAGGTCGATCCACTCCGTGCCGAGTCTGCGCAGGCTCGCCTCGACCGCCTTGCGGATGTACCGGCGGGAGCCGCGCACACCCCAGTCGGGACCGTTGTCGCCTCTCATGTCGCCACCGAACTTGGTCGCGATCACCACGTCGTCGCGGCGCTTCCCGAGCGCCTGGCCGAGCAAGGTCTCGCTCAGGCCGGGCTGCCCGCCGTACACGTCGGCAGTGTCGAAGAGGGTGATGCCCGCATCCACTGCGGCGGTGACCACTGCAGCAGTCTGGTCGGCGTCGATGCGCCCACCGAAGTTGTTGCAGCCGAGCCCGACCACACTGACGGTGAGCCCGGAATCGCCGAGCTGGCGGTACTCCATCTCTGTCATGACACAACCCTAAAGGTCGGATGATTGGTGATCGTCCACTGCCCATGCTCTGGTCACCCCCGACGACATAGAGTTCAGGACATGCCGAGTCTCACCGTCGACGGCGCCCGCACCCGGGCCGCCGCGCTCACCGTCCATTCGTACGACGTCGATCTCGACCTGACCCGTGGGGACCGCACCTTCGGCTCCACCACCAGGATCGTCTTCTCCGCGACCAGCCAGTCCAGCTTTCTGGACGTGAAGCCTGACGAGCTGACGTCGGTGACGCTGAACGGCAAGCCCGCCGACGTCGCCGGACTGAGTGACGGACGGCTCGCGCTCACCGGCCTGACCGCCGAGAACGAGCTCGTGGTGGTCGCGTCGATGGCGTACTCCAACGACGGCGAAGGCCTGCACCGCAGCGTCGATGCAGCGGACGGCCTGACCTACCTCTACGCGATGTCCTTCCTCGACGCCGCGCCGCGGATCTTCGCCTGCTTCGACCAGCCGGACCTCAAGGCGCCGTACAAGGTGAAGGTGACGGCCCCGCCGGAGTGGATCGTGCTCGGCAACGGTGCCGCCACCCAGGTCTTCCCCGGCCGTTGGGAACTGGCCGAGACGCAGCCGCTCTCGACGTACTTCGTGACGCTGGTCGCGGGTCCGTACCACCAGTTGCTGGCCGAGCACGACGGCATCCCGCTGGGCCTGGTGTCGCGCCAGTCCCTGGCCGAGGCGCTCGACCGGGAGGCCGAGGACATCTTCACGGTCACCGGGCAGGCGTTCGACGAGTTCCACCGGTTGTTCGGCTACCGCTACCCGTTCGGCGAGTACCACCAGGCGTTCGTGCCGGAGTTCAACGCCGGCGCGATGGAGAACCCGGGCTGCGTGACGTTCCGCGACTCGATGGTGTTCCGCTCGGCCGTGACCGACGGCGAGCGCAGCAGCCGGGCCCGGACCGTGGTGCACGAGATGGCGCACCAGTGGTTCGGCGACACCGTGACCATGCAGTGGTGGAACGACCTCTGGCTGAACGAGTCGTTCGCGGAGTACATGGCCCACCGCGTCTCGACCGCCGCGACGCGCTACACGGACAACTGGATCGACTTCGCCTTCATCCGCAAGTGGTGGGGTCTGCAGGCCGACCAACGGTCCTCGACCCACCCGATCGCGGCAGACGCCGTCAAGGACGCGCTCGCCTCGCTGGACGACTTCGACGGGATCTCCTACGCCAAGGGCGCGGCAGTGCTCAAGCAACTCGCCAGCTACCTCGGCGACGACGTGTTCCTCGCCGGGGTGCGAGCCCACATCACCTCGAACGAGTTCGGCAACGCCACCTTCGCCGACCTGGTCGCGAAGTGGACCGAGGCGGGCGCTGTCGGGCTGGACGACTGGGCGCGGAACTGGCTCCGCACGCCGGGCCTCGACACGATCAGCGCCGAGCGCACCCCCACCGGGATCAAGCTGCGCAGGACCACGCCGGCCGATCACCCGGCTGACCGCCCGCACCAGCTCACGGTCGGCGGGTACGACGAGAACGGCCGCGGCGTGTCCGTACCGGTTCTGCTGAACGCCGACGAGGTCGAGGTCTCGCTGGATCCGTCGGTGGCAGTCGTGATCCCGGACGCGGCCGACGACACCTGGGCCAAGATCCGGCTCGACGCCGAGAGCCTGGGCCGGCTGACCGAGGTGCTCCCGAAGATCGAGGACGGGGTGACCCGGGCCGTCATCCTGAACAGCATCCGTGATGCCACGGCCGACGGCGAACTCGACCCGAAGCTCGGGTTCGAGGTCCTCCTGGCAGCCCTGCCCGCCGAGACGAGTGATCTCGCCGTGAGCGCCTTGGTCGGCTGGGCCCAGACCCGGCTGCTCGGCGGCTACCTTCCCTATGAGCCCTACCGCGGGCAGCTTGCCGCAGTACTGCGTGAGCGCCTCGCCACGGCACCGGCCGGCAGCAGCCTCCAGTTGATGGTGCTGCGTGCCTTCATCCGGCTCACCGACGACGCCGACCTCCTGCGCGGCTGGCTTGCGGGCGAAGGCGTTCCCGAAGGCGTGACCGTGGATGCGGACCTTCGGTGGTTGATCACCTTGCAACTGGCCCGCCTCGGCGCCGTCGGCGACGCCGAGATCGACGCCGAACTGGAGCGGGACCACTCGTCGGAGGGCGTCGTGCACGCGACCCGCTGCCGGGCGGCGCTGCCGACGGCCGAGGCCAAGGAACGCGCCTGGAACCAGATCATGACCGACGCGGGGCTGGCGAACTACGAGTTGTACGCCGCCTGCGAGGGCTTCTGGTATCCCGAGCAGCTCGAGCTGACCGCGCCATACGTGGAGCGGTTCTTCGCCGAGATCGCCGGCACCGAGAAGATGCGCACCGGCTGGGTGGTCGCCCAGAGCGCAGCACTGGCCTTCCCTGTCTACGACGTGGACGAGCGGGTCGTCGGGCTGGCTGCCGACCTGACCGCCGACGAGTCGGTCTCGGCCGGGATCCGTCGATCGGTCGGCGACCGGGCGGACGACCTGAAACGGGCCCTCGCGATCCGCGCCGCCTACCCGGGCAACTGATCGGTTTTCCGGTGCTCGCGACCCCCGGCGTACGGACGTCGGGGGTTGCCTGCGCAGCAGCGCGGGAGGAGCTTTGGCAGGACCTCGCCGTCCCGGTCACAGCGGGTTGTGACTAATGTGACTGGTGTGACGACAAGGACCCTGCTGAGCAGGCAAGATGTGATTTCGTGACATAACCTCCACAATGACCGGCGGGCACGGCGCGCCGGTCTTGGTCGAGGCGCAGGTATCGGGAGAGACTGGCGACAACCGCACAGGAGAACAAAGGCAATGCGCGAGGCGAGGCTCGTTGGCCTGAGCCAGGATGGCAAGAAGCTCATCCTGGCTGTGGCAGAGACGGGTGAGGAGTTCGCCATCCCGGTCGACGACCGGTTGCGTGCGGCCCTGCGCGGCGACCGTGCCCGACTCGGCCAGCTGGAGATTCAAATGGAGAGCGCGCTGCGCCCACGAGACATCCAGGCTCGGATCCGCGCCGGCGAAAGTCCCGAGGCGGTCGCCGCCGTCGCCCAGATGCCGATGGAACGCGTCATGGCGTTCGCGGGTCCGGTGCTGGCCGAGCGCGATCACGTCGCGAGCCTCGCCCAGCGCGCTTCCGTCCGCCGCCGCGGCGGCGGCGATGCCCCGACCCGCAACCTCGGCGCCTGGGTCACCGAGCGCCTTCGCACCCGTCACGTCGACCCGGCCGCGGCCGAGTGGGACGCCTGGCGCCGCGACGACGGCCGCTGGGCGGTCCGCGTCTCGTACTTCGTCGACGAAGACGACGAGAAGATCGCGATGTTCGCGTACGACGCCCCGGGGCGCTACGCGGTGCCTGACGACGACGAGGCCCGCTGGCTCGTCGGCGAGCAGGCGCAGGTGATCGCGCCCCAGGCCGCTGAGCGCCGGTTGACCGCCGTGGCCGACTTCGACCTGAGCCTGGCCCCCGACCATGGGGCGGACAGCTACGAGGCCGGCTTCGAAGACACGATCAGCCTCCCCCGTGGGCGGGCGCACCAGTCGGACCGCGATGCCAACCGGGACACCGGCCGGGGTTTCGGCCGGGACCAGGAACAACTCGGGACCACCTCCGGTCGTGAGTACGGCCATGAGTACGGCCGGGACGGTTCCGGCGGTCGGGAGTACGGCCGGGATGGCGGTTCCGCGGGTCGGGAGTTCGGGCGTGAGGGTGGTTCGGCCGGTCGCGAGGTTTCGCGGGATGCCGAGCGTGGACCGCGCCGAGTGCACTCGGTGCCGAGCCCGGACGATGAGCCGACGCTGATCGACGTACCGATCGAGCAGCCCCCGACATTGCGCCCCGCAGTACGGGCTGTCGAGCGTCCGGCCCAGTTGCCGGTCGAGGCTCCTCCGATGGCACCACCGGAGGAGCGCGCTGCCGCACCGGACAGCCGCTTCACGGAGCGCCGCACGCCCACACCTGAGCAGCCTGCGCCCTCGCACGTCGCCCGCTCAGCGGAACCGCGCACTGCGGAGTCGCGCACTGTGGAACCGAGTACTGCGGAGTCGCGGTCGGCGGAACCGCGGTCGGCGGAGTCGCGGCGCGATGCGCCGAAGCCCGCGGATCCGCGACAGTTCGCCCCGAAGCCCGCAGACCCGCGGCGGGCAGGTCGGCCTGCTCCTGAGCCCACCGACCGGCCCGCTGAGCCCGTGAGCGAACCGGCCGCCCAGGCTGCTGCGGGGGTTGCTGCTTCGGCGCAGGAGAGCACCGAGACCACCGAGGCGACCGAGCCCAAGAAGAAGCCGGCCCGGCGCGGATCGAAGCGCGCCAGCGTGCCGAGCTGGGACGAGATCATGTTCGGCAAGAAAGCTGACTGACCCCTGACCTGAGCACCACATCCGGTAGGTGCTGAGTGACAGCGCCGGGAGGTCGGGGTAGCTGAGCTCTTCCGCTGCCTAGCGGATCTCCCGAGGCCGCCAGTTCTGGCGACCTCGGACACCTTGTCGGGACCGGTTACACGCAATTTCATGTACGAGGTCCCGGCGTGGTGACCGCGGTCCCGCTTCGTGGCTGGTTCCGCTGAGCGCTGGCGCCAGTTCTGGGGACCTCGGACACCTTGTCGGGACCGGTTACACGCAATTTCATGTACGAGGTCCCGGCGTGGTGACCGCGGTCCCGCTTCCTGGCTCGTTCCGCTGAGCGCTGGCGCCAGTTCTGGGGACCTCGGACACCTTGTCGGGACCGGTTACACGCAATTTCATGTACGAGGTCCCGGCGTGGTGACCGCGGTCCCGGCGTGGTGACCGCGGTCCCGCTTCCTGGCTAGTCCGCTGAGCGCTGGCGCCGCGAGTACGCCCCGGACGGGGCACTTGTGAGCTGCTGTCGACGGGTCGCTGGATTTCGTCGCGCGCGATGTCGGGTGGCGGCTGTCCTGATTACGGACTGTTGTCTCAGATAGCGGGCGGTGTTTTTGGCGCCGCCGAGCCCTGTCTGCCATGATCTTCGGCATGCGAATCTCGCTGTGTTGTAGCTGTTGTTGTCGCTGACGCGCGCCGTCTGAGGCGCACGAGGCCCGCTCCGTTCCCGAGGCCCGCCCGCCGACACCAGCCATCACAGGATTCCGGATTCTCCGCAATGAACCTCTCTGCTTTCGCTGACCTGCTCGCGTCCCGCGGACTGCGCCTGCTGCCCGGATCGCACGCCGTCCCGGTCGACCTGCTTGTCCAGTTGCCTGACGCAACGATCGCCCGCTTCACCGCCCGCGGCACGACTCTCCGGATGCGCAGTTATGCCCCCGACGCGCTCACCTCGATCCTGATCGCGGCCGAGTGCGGCTGCGGCGACCACCACCCCCGGACCGGCCCGAACCGCGTCACCCTCAGCACGTACGCCGTACCGCTGGCCGAGCGGGTCATCGACGGCGAACTCGTCTTCGGCTGGCAAAACCACGAGGCCGGCCTCCTCCGCCTGGCAGACGCCTCCACCCACTTCTTCACCCTCCTCACCGACCTCGCCCCCGCCATTCCCACCCGCACTCTGGTAGGCGTCGCCTAACCCCCTCGTGGTCGTCGCCGCCGCCCGGCTGCCGGATCCCGCGCCGCCCGACGGTACGTCGGTCGTCCCGCCTGACTCGCTCGGCCGGACCTCCGGGCCATTGATCGCAACGACCCGCGACGCGGATCGTCCGCGCTCAACAACAGCAGTCGGTCGGCCGGATCCACCGGCAACACTCGAGCACTCGGCCTCGGCACGACATTTTCCACGCTCAGAAGTCTGGCGCAGCGTCCCGACGGCTTGGTTGAGCACTAGCCGTCACAGGCTCTTGAATAAGTAACACGCATGGTTTAACTTACACGCACGTTACCGCTGTGTGTGCGGCAGATCACGTACGGCTGCTGCTGACGGCGGTCCCTCGTCTGCTCCCAGTTTGCTTCCGGCCCGCCACCTGGAGGTTCCCCGATGACCGCACGACGCCTGTTTGCGGCGCTGATACCCGCGCTCCTGCTGACCGGCTTACTAGCCCCGCCGGCAGCCCACGCGGCGACCATGTATCCGAGCGGCGTCGGCGCCGACCTCGGACCGACACCCACCACGCTCGGCGTGAAGCCCGCCGCCGGGCAGGATCCGGCCGGGCTGCAAACCGGCACCGAACAGGGCCGCGGCTACTGGCGAACCAACCAGGCCGCGAACACCGGGTTCCTCTCCTTCGACGTCGATCGTGACTACGTGAACGAGATCAGCACCAACGACGTGCTCGTCACCGTCACGTATCTCGACAGCGGTACCGGCACGCTGCAACTCCAGTACGACGCTGCTGCCGATCCTGCGGCACATGCCGACGACGTACAGCTGAAGAACACCGGCCAGTGGCAGACCGGCACGTTCGCCCTGCCTGACATCGGGTTCAACGACAGGCTCGGCGGCGCGGACCTGCGGTTGTCCGGCAGCGCCGACATCACCGTCGCCGGCCTGCGGATCAGCACGGCCGGCGCTTCGGTCGGGCTCGGCGCCTCGCCGGTGCAGAACGGGATCACTCCGCGGGCTGGTGACCGCGCGGAGAACCTCGTCACCGGCGTACTGGACGGGCGGTCGTACTGGCAGACCGATCACACGGCACCCGCGCCGGGCACGAACTTCATGTACATGAACGTGTCCGACAACTACCTCTACGACAACCGGAACCTGGTGCTGATCAGCATCGACTACTTCGACGAGGGCAACGGCCAGTTCGGGCTGCACTACGACTCCCCGGGCGCGACGATCCCGGAGATGTTCAAGAACTCCGAGGTCGTCACCTACGGCAACACCAAGACCTGGAAGACTTACACCTTCGCGCTCAGCGACGCGGTGATGACGAACCGGTCGAACGGCTCGGACTTCCGGATCAACCTCGGCAACGGCGCCGTCGACCTGAAGGTCGCAGCCGTCCGGGTGGCGAAGGTGGCCGGCACGCTCGACGTGACCGAGGGTCTGCTCGACCTGATCGACGAAGCCGCGCGCGTACAGAAGGCTGCCCGCGAAGGAACACGCGACGGGCAATACCCGGCAGGTAGCCGTGCGACGCTGCTCCAAGCGATCGACGATGCCCGCGCTGTCGCGGCCACGCCGGGAGTCACCGACGTCCAGGTGAAGACCGCCCTCACGACCCTGCAGTCGAAGCTCGACGCGTTCACCGCGTCCGTCGTCGACACGAGCTTCGCAACGACCGGCACTGCGAGCGCCAGTGGCGGCACCGGAGTTGCCAACGTGAACGACGGTGATCACCAGACCAGCTGGACCAGCGGGAACGGCGACTCCTGGCTGCAGATCGACCTCGGGAAACCCCTCGCGGTGAACGACGTGCGGGTGGAGTGGGGGCAGACGTCCTCCCCCGATTACACCGTGCAGGTCTCGAACGACGGTCAGCGGTTCACCACAGTCGGCCGCACGGGTTCACCGGGCGCCAACCAGTTCAGCAAGACGCGCTTCGCGACTGCCAACGCCCGCTATGTGCGGGTGAACATGACGGGCGCCCAGAACTTCATCGTCAAGGAGATCCAGCTCCGCCAGTCGCCGGTGGTCGTCCCGAAGCCGGTTCTCGTGAACACGGTCAACCCGACCGAGGACGGCGTCGTCGCCGACTTCGACGCCACGAAGTACGGCGCTGATCGCACCGGCCGCACGGATTCCACCAAGGCGATCCAGCACGCCATCTACGCCTGTGTGGACGCGGGCGGCGGCACCGTCTGGCTCCCGGCCGGCCAGTACCTCGTCAAGGACACGATCGAGGTGCGGGCGTTCTGCACTCTGCGCGGCGACCGCCGTGACCCGGACAAGACCACCAGCGGGGACAAGGCCAAGGACTTCGGCACGGTGGTGATCGCGGATCTCGCCTCCGGTGACGACGGACCCAGCCTGTTCCGCATCGGCGGCAGCGCCGGCGTGATGGGCGTGACCACCTACTACCCGCGGCAGAACGCGGCCCAGCCGGTGCCGTACAACTACACCTTCGAGATCCCCGGCAATGCCTGGATCGGCAACGAGAACTACATGATGTCGACGGTCTCGGACGTCACCATGCTCAACTCCTACCGCGGGATCGGCATCAGCACGTTCGCGAACGAGCGCGGCGGCGCGCCGGGCTCGAGCCAGGTGCACGAGTCCACCACCGTCCGGAACATCCGGGGAACCGTCCTCTTCGAGGGCGCCCGGGCCTACAACGGCGCGGACGTCGGGACCTGGGAGAACATTGCCTTCAGCAACTCCTACTGGGCGTCGGCCCCTGCCGCATACCACCCGCCGGCCCGCGCTGCGCTAGACAGCTGGACCCGGGCCAACGGAACCGGCCTGGCGCTCGGCGACCTGGAGTGGGATCAGTTCCACCGGATCATGCTGTCCGACTACAAGGTCGGCATCCACGTCGTGGCCGGGCAGCGCGCCCAGTTCACGGGCAGCTTCCTGCAGCCGGACATCCGGCGCACCGACGTTGCTCTCAAGGTCGACGTGATGGACGACCGCTGGGGTCTCACCCTCGCCGGCGGTCACATCGAGGGCAGCGTCCAGGCCGTTCAGAACGACTCGCGCGGCTACGTCAAGATCACCGGCACAGAAACACAGGGAGCGCTCTCCGGCATCGTCCACCGGATGTCCGGAGCCGCCCCCACCTACACCGAGCGAGCGCTCCCAGCCCCGGCTCGAAAGACCCTGTACGTCGCGGACGCCCCGCACGGCGTCGGGTATCTCCCCAACGCCGATGCGACAGCCGCAGTACAGAGGACGCTCGACAAGGCCGGCCGTGAAGGCGGCGGGATCGTGTATCTGCCTGCTGGTTGGTATCGGATCGGCAGCCACCTCAAGGTCCCCGCGAACGTCGAGTTGCGCGGCTCGTCCGCAGTTCCGAACCGAGACCAGGGTGGGGCCAGCGGAGGCACCGTGCTCCAGGCCTTCGAAGGCCGCGCGACCACCGCACCCGACACGGCCACCGCGCTGGTCACCCTCGACGGCAAGAAGGCAGGCCTGAGAGGACTGAGGGTGTTCTATCCGGAGAACAACCCCGGATCCGCCGACGGAGTCGTCCCCTATCCGTACGCGGTTCGCGGCAACGGCGCCCAGACCTATGTCATCAACGCGGGCTTCCCGAACGCGTGGAACGGCGTGGACTTCACCACCAACCGCAATGACGGGTTCGTGGTCCGCAAGATCGCGGGTGCCTTCTTCGACCACGCGATCTCGGTCGGCCGCAGCGCGAACGGACGGATCGAGGGCGTGCTGTCCAACGGCAACGCGGTCACCCGGGTCGGGTACCAGCAGCCGTACTGGATGAACGAGGGCGACATCTTCCAGCTCGTGATCGACAAGTACATGCGCAAGACGGCCAAGATCGTCACCGTCGACGGAGCCACCGCGCTGACGCTGTTCAACGTGTTCGCCTATGGGTTCCACGACGGGTTGGTGGTCAACGACGGGCAGGTCGATGCCTTCAACCTGGGCACCGACAACCTCGGCGCGGACGGCCACACCGTGAAGGTCGTCAAGGGTGACGTCGAGGCGACCAACCTGGCCCGCTACAACGGCGCAACTAGCACCGGGCCGGTCACGCTGCACAACGTGATGGTGATCAACGTGGTGCAGCGCGGCGTCTCCGTGGTCGCCTCGCCCGCGACCGCCGGCACGGTGAAGATCGACGGCAACGAGTCCGAGCCGGGCAAGTACGAAGTCGGCGCGCAGGTGACAGTGACGGCGACGGCAGGATCGGATAGCGTTTTCCAGAACTGGACCGTGAACGGCCAGATCGTGTCCACCGACCCGGCATACACGTTCACCATCGCGACGGACCAGGTGCTGAGCGCGAACTTCACCGCTCGGTGACGACCAGTCGGCCGGCAGCCGTGCGAGGCTGCCGGCCGGCCCAGACGAAAGGGCAAGATGGCTGACACGACGGAGAACCACCAGGTCGCGATCGTAGGTTGCGGCGTCATCGGCCGCACCCACGCGGACACCATCTCGGCACGACCCGACGCGACCGTGACCGCGCTGATCGACGGCGACGCGGCCGCCCGGCAGGCGTTGGCCACCAGGCTCACCGAGGCCGGCCACCCGGAGCCGAAGCAGTACGACGACCTGACCGCGGCTCTGTCCGGAGCAGACATCTCGCTCGTGGCGATCTGCACGCCGAGCGGCACGCACGCCGCCCTGGCCGAGCAGGCGCTCAACGAGAAGAAGCACGTCGTCATCGAGAAGCCGCTCGATGTCGACCTGACCCGGGCCCGCCGCCTCGGCGCAGCTGCCAGCCGGGCCGCCGGCCACGGCGTCATCTCCTCGGTGATCAGCCAGCACAGGTTCGACCCGGGGAGCGCTCTCGTCGCCCAGGCCATCCGCGCGGGCCGCTTCGGGCAACTGACCTCCGCGGTCGCCACCGTCGCCTGGTGGCGAAGCGACGAGTACTACGCGTCCGCGGGCTGGCGTGGCACCTGGGCCCAGGACGGAGGTGGCGCGCTGATGAACCAGGGCGTCCACACCGTCGACCTGATGCTCTGGTTCATGGGCCGGCCGGTGAGCATCCAGGCGCAGGCGATCCGCGCGGCCCATCACGCGATCGAGGTCGAGGACACCGTGGTCGCCACCCTGACCTTCGAGTCCGGCGCGGTCGGCACGCTGCACGCGACCACCGCCGCCTTCCCGGGCGGGCGGACGCGGGTCTCCGTGCACGGGACCGAGGGTGGTGCCGAGGTCGAGGACGACCTGCTCCGCCGCTTCAACGCCGACAACTCCACCGAGGACGTGCCGGTCGAGGCGGAACGACCGGGCGGCCACGTCGCGCAGTACGAGGACATTTTCGGGGCCATCGGCAACGGCCAGCAGCCCGGCATCACCGTGCAGGACGCGATCGACGCGCTGGCGACCGTGCGAGCGGTCTACATCGCCTCGACCCTGCAGCGCCCGGTCAAGTTCATCGACGTGCTCGAGGGCCGCTACGACGACGTCGAGGTCAGCCGAGGCATCGGCCTGCCCCCCAACTAACCCCGTTACGTCCGAAGAGGCGCGGGGCGAGCCCTACGCTTCTTCGGACGCAAGCAGGCCGTGAGTTCTCGCGCGCAGCGCGCCGGACAGCCCGGCGACTCTTTGCGTCCGAACCCGCGCGGGGCGGGACCCGCGCCTCTTCGGACGCAAGAAAGGCGGACGGCCCGGCGACTCGTTGCGTCCGAACCCGCGCGGGGCAGGACCCGCGCCTCCTCGGACGCAAGGAAGGCGGACGGCCCGGTGACTCGTTGCGTCCGAACGCGCGCGGGGCAGGACCCGCGCCTCCTCGGACGCAAGGAAGGCGGACGGCCCGGCGACTCGTTGCGTCCGAACGCGCGCGGGGCAGGACCCGCGCCCCCTCGGACGCAAGGAAGGCGGGGGCGGACTGAGGTTAGGGGGCTGGTTGGCCTGGCGGGCGGGTGTTGAGGATCCGCTGGTAGAGGTTGTGGTCGCGCCAGGCCCCGTCGATGTGGAGGTATTCGGGCGCGAAGCCGTACTGCACGAAGCCGTTCTTGGCCAGCACGCGCTGGGATGGGGCGTTGTCGACGCGGGTGCTGGCCGAGATCCGGTGCAGGAGCAGTTCGGTGTCGGCGAGCTCGCAGACCGCCGCGACGGCCGCCGACGCCAGCCCGCGACCGACCTGGGCGACATCGATCCAGTAACCCAGATCCCCGTTCTGCCAGGGCCCAGGGACGATATTCGACAGAGTCACGGTGCCGATCACCCGGTCGTCCTCGCTGAGCACCCACGGAACTATCCGGTCGTTGCCGAGGAGCTCGGTGAGCCGGGCCTCCTGGAAGGCCGGCTCGTACCATTCGTCGGTACGCCTCGGTTCCCACGGAGCCAACTGCTCACGGCTGCGGAGCTGCGCCTCACACAACGATGCCGCATCCGACGGTCGGACCAGACGCAGCTGTACTTCGGATGTCAGGTCACGGGTCAACTTCACTTCGGCAGCCTACGAGCCTGAATCGATCCGCCGACCCGAGGGGTGAACGCGTCATGGAAGATCGTCGAGGCGGCACCGACCGCGGCGGCATCGGCCTGCAGCATCGACTCCTCGACCAGCACCGTGCGGGTGCCTTTCGCGATCGGGTAGGAATTCACCGCGCGATCGATTTCGGAAAGGAGCACGCCGGCGATTTCTTTTTCGAACGCCGGACCGCCGAGCACGATCAAGTCGATATCCAGTAGATCGACCAGCCCGACCGCACCCTGTGCAATCACCGATGCGACCTGGTTCACCGCCTTCTGGGCCGCTTCATTGCCTTCGGCTGCCGCTTTGCAGACGGCTTTGTAGCGTTTTGCTTCATCGGTCGCGCTGGGATCCGTCTCGACATAACCGAATCCCTCGGCAATGATCGGCAGCCCGGCGGTGGGATTGCACTCGGCCATCATCCGGGGACCGCCCTGCTCGTCCCACTCCCCCATCCGCAAGGCGCACAACTGCCCGAACTCGCCGGCGTTGGCGGTTCCGCCGCGGTAGATCGAACCGTTCAGGATGAGACCGCTGCCAACCCCTGTGCCGAGGTACAGATAGGCGAAGTCGCGGGCGCGGGCGGACCGGCCGATCCAGCGTTCGCCGATCGCGGCCGCTGTCCCGTCCTTCTCCACCAGGACCGGGTGGTTGAGCTTCTGCTGCAGCAGTTGGCGGATCTCCAGACCGCGCCAGGCCGACTGCAGTGGCAGGTCCAGCAGCGCGCCGTCGGCGTTGATCGGCCCTGGCACAGCGACCCCGACACCGAGCATCGAGGCCGGGTCCACCTGACTGATGCTCAGCGCCGCGCTCACCGTGGCAGCGGCCAGATCGACGAGCCTGACGGCGTCCAGGTCCTCGGGCAGGTCGACGGTCTCGCGCCGCACGATCGCACCGTCCAGGTCGACCACCGCGACGGTCAGCAACTCGGGGTCGATATGGATCCCGACCGCGTGCGCCGCGTTCGACCGGAGCCGCACCGGGGTGCGCGGCTTGCCGAGCCGTTCGGCACGTTCCTGGGCCTCCTCGACCAGCAGGCCCTGCTGCAGCAGGACGCGCAGGATGCGGGAGACCGACTGCTGGGTCAGCCCGGTCCGCCGGGAGATCTCGGTCCGGCTGATGATGCCTGCGAGCCGGATCGTCTCGATGATCACGGCCTCGTTGAAGGAGCCCAGGTCGTACTGGTTCGCCCCGGATCGGGTCTGCTCGTCGAGCACCGCCGAGTCACTGTCAGGCGTGACCATCGCCCACCTCCTCCTCGCTAACTTTCCCCGCTGAAATAACAGCCCCCGCAGCCCCCACGGCTAGCCGAGATCGTACCCCGCGGCCACCGCGATCGAGCGGAGGTATTCGAGATTCGCCGCCGTCCTTTCGGCCAAAGGCGCCGCCTCCGAGAAATCCTCCACCGCGACCCAGCCGTCATATCCGACCGCGGCCAGCGCCCGGAAGAATTCCGGCAGGTGCGCGCGCCCTTCCCGCAGCGGCACCCAATTCGGTTCCCAGCGCAACGTGCCGTCGCTTTCCACCCCGGCCAGCTGGAAAGCGGCGTTCTTCACGTGCACGTGCGCCAGGTATTCGCCGAGCAGGTCGAGACCGTGCACCGGTTTCTCCCAGCCCTCGATCACCAGGTTGCCGATGTCGTGGATCACGCCGACGTGCGCGGGATCCAGCCCTTCGAGCAACCGCCGCGCAGCCGACGCACTCGGCGTCAGGGTGTCGTGATGCAGTTCGATCAACGCCCGTACGCCGTGATGGCGGGCGCGGTCCTCCACCCATTCCCAGTGCTCGCGACAGGCAGCGAACGCCTCGCGGTACGTCTGGTCGTCCGCCACCTCGAGTCCGGCGATCCGGACCCTGCCGGCACCGAGCGCCGCCGTCGCAGCCAGCATCCTGTCGGCGTCGTCCCGCCGGGTCGGTGGCACATAGCCACCGATCGAGGAGAACTCCAGACCTGCGTCGGCGGTGATCGCCTTGATCTCCTCGAGGCTTTCCTCCAGCCCCGTTAGCGGCCAGGTCGCCTTGTTCCCCACCCAGAAGCCGGTGGCGCCCTCCGGTGCCGACTGGTCGGTGATCCGCCACTCGATCCCGTCCCAGCCCTGCTCGGCCAGGATCTTCGCGGCTTCCGAAGGAGTCCATTCAGGCGTCGAGGCGGTGAACACGGAGAACTTCACGGCGCCTCCAGGGCCCCGTCGATCCGCCGTACGCCGGCCGCCCACTCGTCGTGGCCGGACAGTTGCGCGGGATAGCGGGCGGCTGCCTCCAGGTCGAGGTCGATCCCCCAGCCGGGTGCTTCGTTCGGCCGCAGCCAGCCGTCCTCGATCCGCAGCGTGCCGGGGAACACCTCGTGGGTGGCCTCGTTGTAGATGTGCCCTTCCTGGATGCCGAAGGCAACGGAACTCACGTCGAGCGCGACGTTGGCGGCGGCACCGATCGGCGAGGTGTCGCCCGGCCCGTGCCACGCGGTACGGACGCCGCAGAGCTCGGCCAGATCCGCGACCTTGCGGGCCGCGGTGAGGCCGCCGATGTCGGAGATGTGGGACCGGATGAAGTCGACGCCACCATCGCGGACCAGCCGCACGGCGTCACCCATGGACGTGGTGAGCTCGCCGACGGCCAGCGGAACCGGCGAAGCCGCCCGGACCTCGGGCAGCCGGTCCCAGTGCTCGGGCGGCAACACGTCCTCGAGGAAGAACAAGCGGTACGGCTCGAGCGAGCGGGCCAGCAGCACTGCTTCCTTCGGGGTCAGCCGCGAGTGCACATCGTGGAGCAACTCGACGTTGTCCGGCAGGGACTGCCGGGCCGCGGCGAACAGGTCGGGCGTAGTACGGAGGTAGTCGCGGGCGCTCCACCCGTTCCGGTACGGCGCGTCGGGGTAGAGGGTGGCCAGCCGCGGCGCGCCGTATCCGCCGCCGCCGGGCGTGGAGACCTGCAGCCGGACGTGCCGCCAGCCCTGGGCGACGAACTCCTTCGCCTGCTCCAGGGTCTCCTCGATGTTGATGCCACCCGCGTGGATGTAGGTGTCCGCGGCAGCGCGGACCTTGCCTCCGAGCAGTTCGTGGACGGGCATGCCGGCGCGCTTGCCGGCGATGTCCCACAGCGCCTCGTCGATTCCCGAGATCGCGTTGTTCGTGACCGGGCCGCCGCGCCAGTAGCCGGAGAACCCGGCCAGCCGGACGAGGTCCCCGATGTCACCGGGGTACCGGCCGATCAGCAGCCGGGCCAGGTGCTCGTCGATGAACGTCTGCACCGCCTTCCACCGTTGTGTGAAGGTGGCGCAACCCAGGCCGTACAGCCCCGGCTCGGTGGTGTCGATCTTCACCACCACCAGCGGAATGCCCTCCGGTGCGGTGACGATTGCCTTCACCGCCCGGATCCGGACGTCGTCGCGGACCGGCCAGGGCTGGGCGAAGGTGGCGGGCGTCTCGTGCGGCATCAAATCTCCAGTCGATGGATTGGTAGGTCCAGCTCGTGCTGCGCCTGGAAGCCGAGCACCGTCCGCGCGGCGGTCAGGTCGATCGGCACCTCGCGCCCGACGAACCGCCGCAGCCGCGGCACTCCCGGCGCGAAGGCGTCCAGCAGAGCCTCTGTCTCGTACGGCGCATTGGTGGTGCCGGCGGCAACGAAGAACGTATGGGCGCCCGACAACGGTGCCGTCAGCCCCAGCTCGATCGCGTACGCCGCGTCGCGGGTGTCCAGGTAGGCCCACCCCTCGCGAACCCCACGCGCAGGGTTCTCGATGAAGCCGTCAGCCTGGCGGCGCACTGCCTCGGCCGAGTTCACGTGCGGGAACCGGAACGACACCACGTCGGTCCCCCAGCGCCGCCAGCACATCCTCGCGGTGTTCTCGTCGTTCTGCTTCGACAACGAGTACCAGTCGGCCACGTCCGAGGGGATCTTCTCGTCCAGCGGGTAGTACGCCGGCAGCACGTCGTTCGGGTTGAACGGCACGCCGTAGGCGTTGATGCTGCTGGCCACTACCGCGCGATCGATGCCCAGCGCGCCGGCCTGGGCGAGCACGTTGAAGGTCGACACCACGTTCGTGGTGTAGACGTCGTACGGCGTACCCGAGGTCGGGTGCGCCAGCGCGGCAAGGTGCACGACGAGTTCCGCGCCGTCGAGCGCGGTCCTGACGTCGTCCTCCGACCTGGTGTCTCCGACGAGGACCCGGTCCGCCTTCAGCGACGGATCCTCGACGAGTGTCAACGCGGTCACCAGGGCGCCGAGCTCGGACAGGTGACGGGTGGTGACCGAGCCGATACGCCCGGCCGCGCCCGTGACTAGCACTCGGCGCCCTGACAGTGATGAATTCACTCCTTGATACCTCCCGACATCCCGACCCCCCTGAGGAACTGCTTCTGAAAGATCAAGAACAGCACCACAGGGACCAGGACCGCCAGGAACATCGCGCTCATCTGCAGGGAGATCTCAGTGGTGTCAGCCACCCGCGGCAGAGCCACCGAGATCGGCTGCAGCTTGGGATCTGGCAGCACCAGCAGCGGCCACAGGTAGTCCTTCCACGAGCCGATCACCGTCAGTAGCGCGACCACTCCGAGGATCGGCTTCGACAACGGCAGGATCAACGCCGTGAAGAGCCTCAGGTTGCTCGCGCCGTCGATGCGCGCCGCCTCGATCAGTTCCCGCGGGATCGCGTCGAAGTACCGCTTCATCACCAGGATGTTGAACGCGCCCGCGGCCTGCGGCAGCCAGACCGCCCAGAAGGTGTTCTGCAGGTTCCAGCCGAGGACGGGCATCTTGAGGATGGTCAGGTACAGCGGGACCAGCGAGATCACGCCGGGCAGGAACAGGGTGGCCAGCACCAGCCCGGTGATGACGGGTCCCCACTTCGGGCGGAGCACGCTCAGCACGAACGCGCCCGTCGTACAGACGAACAGCGTGGACACCAGCGACCCGATCGCGATGATCGCGGTGTTGCCCAGGTACGAACCGATCTGCACCTGGGTCCACGCGTTCGGGATGTTGTGCCACTGGATGCCGCTCGGCCACAGCGACAGCGGCCCCCGCAGGATGTCCTGGCTGGTAGACAACCCCGACTTCAGCAGCCACAGCAGCGGCCCGACCCCGGCGACCACGATGCCGATCAAGACCAGCACCTGAATCGCGGGCAGCCCGTACCGGACCAGCGGCCGCTGGCGGTCCGCCATCGAGATCACGCCGCGCTCCTGCGCCTCGGCAGTACGGCGACGCTTGCGCGGTGCCGGGCTCGCCTCCTCGCCGGCGCCGGCGACTTGTTCGGTGATCGGGAGACTCGTCATGTGGTGCTCCAACGCCGGGTGAGGAAGTGATACACGACCGAGAGCACGCACAGCACGAGTGCGAGCAGCACGCTCAGGGCCGTCGCGGCGCCGAAGTCGCCGTTGATGAACGCGTACCTGTAGATCAGCAGCAGGATCGTGGTCGTCGCGTTGTCCGGACCGCCACCGGTGAAGAGGAACGGCTCCGTGAACACCTGGAAGGTGCCGATCAGCTGCAGCAACATCATGATCAGGATGATTCCGCGGATCTGAGGGATCGTGACATGCCAGACCCGCCGCCAGATCCCGGCTCCGTCCAGCTCCGCGGATTCGTACAGTTCCGTCCGTACGCCGGTGAGCGCGGCGAGGTAGATGATCGCGGTGGCACCGGCACCCGCCCAGGTCGCCTCGAGCACGATCGCCGGCATCGCCAGGTGCGGCGAGTTCAGCCAGGCGTAGGGACCGAGGCCGAACCAGCCCAGGAAGGTGTTGAAGAGCCCGGCACCTCCGGGGTCGTAGAAGATCTTCCAGAGCAGGATCGCGACCACCGGAGGTACCACGGCCGGCAGGTACGACAGCACGTTGTAGAGCCAGCCGGTACTGCGGAGCTCGCTGATGAACACCGCCAGGAACAGCGGCACCGGGAAGCCGAAGATGAGCGCGAGCAGAGCGAAGTACAGGGTGTTCAGCGTCGCCTGCGGGAGTTGCGGGTCGGTCAGCACGTAGCTGAAGTTCGACCAACCGACCCACTCCGGCGCGGTGACGAGGTTGTTCTTCTGGAAACTGAGCACCAGCCCGCGCACGATCGGGCCCCAGGAGAAGTACAGGAAGGTCAGCACCAGGGGCAGTGCGAAGACGATGGCGCTCAGTCCGCCGGAGCGGTACCAGGTGGTGACACCCCGGCGGGACTGGTCAGCTTGTCGACTGAGGAGGGCCATGGTGGATTACCGGGCCAGGCGGGCGTCGATCTTCGAGGCGGCGTCGGTGAGTAACTTGTCGATGTCCGCGTCCTTCTTGGTCAGCACCTGCTGGACGACCGGGTCGAGCAGGGCGTAGACCTCCTGGCCCTTGTTCACCGGCTCGGGCAGCAGCTTGAGGGACTTCGTCGAGTCGATGTAGCCCTGGAACTGCTGGATCGGCACGTTGTTGTAGGGCTTGCGCCACTCGTTGTACTGGTCGTAGGTCGCCTGGCTCAGCGGCGTGACACCCGGCCGACCGACGAAGCTCTTGTCGGCGATCGAGTCCTTGGCGTTCTGGATCGCCACGGCCTGGTTCGTGTACTTGTCGAACTCGTAGAACTTGATCCACTTCAGCGCAGCGACGATCTCGTTCTTGGTCGACTTCGGGTTGATCATCTTGATCGAGCCACCGGTCAGCGTGCCGTACGGGCCGCCGTCCTGGGGCAGCGCGCCCTCGCCGAAGTCGGCCGGCTTCATACCGAAGTTCTTCACCGCCATGTCGTAGGCGTCCGGCGCCTGCAGCACCATGCCGATCTTGCCGGCGGCGAAGTCCTGCCGGACCTCCTCCTGGTTGTAGAGGAAGTTCGTGCCCATGGTGTTGTCGGTCCAGCGCATGTCCTTGAGCAACTGCAGCGCCTTCTTGGTCGGCGCGTCGTTGAACGTGCTCTTCTTGCCGTCAGCACTCTGGACACTGCCGCCCATGCTGTAGGTCATCGTGGTGAGCATCCAGCCACCGGTGTTGTCCTTGGTCAGCTGGGCGTAGCCGGCCTTGCCGGTCTTCTGGGTGATCTGCTTGGCGTACTGCCGGACTTCGTCCCAGGTCGTGGGCGGCTTGTCCGGGTCCAGGCCGGCCTGCTTGAACAGAGCCCGGTTGTAGGCGAGCCCGACGGAGAAGGCCTCGAACGGCACGCCGTAGATCCGGCCCTTGTCGTCCTGGACCATCTTCAGCGTGTCCGGGTTCAGGTTCTTGGTCAGGTCGACCAGCTTCAGCTCGTCGGTGATGTCCGGCAGCTGCTTGTTGGGGATCATGTTCAGGGGCTCGGTGAAGCTGATGCTCATCACCGTCGGCAGCGAACCACCGGCCACCTGGGCCTGGAAGGTCTGCGCGTCCCACGCGGTCTCGGTCGTCTTGACCGTGATGTTGGGGTGCGCGTCGGTGAACTCCTTCACCTTCTTGTTGAAAGTGGCGACGTCGGCCGGCTTGTCCGGCTTCGGCTTGTTCCCGACCGTGATCGTCACCGGCGCGTTCTCGTCGATCGCTCCGGCGCTGCTGGCCGCCGGAGTACTGCCGTCTGCGCAGGCTACCGCCGTCAGCAGGGCGACCGCTGAAGTCAGGGCTGCGACACACCTAGCCGTTCTCGTCATCGGAACTCCTCATGTTTCCGGGAGCACCCCGCCACCGGGCGGTCTGGGGTGTGATGCGGGCCACTCGGGCCCGATTTCCGAGTAAGTTAAACCATGCGTGTTACTTTATCAACGGCTCGTTTGGTCACGATTCGAAACACCCCGGAAACCCGCTGTTCTCGGCGCGGTGACACCACCGGGCGCCTTGACGGACGCCCGCCTGTTCGCGGCGCGTGCCGCACCCCACGTGCCGCGCCGGCGTTCGGGTCGCGGATTCCTGCTGTCGGCAGCCGGTTGCCGTTGAACGAGATCCACGACCGAGCACGCACCCACCTGCCCGGCGGCCCCGCGAGCGCAACAAAGGCGGGTGCGCGTGCATCGAGGAGGTAAGACCGGGCGTCAGGTCCGGGTGAGCGGAGGTTGTGAGCAATGACCGCGGTCAACAACGTCGACGTCACGGGATTCTGGGAGAACGGCTGGACGATCGTGCGAGGGGTCTACTCCCCCGACGATGTGAAGCGGCTGCGCGAGGCGGCGCACTGGTCGCGGAAGAACTTCGGCGGCGACCTGCTCGCGAACCCGAGGATGCGCGAGGTGCTGACCGACGGCAACTTCGTGAAGATCGCCCGGCAGATCCTCGGCGAGGACAAGATCGTCTACAGCGGCGACAGCGCGTTCACCGTCAACGGTGTCCAGCGCGGATTCCACAAGGACAACGCCGACCGGGTCGACCCGAACGCGCCCGACTGGAACGGCCGCTACACGATCCTCCGGTTCGGCATCTACCTGCAGGACCACTACCGGCATACCGGCGGCTTGAACCTGCGGCACCAGTCGCACAACACGCCGGACCTCAACGTCGGCAGCAACGTCTATGTGCGCACCCGCGTCGGCGACGTCGCGGTGTGGAGCCTGCGGACCACCCACAGCGGCAACGGCACGCTGCTGAAGTTCCCCAAGTCGAAGGCGCCGCTGCCGCACGAGCACGACAAGTTCCCGAACTGGCGGATCGCGCGCAAGGACGGCGACCGGATCGCCCTGTTCGCCGCGCTCGGCCTGGACGACGCGCACATGAGCCGGTATGTCGAGTACCTCAAGACCCGCAAGTACATCTGCGACATCTGGCGCAAGACCCGCTACGACCTGGCCGCGCTGTCGGCCGCAGAACAAGCCGGCCTGCTCGTGCGCGACGTGCCGACCGAGATCGCGAACGACCCGATGGTCGGCCAGAACGCCGACTATGTGGCGCTGCCGTACTGAAGTGTCGAGCCTGGTCCGCCACGTCCGACGTCTCCTCTGACAAGCTCGAACCCAAGGAGGAAGACATGGCAGACCAGGTCGTGCACTTCGAGATCATCGGCGGCGATCCGGCCGGACTCAGGCAGTACTACGGGGCGTTGTTCGGCTGGGAGTTCCAGACCTCCGACGCCGCGACGGAGGCCGTCTCCGAGCCCGGCAACTACGGCTTTGTCGGCGCCGGGACCGCGGGACTGAACGGCGGCATCGGAGGCGGCGACGGCTACCCGAACAAGGTCCTCTTCTACATCGGCGTCCCCGACGTCGAGGTAGCCCTGCGGAAGGCCGAAGCCCTCGGCGGCACCCGCGTCATGGGCCCCGAGGGAACCGCAGGCACCCTCGTGGTCGGCCGATTCACCGACCCCGAAGGCAACCTGATCGGCCTGGCCGGCACTGCCTAACCGAAGCCGCGGACGCGAAACTGCATGACTCGGTAGGGCCAGCCGGCGTCGGTTTTCCACTGGCTCACCGACAGGTGCAGGTCGCTCAACGTGGAGCCCGGGATGATGTAGCCGCCGTACAGCTGCGCCACGTGGTTGTCGTTCTCGGCACCCCAGGCGCCGCCGTAGACGAGGGTCTGCCGGTAGGCCGTGTAGAGGTTCGACGTCGGGGTGTCCATGATCATCCCGTCGATCCGGTAGTCCCCGGCGTTGAACCAGGTCAGCACCCATTTCCCGCCGAGCGGCCGCAGGCTCAGCTCGCCGAAGCTGCCGGACAGGATCGGTGTCGCCGGGTTGCCCCAGCGCCAGACGCCGTCGCGATAACCCCACGGCTCGTATGCCGCCGGGTTCGCGAGCTGGTTGCTCCGCACCCGCTTGAGGATGATCGGCTTGTCCCGCTGGAACCCGGTCGAGTAGACGTACACGTACCCGTCGTTCCCCTCGCCCCAGGTGAGCAACTGGAACAACCCGCCGTCGAGGTCGCCCGGGAACTTCGCACCGGTGTGATACCAGCTGGCACCGGAGTTGTCCGATCGCCAGATCTCCGTCCAAACCACGTTGCCCAGGCCCTTGTTCACCATCGCGTGCAGGTACATCGACCCGCCGATGGTGATCACGTCCGAAGGCAGCACGGTCGAGAATGTCGGATTGTCGTGCGGGTAGTCCCATAACTGCTGAGCAGCCGCTCCCCCGACCGCGCCGGACCAGGTGACCCCGCCGGCCAGGTTCGTCGTGGTCGACCACAGGGCGACCGGCGATCGCCACCAGCCGCCACCGACGACCGGGTTCTCGAACGTATCGCCGAACATGAAGAGCAACCTGCCGTCCGGTGTTCGAGCCGGAATGCCCAGGTCGGTCGCCTGCATCCGGAACCGGTCGGTCAACCCCGGTCCGGTCAGATCGGCGACCTTGTTGGTCGAGACCGCCTGTACTCCTCGGGCCCCAGCGCCGGTAGCTCCCGCCATCGAGGCGGCGGCGACGCCGGGCGCCGCGAGCAGGGCTCCGGCGCCGGCCGCGGCTTTCAGGAAGGTGGATCGCTTGAGTGTCGGTTCGGGCGGCATCGTGACTCCTCAGCAGACCTGGGAAATCGATTGCCCATGACCATCCCGCAGCCACCGATCGAAGTCAAGAAGTCAGCCTCGCGGTGCTTTCCGGCCTCGGCGGTGCAGTATTCGACCTGGATCGAAAGGGTCAGTCCTTGCCGGTGGCAACAGGTCGCGACGGGTCGGTGATCCAGTCCGACCAGGAACCCACGTAGACGGGTGCCTCGATCCCCGCGATCTCGAGTGCGAGCGCCTCGTGAGCGGCCGTCACGCCGGACCCGCAGTACGCCCCGACCTCGCCTGAACCATCGGCGCCCAGAGCGGCGAAGCGCTTGCGGAGGTCGTCGGCGGACAGGAAGCGGCCGTCGGCCGAGACGTTCGCGGTCGTCGGCGCGTTCACTGCCCCGGGAATGTGGCCGGCGACCCCATCCATCGGCTCCACCTCGCCGGCGTACCGTTCCGGCGCGCGTGCGTCGAGCAGCACACCACTCGCGGCCAGCGCAGCAGCACCATCTGCGTCGAGCATCGGGACCTGCCCGGGCTGAGCGACGAAAGCACCCGCGGCGTCGGGCGGTACCGCAGTACTGACCTCTCCCCCGGCGGCCTGCCATGCGGCGAAGCCTCCGTCGAGGACCCGGACGTCGCGGACCCCGAAGTACCGGAAGATCCACCACGCTCGCGCCGCCGCAGTGGAGTTCGCGGCGTCGTACACGACGACAGCCGTGTCCGGGCCGACGCCGGCGCGACGCAACGTCGCCTCGACGGTGGTTGCTGAGGGCAACGGGTGGCGTCCGCCCGCGCCGGGTGGTCCGGCCAGCTCGGAATCCAGGTCGACGAAGTAGGCGCCCGGCACGTGGCCGGCGTCGTACGCCTCCCGGCCGGGCGGTCCCGCCAGGTTCCACGTGACGTCGAAGACGACCGGCCGGTCAGTGGCCGAGAGCAACGACTCGGCGGAGATCAGGGGGTTCATACGGCACCTCCGAAAGGGAGAACCTCGGGTGAGAGCGTGGCACGTGCGCGTGCGGCGGTGAGGCGGCGGCGGTGGTGCCGGCGGCAGAGCACCTCGTAGGCGGTGTCCCCGTTGTTGACCACCATGTCACCCACCACGAGCTGTTCGCCTTCGGTGACCATCTCGCCGCCGACGGTCCGGGCATTGTGGGTGGCGCGTTCGCCGCACCAGCAGAGCGCCTCGACCTGGAGCAACTCCATCCGGTCGGCCAGCTCGACCAGCCGCGCCGATCCGGGGAACAGCGTCGCGCGGAAGTCGGTCAGGATGCCGAAGCAGAAGACGTCGATCTGGAGCTCGTCGACCAGCCGGGCCAACTGCTCGACCTGCTCCGGCTGATAGAACTGCGCCTCGTCACAGACCATGTAGTCGATCCGGCCGCCGTGGGTCAGTTCGTCCACCACGTACTGCCAGAAGTCGAAGTCCGGCCGCACTTCGATCGCGGCCGCCTCGAGCCCGAGCCGGGACGACAGCGTCGACTCGCCGGCCCGGTCGTGGCTGGTGAAGATCGTGCCCTTCCGGCCGCGCGCCTTGTGGTTGTGATCCATCTGCAGTGCCAGCGTGGACTTGCCGCAGTCCATCGTCCCGGTGAAGTAGAGCAGGTCAGCCACGGGCGCCCATCCTGCCAAGTCGCTCCGGCGTCAGCGACTCCGGGGTGCGTCGGCTTTCGTTCCGGGGCTCCGGCGGGTTCTACTTGGTCGTGCGCAAAGCTCCGCTCCTGACTCTGACGGTCGGCCTGGCCCTGACGGTGTGTCTCACCCTCACCGGCCTCTCGGTCCCGTCGGCCGCGGCGCCGGTCCGGGCCGAGGCGGGGCTGCGCTCGTACTTCGTGATCACCGCGCCGAAGCAGACCGCCACGGTGACCAGCGCGGTGACGGCCAATGGCGGCATCGTCTATGCCCCGTACGACGGGATCGGCGTGCTGGTGGTCCACTCGACGAACCCGGACTTCGCCGGCCGGATGCGCACTGTGCCGGGGGTTCAGAAGGTCGGAGCGACGCGGACCTCGGATGTGCCGGCAGCGGCGGCGAACCCGGCGATCCCTCCGGCGCCGGTGGAGCGCCCGGTCGATATGCCCGAGACCGATCGCGATGACATGACCCAGATCGGCGCGGACAAGGCCTGGGCGGTCAACCAGGGCTCCAGGTCCGTCACGGTCGGCGTTCTCGATACCGGCGTCGACGACCAGCACCCGGATCTCAAGGCGCACTTCGACGTCGGCAAGTCCGCCTCCTGCGCCTACGGCAAGCTCGACACGAGGGCCGGCGCGTGGCGACCCATCGCTGACCACGGCACCCACGTCGCCGGCACGATCGCGGCGGCCAAGGACGGCAAGGGCGTGGTCGGGGTCGCCCCGGGCGTCAAAGTGTCGTCGATCCGCATCTCGGAGGCACCCACCCAGCTGTTCTTCCCCGAGAACACGGTGTGCGCCTTCGTCTTCGCCGCCGACAAGGGCGTCTCGGTCACCAACAACAGCTACTACGTCGACCCGTGGCTGTTCCTCTGCCCGAACGATCCCGACCAGGCCGCGATCGCCGAGGCCGTTCGCCGCGCGGTCGGGTACGCCGATTCCAAGGGGGTGGTGAACGTCGCGGCCGCCGGCAACGAGAACTACGACCTCGCCGCGAAGTCCGTCGATGAGAGCAGCCCGAACGACTCCACCCCCAGCCCGCGGGCCGTCACCACCGACTGCCTCAACGTCCCGACCGAGCTCCCCGGCGTGGTGTCGGTGGCGGCGCTCGACCCGGGGGACGTCAAGGCCGGCTTCTCGAACTACGGCACCAACAAGATCAGCGTGGCCGCGCCAGGCGTGAACGTCTTCTCGACCGTCCCGGGCGGCGGCTACAAGAGCCTTGACGGAACGTCGATGGCGTCACCGCACGTGGCGGGTGTCGCCGCGCTCATCCGCAGTACGAACCCCAAGCTCACACCCGCGCAGGTCCGCGCCAGGCTGGCCGAGCAGGCCAACGACCTGCCTTGCCCGATCGGCTCGAGTGGCGAGTGCACCGGCTCCGACGCGAACAACTCGTTCTACGGCGAGGGTGTGGTGGACGCCGCCGAAGCGGTCGGGGTCGCCGCTCAGACACCGGCATCCGGGGTGACGATCACCAAGCCCGACGAGCAGATCGGGTTCGGCGGCATACCGGCGGTACCGCTGCTGCTGAAGGGGATGAGCAGCAAGGGGGAGATCAGCTACACCGCGACCGGACTTCCGCCGGGGCTGACCATCGACCACGAGCGCGGCTGGATCACCGGCGTACTGGCACCGGGCGCGGGGCGGTACAAGGTGACCGTGACGGCTCGGGACGCCGAGGCCAAGACCGCGCAGGCGAGCTTCTTCTGGAACGTCTGGAGCTTCTAGCCCTCGTCGATCAGAAGCGGGATCACCATCTCGTCCTCGGTGAGCGAGCCGTGTAGGCCGATCAGGCCGGCTTCTTGTGGATAGCGACGGCCGGCTACCAGCGCGACCGGTCCGAAGGATGCCACCACGACATCACCCAGCCGCGGCACCACCCGCTCCTCGACCGCACCGAACCAACCGCAGGCGATGGCCTCGTCCCGGCTGAGCACGAAGGCGTCCTCGCCTAGCCGCTCGCGGTACGTCGCCAGTACGTCGGGGACCGCGCCGTCCACGCAGTACAGGTGACGGAAGCGGGATTCCCCGCCGATCAGGCGGAGGCCCTTGGACAGGTCCGGTTCCGCGTCGAGGTCGACCCTGTTCCCGGGGGCGATGTCGATCATGCCGTGGTCCGCGACGACGACCAGTACTGCGTCACGGGGCAAGGCGGATCGGACCCGCGAGGCGAACGTGTCCGCGGCGGCGAGCTCCTTGCGCCATTGCCAGGACTCGCTGCCCTGCCCGTGGCCCGTGTAGTCCAGCTGCGAGTCGTAGACGTAGACCAGTGAGGACTTGCCCTCGCGGCTCGCGAACCTGGTCGCGTCGAGCCGGTCCTCTACCGTGTCGGCGCCACGGTGCGCGCTCCCCCGGAACGCGGCCGCGGTCAGGCCGGATCTGTCGAACCGGGCCTTGCTCACGTTGCGCGTGGCGATCCCGGCGGCTGCGACCCGCTCGAAGACGGTCTCGTGTGGTTGCCACTTGCGCGGGTCGACCGGAGCATCCCATTGGAGGGCGTTCAGGAGAGCGCCCGTCTCCGGGACGATCGACGTGTAGCCGACGATGCCGTGGGCGCCTGGCGGTAGACCCGTGCCGAGGCTGGTGAGGCTCGCGGCGGTGGTCGACGGCACGCCGGCTGTCAGACTCCGGCCTGCCAGTGACGACAGGTACGGAGCCACATCGGCGTTCCGCCGAAGGAGATTCCACCCGAGGCCGTCGAGCAGCAGTACGGCGTACCGGGGTGCTGGTGGCAGGCCTAGGAGGTTCTTCTCGTTCGGGACCGACAGGGCGGCGGCCACGGAAGGGAGCACGTCCGCGAGTGACCCGCCGCCGTAGGCAGGGAGGATCGGCGTCGAGCCGGGCACGGCCCTACCTGCTGGTCGCGAAGGACAGCGCCGCCGCGAAGTCGAGCACCTGCTGGATCCCTGCCGGGCCGTCGGCCGCCGCGCTGATCCGCAAGGAGATGTCATCGGCCGCGACCGAACCGGTATAGCCGTGGTCCGCCTCGCAGTTCGGGTCCGCGCAGACGGCCGGCTCGAGGTCGATCCGGTTCACCATGCCCCAGCCGATCGTCAGCACGACCTCGCCACCGTCGGCCGGGTCCGACTTGCCGGAGGCATACCCGGCCGGGTTCGGGACGACCCGGTTGACCACCACCGCGTTCACCCGGTTGAGCGGGATCGCCTCGGTCGAGGTGGACGCGTACGGCGCGCGGATCAGGTCGTCCGCGGCGTGCTCGTCGGTGTGTCCGACAATCAACCGGCTCGGGGTCAGCGCCAGGATGGTGATGTGCCGCCGGACCTCGTCGCGGTCGAACGTCGGCTCGTGCTGCAGCACGAAGGCCCGGATGGGCTCTCCGGCGATCGCCACCGCGAGCGAGTCCGTCACGACATCTGGATAGTAGCCACACCGGTCGATCGCGTCGCGCAGTTCGGACGAGGCGTCCGTGAGCTCCGGGACCGGCGCATTCAGGTCACGCATGACCTCATCCTTGCATGCGCCGGGCCCGAGCCCGAGCCGTGGTTGTGGACAGCCACCGGTGGATGCGCTGGACGCTCAGCCCACGCTGGCCCTTCGGAGTACGGGAGCACCGGCGGCTCCGGCGACGGCGACCAGCGCGAGCCCGACGACCACCTGGCCGAGCAGGAGGACCACCCCCGAACTGCCCTGGGTGAGGATCTGCCCGCGACTCAGCGCAAAACCGCACAGCGCGCCGAAGCCGACCACCGGCAGTCCGACACCGACCACCGGTACTACGGCCGTCAGCCGGGCGGATCGCTCGATCACCTTCAGCGGAACGCCGGATCGGCGCAGGGCCTTCGCGGGCGCTGCCTGATCCAGGGCGGTTCCGACAGCACCTGCCGCCGTGGAGGCCGCACCGGTGACGAAGACCAGGCCGAGCAGGAGTGCGACGCCGAGGCGCAGGTCGAGGAAGATGCCGGCCTGGTGCTGGTCCTTCTCCGCGTCTGTCAGAGGTACCTGATCCGGGACCACGTCGTACAGGACCGTTCTGACCTTCTCGCGGTCGGTGGTCGAGACGGAAATGTTCACCGACTGGTCTGCCGAAGTCACCTCGCCCTTGAGGCCTGCCACCGAGAGCCGCTTCCTGACGTCTTGAGCTACGGCGACCGTTTGGCCCTGGGCCGTGTACAGCTGGAATTCGACGTCCTTGCTGTCCTGCGAGAGCCCGTACGGCATGAAGAGCGCAAGGAAGCCAGTCACGAAGCCGCTCAGGACCAGCGCCGCCACAGGCCGGAACGCGGCCTTCGGATCATCGGCGAGTCGCCTGCCGGCGAGCAGGACCACCGGGCCGTTCGCAGTACGGGCGAGGAGCTTGCCGATCAGCTGGACGGCCCAGGGACCGACGATGCGGACCGCGAGGGCTGCCATGCCGATACCGATCACCAGCGGGAGTACTGCGCCGCGGGTACCGATGATGGCGAGCATGACCGGGCCGATCACGAGCAGGACGAGTCTCAGGGCGCTGGTGGCCTTGCGGGTCTGACCGCGGACGACGCCCAGCGGGGTGATGCTGACGCGGCCGAGTCCGATCAGCGCGCTGGTCACCGACAGGGCGGGAACGGCGACGAGGACGACGAGGACCAGCCACCAACTGACGGTCAGGTCATGGACGTACCAGCGACCGCCGCCAAGGGGGATCCGGGCGATCAGCGGGCTGATCAGGGTGTAGCCGATCAGGCCGACGATCGCGCCGAGGAATCCCAGCACGGCTTGTTCGACGGCACTGAGCAGCAGGACCTGGCTTCTGGTTGCGCCGGCCAGTCTGAGGGCGGCCAGTCGGTGTTCGCGTCGCTTGGCCGCGACACCTGCTGCCTGACCGACGAGGCTGAGCAGCGGGAACAACACGAGGGCGACGCCGAAGGCCACCAGGATCAGCAGCATCGACATCCGCTGGTCCATGGCGTTGCCGCGCCAGGTCTCGAGGTAGTTCGGATGGTCGCTCGCCCGCAGGCCTTGGGTGTTTGGGGTGACGCCCCGGATCACGATCAGCTCGTCCGGGGACGAGAGGCCGGCCGCCGAGAGCTGGCCAGTGGGCTGCGGCAGGTTGAACCGCTTGGCGAGATCACCGGCCGCCCAGAGCTTCGCGACCTCGGGGGAAACGAAGACCTCCCCCGGTTTCGGGGCGTGCGGCAAGCCGGGCGGCGGCGGGAGCTCGGCGTTCCGCTGGTTGTCGATGATGGCCAGGTCGATGCGCGTCAGCGGCTTGCCGGCGGCCATGTCCTCGACCTCGTGGACCACGCCGACGGCCGACTGAGCAGTGCGGGAGTCGGTGCTCCGCCAGCCGATCCGGTCGGAGCGGTGGGTCAGGCCGAACGTGCCGGCGATCAGGAAGGTGACCAGCAGTGCCACCACCGCGGTCGCGCCGAGCGCGGCCAGGTTGGCCGCACGGCCGCCGGGGCCCGGGCGGCGGACGAACCGCAGCCCGAGGTCGGTCATCGGATTCATCGGTCGCTCACCCGGCCGTCGACGATCCGGACCACCCGGTGACAGCGGGCGGCGACGGCGTCGTCGTGGGTGACGACCACGACCGCAGCGCCGCGGTGGGTGGCCGCGCCGACGAGCAGGTCGATCACCTGGGCGCCCGTCGCGGCGTCGAGCGCGCCGGTGGGTTCGTCCGCGAAGACAGCCTGCGGCTCGCCGACCAGCGCGCGGGCGATGGCGACCCGCTGCGCCTGACCGCCGGAGAGCTCGCCGGAGCGTCGGCCTACCTCGGCGGACAGGCCGACCTGGGCGAGAGTCGCGCGGGCTCGGCCGATCGCGTCCCTTCTGGAGACTCCGTCGACCATGAGCGGCAGCGCCACGTTCTCGTCGGCGGGGAGTTCGGCCAGAAGCTGGTTGTCCTGGAAGACGAACCCGAGCCGGCGCCGCCGCAGTACGGTCCGGGCCGCATCACCCAGCTGGTCGACCCGCTCACCGCCCAGCCAGACCTCGCCCTGATCGGGGCTCAGAATCCCTGCCAGCACGTGGAGAAGCGTCGTCTTGCCGTTGCCGGACGGGCCCATCACGGCGAGCGCTTCACCCGCGCGGACGGCAACATCGACCCCGGCGAGGCCGACCACCTCCCCGTAGTACTTGACCAATCCTCTACCGGCGAGAACTGCCGCCTGTTGCTGAGGAAAGGCCTGCTGCGGCGGCACAGGTCGGATGCCGAGGGGCTGCTGCGGGGAGGGGGACTGTTGGGTGGGGTGGCTCATACCGGAAGGCTTTCGCGAACCAGGCGGTGGGACGTCGGTCCGGGGGCCGGTCTTGATTGCGTCTTTGGTCGTCTTCCGGCTGGTGCTTGTAGTCCCCAGGTCGTACGTCCGGGCTAGCTGTCGGGGAAGGCCGACGGATACGCGTCGCGGTAGCTGATGAGCTTGCCGGCCGGGGTTTCGACGGATTCAGCCGCCAGTACCGCGCGGACGATGGCGCGGGACAACGTCCGGGCTCCCGCGGCGAACACCGTCTCCAACTGCACGAGCGCGGCCGGATCGGTGACGCTCAACCGGGGTGGTCCCCCGGTTGACGCGGCGAACACCGAGTCGCCGTCGACGAGCGTGTGGATCGGATCGACGGACCGCGCGAGTCCGTCGTGCGCGACCATCGCCATCCGTTTCGCCGCCGCCTTGTCCAGCGGGACGTCCGTGGCGACCACTGCGATCACCGTGTTCATGCCCGGGATCGACCCCTGGACCTCGGGGGCTGGTTCGACCGGAGTCCGCAGCTCGGGGAACTCCCCCGGCAGGCCGTAGCGTTCGCCGTACAGCCGGCCCTGGGCATCGACGGTGGAGCCGACGGCGTTCACGATCACCAGCGCGCCGACCGTCGTACCGTCGGGCAGGCGGACGCTGGCCGAGCCGACACCGCCCTTGAGCCGCCCCGCCCTGGCACCGGCACCCGCGCCATGATTGCCCTCGGCAACCGGACCGTTGCCGGCGGCCTCGATCGCCGCGCGACCCCAGGCCTGCTCGGGCCTGGCCTGGAAACCACCACCACGACCGAGGTCGAAGACCACCGCCGCCGCAACGATCGGGACGACGTCGTGATCGCCCGGGCCGACTCGCACACCCTGGCCCTGTTCTTCGAGCCACCGCATAGTGCCCGCGGCAGCGTCGAGGCCGTAGGCGCTGCCACCGGTCAGGACGATCGCGTTCACGCCCGGGTTGGAGTTCACCGGGTCGAGCAGGTCGGTCTCCCTGGTGCCAGGGGCTCCGCCGCGCACGTCGACGCCCGCCACCGCGGTACCGGGGAAATGCAGGACCGTCGTGCCGGTCAGGTACGGCTGGTCGGTTCGCTGGACCTGTCCCACGAGGACTCCGGGAACATCGGTGATCGCGTTGTGGGGGCCCGGGACCGGCTGGTCAGTCGTCATGCGCTCTGTTTAGCATCCGCCGAGGAAATCCGGTTGCAGGCGTCCTTACGTTGGAATGCATGAACGCCGACCTGCTGTGTGGATCACTGGCCGAACCGTCGAGACTCCGCACGTACTCCGCGGTCGTCCTCGGCGCGCGCAGCCCGGAGGAGATCGCGGGAGCCACCGGACTGTCAATGCCGGAGGTGCTCAAGGCCGTGCAGCGGCTGGGCAAGAGCGGACTGATCAGCTCCGGTGCAGACGGCCTGCGCGCCGACGAGAACGTCTTCAAGGAGGCGGTTCGCGCCGGTCGTCCGGAACGTGAACCGCTCGACCCGGACCCCGCCCGCGACAACGTGCTCAGGGCATTCATCCGCGACGGCCGCGTCACCGAACTACCGACCGTCTATGCCAAGACGCTGATCCTGCTCGAGTACCTAGTGGGATCCTTCGAGGCGGGTCGCGAATATCCCGAGTCCGAGGTCAACGCCGTCCTCAACACCTGGCATCCCGACCACGCCGCCCTCCGCCGCCTCCTCGTCGACGCCCGCCTGCTGACCCGCACCGACAACATCTACCGCCGGGTCGCCTGACCGGGCAGACGGCCAGCACTCACCAAGTCGCTCCAACCGGTCGAGCTGCGGTTCCTTTGAGCGTGCGCCGCGCAGCAAGCCGGGCGTTGGTGAGTGCTGGGCGTCCGGGGCGGCGCCGGCTCAGGTGAGGCGGCGGGCGGGGGCGTCCTGTCGGGGTTCCTCGTTCGGGGCGATGCGGATCGCGGTGTCGAGGACGGTGGCGGAGTCCACGGAGACGAGGACCGAGCGCAGGTCCAGCCTGACGACCTCCTCGAGTTCCATGGTGAGGCGGGAGACGCGGTGCAGGAGGTTCTCGATCGCGGCGATGTCCACCGGATCGGAGCCGCGGTAGCCGTAGAGCAGCGGCGCCGCGCGGACCTCACGGACCATCTCGGCGGCGTCGGCCGTGGTCAGCGGCGGCATCCGGTACGACCGGTCGCCGAGCAGGTCCGTGGCCACCCCGGACAGGCCGAACGACACGACCGGCCCGTACGACACGTCCTCCTGCGCCGAGATCACCACCGGTACTCCGGGCGGCGCCATCTTCTGGACCACGAACTGGGCGCGGGCCGGGTCCGAGGCCACCCCGAAGGTGCGGGTCATCTCCTCCCACGCCTGGCGCATGTCGTCCTCGTCGTGGATGTGGCGCCAGATGTCCGCGAGGTCCGGGCGCATCCGCCATTGCTCGGCGGTCGCCTTCAGGATCACCTCGTAGCCGAGCTCTTCGGCCCGTGCGACCGCCTCGTCCGCCGACAGCACCGGGAACGCCGGCAGCACAGTGATGTCGTAGAAGCTGAGCAGCCGTTGCCGATTCGCGTCGTCCAGGTCGGCTCCTTGCGGATGGCGCTGCAGGAACTCCGCGACAAATATCTCCGCGCCGGCCGTGTCGATATCCGGCAGGTCCGGGATCCGGCTGTCCGCCCGGCGCCGCCACTCCGCGTACTGGGTGACCTTGGCGAGCGCGCCGACGGCGTACTGGGGTGAGGAGAACGACGGGATCGAGCCGCGGGCGGCGCCCCCGTGCTCGTCGGGGACGCGGAGTTGCTCGGGGACGCTGCGGGAGGCGAGGAAGGTGGAGACCACCGGCTTGTCGCTTCCGGCCGCCGCGGCGGCGAGCACCTGCGCGACCTCGGCACCGTTCGACTGGACGGGTGGGGTGAAGATCACCACGACCGAGTGGACCCGGTCGTCGGCGAACACCTCGCTCAGCGCCGCACCGAAGTCGGCAGCGGTCGCATCCGCGCTGAGGGTGCGCGGCTCCCCCGCCACCTCCAGGCCGCACCCTGCCATCGTGTCGAGCGCGAGCAGGGTGAGCGCGTCCGAGTTGCTCACGACCGCGACCCGTCGGCCCTTCGGCAGCGGCTGGTGCGCGATCAGCTGGGCGACATCGAAGAGCTCACCGATGGTGTCCACGCCGATCAGCCCGCTCTGGCGGAACATCGAGTCCACCGTTGCCGAGGGCAACTGGCTGCGCCGGACGGTGTGGCCGAGCGGGACGCCCTGGGTGGCGCGACCGGACTTCAGCGCGATGACGGGTTTACGTCCGGCCAGCCGGCGGGCGACCCGGCTGAACTTGCGCGGATTGCCCAGCGACTCCAGGTAGAGCAGGACGACCTCGGTCGCCTCGTCGGAGTACCAGTACTGCATCAGGTCGTTACCGGAGACGTCCGCGCGGTTGCCGGCCGACACGAACGTCGACAACCCGAGACCACGGCCGACCATGTCCTCGAGGATCGCCACGCCGAGCGCACCCGACTGGCAGAAGAACGCAACCCTGCCCGGGCTCGGCATCAGCGGCGAGAGGGACGCGTTGAGCCTGACGCCGGGCGCCGTGTTGATCACGCCGAGCGCGTTCGGCCCGATCACCCGCATGCCGTAGGACCTGGCCAGCCCGACCAGCCGCCGCTGCCGCTTGCGGCCCTCGTCCCCGATCTCGGCGAACCCGCTGGACACGACGACGAGTCCGCGCACGCCCTTCGCCGCGCAGTCCAGTACTACGTCCGCGACCGTTTCCGCCGGGACCGCGACCACCGCGAGATCGACCGTGTCGTTCACGTCCCGGATCGTCGAGTACGCCGGGACGCCCTCGATCTCGTCCGCGTCGGTGTCGGTGTTCACCGCGTACAGGCGACCGGGGAAGCCGCCGTCGCGCAGGTTACGGAGCAGCGCGTTGCCGATCGTGCCCTCGCGGCGACTCGCCCCGATCACCGCGACGCTGGACGGGGTCAGCAGCCGCGCGATCGACAGCGCCTCCGAGCGCTGTTCGCGGGCCTGCATCACGCCGAAGGAGGTGTCGGTCGGGGCGATGTCGAACTCGACCATGATCACGCCGTCCTCGAACTCCCGGGCGACCTTGTAGCCGGCCTCGGTGAAGACCGTGATCATCTTCCGGTTGTCCGGCAGCACCTCGGCGACGAACCGGGTGATGCCCTGCTCACGGGCCGCCTGGGCGAGGTGTTCCAGCAGCAGTTGTCCCAGGCCGCGACCCTGGTGGGCGTCCTCGATCAGGAACGCGACCTCGGCCGTGCTCTCGCCGGTCCGCTCGTACCGCCCGACGCCGATCATCTCGTCGCCGACCGTGACGATCAGGGCGAGCCGGTCGCGGTAGTCCACCTGGGTGAACCGGGCCACGTCCCGGTCGGACAACTGCGGGTACGGCGCGAAGAACCGGTAGTACTTCGACTGCTCCGAGACGCGCGCGTAGAAGGACACCAGCAGGTCCGCGTCCGCCGGGGTGATCGGCCGCAGGTGCGCGGTCGAGCCGTCGCGGAGAACCACATCCGCCTCGTACTCCCGCGGATAGCCGGCGGGCTGGTCCGGGCCATACTGGGCCGGTCGCTGAGGCTGCTGCTCCGGCGGTGTCACGCGGCCAGCGTACTCAAACCCGGATCCGGAGGTCAGGAATTCCATGTGGTGGCTGAGCGCGCTCGGCGGCGTGGTCGTACTCGCCACCGGCCTGCTGAGTCCGCAGGAGGCCGGGGCGGTGATCGATCGCATCGCCCCGGTGCTGGTTTTCCTGGCTGCGGTCACCGTGATCGCCGGGCTGGCCGACGCCGCCAAGGTCTTCGAGGTCGCTGCCCGCGAAGCGGCGCATCTGGGCCGCGGCAAGGCGTGGCGCCTCTGGCTGCTCGTCGTGACCCTTGCCACCGCCCTGACCGTGGTTCTGTCTCTCGACACCTGCGCAGTCCTGCTCACGCCGGTGGTGCTGGCGATGGCAAGGCAGCTCGACATCCCACCGAAGCTGTTCGCGTTCACCACGGTGTGGCTGGCCGGCACGGCGTCGTTGCTCCTTCCAGTGTCGAATCTCACGAACCTGCTCGCTCTGCATCGGTTCGGCCAGTTGGGCCTAGGGCTGCGCGATTACGTCGGCTTGAGCTGGCGACCCGCCATCACCGCGGTGGTGATCACCGTCGCCGTGCTGGCCTTGCTCTTCCACCGCGACCTGCGCCGGACGTACGTCGTACCGGAGACTCCCGGTGTCGAGGACAAGCTGCTCTTCTGGGGAGCCGCAGGGGTCTGCGTCGCCCTCGGTCCGGCCTTCGTCAGCGGGGTCGAGGTCGCCTACCCCGCGACCGTGGGCGCGCTCATCCTGGTCGTCCTCTTCGCCGTACGACGTCGTCCTGAGCTGAGGTGGTCGCTCATCCCCTGGCGGCTGGTGATCACGGTGGTCGGGCTGTTCCTGGTCGTCAGCGCGCTGACCGCGCACGGCCTCGAGGCGCTACTCCGTCAGGTGGCGGGCACTTCCGGCAACGGCCTGCTGGCGGATCTGCGGTTGACGGCCACCGCCGCGATCGGGGCGAACGCGGTGGACAACCTGCCCGCGTATCTCGCGGCGGAACCGGTGGCCGCGTCGGACGGCAGCCGGATGATGGCGCTGCTGATCGGGGTGAACTGCGGCTGCCTGCTCACCCTCTGGGGATCGCTCGCCACCTTGCTCTGGCGGGATCGCTGTGTCGCCGCCGGGATTCACATCTCCTGGTGGTCCTTCCTGTGGCGTGGCCTGATCCTCACGCCGCTCGTCCTGGCCGGGACCGTGCTGGCCCTCAACCTCGGCTGAGGGAAAGGCGGTCCTGAGGACGCGCGCCCCGATTGCCGTCGGCACTGACCTCGGCAATAGTGCGGGCATGAGCGAGGAACAGAGCACCTCGGAGATCACCCGTGCGTTCCGGGACGCCCGGGACTTCCTGATCGCCCATCGCGAGGACTACGACACCGCCTATCGTGACTTCAGTTGGCCGGGTTTCGACCGGTTCAACTGGGCTCGCGACTGGTTCGACGCGCTGGCGGTCGAGCAGCCGGACGTTCTCGCGCTCACCATCGTCGAGGAAGACGGCGAGGTGAACTCGCTGACCTACGCCGAGATGGCCGAACGCTCGCGCCAGGTCGCGGGCTGGCTCACCCAGGCCGGACTCCAGCCGGGCGATCGCGTCCTGATCGTGCTCGGCAACACGGTTCCGCTCTGGGAGGTCATGCTCGCCTGCATCCGGGCCGGCGCGGTGATGATCCCGGCGACCACGCTGCTCACGGACGCGGACCTGGCAGACCGGATCAGCCGTGGCGGCGTACGGGCTGTCGTCACCAGCAGCGCCGATGCAGCCAGGTATCAAGGTATCGCCGATCACTGTCTGCGGATCGGCATCGGTGAACCTGTGGACAACTGGCTCGACTACGACGACTCCCGCCGGTACGACGGTGACGTTCCCGAGGTGGACACCGCGGCCGACGACTCGCTGCTGCTCTACTTCACCTCCGGTACTACGAGTCAGCCGAAGCTGGTCGAGCACACCCAGGTGAGCTACCCGGTCGGGCATCTGTCGACGATGTACTGGATCGGCCTGCAGCCGGGCGATGTCCACCTCAACGTGTCCTCACCAGGCTGGGCCAAGCACTCCTGGAGCAACGTGTTCGCGCCTTGGAACGCGGGCGCCACCGTCTTCCTCTACAACTACTCGCGCTTCGACGCCGAGAAGATGCTCCAAGTTCTGCAGACACATGGCGTGACCACGTTCTGTGCACCGCCGACGGTCTGGCGGATGCTGATCCAGGCCGACCTTGCGGCGGTCGACGTCGCCATCCGCGAGTGCATCTCGGCCGGCGAACCGCTCAATCCGGAGGTGATCGAGCAGGTCCGCAACGCCTGGGGTATCACCATCCGCGACGGCTACGGCCAGACCGAGACCACCGCGCAGATCGGCAACCCGCCGGGCCAGCCGGTCAAGCTCGGCTCGATGGGCCGCCCGCTGCCCGGCTACTCGATCGTCCTGGTGGATCCCACCACGAACGAGGTCGGCGACGACGGGGAGATCTGCATCGAGCTCGCTCCCCCGCCGGTGCCGCTGATGCGCGGTTACCGCGACGCGAAGGACCTCACCGAAGAGGCCATGCGCGGCGGGTATTACCACACCGGCGACGTCGCCAGCCGCGACGAGGACGGCTACATCACCTATGTCGGCCGCTCCGACGACGTGTTCAAGGCGAGCGACTACCGCATCTCGCCGTTCGAGCTGGAGTCGGTGCTGATCGAGCACCCGGCCGTCGCTGAGGCCGCGGTGGTCCCCTCGCCCGATCCGGTCCGACTCGCCGTGCCCAAGGCGTACGTCGTCCTGACGGCCGGGCGGGAACCGTCGCGGGAGCTCGCCGAGGAGATCCTGCAGTTCTGCCGCGACCACCTGGCGCCGTACAAGCGGATCCGGCGGATCGAGTTCGCCGAACTGCCGAAGACGATCTCCGGCAAGATCCGCCGGGTGGAACTGCGCGCCGACGAGGCCGCGAAGGTCGACACCGGCGAGCGGACCGAGCACGCGTACGACGAGTCCGACTTCCGCGAAGGCTGATCCAGCCGAGGCGAGGCGGCTCCGTCGTGCCGCCGAAGCGGCCCGGGGATGGCGTGCTGGAATGGGCGGATGTCTCTCGACACCGGCCTCGGCATCTCGGCGGTGGTGGTACTCCCTCTGCTCGTCGCCATCGCCGTCCTCGCCTCGCGGCTCGCCTCCCTCCAGCACGACAAGGGAATTGTCACCGCGGCCGTGCGGGCGGTTCTCCAGCTCGCGTTGGTCGGTGTGGTGGTCGGCTTCGCGCTGCAGTCGATCTGGGGCACGCTCGCCTTCATCCTGGTGATGCTCACGGTCGCGACCATCACCAGCACCCGGCGGATCCGCTCCACCCTCAAAGTCCCCGGCCTGCTCGCGTACTGCGCAATCGCCATCGGCGGCGGTTCGGCCGTAGTGCTCCTGCTGCTCGTGCTTCCCGGAGTCGTCCCGCGCAATCCGGGCTCGATCCTGCCGATGGGCGGGATCATCGTCGGCAACGCGATGAACGCGACCACCCTGGCCGGGCGGCGGCTGCTCTCGGAGTACAAGGGCCGGTATGGCGAATACGAGGCCGCGCTGTCCATCGGACTCATGCCACCGGATGCCTTCAAGCTGGTGGCCGGGCCTGTCGCCGGTGACGCGCTGCTGCCGGCCCTCGACCAGACCCGCACGGTCGGCCTCGTGACACTACCCGGCGCCTTCGTCGGAATGGTGCTCGGCGGCGCCTCTCCGACCGCGGCGGCCGCCCTGCAGCTCGTAGTACTGATCGGGCTGTTGGCCGCCGGATCGATCGCGATCCTGGCGATGACGGAGTTGCTGGCCCGTGCGCCACTTCCGGACGGGCGTACCGTTTCCCCATGAGCGAAGACAAGAGCCTCTTCACCCGTATCGACGAGCTCGTGGCCGAGGAGCATGGGCTCCGGACCAAGCACGCCGCCGGCGAGATCGGCGACGGCGACGAGCGGACCCGGCTGCAGCAGCTGGAGGTCGAGCTCGACCAGTGCTGGGATCTGCTCCGCCAACGTCGCGCCAAGCGCGAGTTCGGCGAGGACCCCGAGGCCGCCGCAGCCCGGCCCGCCGACGTGGTCGAGGGCTACCTCAACTGACGGATCAAGGTTCGCCCGCCTTGCGCGCGGGCGAACCTCGGCCGCTTCAGCGCTGCTTGGTCACCGGTAGGCGACGTACAGGTACCAGGTCGTGTAGCCGCTCTGCTGGCAGTAGTAGTTCGAGATCACGCCACGCACCTGAAGGGCCGCGCCGGCGCTCTCGCAGTTCGGCTGCGTCCAGTACCACGTGTAGTACTCGTAGTTCGTGGCCGTCTTGGCCACCGACGTCGTGCTCAGCCGCGGGGCGGGTGCAGCTGAGGCCGGGCCGGCACCGGCCAGCAGCACGCCGCTGGCGACGAGCGCCGTGATCCCTCCAGCGATGATCTTCCGCATGGTCAGACACCTTTCTCTTGCAACGTTGTAGCTGACCATTTCAGAATGTGCCCACCTGATCACCGACAGTGCTGACTGTCCGGTTGCTGCCACCTCACGAGCTGGCGCTGCGGCCCGACTGCTCAGCAGCCGACAGGAGATCCCACGGCATCATGATCATCACGCCGGCCGCCGCGGGAACGTAGGCGAGGTGGGCGACGGTGTCGCTGTCCGAGGTACGTCCGAAGATCCAATGGGCGAGGTCGTACTGCCGCGGCCGGATCCCGAACGAAGCGACCAGGTCGCTGAGCACGGGCACATAGCCGTGGTTGAGGTAGGTCGTGCGCAGCTGATCGGCCGAGGTCAGCTCACAGAAGCTCAGCAGCACATCCAGCTCCCCGAACCGGCGGGCCGCCCGCCCGATCTGGTACGGCCCAGGTGGAGCGGCGTGGGTGATCTCGACGAAGTCCAGCACCTCGGGGCTGCCCAACCGCCGCCAGCCCGGCAGCCGCACGAGCCCGGCGAAGACCGGGTCGGACTCCGTCCTGGCGAGGTGGTCGACCATCAGCGGCCGAGCCCACTCGTGCCCGGGGCGCCCGACGTCGGAGGCGTCGTACGGCAGGTCCCGGGCCGACGTGACTACGCCGCCCTCCAAAGTTACCTGTGTCTCCATGCCCGGCGGCACGTCCAGGTACAGCCACGAGACCGAATCACGAAACGACCCGCTGTGCGGCGTGTTGCCGAGGAAGTCCTCAGTGGTGAGGAAGTCCAGCGGCGGTCCGAGTACGTCGACCACCTCGTACTTCGACATCCCAGGCGTCACCTGCGTCATCCCGCCAACCCCTTTCGACGACGCCAACGGTATGGCGCACGCCCGGGGGCGACTCGCGGTGTCAGCTAGTTGCCGTTCAGAAGCCCCGGAGTCTGTCGGGGGTGATGCGGACGAGGACGGAGTAGTCGTCGTGGAACTGCTCCGGCGTCATGTTCAGACGCGCGATCGGCTCGGCGTACTTCTCGTTGTACGCCGTGCGCTCCTCGTCGGTGAGGCTCTTCTCGTCGATCGCGGCATCGCCGGTGATGACACCGACGTCTCCGCCGCTGTGGGTCGCGTTGAAGTTCACCGACACCCGCGGACGCGCTCCGATGTTGGCTAGCTTGGCCGTGTCCGGCCGGCTGCAGATCAGCACCTGCTCGCCGGTCCAGAGGAACCACACCGGCACCGGGGCCGGGGTACCGGACTTCGCGACGGTGGTCAGCCAGATCACCACCTCGTCGCGCAACTGCCGCGCGATGCGGGCGCCGAACGCGGTGGACTCGTCGATCGTGAACATCTGAACCCCTCTGGTCTGAACCCCTCTGGTCTGAACCCTCTGGTCTGAACCCTCTGGTCTGTACGGCTCTACGGCTCTGGCCTGTACGGCCTGCGGGTCAGTTCGTCTGTACGGCCTGCAGGTCAGTTCGGACCCAGCCGGTTCCACTCGATCGCCGGGCAGCGGTTCATCACCATGGTCAGTCCCGCCGCGGTCGTTCGCGCGTACGCGTCCGGATCCACCACATCGAGCTGGAACCAGACCGCCCGCGCGTTGATTCCCACCGCCTCGTCCGCGATCGCACCGGCCAACTCGGACCGCACGAACACGTCCACGCAGTCCACCTCGAACGGGATGTCCGCCAGCGTCGCGTATCCCTGCTCGCCGTGCACGGTCTCGGCCGACGGATGCACCGGCACGATCCGTTTCCCGTGGCTCTGCAGGAACCGCGCCACGCCGTACGCCGCACGGCTCGCGTTGTTCGACAGCCCGACGACCGCCCAGGTCTGGCAGTCCGCGAGCACCTTGCGAATGTCACTCTCATCAGCCCACGCCATACCTGCATCCTCTCTCGCCCAGCCAACTAATGCGCTCGCGTCCGAACGGGCGAGGGGTCCCGCCCTACCGCTCGTCCGAATGCGCTTGCGTCCGAACAACCGCGGGGCAAGACCCGCAGTCCTTCGGACGCAACCACCCCGCACGCCCCGCCCACCCCCGACTCCCGCCCTGCGTCCGAACACCCGCCGGGCACGACCCGCAGTACCTCTGACGCAACCACCCCGCACGCCCCGCCCACCCCCGACTCCCGCCTTGCGTCCGAACACCCGCGGGGCACGACCCGCAGTACTTCGGACGCAACCACCCGAGCACCCGGAACCCCGCCCACCACGCACTCCAGCCTTGCGGATGGCGGGGAATCGGGCTGCCGGGCGGGTCGGTGGTGGGGTTTGTCGGTGGGAGCGGGGACAATGGCGCTGCCGCCGGACCGCCGCGGCGCGTCTCGCAAGAGTTGCTGGCACCGAGGAGCACGTAGACCCGTATGGCACGCCGTACCAACACCACCGCCGAACCGGAGGACTTCGAGGAGCGCATCCTCGACATCGATGTCTCCGACGAGATGCGCACCAGCTACCTGGAGTACGCCTACTCGGTGATCTACTCCCGGGCGCTGCCGGACGCCCGCGACGGGCTGAAGCCGGTTCAGCGCCGGATCCTGTTCTCGATGGCGGAGAACAACATCCGGCCGGACCGCGGACACGTGAAGAGCGCCCGCGTCGTCGGTGAAGTGATGGGTAAGTACCACCCGCACGGCGACGGCGCGATCTACGACGCGCTGGTGCGGACGGCGCAGCCCTGGTCGATGCGGGTCCCGCTGATCGACGGCCACGGGAACTTCGGGTCTCTGGACGATGGTCCGGCTGCCATGCGGTACACGGAATGCCGGATGGCGCCGCCGGCGATGGCGATGACGAACGGCCTGGACGAGAACGTCGTCGAGTTCAAGCCGAACTACGACGGCCAGGAGGAAGAGCCGTCGGTGCTGCCGGCCGCCTTCCCGAACCTGCTGGTCAACGGCGCCGCCGGCATCGCGGTCGGCATGGCGACCAACATGGCACCTCACAACCTCATCGAGGTGATCCAGGCGCTGCGGCATCTGATCAAGACGCCGAAGGCCGACCTCGACGACCTGATGCGGTTCATCCCGGGCCCGGACCTGCCGACCGGTGGCAAGATCGTCGGTCTGGAGGGCATCAAGGACGCCTACCTGACCGGCCGCGGCAGCTTCAAGATGCGCGCCACCGCCCGGATCGAGAATGTCACCCCGCGCCGTAAGGGCATCGTGGTCACCGAACTGCCGTACACGGTGGGCCCGGAGAAGGTGATCGAGAAGATCAAGACGCTGGTGCAGGCCAAGAAGCTGCAGGGCATCTCCGACGTCAAGGACCTGACCGACCGCACCCACGGCACCCAGCTGGTGATCGAGGTCAAGAACGGCTTCGTGCCCGAGGCCCTCCTGGAGCAGCTGTACAAGCTGACCCCGCTGGAGGACTCGTTCCACATCAACGCGGTCTGCCTGGTCGACGGCCAGCCCCGCACCCTCGGTCTGCGCGAGCTGCTCGACGTCTACCTCGAACACCGCTACGACGTGACGCGGCGGCGCAGCGAGTTCCGCCGGAAGAAGGCGCAGGACCGGCTGCACATCGTCGACGGCCTGCTGATCGCGATCCTGGACATCGACGAGGTGATCCAGATCATCCGCAGCAGCGACGACGCTGCCGCCGCCCGGGCCCGGTTGATCGACATCTACGACCTGTCCGAGGTGCAGGCGAACTACATCCTCGACATGCCGCTGCGCCGGCTGACCAAGTTCTCCAAGCTGGAACTGGAGACGGAGAAGGCCGAGCTCGAGCGCGAGATCGAGAAGCTCACCGCGATCCTCGATGACGAAGCCCTGCTGAGGAAGATCGTCTCCGAGGAGCTCGCCGAGGTCGCCAAGACCTACGGCACTCCCCGCAGGACCGTGCTGTTGGAGTCGTCCGGGGCAACCAAGACGGCAGCAGTTCCGCTGGAGGTCACCGACGACCCGTGCTGGGTATTGATGAGCTCCACCGGCCTGCTGGCGCGGACCAACGGCGTCGAGCCGTTCGGCACCGGCGAAAGCCGGGCCAAGCATGACGCGATCGTCTCCGCGATCAAGAGCACCGCCCGCGGTCAGTACGGGCTGATCACCAGCAGCGGCCGGTTGATCCGGCTCGAGTCACTCGATCTGCCCGCGGTGCCGACCACCGCGAACGCGCCGAACCTGCAGGGTGGAGCGCCGGTCGCCGAGTTCGTCTCGCTCGAACCAGGTGAGAAGGCGCTGGCCCTGACCACGATGGATCCCGACTCGATCGGTATCGCCCTCGGTACTGCGACCGGCGTGGTCAAGCGAGTCGTGCCGGATCACCTGAGCAACCGCGACTCGTGGGAGATCGTCCGGCTGAACGACGGCGACGAGGTGGTCGGTGCGGTCGAGCTGACCACCGGTGAGGAGGAGCTCTGCTTTATCACCAGTGACGCGCAACTCCTGCACTTCAACGCCTCTGTGGTTCGGCCGCAGGGTCGTACAGCCGGTGGTATGGCGGGTGTCAGGCTGGTCAAGGGTGCGAAGGTGACCTTCTTCGGCGCGGTCGACCCGGCCACGGAGGCGCAGGTCGTCACCGTCTCCGGCTCGTCCTCCGCACTGCCGGGGACAGAGGTCGGCGCGGTCAAGGTGACGCCGTTCAGCGAGTACCCGGGCAAGGGCCGCGGCACTGGTGGTGTCCGCTGCCATCGTCTGCTGAAGGGTGAGGACGGGCTGCTGCTGGCCTTCGTCGGAACCGCTCCGGTCCGTGCCAGCGCGAGTAGTGGTGCCCCGGTCGACCTGCCCCCGGTGGACCCACGCCGCGACGGCTCCGGCGTACCGGTGGCTCAGCCGATCGCTGCTTTTGCCCCCGACCTGGCAGGCTGAGGGCATGAAGAGACTGGTCGCGCTCGGCGCGGTGTTGGTTCTGGCCCTCACCGGTTGCAGCGGCAACAAGGATGATGCCGACGGCAAGAAGACCGGTGAGGATCCTGTCGCGCTGCTGACCGCCGCCAAAAAGGCGATCGACGAGGCGGCCAGCGTGCACCTCGTACTGACCGGGCGGGATCTGCCGGACAGCGCACAGGCATTGGCCGCCGGCGACGGTGTGGCAACCCACGCCCCTGCCTTCAAGGGCAAGCTGACCGTGCGCGCGGCCGGTGCGCCGATCGACGCCCAGGTGGTCGCGGTCGGCAGCAAGGTCTACGCCAAGCTGCCGTTCACCCCGAAGTTCATCGAGCTGCCGCCGTCGCAGCTGGCGGCACTCGGCGCGCCCGACCCGGCGATCCTGCTGAATCCGACGAAGGGCCTCACCGCCGTACTGCCGACCCTGAAGGACCCCGCGATCAAGGGCGACACGCGCGACGGTTCGAAGGTGCTCACCGAGGTCACCGGCGCGGTCCAGGGCAGGTCCCTGCAGGGCATCTTCCCGAAGGTGCCCGCCGACAAGGACTTCCCGAGCAGCTTCAAGATCGACAAGGACACCAAGCAGTTGGTCTCGGCAACCATCACCGGGCCGTTCTACGACGGCGCGACCAGCAGCTACGACGTGACCTTCGACAAGTACGGCGAACAGGTCGCCATCACCAAGCCGTGAGCATTAACAAGCCGTGAGCAGTCCCCGGGCGCGGTTGACGCTGGCCTCGATCGCTGTCGCGTTCGCCGCCGCGGACACCTACGTCGTAGTACTGGCACTGCCGGACATGATGGCCGGCGTCGGCCTGTCCGCGGACCAGTTGCAGCGGGCGGCGCCGATCATCTCCGGCTTCCTGCTGGGCTACATCGCTGTCCTGCCGCTGATCGGCCGCATCGCCGATGTCGTCGGCCGTACGCCGGTACTGGTCGGCGCGCTTCTGCTCTTCGCAGTGGGCTCGCTGATCACAGCGTCCGCCTATGACCTGTCCCTGGTAGTCACCGGGCGATTCCTGCAAGGCGTGGGCGGAGGCGGTCTCGTCCCGGCCACGTTGGCCCTGGTGGCTGACCTCTGGCCGCCAGACAAGCGGGGACTCCCGCTAGGCATCGTCGGGGCAGTCCAGGAACTCGGGTCCGTGCTAGGCCCGCTACTAGGCGCTGTAGTCCTAGCGGTCGCCGACTGGCGCTACATCTTCTGGCTGAACCTCACTGTTGCCGTGGTGCTTGCCCTTTTGCTGCGCGGCAGCCAGCGACCGCCCCTGTCTGCCGCAGTCGGTCTGCTGGCCTGCATAGCGCTCGGCTTGACCCTCACTGCACCAGAACGACTAGCCAGCGGCGTGACGCTCGGTCTGCCTTTCGTACCGTTCACCGGCGAATCCCGCCTGCTAACGCCGATCGGCGTTGTCACGCTGGCTCTTGCCCTGCTCTGGCTTGCGGTGGTCCTCGTTAAGAGCCGCACGCGTCTCGCAGTTCTGACCAAGCAGGTGGATGCAGTCGGCGCGCTGCTCCTCGCACTAGCCCTAGCCGGAGTCGTGCTGGCCTTTGCAACGGCGAATCCCGAGCGTGAGGTGATGGCACCCGCTGGGCCTTGGCTGCTGGTCGCCGCAGCAGTCTTCGCAATCGCCTTCGCCTTCTGGCAACGCCGTACTGCGCAAGCGATCGTCCCGCCCGGGTTGCTCCGTGCCAGACCAGCCTGGGGCGCTCTAGTCGTCAGCTTCCTCGTCGGCGCAGCCTTGATCGCCGCGCTCGTGGATGTCCCCACCTTCGCCCGTACTACGCAGGGCGGGGGCCAGTTGGCTGCCGCACTGGTCTTGCTGCGATTCCTCATCGCGCTGCCAGTCGGAGCGGTCGTCGGCGGCTGGCTGACCCGGAAGTACGGGCTCGGCTTGATCACCGGGGCCGGGCTCGGGTTGGCCGGGGTGATGTTCGCCGTGATGGCGTTCTGGGAGCGCGACGCTCTGAAGCATGCTCCGGCATCGATCGTCCTGCTGCTGTGCGGCTTCGGCTTCGGTCTCGCCCTGTCGCCGGTGAACACGGCCATGCTGGCAGCCACCCGCGCCGACAGCCACGGCCTGGTAAGCGCATTGGTGGTCGTCGCCCGGATGGTCGGGATGCTTGTCGGGGTCTCCGCGCTCACCGCGATCGGCCTGCGCCGGTACTACACGCTGGTCGACGACGTGCCGTCACCGAACGAGCTCTGCCCCTCCGCTCCGGGCTCCTGCCGGCCGTTCATCGACGCGCTCCGCGAGGCGGCGATTTCACAAGTTCACACGATCTTCGCCGGCGCAGCCGCCTGCGCGTTCGCGGCCGCAGTACTGGCTGTCCTGCTGCTCGGGCGGCAGCGAGTCGTGCACGAGACGCAGGTTGTCCACAGGTGACGGCGGTCATGGGTTGAGCCGCGTGGTTCGCGTACCGTGATGCCTGTGAGTGCACCAACCGACGCCACTGGCAGGCCAGGCCTCTGCTCGACCTTCTGTCGGGAGCTGAACGAGCCTTTGCCAGGCACGGCGATCGTCGCCTCCGGCTGGCTCGTCGTCGAACAACCCGGCCCGTGGGGAGCCAAGGCGCCGACCCAGAGTCACCTGGACCCCGAGCTCGGCCGCAAGCTCGATGCGGACTGCAAGAAGGCAGATCTCCGGTTCGGTCTGATCCGCTCCCCCGGTCCGCACGCCGACGTGACTCCGCGAGCTCATCAGGTGTACGTCGCGAGCACTTTTCCCCGCCGCACCTGGCTCCTCGGCGGTTCCGTGGCCGACCCCGCCATGCTGGCCTCGCTCGACCTGGGGGCCGTCACCCGGGGTGATCGGGACGCCGTCAGGTCGTCGCTCCCGGAGCTCCGTCCACTCACCGAGCCGGTCCTGCTGGTCTGCACCAACGGCAAGCGCGACGAATGCTGCGCGCTCCTCGGCCGACCCATCGTGGCGGCGATGGCCGCCCTCGCCCCGGGCCGGGTGTGGGAGTCGAACCACCTCGGCGGCCACCGGTTCGCGCCGACCGCCACCCTGCTGCCGGCCGGCACCATGCACGGTCACCTCGCTCTCGACTCGACCGTCGCCCTCCTCGCCGCCGCGGACCGTGGCGAGACAGTGGTCTCCAAGCTGCGCGGCCGGTCCACCTGGACCAAGCGCGGTCAAGTCGCTGAGATCGCTGTCCGAAACCTCACTGGAGAGGTCATGCTGGACTCCCTCAGCGTCATCGCGGAACACCTGGAGACCGTCACGGTCGGACACGTCGACGGCCGGACCTGGACCGTCCCGGTGACCAGCGAACCCGCGAACCCACCCCGCCCGGAATCCTGTGGAAAGGACCCGTTCGACATGTCGATCCTGCGTGCCGCAACCGTGATCCCGGGGAGCCCACGGTGAGCGCCGAGGTCAATGCGCCCATCCCGGGGTTCGAGGACCTGCTGGCGGCCAACGCTGACTACGCCGACCACTTCGCCTACAGCGGCTTCGACGGCATCGCCCACGCCGGCGTCGGTGTCGTCACCTGTATGGACTCCCGCATCCCGCCGCTGGAGTTGCTCGGCCTCAAGCCCGGCGACGCGAAGGTACTGCGGAGCGCGGGCGGGCGGGTCACCGAGCTGACGATGACCGGGCTCGTCCTCGGCGTCCAGCTGCTCGGGGTCCGCCGGATCATGGTGATCCCGCACACCCGGTGCGCGATGGCAGCGATGACCGAGGACGAACTCCGCGAGAAGGTGGAGCTCGCAGCCGGTAAACCCGCCGGCTATCTGCCGCTCAATGTGGTCCCGGACCAATTGGAGGCCCTCCGCCGCGATGTCGCCGCGGTCCGCGAACACCCGCTGATCGGCGAGGACGTCCTCGTCGGCGGCTTCATGTACGACGTGGACACCGGCCGCCTCACCCAGATCAGCTGATGCCGGGGGTCACCGACCCCTCCCTCCGGCCATACGTGAAAGGTCGCCGTGTCGCGTGGGAGCTCGAGCACGAGCAGCCGCCGCGCCGCCAGCTAGCCCGGTCGAATGGTCGGAGCCGCCGGAGAACCTCGTGCTGATTCCCTACGGCTGCACGACTTTGCGAGTGACGGAGTTCCCCCGGGTCAGTTGACGATCACCTTGCCGGTGTCCAGCTCGTAGTACGCACCGACCAGTCTGACCTTGCCGGCCTTCTCCAGCGGGCCGAGCACGGTCGACTTTCGCAACTGAGCGAGCACGAGGTCGACGTTCGCGTGCACGGCGTTCGCCAGCCGATCGCCTGGCTTGCCTGCGACCTGCCGAACAGCCGGCGCGAGCGCACCGACCAGGTAGCCGATCTCACCCTCCTCCTCGGCCTCTTTCGAGTCGAGCGCCTTGATGGTGGCGTCGATCGCGCCGCAGCGTTGATGCCCGAGCACCATCAGCAGCGGCGTCTGGAGTTCGGCGACACCGAATTCCAGGCTGCCGATGATCGAGTGATCCAGCACCTCGCCGGCGCTCCGGACGACGACGAGATCACCCAGCCCGCGGTCGAAGACGAGCTCCACCGGAACGCGCGAGTCGACGCAACCGAGCACCGTCGCGAAGGGGTGCTGCGCCTTGCTCACGGCGACCCTGCGCTCGGCTCCCTCGTCGTCATGCACGGCCTGGTTCGCGACGAACCGCTGGTTGCCGTCCATCAACCGCTTCAGGGCGTCATTGCCATTGGCAACGGGTGGCTCGACCTCCGGTCCGTGGCCGCCGGCCGGCTGAGCAGGGGTGTCAGGCGGCTTGGTCCCACCTGTGGCGGCCTCACCGGTCGGCTGGTCGTCGGATCCGCAGGCGGTCAGGGCTGCCGCACCGAGGCCGACGCCGAGTGTGCTGCTCAGCGCGGTGGCCAGGAATCGGCGGCGTGATGTGTCGGACGGGATGATCACGAAGGGGCTCCTCACGAGACTCGGCGTTGGGCGGCGCCGTTCTCAGAAGGTAATCCCTTGCATACTGTCTGCCATAGCCACGGCTGTTCGGATCTCTGTGCCGACCTGGCCGATGCTGATAGGCACCCGTTATGAGGCCGCCTTACCCCCGTGGATTGAGCCCGAAAGCCGGGTTCAGCTGGCGAGGATGAGGGGGGAGGCGTATGCCGCTGTGCTCGAGCTTGATGTTCTGCTGGACCGTGCCACCATTCGTGACCACGGCCACCCGCCACCCCGCAGTACGCAACGAAGCCAGGCCGTCGAGCACCGCCTCTTCGACCCTGGTGAAGAGCGGGTGCTCACGGTCATACGCCTCGACCAACTGATCCACGGAGCCCGACAGCTCGAACCGCTCCCTGGCCCCCGCGAACAACTCCGCCCGCGCCCGAAACCCGCCCTCATCGTTGGCCAGCAACCACTCGACCGCGTCCTCGCCGAGCCCTTCACGTTCAACCCACCACCGAACCCACGCCAGAAACGACGCGTCGCGGTCGATCAGGGTGTTGTCCAGGTCGAAGCAAGCCAGCCGGGGCACCGCGGCGATCACGTGTCGATGCGGGTTTCGTCCAGTTCGTAGGCGCCTTGGACGATGAATTCCTTGCGGGGGGCTACGTCGTTGCCCATCAGGAGGTCGAAGACGCCTGCCGCGGCCTCGCCGTCATCGACGGTGATCCGGCGCAGGGTGCGGTGCCGGGGGTCCATCGTGGTTTCCGCGAGCTGGTCGGCGTCCATCTCACCGAGACCCTTGTAGCGCTGCGGGGGCTCCTTCCAGCGGACGCCCTTCTTCATTAGCTCGGCCGACTTCCGCTGGTACTCCGCGTCGCTGTAGGTGTAGATGTACTTCTCCTGACCCTTCTTCGGGTTGGTCAGCTCGAAGCGGTGCAGCGGCGGCACGGCGGTGTAGACCCGGCCGGCGTCGACCAGCGGACGCATGTACCGGAAGAAGAGCGTCGCCAACAGGCAGCGGATGTGCGCGCCGTCGGAGTCGGCGTCGGCCATGAAGATGATCTTGCCGTAGCGGGCCTGCTCGAGATCGAAGGTCCGCCCGGACCCGGCGCCGACCACCTGGATGATCGAGGCGCACTCGGCGTTCTTCAGCATGTCGCCGACCGACGCCTTCTGCACGTTGAGGATCTTGCCCCGGATCGGCAGCAGTGCCTGGAACTCGGAGCTCCGGGCCAGCTTCGCCGTGCCGAGCGCCGAATCACCCTCGACGATGAACAGCTCCGACCGGTCGACGTCGTTGCTGCGGCAGTCCGCCAGCTTCGCCGGCAACGCGGACGACTCGAGGGCGGTCTTGCGACGCTGCAGTTCGCGGTGCTGCCGGGCGGCCACCCGCGTCCGCGATGCCGCGACCACCTTCTCCAGTACTGCGCGGGCCTGTGCCTTCTGCGCGCCCTTGGTCGAGGTGAGGAACGACTCCAGTTCGGTCTGGACCACCTTCGCCACGATCCGCGAAGCGGCCGGCGTACCAAGCACTTCCTTGGTCTGACCATCGAACTGCGGCTCGGCCAGCCGGACGGTGACGACCGACGTCATGCCCTCGAGCACGTCGTCCTTGATGATCTCCTCGCCGCTCTTCAGCAGCCGGGTGCCGGTGAGCACGCCGGTGAACGCCTTCGACAGTGCGCGCTCGAAGCCGGCCACGTGGGTGCCGCCCTTCGGCGTCGCCACGATGTTCACGAACGATCGCAGCTCGGTCTCGTAGCCGTCGCCCCAGCGGACGGCGATGTCGACGTCCAGGTCGCGCTCGACGTCGGTCGGCGTCATGTGACCGGCGTCGTCCAGCATCGGCACGGTCTCGGTGAAGTGGCCGGTTCCGGTCAGCCGGACCACATCGGTGACCTTCTGGTCGGTGGCCAGGAACTCGCAGAACTCGCTGATCCCGCCGTCGTGCTTGAACGACTCCTCGGTGGCCTCGTCGCCGCGCTCGTCCCGCACCACCAGCTCGAGGCCGGGCACCAGGAACGAGGTCTGCCGTGCCCGGGTGACCAGCTCGTCGTAGTTGAAGGCGGCGTCGCGGGTGAAGATCTGCCGGTCCGCCCAGTAGCGGATCCGCGTGCCGGTCATGCCCTTCTTGGCACGTCCCGCCTTCCGCAGACCCTGCGCGGCGGTGAAGCCCGCATTCGCACCCTCGCTGTCGAACTCACCGGCGACGCCGCGACGGAAGGACGTCGTCCAGACCACGCCGCCGCGGTCCACCTCGACGTCGAGCCGCGCCGACAGCGCGTTCACGACGGAGGCGCCGACACCGTGCAGACCACCTGAAGCGTTGTACGACCCGCCGCCGAACTTGCCGCCGGCGTGCAGTTTGGTGAAGACCACCTCGACACCGCTGAGCTTGGTCTTCGGCTCGATGTCGACCGGGATGCCGCGGGCACGGTCGCGGACCTCGACCGAGCCGTCCTTGTGGAGCACGACGTCGATCCGCTCGCCATGACCGGCGAGTGCCTCGTCGACGGCGTTGTCGATGATCTCCCACAGGCAGTGCATCAGCCCGCGGCTGTCGGTCGAGCCGATATACATGCCCGGCCGTTTACGCACCGCCTCCAGGCCCTCGAGGACGAGCAGGTTGCGGGCGTTGTACGTCGGGTCGAGCTCGGCACTGCGAGGCGTCGGGGCGGCCACTGGGCTCCTTCACTGGTTCACAAGCAGACAACGTGCGCCGGCCGGAGCCACCGCACTCTCACAGCCTACGTAGCCGCACCCCCAAATTCCGGCAGGCCCGGCTGGTGGCGCTGGTGTATCCCCAATCCGCGTTGGGTACCGCTCCGGCACGAACAACTCCGCGCCGATAGGTGTTCTCGCAGATATCGATCCGGACTCGATTGGAAGTGGTGTACGACACTCCGATGGTGCGCACGCAGTGATGGCTTAATCGCGCACAGTGAGAGAAGACACGCCCGACACTCGCCGGAAACAACAAATCGCCCCAATCGGAAACGATTGGCCGTCAATATGCGTCATAAGGGAACAGGTGGTTCGTCTCACATCGGACACGCTGCACCTACCGGGAAGCGATCCGCATGTCAGGATGTTGCTATCTGGTGAGTACGGAACTAGATGAGATGAGGCCTCAAGTGACTACAGCACTCGCCCCGAGTTCGACCCTGTCGGCTGCGGACCGTTGTGACCGCTGCGGCGCGCAGGCCTACGTCCGTGTGACCCTGACCAGCGGTGGGGAGCTACTCTTCTGCGCCCACCACGGCCGGGAACACTCGGAGAAGCTGCGCGACATCGCGATCACCATCCACGACGAGACGGGTCGGCTCGAAGACGCTCCGACTGCCGTCGCCGCGGAGGACGAGCGGTAACCCGGCCTCGCAGCGCCAACGACGGCGCTTCCCGATAGCTTTCACCGATGGCGGTCGCCCGGACAGGGTGGCCGCCATCCGTCATTGCCCAGCCGACCAGTGCACTAGATCACCGGCCACCACCTCGACACCGTGCCGCAGCGCAACCTGCGCGAGCACCTAGGCCTCGCCGTCCTCAGTGTTCTCCGGCCGTTGATCGGTTCCGCGCTCTACGTCCAGCACCGTTACCTGACCTTCGGAGACCTCGAGCGACAGAACGTCGCTGCCGACCTTCAGACCGCGGATTGCCAGTCGCCGCCAGAGGAACGGCTCCGCCGGAGCGACGGTCAGGACGCCGTTCGGCACATGCGGCTCGATACCCAGCGCCGCGACCAGGACAGCGACAGCCGAGGCTGCGGCCCACGCCTGCGGCCGGCAGGACAGCGGGTACGGCGTCGGTCGCGTTTCCTCGGCCGCTCCCCTGCCGCCGTAGAGTTCCGGCAGTCGGTAGTCGAAAGCCTCCGCTGCATCAACCAGCCCTCGCACGTACTTCGTCGCAGTCGCGGCCTGGCCGGCTGCGTACAGTCCCTGAACGGCCATTGCGGTGTCGTGCGGCCAGACGCTCCCGGTGTGATAGCCGAGCGGGTTGAAGCCGGTCATTGCCTTGGACAACGTTCTCAGTCCGAAGCCGCTGTCCAGCTCGGGGCTCGCGAGGACCGCGGCCACCGCTGCTTCCTCGGCTTCGTCGAGGAGCCCGGTGCCGAGCAGGTGGCCGATGTTTGACGCCGGTCCGGCGACGGGCCTCTTCGAGCTGTCCAACGCGATCGCCGGATAGGCACCTGGCCCGTGGCTCAGGTCGGTCGCCAGGTTGCCGGCCGGTTGGTCGGAGGCGTCGGTCACCCAGAAGGCGGCGCGGAAGCGGTCCTTCAGTGCGGCGGCCCAATCGAGCCAGAAGTCGGCTCCTCCGAGGCCGAAGGCGGTCAGGAGTTCGGCTCCGGCGACTGCTGCGGCATAGGCGTAACCCTGGACTTCGCAGAGGGCAATCGGTGCAGTGGAAAGGGTGCCGTCTGGCCACTGGACCGCGTCGCGGGAGTCCTTCCAGCCCTGGTTGGCGAGGCCGTGGCCGGACTCGTCGATGTACTCCAGGAACCCGTCGCCGTCCGGATCGGCGTAGTCCCGGATCCAGGAGAGCGCTCCCTGAAGAGCCGGCATCAACTCCTGGACCTCGTCGGAGGGCATGCCCCAGCGCCAGGCCTTGTGCAGCGTGGTGATCCACAGCGGTGTCGCGTCGTGCGTCCCGTAGTACGCCGCAGGGAGGACGAGACCAGCGCCGTGGTCGGTCACCTCCGCGCGGAGCTCGTGCGGGATCTTGCCGGGCTGTTCTGCCGAGTCCGGGTCGAGCTTCGTCCCCTGGTGGGCGGCGAGCGCGCGCAGGGTGCCGGTGGCAAGGCCCGGGTCGACCGGGATCAGCATTCCCGAGGAGATCAGCGAGTCCCGGCCGAACAGAGTCAGGTACCAGGGCGGTCCGGCCCCGAGATAGCGCTCTCGGTGATCAGCGGACAGTTCCAGGCCGGCGAGGTCATCCAGAGACCGTCGCACCCAGCGAGCCAGTCTCGAGTCGTCGCACTCCAGGCTGAGTTCGCTGTAGGACTGCCGCTGGAGCGGCGGGTCGATCCTGAACCCGTCCGTCTTCGGGAAGTCGGCAGTCACGCGGAGCACGACCGTGCTCTCTGCACCCGGCTCCACCACCAACTGCCAGGTATGCACCGCTCCCGCGCGCCTGTCGTCCGCGGCAGGCTCGGCCGGCCGGGGCTCGCCATCAGGGCTCGGATCGAAGAGAGCGCTTACTCGGGTTCCCGACTCGTTCTCCCAGTGGGTGCCTTCGTGGTCGTGGGTCGGGGTCAGGTCGGAGAGGTCGGCGGCTGCCTCGCTTCGGACGGCGGCGGTCCCGGCAAGGTCGGTGCCCAGGGCAACTTCCAGCGCGCACTCGACGGTGTCGTGCGATCTGTTGGCGAGCGTGATCCGCTCGGTCATGCCCTCCCCGTCTATGTCTCGGGTCCGGTGCAGCGTCACCGTCGGGTCATGACCGGGATCGCCCAGGCCTTCCAGCACAGCGACGTAGCGAGTGGTCCAGGCGGCGGGCTCGTCGACCTGGACCGGCACCGGGCGCCGACCGTCGACGGTCACCTCGATGCGCGACAGGATCCGCCGGTCGCGGGCGTAGACACCCTCCGCGCCGGCTGCTGCCAGTTGGCCCGATCGGGGTGAGAGGACCACCCAGGGTGCGGCGACTGCGGTGACCAGATCATGCAGATAGGGCATACCTCCACCCTAAGCGGGCAGATTTGCGGCAGAGTGGCGGCGTGAACAGCGTGGCGACGTTCCTGGTCGGAGTGGCGATCTTCGTCGGCATCATCGGCATCGTGATCCCGGTGCTTCCCGGCGCGATGCTGAGCCTCGCGGCCATCCTGGTCTGGGCGCTGGAGGAACAGAGTGCCACCGGCTGGATCGTGCTCTCCGCGGCGGTGGTGCTGATCGGGGCCAGCCAGGTCGTGAAGTACATCGTGCCGGAGCGTCGGCTGCGCGAGTCCGGGGTACCGCGAAGATCGATGCTGATCGGGATCCTGCTCGGCATCGTCGGATTCTTCGTGATCCCGGTGGTCGGCATGTTCGTCGGTTTCCCGATCGGGGTCTATCTGTCCGAGCGGCAGCGCCTCGGCACCCACGACCAGGCGTGGACCTCGACGAAACACGCGCTGCGTGCGACCGGGCTGTCGATCCTGATCGAGTTCGTCGGCACCTCCCTGGCGGCCGCGGTCTGGCTGGCCGCCGTCCTCTTCCTGGTCTGACTCTCCGAGCCTGGTCTGACTCGCCGAGCCTGGTCTGACTCGCCACGGGCTGTGTTCGGATCGCCACAGGCTCGGCTGCGTTGCCAGGGTTTTGCCAGGCCCGCGGCAGGGTCGTCTCAGGTCGGCGGTGAAGTGTGGGAGGAGGAGTACCAGGTGAACGGCCTGGTACGCAGTACCGGGAGGCAAAGCACCATGGCGTCGAACCAGAAGCTCACCGACAGACGCTGGCGGGTGGCCGGCACTGTGGCTGCGGTAGCGGCCACCACTGCCGCCGGAGGAGTGGCCTGGGCCGCGACCAACGCCGACAGCCCGTCCCCCAGCCCGTCGGCCTCGCCGTCGGCGCCGAACTCGACCGACCCTGCCAAGCCGCAGGGACCGGGCGGTCGGCACGGCGAGTTCGGGATCGGCGGCGCGCTGCACGGCGAGTTCGTGGTCGAGAAGAACGGCGGCGGCTACGAGACGGTCGCCACTCAGCGAGGCGACGTCACGGCGGTCAGCAAGGACTCGATCACAGTGAAGAGTGCCGACGGCTACAGCCGCACCTACACGGTCGCCGCGGAGACCCTGGTGAACTCCGCGCGGGACGGGATCGGCAGCATCAAGACCGGCAACACCGTGACCGTGACGGCGGTCGTCGCCAACAGCACCGCCACCGCGACCAGCATCAGCGACGGCACGGCCCGCGATGCGGCCGGCCAGAAATGGGGGCTCAAGCGGGGGCCACGCTGAGCCTGGGCCGACACTCACAGGGGATTGCCAGGAACCTTCCAGGCTTCGCACGGGTGCGGGGTTGAGACTGGGGTCATGAGCCCGCATCTGTTGGTGGTCGACGACGAGCCGAATATCGTCGAACTGCTGTCCGCGAGCCTGCGCTTCGCCGGGTACGACGTGACGACGGCGACGCATGGTGCCGAGGCGCTCCGCAAGGCCCGGGAGGTAGAGCCGGATCTGGTCGTGCTGGACGTGATGATGCCCGGCCTGGACGGCTTCGAGGTGGTCCGCCGGTTGCGCGGTGAGGACCGGCACGTGCCCGTGCTGTTCCTCACCCCCCGCGACGCTGTCGAGGACAAGGTGCTGGGCCTGCACACGGGCGCCGACGACTATGTCACCAAGCCGTTCAGTCTGGACGAACTGGTCGCCCGGGTGCGCGCGCTGCTGCGTCGCTCTGGTCACCGCGAGCAGTCCCCGACCGAGGCGGCGGTCCTGCGCTACGCCGATCTCGAGCTGAACGAGGACAGCTACGAGGTGTTCAAAGCGGGTGAAGCCGTGCAACTGTCCCTGACCGAGTTCAAGCTGCTGCGCTGCCTGCTCGAGAACGCCGAGCGGGTGATGTCGAAAGGCCAGATCCTGTCCGCAGTGTGGAACTACGACTTCGCCGGCGACGCCGGCGTGGTCGAGTCGTACATGTCGTACCTGCGTCGCAAGGTCGACACGGGCGACCAGAAGCTGCTGCACACCGTCCGCGGCGTCGGCTACGTGCTCAGAACGCCGCGGGGCCCGAGCTGATGCCCCACCGGCGGCTGGCCGATCGCTACCCGCTTCGGATCACCATCGTCCTGGTCCTCCTGATGCTGGTGGCGCTGGCTCTCGTCGCCTCCGGCTTCACGGCCACCACGATCCTGCGCGGCTACCTGATCGACCGGGTGGACAACCAGTTGCGACAGGCGTCCGTACCGCTTCAGAACTCCGACCGGAACCCGCCGAGCCGCCCCGGACCCGGGCCGGCCAACCCCGACCGCCCGCTGCTGCCGAGCGCGTTTATCGTGCGCTTCGCCAACTCGTCGGGCGTCAACGAGGTGCCGCGACGGGCACCTCTCAACGACGCCAACGCCGAGCCGCTGCCCAAGTTGCCGACTCTCAACCTGAATCAGGTCCGCAATCTCGACGGCAAGCCCTTCAACGCCAAGGCGGTCTCGGGCAACGCCACCTGGCGGGTTCTCGCCGTACCGCTGAACAACGGCAACGGCTCGGTGATGATCGCGCAGAGCCTGGGCGACATCAACACGACGATCCAGCAGTTGGTCGCGGTGCAGGTCGCGGTCGGCATGATCCTGCTCGTGCTCCTGGCCGGCGTGGGCACCTACGTCGTACGGCGGAGTCTGCGCGGGCTGGAGGACGTCGAGCACACCGCGGTCGCGATCGCCGGCGGGGATCTCAGCCGGCGTGTTCCGCAGCGGGATCCGCGGACGGAGATCGGGCGGCTCTCGCTGGCGTTGAACCAGATGCTCGGGCAGATCGAGACGGCGTTCGCCCAGCGGACCGCCTCGGAGTTCGCGGCGCGCAAGTCCGAGGACGCAGCCAGGCGATCCGCCGAGGTGGCGCAGCGGTCCGAGGAGAACGCGCGGCAGTCCGAGGAACGGATGCGGCGGTTCGTGGCGGACGCCAGTCACGAGTTGCGTACTCCGCTGACGTCGATCCGCGGGTTCGCCGAGCTCACCAGGCAGAAGGGCAGCGCCGCGGATCCGGTGACGATGAAGCGGATCGAGGACGAGGCGAAGCGGATGGGTCTGCTTGTCGACGATCTGCTGTTGCTGGCGCGACTCGACCAGCAGCGACCGCTGCAGCGTCGGCCGGTAGATCTGCTGACGCTGGCGGGTGACTCTGTTCACGATGTGCGGGCCGTCCAGCCGGGTCGAGCGGTCACGCTGAGGATCCTGCCGGGCTCCGGGGCCCCGGTGGTCGAAGGCGATGAGGCGCGGCTGCGCCAGGTGCTCGGCAACCTCGTCAGCAATGCGCTGCACCACACTCCCCCGCAGGCACCGATCGCGCTCTCGGTCGGCACCCGCGGCAGCGAAGCGATCCTGGAAGTCGCGGACAGCGGACCCGGTCTGTCCGACGAGCAGAAGGCGCGCGTCTTCGAGCGGTTCTACCGCGCCGACTCGGCCCGCACTCGCTCCACCGGCGGCTCAGGTCTCGGCCTCTCGATCGTGGCCGCCCTGGTCGCCGCCCACAGCGGCCGCGTCACCGTCACCGACACTCCGGGCGGTGGCGCCACCTTCACCGTCCACCTCCCCCTCCCACCCGCGGACGCCTGAGCCCCGCCGGGTGGCTCGTGGTCAACCACGGGCCACCCGGAGGTGAACACTCAGTCGTGGACCCGGGCCGGCTGCCGGTCCAGTGGCGGGAGCGGTTCGGCCTTGCCGACGATGAAGGCGTAGGTGAACGCACCCAGTACTGCGACGCCTGCCGCGACCGCGAAGGACGGCCCGTACGAGCCGCCGTACAGGTCTAGCAGGAGGCCGAAGAGGAACGGGCTGATGATACCCGCGATGTTCGACGCGAAGTTCTGGATGCCGCCGATCGAGGCCACGTGGCGTGAGCTCGGCGCGACATCGCCGGGGAGGGACCAGATGGCGGTGGCCGCGATCGCCAGGCTCGCGTACGAGATCGCCAGGAAGAACAAAGCGAGATAGACCGAGCCCGCCGAGGCGGCGAAGACGATCGCCGCTCCGCCCAGCAGACCGCCGACCATCACGGTCTTGCGAACCCGGGTGACGTCAGCGCCGGCCCGGATCTTCCGGTCTGCGATGATGCCGGCCAGCCAGCCACCGATGATCGCGGTGATGCCCGGCAACGTGCCGAGGGTGCCGAGCTGGGCCAGGTCGAGACCGCGGGCGTCCTTCAGATATGACGGGAACCAGGTCAGGAAGAAGTAGATGACGAAGTTCAGGCAGAAGAAGCCGAGCATCATGCCGCGGACGGTCCGGTAGCGGAACAGGTCCCGCCAGCGAACGTCCACCGCGTCCTGGTCGTCGTTCTGCTCGAGCCGCGCGCCGTGCGCCGCGATGTACTCGCGCTCGGCCTCGTTGGCGTGCTTGTGCTCCATCGGGTCGCGGTAGTACCAGTACCAGACTGCTGCCCACATCAGGCCGACCACACCGAGCACGACGAACGAGAAGTGCCAGCTGACCAAGGCGATCAAGCTCGTCACCACCGGCAGCGCCAGCACCGTGCCGACGCGCGAGCCGGAGTCGATCACGGCGGTGGAGAACGCTCTCTCGTGTCTCGGGAACCACCGCGAGGCGGCCTTGGTGGCACTCGGGTACGCCGGCGCCTCCCCCGCGCCGAGCGCGAACCTGAACGCGAACAGCGACCAGAATCCCCGGGCCAGCGGCGTGAGCGCGGTGATCACGGACCACCACAGCGCCGCGAACGTGAACGCCTTGCGGGAGCCCACCTTGTCCGCGAACCAGCCGGCCGCGAGCATCGCGCCGTCGTACGCCCAGAAGAAGGCACCGAGGATCAGGCCCTTCTCGGCATTGCTGAGGTCGAGGTGCAGGTCGTCCTGGATGAAAGGCAGCGCAACGCTGAGATTGGCACGGTCCAGGTAGTTCAGTGAGAGTCCGACAAAGGCGATGGCGAGGATGAGATAGCGGGTCCGGCTGGCTCCTGGTGGTGCCTTCACCACTGGTGCGGTGGTCACTGCGTGCCTCCATTCGATGGGCGGAAAGTCGAGACACCCTACCCAGCTCCGCAGATTTGTCACTACAAACCGTCCACCCGCTGAAACTCGCTGCCCCAGCTCTGGTCGCTTGGAGCCTTAGCGGAGCAGAACCGTCCGCTCCACCAAAGTCCACGCCGTCGTGGTGAGGAGGTAGAGCCCCGCCGCGAGCGGAATGAAGGCAGCGGTGATGAGCGTGCCGTAGGGCATCAACCGGATGAGCCGTGCCGACAGCGCGGTGCTGGGTTGCTCAACCAGGCGGGCTTGCCGACGCGCGGAGAAGTACGCGACCACCGCCAGCAGTACTGCGAGGCCGAGGTACGCCGGGGTCGCGGTGAGAAGCGGCCAGTGCAGGCCGAGCGGTGCGCCGAACAACGTGCCGGCCAGGAGCTGGTTCGACTGACCCGCCACCACAGCCGTGGAGAACAACCGGTACATCACCCAGAAGAACGGCAGCTGGGCAAGCATGGGCAGACACCCGGCAAACACCGAGCCGGACTCCGCCTGCAGCGCGGCAGCCTCACGGCGTACCCGTTCGGGGTCGTCGCGATGCCGCTCGGTGATCTCCTTCAGCTGTGGCAGCAGCGCAGTACGGGATTTCTCGCCGCGGGCGGCGGCAACGCTGAGCGGCAGGAGGACGAGGCGGACGGCCACCGTACAGAGCACGATCGCCGCAGCCGCGGCGTACGGGCCGGTGAGGGGCTGGATCGTCAGGGCGATCCAGTTGACCAGGTGATACGCGCCGCTGACGGGCACGTCGAGGAAAGAAGGCATGGCAGAGCTCCACGGAGGTGAGAAGGAATGAGTCGCGCGCTGCCGAAGAAGGGCAGCCCGGCTACATTCCGGGAGCTCGTGGACGCGGCCGGCCGGCGGCGTCAGGATCGCGGAGCGGGAGATACGCGGCCTTGCGGGTGAGTTCACGCAGGGCGGTGGCGCGGGCGAGCAGCGGCGAGGACGGTCGGGTGGTCGCTAGCTGCGAGACCAGGAGCAGGGCAAAAACAACGGCCGCCGCCGTGAGTACGGCGACGGCCAGCAGGCCGGAGTCCGGCCTGACGGCAGGCATCGCCAGCGTCCAGACGCCGGCGAGTGCCCTGCTCATCATCGGCCCATCATCGGCCCATCAACAGCTCATCAGTCGAGGTAGTCCCGCAGCACCTGGGACCGCGACGGGTGTCGCAGCTTCGACATCGTCTTCGACTCGATCTGGCGGATCCGCTCGCGGGTCACGCCGTAGACCTTGCCGATCTCGTCCAGCGTCTTCGGCTGACCGTCGGTCAGGCCGAAGCGCATCGAGACGACACCCGCCTCACGCTCGGACAATGTGTCCAGTACGGCGTGGAGTTGCTCCTGCAGCAGGGTGAACGAGACGGCCTCGGCCGGCACGATCGCCTCGGAGTCCTCGATCAGGTCGCCGAACTCCGAGTCGCCGTCCTCGCCGAGCGGGGTGTGCAGGGAGATCGGCTCACGGCCGTACTTCTGCACCTCGATGACCTTCTCCGGGGTCATGTCGAGCTCCTTGGCGAGCTCTTCCGGAGTGGGTTCACGGCCGAGGTCCTGCAGCATCTGGCGCTGCACCCGGGCGAGCTTGTTGATGACCTCGACCATGTGCACCGGAATCCGGATGGTGCGGGCCTGGTCGGCCATCGCGCGGGTGATCGCCTGCCGGATCCACCAGGTCGCGTAGGTGGAGAACTTGTAGCCCTTGGTGTAGTCGAACTTCTCGACCGCACGGATCAGACCGAGGTTGCCCTCCTGGATCAGGTCCAGGAAGAGCATGCCGCGGCCGGTGTAGCGCTTGGCGAGCGAGACGACCAGTCGCAGGTTGGCCTCGAGCAGGTGGTTCTTCGCCCGGCGGCCGTCCTCCGAGATCCACTCGTACTCGTCCTTGACCTTGTCCTTCAGCTTGGTCGCCTCGTCGCCGATCTGCTCCTCGGCGAACAGGCCGGCCTCGATCCGCTTGGCGAGCTCGACCTCCTGCTCGGCGTTCAGCAGCGGGACCTTGCCGATCTGCTTCAGGTAGTCCTTGACCGGGTCGGCGGTAGCACCGGCGACCATCACCTGCTGCTCGGGCTCGTCGGTCTCGTCGGCCTCGGAGACGATGAAGCCCTGGTCCTCGGTGAGCTCCTTCTCCAGCGGCTTCACCGCCTCGGCGGAGAAGTCCGACTCGTCGACCTCGTCCAGAGCGCGCGGCTTGCCGGTCTTGGGGTCGATGGCGATCCCCGCCTCGGACACGGCCTTCTTCGCCGGCGCCTTCTTCACGGCGGCCTTCTTCGCGGGAATACCGTCCTCCTTGGTGGACGCAACAGCCTTCTGGGCCGCCGGGGCGGCCTTCTTCACTGCCGCCTTCTTGGCGGCAGGCTCGGACACTCTGGCGCTGGTCCTCGGAGCCGTGCTCCGGGCGGTCGCGGCCACGGCCCGGACGGACTCGGCGGGAAGGTTCTCGGACGAGCTGGACGACACGAATTACCTCTCGTCTGACGATTGCAGTCTGCAGGGTTACTGATACAGCTGTACTGCGTTGCGGATGGTGCGGGTGGTGCCATGATTGCGGTGCGATGTCTGTGCGCTGCTCGCTGGTCAGGCGGCGGCAACACTACATTGTAATCTGCGGCCCAAGGCCGATCGCCGCGCGACCCCCGGAACGGCGTGCCAGCATCTGGTCGAACCACTGTCCGGCAACGGTACCCGGCGCCCGGGCCGACGTATCCGACGCCGGCCCCGCACCCCCGCCACCTTCAGCGCTCAACTATTCCTGGTCTGCCGCATCGGTCGTGCCACCACGCGCTTCTCGACCTTCTGCTCCTGCTTGAACTGCCTCACCTTCACCAGTGACGCCACGTCGATCACGTCCGCGACGGACTTGTAGGCGCCGTCCTCACCGTAGGGTTCGGATGCCTCCCGCCAGCCACGCGGCCGTACCTTCAGTTGCTTGCCGAGCAGCGCGACGAAGATCTTCGCCTTCTGCGCACCGAACCCCGGCAGCGCGGACAGCCTGGCCAGCAGGTCGTCCCCAGACTTCACATCGGACCAGACCGCCGAGGCGTTACCGCCGTACTCCTCGTCGAGGTGTTTGGCCAGCGTCTGGATCCGGGCCGCCATCGCGGTCGGGAACCGGTGGACGGCCGGCGGGCCGGCGACCACCTCGACGAAACCGTCCGGGTCGTAGGCGGCCACCGTCGACGGATCGAACGGTCCGTCCATCCGTTGCGCGATCGCCACCGGGCCGGCGAAGGCCCGCTCCATCGGGATCTGCTGATCCAGCAGCATCCCGACCAGGAGCGCAAAAGGGTCTCTGCTCAACATCTCGTCCGCGTCGGGCTGCTGTGCGAGGCACAGCTTCTTGCTGCGTGTCGAAGTCACCTCAGTCCTCCCCTTCCTCGGCCTTCACGGCCAACACCGGACACGGAGCGTCGAGCAGCACCCGTTGGGCGTTGCTGCCGAGGATGAGCTTGCCGACCGGGGACCTGCGCCGCAGGCCGATCACGATGAACTCCGCATGCACCTGCTCGGCGACGGCCACCAGGTCCTCCGCCGGATCGAGTCCACGCACCAGCTGCCGCACCTCGTAGGGCACGCCGGTCGAGTCGAGCTGCTCCCGTACCTCCGTCAACGCGGCATCACTCACCGCGGCCTCGTCGCTGTCGAAGCTGCGTCCGCCCCGGTGTGAGTTCACCACCACCAGTTTGGCGTCGCGAAGCTTCGCCTCCTCTGCCGCCCGCCTGAGCGCTGCGCGCCCTTCGGGCTTCGGCACATAACCCACGACGATGGTCGTCATCGACTTGCCTCACCTCCGGGTGTCACTGTCGACCCGTTCCGAACGATACTGCCCTGAACCCGCCTCGGCATCTGTGGAAAAGCACCACCTGTGTCGCGACCGCGACCGTGAGGCAGTTGTGTCCGAAACACGAGGGCGAGCACGCGCTCCGCGTTCACGACTCCATACCCCGGCGAACACTGTCTAACCGTTTTGGGGTCACACCTTTGCAGGGTTCGCGGCCGACGCGCCAGGCTCACCTGCCGCCGTCTCACGCTCGGCTGCTCGAACCGCCTGTACTACGCCTGCCCCGGCCGCCCGAACCGCCAGTACCAGGCCGCCTCGGACCCCAGTACTGCGCCGGCTGGGCCGGAGTCACCTGTACTACGGGAGGGCGCGCGCGGCGTACGCGTGGATCCAACAGGCGCAGGGGTTGCCGTCCTGTTGCCGAGGGCAAGGGGCTGCCGGTTCTGCCGGGGCGGACCCGTCTTCAGGGGTTGTCCTACGTTGTCTCGCGCTGCGACGTGGGCGGCTTACTCGGTTAATCGACCGGCCACTCGTGCACCGGGGTGTTCGCGTGCATGTGGTCGCGGTAGCGGCTCAGCATGCCGCGCAGCGCGTCGCGGCGACCGTGGGATCCCTTGGTATACAGCCGGTGGAACTCATCCGCCTGCCAGGAAGCGCCGTTGCGGTTCGTCAGGCAGCGCTGTTCGATGATGCCCAGCAGCCGATCGCGCACCTCGGCGTCGACTCCCCACGAGTCCAGACCACGCGATGCCATCGGCAACAGCCGGCGGAGTACGAGCTCGGTCGCGCGGGCCGTCCCGACTCCCGGCCAGAAAACCTCGGCATCGATTCCCTGCCGGGCCGCTTCGTGGAAGTTCTCCTCGGCCGCGCTGAACGACATCTGCGACCAGATCGGCCGCTCGTCGTCGGCGAGCGTGCGCACCAGGCCGAAGTAGAAGGCGCCGTTCGCCATCGTGTCGACCACGGTCGGGCCGGCCGGCAGCACCCGGTTCTCCACCCGCAGGTGCGGCTTGTCCCGGACGACGTCGTAGACGGGGCGGTTCCAGCGATAGATCGTCCCGTTGTGCAGGCGAAGCTCCGAAAGTGCTGGGGTATCGCCTCGGTCGAGAACGACGATCGGGTCCTCGTCGGAAGTGACCGGCAACAAGGCCGGGTAGTAGCGCGAGTTCTCCTCGAACAGGTCGAAGATCGAGGTGATCCAGCGTTCGCCGAACCACACGCGGGGCCGGACGCCCTGGGTCTTCAGCTCATGGGTGCGGGTGTCGGCGGCCTGCTCGAACAACGCGATCCGGGTCTCCCGCATCAGCTCCTTGCCGAACAGGAACGGCGAGTTCGCACCGATCGCGAGTTGCACGCCGGAGATCGCCTGCGCCGCGTTCCAGTACCGCGGGAACGCCTCCGGGGTCACCTGCAGGTGGAACTGCGTCGACGTACAGGCGGCCTCCGGCACGATGCTGTCCGCGGTGACCTGCAGCCGCTCGATGCCGTCGATGGCGATCTGCACGTCCTCGCCGCGAGCCTGGAACACCTGGTCGTTCAACAGCGTGTACCGCGGGTTGGCGCTGATCGCCTCGCGAGAGATGTGCTCTGTCATCAAGGTGGGCAGGATGCCGATCGTCACCATCGACGAGCCGGTTCGCGACGCCTTCGCGTCCGCCGCGTTCAGGCTGGCCCGGATCGACTGCTCCATCTTCTCCAGGCCGGTGCCGTCGATCTGGCCGGGTGGCACGTTGATCTCGATGTTGAACCGGCCGAGCTCGGTCTGGAACGCGTCGTCCTCGATCGCACTCAGCACCTCGGCGTTCTTGAACGCCGGATCACACTTCTCGTCGACCAGGTTCAGCTCGATCTCGATCCCGGTCATCGGCCGCTCGGCCTCGAAGCGCGACTCTCGCAGCATCCGGGCGAACGCGTCCAGGTTGCGATGGACCTGATTGCGGAACGCGGTCCGATCCGCCCGGGTGAACTCGACCCGGTCGACTTCCTCGCCCATCTGCGCCTCCCTGTCGAACAGTGGTTTTGTCCTGTGGTGCGCTCTCCCTGCCGGTACCTGGCCTCAGTCTGCCTGAACCCTGCCCCGCGTGTGACCTGTGTCGCCCCGAAGGTCACGAACTGGTACTCCGAACCGCTCCCGGGCGGGTCCTCGCTCAGGCGGCCACACGCGGGATGGCGCAGTGCGGGTGTTCAACGGGGGGAGACGATGAACTTGTCCCGGACGATCCGGTGGGGCGAGGGTCCGGCCTCCGAGAGCGCTTCCTGGAGTTCTCCGAGTACGGCCGGCTCGAGCTGCAGAGGGTGTTCGTCGGGGTGGACGTCGGCGCCCATCGCGAAATCCACGCCGGGCTCGTTCGTCAGTTCGATGTGCGCGCCGAGCAGCCAGGAGACGGGATTGCCCGCGGCAACGAAGTCCGCGAGCCGCCGGATGCTGGCGCGGAAGGCGGTCCAGTCGGGGACGTACAGCCGGCCTGGGTACAACGAGTCACCCGTCAGCAGCAGCCGCGTCGTACGGTCGTAGAACGCGAGATCGGAGCCCTCGTGGCCGGGGATCGGGATCAGGTCGAGAACGCGCTCTCCGAGGTCCAGCTCGACGATCTCGTCCGGCCAGGCGGTGATACCGAAGTACTCGGCAACCTCCGCGGCCGACGTGCCGACCACCTGCTCGAACTGGGAGTCGCCGCCGATGTGGTCGCCGTGGCCGTGCGTGTGGGCGACGATCAAGGCGAGGTCGCGGCCCGCCAGCAGCTCATCGACGACCTTGCGGAGGTCCGCGTCGCCGGTGCCGGTGTCGAGCAGGAGAGCGCGTTCTGAGCCGAGCAGCAGATAGCTGAACGGTCCTTCGAAGTTCGTCCGGAGCGCCTGCCGGATGATCGCCGTGCGCTCGTCGTACCAGTGGAGCTGGTGCTCGGGTCCGTCCTGGGTGGTGCCGTCGTCCCACCGCGTCGGGAAGCTCGCCATGCCGTCGATCCTGTCACGCCTGTCACGCCTGTCACGCCTGTCACGGCTCCGTTGCCGGTGCTGGAATTGTCGGTGCTAGCAGGGAGACTGGGGCAGTGCGCACTGATCCATCGATTCTGCATGTCGACCTGGACGCGTTCTTCGCGGCGGTCGAGCAGCGGGACAAGCCCTCCCTCCGCGGTAAGCCTGTCGTCGTGGGTGGGATCGGCTTGCGCGGCGTCGTGTCCACCGCGTCGTACGAAGCCCGGAAGTATGGAGTGCGCTCGGCTATGTCCACGGCTGAGGCGCGCTCGCGGTGTCCGCACGCGGCATACCTGGGTCCTCGGTTCGAGATCTACCGGCTGACGAGCCAGGCGGTGATGGCACAGATGCGGGCCTTGTCGCCGTTGGTCGAGCCACTCTCGCTTGACGAGGCGTTCGTGGATCTGTCGGCCGCCGGGTTGAGCGGTCTGACGGTCGAGGACGTCACCGCCATCGCGGAGGACCTGAAAGCGGCGATCGAGGAGGCCAGCGGCGGGCTGACCGCCTCGGTGGGCGCGGGCACGTCCAAGCTGATCGCGAAGATCGCGAGCGACCTCGACAAGCCCAACGGCGTCGTCGTGGTCCCGGCGGGGACCGAGGCGGAGTTCCTCGCGCCCATGCAAGTCACCGTCATCCCAGGCGTCGGTCCCGCGACCGCGCAGCGCCTCAGCATGGCCGGTGTCCGGACGGTCGCCGACCTGCAGCAACTCGACGAGGAGGAGCTGGTCCGGCAGGTCGGCTCGGCGCACGGCACCAGCTTGTTCAGGCTGGCGACCGCCTCGGACGATCGGCCGGTGGTCAGTGACCGCGAGACGAAGTCGGTCAGTGTCGAGGACACGTTCGAGACCGACATCATCGACCGATCCTTGCTTTCGGCAATCGGTGACCGGATGGCTCACCGGGTCTCCGAGCGGTTGCAGAAGGCGCAACTGTCCGGCCGGACCGTGACGGTCAAGACCCGGATGCACGACTTCACCACCCACACCCGGTCGTCGACACTTGCCGGTCCGACCGACGACCCGCGAGTGATCGCCCGGGTCGCGCGGCGCTTGCTCGACGACAGCGACATCTCCGGCGGTATCCGGCTGCTCGGCGTCGGTGTTTCCTCGCTGGCCGACTGGATCCAGGACGACCTCTTCACCGAGAGCGAGACCGAGGACACCCCGATCGACCTGGTCGAGCTCCCCGAACGCCCACGCGACCGCCAGGTCGGGTACTACCCGGGCCAGGACGTCACCCACCCGCAGTACGGCGATGGCTGGGTCTGGGGCTCCGGCCGTGGCCGCGTCACCGTCCGCTTCGAAACCGCCGCCTCAACCAGTCCCGGCCCAGTCCGCACCTTCGCTGTCGACGACCCCGACCTCACCAAGCTCCTCCACCAAGCCGAGCCGGCCGAGGATGCCGAAACGACTGAGGATGCGGAAGACGCCCAGGCGGCCCGGAGTACAGAGGCGGCTCACCCGAGCGGGGCCGCGGAGAGCATCGGGGTCGCGCGGGGGTGAGTCAGGTGCGGAGGCGGACTGACAGGCAGGTGACGCAGCCTTCGAGCTTCTCGAATTCGCTGATGTCGACGACTACCGGTGTATAGCCGAGCTCGCAGAAGAGTTCGGCCGACTTGGGCGCGGACGCTGCCATCAGCAGGCGGTCCTCCCCCAGCAACACGACATGCGAACCGGCTTCCTCCGGCACTGCGAGATAGGACTTGAACGCGGCCGGGTCGTCGACGAGCGGCTCGTACCCGATCACCGTCCCGTCCGGCAGCGCCGTCACCGCCGACTTCAGATGAAGGACCTTGCTCACCGGTACTGCGATGACGTTGGCCCCGAGTGGTTCCAGGTGTCCGCGCAACTGGTCGATCCCCGCCTGGTTCGTGCGGCCGCCGAGCCCGACGTACACCGTGGATCCGATCTTCAGCACGTCGCCGCCGTCGAGCGTGCCCGGCTCGTTGATCCGCTCGATGCGGTATCCCTGCGCGGCGACGGCTCGTTCCGCCTCGGCTGCCTCCGGGCGGCGTTCGTCGGCGCCGGAGCGGGCGATGACGGCAACCGGAGCTGGGTTCGCGCCGATGGAATCGGACCGCTGATCGCGATACACCACCATCGTGTCCTCGATGAAAACCCCGTCAGGACACTCGTCGATCTCCGGTACCTCCACCACAGACCAGCCGGCCGCCCGCAACGCGTCGACGTACTGCTGCCACTGCCGCTCGGCGAGCCTCACATCCACCGGAACCCGCTCGATATGCGTGATCAGCCCGTCGGCGAGAAGCGGACTAGGACGTCGAACAAGCGCACGGTCATTCCCCACCGCCGCAGGCTATCCCGCCAACTCCCCCTTCGAAGCGACCGGCTGGCGGATCTCTTCGGCTGACGGATCTCTGGTCGGCTGGGGGCCCTTGGTTGGCTGGCGGCCCTTTGGTCGCCTGGCGAATCTCTGGTCGGCTGGCGGCCCTTCGGTCGGCTGACGGATCTCTGGTCGGCTGGCGGCCCTTCGGTCGGCTGACGGATCTCTGATCTCTGGTCGGCTGGCGGGTCCTTGGTCGGCTGGCGGCCTTTTGGTCGGCTGGCGGATCTCTGGTCGGCTGGCGGCCCTTCGGTCGGCTGACGGATCTCTGATCTCTGGTCGGCTGGCGGGTCCTTGGTCGGCTGGCGGCCTTTTGGTCGGCTGGCGCCTTTCGAAGCCGCTATCGGTCGAAGAACCCGGCATCGGACCTGGCGGACTCAGCCGCGTCGGGCGATTGGTGGCGTGGTCGCGCGTTCGGCGTACCGACGAACAGGAAGTGGTCGCTGGGCCGGATCGGCGTACCGGTGCTGCCAGCGGTGCGCGGCCATGGCGGTGGCCCGACCCCGCGACCACTTCCTGTCGGTCGGTACACCCGGATCCCCACGCCGGACCCCGGAATCGGCCCGGGATGCGAACCTGTACGCGGCCCACCTTGTACGCGGCCCAATTGCGCCGCCCAGCTTGTGCCCGGCCCAATTACGCGGTTTAGCTTGTGCCGGCCCAAATGCGCATCCCGCAGCTTGTGCCCGGCCTAATTGCGCGGTTCACCTTGTCCGCGGTCCGGGAGACTGTTGGGCCGTGGCCAAGGTGAGCAGTCCACAAGGCAGCTGGGCCGTGGCCAAGGTGAGCAGTCCACAAGGCAGCTGGGCCGTGGCCAGGGTGAGCAGTGCAAGGCAGCTGGGCCGTGGCGAAGGTGAGCAGTTCACAAGGATGGGGCATCCGCCTGCGGCTGAGGCGAACCTGCCGCGCGACTGCGCACCGTCCCCCGCGGGAATCCCGACTGGCTCCATCACGAAGGGGCGGCACCATGCTGGTCACGGCGGCGTCGGGGCGGGCTGCGGGGCTCGGTCACCGTCGGCGAGGGGGCGCATGGGAGGGGGTGGGTCGGGTACTGGCAGGTCGGAGCTCGATATTGGAGGAAACGGATGCCGAAGATCCTGCAGCACACCGATGGCGATGTCGTCGAGATCATCCTTGCCGACCACCGGTGGTTCGAAGAGGCGTTGCATGAGCTTCGCGATGTGCGAAGTGATCGCCCTGCGGTGCTGGCAGATCTGGCGACCGTGCTGATCGCGCATGCGGAGGCCGAGGAGTCGAAGGTCTACCCGACGCTGCGGAACAAGAACGCGATCGACGACGAAGAGGTCGAGCACTCCGAGCATGAGCACGACGAGGGCAACGCGGCGCTGCTCGCGCTGATGGAAGTCGAGGACACCCGGTCCGAGGATTTCGACGAGAAGGAGCACGAACTCTCCGAGGCGCTCTCCCATCACCTGGACGAGGAAGAACGGGACGTGCTCAATCCGGCCCGTACGAACTTCAGCGACGAGGAGCGCGCCCGACTAGGGGCCGACTTCGGTGCCGAGCGCGAGCGGTTGATCGAGGCGGACTGCGGCAACATCGACTACGTCCGTAAGGTCGTCGCCGAAGCAACGAAGAGCTGACCCTTCCGAAGAGCCAACTCATAGGCCGTCGGCTTGTGAGTCGCACAGGACCGCCCCCGCGGCCTTTGCGCACGGGCCAGTCGCCAGTATCGGCGTCAGTGCGATTGGTCCGTGCCCAAAGCCGCGGGGTCATCTCGCCCGCGAGCGACTACCGTCACGGAGCCGCGGAGGCGGCGGGTTCGGTAGGGTCGGCGGATGAGCGAGCAGCCGCGGTTGCTGAGGTATCCCGCGTATGTTCGGTTCTGGATTGCGGACGCCGTTTCGATGGTGGGTTCATCGGTCACGGGCCTGGCGTTGCAGATTGTTGCCGTTGTCACCTTGGGCGCCAGCGGGACGGAGGTGGGGATCCTCAATGCGGCTCGATGGTTGCCTTACCTACTGTTCGGACTGCTTGCCGGCGTGTACGTCGATCGGCATCGGCGGCAGCCGCTCCTGGTCGGAGCGGATCTTGCCCGGGCTGTCGTTCTCGGCCTGATACCGCTCTCTGCCGCTCTCGATGTTCTCTCGCTACCGCTGCTGATAGGGGTCGTACTGGTCTTCGGGATCTTGTCGCTGGCCTATGACGCGGCACACCAGTCGTTCCCGCCTTCACTGGTGCCGAGTCACCAGCTGACGCCGGCGTACGCGAGGCTCGAGCAGAGCAGCGCGGTCGCGCAGACCGGCGGTCCGGTGTTGGCGGGTGCGTTGATCAAGCTGCTCGGTGCACCGGTCGCGATCCTCGTCGACGCTGTGTCCTATCTGATCTCCGGGATCCTGCTGGCGACGGTCCGGCCGCTGACGCCCGAGGTTGCCCGGAGCAACGATCAGCCGCGGCACCTGCGCCGGGAGATCCGCGAGGGGCTGACCTGGGTATATCGCAGCAGCACGCTCGGACCGCTCGCCGCAACCTCGCACCTGTGGTTCGTCTTCCAGGGCATGATCACCACGGTCTACGTGCTCTATGTGCTCGACACCTTGCACTTCAGCGCGTTCCTGCTCGGCATCACCTACGCCTGCAGCGGGGTTGGCTCGGTGTTCGGGGCAACCGGGTCCGGGTGGTTCGGGCGGCGTCTCGGGGTCGGGCCGGCGATCATCGCGTGCCGCTGGCTCACGCCGATCGGCTATCTCCTGATGCCGCTCGCCGGCAGCGGTACGGCCGGTGTGGTGTTGCTGTGCATCGGGCAACTGATGTTCGGTCTTTCGATCGGCCTCGACAGCCCGATCGAGATGGGCTACCGGCAGTCGATCACCCCGGCCCGCCTGCTCGGGCGGATGAACGCGACCATGCGCTCGCTGAACCGGGCCGCGATCGTAATCGGCGCGCCGATCGGTGGCCTCCTCGCGGACCATCTCGGGCATCGGTGGGCGTTGTGGATCGGTGTCGCCGGGATGGTGGTTCAGGCGATCCTGCTGCATCGCTCGCAGTTCCGGCACGCGCGGCTGGCGCCGGCAACTGGCAACACGGCCGAGGTCGAGGGCTGAGGTTGAGGGTTGAGGCTGGAGCCGAGGTTAGGGCCGAGGCTGGGGAGAGCCGGCCGAAGGGATGAGGCCAGGTCAGAGGCTGAGGACGAGGCCTTCTTCGGCTGCGATGACCTCGCCGGTGAAGAACCGCTGAGCCTCGGAAACCGAGAGAGCGCGATCTGAGCCGGGCCAGAAATGGGTCAGCAACAACCGCTTCGCTCCGGCGGCGCCGACGGCGGCCTCGGTCGCGGTCATCACGTAGCGCGGAGTCGTCGCCGGCGACGCGCCCTGCAGAGTGGCGTCCGAGATGTACAGGTCAGCGTCCTGGGCCAAGGCCTGCAAGTCGGGCGACGGGCCGCTGTCGCCGGTGTAGGCGATCGTGACGCCAGGGGCACTCAGCCGCACGCCCAGGTTGGTGACGTAGTGCGGCAAGAGCGCGGTCTCCAGCCGGAACGGCCCGATCTCCTCGGCAGCGGCGAGATCCCGGACCTCGAACACGGTCGCGGGATCAGGCCGCGGCTCGAGGGCCCGTAGTACGTCGACAACGCCTGGCGGGCACAACAATGGGATCGGTGGCGCCTCCCGCGCGAGGAAGTAGCGCACTCGCGCGAGGGCGCTCACATCGACGCAGTGGTCCGGGTGTTGGTGCGTGACGACAACCGCGTCGACCGCACCTTCCGGGCAGTGCTTCAGCAGTTGCGGAAGAGCTGCGTAGCCGAGGTCCAGCACGACCTTGAACCCGTCGTACTCGAGCAGGAAACCGACGCACGCGCGGCCGGGCTCGGGCCACGCACCGCACGAGCCGAGAACCGTCAGCGACCTCACCGGGTGCCGAAGGCCTCGTCGGTGGAGACGATCTCCTTGCCCAGCGGCAGCAGCGAGACCGGGATCAGCTTGAAGTTCGCCAGGCCGAGTGGGATCCCGATGATGGTCACACACAGAGCGATCCCAGTGACCAGGTGCCCGAGCGCCAGCCACCAGCCCGCGAAGATCAGCCAGACCACATTGCCGATCACCGAGCCGGCACCCGCCCCGCGTCGGTCGACTATGGTCCGACCGAACGGCCAGAGAGCGTATCCCGCGATCCGGAACGCAGCGATGCCGAACGGGATGGTGATGATCAGGATGCAGCAGATGATCCCCGCGGCGATGTAGCCCAGCGCGAGCCAGAAGCCGGCGAGCACCAGCCAGATCAGGTTCAGAATCGTTCTCATGCCTGCCAGCCTGCCACTCGGCGGGTGTGCTCGAGGGTCAATCCGGCGACCAGTCCGGGATCATTCCGGGGCAACCAGTGGCCTCCCCTGATCACTTGCACGCTGAGGTTCGGGGCCCAACGCGCGACGTCGGTCTGCAGCGGCGTCGTCACGAACGCGTCGGCGTCCGGCGACACCGCCAGCACTGGTACGCCGGTCCGCCGGGGCTCGGGTCGCAACAACCTCGGGACCACGTTCGCGCGGTACAGGTTGAGGCCGTTCACGAAGTCCGCCAGAGAGCGCTCCCCCGGATCTGGCACGCTGCCACCGGCACTCCGCTCGAGCCTTCCGAAGACGCCGTGCGCCCACCCTTTCCGCCAACCTCGTTCGGGGAGCCACGGCAGCTGGAAGTAGAAGACGTACCAGGAGTGCAGCAACTGCTTCGCCAACTCCCCCGGCCGACGCCTACTGCGGAGAAAGTAGCCCGCGTGATCCAGCGAAGGTCCCGAGATCGAAACGAACGACGCGATCCGCCCCTGCAATTGCTCACTCGTCACGAAATGCCAGGACTGGATCGACCCCCAGTCGTGCGCCAGCAACTGCACGGGCTGATCCGGGGCCACCTCGTCCAGCACTGCAAGGAAGTCCTCTTCGAGCCTTTCCAGCTTGTACGCCGCTCGGCCGCGCGGGTGGTCCGAGTTCCCAGCCCCGCGTACGTCGTACGTAATCACGCGAAAGTGGTTTGCCAGCTTCGCCGCCACGGGCTCCCACAAGGTGGCGTTGTCCGGGTAGCCGTGCACGCAGACGAGGACGGGCGCCTCCGCCGAGCCGTACTCGTAGAGCGCTATCCGGGTTCCATCCGGCGATCTCACCCGGCGCACGGTGTCAGTAGTCCTCGGTGGCGATGACGCGGAAGGTCATGCCTGCCTCGATCAGGCGCTGGCGCAGAGCTGGGCCCATCGCCGCTGCGGTGGTGGTCTGGCCGGCGGTCTTCGGGAGATCGTCGAGAGCCAGACAGAGCGCGCTCTCGCCCAGCATCTTCGCGGTCTCGTCGTACCCCGGATCCCCACCGGCGACCTCGGTGACGACGCGCTTGCCGCCGCCCGTACCGACGAAGCGGACCTTGAACCACGACTTGGCCCGGCGCTCCGGAGTCGGACCGTCGCCGAGCTTGATCCTGCTCAGCAAGGCGGTCCGGGCGGGCGGGATCTGTGCGGCGAGCACGAGCAGGCCAACACCTGCGATGCCTCCGGCAACCATCGGCAACTGCTTGACTGCCGCGTAGTGCGAGTAGCGGAAGTCCGGACCATAGTTCTCGAGGAGCGAGGCCGAGTGCGCGACGATCTGCGGGTCGACCGTCGGCAGCGGAACAGCCCAGAAGCCCTGGGAGCGGTGAATCCTGCCTGTCACGGCCTTGGCCGACCGGCCCTCGGGACGCGGCTGCGCCCGTCGCCTGGCCCGGTGGGCATCGAGGTTCTGCTTGCCGCGGGAGAAGGCGGTGATCGCGGTGTGGAAGGTTCCGCCCGACGGTTTGCCGCCTGCACGGACCAGACCCTCCACCTGGATCGGGACTCGATCGGGCAGTTGCTCGACGGTGTACTGGACACCGAGGTCGTAGGGGATGGAGTCGAAGCCGCAGCAGTGGATGATCCGGGCGCCGGTCTCCACCGCCTGCTCGTGATACGCGACGTACATGCGATCCACGAACTCTGGCTCACCGGTCAGGTCCAGATAGTCCGTGCCGGCTTCCGCGCAGGCGGCGACGAGCGGTTCGCCGTACCGGATGTATGGCCCCACCGTGGTGACTACGATGCGGGTGGACTCGGCGAGCGCTCTCAGCGTTTCCGGGTCTTCCACGTCCGCCAGCACGAGTTCGACGTCGACGCCGAGGTCGGAGCGGACTGCCTCCAGCTTCGCGCGATTGCGGCCGGCCAGAGCCCACTTCAGCTCAGGCGGCGCGTGCTTGGCCAGATACTCGGCCGTGAGTGCGCCGGTGAAACCGGTCGCGCCGAGCAGGACAACGTCGTACGGCCGATCCCGCTCGCGCTCGTGGCCGGTAGGAGGAGTGTCGCTGATGGTCATAGCCGGGGGGCCTTCTCGGAGTCGGCGCGGCCGCCGGCGCCTGACGCGCGGGAGGACTCGGCGACGCCGCGGGCTTGGATGTCGGCCAGGGCGGCGCGGTCCGCCTTCGGGACGCTGAGGCGCGCGCCCAGTTCGACCACGTGCGGGATCAGCGCGCGGAACATCTTCAGCGGGCCGATCCAGCCGGGCACGTGGATCACACGAGAGCGCTTCCTGATGCCCTGGGTGAATTTCTCGACCGCTAGCTCGAGTGGGTACACCCGGCCGGCCAGCGGGATCCCGGTCCGGACCCGGCCGAACACCGGGTGCTCATCCACCCCGCGCACCATGTCGGTGTCGACGAACGTCAGGTGTGCGACCCCGACATCCACGCCGAGGTGCTTCAACTCCGAGCGGAGGCTGTTGCCCATGGCCTCTACTCCGGCCTTGGCCACGTTGTACGCCGCCAGGCCCGGGATGTGGACGATCGCGGCCAACGAGGAGACCAGCAGCAGGTATCCCTTGGTCTCCAGTAGATACGGCAGAGTCAGGCGCACCGTCCGCCAGACGCCGTACAGGTCGACGTCGAGAACGCGCTCCCACACGGCCGGGTCCATGCTCCGGGTGAAGCCGGGCGCCGCGATGCCGGCGTTCGCCACGACCACGTCGATCCGGCCGTAGCGCTCGGCCACCGCTTCGACAGCGGTGCGCAACGACTCGAGGTCGGTGACGTCCGCCTCCCACCAGCCGGCATCGGGACCGCAGTCCTCGGCCACCTTCTTCAGTTCAGCCGGTTCGAGGCCGACCAACGCCAGCGTCGCGCCCTCGCTTGCCAGGCGGCGGGCGACGGCCGCGCCGATCCCCCGGGACGCGCCTGTGATGAGTACGACCTTGCCGGCCATCCTGACCTCCGACTTGTTGAGTGGGTACTCAACAGTAAGTGTCTATTGAGCATTTACTCAATAGACTGTCGCTATGACCCACACCTCGTCACCGTCGCTCCGCCCGGACGACGGAACCGCGCGGCGATCCGGGGAGCGCTCTCCACGGTTGCGGCCGGAGGAACGGCGCTCGCAGATCCTGCTGGCGGCCCGGCGAGTACTCGAGGCGGATCCACACCGCGAGCTGACAGTGGAGCAGGTCGCCGCGGAGGCCGGCGTGTCCCCCGCACTCCTGTTCCACTACTTCGGCTCGAAGAAAAAGTTCCAGTACGCCGTGATCGAGGAAGCGGCAGCCGAGGTGATGCAGCGGACCGCGCCGGATCTGTCGCTGCCTCCGGCCGAGCAACTCCGCAGCGGGATCAGGGCGTTCGTCCGGGCCGTGCTGGAAGCCCCGCAGCTCTACCGCGCCACGCTGTTGATGTCGGCGGCCGGTGACCCCGCAGTACGGGCTCTCCACTCCGAGCTGCGGCAGGTCTTCAGCCGCTGGGTGATCCAGGCGGTCGCCCAGCAGGGAATTGCCACGACACCGACAGTGGAACTCGCCTGCCACGGCTGGCAGGGATACGTCGAGCAGACGCTGCTCGCCTGGATCGACAACCCCACGATCTCGCCGGCTGAGCTCGAACGGCTCTGCGAGGGCTCGCTCGACGCCATCCTCAGCACCACTCGATCGGCAGGCTAGGGTCTCTCGCGTGCTGAAGGTTGCGACCGTCAATGTCAACGGGGTCCGGGCTGCCTACCGTCGCGGCATGGCGGCCTGGCTGGAGACGACGGACCCTGATCTGCTGCTGATGCAGGAGGTTCGCGCGACAGATGAGGTCTTGCGGGACCACCTCGGCGGCGACTGGCACCTCGCCCATGCCGAGCCCGTGATCGACGGCAGCAAGGGCCGCGCGGGTGTCGCCGTGGCGAGCCGCCGGCCGATCAAGGCGGAGACCCGGGACATCGGGCCGGAGCGGTTCGCCGGGTGCGGCCGTTGGGTCGAGGCGGACGTGGTGCTTGACGACGGATCGACGCTTACCGCGATCAGCACCTACGTGTTCACGGGCGAGTTCGAGACACCCCCGCGGCAGGCCGAGAAGTACGCGTTCCTGGACGCGATCAGCAAGCGTCTGACCGGCCTGCGAGCGGACGGCCGCCACGTGCTGATGTGCGGCGACCTCAACATCGCGCACCGCGAGGTCGACCTGAAGGCCTGGAAGGCGAACCGGAAGAAGAGCGGGTTCCTGCCGGAGGAACGAGCCTGGCTGGACAGCCTGTTCGAGTCCGGCTGGGTGGATCTCGGCCGCCGGTTCGGTGGCGAGGGACCCGGGCCGTACTCCTGGTGGTCGTGGCGTGGCAAGGCCTTCGACAACGATGCGGGCTGGCGGATCGACTACCAGATCGCCTCCCCCGAACTGGCCCGAACCGCCGCCGGTTGCGTGGTCGATCGGGCCCCGACCTACGCCGAACGGTGGAGTGACCACGCGCCCGTCGTCGCGACGTACGCGATCTGAAATGAGCGCGCCGGGAATCGGAGTGAGCGCTCCCGGCTGACGCTGTAATGTCGCTCGCATGTCCGAGTTGAAGCCTCCTGTCGCTGACCGTAAACCGATCGAACGTAGTCATCACGGGGATGTGTTCGTCGATGACTACGAGTGGTTGCGGGACAAGACCGACGAAGAGGTCCTGGGCTACCTGCGGTCCGAGAACGAGTACACGCAGGCGCGCACGGCCCACCTGGAATCGTTGCGTCAGGCAATCTTTCAGGAGGTCTCCGACCGCACCCTGCAGACCGACCTGAGCGTTCCGGCCAGGCGTGGCGGGTACTGGTACTACACCCGCACCGTCGAGGGGAAGCAGTACGCGATCAGTTGCCGGGTCAAGGTGGACGGCGACGAACCGCCCGCGACCGACGGCCAGATCCCCGGCGAGGAGGTGCTGCTCGACGGCAACGAGGTCGCCGGTGATTCGGAGTTCTTCTCGCTGGGCACGGTCGACGTCGCCCCCGACGGCCGGCTGCTCGCCTACTCCACCGACCTGACCGGCGACGAGCGGTTCACCCTGCGGATCAAGGACCTTTCGACCGGCGAGCTGCTGCCGGACGAGCTCCCCGAGGTGCACTACGGCTCGGCCTGGTCCGCCGATGGTTCGACCATCTTCTACACGAAGGTGGACGATGCGTGGCGGCCGTACCAGGTCTGGCGGCACACCCTGGGGCAGACCGAAGACGTGCTCGTGATGGAGGAGTCGGACGAGCGCTTCTGGGTCGGCGTCGACCTGACCAGGAACGAGCAGGCCATCCAGATCAGCCTCGGCAGCAAGCTCACGAGTGAGGTCTGGCTGCTCGACGCGCAGGACCCGACCGGCGAGCCCGTCGTGGTCGCGCCGCGGCGTGAGGGCGTCGAGTACGACGTCGAGCACGCGGGCGACCAACTGCTGATCGTGCACAACGCGGACGCGGCGAACTTCTCCCTCGCGACCGCCTCACTGGACTCCCCCGGCGACTGGTCCACTTTGATCCAGGGCGACGACTCGAGCCGGCTGCTCGGTGTGGACGCCTTCGCGAACCACGTGATCCTCTGCCGCCGGCGCGACGCCCTCACCGAGCTGGCGATCATGCGCCGCGAGGACGGCTCCTTCGGGTCGCCCGAGGTGCTCACGTTCGACGAGCCGATCTACACGGTCTCCCCCGGCCGCAACGACGAGTGGCAGGACACCCGGTACCGGTTCGGCTACACCTCGCTCGTGACACCCAGCACGACGTACGACGTGGACGTGGTCAGCGGGGAACGCCGGTTGCTCAAGCAGCAGCCCGTCCTCGGTGGCGTCGACCTCAGCGCGTACACGCAGTACCGGGAGTGGGCCACGGCGCCGGACGGGACGCAGGTGCCGATCTCGATGGTCGCGCGCAAGGACGTCGCCAAGGACGGGAACGCGCCGGTCGTGCTCTACGGGTACGGCTCGTACGAGAGCTCGATGGACCCGTGGTTCTCGATCCCGCGGCTGTCGCTGCTGGACCGGGGTGTGGTCTTCGCGATCGCCCACGTCCGCGGCGGTGGCGAGCTCGGCCGGCAGTGGTACGACAACGGCAAGACGTTGACCAAGCGGAACACCTTCACGGACTTCATCGCGGCCGCCGAGCACCTGGTCAAGGAAGGCTGGACCCGGCCGGAGCGGATCGTCGCGCAGGGCGGCAGCGCGGGCGGCCTGCTGATGGGCGCGGTCGCGAACCTCGCCCCGCACGCCTTCGGTGGAGTCGTGGCCGAGGTGCCGTTCGTGGACGCGCTGACCACGATCCTCGACCCCTCGCTGCCGTTGACGGTGATCGAGTGGGAGGAGTGGGGCAACCCACTGGAGGACCCCGAGGTCTACCGGTACATGAAGTCCTACTCGCCGTACGAGAACGTGAGCGCCCAGCAGTATCCGCGGATCCTGGCGATCACCAGCCTGAACGACACCCGCGTCTTCTTCGTCGAGCCGGCCAAGTGGGTGGCGAAGCTGCGAGCCACCGCGGCCGGTGAGGTCGACGTCCTGCTGAAGACCGAGATGGAGGCCGGCCACGGCGGCCGCAGCGGCCGGTACGACGCGTGGCGGGAGATCGCGTTCACCCTGGCCTGGGAGCTGGACGTGCTCGGCCTGGTCTGAGCTCGAGGTGGCCCGGGTCCACGGATCCGGGCCACCGTCGTACTGCGGGTCCTAGTGGAGATGGTCCCCGGCCCGGTTTGGCGACACCTGAGGCCCTTGGCGGAGCCGCAGCAACGGCCGCTGGGCAATTCCACCAGCAAGCTCGCGAAGATTCAGCTGATCCACGAATATGCCCGTCGGCTGCCGGCCGGGGTCGACGTCCGTGTCGTCTAACCCGGAGTTCGTTCCGGCACGGATCAGCCAGGAATGCCGGCGTTGTCTCCCGGTTCGCGATGCGGTCGGTGATGCCGGTGCTGACCAGAACCCGCTCGCGGCCAGCCCGGCCGACGGCGCGTTGAACCGCAGGGCCCGCCCCTGCCGTGGCCTGGTCGTTTCCCCGGGAAGACGGCGGGTACCTGAAACGTTGTTCCAGAGTGTGAGGTTGCCGTGATGGTGTGTGCTGCAACACATCCGGGCGGCCGCATCGCTGACAGGACAACGGTCGCCTGGCGTCAACCGCGTCGTGTGCGAAGGCGTCCAAAGACCGGAAACCCAGTAGATCAAGCAATTCTGCACGCTAAGCGGTTTACGCGCGCAGAATCGGTCCGCTCGCGGGATTCCCGATGTGGTGTCGGATGAGGAACGGTGCCGGGAAATCTCAGGGAACGTTCAGGCTGTTTACACACTCATCATGGAATCTTGAACCTCACTCGAGCGTTGCTCTCCATGTAACGACGAAGGGAGTTTCGGTGGCTCGCATGGCTCGCGTCCGGTCAACGGACGACGGAATCGACGGCAAGGACAGCGTCGGTCTCTACCTGGAAGAGATCGCTCGCACCCCTTTGCTGACCGCAGAAGAAGAGGTCGAGCTCGCTGAGACGGTCGAGGCAGGGCTCCTGGCGGAGCAACTGCTGGCCGAGGGGCGGGTTGGACGCAAGAAGGGCGGAGCGCCCAAATATGCGACGGAGGAAGAGCTGCAGTGGCTGGCTGAAGAGGGCCAGCGCGCGCAGCAGCGGTTCGTGACCGCCAACCTCCGACTGGTGGTGTCGATCGCCCGCCGCTACGGACGGTCCCAGATGCCGCTCCTGGACCTGGTCCAGGAAGGCAACACGGGCCTGATCCGCGCGGTGGAGAAGTTCGACTACCGCAAGGGATTCAAGTTCTCGACGTATGCCACCTGGTGGGTGCGTCAGGCCATCACGCGCGGGATCGCGCAGCAGGCCCGGGTGGTCCGGCTGCCGGTGCACGTGGTGGAGCAGCTGAACCAGATCGGTTCCGCCCGGCGCACGCTGGAGCGCAAGCTCGGGCGGGAGCCGGAGATCGAGGAGATCGCGGCGGAGCTGGACCTGGAGGTCGAGCGGGTCACCGACCTGATCCGGATCGGCCGGGACCACATCAGCCTGGACAACCCGATCGACGACGAGGGTGAGACCTCACTGGGCGACCTGATCGCGGCCGAGACCGCGCCGGGCCCGGACCAGCTGGTCGCCGACGCGTCGGACCGCTCGGGCCTGTTCAGCCTGGTCGACCAGCTCGACCCGCGGTCGGCGGACGTGATCCGGCGCCGCTACGGCCTGCACGACGGCCGCCAGGCGAAGCTGGCCGACATCGGCGCGGTGCACGGCATCTCCGCCGAGCGGGTGCGGCAGATCGAGCGCGAGGCGCTAGGGCGGCTCCGGCTGCTCGCCGACCCGACTCTGGCCGCCTAGGACCGAGCCCCTGGACAGCTAGCCGACTGAACCCCACCCCAAGGACCCCCGCCCTCCCCGGCCGGGGGTCCTTCTGTACTCCGTACTACGCCGGCAACCCCGTGCTGCGTCCCCTGCAGCGCGGGGTTGCCGGCGTCCCAGGCCTCGCTCGACGCCCGCGTCAGGCGGCTCGCCGGCAGGCGACCCTGGGCGACCGACGTGGGTCAGGCGGCATTCCAGGTGTCTACGAGAGCGGGGAGCTCCGAGAGGCGCTGGATGGTGGCGTCCGGGACTCCCTCGGTGTGGCCTATCTGGTTGGTCGGGATCGCGCTGTGCGGAATGTGGACGGCGCGCATGCCGACGTTCTGGGCGCCCCAGACGTCGTCGAACAGCCGGTCGCCGACGAAGAGACAACGGGCCGGCTCCGTGAGCCCGGTCGCGTGCATCGCCGCGAGGAACGCCTCGGGGTGCGGCTTCGTCCAGGGGACCTCGCTGGTGTAGACCGCACCGTCGAACAGCTCGAGCACGCCGTCCCGGGCGAAGATGTCCTCGTGCCGCTGCCGCGACCAGATCGTGTTCGAGAGCACTCCCAGCTTCAGCCCACGGTCGCGCAGCTGGTGCAGCGTCCGCACTGCGTCCGGATCCAGCTCGGTGTGGGGATGCCACTGACGCTCGTACTCCGCGAGGGCGGCCGGGGTCATCGCCACCTCGGCCAGCAGGCAGACCTCCTCCAGCGTGCTGCTGACGTGCTCGTCGCGGGAGCGCAGCCAGACGGACTCCTCGGCCGCGACCAGCTTGGCCGCCAGCTCCTCGGCCCGCGCCTCGTCGATCAGCTCCGCCACGGACCGCCACACGGCGTACAGGTCGATGGTGTGCCAGGTCGCCAGGGTGCCGCCCCAGTCGAACAGCACGGCCTCGATCGGTTCCTTCTCCACGTTCGTCACGGCGCCTAGGTTGCCAGACGGCGCGGACAATCTCCTCCGGATATCAGCTGACCCGGGCGATCTGCTTCCGCTTGGCCAGCCACAGCACCGCGAACGCGTAGAAGGCCAGGCAGGGGATGTCGGTCACGAACAAGGTCCAGGGGCCGGCGCCCTGATCGGCCCAGCCGTCCAGCTGACCGGTTGCCGCAGGCAACAAGAAGGCGACGATGTTGTTCATCGCGTGCAACGCGATGCCGGACTCCAGGCCCCCGGTCCGGATGGAGAGCCACCCGACAGTCATCGCGAACAGGAAGATGTCGGCCATCGCCCAGCCTGTGTAGCCGTGGGCCGAGACGAAGAGGGCGCTGCTGATCACCAGAGCAGGCCAGGGCGACCGCAGGATGCGCTTGAACACGTTGTCGGCATTCTGTGGGCCATACGCGCCGATCGCCTGAACCAGCCAGCCGCGGAAAACGAACTCCTCGGCCGCGGACTGGAACGGCACCAGCAGCAGGATCAGCAGAGCCGGACCGATGAAACTGGCGAACCCGACCCAGGATCCGGAGTCCTGCGGTGAGGAATCGGCATTCGGGAAGATCGCATCGACTGCTATGCCGAGACCGTAGGAAAGCGCGAGGTAACCGAGAGCGGGCACGCAGCACAGCAGGAGCCACCGCAGCCGCAGGCGGTTCACGACCGACGCGACGCTCCACGCCGGCCGGCGCTGCACGATCCGGGCCACCAGGAGGACCGCGGGCGTCAGGACGCCGAGCATCACCAGGGTGGCGGCCAGGTTCTCGAGGGGGCTGGGGAAGATGTTGTTGCCCTCTGGCTGCGGGAAGTCACCGGCGACCAGCAGGTGCACGATCGCCCAAGCCACGAGCACGGCTGCGGTCAGGAAGAAGGCCAGGACGGCGAGCAGCAAGGTGCCGACCAGCGGGCGCCACCAGCGGTGGACTGCGTTGCGAGCGAGCCGGTGGTACGGCTCGCCGGGCGGTGCCGGGAAGACCTTTGGTTCGACCGGTCGCGCGCCGTAGGGCCAGTACTGCGGCTGCTGCGGCTGCTGCAGCCAAGGTTGCTGCTGCCAGTGCTGCTGACCCCAGGGAGCAGGCTGCTGCTGATCCCAAGGCGCGGGAGGCTGCGGGCCCCAACCAGGTGGCGGCGGACCCCACTGCCCGGGCGGCTGCTGGGGACCCCACTGCCCGGGCGGCTGCTGGGGACCCCGCTGGCCGGGTTGTTGCTGCTGGGGCGGCTGGCCCTGTTGTTGCTGCTGTGGTGCCCACCGAGCCGGGGGCTGCTGGCCTTCCGGGGGCGGGGGCTGCTGGCCTCGCTGAGGCGGGGGTTGCTGGGCTGCCCAGGGAGGTGGCTGGTCCGGCGACCAGAAGCCTGGTCCCTCGTGGCCAGGCCCCGAAGGCGGTTGCTCGGGCGGCGGTGCGCCCGGGTTCGATCCCATGGCGAGACTCTATGAGATCCGTCCAAGCGAGGTGTGGGTGACTTCCGAGCGCCCTATCTGACCGACACGCTCGGCATCGCGGCCGTGATCGCCTTCCTGGCCGGCTGATGCGACCCACCTGACGCGGCGTTGACCGCTCTGATGCATGCTGACGATCGACTGCTTGTGCCGGCTTCGTGAATCCGTGAAGGGGAGAACCTAGATGGTCACCGATCCGACTCCTGGACCGTACGCGTCGACCCGTGCGTTGCCGCAGTCCGTCCTCGTCCCACTGACCGGAGCTGCGATCTTCCTGGTCGTTCGGATCGAGCCGGGCGGCGAAGACGCGGCACGAGGCTTGCTGGAGCGCGTCACCGGGCTGACCCGTGCCGTCGGGTTCCGGGTGCCCGCGGGCAATCTCTCGTGTGTCACGAGCATCGGCTCCGAGCTCTGGGACCGGCTGTTCAGTGGTCCGCGCCCCGCCAGGCTGCACCCGTTCATCGAGCTGACCGGGGCGAAGCACAAGGCTGTCTCGACACCCGGCGACCTGCTGTTCCATATCAGGGCGGACCAGCTGGACATGTGCTTCGAACTCGCCTCGCAGATCATGAACGAACTGGACGGCGCGGCGACCGTGATCGACGAAGTGCACGGGTTCAAGTACTTCGAGATGCGCGACCTGCTCGGATTCGTCGACGGGACGGAGAACCCGAGCGGCGACGAGGCCGACGAGGCGGTGGTGATCGGCGCGGAGGACCCGTCGTTCGCGGGCGGCAGCTACGTGATCGTGCAGAAGTACCTGCACGACCTGAAGGCGTGGAACTCGATGGCGGTCGAGCAGCAGGAGCACGTGGTCGGACGGACGAAGCTCGAGGACATCGAGCTCGCCGACGACGTGAAGCCGTCGAACTCGCACATCGCGCTGACCGTGATCGAGGACGAGGACGGCAACGAGCTGCAGATCCTGCGCGACAACATGCCGTTCGGCGAGATCGGCACCCAGGAGTTCGGCACGTACTTCATCGGCTACGCCAAGGACCCCGGCGTCACCGAGCTGATGCTGCGCCGGATGTTCCTGGGCGAGCCGGAGGGCAACTACGACCGCATCCTCGACTTCTCCACCGCCGCGACCGGGACGCTGTTCTTCACCCCGTCGGCCAACTTCCTCGATCACCTGCCACCGGCCCCCTGAGTTGCGAATCTCCTTCGGCTCAGGCGCTGACGGGGTTCCCCGGAAATTGTCGGGGGTGTGGGGAACACTGGGGCCATGTTGCTCGCTGATGTGGTCGCCACGTCTACCGCGCTGAGCCAGACCCGGTCGCGCCGGGCGAAGGCTGACCTGATCGCGACCCTGCTCACCACCGCCACCGATCCGGTGGAGACCGAGATCGTCGTGACCTACCTGTCCGGCGAGCTGCGACAGCGCCGTACGGGCGTTGGCTGGCGGACTCTCGCGGACGCTCCGGCCCCCGCGGACAAGCCTTCGCTGACGATCGAGGAGGTCGACCAGGCGTTCGCCGAGCTGAGCTTGTTCGCTGGGACCGGCTCCCAGGCCAAGCGGCGGGACGCGGTCGACGCGCTCTTCAGCCGGGCCACGGCGGAGGAGCAGCAGTTCCTCCGCCAGTTGGTCGGGGGCGAGCTGCGTCAGGGCGCACTCGACGGCGTGATGGCCGACGCGGTCGGCAAGGCCACGGGGATCCCGCTGGACAAGATCCGCGCGGCGACCATGCTGCGCGGCGCAGCGGCTCCCGTCGCGGTGGCTGTGCTGACCGAAGGCGAGGCGGGGCTCGACCAGTTCGGGCTCGAGGTCGGGCGCGGCGTCCAGCCGATGCTCGCGCAGTCCGCCACCAGCATCGCCGAGGCGATGGCCAAGACCGGCAGCCCGGCCGCCATCGAGTGGAAGCTGGACGGCATCCGCATCCAGGTGCATCGCGACGGGGACGAGGTCGTGGTCTACACCCGGACCCTGGACGACATCACCAGCCGGGTGCCGGAGGTCGTCACAGCTGTGCTCGAGCTGAAGGCCGAGCAGGTGGTCCTCGACGGCGAGCTGATCGCGCTGCGTCCGGACGGCCGCCCCGAGGCGTTCCAGGTCACGGGCTCCCGTACTGCGACCCGGGCCGCGACTGGTCCCGAGACGGTGCCGCTGACGCCGTACTTCTTCGACATCCTGCACCTCGACGGGCACGACCTGCTTGGCCTCGACAGCACCGAGCGGCACGAGTGGCTCAGCCACGTGGTCCCCGAGGAGCGGCGGATTCCGCGCTTCGTCACCGAGGATCCCGGAGCGGGCGAGGCGTTCTTCACCGATGCGGTGAAACGCGGCCACGAGGGTGTGATGGTGAAGTCCCTGTCGGTGCCGTATGAGGCCGGCCGGCGTGGCTCCGGCTGGGTCAAGGTCAAACAGACACACACGCTCGACCTCATCGTGCTCGCCGCGGAGTGGGGTCATGGCCGTCGGACGGGCTGGTTGTCCAACCTGCATCTGGGTGCGCGGGACGAGGAGACCGGCGAGTTCGTCATGCTGGGCAAGACCTTCAAGGGGCTGACGGACGAGCTGTTGCGCTGGCAGACCGAGAAGTTCCAGCAGCTCGAGACCGGCCGGGACTCGTACACGGTGTATCTCAGGCCGGAGGTGGTGGTGGAGATCGCCTTCGACGGGGTGCAGAGTTCGACGCGGTATCCCGGTGGGATGGCCTTGCGGTTCGCCCGCGTACTGCGATACCGGGAGGACAAGACACCCGCCGAGGTGGATACAGTTCAGGCGGTGCGAGCCATCCACCGGCCGACGGATGACCACCAACCGACCGACGAGCCCAGTGAAGGACGTACCGATGAGCACTGAGCCCGTTGACCCCGAGGTCGCGACGCGGCAGTTCGCGCGCGAGTCGCTGGCCGCGGACGACCCGACGGGGTGGTTCGAGCGGTTGTACTCGGCAGCCGAGGTTGGCCAGGCCGTCGTACCGTGGGATCGCGGGTCGGCCCACGTCCTGCTGTCGGACTGGATCGCCACCGCCGAGCCGGACGGCACCGGCAAGTCCGCGCTCGTGGTCGGCGCCGGCACGGGCTGGGATGCGGAGCTGATCGCCGATCGCGGCTACGACACGATCGCCTTCGACATCTCGCCGAGCGCGATCGAGACGGCGAAGCGGACCCACCCGGACTCGAAGGCGCAGTACCTCACCGCTGATCTCCTCAACCCGCCGGCGGAGTGGCATCGGGCCTTCGACCTGGTCGTCGAGATCTACACCGTCCAGGCCCTGCCGATCCCGCTCCAGCCGACGGCCATCAGGCAGGTCGGCGAGCAGGTGAGACCTGGTGGAACTCTGCTGGTGATCGCGGCCGCCCGCGACGACGACCTGCCCGACGCCGACATCGAAGGCCCACCCTGGCCACTCACCCGCGCCGCGATCGACTCCTTCGCGATCGCTGACCTCAGGCTGATCCAGCTCGACCGCTTCCCCAGCCCATCGGACCCGACTGTGCTCCGCTGGCGCGCCGAATACCTCCGCGACTGACTCTCACGGAACCGGCTGGCGATCCTGCACCCGGGCCGGACCGCCGCGACGCGATTTGCGTTCGTGCACCCAGCGGACGATGGAGATGTCCGGGCCGTCCGCGCCTTCGAGCGGTTCCCCAGGGTCCCACCAGGTGACTCGCTCGATCTCGACGCTCGGATCGAACTCTCGCAGGGCGTCGACCTCGCACTGATAGATCGCTCCGTACTCCTCGGGCCCGTCGGCCAGCCGGAACTTGGCGATCCCAACATAGGAAAGGGACGGCGGTTCCAGGCCGGTCTCCTCGGCGAGCTCCCGGAGAGCCGCAGCTCGCGCCGTTTCGCCCTCCTCGCGGCTGCCGCCAGGAAGTTCCCACGCCTGCTTCCAGCGATCGAAGACCATCAGGCAGCGCCCTTGATGCCAAACGATGGCAAGCGCCAACGGACAGGCTGCATCAAGCCCGTCGAGAGCCGACTCTTTCCGGATTGCGACGGCCAACAGGGCATTCCCACGCCCGTCCGTGGCGATCACCTCATCCACAACCAGAAGGCTAGCCCGAGTCGGCGCCCAATGGCAGAGCATGGACCGGAAATTCTATGGGAACATATGTTCGAATCTGGGCTAGGCTTGGTCCATGGCAGGGCGGAACGAGCCGGGACCTACGGTGCTGCGGATCATGCTCGGCGCACATCTGCGCCGGTTGCGCGAGCGCAGTGGCGTCACCCGCTCGGACGCCGGCTGGGCGATCCGCTCGTCCGAGTCGAAGATCAGCAGGCTCGAGCTCGGGCGGGTGGGGTTCAAGGAGCGTGATGTCGACGATCTCCTGACCTTGTACGGCGTGACCGATCCCGCTGAGCGAGAGCGCCTGCTGAAGCTGGCTCAGGACGCGAACAACCGCGGTTGGTGGCATCGGTACGGCGGCATCACGCCCGACTGGTTCGACGCGTATCTCGGATTGGAGGCGGCCGCGGAGCTGATCCGCACCTATGAGGTCCAGTTCGTGCCGGGCCTGCTGCAGACCCCGGAGTACACGAGGGCTGTGGCGCGGCTGACGCCTGGCGGTGAGCGGACGGATGCCGAGGTCGAGCAGGTTGTGGCGCTGCGCAGGACCCGCCAGCAAGTGCTCGAGCGAGAGCCGCCGCTGCGCCTCTGGGCCGTGATGGAGGAATCCGTGCTGTGGCGGCCGATCGGCGGAGCACAGGTGGAGCGCGAGCAGCTCGGCGCGTTGATCGAGGCTGTTCGCAAGCCCAACATCACCCTGCAGATCATCCCGACCGGAAGCGCCGGCCACCCGGCCATGGGTGGAGCGTTCAGCGTGCTCCGGTTCCCCGAGCCGGATCTGCCCGACATCGTCTACCTGGAACACCTCACCAGCGCGCTGTACCTCGACAAGCCGGACGATCTCGACGCCTACACCCACATCCTCGACGCACTCGCCGTCTCCGGCCCTCGCCCACAGGAAGCCGAGGCCCAGCTGGCCGCAATCCTCCGGCGACTGGAGTAGGCCCGTCCGCCGTCTGGGGCAGCGCACTCATCGGACAGCGGCAACCACAGCACGGAGCACCCGACCATCACCGACCCGTGTGCTGGACCAGCGCTGCGACGAAGACGTCCCAGAGGGGTCGCGGTACACCGTGGCCTGCCTGCTCGAGTACCAGCAGTTCGGCACCCGGGATCGCGTCGCGCAGCGCCTCGCCGTGAGCGAGTGGGAACAGCGGATCGCGGTCTCCGTGAATCACGAGCGTAGGCGCGGTGATGTCGCCGAAGCTACCTCCGGCCGGGCCGTCGAAGCGCTGGGCATAGTGGTTGGTGAGCGTCGAGGCGATGTTGCGAGCGCGGGCGACATCTTGCTCGACCAGAACGCGCGTGGCCTGCTCGTCGAAGTACGGCGAATCACCTGCCTCCCTCCTGGCCCAGCTCACGATGTAGTCGACTACTGCGGGAAGGTTGTCGAAGTCCGGCTCGGCCGGCGTCGGCTCGGCCGACGACGACCACGTCGGCGGCGGTAGGCCGGGGGCGCCGGTGCTGGTGGAGACGAAGGTCAGGGAGGCGATCCTGGTCGGGTGGTCGACGCCGAGGATGAGGGCGATCCCGCCGGACATCGACTGGGCGACGACATGAGCGCGATCGATGTCCAGCGAGTCGAGGATGCCGAGCGCGTCGCGGGCGAGATCGCTCAGCGCGTAGGCGGGACGCCCGGGCGGGTAGTTCGTGGATCGGCCGGTGTCCCGGTTGTCGTAGCGGATGACGTAGCGACCGTGCGCCGCGATCCGACGGCACAGCTCGGCTTCCCACCAGAGCATCGACGCTGCCCCACCCTGGATAAGCAGCACGCCCGGATCGGCTGGATCGCCGAAGGTCTCGACGCAGAGCTCGACGTCCCCGAGCCGCACGAGTTGGTCATTGGTAGGCATAGTCGGGACTGTAGGAGGCGCCTCGGCATCGTGAAAAGCGATGATCTCCGATGCTTTTGATCGGTAGCACCGATAGTTTGGGATCATCGCCTGACATCGAGCTCGGTCATCCGCCGCGGTGGCCGGTGTGGCCGACGAGGGGGGACGTTCCCTGCTTACGAAGGGGACTCAGGCGGTGTGGCGGTGGTCGGTGTCGCCAGGGCTGGTGTCGGCCGTGTTCGGGCGGGTTTGCGAGTGGAGGCTGAGGGCCAGTTGCTCGCCCCACTCCCGGGCCCGGATCAGCTCGCCCGGAACCAACGGACCCAAAGCATCCTCGACCAGGAAGCCGGCCGGGTCGGCGAGGAACTTGTAGCCCCTCCGATCGAGCACCCTCGCGGCTGACTTCGCCGCCGATCCCGGCATCCAGCGTGACTTCGCCAGCCGGGTGTCAAAGGTCGCGGCCAGACCCTGGCGATGGCGCAACTGGTCCAGCCAGTCCCGGATGCCCGTGTGGAGCGGCATCACCACAGGCCCCTGGGCCGAAGCACTGAGGACCCGACCGGCGTGCCTGCTCATCCCGAAGGCGTGGGTAGGACCGCCGACAACCAGCAACTCCAGCTCCGCAGGCAACACCACAGGCGCCCGGTCGACGCGGACGAGTTCGACCTGCAGGGACGAACGCAGTCCCGCGCAGATCGCCCCGGCGATCCGCTCGGTATTGCCGAAGAGGGACTCGTAGACCACCAGAGCCCGGACCGGGTCAGACATGATTCTCCAGCGATTGATCAAAGGGGTAAGCGGTATCGGCCCGCTCGTCGACGGCTTGATGCGGTACGACGGCCACGGGGCAACTCATGCCTGCCACCGTGCGCCGGACCACCGGATCACCGATAGGTAGCAACCCGGCCGGCGCCCCGACCACGACCAGACCGACCTGCCGCCCCTCCTGCACCAAGGCCTCGACCACCGGCCGCCCGGTCAGGAAGCGGGTGACCTTGACCTCGGGAAATCGCTGGGCCCAGTCCGCCAGGGTTTCCGACACACTCAGCTCGTCCGTGCTCGACAGGTCCCGGCCGTGGCGCGGCGCATGCTGGGCGTGAACCACCGTCAGACCGCCGGCGCGATCTGCCGCGGTCCGGAAGGCGAACTCGACCGCGTCCAGCGACAACGGCGTACCGTCGATGCCCACAGCAACCTGGCGGTCGAGCTCGGACGTTCGCCAGGTGGCGGGCACCACGATCACCGGACAACCTGTGCGTGCGGTCAAGAAGATGTCGCCGTGCGCCGTGACGAGCCGCTGCGGCCCGCGGACCGGAGTCCGGCCGACCACCAGCACCCGGGCGTCGCGGGCCACCTTGGCCAGCGCCTTCAGTCGCGAACCCTCCACAGCGACGGAGTCCAGCTGAAGGTGTGATCCGGCGAGGTGCCGGACCTGCGCGACCGCAGTACGGAGGAGATCGGCGGGTGACTGCCACTCGCCGGAGACGGGGAGCAGGCTGTAGGGCTGGTACGGCGCGGCGAGCAGGAGGCCGCTGCCGGAGCGCATCGCTTCACGACAGGCGTACTCGACGACGCGGCGTCCTTCGGCGCTGCCGTCGACCTCGACGACCACCGGCCCCGTCCGTGCCCAGCTCTCCATCAGATCCTCGCCTTCACGCTCCCTCGAGGATCTCGTCCGGGGGCTGTCGCGCAGCAGGGCACGGCGTCTCTCATCGACGGGACCGAAGGCCATCGCCACAGGGACTTTCGACCTTCCCCTGCCGCCGCGGAGTGCGGTGGAGCGACGCGGCCGGCAGCGCATCCCCGCCTGCTTGGGACCACGATCGGTTAGGGACTTTCGGCCCTAGTGCGGCTGCCTGTCAGCCAGCCACGCTGGTTCACCTCATGTCGAACCTCGGCTGGCACCGATCACCGCGGCGGACGGCGCTTGGCGCGTTCCACCGCGTAGACGGCCGCCTCCGTGCGACGTTCCATCCCGAGCTTGCGGAGCAGGCCGGAGACGTAGTTCTTCACCGTCTTCTCTGCCAGGAAAAGGGTCTCGGCGATCTGCCTGTTCGTCTTTCCCTCGGCGATCAGGTCGAGGATCTTGCGCTCCTGGTCGGTGAGCGACTTGTACCGCGGGTCGTCGTCCTCGTCGTCGGGATTGCGCAACCGGTCCAGGACCGCGGTCGTCATGGCAGGGTCGAGCAAGGACTCCCCCGCCGCCAACCGGCGTACGGCGCCGATCAGGTCTGTGCCGCTCACCTGCTTCAGCAGGTAGCCGGCGGCACCGGCCATGATCGCGGTGAACAGTGCCTCGTCATCGGAGAACGACGTCAGCATCAGGCAGGCCGGCGGCCGGTCCATCGACGAGCGGATCTCCCGGCAGACCGTGATTCCGTCGCCGTCGGGCAGCCGCACATCGAGCACCGCCACGTCAGGTTGCAGCGCCGGAACCCGGGCGATGGCCTGTGCGGCGGTGGATGCCTCGCCCGCCACCTCGATGTCGGACTCGCTCTCCAGCAGTTGCCGAAGTCCCAGCCGGACCACCTCGTGGTCGTCGAGCAGGAAAACCTTGATCGTCATACCGACTCGCTCCCGGGATCACGGACTCGCCAGGTGCCCAGACTAGACCGCATCCGTCGCTCGGAGGCGGTTCGATGAACGGCTGTTCCCGACGCTTCGACCAGTCGGGGCTGGAGATCCTCAGCGCGGCCGAGTGCCACAAGTTGCTCGGATCGGTCCGGGTCGGCCGGCTTCTGTTCACCAGCGCCGCATTGCCCACTGTCCGGCTGGTCAATTTCGTCGTGGACGCCGACACGATCGTCTTCGCGACAGCTGACGCCGACAGGTACCGCGCCGCCGAGCGAGGAGACGTGGTCGCGTTCGAGGTCGACGACATCGACCTGGACGAACACGGCGGCTGGACCGTCACCGCGGTCGGGCATCTGTCCGTCGTGGACGCCGACGAATTCGAGGACCTGCTGCAGACACTGCCGCGACGGCCGTGGCCGCCGGATCGCGAACGGCACTTGATCCGGCTCGGCATCGAGTCGCTGGACGGACGCCGGCTCGTCGCGTGGGTCCAACGGCACGAGGATCCGCGGCAGGACGAGCTGCACTGACCGCTACGCGGGGCGACTTGGGAGCGGTTCCCAACCGTCGGTTGCCGCCGTACGGTGGACGCCATGGGTGGGCGGGAAGGGCATCACCGGGGATTGTGGGATGAAGGCGCGCTGGAATCCGCCGGGCTGAGCAGAGTGCGGCTCGACGCGTTGCTGCAGGAACTCCTGGGGCGCGTCGACGAGATCGTGGGCTCCCAGGAGCGGCTCCGGAACCTGCTCGACGCGGTGGTCGGGATCGGTTCCGACCTCGACCTGACCAGCACGCTGGACCGGATCGTGACGGCGGCCTGTGACCTTGTCGGCGCCCAATACGGCGCGCTCGGCGTCGTCGGCCATGACGGCAAGCGTCTCATCCGTTTCATCACCCACGGACTGACCGCCGAGGCGATCGCCGACATCGGGCCCTCCCCCGAGGGTCACGGGATTCTCGGTCTGCTGATCGATCACCCGGAGCCGCTCCGGCTCGCCGACCTCGCCGACCACGAGGGGTCGTTCGGTTTCCCACCGAACCATCCGCCGATGCGCAGCTTCCTGGGCGTCCCGATCCGGACCCGCGACCATGCCTACGGCAACCTCTACCTGACCGAGAAGGCCGAGGGTGCCGACTTCACCGAGGACGACGAACGTCTGGTGACCGCACTGGCCGCCGCCGCGGGCGTGATGATCGACAACGCCCGCCTGTACGCCGACAGCGAGCGCCGGCGTCGCTGGCATGAGGTGACGACCGAGATCACCCAGCTCATGCTCGGCGACTTCGACCCGCAGCAGGCGTTGCAGCTGATCGCCAGACGGGCCCGTCAGGTCTCCGGATGCATGCTTGGTGCCGTGCTGCTGCTGGACGGAGATCACCTCGTCGTGGAGGCGGTGGACGGTCCCGCTTCCTTCGAAAAGTACCTCGGCAGGCGGGTGCCGACCGACCGGCCGGTCCTCGGCGATGTGCTCCGTGGCGACGAGCAGGTGGTGGTGGAGGACCTGGCCCAGCTGGCCAAGGAGACGGGGCACCTCTCCGAGACACCCGAACTCGAGGATCTCGGTCGCACCATCTTCGCTCCGCTGCCCCCGGGGTCTGGTAGTGCCGGCGGCATCCTGATGGTCGCCGCCCAGCACGGCGCGGTACTTGGTGTCACGGTCGGGACGGACCTGGTCCGGATGTTCGCCAACCAGGCGACGTTGGCGCTGGACCGGGCGCAGGCCCAGCGGGACCAGTCGATGCTGGCCGTTCTGGAGGACCGGGACCGGATCGCGCGGGATCTGCACGACCTGGTGATCCAGCGCCTCTTCGCGACCGGGTTGCAGCTACAGGGCATGCACCGGATGGTGCGGCCGGACGTGCAGGAGCGGGTCAGCCGGGCCGTCGAGGACATCGATGCCACCATCCGCGATCTGCGTGCGGCGATCTTCGAGCTGCACCACCAGCCGGGACAACGCTCACTGCGGGCAGACGTCCAAGGGCTGGTGGAGGAGTACGCCTCTGCTCTGGGGTTCCGTCCGGAGCTGATCTGCACCGGGCCGATCGACAGCGCGGTCCCGGCGTCGGTGCGACCGCAGATCCTCGCCGCGGTTCGCGAATCCTTGTCGAACGTCGTCCGTCATGCGCAAGCGTCCACGGTGAAGGTCGAGCTCGCGGTGACCAGCGCGGACGTGACCGCCCGGGTGACCGACGACGGCGTCGGCGTCACCTCCTCCGACCGGCGCAGCGGCCTGCGCAATCTGGAGGACCGTGCGGCCGCATTGGGTGGTGCCATACGGCTGGGGTCCAACCAGCCGCACGGCACCGTGCTGGAGTTGCGCGCTCCCCTTCACGCGCCCTCCAGCTGATCAGGAGTCGCCCCTCGATCAGCGCACGATCACAGCCGTGCACATCCCCACGCTCCGGATCAAGGTCGACCGACTCGCCTGGAAGCGGTGACTGTCCTAGGACACACCCAGTGGCCCTGGCCCGCCCGCCTCGGGCCACCAGGTGTTTCCGCTTCCGGCGAGCCGGTCGTTCCCCCTCTGTGACCAGCATCGGCCGCGGACCTGGTCACCGGTCAGAGTCGAAAGTCCCGATCATCCGGGACGGTGGGCCAGGACACAGGGTCTGCCCTGTGGCGATCGTCTGTTGGCGGGTTGAATGGGTATCGGGCAGTCCGAGAGGAGCGCATCATGCAGACGGCTGTGATCGAGACGCGGATTCTCGCCGCGCAACCGACCGCTGTCCGGCGAGCAGTACTTCGGCCCGCCGAGCTGACCAGCTGGTTCGTCGGCGCCTTCGGCGAGGTGTCCGAGTTCCTGCGCAGGCGCGGTGTCCGTGCCTACGGCTTCCCCTTCGCGCGATTCCACACCTGGACCGAGGGCCGCCTGGAAGTCGAAGCGGGCTTCCCGGTCGCAGTACCCGTCGTGAGTGACGGTCAGGCCCAGGCAGCCGTGCTGCCGCCCGGACCGGTCGCCGTGACCCTGTACGTCGGACCAGGCGACAAGACCGGCAGTGCCTACGAACTGCTGGCCGACTGGTTCCAGGCCCACGGCGGCACCCCCGTCGGCGATGCCTGGGAGATCTACCACCACCCTCCGACCGGCGAGCCCACACATCGGCGCATCGAGATCGTGCAGCCCTACCGGCCGACCTGGATCTAATCTGGGCGGATGACAAGGGACGCCGCCGCGGGCACGTCAGTGACCAGCAGGCTCGCGTCCGCCTTGAGGACGTCCTCGCTGCTCCGCCCCCGCACGGTGCGGTCCATCGTTCAACTCGCTGTCGTCTTCTTCCTGGTGCTGCTGTTGCTCAGCGCCGGCGGGAGCGCGGTTGGCCGCCGCCTGGTCGCCGCTGCGCAGCATGACCTGCAGACCAGGCTGATCCCGGCCCAGAAGACGACCGACAACCTCATCAAGGCCTACGTCGATCAAGAGACCGGCCAGCGTGGGTACCTGATCACTGGCGCGGTCGAGTTCCTCGAGCCGTACCGGGCCGGTGAGTCCGCGGCGGCCACGGCACTGGCCGACCTGAAGGACTTCCTCAGCCGGGAAGGGGAGGGCACTCGGTTGGTCGGCGTGGTGGAGGCGGCCGCACTCGAGTGGCAGACGAAGGCGGCTAAGCCAGGGATCACGGCCCGACGCCCGGGCGCCATCCCAGCGGATCAACTGCAGAGGTTCGCTGCCGAAGGCAAGGCTCTGTTCGACCGGCTGCGCTCCGGGCTGGCCGGGCTCAGCGATCATGTGGACGGCCTGGTCTCGCAGGAGCTCGGGCGAATCGCGTCGGCGCAGCGCGCGGCGTACGTGGTCAACGGTCTGGCCATCGTGCTGGCCATCGCGGTCACGGTGCTCTCGATCCCCACCCTGCGACGCCTCATCACGCTGCCGCTCGAGCGCCTCGTCGCGCAGGTTCAAGTCGTTGCGGACGGCTCCTACGACCACGCGATCGCTCCAGGCGGCCCGACCGAGATCAACCAGCTGGCTGAGGCCGTCGAGAAGATGCGCGCAAGTCTGGTGCGGAACTCGCGCGACCTGCTGGCGGCCCGGCAGGTGCTCGCGGTGAACGACGAGCGCGCCCGGATGGCAGCCGACCTGCAGGAACGCACCATCCAGCGCGTCTTCGCCCTCGGCCTGATGCTGAGCTCGGCCGCCGCCCGTGAACCCCGCAACGCGCACACGTACCTGCCGTTCATCGAGGAGACGGACGCCGTCATCCGGGAGCTGCGCGGCGTGATCTTCGACATCAGCCAGGACGACCGAGCCACGGCGAGCGGGCAGCCGGACTGATTCGGTCGCGCTGATCTGCCCGGGGTAGACCGGCTGGGTCCTCACCCGTCGCGGCGCGCCCCGCCGTGCAGCACAAGCAGGTCTTTGCCTGACGACTACGTCGCGGACAGCTCGCCGCGACCTGTCCGCCGATCAGCATCGGCACCTGCACCACACTGTGGACACAGAGCCCGGTGATCATCTGCGCCCACCGCGATCGGCGTCATGCAGTTGGACGGCGATCGCAGCGAACGTCGCGGCCGTCGGCAGCTCCGCCGGGTGGTCCTTGCGTCCGAAAGAACGAGGGCCCTGCACCACGGTTCTTCGGACGCAAGGTGGTCAGCCCATCTAGGTCAACCCTCTGCTGGGTTGCGGACCTGCCAAGCCCTGCCCGCTACGAGGGCTGGGTGATCTCTTCGACTGTGCGGCCGGTGGCCTCGTCCGGCAACGCGCGGGCGATATCGGCTAGTGAGATCATGCCGACGAGGTCGTGCCCGTCGATCACGGGCAGTCGCCGGACCTTGTGCTCGGTCATCGTCCGCAGAGCCTCTTCGATACTGTCGTCGGCGCCGATCGTGACGGGCTTGCCCTGGGCGAGTTGTCCTGCCACCGCGGTGGCAGGGTCGCCGCCCTCAGCGATGCTGCGGACAACGATGTCGCGGTCGGTGAGCACACCCTTGAGGCGGTTGTCCTCGCCACAGATCGGCAACGCTCCGACGTCAAGGTCACGCATCTTCCGCGCGGCAGCGACCAGCGTCTCGTTCTCACCGACGCACTCCGCGCCTGGTGTCATGATTTCGCGTGCCGTGGTCATGATGGTCACCTACCTGCTGTCTGTGTCGCGGGCCTGAGGCGACCCGGTGCCCGGTGATCGAAGCGCTATGCACGCGACGTCGAGGCAACTCAGGGCAGTGGGTTGCCGCCGGTCACGCCGATGCGTTCGCCGGTGATGTAGCTGGCATCATTCGAGGCCAGGAACACGTACGCCGGTGCGAGCTCAGCAGGTTGTCCGGCACGGCCCAGCGGGGTGTCGGCGCCGAACTGCTCCACCTTGTCGGGCGGCATCGTCGCCGGGATCAGTGGCGTCCAGATCGGACCGGGGGCGACGGCGTTGACCCGGATCCCCCGCGGCCCGAGCTCCTGCGCGAGGCCCTTGGTGAAGTTGAGGATCGCGGCCTTCGAGGTCGCGTAGTCCAGCAGTTGCGGGGACGGCTGATAAGCCTGGATCGAAGTCGTGTTGATGATCGAGGATCCCGGCTCCAAGTGTGGCAGCGCGGCCTTGCAGAGCCAGAACATGGCGTAGACGTTCGTCTTCATCACGCGGTCGAACTGCTCGGTGGTGATGTCGGCGATCCCGCTTTGCGACATCTGGTAGGCAGCATTGTTGACCAGGATGTCGAGCCCGCCGAGATCGGAGACGGCTCGCTCGACCAGGTCGACGCAGTGCTGCTCGTCCTGGATGTCACCGGCCACCGCGACGGCCTTGCGGCCTGCGTCCTCCACCAGGCGGCAGGTCTCCCGGGCATCGTCCTCCTCGCTGGGCAGGTACGCGATCAGGACGTCGGCGCCTTCCCGGGCGAAGGCAAGGGCGACCGCTCGACCGATCCCCGAGTCGCCGCCGGTGATGATCGCCCGCTTGTCGGTCAGCTTGCCGGTGCCCCGGTAGCTGTCCTCGCCGTGGTCGGGCTTGAGGTTCATGTCGCGGGTGACACCGGGATGGTCGAGCTGCTCGCTCCCCTGCTGCTCAGGGCCGGGGAATCGGCTGGTCGGGTCCTGCGGTTTGTCAGTCATCTCGTCACTCCCAGGCAAGTCGTCGATTGGCTCCCCCGGGTACCCAGCGCCGACCCCAGGCACTCCCCGTCGGCCGATGCGGTTGCCGATGGCATGCAACCGCATCGGCAACCGCATCGGCCCGCCGGCCGGTCAATACGGTGGAACCGAAGCGATCGGGTGACGGGCGCCGGCAGGGAATCCGGTGGAGAACCGTGGTGTTGTGACAAAGGTCGGACGTGAGTGAACGGGCTGCCCTGCGGGTGTTTCGTCGCCATCGCGGCTCCTGATCCGTTCCGGCTCTTCCCTGTAGTCGATCTGCTTGACGAGTGATTTCCTGATGCTTCAACGCGTCTCCAACAGACGCAGTCCTGCCCTTCCCAAAACCGGATTATCGAGTCCCTGGCGCGCCTTGCGGAGCCGGAGTATGCGGCTGTGGGTCGTCGCCAACACCCTCAGCAACGCCGGTGCGTGGATGCAGATGGTCGCGCAGAACCTGCTGGTCCTTCGACTGACAGGCTCCGTCGCGATCACCGGCGTCTCGCTGTCGGTACAAGCCCTTCCCGGGATCGTGCTCGGCGTCGCCGGTGGCTCGCTGGTGGACCGCTGGCCCCGTCGGCTAACCGCCGGGCTGGGGCAGCTCGCGATGGCCACCATCGCCTTCGCCACAGCCGGCCTTGCCGCCCTGGGCGCCCTCAACGTGCCACTGCTGATGATGTTCGGTCTGCTGACCGGCATCGTGGCGACGGTCGACGGCCCTGCCTGCACACTGCTGGGCAACGACCTGGTGCCCCGTCGCGATGTGCCGTCCGCGATCGCGGTCGGCTCGGTCGCCGGCAACGTGGGCAGGCTCGCGGGAACAGCCGCGGGCGCCGTCGTCGCGGCCATCGGTATCCCGCTTGCCTACGCGGCCAACGGGATCTCGTTCCTCCTGGTCGCCCTCACGATCCCGCTTCTCAAGCTGGCCGACGTCGCCCCGGAGGGGCCGGTCGAGGTCGCCGCGCCGGGCGGTGCTCGGGACGGGCTGCGCTACCTCGCCCGTCACCGAACGTTGCTGGCGCTCGTCGGGATCGGTGCGTTGACCAGCCTGCTCGGCCGCAACTACTCGCTGAGCATGGCGGCGCTGGTCACCGGCCCGCTGCACGCCACAGGTTCGGCGTACGGGCTGGTGGCCGCCGCACTGGCGGTCGGAGGTATCGCGGGCTCGATCGTCGCCGGTCGGCTTCGGCAGCCCCGGCTACGCAACGTCGTGTTGCTCTCCGCGATCGCGGCTGGTCTCCAGGTTCTGACCGGGGTGGCACCACTCGTGGCGGTTCTGGTCGGTGTGGTCATCCCGATGGCAGCCGCTGAGGCAGCGGCTGCCACGACCACCGCGACCATGCTCCAGACCGTCCCACCGCGCGAGCTGCGCGGCCGGGTCCTGGGTGCCTGGCGAACCGCGAGCACCGGTTGGGGCCTTGCCGGGCCCTCGGTGCTGGGGCTGATCCTGCAGTTCGCGGGAGCGCGTGGCGGATTGATCGCCGGTGGTGTCACCGTCGTAGCACTGCTCGCCCTCGGGCGAGTCGCGTATCGAAGGTGGCGAACAGGCGACGCAGCAGAGCTCAGCGGGCCGGCCAGACAGGCGGATTTCGCCACGGCTGCGTGAACACGGGGTTCGGGGAGGCGATTCGGTCTGCTAAACCTGGGTACGAGATCGACATCCGGCCCGTGGCCCAAACCCCTTGCCGCACTTGCCGGAATCCGCGAGCAGGTTTCCGATGACCATCAACAGTATGATGTCCCGGCCCTCTACTGCGGCCCCGGGATCCGCACGGGACCGTCGCAATCTCCCGTCAGGCGAGATCGAGAAATTGCTGCGAAATGCCGCTGACCGGCAGAACCCGCGAAGGTCAGAACAGCTCGAGCAGGCAATCATCTTGAGTGTTCCGATGGCCCGCACCCTGGCTGCTCGCTATCAGCGCCGGGGTGTGGACACCGACGATCTGGCTCAGGTCGCCTACGTCGGCCTGGTGAAAGCCGCGCACGGCTACCGGCCCGGTCCGGAGACAGACTTCCGTTCCTACGCGATCCCCACGATCCGCGGCGAGATCCGCCGCCACTTCCGCGACCGCGCCTGGATGGTTCGACCGCCTCGCCGGATCCAGGATCTGCAGACCGCCATCAACGCCGCCGAAGGTGAACTACCTGCGATCCTGCACCGCTGGCCGACCGAGAAGGACCTGGCCGAAGCCATCGGCGTACCGGTGGAGCAGATCATCGACGCCCAGCGTGCCCAGGGGTGTTTTCACCCGGTCTCGCTCGACGCCCGGCTCACCACGACTTCGTCGCTGTCGCTGGCGAACATCGTCGCCGACGAGAACGACACGTACCGACTGGTCGACAACCTCGAGGCGTTGCGTCCCGCCGTCGCGGACCTGCCGCCGCGGGACCGGCTCATCCTGCGCAGGCGGTTCGTCGACCACCGGACCCAGGCGGAGATCGGCGACGAGATCGGAGTCAGCCAGATGCAGGTCTCGCGATTGCTGCACCAGATCCTGGTGGTGCTGAGGTCGGCACTCTCCGCTTAGCGAACGGCTCTCGACAGCAACCACCGTGACTACCTACCTTGGAGAAAGGTTCAAAGTGCAGCCGAGTCCCTCCTCTGGGTGAGGATCCATCGCTATGCACGAGATCATCAGATCAAGGAGGAGCGAGGACGGCTCCCGGTTCCAGTTGTCTGCGGCAACGGGGCCCGGACTTCATCTCAGTCTCGACTTCACCCCCGCCTTGCTGGTCGGCAGGCTGTCCGGTCAGCTGGCCGCGCGATCCCGGAAGTACCTCAGAGCCTCGTTCCGCGATGCGCTGACGCAGCGGCCCGAGCGGTTGGTGGTGGACACGTCGGGTCTCGTCAGCTGTGACGACCAAGGGCTCGTCGGGCTGGCCGAATCCCTGGATCGGACTGTTCCTGACGCAGTACCGGTCGCGGTGTGCGGGTTGGCACCCGCCCATCGGGACACCTTCGTGCGGGTGTCGGCCGAGCGGAACCTTGACGTACGGGCAGTTCCTTCGTTCCAGGACGCTGTGCAGCAGCTGATGTCCGCACCGGGTGCGCCCCGGCCCGATCAGGAGACGCTGCTGGCGGAGGTTCGCAATCTTCATCGCGCACTGCTCACCCGCGCGACGATCGATCAGGCCAAGGGCATCCTGATGGTCGTCTACGGACTGGATCAGGATGCGGCGTTCGCCCTGCTGGTCTGGCACTCACGCTGCAGCCGGCTGCCGCTGCGAGAACTTGCGACTCGCTTCCTCGACGCCGTCCGCAAGACGCCGACCGGATCCCTCACGACGATCCGCTCCGACGCCTTGCTGGCAGACCTGGGTTCCCGTTCGGCGTGAGGTCGGGTACCGGAACCTTCCAGCCGTCCCCGCGGGAAACGAACTCCCCTGTGTTTCCGACGTTTCTCTTCGGGTAACCAGGAGGAGCCAGGATAGGAGTATGCCGTTGCGGCTCCGGATCACCAGGTTCCTTGATCAGAACCATTGGGTGCTGCCGATGATCTGTGTCCTCGGCGCGATCGCCCTTGCCCTGACCACGCTGGCGATCGACCGGAGGTTCGACTACAGCCTCGTGCCCGAGACGATCACCGGTACGGCGACCGCGGCCCAGACGCTGCTCAGCACGACCGTCACGGCGATGGTCACCCTGATGACACTGGTGCTGACCATCATGACCCTGGCCGTGCAGCTCGCGATGGAGCAGTTCTCACCCCGTATCGTGCCGGCCCTCCTGCGGGACCGGGGCAACAAACTCAGCATGGGTCTGTTCGGCGGCGCAGCGGCGTTCGCATTCATCGCGGCGACCTCGATCGATGACCAGAACGGCCGAGTGCCCGGCCTCACCGTCGTCATCAGTTACCTGCTGATGCTCACCAGTCTTGTCGTGCTGATCCTCTACATCAGCCGGTCCGGGGATGCCCTCCGGGCGGCCGGGCTGATCGATCTGGTGGGCGACCACCTGCAGCACGAGATCGAGAAGCTCCCCCGGCTGCCCGACCGTACGCAGTACCGGCCCAGCGAGCTGATCCTCGCGACAGAGCCCGGCGTCATCGTGGCTATAGACGAGTCGCGCCTCGTCCGGCTTGCCCGGGACGCCGACGTGCTGATCGAGCTCTGCGTCATGATGGGCGATTTCGTGCCTGCCGGTGGACCGCTGGCACGGATCCACGGCGACGTCGGCCGGCTGGAGGTTGATCGGGTGAACGAAGCCATCCTGCTGGGGCCGGAACGGACGCACCACGACGATCCGGTGTTCGCCCTGACGAAGCTGGTGGAGATCGCGACCCGACGGATCGCCGAGGACCCCAGCACGACGGTCCAGGCGGTCGACCGCATCCACGACGCGCTGCGCAACCTCGCGGGCCGCGAACTCCCCACCGGCCGGTACACCGATGGGGACGGCGAACTGCGCCTCGTCATCCGGGTGCTGGACTGGGACGGCTACGTCCGGCTCGCCTTCGACGAGGTCCGTGAAGCCGGCGCACGCATCCCCAAGGTGGCGCGCCGGCTTCGCTCGGCACTGCTCGATCTCAGCTCCGTCGCCTCGGGCGGGCGACGCAAGGCACTCGAGCAGCAGCTCCGACTCCTCGACCGGGCCGCCGATCACATGCCCGACGATCGCGCCGCTGAGCAAGCCCGGACTCCCGACGTGCAGGGCATTGGCTCCGGTCGCGACCTCAGCGGCTCCTGAAAAGCCGCTGGTCAGGCGGCGGCAGGCAGCGGGGAGAGCTTGTCACGGAGGTCGTCGAGGATCTTGCGAAGCACGCGCGAGACCTGCATCTGGCTGACCCCGATGTCCTTGCCGATCTCGGACTGGGTCCAGCCCTCGATGAACCGCAACTGCAGGATCCGCCGCTCGCGCGGGCCGAGGTCCTCCAGCACTGGCTGCAGCATGTCCACCGCCTCCAGTTGATCCACCGACCGGTCGTCCTCATCGGCGACCACATCGGCCAGGGTCAGGGTCGCATCGGCGTCGGACGGTCGATCCAGCGACAACACGTTGAAACAGCCCTTCGCGGCCATCGCCTGCTCCACCTCGTCCTGGTCCACCTCGAGGTACTCGGCGATCTCGGCCGCTGACGGCTCACGGTTCAACTGCTGCTCGAGCTCCGGAAGCTTGCTGGAGATCGTGCCCTGCAACTCCTGCAACCGGCGCGGGATTCGGACGGTCCAGGCGCAGTCGCGGAAATACCGCTTCACCTCGCCACGGATGGTCGGGATCGCGAACCCGATGAACGGGGTCTCGGCGTCAAGCCGGTAATGATGCGCGGCCTTCACCAGCCCCAGATAGGCGACCTGTTCGAGATCGTCCGCCTCGGCACCGCGACCGCGGAAGCGGTGCGAGATACCTCGGGCGATCTCGATGTTCAGTTCGACGACCTCTTCGAGCAGCACCTGCCGTTCGGTCTCGTCGGTGGTCCGGGCCCGGCGCTCCAACAACTCCCGGGTGGCGGCCTCGCGGGCGGCTCTGTCCTCGGCGGTCAGACACTGCGTGGGTACTGCTGCGGCGGCATTGAGAGTAGAAACCATCGTTTGACCTCGCGACGTTGAGTCACGGCGTGGCACATCTCTGGACCACGGTCAATTGCCTGCTGAGCCCGTACCCCGTTTCTTCAGCGTCATGCATCGTGACGTCCTGTAGCCGAATCTCAGCCGAAGCCCGGGAGTGGAGGAACGCGAACGGATCGTCGTGCACGATCGCCCAACGGCCATGACAGGCAGCTGCATGCACGTGCGGCCGGTGATACTGGGTACCGGCTCGGTATGACCGAGAACGAATGCCTGATCCACGCCTCAGTCGAAGACGTCTTCGCGATCCTCACGGACGGGTGGACCTACGCCGCCTGGGTGGTTGGTGCGTCCAGGATCCGCGACGTCGAGCAAGGCTTCCCGCAGCCCGGTCACAGCATCCACCACTCCGTCGGCGTCTGGCCCCTGCTGATCAGCGACACCACCACCGCCGAACGGTACGAGCCCCTTCGCTTCCTGCAACTCAGGGTGCGGGCCTGGCCCACCGGCGAGGGGCGGGTCGAGTTCGAGGCCACAGACAAGGGCGGCGAGTGTCAGCTGGTCATGCGCGAGGAGGCCGTGAAGGGTCCAGCCACGCTGATTCCCGAAGCCGTGCTCGACCCTGTTCTCCGGCTGCGCAATGACGAAACCCTGAAGCGGTTGGCGTTGCTGGCCCAGGGCCGTCGCAGCTGATCGTTGCGATCACCGGTGCCTCAAGCGGAATCGGCCGGGCCCCGAACAAAGGTTCGCCATCACAACGGAGCCGTTTCGGGGGCCTTTCGAGGGGTACCGACCGCGACATGAGTGGGGCACACGTGGTCGTGACCGGTGGCGCGGGGTTCGTCGGTAGTCACCTGTGTGAGCGACTGCTGCGCGACGGCCATCGGGTCACCTGCCTCGACAACTTCGTCACCGGTACGCCGGACAACGTCGCGCACCTGCTCGAGGATCCCAACTTCACCTGCACGCGCTCCGACCTGACCGAGTTCGTGTACATCCCCGGTGACGTCGACGTGATCCTGCACTTCGCCAGCCCGGCCTCACCGATCGACTACCTGCGACTCCCGATCCAGACCCTCAAGGTCGGCGCGATCGGCACCTGGCACGCGCTCGGCCTTGCCCGCGAGAAGAATGCCCGCTTCCTGCTGGCGAGCACGTCCGAGGTGTACGGCGACCCGCAGGTCCACCCGCAGCCCGAGTCGTACTGGGGACACGTGAATCCGATCGGCCCCCGAGGTGTGTACGACGAGGCGAAGCGGTATGCCGAGGCTCTCACCACGGCGTACCGCACGAGCGAGGGACTCGACACCGCGATCGTCCGGATCTTCAACACCTATGGCCCGCGGATGCGCCCCGACGACGGCCGCGCCATCCCGACGTTCATCCGCCAGGCCCTCGCCGCAGAGCCCGTGACGGTGGCCGGCGACGGCAGTCAGACCCGCTCGATCTGCTACGTCGACGACACGGTCGAAGGCATCCTGCGGCTCGCCTTCAGTGGCCAGTCCGGGCCAGTCAACATCGGCAACCCCGACGAACGTCCCGTCCTGCGGATCGCGCAGGACGTGATCGCCGCCACCGGGTCGAGGTCCACCATCGAGTTCGTGGACCGCCCGGTGGACGACCCCGGCGTACGGCGCCCTGACACGACGTTGGCCGAGGAACTCCTCAGCTGGAAACCCCAGGTCGACTGGCGCGAAGGCCTCGCATCGACGATCACCTGGTTCCGCCAAGCCGTCCCGATCCCCTCCTGACAACTTCCGGTTTGAGAAACGGCCACCGCTCGGTACAGGTCGGCATCACCACCCGCAGGTGCGTCCGAGGTCGCGGGATCCGATTGATCACCCGGGACTACTCCGTAGGCATCTGGGGTACAGCGATGCCGTGGTGACCGAACTATCGACCTGCGAGGACGCGCTGCGGGACGGCTTGATCGATTCGGTGATCCCCAGACCGCCGATACCCCCCGAGCCGCCGGAACCACCCGATCCTCCAGAGCCGCCCCTCCCCCCGGAACCTCTGCCACCCGAGCCGACCGGCCGCCCCGGTCGTGTGGCATCCAGGTCGCCCGGGTACCCGCGGCCTCCGACGGAAACCCGACCAACGCCGGATCAGTACGTCGCTACGACGATGTCCGTCGCGGGCCGAAGCCGACGAGCACGCTGGTTGCGCTTCGGTCCGGTCACCCAGTGCGGCACGATCGCGACCGGGCAACTCATGGCGGCCACAGCTCGACGGGCAACGGGGTCATCAGCCGGTAGGAGCCCTGCCCGAGCACCGAGGACGACCAGGCCGGCCTCCGCGCCTTCGTGAACCAGCGCTTCGACCACGGGCCGTGCGGTCAGCGATCGGGTCAGCGGCAGGTCGGGGTACTCGTCTATCCAGCCGGCCAGAGTCTCGGCGACCAGCAGATCCGCCCAGCGAACCCGGGAGTTCCTGACACCGTTGCCCTGGTGGTCGGATCGCGATGCTTCCTGCGCCTGGAGCACGGTCAGGCCGGCCTCCCGCTCGGCAGCGGTCCGGAAGGCGAACTCCACGGCCGATCGCGACAACTGCCTACCGTCGATGCCTACAACAACCTTTCGGTCCATCGCGGTCGGCTTCCAGGTGTTCGGTACGACGACGACCGGGCAGCCGGTCCGGGCGGCGAGGAAGATGTTGCCCTGGGCGGCGACCAAGCGCTGCGGCCCACGCGCGCGGGTGCGGCCGACGACCAGTAGGCGCGCGTCCCGGGCAGCCTGCGACAGGACCTTGAGCTGTGAGCCCTCCTGCGACACGCTCTTGAGTGCCAGTCCATGGCCGTGAAGCTGGCGCACGTGAGCGACCGCCGCACGGAGGGCCTCATCCGCCAGGTCGGCGGGCGGCCATGGGCCGTAACCCTGCGTGATAGGGCCGTGCGAGCTATGCGGCTCGTAGGGCGCAACGAGGATCAACTTGGCGCCGTGGCGAATCGCCTCCGCTGCTGCGTAGTCCACGACCGGGAGTCCAAGGGCAGTACCGTCGACCTCGACGACCACCGGCCCAGTCCTTGTGCAAGCCCCCATGTCGACCCTCCCGTTTGACTACTCACAGCGTCTCGCTGCTGAGACACCGGCGGTCAGTGCCGCCGGGCTCTGATCAACAGGACCGAGGGCCACTAGTCCGCGGGACCTTCGGCCCGTCCACTCGCGGTACGCCCGGCCCAAACTGTGGCACGGCCGCCGGATCCCTCGGAAATCGATCTACCATGCAGCGTGATCAACGAACGAAGCGTGGGCGCGTCCGCCGTCTGCTACATCGGACTCGGAGCGGCCGCCCTGTCGCTGTCGGCCGATCATGACGACGGTCGCTCGATCGAGGTGATCCACGCGGCCCTGGACGCCGGGGTCCGCCTGATCGACACCGCCTACGCCTACACCACGCTGGACGGGCTGAATCACAACGAGTCGCTGATCGCACAGGCCCTGCAGAGCCACCCGTCCGGCTCATCGGCGTTCGTGGTCTCGAAGGGCGGCCATTGGCGCACAGCCGAGAATTTCCCGATCGACGGGCGTCCGGAGGTCCTCCGCAGCCACGTCGACCTGAGCCTCAAGGCGCTGGGGCAGGAGGCAATCGACCTCTACTTCCTGCACTGGCCCGACCCCCAGGTCCCGATCGAGGAGAGCGCCGGTGCGCTCGAAGAGCTGCGGAGCCTCGGCAAGATCCGCGCGGTCGGGCTCTCCAACGTCAGCCAGGCCCAGCTCGAACAAGCCGGGCGGTCGGCTCGCATCGACGCAGTACAGAACCACCTCTCGATCTTCGACCGCGTTGATGCCCCGCTTGCGCGGTGGGCCCACGAGCGGGGCATCGCCTACCTTGCCTACTCTCCGCTGTCCGGCGGCGGTCGTTCAGGTACCGGTCGGCTGGAAGTCCTACGCGAGTTCGGGGAGGCGCGCGGCGCGAGCCCGCAGCAGGTCGCACTGGCCTGGCTCCTTCAGTCCTCCCCCGTTCTCCCGCTGGTCGGTGCGAGCCGACCTGCCAGCATCCGGGACTCGGCACAGGCGGCGAGTCTCTCGTTGACAGCTGCCGAGCTCCTCGAGATCACCGAACTGGTGGACAAGGCAGACGCGATCAAGGGCTGAGCTGCGCCGAGTAGATGTGCGCACCCCATCGGGCGACGACCCTCACCCCACCCGGCCACCCCATCCCCGCCCTAGCCGACCTCACTACTGCGTAGTCGGCGCGGGCTGCCCGGCTATTGTTGGGGGCGATGAGCATCCAGGTCAGGGCGACGCGGTCGGGTATCACCCGAGTCCTGGGGGTCTTGGTAGTGCTCGTCGGTGTGTTCGCCATGCACGGTCTGACGGGAAATCACGACGTCACGATGGTCGAGCCGCAGCTGAGCGCGATGTCCAGCCCCGCCGGTGGTCACACCAAGGCAGCGCGGGATGCGGTCATCTCGGCGGACGAGCACGATCACGCGATGGACGGTGTGTGCCTCGCGATGTTGACTGCACTGGCGCTGCTGCTGACGCTCTTGCTGGGCCTGCGCAGTCTCCTGGCCTGGCGCGCCGTCCAGGTCGCAGTACCGGTCGAGAGGTTCGTACTGACCGGGCGTTCCCCACCTTGGCTTGCTCCATCGCTTTCGAAACTGTGCGTACTGCGGACCTAGGCCTGTCGGCCCGGGTGGCCGCGCTGTCCGGCGCGCCACCACATTCATGATCCGCAGTTGCCTTCGAAGCGAGACCGAGGACTACACCTATGAAGCACCTCAGACGAACCATCGTTGCCACGACCACGCTGATCATCACCGGAGCACTGCTACTAACCGGGTGCGGCGACAACCCTGAGCCTGGATCCATGTCTGGCATGACGCCGGCGACCACCAGTTCCTCCGCGCCGGCCGGTCAGTTCAACGATGCCGATGTCGCCTTCGCGAGCCAGATGATTCCGCACCACCAGCAGGCGGTGCAGATGGCCGACATGGGCATCAGGAAGGCGACCACCCCGGCAGTGAAGCAACTCGCGACGGCGATCAAGGCCGCACAGGACCCCGAGATCAAGCTGATGTCCGGCTGGCTGACCACTTGGGGCAAGCCTGTCCCCACCCCCATGCACGGCCACGACATGTCGGGATCGATGGCCGGCATGATGAGCGACCAAGAGATGTCCGACCTCGGCAACGCCACCGGCACGATGTTCGACCGGATGTGGACGCAGCTGATGGTCAAGCACCATCAGGGTGCGGTCACGATGGCCAAGACGGAACAGGCCGCAGGCAAGGAGGCCGCGGCGATCGCTCTAGCTAAGAAGATCGAAACCGACCAGAACCGCGAGATCGCGACTATGCAAAGGCTGATGGGTCAACTGCCGGTCAGCTGACCCGCGCCGCACGCGCGCGCCACGAGTAGTGGTCGATCACGGCTCCTCGTGGCGCGTGCCGCGGTCGTCAGCGCTGCTCTGCTCCGGGACCGGCCGCCAGCGGACCAGGAGGCCTTCGCGGCGGCCGACCTGCTCCACTCGTTCGCCGACCTTGCCCTTGATGGCGCTCGCCGCTTCGGCATCGGGTCCGTCAACGCGTAGGGCCAGACCGTCGGGCTCGGCTCGCATCAGGCAGGTTCCACCACCGACGTTGATGAGGAGTTGTCCCTGGACGTCGGACCGTGCCGTGATCCCGCCGGGTTGATGGACGAAGTGCCGGCTGAACTGCTCGACGTACCGGTCGGCCCGGCTGGTGTTCACGAACGCTTCGAAACTGACCATCAGAACCCTCTCACAGTTTGCGATACATAGTGTCCCGATACTGTCATAGTGTCGAAGCGATGGACATGATGTACTTTTGCCTGGTGCCGAAGCTGTGGAACGACACCATCGATGCGCACCGTCACGCCGTGCGCGAAGCGGTCCTGGATGCGACCGCGGCACTGGTGTCCGAGCACGGGCCGACGTCGGTGACGATGTCGCAGATCGCGCAGGAGACCGGCATCGGACGAGCCACGCTGTACAAATACTTCCCCGACGTCGAAGCGATCCTCGCCGCCTGGCACGAACGCCAGGTGCGCGAGCACCTGCGGCAACTCGAACTGATCCGCGACCAGGCCGGTAGCGCCGAGCGGCGGCTCGAGGCCGTGCTGGAGTCCTATGCGCTGATGTCGCGCGGCCATGAAGCGACCGCCCTCGCGACGCTGGTGCATCGCAGCGAACATGTCACCGACGCGCGTCACCAACTCGCCGGATTCCTCCAGACGCTCATCGCCGAGGGTGCGGCGGCCGGTGAGCTGCGTGACGATGTACCGCCGCAGGAACTGGCCGCCTACTGCCTTCATGCCCTCGCCGCGGCCGACAGTCTGCGCTCCAAAGCCGCCACCAGGCGGCTCGTCAAAGTGGTCCTGACAGGACTCCACCCACCGACCTGACGAAGCGCCGAACTCTCCCGAGGAAGCCCGGCGCCGTGGGTGATGTCAGCTTCGCGCGAGCCGCTCCGGAGCCAGATCGAGGCGGCGCAGCAGTTGCGCGTTGAGTGCGACCACGATCGTCGACAAAGACATCAGTACTGCGCCCGCGGCCGGCGAGAGCACGATCCCAGCGAAGGCAAGCACGCCGGCGGCCAGCGGTACTGCGATGACGTTGTAGCCAGTGGCCCAGACCAGGTTCTGCCACATCTTGCGGTAGCTGGCCTTCGACAGTTCGATCACTGACAACACCGCCCGCGGGTCGTTGGAAGCCAGAACCACACCGGCCGACTCGATCGCCACGTCGGTGCCGGCGCCGATGGCGATGCCGACCTCGGCCCGGGCCAACGCCGGTGCGTCATTCACGCCGTCGCCGACCATCGCCACCTTCAGCCCACGGGCCTGGAGCTGGGCGACCTTGGCGTCCTTGTCCTTCGGCAGCACCTCGGCGAACACCTCGTCGATGCCCAGCTGCGCGGCCACGGCCTCGGCGACCTGGTGTGCGTCGCCGGTGATCATCGCGACCTTCACGCCGTGCCGGTGCAGCGCATCCACAGCCTGCTTGGACTCCGGTCGAATCTCGTCCTCAAGGGCGACCGCGCCAAGGACCTGGCCGTCACGGATCACGTACAGCACCGCTGCCCCGCGAGCGATCCAGGCTTGTGTGTTGTCGGCGAGCTCGGCGGGCACCCTTGCGCCCGTCTCGCGTAGCAACGCGGGCCCGCCAACCGCGACCTCCGCGCCATCGACGACAGCCTGGACGCCACGCCCGGTCAACGACCGGAAGTCCGATGCGACGACGCGACGGCCGCCTCCGGCTGGAACACGGTCCTTGGCTGCTCGAACGATTGCCTTGGCCAACGGATGCTCGCTGTCGGACTCCGCTGCCGCCGCGAGCTCCAGGAGCTCCTCCTCGGTCACCGCTGCGACGGTGGCGACGCCTGTGACAGCAGGCTCGCCCTTGGTCAGGGTGCCGGTCTTGTCGAACAACACCACGTCAACGGTCCGCATCCGCTCCAACGCGAGCCTATTCTTCACCAGTACTCCGGCCCTGGCGGCACGCTCAGTGGAGATGGCGATCACCAGCGGGATCGCCAGCCCGAGCGCGTGGGGGCAGGCGATCACCAGCACCGTGACGGTTCGGGTGACAGCCTCGTCGACCCTTCCCAGCAGCGACCAGACCACGAAGGTGATCAGCCCGGCGCTCGAGGCGAAGTAGAACAGGAATGCCGCAGCGCGGTCCGCCAGCGCCTGAGCTCGAGACGACGAGGCCTGTGCTTCGGCGACCAGGCGCTGGATCCCCGCCAACGCCGTGTCGTCCCCCACCGCGGTGATCCGCACTCGCAACGCGCTGTCCGTTGCCACGGTTCCTGCGACGACCGCGTCGCCCCCGCCCCGCAGTACGGGCCTTGACTCGCCGGTGATCATCGACTCGTCGACCTCGGCCTGGCCGTCCACGATCACCCCGTCGGCAGGGACCCGGCCACCGGACCGCACCAGCACGACCTCACCTTCGGTCAGGTCGCTCAGCGCCACCTCGACGACGCCGTCGTCGGTGACCTTCTCGGCGGTGTCAGGCAACAGCGCGGCGAGGGCGTCCAGCGCCCCGGACGCGGCGCCCAGCGCCCGCATCTCCAGCCAGTGGCCGAGCAGCATGATCACGATCAGCAGCGCGAGCTCCCACCAGAAGTCCAGGCTGAACCCGCCGATCCCCAGTGTGGTCACCCACGAGGCGACGAACGCGACCGTGATCGCCATCGCGATCAGCAGCATCATCCCGGGCTGCCGCGTCTTCAACTCGCTCCAGCCTCCGGCCAGGAACGGCTGCCCGCCATAGACGAAGATGACCGTGCCGAGCACCGGCGCGATCAGCCCCGAGCCTGGAAACTGCGGCGGCATGTAGCCGAGCAGATTGGCGAACATCTCACTGAAGAACACCACTGGTACCGCGAGCGCCAGGCTGATCCAGAACCGGTCCTTGAACTGCGCCGCATGATCGCCGTGCCCGCCATGCCCGCCATGGTCGGGGTGGTCGGCATGCCCGCCATGGCCGGCGTGGTCGGCATGGCCGGTGTGCTCGGGATGCCCGGCATGGGCGCCGTGGTCACCGTGCGCGTCGTGGTCGCTCATGTCACACTCCGTCTCGTCGTCACCATCACCATACCCCACGGGGGTATCGCGGTGAACCAGTCATGGCCGAGACGTATTCCCCGCGCGCTCATTGGTGCCGGCGCAGGCTCAGTCCAACCGCCGCGACCGCGGCCAGCGGCGGCAGCAACCACGCGGCGACCGATGCGGTGTAGAGCAGCCAGGTCATCAACAACGCGACCACCACCGTGGCCGCCACGGTCCAGTCGTCTCCCACGATGAACCCGTACCAGAACCGTCCGAAGCCGGTCAGCCAGCGCAGGATCGTGCTCATACGACCACCTCCCGGGTAGTGAGCTTGCGTCCGGCTCGACGCAGCAGTCCGACATAGCTGACCGCCGCGAGCGCGTACCAGGCGACCAGCGCGAGGATCGCAGCGTCACTGCCGGGCCAATTGATCCCCATTCCTTCCACGGCCCAGAAGGTTCCGAAGCTCGACAGCAGCGTGCCCACGAGCAACTGCAGGGCGCTCCGCGGGATGCGCTGCACCACCCGGCTGGCGAGCATGCCTGCGCTCGCGACCACGACGAAGGCCAACACCGCGCCGAGTACGGCACTGCCAAGTTGCTGGGCCGCGACGCCGAAGCTGACCACGATGAACGTGATCTCCAGGCCCTCCAGCAGTACTCCCTTGAACGACAGAACGAACGCGGTCCAGTCGACGCCGTGATCAGGGATCTGTTCTGCCGGGGCTGTCCGCTCCCCCATGCCCCGGAATCCGTTCGCGCTGACCCGCCGGATTCCCTTGCGGAGCCATTGCAGCCCGAAGACGAGCAGCAGGGACCCCACGACCAGCCGCAGCGCGTTGATCGGCACCGCCGTGAGAGCGGTCCCAACTCCCAGGACGAGAACCGCCAGAACAGCGAGACTACTGATCGCCCCGAACCACGTCGATCGCCACCCGCGCACACTGCCGACGCCCACGACGATGATCACCATCTCGATCACCTCGACAGCGGCTGCCAGGAAGGTGGTGACGAATACAGAAGAGCCTGTCATCGCGAATCTCCTCGCACTGGTGCTCTCTGCTAGCCTCGCGCGCCGCACGGCGGGGATCTGCACCGCCAGCGGGCAATCCGCCTTCCGGCTAGCTGGAAGGGGGTCTTTTCCTACCGGTCTAGACGCTGATGCGGGAGCCCATGATGACCACCCGGTCGCGGGGCAGGCGGAAGTACTCGGCTGCGTCCGCACTGATCCTCGAGGTGGCAACGAAGAGCCGCTTACGCCAGCGAGTCATCCCGGGCGCGTCGCCCACGCTGAGCTCGATCGTGGAGAGGAAGTACGACGTCTCCTCCAGTTCGAGACTGAGTTCCGCGCTCGCGGCGGCGGCCGACCGCAGTACTTCGGGGACGTCGGGACTCTGCACGTAGCCGAACCGGGCGCTGACATGGATGATGCCGTCGTCGGTGTAGCCGAGATCGTCGACAGTGACGCGGTCATCGTCTGGGACATGCGGAACCGGGAGCGTCTCGATCGAGAGGATCACCACGTTCTCGTGCAGGATGTGGTTGTGCTCGACGTTGGCGCGCATCGCCAACGGGACGGTCGCCTTGCCACGGTTGAGGAACACCGCCGTACCAGGGACTCGCTGCGGCTGCGACTGATGCAGTTCGTCGACGAAGACCGGTAGTTCCCCCTCCTCGAGTTCACGCCTCCTGGTCACCAGTTCGCGCCCCCGTTGCCAGGTGGTGAGGACAGTGAAGACCGTGACTGCGATCAGGAGCGGGAGCCACGCGCCGTGCATGATCTTGGTCAGGTTCGCGGCCAGGAACAGGAGTTCGACGGTGAGGAACGTGCCGGCACCGACCAGCACGAGCCAGAGTGGTTTACCCCACTGGTGCCGGACGATGTAGAAGAAGAGCAGCGAGGTGATGGTGATCGTGCCGGTGACTGCCATCCCGAACGCGTAGGCGAGCGCCGCGGACGTCTGGAAGGCGAAGACCAGCGTCAGCACGGAGATCATCAGCACCCAGTTGATCCAGGGCACGTAGATCTGACCGAAGGTCTCCTGGGACGTGTGCGTGATGCGCAGCCGTGGCAGGTAGCCGAGCTGGACGGCCTGGTGGGCCACGGAGAATGCGCCGGTGATGACTGCCTGTGAGGCGATGACGGTGGCTGCAGTCGCCAACAGCACCATCGGCAGTCGCGCCCAACCTGGGATGAGCAGGAAGAAGGGGCTGCTGATCGTGTTCGGGTCGGCCAGCACAAGAGCGCCCTGGCCGAAGTAGCTGAGGATGCAAGCCGGGAAGACGAGGAACAGCCAGGCACGGGTGATCGGCGCCCGCCCGAAATGGCCCAGATCGGCGTACAACGCCTCGGCTCCGGTGATCGCGAGCACGACGGCGGCGAGGGCGAAGAACGCGACGGAGAAGTGGCCGGTGAGGAAACCGATGGCATAGGTCGGCGAGAGCGCCTTGAGTACGTCGGGGTGGCGCGCGATACCGGAGATGCCGCAGGCTCCGATCGCCAGGAACCAGAAGATCATCACCGGTCCGAAGGAACGGCCGATTCGTGCGGTTCCCAGCCGCTGTACCGCGAACAACACGATGATGATGGTCGCGGTGATCGGCACGATCAGCTGGCCCAGGCCCGGCTGGACGACCTTGAGCCCCTCGACCGCGGACAGGACCGAGATAGCGGGCGTGATCATGCTGTCGCCGAAGAACAGCGAGGCGCCGAAGATGCCCAGTGCCGCGAGGATCAGTTTCGTTCGTCGACCGCCGGGGACCCGCCGCCCCCTGATCAGGGTGATGAGGGCGAGGATGCCGCCCTCGCCGTCGTTGTCGGCCCGGAGTACGAGCAGGACGTACTTGATCGTCACGATGATGGTGACCGACCAGAAGATCAGCGAGATGACGCCGAAGACGCTTTCGGTCGAGACCGGGACCGGGTGCGGATCGCTGGGGTTGAAGACCGTCTGGATCGTGTAGATGGGACTGGTCCCGATGTCGCCGAACACGACCCCCAGTGCCCCGACCGTCACCGCCGCCCAAGTAGCCTTCCGCGCCCCCGCTGCGCGACTACTCATCCGCCATATCCACCCGATCATTCAACCACGCGGTGGAGACGGACCGCGGTGTTGCGTTACACGCCGTCACCGACCTCCCGGGGCGGCATCGTCCATGTAACCGACAATCTTCCTTGCCTATGGCCCCGAACATGCCGTGCAGCACCTGGAGGACTCAGCGAACGTCAACTGGCCGCCACAAGATCAGTGGGCGGCGGTCAGGTTCGGTCGTCAGCCCAGCTGGGTGCGGAACCTCAGACCGGACCGGCGATCGAGGCTGCCTTGTGGTCGGCACCTAGGCGTGAGAGTCGGTGCCATAGGTGATGATCTCTGCCACTGCGCCGTCTTCGCCACGAATGATGTGGCGGCCCTGGACCCATCGAGCGACCTCGGCGCCGGCAGCGACCTGCCGGAGCCTTGAACCTCCACTGGAGAAGGGTTGCTCACAGTCGCGACGGCGGTTCTTCCAGACGCCCTGCTCGCAATAGGTCTCGATATCGTGCCTGTCCATGGCGCGCCTTCTTCCGCTCCCCGACCCCTCCCGTAGCTCGTCGACCGGCAGCACCGGAGGGGTTCGGCCTACCGGCCGACAGCATCAGACCAGTATATAAAGAGGTCTGGTGTTCTCATCGTGCGCGCCGGGCACCTGGAAGCACAAGCCTCCTGGACGGTGGCTTCTTCGCTGCCCGGCTGAAGCCGCTGGCCGGACGCGCCCCCACCGAGGCTTGTTCTTGTCTAGATCACAACGCCGTCGGGCTTCGGGAGAACTCACCTCAGGTGGTCAGCTCCCGGAGCGGCGCGGTCGTCTACGTCACTGGCCGGTGGGGTGGTAGGCGCAGGCGTCGGCGAGGTTCTGAGTCGTACCGGCGGGCGGCGTCGAGGTCTTCTTGCCTGGCTTCGTCGTGGTCGACGGTGTGCTCGATGTGCTGGGTTTGGTGGTCTTCGGCTGGATGGCCTTCTGGACAAGTTCGCGCATCGCCGTGTAGTTCGGGTTCCTCCCCGTCGGGAAGTTCTTACTCCCGTCCAGGTCGACACTGGAGACGCTGGCGTTCTTCACCTTGAGCCCGAGGTCGATGAACGCCGGCAGGATCTCCTGCGGGATGTCGGTGCGCAGTAGTTGCTTACCGGCGGCAGCGATCTGCTTGTACTTCGTCACCAGGGTCCCCGGGTTTGCGCTGTTCACGATCGCATTGATCGTGCAACGCTGCCGCTCCTGCCTGGACGCGTCATCGAGGCCGTAGCGGCCGCGCGCGAACCAGAGCGCGTCGTGGCCGTTCAGTTTCTGGTTCGGACCAGGCTGCAAGTAGCCCGACGGCAGCGTCGCATTGCCCGCCCCAGGGCCGGTTCCGTAGTCACCACCGATCGGGACCTTGTAGTTGATGTTGACGGTGATGCCGCCGAGCGCGTTGACGATCTGCTCGAAGCCCGCCAGGTTGACCTGCATGTAGTAGTCGATCTTCAGGCCCATCGCCGCGCCGACCGACACCTTCAGCACGTCCGCGCCCTCGTTGTCGGAGGCGCCGAGGATGCCTGGGTACTTCTTCGGGATGGTGTCGTACATGGAGTCCAGGTAATACCCGGGCTGCTCGACGTTGCCCAGGCTGGGATCCCAGTACCCGGTCGGGTAGACCTTGTGCAGTGGTGAGTCCGCCGGGAACGGCATCCGCATCCAGTTCCGGCTCAGCGACATCAGCGCGGTGTCACCCGTCTTCGTGTCGATGCTGGCAACCATGACGGTGTCGGTGCGGGTCCCGGTGCGGCCCGCGCCGTCATCGGCGCCCAGCAGCAAGATGTTCAGTCGCGGCGTCTTCGCCCAAGGATCGCTCTGGTTGCCGAGCTTGGGTCGGGTGGCGCTCTTCGAGTTGCCCTGGGAGGCGAACACGCTGCCGACCAGGTCTCTCTGGGCCATCACAGTCTGCGCGGCGACAGTCGTCGGCACGGCGATGGCGAAGCAGATCAGCCCCACGAAGGCGGCCCCGGCCAACCGTCCCGTGGCGGACAGGCTGACCGGACGGAGCAGCCTGTGCGAGAAGATGACGATGCAGATCCAGCAGAAGCCGAGCAGCACCACGACCGCGGCCGCTATCAACAACTGACTCGGACTGACCGCTAGCGCGAGAACTGCCTGGCGCCGGGCAAACCCGAAGTACGCACCGAGCGCGAGCAGTCCGACACTGACCGTCATGACGAGGACGCCGAGCTTCCTCCGGCCGCCCATCACCAACCCCGAACCGGGAAGCAACGCGCTCACCAAGGTCAGACCGATCGCGCGCGAAGCAGACCCAGCCCGACGGCTCGGCCGCGCCCGGCGAGCACGCCGGCCGGACGTCTCACTCATCTCAACCAATCTGATGACACAAGATCACTAACGACCGCCGACCCGAAAATGTCCCCGCCCATCCGCGGGCGGCACTGCTCAGGTGTGGGGGTCGAGTCCGTCGAGGACTCGCTGCAGCCCCCAGACGAACTGCTCGGTCGTGAAGTACTTCGCACCGAAGCTGCCCCGCCCGCGTCCAATTGCAACAGGGCGGCATCGAGGATCGCCTGCTCTGTGGCTGCCCGCGGACGACCTGTCCGGCGGCTCGCTTGCGATCGCCACCTGCCAACACCCCCTGAGCTCCTCGCCATGTCTTAGCCCAGGTGGCTCAAGGCCCAGAGCAGTACTGCGAGGGCGCCGGTCACCAGCACGATCCGGACCATCGCCACGAACTCCGGGTCGAACCCTTCGGTCCGCGGTTTGGGCGGCTTCGGCTTGTGATTCTCAGCGGCCACGGGAACCCACCAGCTCCGGAGCGGGGGCTCCGACCTCGGGTCCGACCAACACCGGATCGAGCTGGATCACGCTGACGCCGAGCGCCGCCAACAGTTCGCGCAGATTGTCCTCGTGCAGCCGCATCCAGTCCTGCCGCGGTCCTGACGCCGCACGGAGGAGTTCGAGGCTGCTGAATGCAATGCCTACCCGGACCCCGTCGGGCCTCCGCCCGACTTGCGGCGCCGCCACATCCTGCGCGCCGGCCGTCCGGGTAGGCACAAATAGCGGGACTGGGTCATCCATCGATCTGCTCACCCCTCGACGCTAGGCGTCGGATCGCCTGATGAGCTGTCCACTAACACCCCTCCCACAGCAACCGACTGATCTCGCACACGCCTCTCACGGCCGGCCTCGTGGAACGTCGGCGAAGAGGAGCTTCATCAACCGCTGCCGCTCCGCTCGAACCCTGACGCAGGGTCGAGGTCAACTCAGTGTGTGAGAACGGGCCGCAACCGCATGAGGAGTCCGTGAGGAATGGGTATCGAGCCCGCCGACAGGGCCGACAGTGAACAGGTGACTGTCACCTCAGACGATCCGGTGACGATCGCCATCGCCGTACTGCTGCTGGTGCTGGTGCTGGTGTACGGCAGGTCCAGATGGTGACGGCCATCCAGCAGCCGGGTCACTGCCGCTGGCGGGTTAGAAAACTCCTATCGCCGCAGCCCCCTGACGAATAGGCTCGCGCTCGTGACCGACGGCGACTGGAGGGATGGCGGGTTCAGGCAGCGTCGGCCCTCCGTGGAGACTCTCGCCTGGGTTGCGGCGTCGATGGGCCGGGGCAGTCGCATCGTTGGCTATCGCCGCTTGACCGGTGGCGTCTGCTCCGCCGTGAATCGGCTGACTGTCGAGCGACGTGGAATGCGAACGTTCGTCGTACTGCGGCAGTACCCGGGCGGGCTTGGCCTGCAGGGGAGCTTGGAGAAGGAGATCGCCAACCTTGGTGTGGTGGCGGGAAGCGGGCTCCCGGTTCCGAGCATCCTGGCTACTGATGTTGCTGGTGCTTCGACGGGGGGCGCGCCATCGTTGCTGATGACACGGTTGCAGGGGCATGTTCACCTCAATCCGGCGGAACCTCGGTCGTGGATGACGAGGATCGCGGAGATTGCTGTATTGCTGCATTCCCTCGATCTCCCCGCGAAGATGTTCAGACCTTGGACGGATTCTTGGATCGCTCCTCTAGACGGGTTTCAGGTGCCGGTGGACGCACAGAAGCCGGCTGTGTGGAAGGCGGCGTTTGGTGTCATGGCGGCGCCGCCGCCAAAGGACACTGCCGTCTTTCTGCACTGCGATCTCCTGCCTGTCAACATGCTGTGGTCGCGCGGGAGGATTACCGGACTGACCGACTGGAACTCCATCCATCGGGGGGCGCGCGCGATTGACGTCGGGCACTGTCGGCGATACTTGGCGGCGCTCTACTCGCCCGAGTGGTCGGAGCAGCTCCGGTCGCTCTATGAGTCGATCGCCGGGGTGACTCTCGACCCGTGGTGGGACCTGTATGCCCTGCTGCACTATGACGATAGCGGGCCGAAGTGGATCCGTAGTCAGGTCGCTGGGCGCCGTCCCGTCGATGTGCCCGGTATGACTTCCCGGGTCGAGGTCGCTATCGAGACAGCGCTACGGCGCCTCGGATAACTGCGGGTTTCCTGCTGGTCGCCCTTCCGGTTCTGGCATGCCGCACAGACCCCTGCACGAAGGCCTCGCACTCGCATCAATCACCGGCTAGTAACGAGACACCACTAGCCGCTGCGAGTTCGCTGATGTAGCAGCTCCAAAACCTTCGCTGGATCGGCTGGGCTGAACGCCGGCTTCACCTTGGCACCGACGTCCAGCACGATCAACGTGTTCTTTCGTGGACGGCTGAGGTCGAGGGGAAGCCAGTAGGCCGGGTGCGTGGTTCCCCAGAGCCGGAGCTTGCCCGTCGCCAATCCCATCTGCTGAGAGCCCACAGCCTCAATCCGTCCGTACGGGATCCGCTTGCTAGCGCCAAGTGGGAAGTAATAGCGCCGAAGCGTGACGGCATGGTCATCCAGCCGGACCGACCCGTCGTCATACAGAGCTCCACTGACCACCTAGCCATGGAAGCACAGGTTAGAGCCGGCCGGGCTTCTTGAAGACTCGACCTCGAGCGCGTCGGGACGGTAGAGGCCGATCCACCCCATCCCATGCCGATCACGAAGCAGTTCGTACGTGTCCTCCAACGAATCCGGCTCACAAGCCCGGCATCCATCGACGTACACGGCGTTGTCCACCACACCCACGACGCAACCAGCTCCTCACCCGGCACGAACGAAACTCATCAGGGCTCGAAGCGGTAACCCATGCCGGGCTCGGTCAGCAGATATACCGGCCGCGCCGGATCGGCTTCGAGCTTGCGGCGCAGCTGCCCCATGTAGAAGCGCAGATTGCCGCTCGCCGTCTCGTAGCCCGGCCCCCACACCTCAGTGAGGAGCTGGTGCTGGGTCATCAGCTTGCCGGGATGCCGGAGCAGTACCTCCAGCAGATGCCACTCGGTCGGCGTGAGATGGATGTCCTCACCACTGGCCAGCTCCACCCGCTTGGCGGACAGGTCTATCTGAGCGCCACCCAAGGTGACGACCGGCTGATCCGGGACCGGGTTGCGGCGCCGCAGGGCCGCGCGCAGCCGGGCGAGCAACTCGTCGACGCCGAACGGCTTGGTCATGTAGTCGTCGGCTCCGGCGTCGAGCGCTTCCACCTTGTCGGTGCTGTCTGTCCGTCCGGACAGCACCAGGATCGGCGCCTCGGTCCAGCCACGCAGCCCGCGGATCACCTCGACCCCGTCGAAGTCCGGGAGCCCGAGGTCGAGGATCACCAGGTCCGGCGGGTGTTGGGCCGCCACCTTGAGTGCCGACGCACCGCTGTCCGCGACCTGTACTTCGTATCGCCGGGCCCTCAGGTTGATCTGCAGCGCCCGCACGATCTGTGGCTCGTCGTCGACCACCAGCACCCTGGTCATTCGCGCTCCCCCGTCTCAGCTTCGGACCGCTCTCGGCTGCCCGGCACTGGAGCCTTGTCTGCTGTGGGCGCCGCGGCCGGCATCGAGACGACCATGGTCAGACCGCCGCCGGGGGTGTCCTCCGGCTGCAGGGTCCCGTGCATCGCCTCGGCCAATCCGCGGGCCAACGCCAAACCGAGGCCGACGCCAACCGTGTTGTCGGTGTCGCCCAGCCGCTGGAACGGCGCGAACACCCGGTCCCGGTCGGCGGCCGGGATCCCCGGCCCGCGATCGACGATCCGGATCTCGACCACGTCACCGAGCGCGCTCCCGATCAGTAGCGGCGGACGACTGGCCGGCGAGTACCTGATGGCGTTCGCCAGCAGATTGGCGATCACCCGCTCCAGCAAGTCCGGATCCGCCTCCACCAGCGGAAGGGTGTGGGGCATGTCCACTTTCACCTTGCCGCTGTCGTCACCCACCTCGGCCAGTACTGCGGGCATGATCTCGTCCAGCGCCATCGGACGGGTGAACACCGGCAAGGCACCGGCCTGGAGACGACTCAGGTCCAGCAGGTTGTCGACCAGACGGCTCAGGCGATCCAGCGACTCGTCCGCAGTCGTCAGCAGTTCGTCCCGCTCGGACTCGGTCCACTCGACGTCGCCGCTGCGAAGACTGGTGACCGATGCCTTGGCCGAGGCCAACGGTGAGCGCAGATCGTGGCCGACCGCCCGCAGCAGCGCAGTACGCAACTTGTCGGCCTCTGCTAGTGGCTTGGCCTCCGCGGCAGCTTCGCTCAAACGGGCCCGATCAACCAGGGCCGCGGCGTGGTCCGCGAAGGCGCCCACCAGCCGACGCTCGTCGGCTGCCAGCGACCGACCCTGCAGCACCAGCACGAGATCATCCCTGGCGGGGATCTCGGCATCGCCTTCCTCAGGCCGTCGGCAGGTCGCTGTGCCGGCTGAGGCGATCGGTCGCCAGGTCTCGGTCAGCTCGTCGGTGCTGACCCGCTCCATCAGACACACCCCGGTCATGCCGAAAGCCTCCCGTAGCCGCTCCATCAACGCGGGCAGGGCCGTCTCTCCGCGCAGGACCGTACCCGCCAGCGTCGCTAGCGTCTCCGACTCGGCTGTAGACCTGGCTGCCTGCCGGGTCCTTCGCGCGGCACGGTCGACGACAGAGCTGACCATGGCGGCGACCAGAACGAAGATCGCCAGCGCCAGCGCGTTGTTGGGCTCGGAGATCCTGAAGGTGCGGGTCGGCGGAGTGAAGAAGTAGTTCAGCACCACCGTGCCGGCGACCGCGGTCAGGAGCGCAGGCCACAGCCCGCCGACCAGTGCAACCACGACAACTGCGAGCAAGAAGGCGAGCACGTTGCTCGTCAGGTTCAGCGTGTCGCTACCGAGACCGAGCAGCAGGGCCAGCAACGGCGGCAGCAGAATAGCCAGCACGAAACCATAGGCTTGTCGCCGGCGCGAGAGGCTCCCACGCAACTGCGGCAGCCGGCCGCGACCCATCTCCGAATGGGTGACGATGTGGACGTCGATGTCGCCGGACTCACGGATGGTGCCGGCGCCGACGCCCGGCCCGAGCAACGACGAGAACCAGGGGCGGCGGCTGCCGCCAAGCACCAGTTGGGTGGCGTTCTCGGCGCGGGCGAAGGACAGCAGCGCGGCCGGTACGTCGTCGCCGACGGTCTGGTGATAGGTGCCGCCGAGGCTCTCGACCAGGCGACGTTGTTCGGCCAGCGCGGTCGGGTTGGCGCCGGTCAGTCCGTCTGACCGGGTGACGTGAACGGCGAGCAGGTCCCCTCCGGAGGACCGGGCAGCGATGCGGGCGGCACGCCGGATCAGGGTCTCGCCTTCGGGACCGCCCGTGAGCGCGACGACAACCCGTTCTCGCGCTTCCCACGTGGAGTCGATGTCATTTTGCAGCCGGTATTGCTGCAGGCCCGCGTCGACCCGGTCCGCCAGCCACAACAACGCCAGTTCGCGCAGGGCGGACAGGTTGCCGATCCGGAAGTAGTTGCCCAGGGCAGCATCCACCTTGTCGGCGGCGTAGACGTTGCCGTGCGCCATCCGTCGGCGCAGCGCCTCCGGCGTCATGTCGACCAGCTCGAGCTGATCGGCCGCCCGCACCACCCGGTCCGGCACCGTCTCCTGCTGGGGCACGCCGGTGATCTTCTCGACCACGTCGTTGATCGACTCGAGATGCTGGATATTGACCGCGGAGATCACATCGATCCCGGCGGTCAACAGCTCATCGATGTCCTGCCATCGCTTCTCGTTCCGGCTGCCCGGGACGTTGGTGTGCGCGAGCTCATCCACGACGGCGACCTCCGGCCGGCGGGCCAGCAGCGCATCCAGGTCCAGCTCGGTGAAACTTGCACCGCGATGGTCGAGGATGCGCCGCGGCACCACCTCCAAGCCGTCGAGCATGGCGGCGGTGTGTGGCCGGCCGTGAGTTTCCACGAAGCCGACCACCACGTCCGTGCCGCGTTGCCGTCGCCGTTGGGCCTCGCCCAGCATCTTGTAGGTCTTGCCGACGCCAGGCGCCGCACCAAGGTAGATCCGCAGATGCCCACGACCACTACCGCTCATGCACCCACCGTCTCGGTCGTGGCTCAACCCAGTGCGGACAGATCGTTGTTGAGCGTCACTACGTTGACCCTGGGCTCACCGAGGAATCCGAGCGTCCGGCCCTCGGTGTTCTGCTTCACCAACTGCTTGACCTGGGCAACGCTGAGTCCGCGCTCTCGCGCGACCCGGTTCACCTGCAACGCGGCGTACGCCGGGCTGATGTGCGGGTCGAGCCCGCTGCCGCTGGCAGTCACCGCGTCCGGCGGCACCTGCGACGGGTCCACCTGCTCGAGCGCCGCGACAGCCTGGCGCCGCTCGTTGACCGCGGTGAGCAGGTCGGCGTTGTTCGGCCCGTACTGCGAGGCCGCGCTGCCCATCGCGTCGTAGGCGACCGCGGACGGCCGGGTCTGGAACCACAGCGGGTCGGCCACCATCACCGGTTTGCCGGCGGCATCGACCTCGGGTTTGCCGTTCTTGACCGCCTGCTTGGTGTAGGCCTGCCCGATCAGGTCGGAGGCGACATCCTTACCGTTCACCTGCACGATCGAGCCGTTCGCATTGCCGTGGAACAGCACCTGGGCGGCTCCCGTCATCGCCAGCGGGTAGATGATGCCGAGGGCGATGGTGAAGACCACCAGGGCCCGGATCGCCACCCCGAACTGCCCGACCGAGCCGGGGAGTCTGCTAGCCATTGCTGTTTGCCTTTCTGAAGAGTGTCATCAGCCGATGCCCGGAATCAGGGAGATCAGCAGGTCGAGGAGCTTGATGCCGATGAACGGCGTGATCAGACCGCCGACGCCGTAGATCAGCAGGTTGCGCCGCAGCATCGCCGATGCCGACGACGGCTTGTACTGGACCCCACGCAGGGCCAGCGGCACCAGGGCCACGATCACCAGCGCGTTGAACACGATGGCCGACACGATCGCCGACTGGGGCGAGTGCAGCTGCATGACGTTCAGCTTGTCCAGCCCCGGGTACGCCGCAGCGAACAGGGCGGGCAGGATCGCGAAGTACTTGGCCACGTCGTTCGCGATCGAGAACGTGGTCAGTGAACCCCGGGTGATCAGCAACTGCTTGCCGATCTCGACGATCTCGATCAGCTTGGTCGGGTTGGAGTCCAGGTCGACCATGTTGCCGGCCTCCTTGGCGGCCGACGTCCCGCTGTTCATCGCGACCCCGACATCGGCCTGCGCCAGCGCCGGAGCATCGTTCGTGCCGTCACCCGTCATCGCGACGAGCCGCCCGCCCTCCTGCTCCTTCTTGATCAGCGCCATCTTGTCCTCGGGCGTCGCCTCGGCCAGGAAGTCGTCGACCCCGGCCTCCTCGGCGATCGCCTTCGCGGTCAGCTGGTTGTCGCCGGTGATCATCACGGTCCGGATGCCCATCGCCCGCATCTGGTCGAACCGCTCCCGCATGCCCGCCTTCACCACGTCCTTGAGGTGGATCACGCCGAGCGCTCGAGCCACTCCGTCCTTGCTGATGGCAACCACCAGCGGGGTGCCACCGGAGGCCGAGATGCCGTCGACGATCTCGCCGAGCGCGACGTCCGTCGCACCACCCTGGCCGTGGATCCAGGCGTTGACCGCGCCGGCTGCGCCCTTGCGGACCTGGCGGCCGTCGACGTCGACTCCGCTCATCCGGGTCTGCGCAGTGAACTCCACGAACGTCGCATGCGGCAACTCTCCGGTGTGCCGCTCACGTAGCCCGTACTGCGACTTCGCCAGCACGACGATCGACCGGCCCTCGGGGGTCTCGTCGGCCAGGCTCGACAACTGCGCCGCATCGGCCAACTCGGTCTCGCTGACCCCGGCCAACGGGATGAACTCCGAGGCCTGCCGGTTCCCGAGTGTGATGGTGCCGGTCTTGTCCAACAGCAGGGTGTTCACGTCACCGGCCGCCTCCACCGCACGACCGGACATCGCCAGCACGTTGCGCTGGACGAGCCGATCCATGCCGGCGATACCGATGGCGGACAGCAGCGCGCCGATGGTGGTGGGGATCAGGCAGACCAGCAGCGCGACCAGGACGACGATGCTCAGGTTGACCTTGGCGTAGTTGGCGAACGTCGGCAACGTGACGGTGGCGATCAGGAAGACGATCGTCAGACTCGCCAACAGGATGTTCAGGGCGATCTCGTTCGGCGTCTTCTGCCGCGACGCGCCCTCGACCAGCGCGATCATCCGGTCGATGAAGCTCTCCCCCGGCCTGGTGGTGATCTTGACGACGATCCGGTCCGACAGCACTTTGGTGCCGCCGGTGACGGCGCTACGATCGCCACCGGACTCGCGGATCACCGGCGCCGACTCACCGGTGATCGCCGACTCGTCCACACTGGCCACACCCTCGACGACGTCACCGTCACCGGGGATGATCTGACCTGCTTCAACGACCACCAGGTCACCGAGCTGTAGCGCGGTCGCGGGGACTTCCTCCTCCGCAGCGCCGTCGCCGGTCAGCCGACGAGCCGTGGTCTCGGTCTTCGCGCGTCGCAGCGTCTCGGCCTGGGCCTTGCCCCGCCCCTCGGCGACCGCCTCGGCCAGGTTGGCGAAGACGGCCGTGAGCCAGAGCCAGACCACGATCCACCAGACGAACACACTCGGGTCTTTGAAGGCGAGGATCGTGGAAGCGACGGCGCCCACCTCGACCACGAACATCACCGGGTTCTTCACCATCACCCGCGGGTCGAGCTTGCGCAGCGCGTCCGGCAGCGAGGTCAGCAGCATCTTCGGGTCGAACAGACCCGAGGCCGTCTTCTTCGCCACCTTCTCCGATGCCGGGGGTGGGGTCTTCAACAGCGTGGTCACAGTCCCTCCGCGAGGGGTCCGAGGGTGAGTGCGGGAAAGTAGGTCAGGCCGGTGACGATCAGCACGACGCCGATCAGCATCGCCACGAACAGTGCCTTGTGCGTGGGCAGCGTGCCCTGGGTGACCGGGACTGGCTGCTGCTTGGCGAAGGAGCCGGCCAGGGCCAGCACGAGGACGATCGGCACGAATCGCCCGAATGCCATCACCAGCCCGAGAGCGGTGTTGTAGAAGGGGATGTTCGCACTGATGCCGCCGAATGCGCTGCCGTTGTTGTTGCCGGCCGAGGTGAAGGCGTACAGCACTTCTGAGAATCCGTGCGGGCTGTCGGTGTTGAAGATCGACGCGCGCGCCACCGCCAGGCCCATCGCGACCGAGGCACCGACCAGTACGACGGTCGGCGTGGTCAGGATGTACAGCGAGACCAGCTTCATCTCCCGCGCGGTGATCTTCTTCCGCAGATACTCCGGCGTCCGGCCAACCATCAGCCCGGCGACGAAGACGGCCATCACCGCGAGCACGAGCATGCCGTACAGGCCGGACCCGGTACCGCCTGGTGTGACTTCGCCCAACATCATGTGGAACAGCGCAGTACCGCCGCCGAGCGGGGTGAACGAGTCGTGGGCGGAGTTGACCGCACCTGTCGACGTACCCGTGGTCGAGGTGGCGAACAGCGCGGACGCCCACTCGCCGAAGCGGGTCTCCTTGCCCTCCATCGCGGCACCCGCTGCCTGGGTCGCCGTACCTGCGCCCTGGGTCTCGAAGAAGGTCGCAGAGAACGTGAACGCCGCCCACAGCGTGCCCATCACGCCGAGGATCGCGTAACCCTGCCGCTTGTCCTTGACCATCAGGCCGAAGGTGCGGGTCAGAGCCACCGGGATCAGCAGCAGCAGGAAGATCTCGAACAGGTTGGACAGCGGGTTCGGGTTCTCGAACGGGTGACCGGAGTTGGCGTTGTAGAAGCCACCGCCGTTGGTGCCGATCTCTTTGATGATCTCCTGACTCGCGACCGGTCCACCGGGGATGGTCTGGGTCTGGCCGATCACCGAGGTCACCTCATGGCCGCCGGAGAAGTTCTGCACGATGCCCATCGCCACGAGCACCAGACCCCCGACGACAGCCATCGGCAGGAGGATCCGCAGTACGGTCCGGGTCAGGTCGACCCAGAAGTTGCCCAGCCGGTCCGTCCTGGACCGCGTGAAGCCGCGGATGAGCGCGATCGCGACGACGATGCCGACGGCGGCGGAGAGGAAGTTCTGCACCGCGAGGCCGGCGAACTGGACCAGGTGGCCCATCGTCACCTCGGGCGAGTACGACTGCCAGTCGGTGTTCGTGACGAAGGACACGGCGGTGTTGAACGCCAACCCCGACTCGACCCCGGGCAGTCCGAGGGAGAGCGGCAAGTGGTCCTGAAGCCGCTGGAGCAGGTAGAGCAGGATGACGCTGACGGCGGAGAAGGCGATCAGCGACCGGGCGTAGACCCCCCAGGTCTGGTCGGCTTTGGAGTCGACCCCCAGCAGTCGGTAGGCGCCGCGCTCGACCCGCAGGTCCTTGTCGGTGGTGTAAACCCGGGCCATGTATCCGCCCAGGGGACGGTAGACGGCCGCCAGGAGCGCGACCAAGAGGCCGACCTGCAACAGGCCGGCGGCGGTGTCGGACATCAGAACCTCTCGGGAAAGATCAACGCGGCGACGAGGTAGAGGACGAGGGCCGCGGCGACCACCAGGCCGGCGATGTTCTCGGCGCTCACAGCTTCTCCACCCCCCGCAGCGCGAACCAGATCGACGCGAAGACAGCTACACAGACCACGAGATAGACGAGGTCTTTCATCGGCCCCACTCCTCGGCATTGGTACTCATGACATTCACTGCACACCGCTGACTGCCCCGTCAGCAGCCTTCTCTCAGACTTCTCATAGGTGGCGCTGCAGCTCTCACGGGACTCTCACACCGCGCCACCGAAATCGGACGACTGGCCTCCGGCCGCGTGCTTCACTGCTCGCGTGCCGCGGCACAGCCACGGCGTACTGATCCGCAGACGTCCTGAAACACTCCACCCCGCTGAACCGATAGAGCCAGAGGGAGGAGTTGGACACGATGGTGACGAGTGAGGCTGCACGACGACTGATCGCGCTCCTGCGGATCCTGGAACGGGGGCCGTCCGGCCAAGGCGTCAACGGCGACGATGCCGTCCTGGACGCCTGGTTCGGCGCGCGCTCCCCGCTACCACGCTGTGACTGACAGTGCAGGGTCGGGGGTGAACCGAACCTCTGCTGTGCCCGTCACGGCCACGGCCAACGTCCAGTGACGCCCCCTCGGGCTACTGGCCGATCAGGTCCGCCACCAGCGATCCCGATGCCCGGCCGTGAGCAAGATCCGCCAAAGCCCGATCGATCTGGCCGAACGACACGACCGTGGTCCGGGGTACGACGGACAGACGAGCGGCCAGCCGGAACAGCTCCTCACCGTCGGCGCGGGTGTTCGAGGTGACACTGCGCAGTCGCGCTCCCGGAACAGATCGCGTTCGTAGTTCAGCGACGGCACGTCACTGAGGTAGATCCCGGCCACGGCCACCGTGCCGCCCGGCTTCAACGCCTGAAGTGCGAAGGGCACGATCTCGCCGGCGGGGGCGAAGACGATCGCCGAGTCCAGCGCGACCGGGGGCCTGTCCTGGGCACCACCGACATACGCGACGCCGAGCTCACGAGCCAGTGCCTGGTTCCCCTCTCCCCTGGTCATCACGAAGATCTCGGCGCCTTGCGCTGCCGCCAACTGTGCGGTGAGGTGTGCACTCGAACCGAACCCATAGATGCCGAGCCGACCGCCTGGCGGAAGTTTCGATCGGTTCAGTGCCCGGTAGCCGATGATCCCCGCACAGAGCAGCGGCGCAAGCTCCACCGGGCTCCGATCGGTCGGTAGCGCGTACGCGTAGTCCTGCGGGACGACCACATACTCCGCGAAACCACCGTCCGCGTCCCAACCGGTGTACTTCGACCACGGACACAGGTTCTCGGCTCCGCGTCTGCAGAACTCACACGATCCACAGGTCCGTCGCAGCCACGCGATCCCGATCCGATCCCCGACCTCGAACCTGTCGGCCCCGGCCGCACGGTCCACGACCTCCCCCACGGCCTGGTGTCCTGGTACGACGCCGGGGCGGCGCGGCTCGAGGTCTCCCTCGCACAGATGCAGGTCCGTCCGGCAAAGTCCGCAGGCAAGCACCCGGACGAGGACCTCTCCGGGCCCCGGCGACGGAACGGCACGGCGTACCAACCGCAGCGGGCCCTCATCGATCGGTCGCGGGCGCTCAACCGCCCAGGCATCCATCCCCTCGCTCATCCCCCGACCATGCCAGATCTGCGCGGGCGGCACTTCCCGAGTTGTGTGAACCATCGGCACCACCGCCGCGTAGTACTCGAGTGTGGACCGAGGATCCGCCGGCGAAGGGGACATCGGAGCGCTGTACGACCGGTTCGAGCGCCCGTTGTTCGGCTACGTCCTGCGCTCGGTCGGCGGCGACTATCAGTACGCGGAGGACATCGTCCAAGAGACGATGCTGCGCGCTTGGCAGAATTCGGACTCGCTCGACCCGGAGCGAGCCGGCCCTTGGCTCTTCACGGTTGCGCGGAACCTTGTCATCTCCGGGCATCGCAGGCGCAAGGCGCGCGCGGCTGAAGTACCGATCGTGGAGGAGGAGTTGCAGGCAGTCGGAGACGACATCGACCGGACCCTGCAGGCTTGGCAGGTCGCCGAGGTCCTCCGGGGACTGAGCCGCGAACACCGCGAGGTGATCGTCGAACTGTTCTATCGCCGGCGAACAGTCTCCGAAACAGCCACCCTCCTCCGGATTCCGGTCGGAACAGTGAAATCACGGAGCTTCTATGCGATGCACGCGCTGCGAGCGGCCCTGGAGGAGCGAGGAGTGACCAGCTCATGACTTGTCCGGAGGCTCAGGCGATCGGTGCCTACGTACTTGGTGCGCTCGACCCGGGGGAACACCATCAGATCGAACACCACATCCAAGGCTGCGCGAGCTGCACCGAGGCGGTCTTGCAATTCGCCCACCTCCCGGGAGTGCTGCACAAACTCACACTGGAAGATGTCTTGGCACTGCCGCTCGACGACGATCTCCAACCTGAAGGCGGCCGGCGGGTCAGGCGGCGGCCGTTCACTCCGAGGCGGATGATTCTCGCTGCTGCGGCGGTGGTCCTGTTTCTCGCCGGCGGACTGACCGGTCGCCAACTGGTCGGGTACTCGACAACTCCGTCACCGCAGGCGCGGGGAGGTGTCACCTGGTCCGCGACAGATGGCGTCGGCGGGATCGACGCCCTGGTGAAGCTCAGCAGGCGCGACTGGGGAACGGACATCAACCTACGCCTGAACGACCTGCAGCCAGGGCAGCGATGCACATTGGTCGTGCACACTCGCGGCGGACAGTCAGAGACCACAGGATGGTGGACGACGACAGCCAACGTACCTGAGGCGGACGTACCCGCCAGCTCGTCGTTCGCCATCTCAGAGATCACTCGCATAGACGTCGTCAACTCTGACAACAAGGTCATTACCTCTGTTTCGGACTCGACGCGATGACAGCTAACTGTCGGGCGTAGCTGCACGCTTGATGACATCGTCCAGGGTGAGCCGGTGCAGCAGCCCCGGCAGGTGCGCGACCTCGATCAGTTCCTGACGGCACATCGCGCACACACCGAGGTGCTGCTCCATCGCGAGACGCTCACGCAGGTCGAGTGCACCAAGAACATACGCACCGATCGAACTCGCCTCTCCACACCTCACGGGCCAGTCACCCCCTGCTCATGTCGGCTGCGCTTCAGCTGGCTAGTACGCCGAGCAGGAGCATTCGGTTCACCATCGTCACCAGGAAACGGCGACCTGAACCGATTCGACGTCGTTCGCGTATTCAGCCGCGAGAGGCCGCAGGTAGGCGGTCGGCTATCAGAAGGAGCCGGTGATGATGGTTGCCTCGCGCATCGGGTTCAGGCGGACGTCCAGCCGCCGCTGGATCCCCCGCGCCGCGGGCTTTGGTTTCGCAGCTCTCGCGTTCGCTGGGTGCAGCGGAGGTGGTGGGTACGGCGGCGGCCCAGCACCGACCGGCAGCTCTTCGGGACCTTCGTCGGGAACGGTGGCAGTGAAGGAAGTCCCGGACGTCGGCAGTGCGCTCGTGGACGGCGCAGGCAAGACCTTGTACTTCAGCGACCAGGAAGCAGCCGGGGCGATCAAGTGCGTAGGTGACTGCCTGGGATTCTGGTTCCCGGTGCCCGGTGATTCCACCACCGCCTCCACGGCCGCCGTACCGGGCCTCGCGGTGATCCATCGGCCGGACAACGGCATGGACCAACTGACCTATCACGGCAAGCCTCTGTACACCTTCAAACTCGACAATGGCCCAGCCCAACACAACGGACACAACCTCGACGACAGCTTCGGCAACGCCGAATTCACCTGGCGCGCCGCAAGCACCTCAGCCGCCGCAACCCCCAGCGACACCAAGGCACCGACTGGTTATGACTACGGCGGCAACGGCTATTGAGCGGCCGACCAGGTGCTAGCTGGCGGTCTGCCGATCGCGCCGGATACTGTGAGGCTATGAGTCCGGTCGGGGTGCTGCTTGCGGCCGGCGCCGGGACCCGGATGGGTAGGCCGAAGGCCCTCGTGCGGGACGCCGACGGTGTGCCTTGGGTGCTCCGGTCAGTCGATGTACTCCGCGCCGGCGGGTGCACCGGGATCGCCGTCGTGGTCGGCGCCGCGGCCGATCAGGTGGTGGACCTCCTTGCCGCTGCAGACGTCGCGATCGTGCCATCACTTTCCTGGCAGGACGGCGTTTCCGCTTCTCTGAAGAGCGGCCTGGCGTGGGCCGCCGCGACAGACGCTGACGCCGCCGTGGTCCACCTGGTCGATCTCCCGGACGTGGGCGCGGACGTCGTTCGTCGCGTCGTCGCGGCAGGCAGGAGCAATGATCCGACCCAGGTGCTGTTGCGGGCGGGCTTCCACGGATCGGGTGGGCATCCGGTGCTGCTGGGCCGAGCGCACTGGGCCGGCGCACTGGCCGCGGCGCATGGCGACCGCGGCGCAAACGCCTACCTCAACGCCGCCGGTTGCACGCTCGTTCCCTGCGAAGACCTTGCTGAGGGCAACGATCGTGATTCCTGACGTGCAGTGGCCCGGTCCACGGTCTCAGCGTGAATCCTCCCCAGGGTCGACGACAGCGGCTGTCCGCTGGCGTCGGAGCGGCTCGCGATGATCTCCGCCGCGATGGAGATCGCCGTCTCCTCAGGGGTCCGTGCGCCGAGATCCAGACCGATGGGTGAGGAAAGCCGGGCGAGCTCGGCCTCGGTCACGCCCACCGCTCGCAACCGGGACAGCCGATCGTCGTGGGTACGGCGCGAGCCCATCGCGCCGATGTAGCCGGCCTCGGTGCGCAACGCCACTTCCAGCAACGGCACGTCGAACTTCGGGTCGTGGGTCAGCACGCACAGTACGGTGCGGCGATCCACCAGGCCCTGTTCGAGGGCTTCTTCGAGGAAGCGGTGGGGCCAGCTGACCACTACCTCGTCCGCCTCGGGAAACCGCAGCCGGGTGGCGAACACTCCTCGCGCGTCGCACACGGTCACGTGGTAGCCGAGAAACTTGCCGACCCGGGCCACGGCCATCGCGAAGTCGATCGCGCCGAACACGAACATCCGCGGCGGTGGCGTGAACGCCTGTACGAACACCGCGACGTCGGTGCGCCCGCATTCGCCCTGTGCGCCGTAGTACCGGATCGCTGTGGCGCCCTGGTCAAGCATGCCCGCGGCGTCCTCAACCACGGCAGCGTCCAGGCGCCAGTCACCGAGGCTGCCAGCGACCCTGTCCGGCGAAACGACCAGTCGCCGGCCCAGGCGGTCTCCGGCAGTGACAACGGTCGCGACGGCGACCGGCCTACCCGAGTCGACCGCGTCGGACACCGCATCGAACTCGGCGTACGAGGCTAGGTCGACCGGCTCCACCAGGACCTCGATCATGCCGCCGCAGGTCAGGCCTACGGCGAACACGTCATCATCGGACACGCCGTACCGCCGTACCGACGGCAAGCCGGTCTGGATGACCTCATGAGCCACTTCATACACGTCGGCTTCGACACAGCCGCCCGACACGCTGCCCACCGCGACGCCGTCGCCGGAGACCGCCATCGCCGCGCCCGGCTGGCGAGGCGCTGAGTGGAACGTGTCGATGACCGTAGCCACTGCGAACCGGTCACCGTCGGCGTACCACTGCCGAATGTGTGGGAGAAGGTCACGCACGTCGACCCTCACCGGCCATGGGGTGCGTATCGGACGGCGCTGGGTAGAGCTGTTCCCGCAGGGTCTTCTTGGAGAACTTTCCGGTGCTGGTCTTGGGGACCTCGTCGACGAATCGGATTTCGTCGGGGAGCCACCACCGGGCGACACGGGGGCGCAGGTGCTCCAGGATGTCTTGGGCGGCCAGCACCGCCCCAGGCTTGACGACCACACAGGCGACAGGACGCTCCGACCATTTGACATCCGGCTTGGCGATCACGGCCGCCTCGGACACATCCGGGTGCGCCATGATGTGATTTTCCAACTCCACCGAGGAAATCCACTCGCCGCCAGACTTGACCAGGTCCTTGACCCGGTCGACCAGCCGCAGGTAGCCGTCCTCCTCGATCACCGCCACGTCCCCGGTGCGCAGCCAGCCGTCATCGGTGAAGTTCGGATCCGCGAGGCCGCCGAAGTAGCCGCTGGCGATCCAGGGGCCGGCGGCCTGCAACTCGCCCGCGGATACCCCGTCCCAGGCTTGTTCGGCTCCGCTGTCCGGGTCCACGATCCGCAGATCCACCAGCGGCACCGGCTGACCCTGGCTGGCCCGCACACGCTGCAACTCCTCCTGGGTGAGATCCGCGTGGTGTGAGCGCAGGGTCGCCGCGGTGCCGACCGGACTGGTCTCCGTCATCCCCCATGCCTGGGTGATCGGCAGCCCGATCGCCTCTCGCCATGACTCGGACAGGGCTGGCGGCACCGCCGACCCGCCGCCGACGACCAACCGCAGGCTGCTCAGGTCGTGCTCCTTCAACAGGGGCACCGCGCCCATCCAGATGGTGGGCACACCGGCGGTCAACGTCACCCGGTGCCGTTCGATGAGCCGCAGCAGCGCGGCCGGCGTCATCAACGGTCCAGGAAACACCAGGTCGGCGCCGGCGAATACAGCGGCATAGGGCAGGCCCCACGCGTTGACATGGAACATCGGTACGACCGGCAGCAGAACGTCCCGCTCGCTGAGCGCGAACACATCCGCGGTCAGGGGCATCAGTGAATGCAGAACGGTGGACCGATGCGAGTAGAGCACGCCCTTGGGGTTGCCGGTGGTGCCGGAGGTGTAGCACAGAGCGGCGGCGGTGTTCTCATCGTCGATCTGGAACTGTCCCTGCTTCGGCTCGGCCTCGGCCAGCAGGTTTTCATAGTCCAGCACCCGCGGGTCGGCCGGGATCGGTGTGTCGGCGCCGTCGTCCATCACCACGAAGAACCGCACCGACGGCAGTTGACCGGCCAGCGGCCACAGAACCGGCAACAGCGAGCGGTCCACGAAGATCACCTCGTCGTCGGCGTGCTGGACGATGTAGGTGAGCTGTTCGGCGAACAACCGGATGTTCAGCGTGTGCAGGATTCGCCCGGTGCAGGGCACGGCGAAGTACAACTCCAGGTGGCGCCGGGTGTTCCAGCCGAAGCTGCCTACGCGGGCCTGCGGACCGAGGTCGAGCTGGTCCAGGACGGTCGCGAGCCGTCGGACGCGCTGCGCCCACTCGGCGTAGGTGACGGTGTCCTCGCCGGTGGCGGTCGCGGTCACGATGTTCTTGTGACCGAACAGTCGCTCGGCGCGGTGGAACACGTGCGGCAGTGCCAGCGGTCGATCCTGCATCAGGCCGTGCATCATCCGGACCCTCACATGCCCTTGGCGCCGGCCTTGATGGCCTCGCGAATACGGGAGTAGGTGCCGCACCGGCAGATATTGCGCAGCTCGTCGAGGTCCGCGTCGGCGATCTCGTGGCCCTCCGCGCGAGCCTGCTTGACCTTGGCCACGGCTGCCATGATCTGGCCGGGCTGGCAGTAGCCGCACTGGGAGACGTCATTGTCCAGCCAGGCCTGCTGCATCGGGTGCAGGTCCTTGCCGACAGTCGCCGGCAGGCCTTCGATGGTGGTGATCTCATCGGTCGGCTGGATGTCTTTGACCTGCACCGAGCATGGGTTGAACGCTTTGCCGTTGATGTGAGAGGTGCAGGACTTGCAGACCTCGAGCGCGCATCCGTATTTCGGGCCGGTGACGCCGAGCAGGTCGCGGAGAACCCACAGGAGCCGGACGTTGTCCTCGGCCTCGACGCTGATCTGCTTGCCGTTGAGCTTGAAAGTGTGCGTGGGCATGGATTCCTCAGAAGGTGTGGTCGAGGCCGTCGGTCGGCGACTGCGGGGTGGACGGCTCCAGCGGCAACGGTTCGAAGCCGAGCGTGCCGTGGTTGATCGGGAAATACGTCGGCATGGTTCCGGTGGCGCGGGCATAGGCACACGCGACCGCGGCGAAAGCCGGCGCGACCGCCAGCTCGCCGGCGCCGCTGGGACTGTCACTGGTGTTGGGCATGATGACGACCTGTACGTCCGGCGGCGTGTTCCACTCCCGGGTGTAGAAGTAGTCGTCCCAGCTACCTTCCAGGGGAATGCCGTTCTTGATGTGCAGGCTCGAGGTCAGCGCGAGCGCGATGGCGTCCTGCAGGCCGCCGATCATCTGCGCTTCCAGCCCGCGAGGGTTGATGCAGAAGCCGGGATCGACCACGATCAGGGCCTTGGTCACCCGGGGCCCGCTCACGCCGTGCCGAATGGGCCTGTTCACCGTTTCCGGCCGGCAGTCGATCTCTACCAGCGTTGCGACGGCGCCCCGGTACTCCGCGTGCAGCCCGACGCCCTGGGCCGTGCCCTTCGGCATCGCCTTACCCCATTGGCCGACCTCGGCCGCCTTGTTCAGCACCGCCAGCAACCGCTGATCCTTCAGGAAGTTGCGGCGGAACCGCACCGGGTCCTGGCCCAACTTCGCGGCCAGCCGGTCGACCACGAGCTCCTCGGCACAAACCACGTTCGGCGAGTAGATATTGCGCATGCTGCCAGTGTTGAACTTCAGCGGGACCTCGTTGAGCAGCTGCGTGGTGACGCCGAAGTTGTACGGCGAGGACTGGCTGAGCGCGAAGATCGTCTCGGCGAACGACAGGTTGCCGCCAACCGGAAGGTGCGCGGCGGTCGAGGTGATCATCTCGCCGAGTCCGTGACCGAAGTCGGTCTGCACACTCGTGTGCCGCTGCTCGTAGCTGAGCACGTTGCCGGCCAGGTAGTTCACTCGCACGCGCGACGTGCACATCGGGTGAACGCGCCCCTGGCGGAAGTTGTCTGTGCGCGACCAGGACAGCTTCACCGGCTTGCCCATCTTCTGGGAGATCTCCGCCGCCTCGGCTGCCACATCATGGAACAGGTGCCGGCCGAAAGAGCCGCCACCTTGGATGACGTGCACCTTCACCGCGTCGATCGGCAGACCGAGCTGTTTGGCGATGTCCTCCTGAGCGACGATCGGCACCTTGAGGCTGGACCAGATCTCCGCCTTGTCCGGCCGAACATCCGCAATCGCACAGTCCGGTTCGAGCGGGCTGTTGCTGGCGAAGGCGAAGACGAACTCGGCGTCGATCGTGCTCGACAGCAGCGGCGGCACGGCCATCGGCAACTGGGCCGCGCGCAGCTTCGCCAGGACGGTGGCATCGGACTCGGCGTCAACCGTGCCGGGACCCCAGGTCGCGTCGACCACCTGGATCGCGTCGATGCACTGGCCGAACGTCTCGCCTCGGATCGCCACACCGTGGGTGATGGCGACGACGTCGGTGATGCCCGGCATCGCACGCACGGCGGCGAGATTGTGGACCGACTTCACCGTGCCGTTGATCGTCGGCGGCCGGGCCACCATGGTCGGTTTCGCGTTCGGGACCTGCATGTCCATCCCGAACTGCTTGCTGCCGGTGACGATGTCGAGGGCGTCGACGCGGTTGTGCGGGCGTCCAAGGACGGTGAACTGGGACTTGGACTTGAGGTGGGCCGACACCGTGATCGTCTGGGAACTGGCGGCCGCCCGGGCCAATGACCCGTAAGTCGCGGTTCGTCCGCTCGGGCCACTGACCACACCATCGTGGGTTGCCAGCTGGCTGGCCGACACACCCCATTGCGCGGCGGCCGTCTCCACCAGGCGCTGCCGCGCGATCGCGGCGGCCGTGCGGACCGGGATGTACATGCTGCGCATCGAGTTCGAACCGCCGGTCAGCTGATTCATCAGCAACTCCGGCCGCGCGTCGGCGAGGCCGATGGTGATCTTGTCCATCGGCAGGTCCAGCTCCTCGGCGACCATCATCGCGATCGCGGTGGTCACGCCCTGGCCGACCTCGGCCCTGGGTACTGCGAAGAACGCGGTGCCGTCGGTCTTCAGCTCGACCGAGATCAGGCCGGATGTCGGTGCCGCGGCGAGGTTCTGCAAATCCCCGAGGTCGAAAATGTCCTCCGGCTGCGGCAGCGAGGGAACCGCGGCATCCGCCTTCCGTGGGTCGGTCGAGTCGGCGATCCAGCTCACACCGACCGCCAGGGTGGGCGCGGCGATCAGATACCCGAGGACGCGCCGGCGTGTCACCCGTCCACCTTCGTCGGCGGGGCTCTCGGCGGGGTGGTGCGGCGAACGCCGGTGTTCGGCCATGAAGAATTCCTCCGTGCTGGACCAATGCTGGGAACGCAGTCTGGCACCGCGGACGGCATCACGGCATGGCCAGGACGCCTACGTTTGGCTCAGCCGGACTGTGCACAACGCACAGCCGGAGGGATCAGCGGCTCTGGGGCGGAAACAGCCGGATGGCACGCAGCGCGAGGCCGAGCTCCACCTGGAAGGCCGCGTCGGTCAGGTTGCGGCCGGTGATCTGATGGATCCGGTGGAGCCGATTGATCACCGTGTTGCGGTGGCAGTGCGCCAACTCGGCTGTGCGCCGGACGGAACCGCCCGCGGTCACCCACCTCTCAAGGGTGTCGAGCAGTAATTCACGCTCGGCAGCGGGTACCTTCATGAGCGGCACCAGCCACGTCCGGACGAGTTGCTCGGCCAGCTCCGGAGCACTGAGTAGCAACGCCTCGGGCAGCCGTTCCGTCAGCGACGCCACGCCCACCTGACCAGCCGGCAGGGTTCGCCGAGCCAGCGTCGCCTGATGGTAGGCAGCGTCCACATCGGCCAGTCCAGCTACGACACTGGACAGGCCGGCAGGCGCGTGTACCGCGTCGCGCAGCGATCGGAGTACCGCGTCCAAAGATTGCGCGCCCAGGGCAAGCAACCCGACGACAGTGTGCGTACGCACCTGCCACGCCGAGGCGACTCGTACGCCGGCCAACCGCCGTTTGAGCGAGGCAGCCGTGCAGTCATCGTCGATCAGGTTGTCGATCGCCACGACCGCGTAGGGGCCATTCACCGGGATGTCGAGGACTGTCGCGGCCTCCTGGACGAAAACTCGGTCCTTCGCGCGGCCATGCAGCAACCCTTCCCACAGCGTCGATCTGCGTCGCTCGTCGGCGCGGACGAGCTGGCGCTCTGCGTTGTGATAAGCGATCGCCACCTGCGAGGACGTGTTGTCGACGACCTCCCAGACCTTGCTCGCGATCTCCAGCAGCGCATCGGAGTCGACCACGCCCTGCGCACGGGCCTCGTCAATCAGTGCCTCCCACACCAACCGCCCGCCGAGACGGAACGAACGGAGCACGTCATCCAGCGGCATCCGCTGCTCGGCCCGGCGCCGCCCGGTCTCATGCGCCGCATCGAAGTATTCATCGGTTGCGGACCGGCCCGGGCGGCGATCCGCACCGGCGATCATCTGCACAACCCGGGCGACGTTGTCGTGACATGACTGCCACAGGTCATCCGGCGGAACCGAGTCCACCTCGCGATAGGCAGGGTTCTGCTCGTAGATGGTTTCTACAAGCGCGTCGGTTACCGCAGGCAGGTGAAGCAGCACGCTGCCGGCCAATGACTCCGCAGTCCGCGGCGTCACAGGCTCCGCTGCGTCCCGACGTGCCACCTCACTCATGGTTGGCACAGCATCGCACACCGTTCTCACGTCTCACAGTCCCCTGCCGGTCCCTCGCGGTCCACGATGGCCCGCGTTCAGGCCTCAACGGGTCGGTAGGGCGTCCTGGAGACCCCTCCGCGAGGTGATGTGCAGCTTCGCGAAGACCTTGCGCAGGTGCCACTCGACGGTCCGGGCGCTGAGGTAGAGCTCCTCGCCGATCTCGCCATTGGTGCGTCCGTCTCGTGCCAACCGAGCGATGTGGAGTTCCTGTGCGGTGAGACCGTTCTGAGCGTCAGGTTTGCGTCTGCGGACCGAGTCGCCAACGGCCAGCAGTTCCCTGCGTGCACGCTCGGCGAAGGCCTCGGCACCCATTTCGGTGAACAGGTCGTGAGCGGTTCGCAGTTGTTCACGGGCATCAAGCCGTCGGTCCTCGCGACGCAGCCACTCGCCGTACAGCAGGTGTGCCCGGGCGAGCTCTGGCCGCAGCGGCGTACGAGCGAACCGCTCGACGGCTTCGAGGTAGCAACTGTCCGCCACCGTCCCCTTGCTGAGGAGGGCTCGCGAGCGCGCCGCGATGGCCGCGGCCCAATCGGAACCCTTCAGAGTGACGTCCGTCAGTCGTTGGAGCGCATCGTCGGCGAGCTCCGGTCTTCCGCTTCGCGCCGCGGACTCGACCACCTCGGCGAGCCCCCACCTCGTGAAAACAACGTAGTCCTCCTGCACGCTGCGCAGCGCTGCGGTCAACGCCGCGGTGTACCGGCCAAGCCCGTTGTTGAGAATTGCGGTGGCCAGGTAAGCGCTTTGTTGTCCGAGCCCTTCGCCGCGCGCGAGCGCCTCGTCAGCGGCCTTGGCGATGAGCCGGGTGGCCTGGTCCGCACGGCCTCGGTAAGCGGCCAGAACCAGGGCGCCGTACGACGTTCTGCTGGTCCCCGTCGCCTTCTTCAGGGCGTCCTCCTCGACGCCGAGAGAGGTTGCCAACTCCAGGTCGCCGGACAAGGTCGCCATCACCCGTTGCAGATTCAGTGCGGTCGCCAGCGGAGCCAGGGCGCCGGATGACCGGGCGACCTCGGCCTGGCGCGCGCTCAACTTGGTCCAGGTCTCGTAGTCCCACAGGCTGAGCGCGGCCATCGAGGCAAGGATTCCCCAATGAAACCACTGGTCCGGAGACAATTGACCGCGGAGGATTCCGTCCACTGCCCGGCGTAGAGCGGGCGCTGCGGCCGCAGGGCCGGCCGTGATAGAAACCGCCAGGCCTTCGAGCAGGTAGTCACCCGACTGCAGGCCTGCTGGTGGCGGAGGGGCCGCCTGCGCGGCCGTCACGACGTCGATCAGCCGGCCACCGAGCCGCGCCAGGCCACCCGCCACCGCCGCAGCCGCCGCGGCGTCGAGATAGGTGTTCAGTGCGAGACGGATGTCGAGAGACTCGAGTTTCCTGGCAGCCTGGAGCAGCCGTACCGGCGCCTCCCGGCCGGCGCTCGCCGCGCGGTCGACCTGACCACGGAGCAGGTCGACCTGGGCGCCCTGCAACTCGTCGACGGCGGCTGCCTCGGCCTCGGCCAGCAAGCTGAGCGCCGTGCCGAACGCGCCTGCGTGCAGGTGCGCGTGTGCGGCAGCGAGGATCCGGTCCGCCCGTAGCCTGGGACTTGGGGTCAAAGCGGCTGACCGCTGCAGGAACGCAGCCGCGGCCGCCAGCCCCGCGCGGTCCTGCGCTCGGCCCGCCGAACGCTCGAGCTCGGCGGCCAAGTCCTTGTCCGGTCCGGTCGCTGCAGCGGCCAGATGCCAGATCCGACGGTCTGGATCCTGCTGTGCATCGGTCACCGAGGCGATCGCCAGGTGCGCTGCGCGGCGCTCCGCCGGGGAGGCGACTGCCTGAACAGCGGACCGCACCACTGGATGCCGGAACTTCACCCTGGAACTGATGTCGAGCAACTTCTCCGTCTCGGCTGCCTCTGCAGCCTCTCGTGTCACTCCGAGCGTCTGCGCTGCGCGCCACAACAACGTCGCATCTCCGGTGGGATCGGTGGCCGCCAGCAGCATCAGTTGCCGAGTTGGCTCAGGCAGGGCCAGCAACCGCCGCACGTAGAGGTCTTGAAGGTGACCTGACAGCGTGGCTGTCGGTGGGACGGCGAAGCCGCCTGCCAGCTCCGCGGCGCTCATTGCTCTCGGCAGTTCCAGAAGGCTCAGAGGGTTTCCGCCGGTCTCTGCGATGATGCGGTCCCGGACTTGCGCGTCCAGTTGGCCGGAGACGGTGGCGGTGAGTAGATCGCGGGCGTCATCGTCACTCAGCCCTTCGAGAGCCAGGGTCGGCAGACCCTCGAACAGCTGTACGTCGGACTCCTCGCGGACTGCGAACACCAGCAGGACGGATTCGGCCAGAAGGCGCCGGCCGACGAATCCGAGTACTTGCGAGCTGGCTTCATCAAGCCATTGGGCGTCGTCGACCAGACAGACCAGCGGCCGCTTGGCGGCGACTTCGGCGAGTGAGCTCAGTACGGCGAGACCCACCAGGAACCGACCCGGAATGCTGCCGTCAGCAAGCCCGAGGGCCACCCGGAGCGCCCGCTCCTGCGGCTCGGGCAGAGGCGGAAGTTCCTTCAGCAGCGGAGTGCACAGCTGATGGAGGGCCGCGAACGGCAACTCGAGCTCGGACTCGACCCCGGCGATCTGCGCGACCTGGCAATCGGAGGCTTGGTCGGCGCAGTAGTGCATCAGCGCGGTCTTCCCCATCCCTGCCTCACCCCGGATGACCAGCACCGCGCTCTCACCGCCCCGGATACAGCCGAGGGCGCGGTCGATCTCCTGGCGCTCGCGTGAACGCCCATGCAGGACCGGTCCCGGCGGTGCAACCACGTCGTCATGATAGGACCGGCAGGCAGGACCGGGAACGGTCAGCGAAGTACGGCGGCGCAGCTGTGGAGGCCGTCGTCAGAGACGACAGCCTCCACAGTGTGACTGCTGGTTCAGCGGGGGTGGGCGGCCAGCTTGGTCAGGTCGTCGGCGTACCAGCGTGCGTCGAGAGCGTCGAGGATCGCGAGCCGGGCATTGTCCGTGGCCCACGAGGCCAGGTCGATGGCAGCTTCGGCGTCGGCCTCGGCCCAGTCGGCGTCCGTCGTGGCTGCCTCGGCATCCCGCTCCCTGCGGCGTTGTTCCATCTTGGCCTTCAGATCGGCCATCTTGACGGATGCATCGGCCTTGACCTGAGCCCATTTGCTATCGATCTGGTCCGCCGTCTGGTCGAGACGCTGCTGCCCCTTGTGGACCACTGACTGCAGGTTCTGCTGGTTCTTGTCGATGCGAGCCGCGAGTTGTTCGTGGTCCTCCGCGGCGGCCTGCCGGACCTCCTCGACGGTGCCGTCGACACGCTGCTGCAGGTCTTCCAGTTGCTCGGTGTAGTTCATCGTCTGCTCCTTGCTGGGATTGGTGCGGATCAGGAAACGGCCTCGGCGACGCGCCGGGTCGTGTGCTGCAGTTGGCGACCCTCGCCGGCGACGACGAGCGTGCTGACGCCGTAGAAGATGCTGTAGAGGCCGAAGACGGTCGCCAGCGACAGCGCGCCGAGATCGGGCCGGACGAACAGGGCCGCAGCGAACGCGATCGAGACCAGGCCACTCAGGATCAACCAGGCGCGCTCTCCGGCCCGACGGCCGCTCGTGAACACCATCGCGATTTCCACCAGACCGGTGAACAGGGCCCACCAGCCCACGATGAGCGTCAGGACCACTGCCGTGGGCCCTGGCCAGATCAGTGCGACGACTCCGGCCGCCAGCGACAGCACCGAGAGCAGCAGATGGCCGACGACAGACCCACCTCGGTCGCTGCTGAAGGCGCGGCCCGCATCCATTGCCGACGCGATGAAGGCGTACACCGCGAAGAGGATGACGAATGCACCGATGGTGATATCCGGCCAGATGACGGAGACGGCTCCGATCCCGATCGCCAGAAGACCGCGCCACACGAGCGCCTTGGAGATGGTGCCGACCACACTTGCCTTCGTTGTGCCGTTCGTGTTCATGATTGAGCTCCCTGCTCCAGTTGGTTTCGCGGTATCGGACGATGCCGCTACCTCGAGACTCGCGGCCCCAGCGCCCGGAAGAGCCAGGGAACACCCCTGGCCACATGCCTGGTCCCGTGCCCTACCCCTGGTGGACCCGCTATCGGGCGCGTGGGGGCGAGGACGTCCAGCAGTCCTGGAACCGGCACCCCGCCGAGGCAACTTTCCCGATCGGCGTAAGCACGGGCACATCGGCCGGCAAACGGCGGCGTGCTTGGTGGCGGCGCCGCGAGCCGATGACGTAGTCGGGGGTCGGCTCGCGGTGCGGCTGGAGGATCCGGTCAGCCGAAGGTGAAGGCAAAGGCCTGGGCACCGGCCTCCTGGAAGGCGATCTCGAAGGTGTGGTCGGTGATGGGACCGGCCTGACGGACGAGCTGGTAGAGACGGGGCTGGTCGAGCACACCGTTGCCCTCAGCATCTACATCGGTTCCCTGTGCGGCAGCGGGTGGCAGCCCGTCGATCCGCAGCTGAAATAGGATGCGACTGCCCGGCGTGGCCGGAGCCATTACCAGGTTCACGTCGCGGGCATGGAAGCGGTAGCTGATCACGCCACCGGCCCTGTTCAGCACGACGGCTTGCCGGGTGACGGTCCAGTCCCCCGCGAGCGCCCAGTAGTTCAAGGGCAGCTGCGGCGGAACCACATACGTGTGACTGGTCCCGAGAACCGCGCCGTTGGGTGAGGCGAAGTTCTCGGCGCGCTCGGAGCCGAGATAGTTCTCGGGTGACCACAGATCGGTCCAGTCGGCCGCGGCTTCGACACCCGCCGGGTCAACCTGGACGAGGTCCGTGCTGAAGCCGCTCGCACCGGACTCGGCCAGCAGCCGCTGGATCATCCGCTCCGACTGGTCGTACCCGCCCTCACCAAAGTGGTGATGACGGATCTGCCCGCTGGCGTCGATGAAGTAGAGCGCCGGCCAGTAGCGGTTGTCGAACGACGTCCAGACGTCGTAGTCGTTGTCCACCGCCACCGGATGCTCGACCCCGATCGCTTCGACCGCCCGCCGTACATTGCCGAGGTCGTGCTCGAAGCCGAACTCGGGTGTGTGCACGCCGATCAGGACGAGTCCGTATCCGCCGTACTTCCCGAGCCAAGCCCGGCGATACGGCAGAGTGCGCAGCCAGTTGATGCAGGTGTAAGTCCAGAAATCGACCAGGACGACGTGACCTCTCAGCTCGGCCGCGGTCAGCGGCCGCGAGTTCAGCCACGTGGTCGCGAGACCGAGCGCCGCCAGGGCATGATCCTCGGAGCCGTCGTGGGCAGACGGCACCAGCCGGGACAATGCGGTGCGCCAGCGATTTGTCCCCTTCATGACGACCTCCCTCCGCCCTGTGTGCGACTCACGCAGGGTCTCCGGCCAGCACGAACCCCCAGGGACTCGCCCACGGTGTCGCGCTCGGCCTGTCGATCTCGCATCTCACCCGAGCGATGTGGCCGGCTGAACGAGCGTCGCCTTCCCGGTCTCCCCATCAGCTGTCCCCACGACAAGAGGGAATTCACTCTAGCCCCAGCGACTGGGTGACTGGGTCGCAGCCACCACCTGAGCCGACCCCACTTGAGCCTGGACGCGCCAGCCGGCCGGAGCGTTCTGCTCCGGTCGGCTTGGTTGTTGTGGCGTGGGTTCAGCGGGCGGCTTGTTCGATCACCTTCGTCACGGTCGAGGGCTGGGACAGCATGACCAGGTGGGAGGCGCCGTTGACCTCGAGGATCTTCGCGCCGGCCCGGTTGGCCATGAAGCGCTCCGCGGCCGGGGCGATCGCGTGGTCACCGGTCGGGACGACGGCGTACTTCGGCAATGCGGCCGGGGCGGTCCGCTCGATCGGCTCGCCGAAGGCCGCGGCTGCGACCGGACGCTGGGCGGCCACGAACGCGGCGGCCTGGCGGGCCGGGATGTCGGCGGCGAAGACCGCGCGGGCGTTGTCGGGCTTGATCGCGAGATCGAGCCCACCCGGGTAGGTGATCGGCGTGGTGGCCGAACCGAGGTCGCTCCCGGGGAACCGCGAGTTCAGCGCACCCAGCGTCTCACCGGCCTCCGGGATGAACGCGGACACGTAGACGAGCGACTTCACGCCCGCGGTATCAGCCAGCTCGCTGACCAGGGCACCGCCGTACGAATGCCCAACGAGCACCATCGGACCGGGGATAGTCGCGAGTACGCCGCTCAGATACGACGTGTCGGACGCGATGCCCCGGAGTGGGACGGCCGGAGCGACAACCTGGTAGCCGTCGTTCTGCAGCCGGCCGGTCACCTCGGACCAGCTGTTGCCATCGGCAAACGCCCCGTGGAGCAGGACGATGGTCGGTTTCTCATTGGTTTGCATTCCCACCGTGGCTGGTGCGGTGCTTGCGCCGGCCAGCAGTACGGCGCCGCCCAGTGCGGTCAGAACGACGTTGCGGCTCAGGTTTCGTGCCTTGCGAATCAGGCTCATCATGGTGTTCACGCCTCTACGTTGTTGGTGATGGGAGCTTGGAGGTTGCGGGCCTCGATGGCCTTGACGGAGTTGTGGAAGGGCTTGCCGAGGACGCTCTTGCCGAACAGGCCGAACACGATCCCGAGCAGCCGGCCCTTCAGGTTCTTGCCCTGGCGCACGATCGAGACGTCGATCGTGGTCGCCCCGTCGGCCCGGCGGTGGAGGGTGTAGGTGTGGCCGGACGCGCCGCCCCAGAGGTTGGAGTCGGTGGTCTTGAGGACGATGTGGTTCGGATCGGACCAGTCGTAGTGCAGGCGTTCCCAGACGCCGCCTGAGCCCTCGGTGACATCGGCGTACCCGGGCCCCTGGGCGTGGACCTTCAGGAAGTCGTCCGAACTGTTGGCGAACAACTGCGCCCGGCCCGGCCCGAAGTCGGTGAGTCCGGCGATGAACTGCTCAGGTGTCGAGGTGGTGATCTCGGTGAAATGAATGGTGGACATGTGCGTTCCGTTTCCTTGAGGGATGCCCTGGAGGGATCCACTACCTTCACTGTTCGTCGGTTCGGAACCAGTCACGCCAGTCGATTCCCCTGGTGTGCCAACGGGTGCACCGCCTGGCGGGTCAGTCCGCTTCGAAGGTCGGGACGATCGCCATCGGACCGCGGGCCGAGCGAAGGACCTTGTTCGTGAACGAGCAACAGACAGCGTGATGCGCTCGCCGGCAACCGCAGGGCCTCGTCATGCGCGAGACCGACTGCACGACGGCGCCTGCGCTGGTACCAGGCAAAGTCCCTGGTCCGTCCTCACGACCCGTGCGGTGGGTCGGTGAGGTCGCGGAGTTGGTGGCGGCCGGCGACACCGAGCTTCGGGAAGGCGCGGTACAGGTGCGAGGCAACTGTGCGCGGTGACAGGAAGAGACGGTCGCCGATCTCCGGGTTGGTCAGGCCGCGAGCCGCGAGAATGACGATCTCACGCTGCTGTGCGGTGAGTTCCGCGAGAGGGTCGGTCGACGTGGTCGTGACCGGCTCGGCCACGCCACACGCGCGCAGTTCGGTTTCGGCACGCCGGCTCCACGGCGCCGCACCCAGACGGCGGAACGTCTCCAGGGCAGACGCAAGGACGGGCTTGGCCTCGTTGATCCGTCGTTGCCGGCGCAGCCACTCCCCAAAGTCGAGTCGCAGCTGAGCCCGCTCGAACGGCCACTGCTCTCCGTCAGCCTCGGCCAGCCCTCTGTCGAAGTAGGCCTCAGCGTTCGAGGACTCGGCGAGGAGTGCGCGGGCACGAGCAGCGAGTTGGTGCAATCGCGGACCGCTGGTCTCCTCGACCGGGGCCAGCGCGCGCTCGACGAGCGTCTTGGCATCGGACCGTCGTCCGGCCCGTACCGCGGCGGCGCCGAGGTCAGCGATCGCCAGGTACGACACATGGTGGTGCACCGGTGCGCCGGTCTGATCGAAGAGCTGCCGAAGCTGGGCGTATGCCAGTCCGAAGTTGCCCTGTGCGAACGCCGACAATCCGGCAGCATGGCGGGCCCGGGCGGCGATTGACCGGTACTCTCTCGCATCAGTGCTCGTCCCTGCGCTGGCCAGCAGCTTCGGGATCTCTTCGTACTCACCCCGCAGGGCGCTGATCGTGGCCGTGCACAGGTCGGCCGTCGCGGCAACGATCTCCATTCGGTACGCCGCCGCCGCGTCGGCTGCTTCCCGCGCAGCCGCGAGCGCTTCGTCCCAACGGCCGCTGTCGATGCATGCCCATTCGAGCGCCGATAGCGCGGCCCCGCTGGCACCTGACAGCCCGGGCGCCCGGAGCCGGCTCAGTGCGTCGCGCAGGAGATCTACCGCGAGTTGAGTCTCGTCCAGGAGCCAGGCCGACGCCCCGACCTTGGCCAGATCCGTGACTCGGCCGGCGGCGATCCGGTGCAGCGCGTCGACGCCTTTCGTATGCGCAGTCAGCGGCTCGACGCATGCCCTGACCCAAACGCGTTGCTCGTCGGCCAAGCCGACCGGCCAATCGGCGGGCGGCTGGACCGGCTCGGACAGCCGGTCCAGCGTGCGCACGACAGCAATTCGATCGGCGGCTGCGCCGGACTGGTAGGCGACGGTGGCTGCCAACCCGATCGCGTCCCACGCCACGACCGGCAGGTCAGGTGTTGCCCCCTCAACGACAGCGAGCAGGGTGGACAAAGCTGCTGCGTGCTGGTTGGACCACACGAGCGCCCACCCGATCCGCGCCCGCGCAGCGAGACGCAACTGCGGATCGGCCGTTACGGCAAGCACCTGGCGGGCGAGGTCCTGAACCCAGTCCGCCTGACCGGCGGCGAGAGCAAGTCCGGCGGCGGCCAGCAACCGTCTGGCCTGGTCCGCTTCGGCGGGGCTGAGTTCAGCGGCCCGTTCCAGAGCTCGCGCCGCGGCCGCCGCGCCGCCTCGCCGCTGGGCCTGCATGGCCGTGTCCTCCAAGAGGGCCGCCAGGCGCTCATCGGGTTCGAGTGCGGCTGTCGCGAGGTGCCAGCCGCGACGATCGGGCCGGTCGCGCAGAACCTCCGCGACGACCCGGTGGGCCGCTGCACGCTCGGCGAACGGAACCGCGTGGTAGACGGCAGCACGGATGAGCGGATGGGTGAACTGCGGTCCGGATTCGTCGACACGAATCAGCCCAGCCCGCTCGGCAGGGGCGAGGCTGGTCGCGCCGACTCCCGGGATCCGCGCGGCCACTCCCGGGCTGTCCGCCACTGCGGCGAGCAGCAGCGCCGCCCGGGCGGACGGCGCCAGTACGCCGAACTGGTCGGCCATCACGTGTGTCAGTCTCTCGGTCAACGGAAGCGGTTCGGCAGTCCAGCGCCGACCTGCGCCCGGGTCCGCGGCGATGACTTTCGACAGCTCGATCAGCGCGAGGGGGTTGCCGTCGGCTTGTATCAGTACGTGTTCGCGTGCCCGGCCGTGCGGAGGGCGTGGCTGCTTGTCGAGCAGCCGCCCGGCTTGCGGCGTATCCAAGGGTGGCACTTTCAGTTCGTCGAAGTCACGATCGAATCCAGTTGGAGCGCTTGGCCCGCGTGCTGCGAACAGCAGTACGAGAGGCTCGGTGTCCAGTCGCCGTACGGCGAATGCCAGGCTGTCGAGCGACGCGCGGTCCAGCCACTGGCCGTCGTCGACGACCACGAGCAACGGACTTTCGTCGGCGACGGCCGACAGCAGGGTGAGGACGGCGATCCCGGTGAGCAGGGCGTCGGGTGGCACCGGGTCATCGGTCAGTGCGAACGCGTTGAGCAACGCCTTGGCCTGCCGGCCAGGCAGCGCGGGCAGGCGATCGACTACCGGCCGTAGCAGCTGGTGCAGACCGGCGAACGCAAGGTCGCGCTCGGAGACCCGGCCGGTGACGCTCAGCACCTGCAGACCTGTGGACCGTGCACGTCGCGTCAATTCAGCCAGCAGTGCGGTCTTGCCCACTCCCGGCTCACCCAGCAGGACCTGGACCCGGCTTGCGGCCGGCGGTTCGTCAACGAGCTGTGACAAGCCTGCCAGCTCGCGGTCCCGCCCGATCAACCCGATGTCCGCGGCAGTCACCTCGACCCCTCGTGCGATCCCAACTGCAGTCAGCATACGGATACCCGGGCAGCGATCGGTTGGAGAGCATGACGGCAACGACACCCTGACCGGAGGGACGTACCGAGATGAACGCGCGACCGAACATCGTCCTCGTGCACGGCGCCTGGGCCGATGGTTCTTGCTGGAGCGGTGTCATCGAGCGGCTGCAAGCCGACGGCTACCACGTGACAGCCCCACAGTTCCCGCTGACCTCGCTGGCCGACGACGTGGCCCGGCTGCGGCACGTGCTCGAGCTCCAGGACGGCACCACGATCGTCGCCGGGCACTCGTACGGCGGACAGATCATCACCGCCCTGAGTACCGAAGCCCCGAACGTGGTCGGCCTGGTCTACGTCGCGGCCTTCGGCCTGGACAACGGCGAGGCCCTCGGAGCCCTACTGTCCCAGGGGCCCACGCCGCCCGCGCTCGAGCATCTGTTCACGGACAAGCAGGGTTTCGCCTGGCTGACCGAGGATGACTTCGTCAACCACTTCGCCGCCGGCGTCGACCCTGCCCGCGCCAAGGTTCTGCACGCCGTACAACAGCCCCTGGCCGGATCCACGTTCGCCGACGTGATCGGCGTACCGGCGTGGAAGGCGTTGCCGACTTGGTACGCCGTGGCCGCCGAGGACGAGGCCATCCCGCCCGACGCCCAACGCCTGTTCGCGAGCCGCATGGGCGCCACCACCATCGAACTCCCGGCCGGCCACCTCGCGATGATCTCCCACCCCGACGAGGTCGCCGAACTCATCCGCGCCGCGGCGGAAGGAGTCCACCGTGCCGATGATTGACGTGTACGCCGCAACCGGCACCTTCGCCGACCACCACCAGCTCGCCGTCGACCTGGCCACCGCGGTGATGACCATCGAGCAGGTACCGGATATCGGGATGTTCCGGAAGAACACTGCGGCGTTCGTACACGAACTGCCCGCGGGCAGCCTGGCCAACGTGAACGGGGATGGCAGCTACGTCCGGATCCAGCTCCTCACGAACGCCGGTGCCCTGGACCGGGACAAACAGCTCGCTGTCGTCGAACAACTCAGCCAGATCGTCGCCACTGCCGCTGACGATCCCACTCTGATTGAGCGCACCTGGGTTCTGCTCACCGAGGCGGCTCCTGGCGGGTGGGGACTGCAGGGCCACGCCTATACCAACGAGGAGCTGGTTCTCGCTGCCCGAGCGGAACTCCACGGCTCTTAGTACTACAGCCGGAGTTTGTGATGTTGCGGGGACGGGCCCCGACTGCCAGCGGTCACGAAGCGGGGACCTTGAACACCAAGCAGGGACCGCGGACACGAAATAACGTGTTCAAGGCCCCGACTACCTGTCCCAAGTCCCCACTCTTGGTCAGGGCCGCACCCACCCAGCCCTCCGCGGCCCCTGCCGAAAGGCATCATCACGAACTACGGCTGTCGTACTAGACAGGTAGATGTCCTAGTAATTCAGGAAGGTCTAGCTCTGCTTCTCTGGTTTGGAAGCCGCTGGACAAGGCCGCTTGGATTCGGGCCTGGGCCTCGGGGGTGCGCACACTCTCTCCGAAGAGGTCGGAGTCGCGGCGGAAGTCATCGGCCGGTGCGAGGGCGATCGCGTTGACGCGGTCCTTGACTGCAGTCTGACCCGAGGCCGGGAGGCCGGCGATGCGGTGGGCGAGCTCGCGGACGAATTCGTCGAGTTCGTCGGCGGGGAGTGCACGGTTGATCCAGCCGTATCGCTCGGCGAGCTCGGCGTCATAGTCCCGCGCGCTCAACATAACCTCGAGCGCCCGGCCGCGACCCATCAGACGAACCAGGTGCTGGGTCGCTCCCCCACCGGGCACTTGACCGAACGCGGGCTCGAACTGACCGAAGATCGCCGACTCGCGTGCGGCGAACCGCATGTCACACGCCAGGACGAACTCGCTGCCGGCACCCCGTACCCGTCCCTCGATCTGCGCGATCGTCACCAGACGGCTCGCGCTCAAATGACGGAAGAGCAGCGCAATCGACGGCTCGCCCACCAGCTTGGCCGCCTCGGCCCGGTACGACGCGATCCGGGTCACGTCGACGTGCGGGATGAAGTAGTCAGGGTCCTCGCTCTTGAACACGAGCACCTGGATGGAGCCGTCGACCTCGGCCCGCTGAATCAGCGACACCAGGTCACGAACCAGCTCAGGTCCGAGGAGATTCATCGGCGGGCTGTTGATGCCCGCGAACAGTACGGCGCCCTCCTGCTGCACGGTCAACGTGTCGTAGTGGGGAGTCATCTCAGTTGTCCTTCCTGTCCACGAGGCTGCGAAGTAGCAATGGTGAGGCGATGAGGATGCCGACGGCGACGACGACGGCAAAGGCGAGGAGGATGACCTTGAAAGTCACGTACTGCAAGGCGATCCCAGCGCCGACGACGGGGAGCGAGAGGCCGAGATAGCCCACGACGAAGAACAGGGCCAAGGCAGCGGCGCGATCGTTGGGCGGCGCGGTCGTGATGACGACAGTCAAGGCACTTCGGAAGATGCTGCCGGTTCCTACGCCGACCAGTGCCGCTCCGATCAGGAAGAAGGTAAGGCTCGGCGGTTGCAACCAGGCCGCGGTCACAATCACGCCTAGGCCCAGGAGCAGCACGGGGATGCCGACGGCGAGTAGGCGGCGCAGCGGCCAGCTCCTGGTGATGATCTGAGTGAGCGCTCCGACGCCGAAGGCGATGAAGACGGTCAGGCCGGCCAGGACGGGCGACGAGCGATGCAGCGCCCCTGACAGGAACGCGGACGCCAGCCCGGCGAAGACGCCGTACACGCTGAACACCAGGAAGTCGCCGGTGAGCGCGGCACCGAACTGGGTGCGTGCAGCTCCAGGAAGCGCCAGCCGTTGCGGGCGGTAACGGGGGCGAGGCCTGGGCAGCGGCCTGACCTCAGGAGCCGCCCAGGTGGCGGCCAGCGCGAGCGCCAACAACACCGCGAGGATGACGTAGATCAGTCGGGGAAAGCTGGGAACGTACGTCGCGAGCAACCCGGCCGCCAAGGGGCCGACCGCCAGGCCGCCGACGTTCGCGACCGTGGACGTTATTTGCGCTCGCCGCGTGGGTACCCCGTTCGGACCTGCAGCAAGGTCGGTCAGGTAGGCGGTGGCTGTCGCGGTGGCCGCGCCCAAGGCGAGACCGGTGAGCACTCGCCCGATGAACAAGGCCGGCAGCGAAGTGGAGTTGGCGAAGATCACTGCAGCCAGCAAGCCCGTCAGCAGAGCGGGAATGAGCAACGTCCGTCGTCCGTACCAGTCCGAGAGATGACCCACGAGCAGCAGACTTGTCACGATCCCGGCAGCGAAGACGGCGTACACGATCGTGACGGTGATGGACGACAGATGGTCCTGTCGTCGGTAGATGCCGTACAACGCGCTCGGCGCGGTGGAGAAGGCCGTCAGGACCGACATACTCGCGGCCACGGCCCAGAAGCCCGCGGTCCGGCTCGAACGTCCGCGCTTCGTCCCCCCGGTGACCAGCGCGTCCTCGAGGTGAACGGTTGAATTGGTCATGTCACCTGAATTGGTCATGTCACCGATACTCCGCACCCACGACCTCCGTCGGACCCGTACACCCCACGTGCCAGACCACGGGTCCTCCGGGATCCGGGGCCGGCAGGGTTGAGACCATGGTGTTCCACGGGTGCGATGTAAAGCTCCGAGCGCGAATGTGGTCGATGTCAGGTAGGCCCAGGAGGGACATGCCGAAGAGCCAGTGGCATCTGCCCGGGTTCCTGTGGTTCCCCGCGGCGGACCTCTACGGGATCCAGCGGGTCGAGGACCTCGATCACGTGCTGGACCTGTGTGGCGCGGGCGTTTCAGGGATGATGCGGCGATCCGAGTCATGCTGAATCGTTGGCGGAGTACGCGGATTGCAGGGTGGGCCCGGCTCGTCCGACGAGCGCCTGCGACGGAGAGAAGGGCGGCCGATCATGTCGACGACAGTTGAACATCTGACTCTGGAGGAGCGCCGCGCGGGCGGCCTTGAGGCTCGCACCCGAGCGATGCCGGACAGTCACGCAGGGTGGAAGCCCGCCGCGGACCGGCCGGACCCGGTAGCACTCATCGAGGAGCAGAACCTCCGGCGTGACGCAGACCTGGTTCCGGTGCGGCACGGCCGGATGATGGCCTCGCCGTTCACGTTCTACCGTGGTGCTGCCAAGATCATGGCGGCGGACCTTGCTGAGACGCCCACGGCCGGTCTCCAGGTCCAACTGTGCGGGGACGCCCACCTGTCGAACTTCGGGGTCTTCGCATCACCGGAGCGAAATCTGGTGTTCGACATCAACGACTTCGACGAGACTCTTCCGGGCCCGTTCGAGTACGACGTCAAACGTCTGGCAGCGAGCCTCACGGTCGCGGCACAGAACAACGGCTGCTCGGAGTCGGACGCTCGTGCGATCACGAAGGCCGGTGTCACCTCCTACCGGGAGTCGATGGCCGAGTTCGCCGCCATGAAGACTCTCGACGTGTGGTACGCCCACCTCGCCGAGGACCAGATCAAGCAGTCGGTGACCGCCTTCCTGTCCGGCGCCGAAGGCGAGGGCAAAGGCAAAGGCAACAAGAAGGGCAGGAGCAAGGGCACCCGCGAGCAGGACGGTATGAGCGGGTTGACGCCGAAGCAGGCAAAACAGGCCCAGAAGCGCTTTGAGAAGGACGCACAGAAGGCGCATTCCCGCACCAGCGATCAGGCCCTCGCCAAGCTCGGCGAAGAGGTCGACGGCCGCTACCGCATCGCCAGTGTCCCGCCGGTGATCGTCCCCGTGCGCGAGCTCCACACGACGTACGGCGTAGAGCCCGGGGAACTCGAGGAAGTCGTCAGAGGTCAGTTCCGGGGGTACCGTTCCAGTCTTCGGCTCGACGTTCGACAACTACTGGAGCGCTTCGAGATCGTCGACTGGGCCCGCAAGGTCGTCGGCGTCGGCAGTGTCGGAACTCGAGCGTTCATCGTCCTCCTGCAGGGCCGTGACCGCGGCGATCCGCTTTTCCTCCAAGTCAAGGAAGCCACCAGGTCGGTTCTCGAAGGAACCTTGCGCAAGAGCGCGTTCAATCAACCTGGCGAACGGGTGGTTCAGGGCCAGCGCTTGATGCAGGCCAGTAGCGACATCTTCCTGGGCTGGTCCAAGGGTGTTCAGGCCGACCGCTACTACTATTGGCGCCAACTGCCCGACATGAAGGGCTCAGCGCTCGTGGAGCTGATGGCACCCGCAGCGCTGGCCTGGTACGGCCGCACGTGCGGGTGGACCCTGGCCCGTGCACACGCACGATCCGGCGACCCGGTTTCCATCGCTGCCTACCTCGGCGAAGGCGATGCCTTCGACAAGTCGATCACCGACTTCTCCGAACGCTACGCAGCCCAGAACGACCAGGACTTCGCAGCCTTCGCCAAAGCCATCGCCTCGAACCGGATCGAGGCCATCCAGGACGTCTGACCACCGCAGGACGTTTCCGGATCACGTCCGGTCGAGCTGGGCGTCCAGGGTCATGGCTGCGTCGATCAGGGCGAGGTGGGTGAACGCCTGGGGGAAGTTGCCGATCTGCTCGCCGGTCAGGGCGATCTCCTCGGAGTACAGGCCGAGGTGGTTGGCGTAGGTGAGCATCTTCTCGAAGGTGAGCCGTGCCTCCTCGACCCGGCCGGCCTTGCCGAGCGCGTCGACGTACATGAACGTACACAGAGAGAACGTGCCCTCCGACCCGCGGAGGCCATCCGGCGACGCCTCGGGGTTGTACCGGTAGACGAGGCTGTCGGTGACCAGCTCGGAGTCCATCGCCCGCAGTGTCGACAGCCACAGGGGATCGTGTGGGGTGATGAACCCCACCGTGGGCATGCGAAGCAGTGACGAGTCGAGCACCTTGCCGCCGTACTGCTGAACGAACGCACGGCGTTCCGGGTCCCATCCGCGCTCCATGACCTGGTCGTAGATCGCGTCCCGGGCACGGGTCCACCGATCCACCGGCCCTGGCCGCGACCGGCTGGTGGCGAGCCGGATCGCCCGGTCGAAGGCGGTCCAGCTCATCACCCGGCCGTAGGTGAAGTCCTTGCGCCCACCCCGGGTCTCCCAGATGCCCTCCTCGGGCTGGTCCCAGTTGTCGACGAGCCAGTCGAGCAGGTCCCGGACCGCGAGCCAGCCCGCGTGGCCTATGGTGAGGCCGCGCTGATCGCCGAAATAGAGGCTGTCCAGTGCTTCGCCGTAGATGTCCAGCTGCAGCTGGTCGGCGGCGCCGTTACCGATGTGCACCGGCCGGGAGCCGCGGTACCCCTCCCAGTGCTCCAGGGTCTCCTCTACGAGGTCGGAGGAACCGTCGACGCGGTACATGATGTTCAGCGGTCCGCTGGCCCCACCTGCCTTCTCCTGCACGCGGTCCCGCATCCAGCCGGCGAAGGCGGTCGCCTCCTCGGTGAACCCCATCCGGAGCAGGGCATAGATGGAGAACGACGCGTCCCGGATCCACGTGTAGCGGTAGTCCCAGTTCCGCTCACCGCCGATCTGCTCCGGCAGCGCGGCCGTGGGCGCGGCTACCAGGCCGCCGCTCGGTGCGTAGGTCATCAGCTTCAGCGTGATCGCCGACCGCTCGAGCATCTCCCGCCATCGGCCGGTGTAGGTGGACTGCTCGAGCCACGTCCGCCAGAAGCGCGCCGTGTCGTCGAACAGCTGCTGTGCCTCGGCGGCCCGGATCTCCCGTGGCGGTCCGTCGGCGGCCGTCTCGAGCATCAGCCCGCGTAGCTGCCCGGCCTCCAGGGTGAACGAGATCTGCAGATCCCCTGCGTCGTCGACCTGCGGCTGGACGAGGCGCTCGTCGTCGGGCTCCCTCACATCGTGAAAGGTCAGCGTCGAGTCGTCGCTCGTGCAGACACCGCCGTGCTCGGTCAAGTGCCACTGATGAGCCTTGCGCCCGTAGTCGAACCGCGGTGCGATGTCCAGATCGAAGGTCATCCGTCCGCGGACGCAGCGCAGCAGCCGCACGATTCGGTGGTTCTGGGTCGCGTGCGTGCTGCTCGTCGCCGGCATGAAGTCGATCACCTCACCAACGCCGGCCTCGGTGAGGAAGCGAGTGACGAGGATAGCCGTGTCCGGGAGATACAGCTGCTTGGTGTCGAAGGTGCCATGCGACGGACGGATGCGGAGGTGGCCGCCCTTCTCGTGGTCCAGCAGCGCCCCGAACACACTCGGCGAGTCGAAGCGGGGCGCGCAGAACCACTCGATCGAGCCGTCCGTGCTGACGAGCGCGGCAGTCTGCAGATCCCCGATCAAGCCGTGGTCCGCGATCAGCGGATAGTCCTTCATGTCAGCTCTCTTCGTGTTGGGTCAGCTTCCCGGACAGCCCTTTCGCGGCGTGCTTCTCCTCGGGACTACTTTGGCCGCGTTCCTGACCTCCGTCGTACTGTCCGCGTCGACCTCGTGCTTGGTCACCTTGTCCGCATGCGAACTGTTGGGCGGCAAGGTGTCTTCGACGTCGGCCTTGATCGCCGCCTCTTCTCGGTGGGACATGAGGCCACCTCGCGCCGCCTCCGCGTCCGGGTACGCAGCGATGTACAGGTCGACTGAAGCCTTGATGTCAGATCCCACGGGTCTCTCCTCTGATCAGGCTACAGCGGCCGCACGCAGTGCGACGTACCTCTCGTCGACAATGCCTACAGCCCCGGTGGGAAGCCTCACCCCGGGCGGACTAGGTGCCTTGAGCGGCGTGCAACACCCGAATCAATTCACCCCGCACGGATGATGCTCACCGTCAGCTCTCAGCAACGATCCAGGTCAACCGTCGCCCCTAGTGGGCCGACCATGACTGCGCGAGACGAATGCCATGGGCTGCCTGTTCGCCATGCTCGCCGGGCCCGGCCTCGTGGACTAGGTGGCGATGGACGTGCTGCCGGTGGTGTTCGGGTCGGGCAAACGCTATCGCGCAGGGTGTTTGGGGCAGGTCAGGCTGGGGCGACGGTGCGGGTGACAACCCAGCGGTGCGGGGAGATCGGACGCGTACGAGTGAAGCCGTGGTTCTCGAAGGCGACCATCGGTCCGGTGTGCAGGAACGATCCCGACACTTTGCGATCGTCAGTCTCTTCGGGATAGCCCTCGACCGTACCGCCACCCAGGCGAGCGATCTTGGCCAGCGCGCCACCGAGTGCAGCATTCGCCACCCCGCGGCCGCGCAAGCCCTTGCCGGTGAAGAAGCAGGTGATACGCCAGTCAGGCAGGGTGACCAAGCCTTTCTCGTAGAGGCGACGGCTCTTGACCTCCGGCAGCTCCTCGGGACTGCCGAACTGGCACCACCCCAGGCACTCGTCGTCGGAGAACACCAGCGCGGCATGGGTACGCCCCTCGTGGACGCGCTGCTCCTTCTCGGCCCGGTTCTCGGCCGCCGTACGACCCTTGCCGAGCTTGACGTGGAAGCCCACACACCAGCAGCCGCCCCAGACGCCGTTGTTCGCCTCCACCAGTCGCGCAAACGCCGGCCACGTCTCATCATCCAATGCCCGGACAGAGAGCGCGGCGGTCTCTTCCGTCTTCGCCGATTCGCCCATGGACACTATGTCAGCACGCTTCTGCCGATCTGTCGTGAATTTGCACCCTCCTAACCCTTGCTACGGGCAAACGCATCAGACCGTCGGAGATCCAACCAGGCCCCCGGCCAGGCACCTGGTGGTCAGTGCACGCTGCGTCCCACGTTGCGGCCAACTCCGCGTCCCCGCACGCCTTGATTAGACCGTCCGACATCTCGCTTCGCATCCTGGCAACCTGGTTAGACCGCGCAGACGTGTTTGGATCGCTCCCCGCGGGTGTCGCCAGCGCCTGGCAGGACGGCCTGCCCATGGACGCTCAGATCCTCATCCTGACCACGGCCGCCGAAGGCCTGCACCGAGCCTTGCATCCCGACGAGAAGCGATTCCCCGAGGACGAAGGAGCGATAGTTCGACAGGCTGCGACTGAAGCAGTTCGCGCGATCCGTCCTGCAGCTGCGGACGCAGTGAGCGGTTTCCTCAGCCACGTGCATGAGGTCAGCTACGCAACTCGACTACGGCAGCTGGCCGCCCGCGCCGAGAAACTCGTCCCGGGAATTACTGGGCATACCGCCCCGCTGGAAGGACCTCGTCTTCGCCATCCGCAACGAGTATGCGCACCAACCATCCACAGAGTGGATGAGCGAGGCCGAAATCGACCGTCTACTCACCGCGTCCGAGTCACTCCGTTGGATTCTCCGACTCCTGTTCCTCGACCAAGCAGGCCTTGATCCTGAGCTCATGGCCGCCAGGTTTCGCCTGAGCCAGCGATACAACTACTTCGTCCGCGATGCTGCCGATTGGCAACCGAAGGTCTACTCGAAGAAGCCCCGCAAGGGATAGGGGGCATGGCCCCACATCTGGGTGGACATCCGTATGTTTATGCGGCTCACTTACGACTGAACGATGGCGTGGGTCGTAGCCATCCGGCCGGCCTCCGTTGCGGCGTTCCACCGCCATCGCCCGGAGGACCCATCGGCGCAATTGCCGGTCACGACGTTCCGTCGCCTACCCAAACAGCCAGTCGGGCCGCGAGAGGTCACCGTCGTCGAGCCACGCAATGCCGGCCGCGTCCCTGTGTGGGCCCTGGTGGTAGCCGAGGAGACATGGATCATCGGTATGCGGGTTGCGGCCGTCGCAATCCAGTTCTTGTGCTGAACGCAGCACCGGCCACTCGCGCGTCCGCTGCCTGGTCAGGTTCACTCTGCCGTCCTCCGATCACTGCTGACGCTTGGATCGGCCAGGGCGACAGGGCAGGAGAACTACGCGCCGCCCTACGCACGCTGGGGCTCACCCATCGCCCTGACCGTGGTTAGACGGTATGAGTTCAGAAGACTCCGCCACTACGAACTTGCACGGACTTGCATGGCTATTCGAGAACCTCGAGAGCAGTGGCGATCAGGCGTCTCGCGGGGGCTCCGACAACGGCGATCTCGGCCAACCGGGCGAAGGCGTCGGCGTACATTGCGATTTCGCCGGGCTGAGTGATGGTGAGGTACCCGGAGATCAGTTCGACGTTGACCTGGGCGTCGTCGAAGATCCAGAAATCCTCGACTGGGGGCATCGCAGTACGGTCCGCGCCGAGGGGCAGGATGCCGAGGGAGACTGACGGCAACTCGCTGACGGTGAGGAGGTAGCCGAGCTGGCCGGCCATGACGTCGGTGTCCCCCATGACGTTCCGGAGGACGGCCTCCTCGATCAAAACGGCGAACGTCCGGTCCTTCTGGTGGAGCAACTTCAGGCGCTCGTTCCGCACCTGGACGGCACCCTCGACGTCATCGGGCAGTCCGCGGCGGGCTGCGGTGCCGCGAAGGAGAGCGCGCGTGTAGCTCTCGGTCTGCACTGCGCCAGGGATCAGCCACGGCGAGTACGTACGGAAGCGTTTGGTGCGCTGCCAGACAGGCATCACGGACTCATGGGCACGCCGAAGCCCGCCACGTTCCATCCGCCTCCACTGGACGAACATGCCCTCGATCGCTTCCAGCGAGGCGATGAGGTCGGCGGTCTGATCAGGCGCCCCACACTGCGCAGCCCAGAGACGAAGGTCTTCTGCCGATGGTGCGGTCTTGCCGTTCTCTATGCGCGAGACCTTCGACTCGCTCCAGCCGCACGATGACGCGAGTGCCCGCCCGGTGAGGCCGGCAGTCTTCCGGATCTCACCGAGACGGACACCAAAGTCACGTTTGGCCTTCTGAGCGTTCGAGAAGGCAGGGGGCGTCGGCAACGGTTACAGGCCTCTTGTCAGCTCGGTTTGTACTCCGCGTGCGGGATCGCACGATCCCACACAGCATCGAACGCAGCTACGCATAACTTAGCCAGACCGGGATCGTCAGTGCGCTCTTCACCGACCCATGTCCCGTTGCCGTCGCAGAAGTTCCACAGCACGACTTGCTCGTCGAACACCCAGAAGTCGTTCGGTGGGACCAACAGCCCGGCCGTCAGCTTCCGCGGCAGCCAACGCACCTGCTCGCCGGCGGCTATGTTGTGCGGCTCGGTGACGTCATACTCGAACTGCACGTACTCACTGATCGGCTCCGACACGATGCGGGCTCGCCGTACCTCGACTCCCCTGCCTGTCGTGTCACGCACTAGGTCATGGAACGTCTGCCAGCGCTCGGCAGGATCGAAGTGGTTGCCCGCCTTCCACTCGTTCCAGTCCGGGTCGTCGGGTTCGTACAGATCCCGAGTCTCGAGGTGCAGCGCGCTGTGCTGAGCCGAGCGGAACAGTTGGAAGGCCAGGGGTTCAGCTGTCACCTATTGCTCCTCTCAGTACCGACGCCATTCGAGCCGGGATCCGCACTACCGTCTCGTTGTCCTGTACTGCGGCCGTGGCGTTCACCTCTGCCATCGTCTCAGCGTCGAGCTTGAAGCCCTGGATGACGATGCTGTTGTCGGCGTCGTCGACCCAAACTGTCGGACAGTTCGTGTTCGGGCAGGGGTTGTCCGTGCCGATGTATCGCAATGCCATGTCTCTACTCCGTTCGCGAGCTTGCATGGACTTGCAGTCTAGGTTGAATGCGATCAAAGGCGAACAGTAGCTGGCGTGTCACGCACCGCAGATGCCGTCTCGCCGCTGAGGCCGGGCGAGGTGAAGGTGGTCGCCCATCGGCTGCAAGAACGCCGTTCTCTCCTCGACCCGCGCGTTGAGCTACCGCACGTCAACACGAGGGAGGCGCGGCGTCATGGCCTACGCGAAGGATCAGTGGACTCGGCCGGAGAAGAAGGCCGATGGGACGACGGAGCGGGTGCGTAATCGGAAGTGGGGACGTGGGAAGCGGTGGTTGGCAGTTTGGATTGATCCTCAGGGGACGAGCGGTCGAAGGCGTTTGGGACGAAGGTGGCTGCGGAGCGACATGGGGCTGCCATGGAGACCGATCGGGAGCGTGGGGAGTACATCGATCCGAATGCGGGGAAGGTTCGGTTTGAGGTTGCGGCGGAGCGGTGGTTGGCGTCGCGGGTTGTGGATCCGGCCAGTGCGATCAAGTACGAATCGTCGCTGCGGTTGAGCGGGCGCGGAAGGCTGTGGACTCCAGGTTGGCTCGGCTTTTCGCTCTGAAATCTCACGGAGCAGGGATGGAGCAGGCCGCCATACGCTCGCCCACTACCTCATGGGAGCCGCACGACGGCCTGGATTGCGGAGAGCCTGGAATCAGTCTCTGAGCTGTGGGAACGTCAGCGGATACGCATCCCCGAGATCGCCCGAGAAATCACCAGCCGCTGAATCTCCGAGGTCCCTTCGAAGATGGTGTAGATCTTGGCGTCTCGGTGCATGCGCTCTACCGGGTATTCGCGGGTGTAGCCGTTGCCGCCGAGGATCTGGATGGCTTCCTCGGAGACCTTCACCGCCACCTCGCCGGCCTTGAGCTTCGCCATCGACCCCTCGCCGTTGCGGTAGTCGGGGGTCTCGCCGCGCATCAGGGCCGCGGACATGTTGGCGGCACGCCAGACGAGCAGGCGGGCCGCGTCGATCTCCATCGCCATGTCGGCGAGCTTGAAGGCGATGCCCTGGTTGTCGATGATCGGCCGACCGAACTGCTCGCGGCCCTTGGCGTAGTCGAGCGCGAACTCGTACGCCGCCCGCGCGATGCCGACCGCCTGCGCCCCGACGATGTGCCGGGTCATCTCGAAGGTCGCCATGGATGCGTTCCGCGCCCGGTTGCCGTCGCGGGGCTCCCGCGCCTTGGCGAGGCGGGCGTCGAGCTTCTCCTTGCCGCCGAGCACGTTCGCGCCCGGGATCCGCACGTTGTCGAAGAAGACGTCGGCGGTGTGGGACGCACGGAGGCCGTGCTTCCGCAGCTTGGTGCCCTGCTCGAGCCCCTTCACCTCGGACTTCGGTACTACGAACGCGGCCTGGCCCTTCGTCCCCAGCGACGGGTCGACCGTGGCGACGACGACGTGGATGTCGGCGATTCCACCGTTCGTGGCCCAGGCCTTCTGCCCGTTGATGATCCACTGATCGGTCTTCTCGTCGTACGTCGCCTTGGTACGGATCGCGGATACGTCGGAGCCGGCGCCCGGCTCGGACGAACAGAAGGCAGCGACGCGCACATCGTCAGCCGTGCCGTAGCAGCGCGGCAGCCACTGGCTCCACTGCTCGGGGGTTCCGTTGGAGAAGATCGCGGAGCTGGCCAGTCCGGTGCCCATCAGGGACATGCCGATCCCGGCATCACCCCAGAAGAGTTCCTCGTGCACCAGCGGCATCAGCAGGCCGGACGGGTCGATGAAGAGGTTGATGTTCGCGTCCAGACCGTAGAGGCCGACCTTCGCGGCTTCCTGGATCACCGGCCAGGGCGTCGTCTCACGCTCGTCCCACTCGGAGGCGGCCGGGCGGATCACGGACGCGGCGAACTCGTGCGCCCAGTCGCGGATCTCCTTCTGCTCGTCGTTCAGCTGGAGCGAGAAGGTGCTCCACTCCGGCTTCGAACGCTCGGCGGCCAACTCCCCCGCCAGCGCCATCACATCGGCCGACAGCTGCGGCGTCTTCGGGTCGGTCATGGTCATCGAATCCTCCGGCGAACCTGCAGGGGTAGGAGCTTCAACAGTGATGTTACCCACGAGTGTAACTATCGTTTGCACCGAGGGGTACCGCTGTGACTAAGATCGGAGGCATGAGCTCCGCGTTGCTCGCGATCGGACGCCGCCGGACCACGGCGGAGCGTCGTCGCGACCGGGAGCGGGACATCATCCGGGCCACCCGGGAGTTGTTCGACGAGCGCGGCACCATCGACGCCCAGATCGACGACATCGCCAAACGCGTCGGCATCAACAAGGCCCTGATCTACCGGCACTTCGCCGGCAAGGAAGAGTTGTTCGCGCTCACGCTGGTCGACTACCTCGGCGAGCTTGACGAGCGCCTGGACGCGGTCGACGGCCCCCGGCGCGCGCCGATGAACCGGCTCCGCGCGCTGAGCGAGGTCTTCGTCGACTTCTGCCTGGAATACCCCGCGTTCGCCGATTGCGCGATGAGCCTGTTGCGGCGCACCGGCGAGGAACTGTTCGGCGAGATCACCGAACCGGTGATGACAAAGCTCGGTACGGCGATGGGCACCGCGCTGGAGCGGATCTCGGTGATCCTGCGGGCGGGGCAGAAGTCCGGGGTCTTCGACGAGGTGGACACCGACTACCTGGCCAACCACCTCTACACCCAGACGCTCGGTGCGATGCACATGGCCCGGATGGGCCTGATCGTGTCGAGCAACAGCCCCGGCCACCCGGTCGTGCACCATGCCGACATCGACACCGTCCGGTCTACGGCCATCACCGCCACCCTGGCCACCGCAGTAGGCCGCAAAGCCCTGACCAGCACCCGGCGCTCCACCTCACGAAAAGCAGGAGATAACCCGTGACCGAGACCCGCAAGGTGGCCGTTGTCGCCGGCAACCGAATCCCGTTCGCCCGGCAGGACAAGACCTACCGGCACGCCTCGAACTCCGACATGCTCACGGCCGCGCTGAACGGCCTGGTCGATCGCACCGGACTCGGCGGCCAGGAGCTCGGCGAGGTGGTCGCCGGTGCTGTGTTGAAGCACGCGCGCGACTGGAACATGGTCCGCGAGGTCGTGCTCGGATCGAAGCTCGCGCCGACGACCCCGGCATACGACATCCAGCAGGCCTGCGGGACCGGGCTGGAGGCGGCCATCCTGGTGGCGAACAAGATCGCCCTCGGGCAGATCGACGCAGGCATCGCAGGCGGCGTCGACACAGCCTCCGACGCGCCGATCGCGGTGAACGACGAGCTCCGCAACGTCTTGCTCGACCTCAACCGGGCCAAGTCCCTCCCCGACCGGCTCAAGGTGCTGGCCAAGCTCCGCCCGAAGGACATCGTCCCCGAGATCCCCCGCAACGCCGAGCCGCGGACCCGCAAGTCGATGGGCGAGCACGCTGCCCTGACCGCGCTCGAATGGGGCATCACCCGCGAGGCGCAGGACGAGCTGGCGTACCGCTCGCACCAGAACCTGGCGGCCGCCTACGATCGCGGCTTCCAGAACGACCTGATCACGCCGTACCTGGGGCTCGAGAAGGATCAGAACCTGCGCCCGGACACCACGGTCGAGAAGCTCGCGAAGCTCAAGCCGGTGTTCGGCAAGGGCGAGACCGCGACGATGACCGCGGGGAACTCCACTCCCCTGACGGATGGCGCGTCGACGGTGCTGCTGTCCACCGAGGAGTGGGCCGCCGAGCGCGGGTTGCGTCCGCTCGCGTACCTCACGCACTCCCAGACCGCGGCCGTCGACTACGTCAAGGGTGCGGAAGGCCTGCTGATGGCACCCGCGTACGCCGTACCGCGGATGCTGGCGCGCGCCGGGCTGACTCTGCAGGATTTCGACTACTACGAGATCCACGAGGCGTTCGCGTCCCAGGTGCTGGCGACGCTGAAGGCCTGGGAGGACCCGATCTTCTGCAAGGAGCGCCTCGGCCTGGACGCGCCGCTGGGTGAGATCGACCGCGACAAACTGAACGTGAACGGCAGTTCGCTCGCGGCAGGTCACCCGTTCGCCGCGACCGGCGGGCGGATCGTCGCCGCGCTGGCCAAGCAGCTGCACGAGAGCGGCGGTGGGCGCGGGCTGATCTCGATCTGCGCGGCCGGCGGCCAGGGCGTCGTCGCCATCCTGGAGGGGAGCAACAGATGACGGACCGCTATCAGACCTTCACCCGGACGCCGCTGGGCCGGACCTTGGTGAAGAACCTGGGGCTGCCGGACCCGGCACCGCTGCCGCGGTGGACCGAAGGCGCGGCGGTGATCGACGGACCGGTGGTCTTCGGCGCAATCGGCGAAACCGACGCGGGCAAGGCGATCCAGGCCCTGCTGCGCGATGTCGGAGCCTCCTTCAGTACTGCGGCCGAGGGGGTCGCGTCGAGCGAGTTGCGGCCGAAGGCGCTGGTGTTCGACGCGACCGGTGCCTCGTCCACCGCGGATCTCACCTCGCTGCAGCGGTTCTTCTCCCCCGTCATCCGCCAGCTCGGTACTGCGGGCCGGGTGATCGTCGTCGGCCGGACCCCAGAGCTGGCCGCGAGTCCCGAGCAGCAGATCGCCCAGCGCGCGCTGGAGGGATTCACCCGGTCGCTCGGCAAGGAGGTCAAGCGCGGCGCAACGGTCAACCTGGTCTACGTGGCACCTGACGCGCATGACCAGCTGGACTCCACGCTGCGGTTCTTCCTTTCGCCCAAGTCGGCGTACGTGAGTGCTCAGGTGGTGCGGATCGGCACCGGCCCGGTGGTCGGCAACGACCCGGACGGACCGCTCACCGGGAAGGTCGCACTGGTGACCGGAGCCGCCCGGGGTATCGGCGAGGCCATCGCCAGGACACTGGCCCGCGACGGAGCCACCGTGCTCGGCGTCGACGTACCGCAGAACGCCAACGACCTGCGGCAGGTCGTGAAGTCGATCGGCGGCCACGAGCTGCTCCTGGATGTCACCGCGATCGATGCTCCGCAAAGGGTCGCGGCGGCAGCCGAGCAGCTTGGTGGGCTCGACATCGTCGTCCACAACGCAGGGATCACCCGGGACAAGCGCCTGGCGAACATGCGCACGGACACCTGGGACGCAGTGCTCGACGTCAACCTGCGCGCACCCGAGCGAATCACCGCGCACCTGGTGGAGTCCGGCGCGCTGAAGGACGGCGGCTCGGTGATCGGGGTCTCCTCGATCGCGGGGATCGCGGGCAACAACGGCCAGACGAACTACGCGACCTCCAAGGCCGGCGTGATCGGCCTGGTGCAGGCGTTGGCGCCGCGGCTGAGTGACCGGCAGATCCGGATCAACGCGGTCGCCCCGGGCTTCATCGAGACCGAGATGACAGCGAAGATCCCGTTCACGATCCGCGAGGTCGGGCGCCGGCTGAACTCCCTGCAGCAGGGCGGGTTGCCGATCGACGTGGCCGAAACGATCGCCTGGTTCGCCGATCCGGCCTCCGCAGGCGTCACCGGCAACGTGGTCCGCGTCTGCGGCCAGAGCCTGCTCGGCGCCTGACATGCCGACCCGCCGGTACGACGATTCGCCCGGGCTCGGCTCGCTCTATGCCCGGACGGTGAAGGCGACCCTGCGCAAAGCGGAGTACGAGCCGGACACGGACGGGCTGACGCTGGAACTCCCGCGCGCGACGGTCGACCAGGACCACCTCGCGGCGTACCGGGAGGTGACCGGGTTCAGCGCGGGGCCGGCTCTGCCGGTGACGTATCCCCACGTGCTGGCCTTCCCGCTGCACCTGGATCTGATGTCGGACCCGTCGTTCCCGTACAAGCCGATGGGGATCGTGCATCTGTCGAACACGATCACCCAGCTGAAGCCGCTGCCGATGCACGCGGAGTTCGCGATCAACGTGCACAGCAGTCCGGAACGGCCGCATCCGAAGGGGACCGTGTTCGACGTCCTCAGCTCGGTGAGCGTGGACAACGAGGTCGTGTGGACGGACTCGACCGCGCTGCTGAGCCGTTCGTCGGGGACGCCCTCGGCGCATCCGGACCTCCTACCGGATCCGGAACTGGAGCCGACAGCGTTCTGGGATCTCCGCGGCAACCTGGGCCGCCGGTACGCCGCGGCCTCGGGCGACCGGAACCCGATCCACCTGTTCAAGCTGTCGGCCCAGGCGTTCGGCTTCCCCCGCCAGATCGCTCACGGCATGTGGGCCAAGGCGGCATCCCTCGCGTCGATCGAGCGCGCCGGCGGACTGCCCGAGGCCTACACGGTCCGCGTCGACTTCCGCAAACCGCTCCTCCTCCCCTCCCACGTCCGGTTCGGGCACCGCCGCACCGACAACACGATCGACTTCGCCCTCTACAACGGCGACCAGACCCAAACCCACCTCGTCGGCCAACTGCAGACTCGCTGAACCGTCCAAGGCGCGCCGGCTCCAGGCCTTCACCCCGGCAGACCTCGGACCACCCCAGGTGACCTGCCCGCTGTCACGACATCACCGCCTCCGACCGGCTGGCTGCGTGTTGGAGTGATGGGGGTTGGCAGCTGTCGCGGAGGTGGTCGAGGATCGGCGAGATCTCGGCCGGGTCCTGTCGCCGGCCATCGCGTTGGCGGACGGCGATGAGGCCGTCGGCGGCCTCGCGGGCGCCGATGACGGCCTGGTACGGAGCCAGTCGGTTCTCTCGGATACGGGCGCCGAGGCTGCCTTCGTCGGCATGCGCCAACTCGACTCGCAACCCACGATCCATCGCACGCCGGACCACCTCAGCGGCTGCCTTCTCTTCGTTGTCAGAGATGGGCAGTACTACGAGCTGGACCGGGGCGAGCCACGCCGGGAAGGCGCCGCCGTGGACCTCGATCAGGTGGGCGACGGCTCGTTCGATGCTGCCGACGATCGCGCGATGCACCATCACCGGGCGATGCTTGTTGCCGTCGGCACCGATGTACTCCAGGCCGAAGGCGGCCGGCTGGTGGAAGTCCACCTGGATGGTCGACAGGCTGAACTCCCGACCGGCCGCATCCTCCATCTGGATGTCGATCTTCGGACCATAGAACGCCGCCTCTCCCGGGGCTTCCTCGTAGTCGATGCCCGCATTGTCGAGCACGTCCTTCAGCAGCCCGGCGGCACGCGCCCAACTATCCGCATCCCCGACGTACTTGCTGTCCGGTTCGCCGAACTTCGCACCCTCCGCAGGCAGCGACAGCAGGTACCGAGCGGCGCTGATCCCGAGGTCGCGGTACGCCTGGTTGATCAACTCGAGCGCCTTGCCGGCCTCCTCCGCGACCTGGTCGAGGCTGCAGAAGATGTGCCCGTCATTGAGCTGCATAGCGCGCACCCTGGTGAGGCCGCCGAGCACACCGGAAAGCTCCGAACGGTACTGTCCGCCGAGCTCGGAGATCCGCAGCGGCAGTTCGCGATAACTGTGCGCGCGGGAGCGGTAGATCAGCGCGTGGTGTGGACACAGGCTCGGCCGCAGCACGATCTGCTCACCGCCGATATCCATCGGCGGGTACATGTCGTCGCTGTACTTCGACCAGTGGCCCGAGATCTCATAGAGCTCGCGCTTGCCGAGCACCGGCGAATAGACCTGCTGATAACCGGCTTTCCGTTCGACCTCGACGATGTACCGCTCGAGCGCCTGCCGGATCGCGGCACCAGCGGGCAACCAGTAGGGCAGACCCGCTCCGATCAGCGGATCCGAGTCGAACAGGCCGAGTTCACGGCCGAGTTTGCGGTGGTCGTACATGTGGACTCCTCAAGATGGTGAGGCGAGTGTCCACATGGCGAAGCCCCGGGGCACTCGCCCCGGGGCTTCGAATTTCGACAGTCAACTGTCAGCGCGCCGGGACATACCTCGGCGTCGTCGTCTCTACAGCGCGCTGCTTCATGCCGTCGAAGCTAACAGACCCAGTCAACTGTCTTCCTCGCCGAGATCGAGCCCGACCGGGCGGATCAGGCCTTCCTGCGCGACCGAGGCGACCAGCCGGCCGTCCTCACTGAAGAGCCGCCCGGTGGCGAACCCGCGCGCACCCGAGGCCGACGGCGAGGCCTGGTCGTAGAGCAGCCACTCGTCGGCCCGGAACGGCCGGTGGAACCAGAGCGCATGGTCGAGCGAAGCCGGCTGGATCCGCTCGTCGCCGATGATGATGCCGTGCGGCAACAAGCTTGCCCCGAGCAACGTCAGGTCACTCGCATACGCCAGGACGCAAGCATGCAAGGCCGGATCATCCGGAAGCTTGCCTGCGGCACGGATCCAGAACTGCCGGCCACTTACACCGGCGAGCCGGACGTCGAGCGCGGCCCACTCCTTGTTCCAGTCCTCGGCCTTGCGACCCGAGGCCTGCTCGAAGACCGAGGCGAGGGTGGGCGCATGCTCCGGTGGAACCAGCTCGTCCGGCATCGGATCGGAGTGGTCCAGCCCCGGCTCGGGACGCTGGTACGACGCCGACATGTAGAAGATCGTCCTGCCATGCTGCGACGCGACCACCCGGCGGCTGCTGAAGGACTTACCGTCCCTGATCCGCTCGGTCTGATACTCGATCGGTACTGCGGTGTCGCCCGGCCGCAGGAAGTAGCCGTGCAGCGAGTGCACGATCCGCTCCGGGTCGACCGTACCGCTGGCTGCGACCAGGGCCTGGCCGAGCACCTGTCCCCCGAAGACGCGCTGCGCCGAGGTCTGCGGCTGCCGGCCGCGAAACAGGTCGTCGTCGATCATCTCCAGGTCGAGCAACTCGACCAGATCCTCCAGGGACTCGGGCATGCCTCATCCTGACAGGTCCACGCGGCTCACACCGTGCAGACCCGGACTGAGCAGGTGTGGCTGCGGTCACGCGGTGGTTTTCGGTGAGCTCTCGGTCGCACGCGGTAAGTCGATGAACGCTCCGGGCCCGCCCCTGCGCGCCTCGTCCAGACAGCGGTCGGCCGGGCTGCCTTTTGGCAGCCCGGCCGACCGACGTCACGTAGTACTCAGTTGTCGTCGTCGCGGTTGAGCTCGGCGAGGAACTGCTCGACCTCTGCGCCCAGCTCCTCGGCCGACGGCGTGGAGCCGGCCAGCAGACTCCCGCGGCTAAGAGAGCCGGCAGCAGCGTCGTACTGCGTCTCCAGCGCGTTCACCACGGCCGCGGCATCGTCGGAAGCCTCGATCTGCTCGTCCACCAGTCGCCCGGTCACGGCAGCCTCGTCCAGCAACGCCTTGCTAGGTAAAAGCAGGCCGGTCGCAGCCGAGATCGCGTGCACCAGCGCCAGCGCAGCAGCGGGGAAGCGGTTTTCCGCCAAGTAGTGCGGCACGTGCACCGCGAACCCCATGGCGTCCTTGCCGGCCTCACCGAGCCGCACCTGCAACATGGTCGCCGCGCTCGACGGCAGCCGCATCTCGCCGTCCCAGATGTTCGACCGCGTCACCAGCTCGGGCCGGGTGGCGTGGGCGGTCAGCCCCAGCGGCCGCGTGTGCGGCACGCCCATCGGGATGCCGTGCACACCAACGGTCAGGGTCACGTTGTATCGATCGATCAGCTGGCGCACCGCACCAGCGAACCGGTTCCAGTGGTTGTCGGGCTCGGCACCCTCGAGCAGCAGGAATTCCACGCCGGCGTCGTCCTTCATCAGGTGAAGGGACAGCTGCGGCGGGCTGTAGTCGATGAACCGGTCTTCCGCGAACGTCACCTCGGGACGGCGGGCGCGGTAGTCGTGCAGGAGATCGACGTCGAAACGCGCCAGCAGGCTGTTCTCCAGCACTTCGAGCAAGTGGTCGGCGGTCACGCGGCCGGCCTGCCCGGCGTCCATGAACCCGTCCAGCGAGAGCACCATGACCTTCGGCGAAGCCGCCGGGCCGGTCGCCACCGACTCGTCGACGATCTCGTAGAGGTCGTCCGGTCGCAGCATCGTCGTTCTCCTTCACAGTGGCCTTCAGGGCGGGTAGGCCCCTCTATCCTGCCTTCTGAGGGTTCAACGTCGCCCCGGCGGGCAGGAATTCCTGCTGCTGGGAACTTTTCTGAGCTCCACCTCCGGCCGGCAGGAAGGTCCCGGCCGGGCTGGCGGCAAGTGCCACGACGCGGACACGACGAGCGGATTCGGAAAGCGCTTGCTAGCGTGCTCCTGTGCGCACCGAATCCGATCCATCCGTCTCCGCCCCGCCCGCAGGCGGTTCGACCCAGCCGACCGTGATGCTGGCGATGAACGAGTCCAGCCGCGCCCGGGTGCTGGTCCCCGCGGTCCACGCCCGTCTCGACCGCGTCGCCCACGTACTGCGGGTCGGCCCGGGCGCCGCGTTCCTCGCCGACCCCGAGATCCGGGACGCCCTCGGCGAGGTGGACGTGCTGCTGACAGGTTGGGGGTGTCCTGCGATCTCCCCCGAGGTGCTCGTCGCGGCGCCGAAGCTGCAGGCGATCATCCACGCGGCCGGCTCGGTGAAGGGGTTCGTCGACCCTGCCGTGTTCGACCGCGGCATCCAGGTCTCGTCCGCGGTCGTCGCGAATGCGTTGCCGGTCGCCGAATTCACGGTCGCCATGATCATCCTCAGCGGGAAGCGCGCCCTCCGCCTGGGGGCGGAGTACAAGGCAACCAAGCATCGGCCGGATCCCAGCAACGTGCCGGGCAACTACGGCAGCACGGTCGGCCTGCTCGGGGCGTCTCGGATCGGCCGGATGGTGGCGGAGCGCCTGCGCGCCTTCGACCTCGAAGTACTGATCAGCGATCCGTATCTGAGCGAAGCAGAGGCTTCCGAGTTGGGTGCTGAGCTGGTCGAGCTGGACGCCTTGTTCAGTCGCAGCGACATCCTCAGCGTGCACGCCCCACTGCTGCCGGAGACCGTCGGGCTGGTGGACGCCAGGCTGCTCGGGTTGCTGCGCGACGGCTCGGTGCTGATCAACACCGCCCGCGGCCGGATCATCGACGCCGCCGCGCTCGAGAAGGAGTGCCGGTCCGGCCGGATCGACGCGGTCCTCGACGTGACCGACCCCGAACCGCTGCCGCCGGACTCCCCGCTGCTCGAACTGCCCAACGTGTTCCTCACCCCGCACCTGGCCGGCGCCGTCGGGAACGAGGTCGCGCGGTTGGGCGAACTCGCAGTGGGTGAGGTCGAACGTTTCGCCGCCGGCGTGCCTCTTCTCCATGCCATCACTGCCACCGACCTCGGGAGGATCGCATGAGCCGCCTCGTGCTCCCTGACACCGATCGCGTCCTGTCCCGCCAGACCGGCTGGGTCCGGGCCCACTGGGAGGCGCTCGCGGATCACCTGCTCGACTCGCTGGTTCCGTACTTCTCCCCCGGTGCCGCTCGCGTCGTGCTGCCCGGTCGGCCCAGCCGGTCCGGGACCGCGTCCGACGAGCTCGAGGGATTCGCGCGTTCGTTCATGCTGGCCGCGTTCCGGATCGCCGGCGTGCGCGGCAAGGGCTGTGAGCAGCTGATCGAGCGGTACGCGCGTGGTGTGGCCAACGGCGCGAACCCCGACCACCCGGAGGCCTGGCTGCGGCTCACGCCGAAGTCCCAGCAGATGGTGGAGGCCGCGGCGATCGCGGTCGCGCTGCACGAGTCGCGCGAGTGGATCTGGGACCGGCTCGACACCCGCGCTCAGGAGCACGTGGCCGAGTGGCTCGGCGGGTTCATCGGTTCCACCACGCACGACAACAACTGGCGGTTGTTCCAGGTCGTCAGCGAGCAGTTCCTGGCGTCGGTCGGCGCGCCGTACTCGAAGGAGGACATCGAGGGTGGGCTGGACCGGATCGAGGACTGGTACGTCGGCGACGGCTGGTATTCCGACGGTGACGGGCAGAACTTCGACAACTACATCGGCTGGGCCATGCACCTCTACCCGGGCCTGTGGACGCGGATGGCCGCCGCCACACCGGGCGCGGAGTACGACGATCGGCTGAAGGTCTACCAGGACAGGCTGCGATTGTTCCTCCAGGACGCGGTGCACCTGGTCGGGAACGACGGGGCTCCCGTGTATCAAGGGCGTTCGCTGACGTATCGGATGGCCGCGGCCACGCCGTACTGGATGGGTCAGGTGCTCGACGCGACACCGCTCAGCCCGGGGCAGACCCGGCGGCTGTGCTCGGGGATCGCCCGCCACTTCGTGCAGCACGGCGTACCGGATGAGCGCGGGTTGCTGTCGCTGGGTTGGTACGACACGTTCCTGCCGACGACCCAGTCGTACTCCGGACCTGGTTCGCCGTACTGGGCGAGCAAGGGGTTCATCGGCCTGTTGCTGCCGCCGGAGCACCCGGTGTGGAGTGATCCCGAGGAGACGATCCCGCTCGACGAGGCCGACCAGGTCCGTTCGATGCCCGCGCCGGGCTGGTTGGTGCACGCGAGCCGGCACGACCAGGTCGTGCGGTTGATCAACCACGGCGCCGACCACGCGCCACCGACCGAGCCGGAAGGTGTCGAGCCGGCGGGCGATCCGCACTACGACCGCCTTGCGTTCGCCAACCACGCCGGGCCCGAGCTGACCGACTCCTCCGCCCGCGTCGACAACCTGATCGCGCTGGTCGATCGGCAGGGCCGGTCGAGCAGCCGAGGGCGGATCCGGCGGATCTCCATCGGCGCGCGGTCCGCGGCCTCGTGGCACAAGGCGTGGCTCGGCGAGGAGGGACCGTGGCGGATCGAGACGGCGTCGGTGGTTCACGGCGGCTGGGAGATCCGCTGCGCGCTGGTGGAAGGGCCGGCCGGGGCCCTGGTCCGGAGCGGTGGCTTCGCGGTCGCGGGCGACTCCTTGCCTGCGGCAACGGCCGGCGCCGGCTGGGCCTCGGCGCGGAACGCGGACGGGCTGATGTCGGCGGTCGTCGACCTGCACGGGTACGGCGAGGCCGGGGTGTACCGCGATCTCGGGGCGAACCCGTTCGGCGCGCACTCAGCCACGCCGTACCTGACGGCTGGTCATCTCGGTGAGCCACTGGTGCTCGTGCACGCTGTGTTGCTGACCAGGGACGCGATCCCGCCCGAGGCGCTTGCCGATGGCATCGAACTTGCGGTGTCCGGTCACGAGGTGACTATCACCTTGCCAGGGGCGGAGACGGAAACCGTCAGGCTGGGCTGAGCTGGTTTCTGGGGCCGTGCGGGCTTGCCAACGGTGAGAATCGGAGGCAGGCGCACTACATTGGCGGGATGAGCACGTACGCGAAACTCCTCCAGGAACAGATTCGTAACGAATTCACGGCGGCGCAGCAGTACACGGCAGTGGCTGTCTGGTACGACGACCAGGACCTCCCGCGGCTCGCGGGGCACTTCTACAAGCAGGCCCTGGAAGAGCGGAACCACGCGATGATGATGGTCCGGTACCTGCTCGACAAGGACATCCGACCGCAGATCCCCGGCTCCGGTGACGTGGTGAACGACTTCGACACCGCGCTGGCGCCGCTCGAACTCGCGCTGCGGCAGGAGGTCACGGTCACCAAGCAGATCGAGACGCTGGCCCGGACGGCGCGCGACGAGAGCGACTACATCGGCGAGCAGTTCATGCAGTGGTTCCTCAAGGAACAGGTCGAGGAGGTCGCCGCGATGACAACGCTGGTCAACGTCGCCAAGCGGGCCGGCGACAACCTCTTCCACCTCGAGGACTTCCTGGCCCGCGAGGTCGTCGGCGACGCCGGCGCAGACCCGACCGCACCTCCCGCCGCCGGCGGCAAGGTCTGACCCAGGGCGGCGGGTCTTTACCAGGAGCCGCCGCCTCCGCCGCCTCCACCGCCGCCGGATGAGCCGCCGCTGAAGCCGGAGGAGCTACCGCCTCCGCCACCGCTTCCGGCAGGCGCCGGGGGTGGGTCGAACGTGTGGGCCACGGTCTGACTGATGCTGCCGGCCGCGAAGCCCGAGCTGTAATACGAGGGTCCCGTGTACCAGTAGGGATCGGACGGGATCCGCCCTGCGGCGACCAGTTGGGCGCAGACCCGCTGCCACCGATCCGCGAGATCGAAGGCGATCGCCCAGGGCAGGTACCTGCTGAAGATGTCCTCGCCCTCTTCGAACCGGAGCTGGTCCGCTTCGGCAGTGGCCAGGTAGGTCCGGAATCCGATCAGCTGATCGGTCACCGCGCGACCGGCCGGATTCCGCTGGCCCTGGCCGCGCTTCCCGATCCAGATGCCGACGGCAACGAGTACCGCGACGACCGGGATGACGATGATGGCGGCCCGGCCCAGGCCACCCGTCGCCGCGCCGATCGCAGTACCGGCGATGCCTGCTCCGAAAACCCAGATGCCGACCATGGCGAGGCAGGCGCAGCGGGCGCCACTTGCGAAGCTGGAGCCGCCGCCGGCGCGGGGCATCCGCAGGTACCACTGCCGCTGCCTGATCTGCTCGCGCAGGGCCGCGATCATCGCATCGTGTGCGTGCCGCATCGAGGTGTCCCCCACCGGCCTGCGTTCCAGAGTGATCTCCGAACCCGGCTGCAGCGAGGGGAACAGACCCTGCAGCAGCACCTGCTCGTGCGGAGCTGTGGCGACGCCTGGGTTCAGCAGAACCGCCTTCTGCTCGGCACCGGTGTTGTCGATCCGTAGTCCGCCTCGAACGGCGAGGTCGATCAGGGTCGCCGCGGTCTCGGTGGTGTCGGCCTTCGCGTCGATCAGCAGGCCGCCCTCGGCGACCGGGATCTTCGGCGGCGAGAAGGCGACCGGGATCTGGTCCTCGCTCAGGTCGTCCTTGACCGGTTCGGCGTTCACCCCGCTCGGCGGGAACGTTCCGGGCGGCAGGCCGGCGAAGCGCTGGTCGCGGTTGCCGTTCTTGGTGTACAGGACCGCGGCGACGATCGCGCCGAGCGTGGCGAGTCCGGAGCCGATGAGCCCGGGCACGCTGACACCCGCCCGCTGAAGCACTCCGGGCGGGTCGACCACGATCGGTGTGTCGTTGGTGACCACGCCGGCCCTGATGCCGGCGACGACCGTCAACTGCTCGCCACGGTTCAGGTTCGAGGCCCCGAAGAGTCCGGACTCACCTGTGATCGACTTCTGCTCGCAGGTATCGGTCGACCCCACCGGGCCGGCGAAACAGTCGACCTGCTGAACCCCTTCGGGAACGGCGACCTTCACCGACACTTTGCGCAGGACCGCATCCCAGCCGTCGCCGGTGGCATCCCAATAGAGCTCACTGTGATCCTCGAAGTGCCGCAGCGCCCCGCGGACGTCGTACGAGATGATGTAGGTCGCCTCGGTAGAGCTGATGGTCTGGTCGGCGGAGCCGATCTTGAGCTGCAGGCTCTCATCGCGGTCGTTGTTGGACTTGTTTGTCGTCTCGCTGAACTCGGCGCTCGCGCCGGTCGGGCTCGAGACCTTGATGTCGGAGATCTCGTACTTCTGATCCTTCGACCGATCGTCGGCGTAGACCTCGCGGGTGATCAGGTTGCGGTAGATGCCGTGCCGGCCCGGGCTGCCGAAGTGGTAGTCGATCTTTTCGATGACCTTCAGTACTCCGTCGCTGTCGACGGTGTAGTCGATCTGCATGGTGTTGACGACGTCGCCGAGGTCGGCCGGGCTGGTGGTGTGGGCCGAGGCTGGTGTGGCGCCCGCGAAGCCGGCCAGGATCAGGCCCACGAAGGCCGATGTGACCGCGGCGAAGAGTCCCCTACGCATGTCGTGACAGTAGCGACAGTCGGGGTCCGTGGGGCGTATCAGTTCGGCTTGGTGTCGCCGGCTGCCCGGATCGCTGCCTCGACCAGGTCCGCGGCAGTCGTGTCCCGGGTGCGGCGGCCGCGGTCGTAGTACTGCGTGGTCGCGATGCTCGCATGTCCCACATCGGCCTGCACGTGCTGGATCCGTGCGTCTTGCTCGAGCGCGATCGTCACGTACGCGTGCCGGAGCGCGTGCGGATGGATGCGATCGGCGACGTCCGCTAGCGCCGGACCAGCCTGTACTGCGACTCGCCGGAGCAAGGCATTCACGTCGAAGCGCGAGCAGCGTCCACCGTCCCGCGTGGCGATCAGTGGTGACACGGCTGCTGCGTTCGTGCGGCCGCGTAGTACAGGGGTTGCGGTGCCTGCTGTGCGGTCTCGCTCGGCTAGGTAGTTCTGTAAGGCGGTCGCGGCGAGCTCGGTCAGGTAGACCTCGCGGTGGATGCCACCTTTGCCCAGGACACGCAGCATCGGCTCACCCCCGGACACCATCAGCTTGTCGCGGTCGAGGCCCACTAGCTCGGAGACCCGAAGTCCTAGGGTCAGCAGGGCGACTACAGCGACCGCGCGAGCGGCGTACAGGTCGCGGTGGCGGGTGCGGTTGGGTAGCTGGGCTGCTGCGTCGAGTAGCGCGCGCAGTTGCCCGGCCGTGAGGCGGATAGTCGGCGAAGCATCACGGGCGCTGCGGTTGAGGCCTAGGCGCGTTCGGTTGAGCGCCGCAGGGTTGGCGGCCACTGCGCCGACCTCGGTGAGATGGCCGTAGAAGGCGGACAGGGTCGAGAGCATCCGCTGCCGGGTGCGCTTCTCGGCTCCTGCTGCTTCAAGGGTGTGGAGCCAGGCCTTCACGTCGAGGCCAGTTGCCGCACGTGGATCCATCGCGCGGCTTGCACACCACCTAAACCACGCCAGCTGATGCAGCGGCCCACTGCTTGCCGCGGGCGGCGCCGCCTTCGGTACTGCGCTTGTGCTGGCCGGGCTCATTGTTTCCACCCAGTGCTGGGGTAGTCCTAGCGCGTAGGCGTAAGTGCGGCGGGTTCCTGCATTCGCGTACTGACTCAGCCAGTCCGCGATCAACGCCTGAAGCACGTCAGCGTCCTCGACACCAGGCCATTCCTGCTCGGAGCGCTCGGGCGCCGCCAACTGGGTCCGGACAGCCTCGAGCACCACCAGCAGCCCTTCGCTGTCGCTGCCGGAACCGCCACCCATCAAGTCGCCCACTCCCCGATCCTCGCCCACCTCCACCCACCGCCTGCCTTTCCCACGCCGCCCGACCCCCACCGAGCAGCCTTCTCACGCCGCCCGACCCCCATCGAGCACCCTTCTCACGCCGCCCGAGCCCCACCGAGCACCCTTCTCAGACCACTCGCTCTCCGCCGGCGCACCGCTCGTCCACCACCAAGCGCCCCTTCTCAGGCACCCGCCAGCCGGTCGGCTGGCGGCCATTTCGTCGGCTGGCGCCAAGCAAGCCGCTATCGGTCAAACAGCCCGGCATCGGGCCTGGCACACTGACCCCCACCGAGCAGCCTTCCGACGCCGCCCGACCACACGCCTTCTCACTCCGCCCGACCCCCACCGAGCACCTTTCTCAGACCACTCGCTCTCCGCCGGCGCACCGCGCGTCCACCACCAAGCACCCCTTCTGAGCCACCCGCCAGCCGGTCGGCTGGCGGCCATTTCGTCGGCTGGCGCCAAGCAAGCCGCTATCGGTCAAACAGCCCGGCATCGGGCCTGGCGCACTCGGCCGGGTGGTGGGAAACCGGCCCTGAGTGGTGACCTTGTGCGCGGCCCAGTCATTTACACGGCCCGGAAACGGCTGGGCTGTGCACAAGGACGGGACTCGCCCCCGCTGAGCCGAACGCGCCGCCTCGCTCAGCACCACCTCGCTCAGCACCGCCTCGCTCAGCACCACCTGCTCAGCACCAGCCACTCAGCACCACCCGCTTGGCACCACCCGCTTGGCACAACCCGCTCAGCAGCAGCCGCTCAGCACCGCGATCGGCACCAGCCGCTCAGCACCGCTATCAGCACCACCCCCGCAGCCGCGCTGACGCCAACCACCACCGAACAACCACCCACTCGTCCGACCGGCGTGACCACCAGTTCGAGCCTCAGTCCCTGCGCGGCCAACGCCTGCCCGAGCCGCCAGCCGTTAAGTCGCCTGCCGCAGTCTCGCACCAACGAAACGCTGGTTTCGTGGGCTACTGGTTTGGTTTGCGAAACGCCGAATCGGTTTCCAGGTTTTGAAACCGCGAACGTCTACGCTCCGGAGCGTACGAAACGGGCTTTCTGGAGGGGCGACGTGGAGTTGACGGTGCGCGAGGACGTCGGGCGATGTGGCTATAGCAAGTGCCGGGCGGAGTTGCCTGCGCCTGGCGTTCAGGGCGGGCGGCCTCGGAGTTTCTGCCGGGATACGCGGTGGGATGGCGGGCGGACCTGCTCGCAGATGGCTCGGGCAGAGCGGGAGGCACTCGGCGCGCTGGGGCTCGACGCGGGCAGCAACACCTTCAGGCTGGATGCGGAGCGGTTGCGGGAACATCTCGATGCCGTCAGAGGGCCGGTGGAGTCCCTGACGGCCGCGCTTGCCGCGGTGACGACACGGCTTGATCAGGTTGAGGCAGCGGCAGTCGCGGCAGTGGAGGTTGCGCACGCTCAAGTGGCCGAAGCAGAGCGGGCTCGCGTCGCGGCTGAGGAAGCTCGGGAGGCGGCGGAGCATCGCACTCGGCAGAGCCTGGCGGCGGCTGAGCGGGCCGGCAAGGAACGGGCCGAGGCGGTCGAGCGGGCAAACGCGGCAGCGCGCCAAGCCCTCCAAGCAACCGAGGCTCTGGGCGCCGCCCGCCAAGAAGCCGATGAGGCAACCACCGCTCGCAGAACAGCGGAGGCCGTTGCTTCCCGGCAAGATGAACGCGCTCTTGCCGCCGAACGCGAGACCCGCGAAGTCGCAGTACTCGCCGAACGAACCGCAGGAGAGCGCGATGCCGCGCGCTCCGCCGAAGCGCAGGTCAGGGCGGACGCCGAGGCACTCCGCGCGGAACTGGCACTGGAACGAGACCGCTCACGCGAGGCCGAGACCGCCCGAGCGCACGCGGACGCCAACCGCCTCGCCGCCGAGGAAGCCGCATCCCAGGCGCTGACCAGAGCCGAGCAAGAACTCGCCCGCCTCCGTCAGCAGGCAGAGGCAGACACGCGCCAGGCCCGAACTGACTACGAATCCCTTGCCGCACGCCTCGAGGAAGAACGTCAGAACCACCGGAAAGCAGCCGCCCAAGCCGCTGCCGAAGCGGCCGCCGAGCTCAACAGCCTTCGCGCCGAACTGACCCAGGCCGACCCCGCGCGCCTCCACCCCGCAGATCTCCAAGCCGTCCTCACGGCCCTCACCACCAGATCCAGCGCCTGACCACCCCAACCGCAAGGCACAACCTCCCCCTGCCGCACATCAGCATGGCGCCCAGCACGGTTTCCGGCTGCGGGACGGCTGAGCTTGAGCAGGCTGTCGCCAAGTGGCGCCCGGACCGCAGGCCGAAGTCGGGGGTTCGGACAGGCCGTGGGCACCTCGGACAGGCCATTTCTTGTCCGAGGTCCCGGTTGCCTGTCCGAGGTCCCAACTTCAAGTGGCGCCCGGACTGAGGGCCGAAGTCGGGGGTTCGGACAGGCCGTGGGCGCCTCGGACAGGCCATTTCTTGTCCGAGGTCCAGGCGGCGTGTCCGAGGTCCCGGTCGCCTGTCCGAGGTCCCAACTTCAGGTGGCGCCCGGACTGAGGGCCGAAGTCGGGGGTTCGGACAGGCCGTGGGCGCCTCGGACAGGCCATTTCTTGTCCGAGGTCCAGGCGGCCTGTCCGAGGTCCCAACTGCCTGTCCGAGGTCCCAGCTTCTGCGCCGGCGGCCGGAGGTTGGGTGTGCCAGCTCGGCCGGGCTCCACCCAAGCGATGAGGGGGCGGGCCGGACCAGGTCGGACGGTTCTGGAGGTGATTGGTCTTGTCAGGGACGGGGAGTTGGGGGAATGGTGGCTTAACTAGGAGGAACGTCATGGCAGACAAGACGAATACTTCCCCGGGCGCTGGAGCCGCTCCTATTGCGGACAGTCCGGCCGCCATTCGCAACGTGGTGCTTGTCGGGCCGTCCGGCGCCGGCAAGACCACCCTCGTCGAGGCCCTGCTGGTTGCCTCCGGGGTGTTGTCCAGACCTGGTTCCGTGGTTGACGGGACGACGGTCTGCGACTGCGATGACGCGGAGATCAGGCAGCAGCGATCAGTGGGGCTGGCGCTGGCCCCGCTCCCCCACGACGGCATCAAGGTGAACCTGATCGACACCCCGGGCTATGCCGACTTCGTGGGTGAGCTCCGGGCCGGATTGAGAGCGGCAGATTGCGCTCTTTTCGTGATCCCGGCGAACGAAGCCGTCGACGAAACCACCAAGGCGCTCTGGCAGGAGTGCGACCAGGTCGGGATGCCGCGGGCTGTGGTGATCACGAAGCTCGATCACGCCCGGGCGAACTATGAGAACGCGCTCTCGTCTGCCCAGAACGCGTTCGGCGACAAGGTCCTGCCGCTGTACCTGCCTGCGGGTGAGGGGCTGGTCGGCCTGCTGTCGCAGACGCAGTACGAGTACTCCGACGGCAAGCGGACCACGCAAGCGCTCGACCCGTCGTACGCGGACCAGATCGAGGAGCAGCGCGGCACCCTGATCGAGGGGATCATCGAGGAATCCGAGGACGAGTCCCTGATGGACCGGTATCTCGGCGGTGAGGAGATCGACCAGGCGGTCCTGATCGAGGACCTCGAGAGAGCGGTTGCTCGCGGATCGTTCTTCCCGGCGATCCCGGTCTGCAGTGGAACGGGCGTCGGCACCCAGGAACTCCTGGAAGTCGCGACCAGCGGATTCCCGTCGCCGCTCGAGCACCCGCTGCCCGAGGTGTTCACACCGCACGGCGTCGCCCGCAAGAAGCTGACCTGCGATCCGGACGGACCTCTGCTGGCCGAGGTGGTGAAGACGACGTCGGACCCGTACGTCGGCAGGGTCAGCCTGGTCCGGGTGTTCTCCGGCACCATCAGGCCCGACACGACGGTTCATGTGTCGGGCCATTTCGCGTCCTTCTTCGGCGAGAGCAACACCCACGCCGACCACGACGAGGACGAGCGCATCGGCACCCTCTCGTTCCCCATCGGCCGGCAGCAACGACCCGCCTCCTCGGTGGTGGCGGGCGACCTCTGTGCGATCGGGCGACTGACCCGCGCAGAGACCGGCGACACGTTGTCGGACAAGACCGAACCATTGCTGCTCAAACCATGGACGATGCCGGAGCCGCTGCTGCCGATCGCAGTACAGGCTCATGCGAAGACCGATGAAGACAAGCTGTCGGGTGGGCTGCAGCGGTTGGCCGCGGAGGATCCGACGCTGCGGATCGAGCAGAACCCGGAAACCCATCAGATCGTGCTCTGGTGCATGGGTGAAGCGCACTCGGACGTGGTGCTCGACGCGCTCGCGAACCGGTACGGCGTGACGGTCGACACGGTGGAACTCCGTGTACCGCTGCGGGAGACCTTCGGCGGCAAGGCGAAGGGGCACGGCCGGCATGTGAAGCAGTCCGGCGGGCATGGTCAGTACGCCGTGTGCGACATCGAGGTGGAACCGCTGCCGGATGGCACGGAGTTCGAGTTCGTCGACAAGGTGGTCGGCGGGTCGGTGCCGCGGCAGTTCATCCCGAGTGTTGAGAAGGGCGTTCGCGCGCAGATGGAGAAGGGCGTCGGCGCGGGCTATCCGGTCGTCAACATCCGGGTCACGCTGCTGGACGGCAAGGCGCACAGCGTCGACTCGTCGGACATGGCATTCCAGATGGCCGGCGGACTGGCGTTGCGGGAGGCGGCCAGCGCGACGAAGGTGAGCTTGCTGGAGCCTGTGGACCTTGTCTCGGTGCTGGTGCCGGACGATCTGGTCGGCGCGGTGATGAGCGATCTGTCGGGCCGCCGGGGACGACTCCTCGGCACCGAGCGCGTCGGCGACAACCGCACGCTGGTGAAGGCCGAAGTGCCGCAGGTGGAGATCACCCGGTACTCGATCGACCTGAGATCGCTCTCTCACGGCGCAGCTTCGTTCTCCAGAAGCTTCGCTCGCTACGAAGCGATGCCGGACTCCGCAGCCGCCCGGGTCAAGTCGTCCGTCTGATCCCGGTGAAACAGACAGTCAGCTGACACCTGCACCCCGGAGTACGTGCAGGCGAAAAGAGCGCGCGGGTCAGCTCAGCCGGCGGCGGACGTCTCGGGTGCGGAGGTAGGCGGCGACGTCGTCGTAGCGTTCGGTCTGGTTGGCGAACTCGATGTAGGACCGGACGCGGTGCAGCCAGTCCAGGGTGGACGGCTTCACCATCGGCAGCGCGTCGGTCAGGTGCCGCATCGACAGCGGCGGCTCTCCCCCGGTCGCCAAGGCCTCGTCGATGACGCGGTCGACCGAGCGTTCCACCAGCGCGCGCAGGTCGGCGCCGCTGAACATCGGCGACAGCCTCGCGAGCTCCCGCAGATCGATCGCGTCTGCAGGGACATCCTTCAGCAGCACCGACAGAATGCCCGCCCGCGCAGGCTCGTCCGGCGGCGGCACGAAGATCACGCGGTCGAACCTCCCCGGCCGCAGCATCGCCTCGTCGACATCCCACGGCGCGTTGGTCGCCGCGAGGACCAGGAGCCCGTCGTTCTCCGAGCCGATCGCGTCGAGCTCTTGCAGCAGTACGTCGACCAGCCGGCGTGATTCGGAGCCGCCGTGCTTGTGCCGGGCGAAGGCCAGCGCGTCCAGCTCGTCCAGGAAGAGAACGCAGGGAGCGTTTGCTCGCGCTCTCTCGAACGCCGCGTGCAGGTTCCGCTCGGAGACGCCGAGGTACGGGTCCATCACGTCTTCGATGCGGACGTTCACGAAGGGCAGGCCGCACTCACCGGCGGTCGCCCGGGCCAGCAGCGTCTTGCCGCAACCGGGCGGTCCGTAGAGCATGACGCCCCCGCCGGACCTGCGGCCGTACTTCTCGTACAGCTCCGGCCGGCTCAGCGGAAGGATCACCATCCGGTGGATCACCCGCTTGATCTCGTCCATCCCGCCGACCTGGTCGAAGGTCGTCGGCTCCTTGGGCGCGTCGCTGACGAACAGCTCGTCGGTCTCCGGGCCGACCTTCACCTTCACACCACTCCGACTGGCGATCATCTCGTCCACCAACTGCTGGAGCCGACCAGTTCCCTCGACGATGCCGGCCTGCCGTGCCGCTTCGAGGCAGCTCCTCAGCAGCGCGAGCCGGCCGTTCGCCGCCGCCAGTTCGCCGACGACCACCAGCTGGTCATCGGGAAGGCCTTGCTGATCGAGCAGTACGACGTACTGGTCGAGCGCGGGCTCCGTCTCGCCCGCGGCGACGAGTGATTCGGCGAGGACCAGTCGGAGCAGGACGTCGTCCGGGTTCGCCTCGACCGCCTTGCGCAGTGCGGAGATCCGGTCGTCGGTCATGAACCCCACCTTCGGTTGATCCAGCGTCGTACCAGCGGCGGCGCGACCCACGAGTAGACGCAGAACGCGAACCACCCGACCGCCACCAGGGCCGAGAGAACGCCGAGTCCCGCGAGACGCAGACCATAGATCACGGCGACCGCGCCCACCCAGACCACCAACGGATTGAACCGCTGGAACGGCCGTAGCGGACGCATCAGCGGATGGTTCGCCAGCTTGGCCGCACGGGCTGCCTCGCGGAGATCAGGATCATCCGGGTGGGCCGCTGCCGCGGACGCGAGAGAGCGGTATCCCGATCGCGAGTCGCCGGTGAGCATGGACGACGCGCCGTGCAGGGCTCGCGCAGAGGGATCCTCGGGATCCACAGAGAGCGCTTCCTGGGTGTGCCGATGCATGTCCTTGTCCTTGCCGAGGGCAAAGGCCACCTGCGCTCTGGCGGCCGAGACCGCCGCGCTCTCGGGGGCGTGCGAGGCGGCGCGTTCGACCAATGCCCCGGCCTTCTCGGCCTGCCCCGCGGCCAGGCAGACCATCGCGTACCCGAGCAGCAGGTCAGGTTCGTTGGGGTCGAGGCTCAGGCCTTGGAGGAACACCGCTTCGGCCTCGGGTAGACGTCCCTCCGCTCGAAGCGCCGAACCGAGAATCTGCAGCAGCGGGAGGAAGGGGCCGTGGTGGGACAGGCCGTCCCGCAGTACGTCGATCGCTTCCGCATTGCGATCAAGCTGGTGCAGCGCGGCACCACGGAACAAGTACGCCCGGTAGTCGAGCGCGGCGTCACCCCAGAGGCCCTGCAGCTCGTCGAGGGTGCGTTCAGGGTGACCGATCTGCAGCCAATGACCGGCCAGCTGCAATCTAGCCTCGGCTGGTTCGCTCATAGTGCGATCGCCACAACCGCCAGCAGAATCGCCTCGATCAGACCGCCACCGATGACGGCAGCGATCCCTGGTCCCCACAGCGAGCCGTACTCGCCGGCACGGAGCTGGAACGCCCGGTCCATCGGTCGCTGGATCCGCAGCTGCACGAGGCAGGTGGCCACGGCCACGACGCGGATTGCCACTCGGATGCCAGCCGAGGTGGTGCTGTCCGTCGTCAGCAGGGAGATCACCACTGCTGCCAGCAGCAGGCCGATGCCGCCGACGAGAAGGATGAGCCTGCGCTTGTCGGGGGCCACGCCGAGGCGGCGAGCGTTCAGGAACGCGATCACCGTCACAGAGATCACACCGCCGAAGAACGCGACGTAGGTCTGGGACATCAGCCGCCACGGGCGGACGGAAAGGTCGACGCCGGCGCCGATGGTCGGGCGCAGCAGTTCGTCCGGCATGGGGCTCCCTAGGTTCATCCAGGCCCGCGCAGTTTAGGCCAGCCTCGTGCCAGTTGTCCCCTGCACCACCAAACGCACAGGGGTTCCACAAGCGCGAGCAGGTGGAGCCTTAGGCTGGCGCGATGAGCGAGAACTGTCTTTTCTGCGGCATCGTCGCGGGCACCATTCCGTCGGAGCAGGTCGCCTCGAACGACCGCGCGATCGCCTTCATGGACATCAACCCCGCCACCCGCGGGCACCTGCTGGTGATTCCCCGGGAACACGCGACGGACCTGCGGGAGAGCGCTCCCGAGGATCTGATCGCGGCCACCCTGCTGGCCCAGTCGATGGTCAGCCGGGTGATCGACCGTCTTGACGCCGACGGCGCGAACCTGCTCAGCTGCATCGGTGCGGCCGCGTGGCAGAGCGTGTTCCACACCCACCTCCACGTCATCCCCCGCTACCTGGACGACCCACTGAAACTCCCGTGGCAGCCGAGCTCGGGAGACATGGACAGCATCGCCGCCACCGCCCAGGAACTCCGCTGACCCCTGGCCTGGCCCCGGCGCACAGTACGCCGCCCCGGCCGGTCAGTACTGCGGCGCTGCAACTCCTCAACAACTCCTCGACGCCTTCCGCTCTCAGCACTAGCGTCGCGCGACCAGTTCGTAGACGGACAGGATCTCGCCGGTCAGGACATCCCAGTCATACCTCTGTACTGCGTTCTGCCCGGCCCCGCGGAGTTTCGTCCGTTCATCAGCTGAGCCGAGCAGCCGCAGGGCGCGCGTAGCCAGTGCGTCGGCGTTGCCGGGCTCGAACAACTCCCCCAGGAGACCTCCGTCGAGCACCTGCCGGAAGGCGGCCAGGTCGCTCGCGAGCACGGGCGCGCCCGCGGCCATCGCCTCCAGCAGCACGATCCCGAAGCTCTCCCCGCCCAGGTGAGGCGCGACGTACACGTCAGACCCGGCAAGCATGTCCGCCCGCGCCACATCGTCGATCGCCCCGAGGAAGACGACGTTGTCGCGACAGAACGGGGGCAGCGACCTTCGCGCCTCCTCCGCCTGTCCCGCGCCGGCCACCAGGACTCGAAGCCCTCGACGTTCGGACACCAACCGAGGAACAGCCGCGAGCAGAACGCCGAGGCCCTTGCGCGGTTCGTCCATCCGCCCGAGGAAGCTGATCGTGCCGTCCGCACCTTGCCACTCGGGCCGGGCCTGGCCGTTGAAGTGCGCCGTGTAAAGACCGTTCGGGATCACCACGGCCTCGCCGCCGATGTGCTGGACCATCATCGAGCGGGCGTTCTCCGACACCGCGATCCGCGCGTCGATCTTCTCCAGCGCCGGCCGGAGCAAGCCGGCCGCGGCACTCATCGCGCGGGACCTGACCTGCCAGGTATGGAACGTCGCGACGAACGGCCCGTCGCCCGACCACAAGGCGATGATGGAGGTACTCGGCGAGGTCGGTTCGTGGACGTGCACGACATCGAAGTCGCCCTCGGCCAGCCAGGTCCTGACCCGCGCAGCCGTCCGTGGACCGAAGGTGACCCGGGCGACCGACCCGTTGTAGGGAACGCCCACAGCGTGCCCGGCGCTCGCGACGTAGGGCGGCACCGTTGCACGGCCGTGTTCCCCCTGATCGTGGGTACCGGCAGCAGTCACGCTGTCGTCGACCGGGGCGAGGACCGAGACCTGGTGACCGCGAGCCAGCAGGGCTTCGGCGAGATCGCGAACGTGGTTCTGCACTCCGCCCGGCGTACCGAGTGAGTAGGGGCAGACCACGCCGATCCTCATCAGTCCACGAAGATCCGTTGCAGCATGTGCCAGTCCTCCGGATGCGCCGCGATGCCCTCGGCGAAGGCGTCCGCGCACCGCTGGGTCATCGCGGCCGCTCCCCCGGCAGGCTCGATCGCGTCGTGGAAGGTGATCACCAGGTCTGGACCGTCGTAGTGCAGCGTCGCTGGGATCAGCGGCGCCCCGGTCCGGACGCTCAGCGCGGCGGGGCCGGCGGGCATTCGCGATTGCCTGCCGAAGAACTTCACCGGCACGCCTCGTTCCGACAGGTCCCGATCCGCCACCAGGCAAACGAAACCACCCGCGCGGAGCCGGTCGGCGAGCACCCCGAACACCTGCTCGCCGCTCCCGGTCAGCGGCAACACCTCCATACCGAGCTTCTTGCGATATGCGACGAACCGGTCGAACAACGATTCCGGCCGGAGCCGCTCAGCCACGGTCGACACAGGCATCCCCGTTTGGCCGGCCCAGGCGCCCGCGTGGTCGTAGTTGGCCAGATGCGGCAGCGCGCAGATCACCCCGCGCCCAGCCTCGTGCGCGTCTCGGAGCAGCTTCTCGTTGACCGTACGGACCCGCCCGACGATGCGCCCGTCGTCCCACTCGGGCAGGCGGAATGCCTCCTGCCAGTAGCGCAGGTATGACCGCATCCCGGCGCTGGTGAGGGCATCGAGCTCAGCCTCGGTCGCGCTCGGGCGCACCACTTGCAGGTTGCTCCGGAGGCGCCGCACGCCGCGCCCGTTCCGCCGTACGGCGATGTCGGCGATGCGGTGGAACAGCCAGCTGACCACAGACTCCGGCAGCCGCCGGACCAGGGCCCAGGCAAGCGCGAACGCCAGGTCGACGGCTCGCTGGCGCAACCCGTCCACGGCTCAGGACGTCGTCGGCGGCGTGTCCGGCCCCGGCGTTTTGTGCTCGGCCGACCTCGCGACCGAGCCGTCCGAGGTCGGGTTCGGCGCCGTCGGGTTCGGCGCCGACGGGTTCGGCGCCGTCGGGTTCGCAGTCGACGGGTCGGCAGCCGCCGGGTTCGGCGCGGTCGGCGTCCCGAGGCGGGCGTTGGTGGGGTCGGCCAAAACCTGCTTGCGGACGGACACGGCACGCTGGACCACGGTGATCGTGCTGGCGATCGCGATGGCCCAGAGGACGATCTTCAGCAGGATCGGCAGGTTCAGCACGTCGGAGAAGAACGCGATCACCAGCACGGACACCAGCCGGTCCGACCGCTCGGCCAGACCACCGCTCGCCTGCAGACCGAGGCTCTCCGCCTTGGCCCGGGCGTACGAGGTGGTCGCGCCCATCACCAGCGCCCACAAGGTCACCGCCGCCATCCAACGGGAGTGGCCCGCGCTGCCCGCGTAGTACAGGACGAGGCCGCCGAAGACCGCGCCGTCGCCCAGCCGGTCCAGGGTGGAGTCCAGGAACGAACCCCACTTCGACGACGTGCCCGAGGTGCGGGCCATGTAGCCGTCGATCAGGTCGGAGAAGACGAAGCAGGTGATCACGACCACGCCCAGCCACAAGTGGCCGCGCGGGAAGAAGATCAGCGCACCGGCGGAGACGCCGATGGTGCCGACCAGCGTGACGGCATCGGCGCTCACGCCGAGCCTGAGCAGGAGGTTGGCGATCGGCGAGATCACCTTGGTCCAGAACTGCCGGAATCTGCTAATCATGGCGACGCGATCGTAGTCCAGGCGGGTCACCATCGGGTGACAGCGGCACCCGCAACGCTTCCGCGCGCCTCGCCGGTGCCTCACCATGGCCTCACCGGGAGGGCCCGCCGTCGACCTCGTGCCGCTGGTGTTCCCGGCCGCCAACCGCCGAGGAGGCCACGATGACCGTACTGCGGTCCGCCGCGGCGACAGTGTTGCGCCGGGCACAGAGGCCGGCCCTTCGTCGGCCGGCCGGCCGGGTTGGCCGGCTTGTCCCCTTGGCTCTGGTGGTCGCGCTCGCAGTCGGGTGCTCGGTGGCTCGGAGGGCGGACCAGGCCCGGCTGGAACCGAGTCCGGCGCCCGTGACTGCGCCTACCGTGGCCGCTCCTCCGCAGGCCGAAGGGCTTGACGGGACCGCCGGGGTGCCTGGTCCGCACGTGTGTTCGACCATCACTGGCCGCCTGACCAGCGAGCTCGGCGTCAAGGTCACGGCCAAGCCGAACTCGTGGAACGACGGCGGACTCCCCGCGCTCGACCTGTGCACCTTGCTGCTCGAGGATCGGCCGGTGGTGATCGGAATCAGCGCTCTCCCGAAGCAACCCGACTCCCTCGATCGACTGGCCACCGGGAACGGGCTGACGATCGGAGTGCCCGAGCTCGGCCCGGAGGCGCGGATCGGGGCGTCCCGGCTCGTCTTCGGAGTCGAGGACCGCGCCGTCCGGGTCACCTCGCCAGGCGGGATCGATCGCGGTTCGGCCACTGGCATCGACCGGGCCAAGGCGATCGCGATCGGTCTGGCGGCGCGGGACGCGGTACCGGACGTCCTGCGCAACGCGAGGCAGTCGGATCCGGCCTGTCAGGTGTCCAACCAGGCTGCGGAACGGTTCGTCGGCGCGCTGGTCCAGCTTCGCCGCGACTACCGGGTGAACGGCGCGCTGACCTGCATCTGGGGGACCTACGACGCGACCGTCGCGATCGTCGAGTCGTTCCACGCCGACACGATCCCGGAGGCCGCGCAGAATCCGCCGCCGCTGTTCGCGCCGATCGGCAGGCCCGGGTACTACCTTCCGGACCAGGGCGAACTCGTCTTCCGCCAAGGTCGCCGGGTGGTCCGCGTGACCGGCCTGACGAACCCGGCCCGCGAGGTCAGCCTCGAAACCCTGCTCGCCCTCGTCGGCCCGCTGATGCCGCTCTTCTACAGATGACTAATCGGTCGGCCAGGACTTCGCCAGCAACGCCCGGGTGTCGCTGAGGAGCTGCGGGAGGACCTTCGTCTGGGCGACGACCGGCATGAAGTTGGTGTCGCCTCCCCAGCGCGGCACGACGTGCTGGTGCAGGTGAGCCGCGATCCCGGCGCCGGCGATCTCCCCCTGGTTCATGCCGATGTTGAACCCGTGCGCGGCCGACACGATTCGCACCGCCTGCATCGCCTGCTGCGTCAACCTCGCCACGTCGGCAACCTCGGCCGCGGTCAGCTCGGTGTAGTCCGCGACATGCCTGTACGGAACGATCATCAGGTGCCCGGGGTTGTACGGATACAGATTCAGTACTGCGTACGCCGCGTCCGCGCGTTGCACGATCAGCCCGTCGGCATCCGGCAGCCCGGGAATCCGGCAGAACGGGCAACCGGATCCCGCCTCGGTGCTCGTGGGCTTGTTCTCCCCGGCGATGTAGGCCATCCGGTGCGGCGTCCACAATCGCAGGAACGGATCCGGCACCCCGACCCCGTCCCGCTCGACGAACTCCTCCGGCTCATACGGCGAACCACCCGACTGCTCAGCCGGAAGATCGACCGCCTCGCCAGCGGCCGAACCGGCCGGCTGGTCGAGCGGAAGGCCTGCCTCGCCAGCGGAATGACGGCCTGACTGATCGGCGGGAGGGTTGCCGGGCGGGACCGGGTCGTCCGTCATACCTGCTCGCGCTTCTTGACGGTTTCGACGATCTCGGCGATCGCGTCGGCGATCGGGATGCCGTTCTTCTGGGAACCGTCGCGGTAGCGGAAGGAGACCGAGCCGGCCGCCATGTCCTCGTCACCCGCGATCAGCATGTAGGGCACCTTCGCCTTCTGGGCGTTGCGGATCTTCTTCTGCATCCGGTCGTCGGAGGCGTCGACCTCGATCCGGATTCCCTGCGCCTTGAGCTGCGCCGCCACGTCGTACAGGTAGTCCACATGGCCGTCGGTGATCGGGATGCCGATCACCTGGACCGGCGCGAGCCAGGGCGGGAAGGCGCCGGCATAGTGCTCGGTGAGGACGGCGACGAACCGCTCGATCGAGCCGAACAGGGCGCGGTGGATCATCACCGGCCGCTGCCGCGAGCCGTCGGAAGCCGTGTACTCGAGCTCGAACCGCTCCGGCAGGTTGAAGTCCAGCTGGATCGTCGACATCTGCCAGGTCCGGCCGATCGCGTCGCGTGCCTGCACCGAGATCTTCGGGCCGTAGAACGCCGCACCGCCCGGGTCCGGGACCAGCTCCAGGCCCGAGCCCTCGGCGACCTCCCGCAGGGTCTCGGTCGCTTCTTCCCAGACCTCGTCCGAGCCGACGAACTTCTCCGGGTTCTTCGTCGACAGCTCCAGGTAGAAGTCGTCGAGGCCGTAGTCCGCCAGCAGGCCGAGCACGAACGTCAGCAGGTTCTTCAGCTCGTCGCGCATCTGCTCACGGGTGCAGTAGATGTGCGCGTCGTCCTGGGTGAAACCGCGGGCCCGGGTCATGCCGTGGATGACGCCGGACTTCTCCAGCCGGTACACCGTGCCGAACTCGAACAGGCGCAGCGGCAACTCCCGGTACGACCGGCCGCGCGAGTCGAAGATCAGGTTGTGCATCGGGCAGTTCATCGGCTTCAGGTAGTAGTCCTGGCCCTGCTTGCGGATCTCGCCGTCCGGCCCGCGCTCCTCGTCCAGGTGCATGGGCGGGTACATGCCGTCGGCGTACCAGTCGAGGTGTCCGGAGGTCTCGAACAGCTGCGCCTTGGTGATGTGCGGCGTGTAGACGAACTCGTAGCCGTCCTCGACATGCCGCTGGCGGGAGTAGTCCTCCATCACCTTGCGGAGCACGCCGCCCTTGGGATGGAAGACGGCGAGCCCGGAGCCGATCTCGTCCGGGAAGCTGAACAGGTCGAGCTCGGTGCCCAGCTTGCGGTGGTCGCGCTTGGCGGCTTCCTCGAGGCGGTTCAGATAGGCCTTCAGCGCGTCCCGGGACTCCCAGGCGGTGCCGTAGATCCGCTGCAGCTGCGGGTTTTTCTCGCTCCCCCGCCAGTACGCCGCGGCGACGCGCATCAGCTTGAAGTTGCCCAGATACCCGGTGGCGGGCACGTGCGGCCCGCGGCAGAGATCCTTCCAGGCCACCGTGTCGTCGCGCCGCACGTTGTCGTAGATCGTCAGCTCGCCGGCACCGACCTCCACGGACGCGCCCTCGGCCGCCTCTGCCGACGCGGACCCCTTGATGCCGATCAGCTCCAGCTTGTACGGCTCGTCGGCCAGCTCCGCGCGGGCGTCGTCGTCCGAGACCACCCGGCGGCTGAACCGCTGCCGCTCCTTGATGATCTGCTGCATCTTCTTCTCGAGCTTGGCCAGGTCCTCCGGGGTGAACGGGGTGGCCACGTCGAAGTCGTAGTAGAACCCGTTCTCCACCGGCGGGCCGATGCCCAGCTTCGCGTCCGGGAAAAGCTCTTGCACGGCCTGGGCGAGCACGTGCGCGGTGGAGTGCCGGATGATCGCGCGGCCGTCCTCGGAGTCGCTCTTCACCGGCTCGATCACGTCGCCGTCCGCCACCACCCGGGCGAGATCGCGCAGTTCGCCGTTGACCTTGGCGGCGATGGCGGAGCGGTCCTGGCCGAAGATCTCGGCGAACAGCTCCCCGATCGTCGTCGTCTCGGTCACACTCCGCTCAGCCTCGCCCTCGACGCCGACCAGATGGACCTTGACTTCCGGCACGTTCACTCCTCAAGTAGGCCGGCCCACAGCGGGCCGTCACACCGGAGATGGTATCGACTCCGCTTCCGCGCCAGCACGGCGTATCCACAGGCCAGCGGGCCGGCCGTGGACCGGGTGGTCGCGCGGTATGTGCCGGGCGGGCGCGCCGCAGTGACGCTGACGATGGGCTCGGTCCGGTATCCGGTGCGGAACTTCTCCTTCTTCGCGGCGTCGTGTCCCTCGAGCTCAGGTCGAGGCTGAGCCCGAACTGCTGAAGTCGGGAGAATGCTGAGCACGGCAACCATCACGGTCCAGCAGAGGTCGACCGTGGGCAGCCTGTGCGGAGCGGTCTGGATCGCGGCGTTCGCGCCGCTGTCCGTGACCTCGGAGTACGCGACTGACAGCATCCGTTCGACGCTGCAATGGACGCCTGTACGACGGAACGTGGTGGCGAGGAAGGCGATCGCCCTCCCGCCAAAGCGGCCGAGACGCCTAAAACGCTGATGGGCGGTGGGCCTTTGCAGGCCCACCACCCATCAGTTACGCGACGTTCAGAAGTTACCGAGGAACGTTGAGGGCGATGGTGATCTGTTCGGCCACCTTCGCCGCCAGTTCCAGAGCGGCACGCCGGGTGGCGGGCTGCAGCGCCGAGTGGTCCAGCGGACCCTCGGCAGCGATGTGCGGATCGGTCGGGATGTCGACGACGGCGGCGGCCCGCGACTCGAAGTACGGGCGAAGCTGCTTCTCGACTTCCTTGTTCACGTCGCCGGGGCCGTTGCTGACCGCGATCACCGCGCGCCGGATCAGTCGCTGGGCGTCCGGGCCCTGGTGGTCGAGCTCCTCCAGCATCTGCACAGCGGCCGCGCAGGACAGGCTCTTCCACTTGATCGGGATGACGAGCACGTCCGATGCCTTCATCGCCTCGCGCCAGTTGCTGGAGCCCTCGTTGTTGCCGGTGTCGATCACCAGCACCTTGTAGAAGCGGCTCAGCAGCCGGTGGATCTGGTCGAAGTCCTTGGCCTCGATCTGGGCGTACGTCGTGGTCGCGGACGTCAGCACGTCGTACTGGCCCGACACCTGGTGCCGCAGGTAGGCGCCGACGTCACCGAGCCGCGCATCCGGCTGGGTGAGCATCGTCATCGCCTGCAGCAGGTCGGTCACGGTGGACCGGCTGTTCGTGTCGTGCGTGCGCAGGTGCATGTTGCCGCGCAGCTCGTTGTTGTCCCAGGCGACGACACCGCCGCCGCGAGCCTGGCCGAGCGCACCTGCCAGCAGGAGCGTGGTCGGCGTCTTGCCCGATCCGCCCTTGGGGTTGGCGACCGTGATCGTCACCGGCCGCCGGAAGGCGGTCGCCGCGGTCGCGCGGGCGACCCGCTCGAGTCGCTCGGACGAGCCCGGGCGCAGCCGCAGCACGCTGCGGACGCCCTTCTCCGCCGGAGCTTCACGGGGCAGCGGCAGCGCCTGCAGGAGCTCGTCGGCGCGGTAGGACACCTGCCGCTCGGGCTGCGGCGCGTGCTGGCCGGGGATGCCCTGCGGGAAGAAGTGCTGCGCGGCCGGAGAGAGCTCAGGGCCCGACGACGGGGTCGGCGCAGGGTCGTTGTGCTCGGACACCGGGTGGGTCCACGGGTCCGACGCGAGCGGCGGAGCAGGCTGCGACCAGGAATCACCCGGGAAGTCCTGCGAGAGCTCGTCCGCCTGGTCGTCCTCGGGGACGGCCTTGCTGCTCCTGGGTGCCTTGTCCACCAGATCCGCCTGGTCGGTCGGCTCTGGGTCGGCCGCGGGAGTGGCGTTCGGATCCGGCTGGGTCCAGGAAGGGGTCGGCTGCCACATCCTCCGGACCTCGGCCGCCGCCGCTTCCCGGTCCTTGTGCTGTCCGGAGTTGTGCGAGTCGGTCACGACCTCGATCCCCTGATTCTGTGAGAGAGGGGCGGCGAGGCGCTCCCTCTGAGATTTGCTGGAACGGTCCGGGGGCGAGTACCCCCAGGAGAGGTCCACTATCCCATGACCGGGAGTCCACGCGATGTCACCCGCCGGAGCGTCGCCCGGCCACTCCGATCCTGCCGCACCAATCCCTCGACCCAGTGACCTGGCCGCTACCGGTCAGCACTACTCGCTCACTTCGCAGCCACTTTCGCACCCAGTTCACGAACCAAGACGCTGCACAGCCCCCTAGCTCCCCCAGTACAGCCGAAAATAACCACCGTCCACACCCGGCCCCGCGGGAGTCCTCCGCCAGGACGGGTGTGCCGGGTCAGGTTTGCTCAGTGCGACGGCGAGCTCGGTGGGCGCGCAGATTGGAGACGTTGCCGCAGGTGCGGACCGAGTGCCAGACACCGCTGGCGTTGCGGGAATGGTCATAGAACGCGACCTGGCATCGCGGGTTGCGGCAAGTCTTCAGACGGCGCCGCTTATCAGTCTGCTGGCCCTCGAACAGAGCCGCCAGAACCAGCGTGACCAGCATCTCGTGACCGGTCTCCTGTGGTCGCAGGTAAACGGACCCATCCTTGGCAAGCTCGAGCACGGCGGCGCCGGCTGGCAGGTCGCAGGCGCCGTCACGCGCCGCAGTTGAAGGCGACTCAGGTTCAGCGTCGGGCACAGTCTCCGGTGCGGGTTCCTGCGCGCCGGTGATCAACCCGCGGAGGTTGTCGCGGAAGGCTCGCAGTTCCTGCAGAGCCTCAGCGTCCAGCACCACCTCGGCAACAGGGCGCCCGGTCGCCGAGGACCACTCGGCCAGGGCGGCGCTCAGCCAGACCTCGGCGCTGTCTACCTCGGAGAGGAGGTCGGGTGCCGGGCCGGCGGCCGCGGTGTTCAGCAGGTCCTGGACGAGTGCCAGACCGGTTGGAGCCGGCTCGATGTCGAACCGGCTCGTTGCAGACCACGCCATACAAACCTCTCCTCGCTGAACACCAGACTGCCCGATCGCTGTGCCGGTCGTTTGGCGGTCGTACAGACTTCCACACGGCTAGTACGAGGCCGTAGTTCGTGGTGATGCCTTTCGGCAGGGGGCCGCGGAGGGCTGGGTGGGATGTGGCCCTGACCAAGAGTGGCGACCTGGGACAGGTCGTCGGGGCCTTGAACAGGTTATTTCGTGTCCGTGGTCCCTGTTTGGTGTTCAAGGTCGCCGCTTGAGGACCGCTGCGCAGTCCGGGCCTGTCCCCGCAACATCACAAACCCCGGCTCAAGCTCCCTAGTGCGGCTCACCCACCCAGCAGGCCGAGGCCGCCGTACCAGAGCGGCCCCGGGTTCAGCCGGTTCGGGTGCAGCTTCAACATCTCGTCGAAGAACTCCTCGGCCGTCGGCTTCCGGTCCAGCAACCGGATCACGTCCTCGAGGTACCGCCGGGTCGCATCCAGGGCAGCTGGACTGTCGGCGAGTTCCTTGTTCTTATGGCCTGCGACCACCGCACGCGGCTCGAGTGCAGCAACCCGATCCAGGCCCCTCAGCCAGTCGCGCAGGCCGCCCTCGCCGCCTTCCAGGATGTACTGGTGGACGCCGTTGTAGACGACGTCGCCGGCAACGACCAGCCCGATCGACGGAACGTGCAGCACCGACGTGTGATCCGTATCGGTATGCCCCGTCTCGACGGCCACGAGCTGGTTACCCTCCAACAGGAACCCGTCTGCAGGAATGACCTCGGCCAGCACCGGAGTATCGGGAATCTGGTCAGGGAAGATCCTGTCCCACAGTTGCTCTCGCCCCCGACCAGCCTGCTGGCGCATCACCTCGATCGTGCCCTCGGTGGCGTAGACGGTGGCGCCCGGGAACCGCTTGACCAGCTCCCCGGTTCCGAACCAGTGGTCGCCGTGTCCGTGCGTCGCATAGATAAAGGCGAGCCGCTTCCCGGACTGTTCGACCCAGTCGCCGACCTCCTGGATCTGCTCCCGCGTGAAGGGCGGGTCGACCAGTACGGCGTCCTCGCCACCGAAGATCAACGTCGTCGACAGCGGGTTCCACACCAGCCGATCCCCGTTCGGCATCCTCTGGTCCCCCGCTCTGACAGGCCCATCCGACACGAAGACTTCGTACGACAGCGGGGTGGTGGACATGGGTGCCTCCTCAGGGGCCTATTTGCTTGATGAAAGAAGTGTAATCCATTTACCTCTTTCATCAAGAGGCCTCAGTGAGCGTCGACCAGTTCGAACGGCACGATCGACAGCTTGGGGACGGATTCGCCCCGGAGTTGCGCGAAGAGCAGGTCGACCGCCTGCCGCCCCATTTCGCGCTGGTTCTGCCGAACATGCAGGTACGGCGGGCCGGCGATCGGGTCACCCGGTGAGTCGAAACAGGCGATCACCTGATCGCGGGGCCGGCCGAGAGCGCGGTCCAGCATCCTGGCCAGGTTGTACTCACAGGCCACGAACGCGGTCACGTCCGGCACCTTGTCGCGGAAGGCCCGGATCAGCTCGAGATCGGAGAGAACGCTCTCTGGCGTGAACGACCCCGGCAGCGTGCTCCGGAGTTCCGTCAACTGATGAGCCTGGTAGTTGCCGGGTTCGCGCTCGGAGAACGCGGCCCGGAATCCCTCCAGCCGGTCCTCGATGCTGGACGTGTTCAGCGGCGGGGGCGAGACGAACGCGATGTGCCGGTGGCCCAGGTCGAGCAACCTCTCGGTGAGCGCACGAGACGCCGCCACGTTGTCGGTGTGTACGGCCGAGACCGGGATGCCGGACAGATGCCGGTCCACCAGGACGACCGGATAGCCGTCGAGCACCTGCCGCAGCAGGCTCGCGTTGTAGAAGTCGCCGTGCACCGGGAACACGATCAACCCGTCCACCTCGCGGGACGCGACCAGCGACTCCACGGCCTGTTCCTCATCGCTCTGCCGCCCACGGGTCCGCCGTACGATCAGACTCGCTCCTTGCTCCGCGCAACGTTCCTCCACCGCGCAGAGCAACTCCAGTCCATAGGCTTCGGAGACATCCGGTACGACGAGCGCGATCGCGCCTGGCTGGTTGTTACCGCGTGACGGACGCAGTGGGAGCCGCCCCTTGAGGGGCACAGTGATCCCCTCTAGATCCGGCAGGTGTTTCACCACGAACGAGCCCTTGCCGCGGATGCGTTCGATCAGCCCGGCCTCCCGCAGGACCTCCAGGGCGCGCTTCGAGGTGATCCGGCTGACCTCGAACTGCGCCGCCAGTTCCATCTCCGACGCCACTCGGTCGCCGGGCCCGAGCGCCCCGCGGCGGATCTCGTCGAGCACATGCGTACTGATCTGCTCGTACAGCAGCGCCATGATCACCCTCCGGGCCAGACAAGTTGATATACCGTCCCAGCCCGACCGATCAGGCGCAAGAGCGGGGCTCCGACATATTGACCTATGTCAACTGGCCTCCCTACGATCCGAGCACGCGCGCATGGCAATGCCCGGAACCGCCCAAGAAGGCGGCCCCATGCGCTCATCCGCCGCGGCGACCACCATCGCCGACTGCGCTCTGAGAGGCGGGCGTCGAGCGAGACGACCTCGCCGGCCGGGTGATGCTGCTGCCCGAGCGGCCACCTGAGTCAGTTCCCGACCGTGGCTAGGCGCTTGGTTCGGGCAACGATGTGCTTGGCAACGTACTCCGCGTCCCGGCCGGCGCCGCCGACCAGCATCGAGGCGAAGGCGTACTGGAAGATCAGGCCCAGGAAGTACAGCCCTGGACAGGTCGCGGAGACGCCGCGGTACTGCGCCGGCCAGCCGTCTTCGCCGAGAACAGGTCCGTCGATCCAGCTGAAGTCGCGACGGAAGCCGGTGCACCAGATCACGTTCTCCACATCGAGCACGCGGCCGTCATCGAGCATCGGCAGGCCGTCCTGGACGCCCGCCATCCGGTTCTCGATCCGCTCGACTCCGGCCGAGGCCAGATCGGCCGATTTCACCCGGAGCAGCGGGCCGCCCTCGCTACGCACCTCGGCCTGCATCTTCCGGCCGATCGGAGTCCGCTCGGTGAGCACATGGTTGGCCGCGAACCACAGCAACCGCGTGATCTGCCGCGCCGGCCGACCTTCGATGTCGAAGGGAATCTCGCCCCGCGACGGCCCGCACAACACCGTCCGATGCCCCGACCCGGCGATCTCATGGGCAAGATCGGCGCCCGAATGGCTGGCGCCGACCACGAGCACGTCGCAGGGCAGCAGCTGCGACGGATTCCGGTACTCCGACGAATGGAGCTGCCGGATTCCCGGGTCCAGCTCGGCCGCGAAGTCAGGGGTGCGTGGCAACTGCTGACCGCCAGTCGCCACGACAACCTGAGCTGCCTCGAACCGCTGACCTCCTGCGGTCACGACGAAGCCCTGCGCGGTCTTGTGCACCCCGTCCACGAAAACGCGCGGCCGCACCGGCAGTCGGTGCTCCGCGACGTACCCCTCCAGATAGTCCGCGACCTGCCGCCCGCTGGGGAACTCGTAGCGGTTCGCTGGGAAGCGGCTGCCGGGCAGCCCGTCGTACTTGGCCGGCGTGTAAAGCCGCAGCGAGTCGTAGCGCCGTCGCCAGATATCGCCGACCCGGCCGTTCTCGTCGAGGATGACGAAGGACTGCCCGCGCTTGGCCAGGTGGTAGCCGAGCGCGAGGCCGGCCTGTCCCGCACCGACCACCACGGTGTCGAAGCGTTCGGCTCCCCCAGTTGAATCCGCGCTGTGCTGCATCACGTCGTACTGATTGCTCATGATGGCCTCCGCCTCGCCAGTTCGAACTGCTCCCGACGTTAGGAGCCGACGGCTGCGGCCGCGTCGGGCGAACTACCCATCCGCTGTCCACCCGACGTGGGTATTTCTGAGTATGCGTTCTTCAGACCAGGGAGTGCTGATAGGCGTAGGCGGTGGCCTCGGACCGCGACGACAACTCGAGCTTGGTGAAGATGTTGCTCACATGCCTGGCCACGGTCTTCTCACTGATGACTAGTTCGGTGGAGATCGCCCGGTTGGTCCTACCGGTCGCCACCAGACGCAACACCTGCACCTCCCGGTCGGTGAGCCCGCACGCGGCCTCGGTCACCACCTTCCCTGCGAGTGCCTCCACCCGGGCGAGATCCGGTATGGCTCCGAGCTCCTGGAAGACCCACCGCGCCGCGTCCAGCTCCATCTCGCAGCCATCCTCGTCGCCGAGTCGGCGGCATGCCAGCCCGATCAGCACCCGCACCCGGCCGGCCTCGTACGGCGCGTCGATCTGCTGCCAACCGGCCCACGCACGGCGCAGCTCCTCCAGCGCGGCCTTACCGTTGCCCTCAGCAAGCAGTACTGCGCCCAGTGAGTCCGCGGCCAGCGTTTGAAGGTAAGGCGCGGCCAGGTCCGCCGCGGTCTCCGCGAGTTCCTCCGCCGCAGCACGTGCTGCGGCCAGGTCGGCGGCGGCCAGCATGATCTCGACGTACGCGGGCAGCAGTCTCGCCCTGGCCAACTGCCATGGAGCCTCTTCCATCGCACGCTTGATCCCGGTGGTCGCGGCGTCGACACGAGCCTGCGCCAGCCGCAACAACGAGAGCCCCGGCTGGGGCAGGTGACCCCAGTGGTTCGCCTCCCGGTACGCGTTCTCGGCTGCGGCGAACTCACCACGAAGCCGATACAGCTCGCCCATTACGTAGAGCGCCATTCCGACCGCCGGTTGACCCGGCGGGTCGGACAGCCGTTCGCGCGCCCGCTCCGCCTCCTCCATCGCATCCGGCCAGGCGCCGTGCAACTGCATCAACTGGGCGCGATGGACCAGGCACTGGCCGCGGTAGGGAACAAGGTCGGGCTGGGACTCGCACCACAGACTCAGCGCGGTCGTCCACTCCCTGGCCCGACGGAGGTCGAACGTTTCCTGACAGATGATGATCATCGCGCAGTAGGCGATCCCGGCAACGATCGGGAACACCTCACCGGCCGTCACAGCAACCATCACCTCGTCGAGCAAGGCAGTAGCTCGACGGGTCTGGCCGAGTTCCATCGAAGCCTGCCCCTTGCCGAGCGTGGCCAGCGCGGTCAGAGTCGGCTCGTGGAACCGCTCGCCGAGCTTCGCGGCCCGATCGAACATCGCGTACGCCGTCGCGGGGTCGCCGGTGCCGAGGATCTGATGCGCCCTCGGCAGGAGCACATACCCCTGTTCCACACAGTCGCGGCCCGCGTCCTCCAGTAGCCGCTGGGCCCGTGCCAGCCAGCCGCCGCCCCGAGCGAACTCGCCCGCGTTGAACAACTCGAACGCGAGCCAGAAGCCGCACCGCGCGGCTCGCTCGGCCTCGCCGGCCTCGGCGAGCAACTGGTACGCACGCGCCAAGGCGTCGACGCTCTCGCTCTCCCGACCGATCAGATAGGCCGCGAGTCCGACAAGCTGCAAGTCGTCCGGACCTAGCGGCGACTCGCGGTCGACAGCCGTCAGTGCCTCGTAGCAGTCCGCCCAAGCGTGCTGTACGAAACACTCCCGACCTGCTGCGAGTGTGTCCAATTCCTGCTCCCCCGCCGACGCATGAGGCACGGCCTTCAGTCACTCAGGCTAGATCCACACCCACCACCCGTCTACGCATCCAACCGCGGACCCGGCTCTTGAGGACGGAAAGCAGGGTGGCTAGTTCCAGACGTCCGCAGCTGAAAGGTGTTCCGACGAACCTGTGGGCTGACAGCATGCGCGCATGACCGCCAGTCGCTCGTCGATCCCAGCGTTCGCTACGGGTCCGGTTGCCGCCATCGCAGCAGTGGTGGCCGCAGTACTCACAGCCCTGTCGGGCCGCTACGGGTTTCATCGCGACGAGCTCTACTTCCTCGTTGCGGGCAAACACCTGGCCTGGGGCTACACAGACCAGCCGCCTCTCACGCCCCTGCTCACTCGCATCTCGACCGCCGTCTTCGGCAGCACGCCGATGGGCCTGCGCGTGGTCTCCACCATCGCCGCCGCCCTCACGGTGGTTGTCGTCGCCTTGATCGCCAGGGAGTTCGGCGGCGATCGCCGGGCGCAGATCATGGCCGCTGGGTGCGCCGCGATCTCCGGCTTTCTGCTCGGCGTCGGCCACCTCGCCTCGACCGCGACGTACGACCTCCTCGCCTGGATGGTCATCGCCCTGCTCGCGCTCAGGCTGCTCCGCACCGGCGACGGCCGATGGTGGATCGCCCTCGGCCTTGCCACGGGAATCGCCTTGGAGAACAAGTACCTGGTGGTTCTGCCCCTCGCGGCGCTGCTGATCGCCTTGCTGATCGTCGGACCTCGCGACGTACTGCGAAGCTGGTGGCTCCTGGCCGGCGTGGTCGCCGCGGGACTGGTCGCGGCGCCGAACCTGTGGTGGCAGATCTCCCACGACTGGCCCCAGCTAACGGTGGCCGGCGGGATCAGCGAGGACGATGGCACCGAGAACCGGATCATGTTCATCCCCCTGCAGATCCTGCAGCTGTCACCTTTCCTGGTGCCGATCTGGGTGACCGGCTTCCTCCGCATGTGGCGTTCCCCGGCCCTCCGCTGGTCGCGCGCCGTCGCCCTGGCGTATCCGCTGCTTTGCGTCGTAGTACTGGCCGTCGGCGGCAAGTCGTACTACGCCCTGCCCCTGCTCCTAGTTCTCACAGCGGCAGGTTGTCAGCCGACACTCGACTGGCTCGCCCAGGGACAGCGGTCGGTACGTCGGAACCTCCTCGTGACCGGGGCGGTTCTCACCGCGGTGACGTCCGCGATCTTCACCCTGCCAGTGCTCCCCGCGTCGGCCGTCAACTTCGTCATCCCCATCAACGCCGAGCAAGGCGAGCAGATCGGCTGGCCCCAGCTGACCTCAGCCGCCGCCAACGCGTGGCAGCAGATCCCCGCCGAACAGCGCGACCGAGCAACCATCTTCGCCGTCAACTACGGCCAAGCAGGCGCCATCGCCAAGTTCGGCCCCGCCCACGGCCTCCCCACGCCGTACTCCGGCCACATGAGCTTCGCCGACTTCGCCACGCCCCGCGACACCCAAACCGGCCCGGTCCTCCTGATCGAACAAGAGCCCACGCCGTACTACGAATCCCGCTTCGGCACCTGCACGCCGGCCGGCAAGGTGGACAACGGCAAGGGCGTCGACAACGAGGAACAAGGCACCCTGCTGACCCTCTGCACCGGCCCGGCCAAGCCGTGGTCCACCCTCTGGCCCGAACTTCGCCGCTACTACTGAGACGTCGTGGGCGAGGCCTGGAGAATGGGCGCATGGGACTGCGGTTCACCACACGCCGGTCGGACTCGCCGTGGGTCGATGTCGTGTGGACGTGCACCAGCGACCAGGTCAGCGAGATGACATCGGTGGCGGCAACCCGATGCGGGCTGGTCTTCTGGCAGTACGACGGGCGGCCTCACGCGGGGGTGACTGGTCCCGAAACCGCGACCGGCAGCGCGCCGGTTCCAGAGGGGGCGAGCTTCGTAGGCATCGAGTTCGCAATCGGCACATCGCTGCGAGGTCTGCCGACCTCGTCGCTCATCGACGGCGGAGTGGAGCTTCCCGACACGACGCGGAGGTCTTTCCAGCTCGCCGGGTCACGCTGGGAGAAGCCGGTACCGGACGACGCTGAAGCCCTGGTCGAGCACCTCGTCAGAGACGGCGCGATCGTTCGCGACCCGATCGTCGGCGACGTGTTGCGGGGCGGCCGTCCCGATGTTTCGGATCGTACTCTTGAGCGGAGGTTCCGAGCGGCGACCGGGCTCACCCAGGGTGCCGTGCGCCAGATAGAGCGGGCACGCGAGGCGGCCTACCTGCTGGCCGCAGGGAAAACGGCCACCGACGTGGTCGCCTCGCTGGGCTACTTCGACCAGCCACATCTGGCGCGAGCGCTCCGCCGCTACATCGGGCGTACGGCCTCCCAGTTGCACGAAGGCAGCGGCGGCGCCCTTGCGCTGGACCTTCCTCAGCCGACCACGTCGTAGAGCAACTTCACGACGCCGTTCGGGTAGCCCTGCGACTCGCGCAGCCGCAACATCTGCCTGTCGCGGTCGGCGTCGCTGAACAGGCTCTTGCCCGCACCGAGCAGCACTGGGAAGACCAGCAAGTTGTAGCGGTCGATCAGTCTCGCGTCCGACAGCCTGCGGGCCAGCTCGGCGCTGCCGTGGATGAAGATCGCCCCATCCTCGCCCTCCTTAACCTTCGAGACGTCGGTGGTGGAGCGCAGGATCGTGGTCTGGCCCCAGCCCTCGACGAGAGCGTCCTCGGAGATCGTCGAGGAGACCACGTACTTCGGCAGGTCCTTGTACGCCGCGTGGTCCTGCGAATCGCGCCATGTCGGGGCGAAGGCCTCGTAGCTGCGCCTGCCGAACATCAATGCCGTGGTCTCGGCGAGTTCCTCACCCTTGAGCGCGAACGCCTCGGGCAGGAACTCGATGTCCTTCACCACCCAACCACCACTGCGGTGTTCCTCCCCTGGTCCACCGCCCGGGGAGTCCACGACGCCGTCGAGCGACATGAAGGCGGTGTAGATGAGGTCGCGCATCCTGCGGTTCTCCTTCCGGTCCGACGGCGTGCGGCCGTCGACGTGCTCGGCCCGCGTACGTTATATCGCATGTGTCCGCGGGGTCTTGGACAGAACCGACACCCCTACGACGCGCGTCTGCCCGACCAGGGGCTAGACGTTGAAGCGGAACGAATCCGCGGGTCGCGCCTACCCGCGGCGTTCGCGATCGCACACGGCCTGACCTGCCCGGACAGCTCTCACCGCTTCTCTGGTCTGCGCGAGTGAGGGCGATCGAACCTGGCGATCTACACCCACGTCCAGGGAGGCTCCCAAGAGCGGGTTCTAGGGGCTCTTGCTGCCTTTCGCTGCCTGACGAGGGCTGAAACGACGAGAGCGGGGACTCGGCTGGTGCCGGGTTCCCGCTCTGACCTGCTGTTTTTCCGGGTGGGCGATACTGGGTTCGAACCAGTGACCTCTTCGGTGTGAACGAAGCGCGCTACCACTGCGCCAATCGCCCGGAGTTCGTGCTGTGTTGCTCTGTGTGTTGCTGTTTCCTTCGGTGCGGGTGAAACCATAGCGCATTGGTCCGCGACGTACGAAACCGGCCGGGCTACTCTGTCTGCAAGGCGGACACCCCGTCGCGTTGGAGACATGACTGTGACTTTCTCGCACGACACCGAGCACGCGCTCGGCACGCTGGTCCGGCTCGTCAACACCCTGCCCGGACCGAGTAGCCAGGTCGACACCATGGAGACGCTCGAGGATCTGGAGAAGTTCGTCCACGAGCGGGAGTTCAGCGCGGTCGGGAATCTGAGCGAGACCGACCTCGAGGAGGTCCGCGAGCTCCGGCCGCTCTTCTCCCCCGTCTTCACCACCGGGTCCGACGCCGAAGCCGCCGCGATGATCAACGCGATCGTCGCCAGCGGCACCACCACGCCGCGGCTGACCAACCACGACGGTCATCCGTGGCACATCCACTACTCGCGGGACGGCTCCTCGCTGACCTGCCGGATCACGGTCGAGTGCGGGATCGCGCTAGCCCAGGTGATCTCGGCCGGCGAACGCGAGCGCCTGCGCCGCTGCGAGGCACCGGACTGCGACGACGCCCTGATCGACCTGTCCCGCAACCGCTCCAAGCGGTACTGCGATGCGCGCACCTGCGGCAACCGTCTCCACGTCGCCGCCTACCGCGAACGCCGCAAGTCCGCCGGCGAGTGATCCCGGTGATCCTTGCGTCCGAAGGACCGTAGGGCCCGCCCCGCGGTTCTTCGGACGCTGTGTTGCTCTTCTGACGGTGTGTTGCTGACGCTGTGTTGCTAAGGGTCGATGTCCTCGGCGGAGCGCTCGGCGAAGACCTTGGCGACCGCCGCGGTCACCTCCCCCGGTACGCCGAGGTCGCGTTCGTCGACCCGGTGAACCGCCTGGACGTCGCGAGTCGTCGACGTGAGGAAGATCTCATCCGCCTCGGCCAGGCGGCCCAGCGGTACGTCCCGCTCGACCGCGCCGAACCAGGCGATCACCAGGCCGCGGGTGACTCCGGCCAACGCGCCCGACTCGAGCGTCGGCGTGACCAGCTCGCCGTCGAAGACGCAGAAGATGTTCGAGCCGGTTCCCTCGCAAAGATCGCCGACGGTGTTCGCGAAGATCGCCTCGCTCCCGCCCCGCGCTTTGGCGTAGGCGAGCGCGCGGACGTTCTCGGCGTACGAGGTGGTCTTGAGGCCGGAGGTTGCGCTGCGCTCATTCCGGACCCACGGGACCGTGACGATCGCCGAACTCGGCGCCGGGTGCTCGATCGCGTGCGACGCGACGATCAAGGTCGGCCCGGCAGTACCGCGATCGGAGGACAGCGGCGACACCCCGCCGGTGTAGGTGATGCGCAGCCGGCCGAACGGGATCTCCGGGTCCGCCTTCACCACCGCCGCGATCGCCTCTTCGACCTTGGCGACGTCCGGCGCGGGCAGGCCGAGTCCCGTCGCCGACCCCACCAGTCGCTCGAGGTGCTTGGTGACAGCGAACGGTTGCCCAGCGACGATCTTCACCGTCTCGAAAACGCCGTCGCCAGTGGTCAGTCCATGGTCCAACGGCGAGATGCCGGCTGTCGCCGGATCCTCGTGCAGCGTGCCGTTCAGCCAGATGATCATTCCTGCTCCTTCCAACCGGGACACCTTAATCCGCAGGCCTTGCGTGACGATGTGGTGACGCCCGGTGCGCCGACAGGCGACCCCCCGGTTTTTGAACTCAGGCGGAGATGGGCTAGTGTTCTTCTCGCGCCGAGGGGAACAAAACCCGGTCGCAACGCGGACGTAGCTCAGTTGGTAGAGCGCAACCTTGCCAAGGTTGAGGTCGCCGGTTCGAACCCGGTCGTCCGCTCGGAGAGGGTTCGGCAGGCCAGCTTTCTCACCGGGTGGAGTGGCCGAGAGGCGAGGCAACGGCCTGCAAAGCCGTGTACACGGGTTCGAATCCCGTCTCCACCTCGATACACCCTTGAAGATCTTGGACGATTGGCGCAGCGGTAGCGCGCTTCCCTGACACGGAAGAGGTCACTGGTTCGATCCCAGTATCGTCCACGAAGGCGATAGGCGACGTGTGTCCGCGGAGTGCGCGGACACACGTCGCCTTCGTCATTTGTGCGCCGGCTTCGCCGTCGCGGAGTGGGGGCTTCGCCACCCACACCCCCTTGTCTGTGGTTGGCGTCGTCTGTCGGCTGGCCCCTGTGGTTGGCGTCGCGTGTCGGCTGGCCCCTGTGGTTGGCGTCGCCTGTCGACTGGCCCCCATTGGTTGGCGTCGCCTGGTCAGGCCAGCCATTCGCCGTGTTCCATGATTGTTCTGGCGGCTAGCTCGTTGACCTCGCGCCAGGCTTGGACGCGGTGGGGGGTCACTCGGAAGTAGAGGTAGGGGCTCTTCAGGGTGCGGGGGTCGAAACCGGCCTTTTCTGCGAAGGCGTCGCCGGTCTGCTGGGAGAGGTCTTCGGGGTTGAGGGTTTCGGTGGTGCCGGTGATAAGGACTACGTCGCGGGTTTGGCCGATTGCCAGGTGGATCGGGCTGTTGGCCCGGAGGTTGAGGCTCGTGGGGTTCTTGTGGGCCGTTGACAGGAGAAGCGTTTCGCCGTCCCAGAGGAAGGACAGCGGCATCAGGTACGGCGTGCCGTCCGGGGAGGCGGTGGAGACCCAGGCGTCGACGTCTTCCTGGAGGCGGCGCAGGGTGTCCTGCTTGCGGGTTTCCAGGGGCCGTGGGGCGGGGTCGGTCACGCTCGTCTCCTCTGTCCGGGGTCTAGCAGTGTCACATTCGCGGGTTCCACTACGTCACCACCATGGCGAACACCGGACAGAAGGTGTGACGTCTCCGGATGAAAGAGTGGCCCGATGCAGGAAGACAACTGGCTTGCGGCGCGTTTCGAGGAGAACCGACACCATCTGCGGGCCGTGGCATACCGGATGCTCGGGTCTCAGCAGGAGGCCGAGGACGCCGTCCAGGAATCCTGGATCCGGCTCAGCCGCTCGGACACCGGCTCGATCGACAACCTCGGCGGCTGGCTGACCACCGTAGTCGGGCGGATCTGCCTGGACATGCTGCGCCTGCGCCGCGGACGACCCGAACAGGCGGTCGGGGAACACTCACCCGCGCTGACCGACCACGACGTACCGGATCCGGAGCTGGAAGCCGTGCAGGCGGATTCCGTCGGGCTCGCGTTGCTCGTAGTACTGGAGACTCTGACGCCGGCTGAGCGGCTGGCGTTCGTCCTGCATGACATGTTCGCGGTGCCGTTCGACGACATCGCCCCGATCGTCGGCCGCTCCCCCGCGGCCGCGCGGCAGCTGGCGAGTCGGGCGCGGCGGCGGGTCCAGGGGGCGCCGGAGGTTCCCGACACCGATTCGACCCGGCAGCGCGAGATCGTCGGCGCGTTCCTGGCGGCGTCGCGGGGCGGCGACTTCGAGGCGTTGCTGGAAATGCTCGATCCGGGCGTGGTTCTGCGCGCCGACGACACCGTTGTCGCCATGGGTGGTGCCGTCGCGATGGTGCGCGGCGCCGCGGCGGTCGCCGAGACGTTCTCCGGCCGCGCGAAGGCCGCGAAGCTCGCTCTGGTCGATGGGCTCGCGGGCCTGGTCTGGGCGCATCGTGGCGAGCCGCAGGTCGTGTTCGCGTTCACCGTCACCGACGGCCGGATCACCGCGATCCAACTGCTGGCGGACGCCGAATACCTGCGCGAGGTGGAGGTCACCGCGCTCGAGGCCTAGTGGGGCTGGTGTGACAAAAGGGGCATCCTCCCGCCTGCACGCCGAGTCTGGCGACAAGCCGCATACCCAGTTTCGAAGTGCGCGGAAAGTGCGCTACTGTTCTGCTCTCGCACCGAGCAGAACAAGCTCAGGCGAGATGCGAACGTAGCTCAGTTGGTAGAGCGCAACCTTGCCAAGGTTGAGGTCGCCGGTTCGAACCCGGTCGTTCGCTCGGAACAGGTCGGTGGGCTGAGACTTTCGGTCTGGGACTCTCTGGTGGAGTGGCCGAGAGGCGAGGCAACGGCCTGCAAAGCCGTGTACACGGGTTCGAATCCCGTCTCCACCTCGATACACCAACTTGGACGATTGGCGCAGCGGTAGCGCGCTTCCCTGACACGGAAGAGGTCACTGGTTCGATCCCAGTATCGTCCACACGAACAGAGGGCTCCTGGAATCCAGGAGCCCTCTCGGCGTTACTCCCGTACTGCGCGGGCGGCGACATGATCAAGAACATAGGACGTGACCGCAACAACCTGAGACACCTTGTTTCCAAGGCTTTTCCCGTACTGCGGGGCGCCGTCGGACCTCACATGCGCAGGTGAGAGCCGCCGTTGAAGTCGAGCACGGTGCCGGTGGCGAATTCGGCCTCGGGTGACGCCAGGTAGAGGACCGCGGCGGCGACCTCGTCCGGTGAGGCCACGCGCTCGAGCGGACTCTCGAGTCGCCGGCGGTCATACCCGTCGCCGGTGAGCGCCTCGGCTGCCATGTCGGTGGTCGTCCAGCCGGGCGCGATGGTGGTCACGGCGATCCCCTCCGGACCGAGTGCCCGGGCGAGTGACTGACCGAACGACACCAGCGCCGCCTTGCTCGCGCCGTACGCGGGCTGGTTCGGTTCCCCCCGAAACGCGCCGCGGGACGATACGTTGACGATCCGCCCGCCGCGGCCCATATGCCGCACCGCGCACCACGTGACGTTGGCGGCGCCGATCAGATTCACCCCGAGCGTGCCGGACCACGCACGCTGCCACTCTTCGTACGACGACTTCCGGATCGGATGCGGCTCGTAGATGCCGGCGTTGTTCACCAGTACGTCGATGCTGCCCAGACCTGAGGCGACTCCCTCGACCATCTGCTGGATCTCCGCCGGGTCCGCGAGGTCGGCGTGCGCCAGGACGTGCCCCTCCCCCGGCAACTCCTTCAGCACGGCCTCGGCCGACTCCAGCGATGAGCCGTAATGCACGGCGACTCGATCACCGGCAGCCGCGAACGCCCTCGCCACGGCCGCGCCGATTCCTCGTGATGCTCCGGTCACCAGCACTGCACGGCTCATGCCGCCGAGTCTTTCATCCGGCGTCATGGCCGACGCGGGGCCTATCGGCGGGGCTTGGAGTCGCGGCGGTAGTCCTTGGTCTGGCGGGCCCACGCCTTCTTGGCTTCGGCCCGCAACCGCAGGTCAGTACGCCGCGCCATGAATGCTGCCTCGCGCTGCAGCTTCTTCCAGCTCTCGTAGCGGCGCACTGGCAGGCTGCCGTCCTCCAGAGCCGCCTGTACTGCGCAGCCGGGTTCGGTCACGTGCGCGCAGTCCGTGAACCTGCACTGCTCGGCCAGAGCCGTGACGTCGGGGAATGCCGCCGCTAGGCCCTCGCCGGACTCCTGCAGCCCGATTCCCCGCAGCCCGGGCGTATCAATGACGACGCCACCCCCGGGCAGCAGGATCAGCTCACGCCGTACAGACGTGTGCCGGCCCTTGCCGTCCTCGCGGATTGCCTGCACGTCTAGAAGCTCCACACCGGCCAGTGCGTTCACCAGGGACGACTTGCCGGCGCCACTGACGCCTAGGAGAGCCATGGTGGCGTTGTCGTCCAGGAGAGCTCGGACAGCTTCCAGGCCTTCTCCTGTCGTCGCACTGCACACCAGTACGTCGGCACCGGGTGCTGCGGTCGCCACGTCCTCAGCCACGGAGTCCGCGTCTATCACCAGATCAGCCTTGGTCAGTACTACGACCGGCCGCGCGCCGCTCTCCCACGCCAGAGCGAGGAAGCGCTCGATGCGGCCGATGTTCGGCTCCGGCTCGAGCCCGACCACGATCGCGATCACGTCGACGTTCGCGGCGAGCACCTGGCCCCTGGACGTACCGCTGGCCTCGGCCCGCACTATCGCAGTACGGCGTGGAGCGAGGGCTTCGACGGTGATGCGGTCGTCCGGCCAGTGCCGCAGCGCGACCCAGTCCCCTGTGCAAGGGGTCGCTTGCGGCTCGACGGCAATGGCCGCGAGCACGCCGCCGGACCAGGTCGCACGGACCGGACCGTCCTCGGTGAGCACGGTGGACAGGCCTTTGTCGACCCGTACTACGCGGCCCCGCACGAGCTCGGCGGAACCGGGAACTGAGTTCAGGTAGTCGGCCGTGGTGCTGTCGAGACCCAGGGCCCGGAGTTCTGCTGACATCGTGCGACGAACCTTTCAAGAGGTCCGGCCGCGAGATCAGCTCAGCGGACGGACGGTGCGGGAGGCTGCGGCCCGGAAGGCCTGATCGAAGCTCATGTGGGTCGTCATCTCCCTTCTCTGTCTGCCGTCGGGCTGACGGACTGTCGCGATGTCCTCAGCGTATGTCGTCGCGCTCAGCCCGCGCACCGGGTTTTCCGACCGGCGCCGGCTTCCGATCCGTGGGGGGCTTCCGCTCGCCGGCCGTCCCCGCCTTTCCGTCCGCTTCCGGCTGCCCGGCTGCTTCCGCACCCGCCGCTTTCGGCTCCCCGGCCGCTTCCGCACGCGCCGCTTCCGCCTCCCTGGCCGCTCCCGCACCCGCCGCTCCCGTAACCGCCGCTTCCGGCTCCCCGGCCGCTCCCGCACCCGCCGCTTCCGCAACCGCCGCATCCGCCGCCGTCGCTTCCACCGCGGTCACCTCCACCGCGGTCACCTCTACGACGGTCGCTTCGGCCACCACCGGAACGGGCTCCCCCGCGGGTGCTGCGCCAGGCTCTTTCTCTTCTGCAGATCCACCAAGGGCTTCGACGGCGCGGGCGATGTTCACCTCAGGGCGCCGCTCGGTCGGCGCGACGGCCTCCTCGTGATGAACCTCGGATTCGGCCTTCATCACCGGCTCGTGCTCCGCGGCTTGGTCCTGGGGGGTCTTGTTCGGCCACAACCGGTCCACCACCGCGTTCAGTGCCGCCCCGATCAGCACCGCGATCGCCGACATGTAAAGCCACATCAGCACGGCGATCGGCGCCGCCAGCGGCCCGTAGATCGACGTCCCGCCGACCGTGCTCTGCAGGATCCAGCGCAGCACGAAGCTCCCGAGGATCCAGATCGACAGCGCGAGGAACGACCCGGGCAGATCCGACACCCACGGCGTCCGGACCGGGACCGACAGGTGGTACAGGGTGTTCAGGAAGCCCGCCGACAGGATCGTCACGACCGGCCAGTACAGCTGGTTCAGGAAGTCGACCCGCTGCGGCAGCAGCGCGTCGACCGCGTTCGGCCCGGCCAGCACCAGTGGCAGCACGATGACGCCGATGACGAGGGCACCGCAGTACAGGCTGAACGACAGCGCCCGGGTGCGGACGATGCCGCGCTTACCGCCCATCCCGTACATGATCGTGATGGTGTCGACGAAGACATTCAGCGCGCGGCTGCCGGACCACAGCGCCAGCAGGAAACCGATCGAGATGACGTCCGGACGGCCGCCGTCGAGCACTTTGTCGATCGTCGGCACGATCACGTCGCTGACCGACTGCGCGGTCAACGCGCGGCCGGCCAGCTCGGCGATCTGCGACTTGATGTTGTCGATCGTCTCGACCGCGAAGAACTGGTCGGCGATGAAGCCGATGCTGCCGGCCAGCCCGAAGATCAGTGGCGGCAGCGACAGGATGGCGAAGAAGGCCGCCTCCGCCGCAAGCCCGGTGACGCGGTAGCGCAGGCAGACGCCGACGGTCTGGGTGATCAGCTTCCAGGTCGTCCCGGGGAGTCGTCGGGCCCAGTCGAATGAGACGGAGGTCTCGGACCCAGAGCGTGCCATACCGCTTACCGTACTGACATGGCGGACCCTTTTGCGGTAACGAATCAGGCTGCCCCATGTCAGGGGGTGAACTTCTTCACCAGGGACGCGGCACTCGGTGACGCTCTGCGTCCGTACGCCGACCTCGGCGGGGATCCGGGACTGGTCGCGATCGGAGAACTCGCGGGATCGCAGGAAGCGCTCTCTCATGCTCTCCCGGCAAACCAGAACCCGCCGGTGCTGCGCACGCATGACCGCTACGGCAACCGCATCGACGAGGTCGAGTTCCACCCGTCCTGGCACTGGCTGATGGACAAGGCCGTCGGCTTCGGCCTCCAGGCCGCGCCCTGGACCAGCGACAGCCCGTCACCGCACCTCACCCGCGCTGCCGGCTTCTACCTCTGGTCGCAGGTCGAGCCCGGCCACGGCTGCCCCATCTCGATGACCTACGCCGCGGTCCCAGCGCTCAAGGCCTCCCCCGAACTCGCCGCCGAGTGGATCCCCGGCCTCGCCGCCACGTCGTACGACGCTCGCCGGCTGAGGTCGGCCGACAAGGCGGGGGTGCTGGCGGGCATGGGGATGACCGAGAAGCAGGGTGGTTCCGACGTTCGGGCCAACCTGACGACCGCGACTCCGTCAGGGTCCGCCGACGAGTACCTGCTGAACGGGCACAAGTGGTTCTGCTCGGCTCCACAGGTGGATGTGTTCCTCGTCCTCGCGCAAGCGCCCGAGGGGCTGAGCTGCTTCGTGGTCCCGCGAGTTCTTGCCGACGGCAACCGGAATACGTTTGCCCTGCAGCGGTTGAAGGACAAGCTCGGGAACCGGTCGAACGCGTCCAGCGAGGTGGAGTTCCACGGCACGATCGGCTACCGCCTCGGCGACGAAGGGGCCGGTGTCCGCACGATCATCGAGATGGTGGCGGCCACCCGCCTGGACTGCGTGCTCGGCTCGGCCGCGCTGATGCGCCGGGCGCTGGTCGAGGCGACCTGGCACACGTCGCACCGCAGCGCCTTCGGTGGGTTGCTGCGGGACAAGCCGGCGATGCAGAACGTGCTCGCCGATCTCGCGCTCGAGAGCGAAGCAGCAACCGCTCTCTCGATGCGGCTGGCCGCAGCTGTGGACGCCTCCCTTGCTGGCGACGAGCAGGCCGCGGCTTTCCGGCGGATCGCGTTGCCGCTGGCGAAGTTCTGGGTGTGCAAGCGGACCTCGATGATGGTGGCCGAGGCGCTCGAGTGCCTGGGCGGGAACGGGTATGTCGAGGAGTCCGGGCTGCCCCTGCTGTTCCGCGAGTCCCCGCTCAACTCGATCTGGGAAGGTTCCGGCACGGTCAACGCTCTCGACGTACTCCGAGCGCTCCGGCGGCCGGAGTCGCTCGAGGCCTGGCTGCTGGAGGTCGGGTCTGCCCGGGGTGCGGATCACCGCTTGGACGCGGCCGTGACCGACGTACTGGAAGCGCTCTCCGACATTTCTGAGGCTGAGGCGGGCGCGCGACGCCTGGCGGCCCGGATGGCCGTCTGCCTGCAGGCGTCGCTGCTGATCCGCTACTCCACCCCGGAGGTCGCCGACGCCTTCGTCGCCTCCAGGCTGGCCGGCGACTGGGGCGGCGTCTTCGGCACCCTCCCCCGCACCACCCCCTTCACCACCATCGTCGACCGCATCCTCTAGCCGCTTGCGTCCGAAGAAGTGAGGGTCCTGCCCCGCGGTTGTTCGGACGCAACTGTCCCGCGGTTGTTCGGACGCAACTGTCCCGCGGTTGTTCGGACGCAACTGAGTGCGGCGGCCGCCGTACGCGCTAGGGTTACGGCGTCGCGACTGGCGCTGAGGTGGGAACGACCACCGGGGAGCGAGAAGACGCCGGCACCGTGCGCCTGGGTGCCGCGACCGAGTGCAACCTCAGGAGAGACGAAGATGACTCAACCCTTCGATGCTGCCGCCGCATCGGCCGCGTACCGCAACGCACTTGAGGTGATCGGGGCGGTCGAGCCCACCGTCGCCGGTGCGATCAAGGCCGAACTGGCCGACCAGCGGTCCTCGCTGAAGCTGATCGCGAGCGAGAACTACGCCTCCCCGGCGACGCTGCTGACGATGGGCAACTGGCTGTCCGACAAGTACGCCGAGGGCACCATCGGGCACCGCTTCTACGCCGGCTGCCAGAACGTCGACACCGTCGAGCAGGCCGCGGCGGATCACGCGAGAGCGCTCTTCGGCGCTCCGCACGCCTATGTCCAGCCGCACTCCGGGATCGACGCCAACCTGGTCGCGTTCTGGGCGATCCTGGCCCAGCGGATCGAGTCCCCCGCACTGGCCGAGGTGGGCGCGAAGCACGTCAACGACCTGTCCGACGAGGACTGGGCCAAGCTCCGCAGGGCGCTCGGCGACCAGAAGATGCTCGGCATGTCGCTCGACGCCGGCGGCCACCTGACGCACGGATTCCGGCCGAACATCTCCGGCAAGATGTTCAACCAGAGCTCCTACGGGACCGACCCGGAGACCGGTCTGCTGGACTACGACAAGGTCGCCGCGACGGCCCGTGAGTTCAAGCCGCTGATCCTGATCGCCGGCTACTCGGCGTATCCGCGCAGGGTGGACTTCGCCAAGATGCGCGAGATCGCGGACGAGGTCGGCGCCACCCTGATGGTCGACATGGCGCACTTCGCCGGGCTCGTCGCCGGCAAGGTTTTCACCGGCGACTTCGACCCGGTCCCGTTCGCGCACGTGACCACGACCACCACGCACAAGTCCTTGCGCGGCCCCCGTGGCGGCATGGTGCTGTGCCAGCCGGAGTACGCCGACGCCGTCGACCGCGGTTGCCCGATGGTGCTCGGTGGTCCGCTGGGCCAGGTGATGGCCGCGAAGGCCGTCGCTCTCGCCGAGGCGCGTCAGCCTTCGTTCCAGACGTACGCGCAGGCTGTCGCGGACAACGCGGTGGGCCTGGCGGAGGGCCTGATGAAGCGTGGCGTCAAGCTCGTCACGGACGGCACGGACAACCACCTCGTGCTGCTGGACGTCTCGTCGTACGGGATCACCGGCCGGCAGGCCGAGTCCGCGCTGCTCGACGCGGGCATCGTGACGAACCGGAACGCGATCCCCCGCGACCCGAACGGCGCCTGGTACACCTCCGGTGTCCGGATCGGTACGCCGGCGCTGACCACCCGCGGGTTCGGCCTGGACGAGTTCGACCGGGTCGCGGACCTGATGGTCGACGTGCTGTCCAGCGTCACGCCGACGACCACCTCGGCCGGTGCTCCGTCGAAGGCGAAGTACGTGCTCGCCGACGGCGTGGCCGACAAGGTCCGTGCCGCCTCCGCCGAACTGCTCGACAAGCACCCGCTCTACCCGGGCCTCGACCTGAACTGAGACCGGTGCGCAGGGTCTGCCGAAGTTGACCGAGACGCGCTAGCCCCCCGGCCGACTCCCGATCGGTCGGAGGGCTGGCGCGGGAGCGGGCCCGGGGGTAGGTAAACCCGCTCGCCACCGCAGTGGTAGCTCGTTACTTGTTGTCGGCGGCAAGTTCCTCGCGGACGATGGCGGCGCCGTCTGCCAATGCGCGCAGCTTGCCCGCTGCGATCATCCTGGGCAGGTTGATCAGCCCGCAGTCCGTCGACAGCCCCAGCCTCTCGGCGGGAACGAACTCCAGCACCGAACGGATCCGGTCGGCCACCTCGTCGGCGGTCTCGGTCACGGTGCTCTTGACGTCCACCACGCCGGCCACGAAGGCCTTGGACCACTCGTGGTCGACCAGCGGCTTGAGGTCGTCCGGGCCGGTCCGGCCCACCTCGTAGTTCAACGCGTCGATGTTGGCGTCGAGCACCTTCGGGAAGATCGCGTGCGCCCGTTCCGGCGCCGAGGCCGTGGTCGGCCGGTGGTCCAGCACCCAGGCGCCGAACTCGCGCTCCTCGTCATCGGGGAAGTACCCCGGCGTGCCCGAGTAGTTGCCCCAGCAGGTGTGCACCCAGAACTGGCAGTCGGCACCCTCCATCGCGGTGTTGAGTACCTCGACCTCCCAGTCGCCCATCCCGTACGGCCAGACGAACTCGTCCACCTGGATGATGTCGCACCCGTTGTCGGCAAGCTCCTTGAAGTCCTCGTTGAACGACTTGGCGATCGCCAGCGCGAGTTCCTTGGTCTCCTTGTAGTACTGGTTGTTCGTCGCGGCGGCGAGCACCTGGATGCCGGTGTAGGAGATCTTCACCGGCTTCTTCGTCGCCTTCCGCACCGCTCGCAGATTGGCCAGGTGGAACGGGTGCTCCCGGCGCACCTCGCCGACGCAGGTCGGGGCGAAGAGCGTGGAGTAGATGGGCAGCCCGATCGGTGGACCAGAGAGCTTGTAACCGGTCATGCGCTCGACATAGTGGTAGAGGATCTGGCCGTACGGCGAGTCGCCGCCGTACACCTTGCCGTCACTGATCACGTCGATCCCGGCGGCCTCCTGGTCGTGCACGATCGCGCCGACCGCGTCCTCGAAGGCCTCGCGGCTGATCGCGTCGAAGATGAACTCACCCTTGGGGAAGACCGCGAAGGCCTGCCCGTCGTACCAGCGGGGGTTGGGGTAGTTGCCCACCATCGTGGTGGGAAGCAGCACGTCCTGCGTTCCGACTAGCATTTTGGCCCCTTTCACCGGAGGCCCGACTCTCCGGTTGTTTGTCGGTGACGCCTCAGCCCGAACGCTACGACGGGCGGCGTCGCGTTTCTCCGGCGTGACGGGGCGAATCCTGGGGGCGTTCCTGGTCCTGGCCGGGCGGATTCTCGACCAGGATCCGCCAATCCACGGCGACGCAGCCGTCAGGTGCGGCGAGCACCGGGTTGAGGTCGAGCTCGGCGATCTCAGGCGTCGTGACGAGCAGGTCGCCGACCGCGGTGATCACGGCGGCCACTGCGTCGAGGTCGATCGGTTCAGCACCGCGAGCACCGGCCAACACCGGATAGCCGCGCAGTTTGCCGACCAGACCGCGCGCGGCTTCGTGGTTCAGTGGGGCGAGGCCCAGTGCGGTGTCGTCGAGCGCCTCGACGAAGATTCCGCCGAGGCCGACCAGCACTGTCGGGCCGAACTGTGGATCACGGAGGCCGCCGACGATGAGCTCCGTGCCGGGGACCTGCGGCTGTACGAGGACTGCGGCGCCGGAGGCGAGCATCAGCAACTCGGCGGCAGCGGCCTGAACCGCCGACGGATCGCCGAGGTCAAGGCGCACCCCGCCCGCCTCGGTCTTGTGCAGGAGAGTTGGGTGAACCGCCTTCACCACAACGGGATAGCCCAGGTCGTCGGCGGCGACCACAGCGTCCGCGGCGGTTCCGCAGATTCGGCCGGCAACCGTCTGGATTCCCGTCCCGGCCAACACTTCAGCAGCAGCGTCGATGCCTAGCCACCCCGGCGCCAAAGCAGGCCCGGGCACGCCAGCCAAAGCCGACCCAGCCGAAGCCGACCCCAAAGCCGACCCAGCCGAAGCCGAACCAGCCGAAGCCGCTACCGATCCCGCGGCCGGACCGACCGCACCAGCACTGGCAGGCGCCCGCGCCTCGCCGTACCGGGCAGCGTGCCCGAGCGCCCGCGCGGTGCGTTCAGGCCACTCGAAGCAAGGCACGCCCCCTGCTTGGAGCAGGTCGGCATTCGGCCGCGAGGTCCTGGGCGCCACCCAACACACATAGACAGGCACCCGCACGCCGTCAGCACGCAGGCGGTCCACAGCATCACGGATCCCCATGGCGACCCGCTCGTCACTCGCCGAGCGCTGGAGCAGAACGGGCACGACGGCGTCGACCTCACCGGAACGAGCCAACCGATCCACCAACAGCGGATACAGCTCGGCGAACCGGCTCCACACCGGCGTGAGGTCCACCGGATTGCCAGGGCTGGCGAGCGGCGGCAACAACAGCCGCAGCTCGTCCTGCAACTTCACCGACAGCTCTGGTACTTCGAGTCCCTCATCGGCGAGCAGATCGGTCAGCTCGACGCCGGTGCCACCCGAATTCGTGATGACCGCGACCCTGCGGCCCACGGGCGGCGGCTGGCTGTCGAGCGCACGCGCGACGTCCATCATCTCCAGGCCCGACCGGACCAGGATCACCCCGGCCTGCTCGAACGCCGCGCGCCAGACCCGCTCGCTGCCTGCAAGCCCCGCGGTGTGCGACCGCGCCGCGCGGACCCCGTCGACCGAGCGGCCGGTCATGGCGACGATCACCGGCTTACGAGGAGTCGCGCGACAGGCCGCCTCGAAGAAGGCACGACCGTCGGGAAGCGACTCGAGGAAGAAGCACAGCGTTCGGCTGGCCCCGTCGTCGGCGAGGTAGCGCAACAACTCGGCGTCGCCGATGTCCGCCTTGTTCCCGGCCGCGTAGACCTTGGCGAAGCCGATCTGCTCGTCGAGACCGAGCGAGTGGATGGCCATGCCGTACGCACCCGACTGGGTGACGAGACTGATCCCGCCGCCGCCTCGCGGAGTTCCGGCGGCCATCGACGCGTTGAGGGGAAGGTCGCAGTTCTGGACTCCGAAGCAGTTCGGGCCCACGATCCGTACGCCGCCCGCGCGTGCCGCTGCGACCAGCTCGTCGTGGAGGCGGATGCCTCCCGGGCCGGCCTCGGCGAAGCCACCACTGATGACGATCGCAGCGGACACACCCTTGGCCGACGCGTCACGGATGACCGCCGGAACACCAGCGGCGGGCACCACGACGACCGCGAGGTCGATCTCGCCCTCCACGTCCCGCAGGGTCGGATAGGCCTTGTGCCCCGCCACGGTCTCGGCCGAGGACGTGACCGGAACCACCTCGCCGGGGAAGCTCGCCAGGTTCCGCCAGAAGAGCTCGCCGGTCTTGCCGGGCTGGTCGGACGCTCCGACCAGTGCGACGCGCCGCGGCTCGAACACCGCGGACAGATCGCCTTTCAGCACAGGCATCCAGCCTTCTCACCATGGGTGAAGGTACGGCGCAGCTCCTCCGGCGCGAACTCCGAGCGGCGTACCCCGAGGGGATCGACCGCCCGGAGCGCGGCGATCTCGGCCGCACTCGGCATCGGCACGACCCGCAAGTCCGCGGCGACTCGCAGCTCGAAGCCGGTCGCCGCCATGACCTGCTCGACACCGACGTCCGGGAACACCTGGCGGAGCCGGGCCTGCCCTTGTTCGTCATAGTCGAAGACACCCAGCTCGGTCACGAGCCACTCGGGACCACCGCCGGTGAATCCCAGCTCGGCGCGAGTCCCCTCGGACGTGCGGTGACCCATGTCGGTGACGAAGTCGCAGTGCTCGACGAGCGCGCGGCCCGAACGATGCCGCGTCGTCCAGAGCGTCAGGTGCCCGATGGTCGCCGCGAGGTTGCAGCCGCCGCCACCCCCGCCGAGCTTCACCTTCGGCCGGCCGGGCGGACCGATCGCCGTCACATTGGTGTTGCCGTAGGCATCGATCTGCCCGCCGGACAGGAACATCCGGTCGACGTCACCACGAAGCGCCGCGTCGAAGAACTCCTCGAAACGCATCCGGTACGACGCCTCGCGCTGCAGGCTGAGGTCGTTGCCGGTCGGCGGGATGAACGGCGGATCCGGGTTGACCGCATAGGTGGCGCCCTCGACCAGCAGCATGTCCCGCGCGGAGGTGTGCCGGGCGACGTGCATCGCCACCTGGGCGCAAGGACTGCCGAAGCCGTGGAAGACGACCTCGCGGTCGCGGATCGTCCGGGCGAGGGCCACCACGAACCACTCGTCGATCGAGAAGGTCATCGGAACAGCTCCTTCCACGCCTCCGTCGAGGCGGACCAGCTCCCGATGGCAGCCAGCCGCTCCTCACCGATGACCTTGCGATAGGCCTCCTCGGTCGGCGTACCGGTGACGTAGCGGTCCAGGTACGCGGTCAGGTCGGCCTCGCCGGCGGTGGCCGCTTGCACGTACTGCGCCAGGTGCGGCCGGTCGTAGGCATAGTGCGGATAGCACGAGCTGGGATGAGCCCCGTACGGGACCTCGGCCACCGCCGTCACGAGGTGGCCCGGGATGGTCACACCGGCCTCGGCCACTTCTGAGGTGGACGCGATGCGCTCGACGGTCGCGATGACATTGCGGGACGCGGCGGCGAAACGCTCGTCGAGCACGTACGGCTGGTCCAGGTGGAGATTGCCCCGACGGTCCCCGAGCGGCGCGTGGATCAGCGCGACGTCCGGCCGCAGCGGCGGTACGACAACCAGGATCTCGCCGGTGAACGGGCAGGTGACCTCGCCGTACTCAGGGTGGAGACGCCGGATGTCGGAACCCTTCACCCCGCGTACCGGCAGGAACGGAACGCCGAACTCGGCCGCGCGCAGTTGGGTGAGGATGGTGCCGCAACAGCTCTCGCGGATCTCGATCGTCCCGGTCTGGGCCGCGCGCCGATAGGCCGGTGCGAGCCCGAAGTCCTGCTCGAAGCCGACATAGCTCTCCTCGCAGATCGCGACCGAACCGGTGGCGACGAGCAGGTCGACGTCGATGCCGTGGGCGGAGCCGACGACATGCAGGCCTCGGCGGCCCTGCCGGATCAGCTCCCGGACCAAGGCCATCGGCAGCCGCGCCGACAACCCGCCACCCAGGGCGACCAGCGCCCCGTCGGTCACGACTGCCGCGGCTCGGTCAAGATCGACGAGCTTGTCGGGGTCGAGGTGAAAGGTCATCGGACTCTCCTACTGCGCCGTCATGCCGCCGTCGGCGGTCACGATCGAGCCGGTCATGAAGGACGCCTCGTCGCTGGCCAGGAACAGCGCCACCCGGGCGATCTCCTCCGGCGTGCCGAGCCGGCCGATCGGATACTTGACCACGGTCTTGGCCAGGCCGGCCTCGAGGTCGCCATCACCGCGAGCACGCAGCATCGGCTCCATCAGGGGTGTGAACACCGTGCCCGGGCAGATGGCGTTGACCCGGATCCGGCGGGCCGCGAGGTCGATCGCCATCGAGCGCGTCAGCGCGACGACCGCCCCTTTGGCGGCGCAGTACGCCGCGAAGTTGGGCACGGCGACCAAGCCGGCGACCGAACCCTGGTTGACGATCGCGCCGCCACCGGCGGACTCGAGGTACGGGACTGCGGCACGTGAGCACAAGAAAGTGCCCTTGGCATTGACCGCGAAGCAGCGATCCCAGTCGTCCTCGGTCGCGTCCGCGACTGAACCCGAACTGTTCACCCCGGCGTTGTTGTAGACAACGTCGAGCCGGCCCAGTTCGCCGACGGCTCGCGCGACCGCAGATTCCACCTCCTCGGCCACCGCGACGTTGGCGGCCAGCGCCACCGCCCGGCCACCGCCGGCTGTGATCTTGCCGACCGTCTCCTCCGCGGCTTCAGTGACGAGGTCGACCACCGCCACCGCTGCGCCCTCGGCGGCGAACAGTTCCGCCGCCGCTCGCCCGATCCCCGAGCCGGCGCCGGTGATCAGCGCCACCCTGCCGTCCAGTCTTCCTGTCATGTCAGTCCGTCCGTTCATGTCCGAGTTGGTCAGAGAGCGGTCCAGCCGCCGTCGAGAACGAGGGTGTGGCCGGTCAGGTAGACCAGCCGATCGGAGGCGAGCAACGCGATGGCCTCGGCGATCTCGTCAGGCTGAGCCACCCGGCCCAGCGGGATCTTCGACTCGACCTGGGCCCGGAGGTCCGGCTGGTCGAGCCGCCACTTCGTCATCGGCGTCTCGACCATGCCTGGACAGACGGCGTTGGCCCGGATGCCCGCAGCGGCGTAATCGACCGCCAGAGACTTGGTGAACATCACCGCCGCGCCCTTGGAAGTGGTGTACGCCGCCCTGCCTGGGAAGGCGATCAGACCGGCTACCGAGGCCACGGTGATCACGTGCCCGTTGCCTTGAGCAAGCATTGTCGGCAACGCTGCCCGGGTGCAGAGGAACGGCCCGCGGACATTGACGGCCTGTACCCGGTCCCACTCCTCGACCGGCGTCTGGTGGCAGTTCGTGGCAGCAGCCGACCCGGTGATACCGGCGTTGTTGACCAGTACGTCGATGCGGCCGAAGGTGTCCACGATCTGCGTGAACGCCCGCTCGACGGCGTACGCGTCGGTCACGTCGACGCGGAGCGCGAGCTTGGCCTCCCCGGTCGTATCGCCGACGTCGAGGACGGCAACGCGGAAGCCGTCCGCGACGAGCCGCGCGACGGTCGCCTGGCCGATACCTGACGCGCCGCCGGTGACGACCGCCACGCGACTCTCGTCGACCGAACCCAACTGCTCGGCTGCCATGATTTCAGGCCGGTACTGCGGCGTCGCGCGCGCTCGTGGTCGCGGCTTGGGCGGCGAGCAAGATCGGTTCGTAGACGGGCGCGTACGGCGGGGCGTAGGACAGGTCGAGCGCGAGCAGGTCCTCGATGCTGAAGCCGGCCTGCAACGCAACGGCGACGACATCGATTCGCTTGGCGACACCTTCTCCGCTGCCGACGAGCTGAGCTCCGAGCAACCGGCCACCACTCTCGTGCACCAGCCGCACGCTCACCGGCCCAGCGCCGGGGTAGTACTTCGCGCGGGACCGGCCGAGCGCATCGGTAGCGACCGCATGCATTCCTTCGGCCTCGGCCTCCGCGAGCGTAAGCCCAGTACGGGCGACAGCGAGATCGAAGACCTTGACGACTGCGGTTCCGACGACTCCGGGGAACGTGGCCTCGCCACCCGCGGCAACCGTGCCGGCCACCCGCCCGGTCTTGTTGGCCGCAGGTCCCAGCGGCACGAACGCAGGCCGGCCGAGCACCCGGTGGTACGGCGCGATGCAGTCCCCCGCAGCGAGAACGTCCGGGAGGGAGGTGCGCATGCTGTCGTCCACCAGCAGCGCACCGCCCGGTCCAGTGATCGCCCCCGCGGCAGCGGCGACACTCGCAGCTGGCCGCACTCCGGCTGCGACCACCACGGCGTCAACCGGAACGACCTGTCCGTCGATCAAAGCGTCGAGCCCGTCGTCGGTACTACGGATCGCGTCGACGCGGGAGCCGAGGCGCAGGTCCACGCCCTGGCGGCGTACCTCCTCCTCGACCAGCGCGGCGATCGGCGGGTCGAGGTTCGGCATCACCCTCGGCAACTCCTCCGCCACGGTGACGACCACCCCACGCTGGACCAGCGCCTCCGCCATCTCCAGGCCGATGTAACCGGCACCGATGACCAGAGCGCGCCCGACATGTCCCGCGTCGAGCAGGCTCCGCAGGCTGATCGCATCCTCCAGCGTGCGCACGGTGAACACGTGGTCGTTGTCGATGCCCGGGATCGGCGGTAGCGACGGGCTCCCACCTGCGGCCACGATCAGCCGGTGATAGCCGAGCCGGTGCTCGCGGCCGTCCTCGCGGTAGTGAATGACGTGCTTGTCCGGCTCGAGCCGCGTCGCCCGGGTCTGCAGGCGCAGGTCGAGCCGACGCTTCTCACGGAAGAACGCCGGCGGGTAGGCGACCAGCGCGTCGGCCCGGGCCACGGTGCCGCTGAGGAAGTAGGGCAGCCCACACATGCCGTACGCCGAATAGCCGCCCGCCTCGAGCACGACGATCTCGAGCGCGGGATCGACCCGCCGAGCTGCGGAGGCGGCGGACATCCCGGCCGCACCACCGCCGACCACTACCAGTCGCTGGCTCATGGCACACCTCCCTGACTGGCTCGAACGCTAGGTACGAGACGGCGGAGCATCCATGGCCCGGCGGGGCGAAGGATCACCCGGAGTTCGTCCAGCAGGGACACAGACGGCGGCAAGCCCCCGAACTAGCTTCGAGGCGAAGCCAACGACTGGAGGTATGGCCGTGTGGGAACGTCCGGACTTCCTTGAACTGCCCGAGCGTGATAGCAAGCCGCGGCGCCGCGGGCTCAGTCACGTGCTCGACAAGGGCGTCACCACTGCCGCCCTCGAGGCCTTGCTGGATCAGGCGGGCGAGTTCGTGGACGTGCTGAAGATCGGCTGGGGGATCGCCTACGTGGACCCGACGGTCAAGGAGCGCGTCGCACTCTGCAACGCCGCCGGCGTCACGGTGTCCCTCGGTGGGACGCTGCTCGAGATCTGTGAAGCCCAGGGCCGGGTCGACGAGCTGCGCCGGTGGGCGGCGGGCATCGGCATCGGAGCGATCGAGGTGTCCGACGGCCTGCAGGCGATCACCCCGGCCCGGAAGGCCGAGCTCGTCCGCGCCCTGGCGACCGACTTCACCGTCTTCGCCGAGACCGGCGCGAAGGACGGCCACGCGCCGGTCGTGACCGAGCAGTGGCTGACCGAGATGGAAGCGGATCTCGTCGCCGGCGCGAGCTGGGTCATCGCAGAGGGCCGCGAAAGTGGCACGGTCGGGCTGTACCACGACGACGGCAGCGTACGCACCGAACTGGTCGACGCGATCGCCGACAGACTCCCGGTCGACCGGGTCATCTTCGAGGCCCCCCGCAAGTCCCAGCAGACCTGGCTGATCCGCCGGCTCGGCGCGGGCGTCAACCTCGGCAACGTGCCACTCGACGAAGTACTCGCCCTGGAGACCCTGCGTCTCGGCCTGCGCGCCGACACCGCCATCACCGAACCAATCAGCACCGAACCAATCAGCACGGAACCAATCAGCACCGAACCAATCAGCACGGAATCGGTGGCGGCGCGGTGATTCCCGACCCGGTGCCGAACACCATCACCCGGCCTTACCGCGGACTGTCCGTCCAGGAGGTCGAGGTGCCGCTCACCGAGCTGGACCTGGTGCCGTTCCTGCTCGGGCGTGAGGTGTACCGGCGGACCGACTACCTCGTACTGCGTAACCACGCCGAGGCCGCGGTGGTCGCAGTACGGAAGGCGTCGACCGAGCCGCTCTTCTCCCCCGTCGTCGAAGCACGAGTGCTGGCCCTGCCCGAGCAGGTCGTCTCGATCAGCTCGCCCGAAACCGATGTCGGCAATGCCACCGCGCTCGCCCGGACCGCGCTCGCCCACCGGCGGGACGGCGTACGTGCCTATGTCGTGCAGGGCCGCTACGAACACGTGAACTTCATCTGGGAGCCGACGCCGGTGCGGATCCGGGTCACCGAGGTTGTGCCGCCCGAGCCGCCGAAGCTGTTCGCCATGGCCGAGCAGGTGGTGGCGTTCGACGAGGACCTGCCGCCGATCGAGCTGGTGCTCGACGCGGTCGACATCAGGGAGTTGGCGGCGGCCAACCCGGCCCCGCAGTACCTGCTGCCGTGCCGGGGCTCGGGCGTCGACCTCGGAGGCGAGGTCGCGTTCCTCGACACCCGTCCGGCGGAACGGGAGGACTGGCTGATGATCGGCTGCGAACGGTCGCTGCAGTTCCACCGCCACTTCTACGGCGACGAGCCACCACGGGCGGACATCTGCCCCCGCCGGCGAGTCTCGGGGCGGGAGCCGACGCTGGCCAAGTGCTGTCTGCTCGAACGCGGTGTGGAGGTCGATGGCAGCTCGGCGGTGGTTCCGTGGGGGTCCAATCTCGACGAGATCAGGACCGCTTTGCGCAGCCTCACCGGAGTCGCGCGGCTCGACGGAGCCACGGTGAGCTAGATGGGCGCGCACCTCGTCGACTCCGTGCTTTACGGCCACCTTTGGAGTACTCCGGAGATCCACCGACTGCTTGACGACGAAGGCCGCCTGCAGGCCTGGCTCGAGATCCTCGCCACGCTGGCCGAGGCCCAGGCCGACGTCGGGCTCGTCCCCGCGGACGCGGCGCGCGCGATCAGGAAGCACGCCGATGTCGGCCTGCTCGACCTTGCCCAGGTGGCCGAGCAGACCCGCGCCACGGGCCACTCCACGCTCGGTTTGATCCGCTGCCTGCTGGAAATACTCCCGCCGGATGCACGCGAATGGGTGTACTACGGCGCAACCGTGCAGGACCTCTCGGACACCTGGACCGCGCTCCTGATGCGCCGCGTCGCCGACATCCTCGAACGCGACCTCGTCCGCGCCGAGAAGGCAGCTCTCGAACTGGCGAAGCGCCATCGCGACACCGTGATGTGCGGGCGCACCCACGGGCAACCGGGACTGCCGATCACCTTCGGGTTCAAGGCGGCGGTGTGGGCGTCGGAACTGCACCGCCATCGGATCCGGGTCGCCGAGGGCCGCGTCCGCTGGGAGGTGGTCCAGCTCGGCGGGGCGCTCGGGACGATGGAGTTCTGGGGTGACCGTGCGCTGTCACTGCTCGAGGAGTTCGCCCGCCGGCTCGGGCTGGGTGTTCCCGACATCCCCTGGATCACCGCGCGCGACGGCATCGCCGAGTTCGCCGGCCTGCTGGCGATGGTGACCGCGACGCTCGCGAAGATCGGCCAGGAGGTGTACGACCTGCAGCGCCCCGAGATCGGTGAACTTCGCGAGCCGTTCTCCCCCGGCCAGGTCGGCAGCATCACCATGCCGCACAAGCGCAACCCCGAACTGTCCGAGCACCTCGTCACACTGTCCAAGATCGTCCGGGCGGACGCCACGGTCGCTGTCGAGGGCATGGTGCACGAGCACGAGCGAGACGGACGGGCCTGGAAGACCGAGTGGGTGGTGCTCCCCGAGGCCTGTCTGCTCACCGGCGCCGCTCTCGACTTCGGCTGTCGGCTGCTCGAAGGACTCGAGGTCGACGCCGATCGGATGCGCGAGAATCTGCAAGCCCGCGGCGGCTACGTGCTCTCGGAGCCGGCGATGCATGCGCTGGCCGACCGGATCGGCAAACACGCCGCACACACGGTGGTGTACGAGGCGACCCGCGCGGGTCTCGACCGTGGTGTCGATCTGGAGACCGCCCTGCTCGCCGATCCCCGGATCTCCGGACAACTCGCACCGGAAGAGATCGCCCGCTGCCTCGACGTACAGGGGGCTCTCGGGGCGGCGCCCGCGTTCGTCGACCGAGTGGTTGCCTCCTGCAACGACTGGATCGTCTGATGAAGCACCTGGTGTCGTTGCCGCGGATACCGCTGGTCGCGGCGGCCACGCCGCTCCAGCCGGCGCCGCGCCTGTCTGCGGAGATCGGTGTCGAGGTGTGGTTCAAGCGGGACGACCTCACCGGCTTGGGCCTCGGCGGCAACAAGGTCCGCGGGCTGGAGTACCTGCTCGGTGATGCCCTCGACCAGGGTTGCGACTGCCTCGTCACCGGCGCCGGGTCGCAGTCGAACTGGGCGATGCTGGCCGCACTTGCAGCACGCCGCTGTGGCCTCACGCCGTACCTCGTCTTCTACGGCTCGCGAACCCGGCCGACCGGAAACCTGTTGCTCAGCGAGTTTCTGGGCGCAGACGTGCGGTTCACCGGCGAGCTCGAACGGGCCTCGGTGGACGCCGGAATCGACAAGCTCGGGGCGGAGCTGTCAGCAGCGGGACGGCGGCCGTATCTCGTACCGCGCGGCGGCGCGACCCCACTGGGTGCCGCGGGCTACGTACGCGCCAGCATGGAGCTGGCCGAACAGTTGATGGCCACTGGTCTCGCTCCCTCGCAGCTATGGCTCGCTACCGGATCGTGTGGCACGCAAGCTGGTCTCGTCGCCGGATCCCGTTGGCTGCACAGCCCGTACGACGTGGTCGGGGTGAGCGTGAGCCGTCCAGTCGACGAGTGCGTCACCCGCGTCGAGTCACTCGCTCGCGGGGCGTCGTCACTACTCGGCTTCTCGCCGGACGACGACGGCTGCGTGACCGTGCTCGGGGGATATCTGGGGCAAGGCTATGGGCGGGGCTCACTCGCCGGTGACGCTGCCGCACAGCTGGTCGCCCGCACCGAGGGCATCTTCCTCGACCCTGTGTTCGGGGCCAAGGCAATGGCGGCCCTGGTGGACGCGGCGAGAGCCGGCAGCGTCGACGGCCCGGTCGTCTTCCTTGTCAGTGGCGGGGCGCCCACACTGTTCGCCGGACCGAAAGGATCCTTGTGAGCCGACTTGTTCCGGACGGATACCTCGGCGCTGAGGCGCGGATCACCAGCGGGCCCGCGCCCGAGCTAGTCGAGGCCGGTTATGCGCTAGAGACAGCCGACGCGCCGCTGCTGCACCACGGTCTGGGCCTGGCGGACCTCGCCCACGTCCTCGAACTCCACGAGGCCGAGATCATCCCGACCGCTGACGCCAGGGTCCTGTTGGCCGCGCTGCTCGAGTTGCTGGAGATTCCAGCCGAGGACTTCCCTTACGACCCGCTCTACGGCGACGCCTACAACAGCCGCGAACGTGAGCTCGAACGCCGTCTCGGCAGCGTCGCAGGGTGGTTGCACACAGGTCGCACCCGGCGGGAGGCCGGCCGCATCGCCTTCCGGCTCGCCCTGCGCGACCGCCTCCTCGAGCTGCACGAGGCGGTCGGCCGGTTCCTGGGCGCTGTGACCACCCAGGCGACGGAGCATGCCGGCTCCATCTGGGCTGACACCACCTATCTCCAGCCTGCGCAGCCCTCGACTTTCGGCCACTACCTCGGGGGCTTCGGCGAAGAGGCCGTGCGTCACCTCGACCGGCTCGAGCAGGCCTATCGGTGGGCCGACCGCTCCCCAGCAGGCGTAGGCGGCGTCGGTGGAAGCCGGGTGCCGATGGACCGCGAGCGGCTCGCCGGACTGCTTGGCTTCGAGAGCGCAGGCGCACATACCCGCGACGTCATGTGGGCGGTCGATGGCCTCGCCGACGCGGTGGTCGCCGCAACGCAGGCCGCGACCACAGTCGACCGGCTGGCCGAGGACCTCGAGATCTTCGCCAGCCCCGGCTTCGGCTACGTCACCCTCGACTCTTCTCTGTGTCGCGCCTCGGTCCTGATGCCACAGAAGCGCAACCCCTACGCCCTGGCCGTGATCCGCGCGGGCGCAGGGACCCTGGTCGGCAGAGCCACCGGCCTGCTTGTCACCCAGCGCACCCCATCAGCCCGCACAGACAACTGGTTGCACGCGTACGGCGAGGTTGCCGGCGCTCTCGACCTGTCCCGGCGGGTTGTCGCACTCGGCGCCGAAGTGACCCGAACCCTGACCATCGACCGGGACACCCTGGCGGCGGCAGCCGGCAGCCACTTCACCGGCGCGGCTGACCTGGCCGAAGAACTAGTCCTCCGCCACGCCCTCGACTACCGCTCCGCCTACCGAGTCGTCGGCCGCGCAGTAGCCACCGCCGTCGACACCGCGCGAACCACCCTCACCCCCGAAGACTTGGCCCGCGCCGCCACCGAAGTACTGGGCCATCCTCTGGCCCTCACCCCCGAGAACCTACGCGCCGCGCTAGATCCCGCCCTCGTCGTGGCCGGCCGCACAGTACTCGGCGGCAGCGCCCCGGACCGGGTCCGCGACCACTGCCGCTCCCTCGCCCATCGGCAAACCGAATCCACCGCCTGGCGCCAAACCCGCCGCCAAACCGCCCAGGCCTCCGAAGCCGACTTGATCACCACCGCCCGAGCCCTAGCCACTGGCTGAGCCCCGCCATTCGCCGGCTGGTTTTGGTGGCGCACAGCCCGGGCGCTTGGCGTACCGACGGACAGGACGTGGTCGCCGGATCGGGGCGCCGTGCCGGTGCTGCACGCGCGGCGCCGGGCTTGGGCAGCGACTACGTCCTGTCGGTCGGTACGGCTGAACCCGAAGCCGACCCCCAAACCGCACCTCTGCGCACGGCCACCGACCACCCAGCCAGGAAAGGACGCCAGCAACTTCAACCGCGCGGAGCGACCCGCGTGCCGCAGTCAGGGGTCACCAGTCGGTTCCGGCCTGTTCCAGGGCGGTGATTACCAAGCGGCCGTCCCGTACGGCGTACTGGGTCATGGTGGTCAGGAGGGGCGAGTAGACGTGGATGCTGACGGCGGGGAACGGGCCGGGGTTCGTGAGGTCGTGGATGTGGGTGGGACCGAAGGCGCGGACCCGGCCGCGGTCGAAGGTGCGCACGACCTGGCTGGCGCGATAGACCGACTCCTGGAGTGTCCCCCGGACTATGGCGAAGGCTCCGGCGACGTTGCCGTGGTCGTGGATACCGGTGTGTTGTCCGGGCATCCAGGTCAACAGCCAGGCCTCGTACTCCGGTGTGCGCTCCAGCAGCGCGTAGTACCGCTGGTCCGGATCGAAGCGGACGGCATCCTTCCAGCGGGCACGGTTCTGAGCGATTCCGGTGGCGAGTCCCGCCAGACTCAAGCCGGCATCGACGATGCTCACGACTGCCTCCGTTCCGGCATCACAGGTCGACGAGGTTGCTGTTGCCGGCGCGGAGCCGGGAGAGCTGGATGAAGTGGTCGGGGTTGAGGAACAGCTCGTTCATGTCGCCCATCTCGTCGATCGTGATGCCCTTGCGCAGCAGGTGATCGAGGTACTGGAACGCGTCCTTGGCGCCGAACCCGACGTGGTGCGCGCCGAGCAGCCGACGGGTCTTCCCGTCGTAGATGGCCTTCTGCATCCCGGTGAGCTCAGGACGGGTGAAGGCGTAGAGCATCGACCCCTCGGCACAGGGCAGCGCGAGTTCGTCGTCGCGGATGCCCTTGGGCGGCATCTGGATGACCACCACGTCGTCGTACTGCGCGCGCGCCTCGGCCTCGGTGAGCCCGACCCAGGTCACCTCGTACGTCGTGTGCAAGAAGTCCGGGTACTCGGAGAAGTCGAACTCGTACGGCTCGCCCATGATGTTGCGGGCCGCGGTCATACCGCACTTGCGGGCCTTGAACATCTCCATCGGCGAGCCGATCAGGTCGCCGATGGCGTACACCCCCGGGACGGAAGTCCGCATCCGGGAGTCGACCGTGATGAAGCCCCGGTCGTCCACCTCCACGCCGAGCGCGTCGACGTACGGCTGCGAGTGCGGGCGCTCGCCCGTCCCGATGAAGACGAAATCGGTGTCGATCGTGAGTTCGGCGCCATCGGCCAGCCGGACCCGGACCCCGGTGACCTTGCCGTTCCCGATCACCTCGAGCGGCTCGGCGCCTTCGAGCAGCTCCATCCCGCGCTTCCGCATCCCGTCCAGGACGTAGGTCCGCAGGTCCTCGTCCACGTGGTGCAGGCTCGCAGTACGCATCAGGGGGCTGCGCGAGACGATCGTGGTCTGGCAGCCGGCCGCCTGGAAGAAGGAGCCGTACTCGAGGGCGATCTTCGAACCGCCGATGATGACGCAGCGCGAAGGCTCGTAGTCGAGCTCCTCGATCAAGGTGGCGAAGTCGAAGACCCCCGGGAGGTTGATCCCCGGAATGTCCGGCACATAGGTGCTGGCTCCGGTGCCGAGCACCAGGTTCCGGGCGGTGAAGCGCCTGCCGGCCACTTCGACGGTGTTCGCGTCGAGCACGGTGGCCTCGGCGTTGAGGATGTACTCCATCCCGAGCTGTTCCTTGCTCTGCCAGTTCATGAAGGCGTGCGGGTTGTTCCGGCCGGCCTTGAACAGCTCGATCAGATCGCGGATCGAGGCGCGCTTCTCGTCGAACTCACCGAACCACAGCGTCCCTGCGTTCCAGCGCGCGTAGTCCAGCTCCCGCGCGGCTTCGGAGAAGAGGTGATGCGGCACACAAGCCTGGTGCGGGCACGAGCCGCCGAGAAAGGGCCACCTGTCGACGACCAGCTGGCGGCCACCCCTGGCCTGCAGGTAGGCGGATCCGAACCGGCCGCCGGCACCGCCGCCGACGAAGATCGCGTCGTACGGCGTGGGGTCGTCGCGGTCGACGTTCTCCAGGGGCTCGGTGATCTCGCCGGTCTCCGCACGATGGATCAACCGCTCCCACTCGCCCATGTTCAGCACGGTGTCCCGCAGGTCCATGGTCTTCCTCCTCAAGCTGGCGTCGTGGCCAGCTTGCGAGACGCCGACCACGGCCGGTACGTCCTCAGGAGCCGAAGTACTCTCCCGCTCCCGCCCTCACGGGACCATGCCGCAGCCGGCGCCGTGCCGTCCCGGGCGGACGACGCCGAGCAGTAGATTCGTCCCGTCATGCCGAGTCGTCGGAACGCGATCCCCGGCAGGGTTGGGCCATGACTGACACGGCGAAGCAGGCTGACATGACGAAGCAGGAAGGGATCCAGCGTGAGGTCGAGCAGGTCGTGACCCGGGCAAGGGCTGCGCAGGCGACGATCGAGGACTACACGCAGGAACAGGTCGACGAGCTCTGCACCGCGGTGGCGTGGGCGGTCGCGCGCCCGGAGCGGGCCGAGGCCCTGGCCAAGCTCGCGGTCGACGAGGGCGGGTTCGGCAACTATGCCGACAAGGTCACCAAGATCAACAAGCGCGTCCTCGGCGTGCTGGCGGACATGCGAACGCTGCGGACCGTGGGTGTCGTGGAGGAGGATCCCGAGCGCGGGCTGGTGAAGATCGCCAAGCCCGTCGGTGTGGTTGCCGCCCTCATCCCGACCACCGGCCCGGACGCGACGCCGCCGGTCAAGGCGTTGCTCGCGCTCAAAGGTCGCAACGCGATCGTCGTCGCCCCGCACCCGCGGACGACGGAGACGACGGCCGCGGTGGTGGAGTACATGCGGGAGGCGTGCACGCAGGTCGGAGCTCCGGCCGACCTGGTCCAGATGCTCCCGGCTCCGTCGATCGCGAAGACGCAGGAACTGATGCGCCAGGCTGATCTGATCGTGGCCACCGGTGGTGCTGCGATGGTCAAGGCCGCCTACAGTTCCGGCACCCCGGCGTACGGCGTGGGCGTGGGCAACGCAGTACACGTCGTGGACGAGACTGCCGACGTGGATGACGCGGCTAGCGCGATCGCGGTGGCCAAGACGTTCGACTACGCCACCAGCTGCCTGGCGGACAACGCGATCGTGGCAGAGACCAGCGTGTACGACGCCCTCCTGGATCGCCTCACGGCAGCAGGCGGTTACCTCTGCAGCCAGGAGGAGAAGGACGCGTTGCGGCGACGGATGTGGCCGGATGGCGGGCACATCCCCTCGCCCGATGTCATCGCCAAGCCTGCACCGCGCATCGCGGAGCTCGCCGGCTTCACGATCCCCGCTGACCGAACGTTCCTCATCGTCGAGGAGGACGGTGCCGGTCCTGAGCATCCCTTCTCGGGCGAGAAGCTGTCCGTCGTACTGGCCGCCTACCGGTACACCGGCGACATCGCGCGGGCCGTGGATCTCGTCAACGCCATCACGGGCTACCAGGGCCTCGGCCACACCTGCGGCATCCACACGAGCCGGGACGAGCATGTCGAAGCTCTTGCCCAGGGCACCAAAACCGCACGGGTCCTGGTGAACCAGAACCTCAACGAAGGCGCCGGCAGCCCCCGCAACGGTCTGCCGTTCACGCTCAGCCTCAGCTGCGGGACCTGGGGCGGCAACGTCACCACCGAGAACGTGAACGCCCGCCACTTCGTCAACCTCACCTGGGTCTCCCGTCCGATAGCTCCCCACCCGGTCACCGAGGAAGACCTCTTCGCCGCGCACTGGGAACGCCACGGCCGCTGACCGCGGCACCCCAGGAGCGACGGCCCGTACCGACCGACAGGAAGTGGTCGTCGGATCGGGGCGCCGTGCCGGTGCTGCACGCGGGGCGCCGGGCGTGGGCCGCGACTACGTCCTGTCTGTCGGTACGGCTGAGCCCGAAGCCGACCCCTGAAACCGCACCCTTGCGCACGGCTGGCGCTCACCCAGGCAGGAAAGGACGCCCGCAACTCCAACCGCGCCGAGTCACGCCCGAGGTAGTTGGGAGTGGCGGAGCTGGGCGGGTCTTTCATGCGGCCGGCCGGCCGGCATCGCTGCGACCGCCCAGGTGCGCCCCCTGCTAGCCGGTACTGCGGTTGCCTGCCTGCGGGGCAGATCAAGTCACCCGGTCGCGCCACGGTGAGTGATAGGCGATCAACCTCGCCTTTCACGCCACATGAGGAGGTAGTCGATGCCCACCAACGGACAAACCGCGGCTGGGGTGACGGTGCCGGACACCAAGCTGGCCCGCGATGCGACGGACCTGGTCCGCGATACCACGACCGATCTGGTCTACAACCATTCCCGCCGGGTCTTCTGGTTCGGCAGCCTGCAGGGCCGCAATCGCGGACTCAGCTTCGACCCTGAACTGCTGTACATCGGGGCGATGTTCCACGATCTCGGTCTGAACGAGGAGTTCCGCGGCAGCGGCCGGCGCTTCGAGGTGGACAGCGCGGACGAGGCTCGCCGCTTCCTGCAGGGCCACCGCGTCCCCGAGGACAGTATCCGCAGGGTCTGGACAGCCATCGCGCTGCACACCACGCCAGGTATCCCCGAGTTCATGGAACCTGAGGTAGCACTGGTGACCGCAGGCGTCGAGTACGACGTGCTCGGCATCGGGTACCACGACGTCAGCGACGCCGACCGCGCCCAGATCACCGCCCTGCACCCGCGCCCGGACTTCAAGCGCAGCATCCTCCAGGCGTTCACCGAAGGCATCGCACCCAAGCCGGAGACGACGTTCGGCAACGTCAAGGCGGACGTGCTGGAACGATTCGTCCCCGGCTACGAGCGCGGCAACTTCGTCGACGTCATCCAGAACTCTGACTGGCCGGAGTAACGGCGCCAACGTGGACCACGCCGATGCTGGGGCAGCCTATGCTGCGCCCGACCAGACACGGTTACGTGAGCTTGCCGACGAGCAGGCCGCCCTGCGTCGCGTGGCCACGTTGGTAGCGGGCGGCGCACAGCCGGCCGAGGTGTTCACTGCCGTCGCGGATGAGCTCGGCCGCCTGATCGGCGCCGAGACGACGTCCGTGTCCCGCGTCGAACACCAGTCCGGAGCTGACGGCGAGCTCGACGCGTACATCACGGTCGTGGGGTCCTACGGTCAGGTCAGTGATCGTATCCCGGTCGGCGTTCGCTTCGAGCTGTTGCCCGGCATGGTCCAGGAAACCGCGCTGCGCACCGGCCGCCCGGCCCGGGTCTACGGTGAACGGCTGGCGAACGGCTCGCACGGCTCCTGGGTCGCCTCGCTCGGCATGCGCGCCGCGGTGGCCACGCCGATCATGGTCGAGGGACGCGGCTGGGGCGTGACTGTGGCCGCGACGTCGCAGGAGGACCTGCCGGCAGGCGCCGAGGCGCGGATGGCCGCCTTCACGGAACTAGCTGCGACGGCGATCGCCAACGCGTGGGCCGAGCAGGAGCTGCGCCAACTCGCCGGCACCCAGGCCGCACTGCGTCGCCTCGCCACGCTGGTCGCGGGGGGAGCACCACCCGAGGAAGTGTTCGCGGCCGCGACCAGGGAGGCTCTCCAGCACTTCGGTGACGGCACCGCCAGGATGATCCGGTTCGAACTCGACGGATCGGCGACCCTCGTTGCCAACGAAGGCAGAACGGCCCCCGACGTGCGGGTCGGCGACCGCTGGGAGGGCTATCCGCCCAACGGCCTGACCACGACCGTACGGCGTACCGGCCGGGCCGCGCGTGTCGATGACTACGGCGCCATTGTCGGCGGCGAGTCGACCGTCCGCGAGGGGATACGGTCCGCGGTGGCCGTGCCGATCCACGTCGACGGCCGGCTGTGGGGAATGATCGCGGTCGGGCCGGAGAACGGCCCGATGCCCGCTGACACCGAGCAGCGGATGACGCAGTTCACCGACCTGGTCGCCACCGCGGTCGCGAACGCGCAGAACCGGACGGAGCTCCTCAGCTCCCGCGCGCGAATCGTCGCGGCCGCGGACGAGGCCCGCCGGCGGATCGAGCGGGACCTGCATGACGGCGCACAGCAAGGCCTGGTCGCCCTGGCGCTGAGGCTGCGCTCGGCGGCGGAGGCACCCCAGGAGAGCGAAGACCTCCGCATCGAGATCGCCGACGTGGCCGCCGGCCTGATGACCGTGATCGACGAGCTGCGGGAGACCTGCCGCGGTATCCATCCAGCGATCCTCACCAGCGCGGGCCTGCGGCCGGCCCTGCGAGCGCTGGCGCGCCGCTCAGCCGTACCGGTCGAGATGGACGTGCGGATCAACGGCCGACTGCCCGAGCAGCTCGAGGTCGGCGCCTACTACGTCGTCTCCGAGATGCTCACCAACGCGGCGAAGCACGCCCGGGCGTCGGTTGTCGAGGTGAACGCGGAAGCGTCCGGTGGCACCCTTCGGGTGTGCGTGCGTGACGACGGCGCCGGCGGCGCCGACCCGCTCCGGGGCTCGGGGCTGGTCGGACTGAAAGACCGCATCGACGCGCTGGGCGGGACCTTCACCTTGCACAGCCCGCCGGGCGGCGGCACGTCGGTGTGCTGTGAGCTTCCGGTTCCGGCCGACGCGGCCCAACCGGATGCGCGCCCTGGCGAGTAGCCGGACCTAGTCCCCGAGACTTTGCAGCGTCTGCCAGGCCCGGGTGGCCAGCTGGAGGTTGAAGTTCGTCGTCGGGTCGGTCAGGTCATGTCCCGAGATCTCGCGGATGCGCTGCAACCGGTACTTCAACGTGCTGCGATGCACCGACAATGCGGCCGCTGTGGCGTCGTAGCTGCCTCCGCACTCCAGGTACCGGCACAAGGTGTCCACCAGTTCGGAACGTTTGCGCGCGTCGTACTGCAGCAGGGCGCCGAGCCACTGACCGACGAAGCGTTCGATGGTAGCGGGATCCTCGACCTCGCAGAGGATCCGGAACACCCCGAGATCCTCGTAGCAAGTCGCCTTGTCCGCACCCCTCGCACTGCGCTGCATCTTCAACGCCAGCAGGGCCTCGCGGTAGGAGCGCGGGAAGTCTCGCGGCTGCTCACACCAACCGCCCACACCTACCCGGCAGCGACCGCCGCCGAGCTCGGTGAGCACCGCGGACCGGAATCGGTCCCACGACGCGTCCGAGTCCGACAGCACCACGACAGCCCCGCCGCGGGCAACCAGCAACGAACCGACATGCGCCTCTCGGGCGGCTCTCCGGACGGCATGGAAGAACGTGTCGTCGTGCTGCGTCCGGCCACGGCCCTCGACCACGACGACCCGGTGCCGGCGCTCCAAGTCGTATCCGAGCGCCTGGGCCCGACCGAGCGCGCTCTCCTCGTCCGTCCCGGCCAGCAACTCCTCCACCAGGTCCCGTCGTACCCGCAGCTCAGCCTCGGCCAGACTCCGTAGCCGGGCCAGCTCCATCGCGAGGACCGTCGCACCGTGCTCGATCGCGATCTGCTCCTGGTCCCCCGCCGCACCGGCTGGATCCACCAGCGCCAGCACACCCAGTACGTCGGCACCGGGGCTGGCGATCGCCACCAGCCGACCGCCCTCACGGACCGGGCCGCCCTCGCGCAGCGCGCGCCTCAGCATCTGCTCGCGGCGTGCGCGGGGGTCCTTCGGATACGGGTCCGGGCGGTTCGGGCCGGCCCACGCACGCAGGTTCCCGTAGCGGTCCTCCACCGCGACCGGGAACCCGGTCAGCTCGTGGACCGCCCGGGCAATGCCTTCCTGTCCCTCGCCGGCCACCGCTACCCGGGTGAACCGGTCGTGGATCTGGGTGGTCTGCTCCAGCGCCCGGACCGTCTCGGCGAGCGCGGTGTTGGCGCCCCGGAGCTCCTCCGCGGTCGCACGTTCCTTCGCATGCAGCCGGGCGTTCGCGAGCGCCACGCCGGTCTGCTGGGCGAGCACCCGGCAGAGGAACTGCGCGTGCGTGGAGGGTTCGGTCTCTGCCGCGGTCACGAAGAAACCCACGTGTCCGGCGACACCGCGCATCGGGAGCGCCCACGCCCAGTTCTCGCCGGGAATCTCGATCGTTCCACCGCTCCGGCCGACGGCGACGAGCCGGGTCTCGAGGTCTGCTCGCATGGTTCGCCCGGCCATCGACGGCGTGGCCGCGACCCAACCACGCTCGGGGAAGTAGACGCCGACCAGACGGCAGCAACCGAACGACGGAAGTGACGAGCCCGCGAGCTGGACGATCTTGTCCTCGTCGCCGCTCTCGGTCATCAGCATCGAGAGCATCAGCAGACCCTGCAGATTGGACAGTTGGTCGCGCAGCTCGGCATCCGCTCCGGCTGCGGGGGCAAAGGCCACAACCGGCGCGCTCATGATCGGGTGGCGAGGAACTCGTCGGGCTCGAGGTAGTACGGGTTGTCCAGCACCATGCCCCCGAGCAACACCTTCGGATGGGTCTTGAGTACGTCGACCAGGACCTCGCCGCTGAACTGGTCGAGCTCGTAGAGGCAGAGGATCACCTGCGGATACCGCGGCAGGAACCGGTTCAGCCGGGACTCGTAGCCGACCAGCTCTTCCACACCCGGCATCTGCCGCAGCGCCCAGGTCATCTCCCCGACCGCGCGGGCGAAGGAGAACTCACCGGTCAACGCGCCGCCGACCGACTGGTTCCAGAACTCGAGCATCGCGTCGGTGGAGAACGCCCCGCCCTGCAGGTAGGTCTCGTCTGACCGCTGCACCTCGAGCTGATGCCGCCCGAGGTAGGGCCCGAGATCGACCTCGGTACCCAGTGAGGCCAGCACGGCCTCCGGATCGGAGGCGTCCACGACGCAGACGCACTTGTCGCCGGCCTTCAGCCCCTCCCTCAGATACGGGATGAGGATCTCGTCGCGGTCGGCCAGACTCGGGTAGAAGGCACAGATGTGGTCACCTGGGGCGATCTGCACTCCAGGGACACCGAGCGCCACGGAACTGGGCATCATCGGCATCGCCGCCTCTCTGACTGACAGCAGCATAGGCAAGCGTCCAGCTGGTTCCTAGACCTCGCGGGACGAATCGGTCACTCCAGATCACCCTGACAGGACTGGCTCCGGTGTCTTCAGCCGCGACGGACCACGGCTCGGCCGGTCTGCTGGGTGCCGGTCACGGCTCGGCCGGTCTCCTGGGTGCCCGTCACGGCTCGGCCGGGACAGCGTGGGCGAAGAAGAACACCCGGTCGGCGTCGTCGCCGACGGACGGGTTCTCGGCGTACTCGCGGACCACGTTCTCGATCCGCTCGCTGAGCTCGTCGAGTCGCTCCGGGGTGAGTGTGAGCCATCTCTCGGTGGCGTACGCGGCGCGGACCCACGGCTCGTCGTACCGGTACCGCATGTCGAACCACTGCCGCACTTTGCCGACGTGATGGGACAGGTTCGCATCCTCGGCGGAGGCCGTGACGAGCTCGCCCGCGGGGTCGCCTTTGGCGTCGGCGATGGACCAGGAGTAATCGCTCCTGTCGGCGACTCGCCACCACCGCTCGCGCCGGTTCCTCGCCAGCTCCGGAGCCTCCTCGATCACCCCTGCTGAGGCGAGAACCTTGAGGTGGTGGCTCATGTTGCCGACCAGTTCGCCGGTCGCGGCGGCCAGCCGGGAGGCAGTCGCCGGACCGTCGATGTGGAGCAGGTCGAGCAGGCGGCGGCGCAGCGGATGGTGGATCGCGGCGATGACGGAGACATCAGCCGAACGGCGGTTCGCGGGGGCCATAGGGTGAGATTAGCTTCCACAAGGAATCTTGCACAAGATTTCTTGCGGTATACAGAACACGCCTGAATCAATCCCGACCAGACTAATTGACTTAGTCACATCGTGAGATCGCGTCTCACATCGCAGGAACGGGAGTTGATTTGTCAGGCTTCGACGCCGAGGCTTATCACCATGCTCGCTGCCCGCTCGACACATCTCGTAGGTCGGATTCACGTCGACCTCGGTCGTATGCGCAGCGCCATCTGTTGTCCTTCGACGCTCTGACAGCCACCCTGCGGGCCGGCTCAAGGCCCCCGATCACCTGATCACCGCTGGGTGCGCACCGCGCAGACCGAATCGAATCGACGACGCTTCGAGCTCGCCTCGCGGACGCACCTGTCTCTAGCAGACAAGGACACGTTCCGGATGACTGGCGTCACCTCTGCTCCCCGCAAGCCCGCCCGCCCACGCAAGGGCAAGGGCGAAGGCCAGTGGGCGCTCGGCTATCGCGAGCCACTCAACAAGAACGAGGAGAACAAGAAGAACGACGACGGGCTGCACGTCCGGGCCCGGATCGAGAACATCTACGCCCACCGTGGCTTCGACTCGATCGACCCCGCCGACCTGCGCGGCCGGTTCCGCTGGTGGGGTCTCTACACCCAGCGCAAGCCCGGTATCGACGGTGGCCGGACCGCCACGCTCGAGCCGGAGGAGCTGGACGACAAGTACTTCATGCTCCGGGTCCGGATCGAGGGCGGCCAGCTCAGCACCGAGCAACTCCGGGTGATCGCCGAGGTCTCCTCCACCTACGCACGCGACACCGCCGACATCACCGACCGGCAGAACATCCAGCTGCACTGGATCCGGGTCGAGGACGTGCCGGCCATCTGGCAGAAGCTGGAAGCCGTCGGGCTCTACACCACCGAGGCCTGCGGCGACGTGCCGCGGGTGATCATCGGCAGCCCGGTGGCGGGCATCGCCGCGGACGAGATCATCGACCCGACGCCGGCGATCGACGACATCGTCGAGCGATACATCGGCAGCGACGAGTTCTCCAACCTGCCGCGCAAGTTCAAGACCGCGATGACCGGCCACCCGTCGCACGACGTGGTGCCGGAGGTGAACGACATCGCCTTCGTCGGCGTGGTCCACCCCGAGCACGGCCCTGGCTTCGACCTGTGGGTAGGCGGCGGCCTGTCGACCAACCCGATGCTGGCCCAGCGGCTCGGCGCCTGGATCCCGCTCGAGGAGGTGCACAAGGCCTGGTGGGGCGTCGTCAGCATCTTCCGCGACTACGGCTACCGCCGGCTGCGCACCCGCGCGCGGATCAAGTTCCTGATCGCCGACTGGGGCGTTGAAAAATTCCGTGAGGTGCTCGAGACGCAGTACCTCGAGCGCAAGCTGATCGATGGACCCGCGCCCGAGATCCCCGCAGTACAGGGTGACCATGTCGGCGTCCACAAGCAGAAGGACGGCCGGTACTACGTGGGCGTGGCTCCCGTCGTCGGCCGGGTGTCCGGCAGTGCGCTGGCCAAGGTGGCCGACGTCGTCGCGGCGCACGGATCCGACCGGATCAGGACCACCGCGCAGCAGAAGCTGATCGTGCTCGACGTCGAGGAGTCCCGGGTCGAGTCGCTGATCCACGAGCTGGCCGATCTCGGTTTCCAGGCCCGCCCGTCGGCCTGGCGGCAGAACACGATGGCCTGCACCGGGATCGAGTTCTGCAAGCTGGCGATCGTCGAGACGAAGGCCCGCGCGGCCCAGCTGATCGGCGAGATGGAGGAGCGCATCCCCGAGCTCGACGTGCCGATCACCGTGAACGTGAACGGCTGCCCGAACTCGTGCGCCCGGATCCAGGTCGCCGACATCGGTCTCAAGGGCCAACTGGTGAACGATGCCGACGGCAAGCAGGTCCCCGGCTACCAGGTCCACCTCGGTGGCGGCCTCGGCCTGGACGCCGGGTTCGGCCGGAAGTTGCGTGGCCACAAGGTCACCGCGGAAGGCCTGGCCGACTACGTCGAGCGAGTCACCCAGAACTACCTGAAGGAGCGGTCCGAGGGCGAGCGGTTCGCCCAGTGGGTCGTCCGTGCCGAGGAAGGAGCTTTGCAGTGAAGGAGCGAAGCGAGTTCACCAGTGGGTGCAGCGCGACTTGTGCCCGATGGGCGCCCGGACCGAAGGGAGGACGTCGATGAGTGAGCGAGCAGCGCCGTTGTACTGCCCGTACTGCGGTGACGAGGACCTTCGTCCTTCCGAGGAAGGGCACGGCGCGTGGGAGTGCCGGCCCTGTGCACGGGTGTTCCAGCTGAAGATGATCGGACTGCGGGTGACGGTGGAATGAGTACGGATCTGAAGGCGCTTGCCGAGGAGGCGAACGACCGACTAGCCGACGCCTCGGCGCAAGAGGTGCTGGCGTGGGCGCGGGAGACCTTCGGCGACGAGCTGGTGGTGACCGCTTCGATGGCAGACGGGGCACTCCCCCACCTCGCGGCCGAGGCGGCACCGGGTGTCGACGTGCTGTTCCTCGACACCGGCTACCACTTCGCGGAGACCATCGGCACCCGTGACGCGGTGGCGGCGACGCTGCCGATCAACCTGATCAACGCCACCCCGAAGCAGACCGTCGCCGAGCAGGACGCGACGTACGGCAAGGATCTTTTCGCCTCCAACCCCGACAAGTGCTGCGCGCTCCGCAAGGTGGAGCCGCTGAACCGGGTGCTGTCCGGCTACAAGGCCTGGGTCACCGGCGTACGCCGCGAGGAGGCTCCGACCCGGGCGAACACCCAGGTCGTCGAGTACGACGAGAAGCGCGACATGGTCAAGCTGAACCCGATCGCCCCGTGGACGCAGGCGGATCTCGACGAGTACATCAACGACAACGGCGTCCTGGTCAACCTGCTCCAGTACGACGGCTACCCGTCGATCGGGTGCCAGCCGTGCACCAAGCAGGTGGCTCCGGGTGAGGATCCGCGTAGTGGTCGCTGGGCCGGCCAGGGCAAGGTCGAATGCGGGTTGCACGTATGACCGCGACGATTGGAGCGGAGAAGCCGGCGACTGTGAAGATCTCAGTGCCAACCGGAACCACCAAGCCGACGGTGACCGAGCTGGACGCGCTGGAGAGTGAGTCGATCTTCGTCTTCCGCGAGGTGGCGGCCGAGTTCGAGCGGCCGGTGATCCTCTTCTCCGGTGGCAAGGACTCCATCGTGATGCTGCACCTGGCGCGGAAGGCGTTCGCGCCGGCGCCGGTGCCGTTCACGCTGCTGCACGTGGATACGGGTCACAACTTCCAAGAGGTCCTGGACTACCGGGATGCAACCGTGGCCGCTCTGGGCCTGCGGCTGGAGGTCGCTCGGGTCGAGGACTACCTGGCGGACGGGCGGCTCCGGGAGCGCGCTGATGGCACCCGCAACCAGCTGCAGACGATTCCATTGCTCGATGCGATCAACGGGCACCGGTTCGACGCGGTCTTCGGCGGCGGTCGCCGGGACGAGGAGCGCGCCCGGGCCAAGGAGCGGATCTTCAGCCTGCGCGACGAGTTCGGCCAGTGGGACCCGCGGAACCAGCGGCCCGAGCTGTGGTCGCTGTACAACGGCAGGCACCGGCCGGGCGAGCATGTGCGGGTGTTCCCGCTGTCGAACTGGACCGAGCTGGACATCTGGAACTACATCGAGCGCGAAGAGATCGCTCTCCCGAGCATCTACTACGCGCACGAGCGGGACGTGTTCGAGCGCGACGGCATGTTGCTTGCCGTCGGCCCCTACTCCCAGCCGCGCCCAAGCGAAGAGGTGACCCGCCGGGTGGTCCGCTACCGGACCGTCGGCGACATGTCCTGCACCGGAGCAGTCGCCAGTACTGCGGCGTCGGCGGCTGAGGTCGTCGTCGAGGTTGCGGCCAGCGAGCTCACCGAGCGGGGCGCGACCCGGGCGGACGACCGGGTCAGCGAGGCAGCCATGGAAGACCGCAAGCGGGAAGGGTACTTCTGATGAGCACACTGCTTCGACTTGCGACGGCCGGCTCGGTGGACGACGGAAAGTCCACTCTGGTCGGACGACTGCTGCACGACTGCAAGGCGATCCTGGCCGACCAGATCGCCCACGTCCAAACGGTCACTGCGCAAAGAGCAGGGGCCCGCGGCGACGGTACTGATTTCGACTTCGCTCTACTGACCGACGGCCTGCGCGCCGAGCGCGAGCAGGGCATCACCATCGATGTCGCCTACCGCTACTTCGCGACCGAGAAGCGCTCGTTCATCCTCGCCGACTGCCCGGGACACGTGCAGTACACGCGGAACACGGTCACCGGGGCCTCCACTGCCGATGTCGTGATCATCCTCGTCGACGCGCGGCACGGAGTACTGGAGCAGACCCGGCGGCATCTCGCCGTCGCAGGCCTGCTCCGGGTGCCGCATGTCGTTCTGGCGGTGAACAAGATCGACCTGGTCGGCTACGACGAGGCCGTCTACCAAGGGATCGCCAAAGACGTCTCCGAGCTCGCGGACCAGCTCGGGATCGCCGATGTGCAGGCGATCCCGGTCTCGGCCCTGGTCGGGGACAACGTCGTTGATCGCTCTGCGGCGACCTCGTGGTACGAGGGTCCGACCTTGCTGCAGTTCCTGGAGAGCGCTTCCGGGCGTTCCGACGCCTCGGCCCGGCCGCTGCGGTTCCCGGTGCAGTACGTGATCCGGCCGCAGACCGACAACGAGTACCGCGACTACCGCGGCTACACCGGAACCGTTGCCTCGGGCACCGTTTCCGTCGGCGACAAGGTGATCGTGCTGCCGGCCGGCCGGCGGACCACGGTCGCCGGGATCGATCGTGCCGTGATCAGCGCGACCTCGACCGCGGTGGCCGAGCGGCCTTCCGCAGTAGCCGGCGAGGCCGTCACGGTCCGGCTGGCCGACGACATCGACGTCGCGCGCGGCTCGGTGATCGTCTCCGCCGACTCCTCCCCCGGCACCCGCCGGGAACTGTCGGCGACCCTGTGCTGGCTCTCGGACCGTCCGCTGACCGTGGGCGCCCGGCTGCTGATCAAGCACACCACCACGACTGCCCAGGCGATCGTCACCAAGATCACCGGGGCGCTTGACGTCAGTGGCACAGGCACGCTCGATATCTTGCCCGCCACCGAGCTCGACCTGAACGACATCGGCAAGGTGCAGCTCAAGATCGCCGCACCGCTGGCCGCCGATCCGTACTCCAGCAACAACACCACTGGATCGTTCCTGCTGATCGACGCCCACGACGGGTGGACGCTGGCAGCCGGCATGATCGACGACGAAGAAGGGGAACTGCTGTGACTGCTCCAGCGCTCGTGATCCTCGCCCACGGCAGCCGCGATCCGCGTTCGGCCGCCACCGTCCACTCGCTCGTGAAGTGCCTGCGCGAGATGCGTGACGACCTGCGGATCGAAGCCTCCTTCCTCGACCACTGCCCGCCGAAGCCCTTCCAGGTGATCGACAAGCTCAGCGCCGAAGGCGTCGAGGAAATCGTCATCCTGCCGCTGCTGCTCTCGAGCGCCTTCCACGCCCGGGTCGACGTACCGGCCGTGGTCGACGAGGCACGCAGCCGCTTCCCCGCCCTGCGCATCATCGCCTCCGACGTCCTCGGGTACGACGACTCGCTGCTGGACGTGCTCGACCGGCGCATGCGGGCCGAGCTCAAGGACGGACGGGTGCGTGAGCTGGACGCGCTGGTGCTCGCGTGCGCCGGATCCAGCGACACGCAGGCGAATGCCGCCGTCGCCAGGCTCGCTCGCCTCTGGGGTCAGCGCCACAAGCTCCCCGTCGTTGCCGCCTTCACCACCGCGGCATCGCCCAGCCCGGCCGAGGCCGTTCTGCAATGGCGGCTGGAAGGCCGTCGCCACGTGGCTGTCGGCTCGTTCTTCCTGGCGCCTGGCGTGCTGCCGGACCGCGCGGAGCAGACCGCTCGCAAGGCCGGCGCTGTCGCGGTCTCCCGCCCGCTCGGAGTGAGCGCAGAGGTGGCCCGCTTGGTCCTGCTCCGGTACGGCGTGGCCGGCCTCGACCTGCTGACGCTCGCTCCTGCTCCTCGCCCTGTTCTGATGCAGCCGGAGTTGGTCCGCACCGCCTGACCCCGAGAACAACTGGTCATCGAGAACAGCAGCTCACCGCGCACGAGCGCGGTGAGCTGCTGCTTTCACGCGGCTCTGGCACTGCGGTGAGCAGAAGCGACGCTTGCTGTTCTTCGAGGTGTCGACGAACACGCGATCGCACAGCGGCGCCGCACAGACCCCAAGCCGTCCGGCGAGATCGCTGCCCAGCGCGATCGCGAGACCCGCGGCACAGCCGGCCGCCCAGCCCTTGGCCAGGGTGTCGTCGGGACCGTGGAAATGCAGGTTCCAGCCCGGGTTGCCGGTCCTGTCCAGCTGAGGACGGGCATCGGTGTCGACCAGCAGAGCATTGACCTCGACGGCCGCGTCGTCAGTCTTGCCGTCGTGAGCGGCTTCGAAAACCTTCCTCATCCGGGTCGCCAGTGCGGCCAGATGGTCGGCGTCGGACGGCTTCACGACCGGCCGAGGCCGACCATCGGCGCCCAAGGCGTCCGCGACCGCTTCCACCTTGGCGCCGCCGACAGGCGCGACAATCGCCACACCGCCCGCATGACCTTCCGTCAGCCGGTTCACCAGCTGGACCGAGGCGGTGAGGAGGCTCAGCACGTGACTATCGAAGTTCACTTGACTGGTCACTCCGAATCTTCGTAGGGTCGACCTGCGTGACTAACCATACTCATTTCAACAGTCACGCGGGAGGAGTGTCGGATGACGGTTGCGACAGGAACCGAGAGGCCGTCGTGGACCGGGCTGCCCGCGGCTGTCCGGCTCCTGGTGATCGCGCGCGCTGTCAACCGGCTCGGCGCGTTCACCCTTCCGTTCCTCGCTGTCGTGCTGACGGTCGAACTGGGTGCGACGGTCGCTGAGGCAGGGCTGGTCATGACGCTGTTCGGACTTGCCACGATCCCCTCCCGGATCTTCGGCGGTCACCTCGCGGACCGGCTGGGACGGAAGCCGACGATCATCGTCGGTCTCGTCGGCTGCGCGGTGAGCCAGACCTGGATCGCGTTGGCCGACCAGCTCTGGTCCGCGGTTCTTGCGGTCGCGCTGCTTGGATTGGTGTTCGAGATCTACGAGCCGCCGAGCCAGGCTGTCATCGCCGATGTCACCGCTCCGGCTGATCGACCGACCGCCTACTCCGCACTGGGCGCGGCCATGGCCGCGGCAGCCGTTGCGGCCGGCGTTCTCGCTGCAGCACTCTCCCATTGGGGTCTTCGCTGGCTCTTCGTTCTCGACGCAGCCACCTGCTTGGCGTGCGCCGTACTAGTCGGCCTTGCACTGCCCACTGCTGCTCCCCCATCCACCGCGCAGGGCACGCCGGCGACTGGCGGCGAAGGTTGGCGGGACCGCCGGTTGTTGGCGATGCTTGCCGTCGGCACCGTTTTCGCGACCATCTACATGACGCTCATCCTGGGTTTGCCCTTGACGCTCATCGCACGCAAACTGCCGCCATCAAACATCGGCCTGGTCCTCGGACTCTCCGCGCTGACGCTGGTCGCCGCCCAGCCTCTCCAGCGAATTCGCCGGCTGCGACAGCTGAACACCTTCCAGGTGATGACGATCGGCTACCTGCTACTCGCCGCCGGTCTGTTGGCCAACGGGTTCGCCACGAATCTGCTCGCGTTCCTGGCCGCCGCAGTCCTGTGGAGCCTGGGCGATCTCCTGCTTCTCAGCCGCGCCTTCACGATCGTGGCGGCACTGGCGCCGGAGCACGCGCGCGGCCGCTACCTGGCGATCTACGGCATCAGTTGGGGTATCGCCACCACTCTCGCCCCGCTCGCCGCCACCCAGCTCCTCGACCTCGCCGGCCCAATCCTCCTCTGGACCACCTGCGCCGCAGCCGCCCTCGCTCTCGCTGCCGTCCAGCCCAGCCTTCGCCGTCATCTCAACGTCCCCTAGCCGAGGGTTGATATCGTGATATCTTGCTAGCTATGTCGAAGGAAGCGACGAAGAACATCCTCTTGCGGTTGGACCCGGAGCTGGCCGAGCGGTTGCACCTGGTGGCCGAGGTCGAGGGCCGGTCCGTTTCCGATGTCGCTCGCGAGGCGATCGCCTCGCTGGTGGAGCACCGGCGAACGGATGAGAAGTTCAGCCGGCTGCTGGAGGAGAACCTCGCGCGGCACCAGCAGTCGCTCCGGCGGCTGCGCGAGGACGACTGATGCAACACCTCGACCTGTACGACGTACTGGCCGTTGCCGCGCGGGTGATGCGGTGCGACCCGGACGCCGCGATCCGCCGTACGGATCTGGAGGTCGTCGGGCAGGTCCTGCTGGACGTGACCTCACCGCTGTGGCGGGACGAACTCGCCGAGTCGGCAGCAGTGTTGCTGTCCGGGCTGGTGCGGGCACGGCCGTTCGCTGGTCCGAACCGGACGATCGCGATTGCGGTGGTGCTGCAGCTCGCCGGCCTCAACGGCGCCGACCTCGAGCTCGAACCGGTCGAGGAACTCGACGACCTCCTCGACCGCATCAAGGACGCCCGAGTGGCGACGCCCGAAGTGGTCGAGGTGCTGAGTGGGCGACTCCGCCCTAGAGAAGCCGCAGCCGTGATCGTCTCGACCTTCGGCGAGCACAATGAGGTCCGTTGCGAGGAGGTCGGAATGTTCGAGAAGTTCACGGAGCGGGCGCAACGCGTGATGGTCCTCGCGCAGGAGGAGGCGATAACGCTCTCGCACAATTACGTCGGCACCGAACATCTGCTGCTCGGCATCCTCGCCGAAGGTGAGGGCGTCGCCGCGAAGAGCCTCGCGACCCTCGGCATTTCGACGGCGGCGGCTCGCGCGAGCGTCGTGGAGACCATCGGCCGTGGGCAGAGCGAGCCGAGCGGCAACATCCCGTTCACACCCCGGGCCAAGAAGGTGCTGGAGCTGAGCAACCGCGAGGCCCTGCACCTCGGGCACGCCTACCTCGGTACCGAGCACCTCCTGCTCGGCCTCATCGGCGAGGGCAAAGGTGTCGCCGCACAGGTGCTGGTCAAACTCGGCGTCGACTTGCCGAAGCTGCACCAGCAGGTTCTCAGCTGGCTCGACCGACGCCAGCGCGCCGAATCAGCCGTCGCGGGATTCCTCGCCGAGGGCTCCGAGCACAGCGGCAACTTCTCCTGGGCCACGCCCGGACGCAGACACCACCTGCTCGGCGAATTGAAGAGCCTGCTCGACGAGAACGAGCGCCTGCACCAAGAAGTCGCCCGCCTCGGCGACAAGCTCCGCCAGAACAACGTCGACCCTGACGCCTGACGTTCGCGCCCCCGTACTACGAACAGCCGGGCGCCCGGGCGACCCGCAGTACCGGCTGGCGCGGTGTGTTCGCAGTACGGTCAGGTGGCTTCGAGGCGGGCCTTTTCGGCTTCGACGTCGAAGTCTGGCGGGGGCCACTGCGGGTCGAGGCCCTTCAGGGTTTCGAGGAGCAGGGTGGTCACTGCCCAGTTGCGATACCACTTGCGGTCGCTCGGGATCACGTACCACGGCGCATCCGCGGTGTTGCACCGCTCCAGCGCGGCTTGGTACGCCTCGGCGTAGGCCGGCCAGAGCTGCCGCTCGTCCACATCGCCCGGGTTGTACTTCCAGTGCTTCGTCGGGTCGTCGAGCCGCGCCAGGAGCCGGGCCTTCTGCTCCTCCCGCGAGATGTGCAGGAAGCACTTCACCACCGTGACGCCGGCGGCCGTCACCTCGGCCTCGAACTCGTTGATCTGGTCGTACCGGCGGTTCCACACCGGCGGCGCCACCAGGTTGCGGACCCGCGCGATCAGCACGTCCTCGTAGTGCGACCGGTCGAAGATCCCGACGATGCCCGGCCCGGGGAGAGCCTGGCGGATCCGCCAGAGGAATCCGCGCCGCTTCTCAGCCGGCGTCGGCGCTTTGAATGAGGTGATCCGGAGGCCCTGCGGATCCATCAGACCCGCGCCATGGCGGATCACGCCGCCCTTGCCGGACGTGTCCATCCCTTGCAACACGAGCAGGATGCGGCGCTGACCACCCTTGCGCCCCTCGGCGAACAGACGCTCCTGCCAGTCCGAGACCTCATCGCCGAGCTGCTCGAGGGCGACCTTCCCCTCGTCCTTGCTGCCCGAGAACCCGGTCGTCGCACGGGTGTCGTAGGCGCTCAGGTCGACCGCGCCGGGCGGGACCCGCAACTCGTCCAGCAACTTGCCGGTCGGTACGTCGACCTCACCCGGCTTCGGGCTCTTGTTCTTCGCCATTCGAACATCCTGCCCCATCCCCACCGGAGAACCGGTGAGGACAGGGCAGGACTTCAGCCCGTACTGCGGTCAGCGGGTGGTGACGGCGCTGCCGAGGTCCCAGCTGATGGAGGTGGAGTACAGCGAGAACCGGTAGTCCCGGGTCTTGCTGTAGCGGTAGGCCATGGTGACCTCACCCTTGGAGTTGGTGTAGACCGACTTCAGCGTCTTCCAGGTGGTGGTGCCCCGCTCACGGAACTGGAACACACCCCCGGCGGAACGCTTGAAGAAGGTGTTGCTCGACGTCGAGTAGAGGAGCGAGGTGCCCTTCAGGGTGACGACGTCAGCCGTGCGCGACGACGAGATCCACGCACCGGCCGCCAGCTTGACGGTGGTGCCGGGAGTGTTCTGCGTCAGCGTGTTGTCCGAGCCGTCGAACGCACCGATGGGACGCCAGGTCATGACGCCGATCGGGTAGTTCGAGTAGACGTCCCAGACCTGGCTGTTCACATTGTCAAACAGCAGGCCGTCGACGGCGCCCATGCTCGGGTGGTACAGATTCCAGCCGGAGAGGCTGTTGGGTTCGGTGCAGTTGCCGGTGACCTTCACCGTGAGGCCGACATACGGCCGACCGATGGCCACACGGTTCGGCACAGCGAGGTTGCAGGTACCAGCCGCAACAGCGTTGGCCTTGGCGGTCGCGCTCTTGGGCAGGCTGACAGGCCCCGGCGTCTTCGCCGAAGCGCCGAGCGGCAGCAGCGCAGCTACGCCGATCGCCGCTACGACGGACGTGAGGGTACGACGAATCATTCGGTGATAGCTCCTTGTGTCATGCAGGCGATGGCACTGGGACCCCCCTCAGCACCGGTTTCCGCGCGCAGCCTAGCCGCCCCGAGGTCTACCCCCATCACCCGTTGCACTCACATGCAAAGGCCTGAACGCTGCGTGTCCACGCATCACCCGACAGTCACATCCGAAGCATGCCGCCGAGGTCGCCAACAGGGTCAGGCGTCTGTCATGCCGGTGTTGGCGAGGGCTATCAGGCGGGACAGGGCTCGGAGGTATTTCTTGCGGTAGCCGCCCTTGAGCATGGCAGGGGTGAACATGCGGTCGAGGGGGATGCCGCTGGCGACGAGCGGGATGTCGCGGTCATACATGCGGTCCGCCAGTACTACGAGGCGGAGGGCGACGTTCTCGTCGGTGAGTTCGCGGATGTCGAGGATGCCGACGGTCTGTACTCCGTCGAGGAGCGCGCCGTACTTGCTCGGATGAAGTTCCGCGAGGTGGTGATGGAGGTCGACGAAGTGGTCGCACGAGGAGCCCGGGCGTTCCTCGGCAGCTTGCTCGACGCGCGCGTCCGACCAAGGGTCAGGAGCCACCGGCAGGCCTCGGTGGCGGTAGTCGGGCCCGTCGATCCGGCGTACGTCGAAGTGTGCGGACAGACCCTGGATTTCGCGGAGGAAGTCGATCGCCTGGAACCGCCCCTCGCCGAGCTTGTCCGGCAGGGTGTTCGAGGTGGCAGCCAGCTGGACGCCGGCCCCGACGAGTTGCCCGAGCAGCCGCGAGATCAGCACGGTGTCCCCCGGATCGTCCAGCTCGAACTCGTCGATGCAGATCAACCGGTACGCCGACAGCGCCTCGACGGCTGAGCGCATTCCAAGAGCGCCGACCAGGTTCGTCAGCTCGACGAAGGTGCAGTACATCTTCGGGTCGGCCGAGACGTGCCACAGAGAAGCGAGCAGGTGGGTCTTACCGACGCCGAATCCGCCGTCGAGGTAGATCCCGGACTTCTCGGGCCCGGCCGGTTTCGAGCCGCGGAGGCGGGACCACAGAGAGCGCTCCCTACGGGGCTCCGCGAGGAGCTCGCCGCGTCGCCGGAGTACGGCGAGGGCTTCGGCCTGGCTCGGTTCGTCGGGGTCGGGGCGGTAGGTCTCGAACCGTACGCCGGAGAAGCGGGGTGGTGGCACGCATTCCGACAGCAACCGGTCCGGGCTCACCTCCGGCCGGCGCCCGGTGAGACGAATCGGCATACCGCCCACCCTACGAGAATCCCCCCGACCACCTTGCGTCCGACCAGAGGCGGGGCAGGACCCGCACTCCCTCGGACGCTAGCGGGGGCTGGTGTTACGTCCGAACAGGGAGGGGGCAGAACCCGCGCTCCCTCGGACGCTAGCGGGTGCTGATGTTTACGTCCGAACAGGGATGGGGCAGAACCCGCGCTCCTTCGGACGCAACCGGCTGGTGGAGCGACGAATTCACCGATACGTTCGCCCGAGGCTTCCCGAATCCAGCAGTGGCAAGAGCGCAGCGGGCGGGACGTTCAATCGACAGGTGACGGCTGACGAATCGTCAGTGAGGGTCGGTCCAGGTGAGGGTGAAGGGGATGACGCCGAACTGGAGGTGGTCGCCGGGGCGGACTCGGGTCGGGCTGGTGATACGGGTGCCGTTGACGTGGGTGCCGTTCATCGAGTTGAGGTCGCGGACCACCCAGCCGTCGCCGACGTGGCGCAGTTCGGCGTGGAACCGCGATACCGAGATGTCGGTGAGGCGGAGGGTGGCGCCGGGGCCGCGACCGATTCGTAGCGTCGGGGAACCGGGGCGCGGGAGGGCGAGGCCTGGGATCTGCGGGGGCGTTCGCGGGGTCACGCTGAGGCGCGGGATCCGTGCGACGAGCTGACGGAACAGCCGCAGGAGCTTCGGTTCCTCGCCGGGGAGATCCTGGGTGGCGTGGGCGAGCTCGCTGCGGGTCTGGGCGCGCAGTACGAAGTTCATCCGGCGGATGAAGGTGTCGTGCGACAGCCGGCCCGAGCCCGCGCCCTCGCGCAGGACCGCCAGCGCCTGATCCCGCTCGGCATCCGACGGCCGCGTCGTCTCCAGCCCCGTCGATGTCATGACTGGATTGTCGGCTGCTGCCCGGTTCACTGTCCAGCGCAGCCCCTCCGCAGGTCTAGACCCGTACTACGCTCCGCCCGCCCGGGGTCGCCGGGTCAGCCGAGGACGTCGGCGAGGTCGAACTTGACCGGCTCCTCGAGCTGTTCGTAGGTGCAGGATTCGGGGGTACGGTCAGGGCGCCAGCGGACGAACTGGGCAGTGTGGCGGAAGCGGACGCCCTCCATGTGGTCGTAGCGGACCTCGACCACCCGCTCCGGGCGCAGCGGGATGAAGCTCAGGTCCTTGCCCGCCTGCCACCTGCTGCCTTCGGCGTTGCGCGGCGTACGGTTGCCCTCCTCCTGCTTGGCCCAGGCCCAGGGGTGGTCGTCGAAGTCGGTGACGAGTTCCTGCATCTCCTCGAAGAGTTCCTCGCGCCGCGCCATCGGGAACGCGCCGATCACGCCGACGCTGGCCAGGACGCCCTCGTCGTTGAAGAGCCCCAGCAGCAACGAGCCGATCCGGTTCGGGCCGCTCTTGTGCAGGCGGTATCCCGCGACCACGCAGTCGGCGGTGCGCTCGTGCTTGATCTTGAACATGGTCCGCTTGTCCGGCTCGTACAACCCGTCCAGCGGCTTGGCGATCACGCCGTCGAGCCCGGCGCCCTCGAACTGTTCGAACCAGTCCTTCGCCGTGGCCAGGTCGGTCGTCGTACGGGTGAGGTGAATCGGCGCCTCGGCCGGGGCGAGCGCCTTCTCCAGGGCGGCGCGGCGCTCGGCGAACGGCCGGTCGGTGTAGTCCGTGTCGCCGAGGGCAAGGAGATCGAAGGCGACAAAACGTGCCGGGGTCGTCTCGGAGAGCATCTTCACCCGGGAGGCCGCGGGGTGGATCCGCTGCTGCAGCACCTCGAACTCCAGCCGATCGCCGGACGGGCCGATGACCACGATCTCGCCGTCGACCACGCAGCGTTCCGGCAGGTTCGCCTTGATCGCCTCGACCAGTTCCGGGAAGTACCGCGTCATCGGCTTCTCGTTGCGGCTGCCGATCTCGACCTCGTCGCCGTCGCGGAAGATGATCGAGCGGAAGCCGTCCCACTTCGGCTCGAAGCTGACGTCGCCGTCCGGGAACTGCTTCACCGCCTTCGCCAGCATCGGCGGGACCGGTGGCATCACGGGTAGCTGCATGTCCGCCATTCTGCCTGCGGACGGGGCATTATGGTGCCATACCAGTCGGTAGGACCGGAGGTACGGAGATGTACGACGTCGTACTGCTCATCGAACAGGAACTGACCGAGCCTGACGCCAAGCGCGTCGTCGACCTGCATCAGGACATGCCTGAGACGGTCAAGTACCACGTGCTGGTGCCCTGCCACAACGCCGAGGCAGGTGTGGAGGCCTCGCTGAGCGCACTGGGCACAGCGGACCTCTACGGGGCCGGCCTCGTGGACCAGCGAGAGGATCTGGCCGAGGCACAGAAGGCGATCGACAGCGAGGCCAAGGACTGCACCGGGCGGAGCGTGCAGCGGTTGCGGGATCTTGGTCAGCGGGCCGAGGGCGGAATCTCCCACGACCGGCCGATCGACGCGCTGACCGCGACAGTGAAGAAGGTGGGCGGCCAGGAGGTCATCATCCTCACCCGGTCGCACATCGTGGCGGAGTTCTTCCACCTGGACTGGACCAACAGCGCCCGCCGCCACCTCGGCGTACCAGTGCTTCACCTGCTGGAGCACGACGAGCACAAGGCGAGGAAGCAGGCGCCGACCAACTGACGTCGGCCGACCGCGGCTGCATCGGGCGCCTGCGCGTGGACGCCTGCGCGTGGACGCGGAAGCGGGCGCGGCTAGTGCAGGACGAGGGCGGCGTAGGTGAGGCCGCTTGCGAGGGCGCCGAAGAAGAGGGAGAGACCTCTGCGCAGGGTCTGTTCGCCGACCTTGCCGTAGTGCTGGCCGTCCTCGCAGTGATAGGCGAGCTTGAAGCCTGTGTAGCCCGCGCAGACGACCAATGCGAACTTGATCATCCCCCAGTCCTCCTCACGTCAGGACAATGCTGCCGCCTATGAACAGTACCCCGATCGATAGTCCCCAACTGCGTAAGTCCAGGCACTGAGCGCACCACTCGACGAGTCAGCGTCGGTTGACGGCAGCAACTTGACCGAAGGCGGCTGCCGGCTGGCGGGTTCTTCGTCCGCTGGCGTCGAACAAGCCCGCTACTCGTCCAAAAACCGGCCAGCGGGTCGGCGGACAGGCGCAGCGGGTCGGCGGAAGGACGCCGGCGGACTTATACGCCGGCGGCTGTGTCCGAGGTGGCGAACTGGGTGTGGTAGAGGTCGGCGTATTCGCCGTCGAGGGCGAGGAGTTCTTCGTGGGTGCCTCGTTCGACAATGTTGCCGTGGTCAACTACCAGGATCTGGTCGGCGTTTCGCACGGTCGACAGGCGGTGCGCGATGACCAGTGAGGTGCGGCCTTCCAAGGCCGTGTCGAGGGCCTGTTGCACGGCGACCTCGGACTCCGAGTCCAGGTGCGCGGTTGCCTCGTCGAGTACGACGACGCGCGGCGCCTTCAGGAGCAGGCGGGCGATCGCCAGCCGCTGGCGTTCTCCGCCGGAGAGGCGGTGCCCGCGATCGCCGACGACCGTGTCCAGGCCGTCCGGGAGCGACGAGACCAGGTCCCACACCTGCGCCGAGCGAAGGGCTTCGATCATCTCGTCGTCGCCGGCGTCGGGCTTCGCATAGGCCAGGTTCGCGCGGATCGTGTCGTGGAACATGTGCGCGTCCTGGGTGACGTAGCCGATGGTGTCGTGCAGCGACTGCAAGGTCACCTCGCGCACGTCATGCCCAGCCACCAGGACCGCCCCACCCGTGACGTCGTACAACCGGGCGACGAGGTTCGTGATGGTCGTCTTGCCTGCGCCGGACGGGCCTACCAGCGCGACCATCTGGCCGGGCTCGACGGTGAACGTGATGTCTTCGAGCACCTGCGACGAAGCTCGCTTGTCCAGCACGGCCACGGACTCCAGGCTCGCGAGCGAGACCTGCTCCGCGGTCGGGTAGGAGAACGACACGTGGTCGAAGGAGACCGTGGTGGCATCTGCCGGAAGCTCGCGGGCGTCCGGAGCGTCCTTGATCATCGGCTCCAGGTCGAGCACCTCGAAGACCCGCTCGAACGACACCAGCGCGGTCATCACGTCGACCCGCACGTTGGACAGCGCGGTCAGCGGACCGTAAAGCCGGCCGAGCAGAGCGACCAGCGCGAGCAAGGTCCCGACCGTCAGGGTCTCCCGGACGGCGAGGTTTCCGCCCACGCCGTACACGAGGGCCGTTGCGAGGGCGGCGACCAGGGTGAGCGCGGTGAAGAAGACGCGGCCGAGCATCGCGATCCGGATGCCGAGGTCGCGGACCCGGCCCGAAGTCGCGCCGAACTCGCGGTTCTCGATCTCGGGCTGGCCGAACAGGGTCACCAGCAGGGCACCACCGACGCTGAACCGCTCGGTCATCGCCGTCGACATCTCGGCGTTGAGCTGCATCTGCTCGCGCGTCATCGCGGCCAGCCTGCGGCCCAGATAGCGCGCCGGGAGCAGGAACACCGGCAGCAGCAGGATCGCCACCACCGTGAGCTGCCAGCTCAGCAGCAGCATCGCGCCGACCACGAGGATCAGGCTGATCACGTTCGAGACGACGCCTGAAAGCGTCGAAGTGAAGGCCTGCTGAGCACCGATCACGTCGTTGTTGAGTCGCGACACCAGCGCACCGGTCTGGGTGCGGGTGAAGAAGGCGACCGGCATCTGCTGGACGTGGGCGAACACCTTCGTCCGCAGGTCGTAGATCAGCCCCTCACCGATGCGCGCCGAGAACCAGCGCTGCATCAACCCGAGGGCGGCCTCCACCACGGCGAGCAGCGCGACCACCAGGGCGAGCGCGGTCACCAGGCCGGCGTTGCCCTTGCTGATGCCGTCGTCAACGATCTTCTTGAACAGCAGCGGCGAGGCGATCACCATGAACGCCGACAGGACCACCAGCACCAAGAAGACCGAGATGTGCCAGCGGAACGGCTTGGCGAACCGGAGGATCCGCTTCAGAGTGCCCTTGGCCAGCTTGCGCTCGAGCACCGACGCGTCCTGCCGCCGCCAGCTGCCCGCGCCGCCACCCATTCGCATCCCTGAAGACATCCGCATTCCCTCCCTGCACTCAACTCGTCAACCTTGACAACACTTCAGGTCGTTCAGAACTTCCCGGCAGGTCAGCCGAGACTCGCCAGCAGCTCCGCCAGCCGCCGGGCCTGGGCCCCCCGCTCGGCCTTCAACTGATCCTCGTACGAGCGGTCGCCGGCGCCGAGCAGCAGCGCCTTCGTCTCCCGCACCGCCCCCGCGAGCGGAGTCAGCAGAGCCGAGCTCAGATCCTTCACGGTCCCCGCCAGCTCCTCGGCCGGTACGACGATGTTCGCCAGCCCCAGCTGACGTGCCTCGTCAGCCTCGACCCACCGCGACGTCGCACAGATCTCCAACGCGCGGGAGTACCCCACGAGTTGCACGAGGGGCTGCGTCCCGCCCAAGTCAGGCACCAACCCGAGAGCAGGCTCGCGCATACTGAACTTCGCATCCGGCGTCACCACCCGCAGGTCACAGGCCAAGGCCAGCTGGAACCCGGCGCCGACGGCGTGACCCTGCACCGCGGCGATGCTGACGAACTCCGGCCGCCGGAGCCAGGAGAACCCGGCCTGGAAGCCCCCGATGATCTCGTGCACCTCAGCAGGCGGTCTGGCGCCGAGCGCGAGCAGCGGCTCCTCCCCGTCCACCGTCTCGCCCATGATCAGCCGGCGATCAAGCCCGGCCGAGAACGAAGGCCCCTCCCCCGATACGACGACCACCCGGACCTCCGGCGGCAGCGTCGTACCGAAGTCGGCCAGGGCTCGCCACATCGCGGGAGTCTGCGCGTTGCGCACCTCCGGCCGGTCCAGCACCACCCGGGCCACCGGCCCGTCCACCGTCAACCGCAATCCGAGATCTGTCATGCCAGTGAACATACGCGAACCATCCGCACTTTCCGTGCGGTCATCGTCACCTGTGGATGACGCCACTCAGGCGAGCGAAACGAGGTCGGCGTAGTCGTTCGTCCACAGATCCTCGACCCCGTCGGGAAGTAGCAGCACCCGCTCGGGCTCGAGCGCCTCCACCGCGCCCTCGTCGTGGGTCACCAGCACGATCGCCCCGGCGTACGAGCGGATCGCGTTCAGCACCTCGGTGCGCGACGCGGGGTCCAGGTTGTTCGTCGGCTCGTCGAGCAGCAGCACGTTCGCGGCCGAGACGACGAGCGTCGCCAGCGCCAGCCGGGTCTTCTCACCACCCGACAGCACCCGAGCCGGCTTGTCCGCGTCGTCACCGGTGAACAGGAACGAACCGAGCACACTCCGCGCCTGGGTCTCGTTCAGATCCGGTGCGGCGGACTTCATGTTCTCCAGCACGGTCCGGTCGACGTCGAGCGTCTCGTGCTCCTGCGCGTAGTACCCGAGCTTGAGCCCGTGTCCGTCGATGACCTCGCCGGTGTCCGACTTCTCGATCCCGGACAGCACCCGCAGCAGCGTCGTCTTACCGGCGCCGTTGAGGCCTAGGACCACGACCCGCGAACCGCGGTCGATCGCCAGATCCACGTCCGTGAAGATCTCCAGCGAGCCGTAGGACTTCGAGAGCTCCTTGGCCATCAGCGGCGTCTTCCCGCATTGTGCAGGCGTCGGGAACACGATCTTGGCGACGCGGTCCGAAGCGCGCTCGTCCTCGAGCGAGGCCATCAGCTTCTCGGCCCGCTTGAGCATCTGCTGAGCCGCGGTCGCCTTGGTCGCCTTCGCGCGCATCTTGTTCGCCTGGTCGACCAGCTGGCCGGCCTTCTTCTCGGCGTTCGCGCGTTCGCGCTTGCGGCGGCGCTCGTCGGTCTCGCGCTGCGTCAGGTACGCCTTCCAGCCGACGTTGTAGACGTCGATCTCGGCCCGGTTCGCGTCCAGGTGGAACACCCGGGTGACGGTCTCCTCCAACAGGTTCACGTCGTGGCTGATCATGATCACGCCACCCGCGTAGGACTTGAGGAAGTCGCGGAGCCAGACGATCGAGTCGGCGTCCAGGTGGTTGGTCGGCTCGTCCAGCAGCAGCGTCTCCGCCTGCGCGAACAGGATCCGGGCCAGCTCGACGCGCCGACGCTGACCACCCGACAAAGTGCTCAGCGGTTGCCCCAGCACCCTGTCCGGAAGCCCCAGGTTGGCAGCGATCCGGGCCGCCTCGGACTCGGCGGCGTAACCACCCGCCGCGTGCAGCTCCGCCTCGGCCCGCTCGTACCGCCGCATGCCCTTCTCACGGGTCTTGTCGTCCGCGCTGGCCATCGCCTTCTCGGCGTTGCGCAGCCGCCGGACGACCTCGTCCAGGCCGCGAGCGGACAGGATCCGGTCCCGGGCCAGTACGTCGAGGTCGCCCGTCCGCGGATCCTGCGGCAGGTAGCCGATCTCGCCCGACGACGTGACCGATCCGCTGGCCGGCAGCCCCTCGCCGGCGAGGATCTTCGTCAGCGTCGTCTTGCCGGCGCCGTTCCGACCGACCAGGCCCACTTTGTCCCCCGGTCCGACCCGGAAGGAGGCAGGCGCGAGGAGTTGCCTGGCCCCGACGCGGACCTCGAGATTGGAGACGGTGATCATCGTGGCGCAGCAGTCCTCAGAATCGGAGGTGGGGTGAAAGAGAGCGGGTCGGCGACGCCACGTCACAAGACGGCCTGTTCCCGCGGCTGCGTCTAGTGTATGTGCTGTGAAATTCAACCCGGACGCCGACTTGGACACCAGCGGGGTCGAGGACACCCGCGGCAGCGGTGGCGGCGGTGGTGGTGGCCTGCTGCCGGGCGGGCTGGGAATTCCGGTCGGCGGCGGGATCGGCGGCATCATCCTGCTGGTCGTCATCCTCTTGCTGAACGGCGGGCTGCCCGGCGGCGGAGGCAGCAGTGACCAGCCGGTGACACAGAACACCGCACCGGGAAACCTCAACGCGTGCAAGAAGGGCTCGGACATCGGGTCGAACCCGGAGTGCCGGTTCGTCCTGTACCAGAACTCGATCGAGGGTTTCTGGGCCGCGGAGCTGCCCAGGCGCGGCAAGAAGTACGTCAGGGCGCCGCTGCGGGTCTTCGACGGCTCGGTGAACACCGGCTGCGGTCCCGCGACCAGCGCCGTCGGGCCGTTCTACTGCCCGCCGGATCGCCGGGTCTACCTGGATCTGGGCTTCTTCAAGACCTTGGAGACCCAGTTGGGCGCGCGGGGCGGCAACTTCGCCGAGGCCTACGTGGTGGCGCACGAGTACGGGCACCACATCCAGAACCTCTACGGGATCCTCGACCGGATCAAGAGCCGCGAAGGCCCGACCTCGGACTCGGTCCGGTCGGAGTTGCAGGCAGACTGCCTGGCCGGGATCTGGACCAACCACGCGACCACGGTGCCGGACAAGAACGGCAAGACCTTCATCGAAGGCCTGACCGAGGACGACATCGCCCGCGGCCTCGACGCCGCAGCCTCGGTGGGTGACGACCGGATCCAGCAGAAGACCCAGGGTCAGGTCACCCCGGAGAGCTTCAGCCACGGCACCGCCGAGCAGCGGATGAAATGGTTCAAGACCGGCATGGACTCCGGCGACATGACCGCCTGCGACACCTGGTCCGCCGACCGGCTCTGAGCTGACGCCGCTGCGATCGGACCTGCGCTGCGCACAGAGGGTCTAGGCAGGGTCGGTCAGCTCGATCCGGACAGCCAGCGCGTCCACGCCAGCCTGTTCGAGCACCTTCTGCTTGGGATCGGCCACGCCCAGGAAGGGCGGCCGGACCAACGGCACGAGATCCTTGAGCCGAGGATCCTCGAGCACCGTATCGATCGCCTTGCGATCTCCCCCGCACACCAGTACGTCGAGCTTGGCCGGCGCAAGAATCCGTACGGCGACCTCCGTGGCCGCCGCGAACGCCTCGCGTGCCTGGTTGTCCCGCCGCCGGGCGAACCGCTGTTGCGACCACCCGCCCGCCTTGGTCGTTCCCTGCACATGCCGCGAGCCGACCTTGGAATCCACGAGCTCGCCGCCCACGAAGACCCCGGCACCATAGCCGCCCCGCCGTACCAGCAGTACTCCGAGGCGGCGGTCGGCGAGCACGTGGGCGACCAGGCCGGCCGGGGTGAGGTCTTCGAGTGGCCCGAACGGTACGTCGATCTCCGCGAGCGAACCGTCCTGAGCCGACGCGCTCAGGCGCGACGGCGTCACGTGGTACGAGGTGACGCCGTGGCGCTCGGTGAAGCCGGACAGCCAGCGTTCGAGCCGTGCGGGCGCAACAGAGACATATCGGGTCACGCAGCGACGCTAACGCATCCGAACGGGTCACCCACGCAGGCGAAAGCCCGGGCCATCCTGACCCGGGCTTCCACAAAGGGGGAACTCAGACGTTGAACCCCAGTGCACGCAGCTGGTCGCGGCCGTCGTCGGTGATCTTCTCCGGACCCCACGGCGGCATCCAGACCCAGTTGATCCGGAAGTCGTTCACCAGGCCGTCCAGCGCCGTCCGGGTCTGGTCCTCGATCACGTCGGTCAGCGGGCAGGCCGCGGACGTCAGCGTCATGTCGATGATCGCGGTGGTGGTGTCGTCCACGGTCACGCCGTAGATCAGGCCCAGGTCGACCACGTTGATGCCGAGCTCGGGGTCGACGACGTCCTTGAGCGCCTCGGTCACGTCCTCAACGGCGACGCTGCCACCAGCCGGCTTGTTCGCAGCTTCGAGGTCCACCTCGGGCAGCTCGATCTTCTCTTCGGTCTGGTCAGACATTGCTCGCTCCTTCTTTCTTCGCCAGAGCCTGGGCGGTGGCGTCACGCCAGGCCGACCAGCCCAGCAGTGCGCACTTCACCCGGGCCGGGAACTGCGCGACACCCGCGAAGGCGACGCCGTCTTCCAAAACTGCTGCGTCCTCGGAGTCCGGCTCCACTTGTTTACCCCGGCCCTGCATCAGCTCCAGGAACTTCTCGTACGTCGCCATGCCCTCGGCGACCGACTTGCCGATCACCAGGTCGCTCATCACCGACGTCGCCGCCTGGCTGATCGAACAGCCGACGCTGTGGTGGGTCACGCCGGTCACGGTGTCACCGTCGAGCTCGACGCGCAGCGTGACCTCGTCCCCGCAGGACGGGTTCACGTGGTGCACCTCCACGTCGTACGGCTCCGCGAGCCCCGCGTGGTGCGGAGTCCGGTAGTGATCCAGGATGATCTCCTGGTACAGCGAATCCAGCTGCATAGACGTCAGGCCACCTTGAAGAATGAGCGGACGAAGCCGAGGCCGTCGACGAGCGCGTCGATCTCCTCCGGCGTCGTGTACAGGTAGAAGGACGCCCGCGTCGAGGACTGCACACCGAACCGCTCGTGCACCGGCCGCGCACAGTGATGCCCGGCCCGTACTGCGATCCCGCGCGTGTCCAGCACGGTTGCCACGTCGTGCGGGTGAACTCCTTCGAGCTCGAAGCTGATCGCTCCGCCACGGTCGACGGCCTCGGTCGGACCGAGAATGGTCAGCCCCGGAACGGTCTTCAGACCTTCCAGCGCGTACGCCGTGACGGCCTGCTCGTGCGCCGCGATCTTGTCCATCCCGATGCCGGCCAGGTAGTCCAGCGCCGCACCGAGTCCGACCGCCTGCGCGATCGGCGGCGTACCGGCCTCGAAGCGGGACGGCGGCGGCGCATAGGTCGAGCCGGTCATCCGCACGACCTCGATCATCTCTCCACCGCCGAGGAACGGCGGCAGCTGGGCGAGCAGGTCGTAGCGGCCCCAGAGCACGCCGATCCCGGTCGGGCCGACGGCCTTGTGGCCGGTGAAGGCGAGCAGATCCGCGCCCAGCGTCGACACGTCGACGGGGAACTGCGGCACCGCCTGCGAGGCGTCGACCACCACGGTCGCGCCGACCGCGTGGGCCTTCGTGGCGATCTCGGTGATCGGGTTGATCGTGCCGAGTGCGTTCGAGACCCAGGTCAGCGAGACGACCTTGGTGCGCTCGGTGAGGAGCTCGTCGATGTTGCTCTGGTCGAGCCGGCCCTCGTCGGTGACCCCGAACCACTTCAGCGTCGCGCCGGTCCGCTCGCAGGCGAGCTGCCACGGCACGATGTTGCTGTGGTGCTCCATCTCGGAGATCACCACCTCGTCGCCCGGCTTCAGCGAAGCGCCCAGCGTGTGGGCTGCCAGGTTGAGCGCCTCGGAGGCGTTCTTGGTGAAGACGATCTCGTCCCGGTTCGGCGCGCCGATGAACGCCGCCACCTTGTCGCGACCACCCTCGTACGCCGCGGTGGCCTCCGCACCGAGCTGGTGCATCGCCCGGGCCACGTTGGCGTTGTGCTTCAGATAGTGGTCCTCGATCGCCTGCACGACCTGGACCGGCTTCTGCGAGGAGTTGGCCGAGTCCAGGTAGACGAGCGGGAACCCACCTGAGAGTTCACGGGACAAGATGGGGAAGTCCGCCCGGACCGACTGCCAGTCCAACGGACTCTCGAAAGAGGACTGCAGGGGACTGCTGTACGTCCGGGCCTCGGTCATGCCTTCGCGCCTGTCTTCAGGAACCGCTCGTACCCGTTCGCCTCGAGCTCCTCGGCGAGCTCGGGGCCGCCCTCTTCGGCGACCCGGCCGTCGACGAACACGTGGACGAAGTCCGGGTGGATGTAGCGCAGGATCCGGGTGTAGTGGGTGATCAGCAGAACGCCCTTGTCACCCTTCTCCGCGAACCGGTTCACACCGGTGGAGACGATCTTCAACGCGTCGATGTCGAGACCGGAGTCGGTCTCGTCGAGGATCGCGATCTTCGGGTCGAGCAGCTCCAGCTGGACGATCTCGTGCCGCTTCTTCTCACCGCCGGAGAAGCCCTCGTTCACGTTCCGGTTGCCGAAGTCGGCGTCCATGTCCAGGTCGGAGAGCGCCTTGTTGACGTCCTTGACCCAGGTGCGCAGCTTCGGCGCCTCGCCGTCGATGGCGGTCTTGGCGGTCCGCAGGAAGTTCGACACGGTCACGCCGGGCACCTCGACCGGATACTGCATCGCCAGGAACAGGCCGGCCCGGGCGCGCTCGTCGACCTTCATGTCCAGGACATCTTCGCCGTCGAGGGTCACGGTGCCGCTGGTGACGTTGTACTTCGGGTGGCCGGCGATCGAGTACGCCAGCGTGGACTTGCCGGAACCGTTCGGGCCCATGATCGCGTGCGTCTGGCCACCGGCGATGGTCAGGTCGACGCCGCGCAGGATCTCCTTGGGGCCGTTCTCGGTGTCGACCGACACATGCAGGTCGCGGATCTCGAGTGTCGCCATGGGGTTCTTCTATCTCCGTCTAATTGTTGAGGAAGCTTCTAACTAGCACTGTTCAGGGGGTTCTTGACGTCGACCAGCACGTCCTCACCTTCGATGCGCACCGGGTAGACCGGCACCGGCTCGTACGCCGGCAGACCGGTCGGCTCGCCGGTGCGGAGGTCGAACCGGGAGCCGTGCAGCCAGCATTCGATCTGGCAGTCGGCGACCTCGCCCTCCGAGAGCTGGATCTGCGCGTGCGAGCACTCGTCGCGCACCGCGAAGATCTGATCGCAGGTCTTCACGACGGCCACCTCCACGCCGCCCACCTCGACCGAGATCACTCCGTCCTCGGGGATGTCGGCGACCGAGGACACGCGCTCGAAACTGTCGCTCATCAGACCTTGGTCGCCTGCGTGAGGGCCGCCGTCCTGGCCAGCTTCTGCTCGATCACCTCGTGCAGGTGCTCGGCCACCTCGGGGACGCCGATCTTGCCGATGATGTCGTTGAAGAAGCCGGACACCACCAGCCGACGCGCTTCGTCCTCGGGGATGCCGCGGGCCTGCAGGTAGAACAGCTGCTCGTCGTCGAACCGGCCGGTCGCCGAAGCGTGCCCGGCACCCTCGATCTCGCCGGTCTCGATCTCCAGGTTCGGCACCGAGTCGGCGCGTGCCCCGTCGGTCAGGACCAGGTTGCGGTTCAGCTCGAACGTGTCGGTGCCCTCGGCCGCGGCCCGGATCAGCACATCGCCGATCCACACCGAGCGGGCCTTGTCACCGGCGAGCGCGCCCTTGTAGAGCACGTTGCTCTTGCACTTGATCGCCTCGTGGTCGACGAACAACCGGTGCTCGTGGTGCTGACCGGACTCGGCGAAGTAGACCCCGAGGAGCTCGGCGTCGCCGCCCGGCCCGGCGTACCGGATGTTGGTGGAGACGCGGACGACCTTGCCGCCCAGCGTCACCGCGACGTGGTTGAGCTTGGCGTCGCGGCCGACCAGCGCGTCGTGCTGCGCGACATGGATCGACTCGTGGTCGCCCTGCTGGATCGTGACGACCCGCAGCTGGGCACCGTCGCCGACGACGATCTCGACGTTCGAGGCCAGCTCGCCGGCGCCGGTGTGGTCGATCACGACGGTCGAGCGGCTGTGCCGGCCGGCGTCGACGATCAGGTGGGTGTAGCCGCGGGCGCCGAGGCTTGCGACGTTCACGTGCACCGGCTCGGTCAGCTCGGCGTCGGCCGGGATCCTGACCGCGAGCGTCTCGGGCGCGTGGTTCCACGAGACAGCCGCGATCCGGTCCTGCGGCTTGCCTGCCTTCACCGCGTCGGCGGCGACGCTCTCCACCACCACACCGTCCGGGCCGTGAGCCTCGACCTTGACGGTCTCGGTCCCGGCCTCGTCGGCGAATAGCCCCTTCAGAGCCTTGATCGGGGTGAAGCGCCACTCCTCCTCGCGGCCGTTCGGCACCGCGAAGTCGGCCACGTCGTAGGACGTGACGCGCTCGCTGCGGGCCTGCAGCGGGACCGGCGAGCCCGGCCCGTGGGAGTGCGCCTGGTTACCGGTGGTGACTAACGTTTCGGTGGCTGTGTCAATCGCTGGCATCAGCCGACGGCCCCTTCCATCTGCAGCTCGATCAGTCGGTTCAGTTCCAGCGCGTACTCCATCGGGAGCTCGCGGGCGATCGGCTCGATGAAGCCGCGCACGATCATCGCCATCGCCTCGTCCTCGGCCATGCCCCGGCTCATCAGGTAGAAGAGCTGGTCGTCGCTGACCTTGGAGACGGTCGCCTCGTGCCCCATCGCCACGTCGTCCTCGCGGACGTCGACGTACGGGTAGGTGTCCGAACGGCTGATCGTGTCGACCAGCAGCGCGTCACACCGGACCGTGGACTTGCTGTGGTGCGAACCCGGCGCCACCTCGACCAGACCCCGGTACGAGGTCCGGCCGCCACCGCGGGCCACGGACTTCGACACGATCGAGCTGGAGGTGTACGGCGCGTTGTGCACCATCTTCGAGCCGGCGTCCTGGTGCTGGCCCTCGCCCGCGAACGCGACCGACAGGGTCTCGCCCTTGGCGTGCTCGCCCATCAGGTAGACCGCCGGGTACTTCATCGTCACCTTGGAACCGATGTTGCCGTCGATCCACTCCATCGTCGCGCCCTCTTCGCAGGTGGCGCGCTTGGTGACCAGGTTGTAGACGTTGTTCGACCAGTTCTGGATGGTCGTGTAGCGGCAGCGAGCGCCCTTCTTCACGATGATCTCGACCACCGCGGAGTGCAGCGAGTCCGACTTGTAGATCGGCGCGGTACAGCCCTCGACGTAGTGCACGTAGGCGTCCTCGTCGACGATGATCAGCGTCCGCTCGAACTGGCCCATGTTCTCGGTGTTGATCCGGAAGTAGGCCTGCAGCGGGATGTCCACCTTGACGCCCTTGGGCACGTAGATGAACGAGCCGCCGGACCAGACCGCCGTGTTCAGCGAGGCGAACTTGTTGTCGCCGACCGGGATGACGGAGCCGAAGTACTCCTGGAAGAGCTCCGGGTGCTCGCGCAGGCCGGTGTCGGTGTCGAGGAAGATGACGCCCTGCTCCTCCAGGTCCTCGCGGATCTGGTGGTAGACGACCTCGGACTCGTACTGCGCGGCGACACCGGCGACCAGGCGCTGCTTCTCCGCCTCGGGGATGCCCAGCTTGTCGTAGGTGTTCTTGATGTCCGCGGGCAGCTCGTCCCAGCTGGTCGCCTGCTTCTCGGTGGAGCGGACGAAGTACTTGATGTTGTCGAAGTCGATCCCGGACAGGTCCGCACCCCACGACGGCATCGGCTTGCGGTCGAAGAGCTTCAAGCCCTTCAGCCGAAGGTCCAGCATCCACTCCGGCTCGTTCTTCAGCGTCGAGATGCCCCGCACCACGTCGGTGCTGAGTCCGCGCTTCGCGACGGAGCCGGCGGCGTCACTGTCGGACCAGCCGAACTTGTACGTGCCAAGCCCTTCGAGCTCGGGGTGAGCGGTTTGCGTCATCGTGCAGTCCTCGCAGATTCGCCGTCGGATACAGGGGAAACCGATGCCGGGGCACCGGGAATGTGCGTCGTGCAGACACCGTCGCCGTGCGCGATGGTGGCCAGTCTCTGGACGTGCTTGCCGAGCAACCGGGAGAACACCTCGGTCTCGGCCTCGCAGAGCTGGGGGAACTGCTCGGCCACGTGCGCGACCGGGCAGTGGTGCTGGCACAGTTGCTCGCCGGCACCGGCTTGCTGGGTGGAGGCGGCGAACCCGTCCGCGCTGAGCGCCTGGGCGAGCACCTCCGCCTTCTTACCCTCGGGAGCCTCGTCGACCAGCTTCCGGTACCGCTTCTCCACCTCGTGGACCCGGATCCGGGCGAACTCCGCGACCGCGTCCTCACCGCCGGCCTTGGCGATGAACTGCAGCGCGGTGGCCGCCAGGTCGTCGTACGCCTGGTGGAAAGCGTGCCGACCGGTGTCGGTCAGCACGAAGACCTTCGCAGGGCGGCCACGACCGCGCGGGCCGTAGACCCGCTCGTCGCGGCTCAAGACCAGGCCCGCATCGAGCAGGTGGTCGAGGTGCCGGCGCACTGCCGCCGGGGTCAACTCGAGCCGCTCGGCCAGCACCGCGGCACTGGACGGACCGTTGGTCAGGATCGAGCGGGCGACCCGGTCCCGGGTGGACTCGTCCCGCGCGGCAGCGGTGCCGGAAGGCACACCACTGGTCGTCACGGGAGTTTTCACAACATCAGTGTCGCGTAAATACCCGGGGCCTTCAAATAAGGCTGCCCTAACCGGTTCATACGGCCCCGCCTGCGCCCGGAGGGACCGTGAGCAGCGTCACGCGCGGGCGTTTCCTAGACTGCACACGTGCCTAGTGCGGTGGAGATCGACAACCTCGTCGTCAGGTACGGCGAGAAGGCCGCGGTCGACGGTCTCAGTCTCACCGTAACCGGCGGAACAGTGACGTCCGTGCTCGGCCCCAACGGTGCCGGCAAGACCACCACGATGGAGAGCTGCGAGGGGTTCCGCCGGCCCGACTCCGGCCGGGTCCGGGTGCTCGGCCTCGACCCGATCGCGGACCACGACGAACTCATGCCCCGGATCGGGGTGATGCTGCAGGAAGGCGGGGCCTGGTCGGGCGTCCGCGCACTGGAGATGCTCCGGTACGTCGCCTCGCTGCACGCGCATCCGCTCGATCTCCCGGCCCTGGCCGAGCGGTTGGACCTCGGCACCTGCGGACGGACGCCGTACAGGCGCTTGTCGGGTGGGCAGAAGCAGCGGCTGTCGCTCGCGCTGGCGATCGTCGGGCGGCCCGAGATCGCGTTCCTGGACGAGCCCACGACGGGGCTCGACCCGCACGGGCGCCGGGAGATCTGGCAACTGATCCGCGATCTGCGCGACGACGGGGTCACCGTGGTGCTGACCACCCACGCGATGGACGAGGCCGAGCAACTCTCCGACCAGGTCCACGTCGTGTCCGCGGGCAAGGTGATCGCCTCAGGCAGTCCCGACGAACTGACCGAGCATGGGGCGAAGTCGCTCGAGGACGTCTACCTGGCGCTCACCGCGCCGCCCGCCCGGGAGACCCGATGAGTACCAGTACTACGTACGCCCCGCGCCCGGGTTCCGCGCCTTGGCCGCGCAAGGTGCTCGCTCACGCCCGGATGGAGTTCAGGCTGCTCCTACGCAACGGCGAACAACTGCTGCTCGCGCTGGTGATTCCGCTGGGGCTGCTGTTGCTGCTGGGTGGGACGGGGCTGGGTGATCGGCTCCCGCTGGGCAACGGACCGACCGTTGATCTGGCCGTTCCGCGGGTCCTCGCCCTGGCTGTGCTGTCCAGTTCCTTCACCTCACTGGCGATCGCCACCGGCTTCGAACGCCGGTATGGCGTGATCAAGCGGCTGGGCGCCTCTCCCCTGTCCCGGACCGGGCTGCTCGCCGGGAAGATCGGCTCGGTGCTGGCGATCCAGGTGATCCAGCTCGCCGTGCTGATCGGCACGGGGTTCGCGCTGGGGTGGAAGCCCGTCGGTGGCGCCGCCGCTGTGCTCGGCGTGATCCTGATGGTGCTGTGCGGGACGGCGGCCTTCGCTGCGCTCGGCCTACTGATGGCGGGGATCCTGCGGGCCGAGGCCACGCTGGCCGCGGCGAACCTGCTGTACCTGCTGCTGCTCGTGGGTGGCGCGGTGATGACTCCGGTGGACGAATACCCCGCCGGGATGCGGGGCGTAGTACGGGCTCTGCCCAGTGCGGCGCTGGCCAACGGGCTGGCGAACGCGACGCTGGAAGGGGTGGTGCCATGGGCCGCGGCGCTCTCGTTGGCGTTGTGGGCCGGGGTGCTGGGCTATCTGGTCTCCCGGACCTTCCGCTGGGACTGAGCGAACCATTCTCTAGAGTGTGCCGGTGACCACCCAGACCCCGACCCGCGAAACCGATCCCGTCACCGGATTCTGGCGGCTGGTGCCCAAGCCGAGCCTTGACGCTGTCCGGCGCTGGGGCTGGGCCTCTGTGGCGGCCAACATCGGCATCGTGGTGACGGGTGGACTGGTCCGGCTCACCGGGTCAGGTCTGGGCTGCCCGACCTGGCCGTCGTGCACCGACTCGTCGTACGTGCCGCACAGCGCGCTGGGTATCCACGGCGCGATCGAGTTCGGCAACCGGATGCTCGGCTTCGTCGTCGGGGTCATCGCGATCGCCACCTGGCTGGTGGTGATGCGGTACCGGCCGCGGCGTACGGATCTGCGCAGGCTGGCGACTGCGGCCGCGCTGGGCATCCCGCTACAGGCGGTGATCGGTGGGGTGAGCGTGCTCACCGGGCTGAACCCGTGGATCGTTTCGGCGCACTTCCTGGTCTCACCGATCATCATCACGCTCACGGTGTCGATGATGCGCCGGTCCCGGACCAGCCCCTACCCGCACACTCCCCCAGTGGTTCGCGCGCTGGCAACTGCTTGTGTGGTGGCGGTCTGGCTGGTTGTTGCCGTTGGCACCCTCGTCACGGGGGCCGGTCCGCACTCCGGTGATCCGGAGACCGGCCGGAACGGTTTCGACGAGACGGTGATCAGTCAGTTGCACGCGGATTCGGTGTTCGCGTTGCTGGGCGTCACGATCGCCTTGGTGATCGCGACCCGGGTCACCGCGACCTCACGGACCTTGCGAAAGCTCGCTGCCTGGCTGCTGGCGATGGAGTTGTTGCAGGGCGCGGTGGGCTTCACGCAGTACTTCACGGGGTTGCCGTGGGGGCTGGTGCTCATCCATATGTTCTTCGCGGCCGTGCTGATCGCGTTGGTGACCGCCGTGTACGCCGAACGCGGGACGCCCGCTACCTAGTGCGGCCCTTGGGGGTGGGACCCGGAGCGCCCGGCCCGCCAGCGGCCGGACGCCCCGGGTCGTCTTGAGGTACTACTTCACCTTGGAAACTGAGCCAGGACCGAAGACCGGCCCCGCGACGTAGACCACGCCGTGCTTGCTGATGGCTGTACCGCCTGGCAGGTGGAGCTTGCCGCGAACAAGTTCCTTCTTGTAGCCGGCCTTGTGGTGCTTGCCGGGGTACTGCAGGTAGAGCGAGCCGATGGCCGCCGACCCGGTCGGGGAAGGCGGGTTACCGCTCTGCTCCCACTTCAGCCAACTGTTCCTAGCGAGCTGGACCACGGCCAGCGTGCCGTGCGGTCCGCCCGCCAGGTCGACGATCGACGTGTAGCCGTCCGCGTACCGCTGACAGTTGCCCTTGTACGGATGCTTCGGGTCGCACACCGCGCCCTTCGATCCCGGCTTGATCCGCCAGATCTCCGACGTACCAGGCGTGGCCGGGAAGCCCCGGAGCTCGCCTACGTAGTAGTAACCGTCCGAACCGACGGTCACTGAGGTCGCGACCGCTTCGGCCAGGAAGTTCGACCCGGCAGGAGGCGCGCCCTTCAGACCGGACGGGACCTTGACCCACCGCGGCTTGAGCCGCGCCACCGTCTGGATATGGCCGTTCGGCCAGACCCTGAGCAGGTCGTTGTTGGCGGCATCGGACACGAGCACCGTGCCGTCCTTCAGGGCCGCGACGCCGAACGGGTTGGATTCCGTCGGGCTGTCGGCCCGGTTGTACGGGTCGGGGTCGTGCGCCTGGTACTTGGCGATGTTCGCGACCTTCACCGGCGACTTGCCCGGCCGCAGCTTGTACAACGTCTGGCCACCCTTCGGGGGCTTGCTTCCAGGCCCCCCTACACCGGCACCAGTCAGCGCGTACGTCGTACCCCAGGCGTTGGTGTCGACCGCAGGCGCGATGCCGCCGGCGCCCTGGACCTTGCCCAGCTTCTTGATGTGTTTGTTCGTGCCGTAGGCCGAGGCTTGGTACACAGTCCCGTCGCCCACGCTGTAGACGACCTTGCTGCCGTCCTTCGTGAGTGCGACTCCGCGAGGCCCGTTGAGCTTGGTCACGACCGGTTTGAGGCTTTGACCGTGGCTACGGCCGTCACCAGTGGCCCCAGCTGGTCCGGCTGCGAGCACAGCGGTGCTGACGAGTGCTACGGCGGATACCGCCGCTATACGTGCTTTTGCGACCCCCACGACGTGCCCCCTTGCGTCCCGTCCTCCCCAGCGTGGAACGATTCCACCGACCCTCCATGGCAACACCGGGATCCCAACAGGTCAACGGGCCGACTCCCCACCGATCCGTGGACCGCCCGCGGGCGACCGCCTACTTGCAACGCTCCGTATCAGCACCTTCACACCTCGTGCACCTCTTCGATGCCCCCAGCAACCATCCCTCGCGCCGAGGTTGGCCCTCCAGATGGTGGGTTGGCCCTTCAGCTGGTGGGTTGGCCCTTCAGCTGGTGGGTTGCCCCACGAAAATCTCAGGGGGCAACCAACAACTTCAGGGGGCAACCCCTCGGGTGGGGCCCGCGGGGATCAGTGCAGCAGCGGATCGATGGCCGCGGCAATGAAAAGCAGGGCGAGATAGATGTTGGAGAAGTGGAACAGGCGCATCGGGCGGAGGGCTGCGCCTTCGGCTCCGGTGTGGGCCCGGGCGAGCAGAGCGAAGGCTTCGCGGAGGAAGACCACGCCCAGGATCACGGCTGCCAGCGGGTAGACGAAGCCAGTGTCGGCGACCGGCCAGAGCACGAGCGAGGTGATCACCATGACGATGCTGTATGCAAGGATCTGACGCGCCGTGGCGACCGGTGTCGCCACCACCGGGAGCATGGGGACGTCGACCGACGCGTAGTCCTCGCGGTAGCGCATCGCCAGCGCCCAGGTGTGCGGCGGGGTCCAGAAGAAGACCACGCCGAACAGGACAAGCGGGGTCCAGGCCAGTTCGTTGGTGACCGAGGTCCAGCCGATCAGGGTCGGGAAACAGCCGGCGATACCGCCCCACACGATGTTCTGGACGGTCCGGCGCTTCAGGATCATCGTGTAGCCGAAGACGTAGAACGCGTTCGCCGCCAGGGCCAGGATCGACGAGAGCCAGTTGACCAGCAGGCCGAGCTCGAGCGTGGCCAGGATGCCCAGCGCGACCCCGAAGATCGTCGCCGAGCGCGGACTGACCGCGTGCCGCGGGAGCGGCCGGCGGCGGGTGCGGCGCATCTGCTCGTCGATGTCGCGGTCGAGCACGCAGTTGATGGTGTTGGCGCTGCCGGCGGCGAGGATGCCGCCCACCAGGGTCGCCGCGACCACCCCGAGCCCCGGAACGCCGCCCGCGGCCAGGAACATCACCGGCACGGTCGTGATCAGCAGGAGCTCGATGATGCGCGGCTTGGTCAGACCGACGTACGCCTTGATCACGTCGCGCACCGACGGGCTGGTCATCTCCTGAGACTGCTCGAGCTGCAGGGATGCGTCGGTCGGCAGCGGCGCCGGGTACGACGTCGTCGCGGTTGGACGCGGGTCGACGGCCGTCACGAACACCTCGAACTGAGTGGGATGACGCCGGTTGCGGCGCTGACGGTTCGACAGTCTACGACTGCCCGTAGGAGTCCCACGCACCCACCCACACGCAGCCACTGGGCAGCCCTGGCGGCCGGCGCGAACGGCAGTCTGACGGCCAACCGCGCCACCGCGGTAACGCGGTCGTCGGGCTGCGGTAATCAAGGCATGGGATAAGAGGCAGGGCAGGAATGAGAAGGACGCCACCGGGAACTGTGTGACATGGCAGACGGGCGGCCGGACCTGGGAACAAGGTGGGGACAAGCCGGGTTGCCGAGGTATGGAGGGTTTGAGCCGGAGCAGGCGAGTAGGCTCGCTCACGGTGGTGCGCGGGGGCGCGCAAGGCGTGGGAGAGCCAGGCCCGGACAGCCCCTGGACACCGACCAGACGGAGTGTTCGCAGCCATCGAGAGGAGCGCCGCCGGCGTGACGGAGAAGACCAGCCCCAAGCTTGACTGGACCGAGCTCGACAAGCGCGCGGTCGACACCGTGCGGGTGCTCGCGCTGGATGCTGTGGAGAAGGTCGGCAACGGCCACCCCGGTACTGCGATGAGCCTCGCCCCCGCCGCGTATCTGCTGTACCAGAAGGTGATGCGGCACAACCCGGCCGACCCGACCTGGGCCGGTCGCGACCGGTTCGTGCTGTCCGCCGGACACTCCAGCCTCACCCTCTACATCCAGCTCTACTACGCCGGGTACGGTCTCGAGCTGGACGACCTCAAGGCGCTGCGGACCTGGGGCAGCCTGACCCCGGGCCACCCGGAGCACGGCCACACCAAGGGCGTCGAGACCACCACCGGTCCGCTCGGCCAGGGTGTCGGGAACGCGGTCGGGATGGCGATGGCCAGCCGCCGCGAGCGCGGCCTGTTCGACCCGGAGACGGCCAAGGGCGAGAGCCTGTTCGACCACCACATCTACGCGATCGCCTCGGACGGCGACCTGGAGGAGGGCGTCTCCTCGGAGGCCTCCTCGCTGGCCGGCCACCAGAAGCTGGGCAACCTGACGCTGATCTACGACGACAACCGGATCTCGATCGAGGACGACACCAACATCGCGTTCTCCGAGGACGTCGCGGCCCGCTACGCGGCGTACGGCTGGGACGTCCATGACGTCGACTGGACCAACGGCGGCACCGGCTATGAGGAGGACGTCGAGGCGCTGTACGACGCGATCCTGGCCGGGAACGCGGTCACCGACAAGCCGACCTTCATCCGGCTGCGCACGATCATCGGCTGGCCGGCACCGAACAAGCAGAACACCGGCAAGATCCACGGCTCGGCCGCAGGGGCCGAAGAGGTGGCCGCGACCAAGAAGATCCTGGGCTTCGACCCGGAGAAGAGCTTCGACGTCGCCGCGGACATCATCGACCACACCCGGCACGCCATCGATCGGGGCAAGGCACTCCAGGCGGAGTGGACGAAGAAGTTCGAGGCCTGGGCAGCCGCGGCGCCGGAGCGCGCTGCGCTCTTCGCCCGGCTGGAGAAGCGCGAGCTGCCGGCCGGCTGGAAGGACGCACTGCCCAGCTGGGAGGCCGACCCGAAGGGTGTCGCCACCCGGGCCGCCTCCGGCGAGGTGCTCACCAAGCTCGCGCCGGTGCTGCCCGAGCTCTGGGGCGGTTCGGCCGACCTGGCCGGTTCGAACAACACGACCCCGAAGGGTGAGCCGTCGTTCATCCCGGCCGAGCACGCCACCAAGGAGTTCCAGGGCAACGAGTACGGCCGCGTGCTGCACTTCGGCATCCGTGAGCACGCGATGGGCTCGACCCTGAACGGGATCACCCTGCACGGCGGCACCCGCCCGTACGGCGGCACGTTCCTCATCTTCAGCGACTACATGCGCCCGGCGGTCCGGCTGGCCGCGCTGATGAAGCTCCCCGTCACCTACGTCTGGACGCACGACTCGATCGGCCTCGGCGAGGACGGCCCGACCCACCAGCCGGTGGAGCAGCTGGCGGCACTGCGGGCGATCCCCGGCCTCGACGTGGTTCGCCCCGCTGATGCCAACGAGACCGCGGCTGCCTGGGCCGCGGTACTGGAGCACACCGACCGGCCGGCCGGTCTCGCGCTGACCCGGCAGAACGTGCCGACCTTCCCGCGCGGTACTGACGGCTTCGCGACCACGGAGAACGTGGCCAAGGGTGGCTACACCCTGATCGATGCCGATGGCACCCCGGACGTCGTCCTGATCGGCACCGGCTCCGAGCTGCAGCTCGCGGTCGAGGCCCGGACGAAGCTGGCCGAGGAGGGCATCAAGGCCCGGGTCGTCTCGATGGTCAGCCGTGAATGGTTCGACGAGCAGGACTCCGCCTACCGCGACGAGGTCATCCCGCCCGCGATCCGGGCCCGGGTGTCGGTCGAGGCCGGCGTCGCGCAGGGCTGGCGCGAGATCGTCGGTGACGCCGGGCGCATCGTGAGCCTGGAGCACTTCGGTGCTTCGGCCGACTACAAGGTGCTGTACAAGGAGTTCGGCATCACCGCCGACGCCGTCGTACAGGCCGCCAGGGACAGCATCGCCGCAGCCGCCGAGCTCGGTGGCTCCGGTGCTCCGGCCGGTCGCGCAGCCGCGGGTCCGGTCGGGCCCGGCGACGATCCGAGTGTGAGCGCCGACCCGGACGCCGACGCCACCAACGAGCGCAACTGAACAACCCACAACAGAACATCCGGAGGCTTCGGACCATGACTGATCGTTTGAAGGAACTAGTCGACGCAGGCGTCTCCATCTGGCTGGACGACCTGTCCCGGCAGCGGCTGACCAGCGGCAACCTGGAAGGCATGATCCATGACCAGCACGTCAGCGGGGTGACCACCAACCCGACGATCTTCGCCAAGGCGATCTCCGACGCCGGCGCGTACGCCGAGCAGGTGGCCCGGCTGGCCGCCGAGGGCGTGTCCACCGACGAGGCGATCCGGGTCATCACCACCGGCGACGTCCGCGACGCCGCCGACCTCTTCAAGCCGGTGTACGACGACACGGACGGCGTCGACGGCCGGGTCTCGATCGAGGTCGAGCCCGGTCTCGCCCGGGACACCGAGAAGACGATCAACCAGGCCAAGGAGCTGTGGGAGATCGTCGGACGGGAGAACGTCTTCATCAAGATCCCGGCCACCAAGGAGGGCATCCCGGCGATCACGGCGACGCTAGCGGAAGGCATCAGCGTGAACGTGACGCTGATCTTCTCGCTGGACCGCTACAAGGCCGTCGCGGACGCGTTCCTGACCGGTGTCGAGAAGGCGATCGACAACGGCCACGACGTCACCAAGCTGGGCAGCGTGGCTTCCTTCTTCGTCAGCCGGGTCGACACCGAGGTCGACAAGCGGCTCGATGCCATCGGAACCGATGAGGCGAAGGCCCTGAAGGGCAAGGCCGCGATCGCCAACGCACGGCTCGCCTTCGAGGTGTACGAAGAGGTCTTCGCAACCGACCGCTGGCGCGAGATCGAGACCGTCGGCGCCAAGCCGCAGCGCCCGCTGTGGGCGTCCACCGGCGTCAAGGACCCGTCGTACAAGGACACCATGTACGTCGAGGAGCTGGTCACCAGCGGCGTGGTCAACACGATGCCGCAGGCAACCATCGACGCCTTCGCCGACCACGGCGAGGTCAAGGGTGACACCGTGCGCGGCACTTACGACGAGGCCCGCAAGGTGATCGCGGACCTCGAAGGGCTGGGTATCTCCTACGACCAGGTCGTGCAGGTGCTCGAGGACGAGGGTGTGAGCAAGTTCGAGGCGTCCTGGACCGAACTGCAGGACACCGTCACCTCGGCCCTGAAGAAGGCGGCCGCAAAGTGAGCACCCCCACCGTTCGCACCGAGAACGGCGACTGGACGGAGACGATCGACCGGCTGGTGTCGGAGAAGATCGCCTCCCGGATCGCCGCCAAGGACGCCAGCATCTGGGGTCCGGAGGCCGAGTCCGAGGCCTCCGTCCGGCTGAACTGGGTCGACCTGCACGAGACGTCGCGGCCGCTGCTCGCCGAGCTCGAGGCGCTGCAGGCGGATCTGCGGTCGGAGGGCCTGGACCGGATCGTGCTGGCCGGGATGGGCGGTTCCTCGCTGGCTCCCGAGGTGATCACCCGGACGGCCGGGGTCGAGCTCGTAGTACTGGACTCGACCAACCCGAGCGTGATCGCACGGGCGCTTGCCGGCGACCTCCAGCGCACTGTCCTGGTGGTGTCGAGCAAGTCCGGCGGCACGGTCGAGACCGACAGCCAGCGCCGGGTGTTCATCAAGGCGTTCACCGACGCCGGGATCGACGCGCCTTCGCGGATCGTCGTCGTCACCGACCCGGGCTCACCCTTTCAGAAGCTCTCGGAGGACGAGGGCTACCGGAAGACCTTCCTGGCCGACCCGCACGTCGGCGGCCGCTACAGCGCCCTGACAGCGTTCGGCCTGGTTCCCTCGGCTCTGGCCGGGGCCGATGTGGCCGAACTGCTCGACCAGGCCGCTGAGGCAGCACCCGCGCTTCAGGCCGACTCCGCGGACAACCCTGCGCTGCTGCTGGGCGCAGTACTGGCTGCCAGTCCTGGGCGGGACAAGGCCATCGTGGCATCGGACGGCTCGGACATCGTCGGCTTCCCCGACTGGGCCGAGCAACTGATCGCTGAGAGCACCGGCAAGAACGGCACGGGGGTGTTGCCTGTCGCTGTGAAGGGCATGCACGCGCCTGAGCTCCACAACAACCTGCCGGACATCGTCCACGCACTACTCGCGGACAAGGCCACCAGCGACGTACCGACCGCTCTGACGTCGGGGTCGCTTGGCGGGCAGTTCCTGCTGTGGGAGACGGCTACTGCTGTGGCCGGCTACCTGCTGGGGATCAACCCGTTCGACCAGCCGGACGTGGAGAGCGCCAAGCAGGCCGCACGAGGTCTGCTGGACGCACAGCCCGAGCCGGAGCCTGCCGCCTTCACCGACGGTGTCGTCGAGGTCCGCGCCACCGAGGGCCTGCTGGACGGCATCGACAGCGTGCAGGGTGCGATCGACTCCCTCCTGAGCAAGCTCGCCGCCGATGGGTACCTCGCAGTCATGGCGTACCTGGACTCCGAGCGCGACGAGAACCTGATGGCGATCCGGCCCGCGCTGGCCACCCGCACCGGCCGTCCCGTCACCTTCGGCTGGGGCCCGCGGTTCTTGCATTCCACCGGCCAGTACCACAAGGGCGGCCACCCGCAGGGCGTCTTCCTGCAGATCACCGGTTCGGAGTCGATCGACGTCGAGATCCCGGACCGGCCGTTCACCTTCGGCACCCTCATCTCCGCGCAGGCAACCGGAGACGCCAAGGTACTGGCGGATCGCGGTCGCCCGGTGCTGCGGTTGCACCTGACCGACCCGGCCGCCGGAGTACAGCAGTTGATCTCCCTACTCGACGCACACGATAAGTCGGAGGAAAGCGGCACATGACCGCAGAGCTCGATGAAGAGCTGGCGCCCCGTCCGGTGAACCCGCTCCGGGATCCCCAGGACAAGCGCCTTCCGCGGATCGCCGGACCTTGCAGCCTGGTGATCTTCGGTGTCACCGGCGACCTGGCGCGCAAGAAGCTGATGCCGGCCGTCTACGACCTGGCCAACCGCGGCCTGCTGCCGCCGGGTTTCGCGCTCGTCGGGTTCGCCCGGCGCGACTTCTCCAACCAGGACTTCGCGCAGATCGTGCACGACTCGGTCAAGGAGCACGCGCGGACGCCGTTCCGCGAGGAGGTCTGGCAGCAGCTCGCCGAGGGGTTCCGGTTCGTGCCGGGTGACCTGACCGACGACGCCGCGTTCGAGCGGCTGCGGGAGACCGTGGAGGAGCTGGACGTCAACCGCGGCACCGGCGGCAACCACGCGTTCTACCTGTCGATCCCGCCGGGACTGTTCCCGGAGGTCGTCCGGCAACTGTCGGAGCACGGGCTGACCGAGGAGAGGCCGGGCTCCTGGCGGCGGGTGGTGATCGAGAAGCCGTTCGGCCACGACCTGAAGAGCGCCCGCGAGCTGAACCGTGTGGTCGAGTCGGTGTTCCCGCCCGAGGCCGTGTTCCGGATCGACCACTACCTGGGCAAGGAGACCGTCCAGAACATGCTGGCGGTGCGCTTCGCCAACTCCATGTTCGAGCCGGTCTGGAACAGCCACTACGTCGACCACGTGCAGATCACCATGGCCGAGGACATCGGCATCGGTGGCCGCGCCGGGTACTACGACGGCATCGGCGCCGCCCGTGACGTGATCCAGAACCACCTGCTGCAACTGCTCGCGCTCACCGCGATGGAGGAGCCCGTCAGCTTCGACGCCTGGTCGCTGCGGCAGGAGAAGAAGAAGGTGCTGGCAGCGGTGAAGCTGCCGGAGCGACTCGACCAGCACACCGCCCGCGGTCAGTACTCCGCCGGCTGGGCGGGTGGCGTCAAGGTGAAGGGCTATCTGGAGGAGGACGGGATCCCGCCGGACTCCAAGACCGAGACGTTCGCAGCCCTGCGCGTCGACGTGGACACCCGCCGCTGGGCCGGTGTGCCGTTCTACCTGCGCACGGGCAAGCGCCTCGGCCGTCGCGTCACCGAGGTCGCCGTGATGTTCAAGCGCGCACCCCACCTGCCGTTCAGCCAGACGGAGACCGAGGAGCTTGGCCAGAACGCCCTGGTGATGCGGATCCAGCCGGACGAGGGCATCACCATGCGGTTCGGCGCGAAGGTGCCGGGCACGATGATGGAGATCCGCGACGTGAACATGGACTTCGCGTACGGCGGGTCGTTCACCGAGTCGTCCCCCGAGGCCTACGAGCGGCTCATCCTCGACGTCCTGCTCGGTGATCCGCCGCTGTTCCCGCAACACACCGAGGTGGAGCTGGGCTGGAAGATCCTCGACCCGGTGATCAACTACTGGGCCGAGCACGGCAAGCCGGAGCAGTACCCGTCCGGTAGCTGGGGCCCGCAATCCGCCTTCGAGATGCTCGCCCGCGACGGACGCGCCTGGAGGCGGCCATGATCATCGATCTCACCCGCACCACGTCTAGCGAGATCGCGTCGGCGTTGCTCAAGGCCCGCCGCAACGCGGGCTCGCCGGCGATGGGCATGGTCGGCACGGTCGTGGTGGTCGTCGACGAGGCGTCCCACCACGACGCGATGAAGGCCGCGAACGAGGCCGGCCGGGAACACCCGTCCCGTGTCCTGGTGGCGATCCTGCGGCCCGGCCGCGGCGAGGGCGGCCTGGACGCGGAGGTCCGGGTCGGCGAAGGCATCCCCGGTGAGGCCGTGCTGCTCCGGCTGCACGGCGAGCTCGCCAAGGTGCCGGAGTCGGTCATCATCCCGCTCCTGCTGCCAGACTCCCCCGTCATCGTGTGGTGGCCGGGCGGCGGGCCGAAGGCGCCTGCCGAGGACCCGCTGGGCCAGTTGGGTCGGCGTCGCGTCACGGATGCCGCGGCGACCCGCCGGGCCGCCGATGCCTTCATCGCCCGAGCCGAGGGTTACGAACCCGGCGACACGGACTTCGCCTGGACGCGGTTGACGCCTTGGCGTGCGTTGATGGCCGCCGCACTGGACCAGTACCCGACCAAGGTCAGAGGTGCCGAGGTCGTGTCTGCCAAGGGCAACGCGAGCGCGGACCTGATGGCCGCCTGGCTGCAGTGCCGGCTCGGCGTACCCGTGGAGCAGAGGACCTCCCGCGGGCCGGGCATCACCGCAGTACGGATGTTCACACCGGCTGGTCCGATCGCGCTGACCCGACCGGACGGGGCGGTGGCGACCTTCAGCATTCCGGGTCAGCCCGACCGGCCGGTGGCGTTGAAGCGGCGTACGACGTCCGAGTTGTTGTCCGAGGAACTGCGGCGACTGGACCCGGACGACGTGTACGCGCAGACGTTGGGGTGCATGGTCGAGCGGGAGAAGATGCCGGCCGAGGCGAAGACGGTCAGCTCGGCGGATCGCCGTTCTGCTCAGGGCGCCGCGGAGAAGGCCGCCGAACGTACGGCGGTCAAGGGCAAGGCCGCCTCCCGATCGCTGCAGGCGAAGGCGGCTGGGAAGACGCGCGGCGCGCGGAAGACCGCGACCTCGAAGCAGGACAGTCCTGCCGCGAAGTCCGTAGCCGCTGAGAAGGGGGCTTCCTCCACGACGAAGAAGGTCGCTGCTTCGAAGTCGACCGCCCCTGCCGCTGCCACGAAGAAGACCGCGGCCTCGAAGAAGACGTCGGCGTCCAAGAAGACCGCGGCGTCCAAGAAGACGGCAGCGTCGAAGAAGACCGCGAGCAAGAGGGTCGCCGCCAAGAAGAGCGCGGGCAAGAGGGTGGCTGGGCGGTCATGAGTTCGCCCACGGTCCTGGTCAACCGCGACGCCGAGGGTCTCGCCCACGCCGTCGCGGCCCGCTTCATCACCCGGCTGGTCGATGTCCAGAGCAGCGGCGAGATCGCGCAGGTGGTGCTCACCGGCGGTCGCGTCGCTGCCGCCGTCTACCGGGCCGTGGCGGAGTCACCCGCTCGCAGCGCGATCGACTGGGGCCGGGTGGAGTTCTGGTGGGGCGACGAGCGATTCCTGCCCGACGGCGACCCCGAACGCAATGAAACCCAGGCCCGGGAGGCGTTGTTGTCGCACGTCGAGGTCGATCCAGCCCGGGTGCATCCGATGCCGGCTGACACCGGTCAGACGGCTGAGGAAGCCGCCGACGCCTACGCTGCCGAGCTCGCTGCCGTGGCTGGTCCGGGTGACCGCGACGGGGTGCCGACGTTCGACGTGCTGATGCTCGGTGTCGGTCCGGACGGGCACGTGGCGTCGCTGTTCCCCGAGCATCCCGCGTTGCAGGTCGACGACCGGCCCGTGGTTGCTGTACACGGGTCGCCTAAGCCGCCGCCGACGAGGATCTCGCTCACGTTCCCGGCGTTGTCGCGGGCGCACGAGGTGTGGTTCGTGGTGTCCGGGGAGGACAAGGCCAAGGCGGTTCGCCTCGCCCTGTCCGGCGCAGGTCGGCCGCAGATCCCGGCCGCGGCCGTCAAGGGCCTGAGCCGCACTCTCTGGCTCCTGGACGAATCCGCCGCCTCGGAGATCCCCGACAACATCCGGGCCCCACGCACCTGACGGCAGGTGGGGGCCGGTCACGACCCGTAGGGCATGCCGAAGGCCCGGGCGGTCCTGTGTGCTGGACTGCCCGGGCCTTCGGGTGAATCAGAAGATGACCTCGCCGCGGGCACGCCGGGCACGGAGCTTCTCGAGGGCCTCTTCGAGGATCTCGGCGGCTTCCTGCTCGCTGCGGCGTTCCTTCACGTAGGCCAGGTGCGTCTTGTACGGCTCGATCTTCGGCGGGGGCGGTGGGTTGTTGACGTCGGTGCTGGTCGGTAGACCGCACCTCGGACAGTCCCAAGCCTCCGGGATGGCCGCCTCGACGGCGAACACCGTCGCGGTCTCGTGCCCGTTGGCACAGAAGAACACGATGCGTTGCCGGGGCGCGGTGTCGCCGCGCTCCGCCTCGCCCATCGGTCCGGCGCCGACCCGGCTACCACGAATTGCGCTGCCACCACCAGCCACGGGAGCTACTCCCCTCTCAGCCGAGCTTGTACAGCAGGCCGAGCGCGACGATGGCCGCGAACCAGATCAGCCCGACGCCGATCGTGATCCGGTCGAGGTTCCGCTCGGCGACCGAGGATCCGCCCAGACTGGACGAGACCCCGCCACCGAACAGGTCGGAAAGACCGCCACCGCGGCCTTTGTGCAGCAGCACGAGCAGCGTGAGGATCAGGCTGCAGATGACGACGACGATCGAGAAAGCGAGAATCACGAGGAGTAGCCTAACTGAAGGTCCAGGTAACGGCAGATACCGGCGAACTCGTCCACCTTGAGGCTTGCTCCGCCTACCAGGCAGCCGTCGATATCCGGCTGGGCCATGATGCCACCTGCGCTGCTCATCTTCACCGACCCCCCGTAAAGAATCCGTACCGAGTCGGCCACGGCGGGTGAGATCGTCTCCTCCAGCCGGCCCCGGATCGCGGCGCCGACCTCCTGCGCGTCCTCCGGGGTGGCCACCTCGCCGGTGCCGATCGCCCAGACCGGCTCGTAGGCGATGACGACCTTGCGGACGTCGTCCTGCTTGAGGCCGGCCAACGCGGCGTCCAGCTGGGCGAGCGTGTGCTCGACGTGCCTGCCCTCCTTGCGGACCTCCAGCCCCTCACCCACACAGACGATCGGGACGAGTCCCTTCTCCAGCGCCTTGGCGGCCTTGGCGTTGACCAGCGCGTCGTCCTCGTGGTGGTACTGCCGGCGCTCGGAGTGCCCGACCAGCGTGTAGGTGCAGCCGAGCTTGGTGAGCATGTTCGCCGAGATCTCGCCGGTGTACGCACCCTCGTCGTGCTGGGAAACGTCCTGCGCGCCGTACACGATCTTCATCCGGTCACCGTCGACGAGCGTCTGCACGCTGCGGATGTCGGTGTACGGCGGAAGCACCGCGACCTCTACCCGCTCGAAGTCGTGCTTCTTGTCCTGCAGGGTCCAGCTCAGCTTCTGCAGCAGGTGCACGGCCTCGACATGGTTGACGTTCATCTTCCAGTTGCCCGCCATCAGAACCCTGCGAGCGGTGTTGTCAGCCATCAGGTGTCAGTCCTCTTCCAGCACAGCGAGACCCGGGAGCTCTTTGCCCTCGAGGTATTCGAGCGACGCGCCACCACCGGTGGAGATGTGCCCGAACTGGTCGTCGGCGAAGCCTAGCTGCCGGACCGCGGCGGCCGAGTCGCCACCACCCACCACGCTGAGCCCGTCGACCTCGGTCAACGCCTGCGCGACGGCCTTGGTCCCCCCGGCGAACGGCTCCATCTCGAAGACACCCATCGGGCCGTTCCAGAAGACGGTGTGCGCACCGGCGATCTCGGCGGCGAACGCCTTGCCGGAGTCGGGGCCGATGTCCAGGCCGAGCTGGTCGGCCGGGATCGCGTCCGCGGCGACGACCGTGGCCGGTGCGTCCGCCTTGAACTCGGGTGCGACCACGATGTCGGTCGGCAGCACGATCTCGACACCCTTGGCCTTCGCGGTCTCCAGGTAGCCCCTGACCGCGTCGAGCTGGTCCTCCTCGAGCAGGCTCTTGCCGACCTCGAAGCCCTGGGCCTTGAGGAAGGTGAACACCATGCCGCCACCGATCAGCAGCTTGTCCGCCTTGGCGAGCAGGTTGTCGATCACGGCCAGCTTGTCGGACACCTTCGCGCCACCCAGTACGACGACGTACGGGCGGGCCGGGTCCTCGGTGAGCTTCTTCAGCACGTTGACCTCGGCCAGGACCAGGTCGCCGGCCGCGTGCGGAAGCAGACGCGCCACGTCGTACACGCTGGCCTGCTTGCGGTGGACCACGCCGAAACCGTCGCTGACGAACACGTCCGCCAGACCGGCGAGCTCCTCGGCCAGCGCCTTGCGCTCGTCGTCGTCCTTGCTCTCCTCGCGCGGGTCGAACCGGACGTTCTCGAGCAGCAGCACCTCGCCCTCGTCCAGCTCCTGGACGCTCTCCTGTGCGCTGTCGCCGGTCACGTCGGTGGCGAAGTGCACCTTGATGCCCTCGGGCTGCAGCAGCTCGCCCAGCCGCTTGGCGACCGGGGCGAGGCTGAACTCCGGGTTCGGCTTGCCCTTCGGACGGCCGAGGTGCGCGGTCACGATCACCTTGGCACCGGCCCTGGCCAGCTTCACCAGGGTCGGCACGCTGGCGCGGATGCGGCCGTCGTCGCCGATCTTCTCACCGTCGATGGGCACGTTCAGGTCCGAGCGCACCAGCACCCGCAGCCCCGCGACATCACCCAGGTCTTCGATCGTCTTCACAGTTCAGCAATCCTCTGTCGAACAGGCTTGCGCCCGAAGAGGCACCAGGGCTCCCTCGGACGCAAGCTGTGGGGAAGGAACGTCAGAGCGAGGCGCCGACGTAGGTGACGAGGTCGACGAGGCGGTTGGAGTAGCCCCACTCGTTGTCGTACCAGCCGACGACCTTCACCTGGTTGCCGAGCACCTTGGTCAGGCCGGCGTCGAAGATGCAGGAGGCCGGGTCGGTGACGATGTCGGTCGACACGATCGGGTCCTCGGTGTACTTCAGGTAGCCCTTCAGCCCACCCTCTGCGGCGGCCTTGACCGCGGCGTTGACCTCTTCGACCGAGGTCTCACGGCCGACGGTGATGGTCAGGTCGGTGGCCGAACCGGTCGGCACCGGCACGCGCAGCGCGTAGCCGTCCAGCTTGCCCTTGAGCTCCGGCAGGACCAGGCCGATCGCCTTGGCGGCACCGGTCGAGGTCGGCACGATGTTCAGCGCGGCGGCGCGGGCGCGGCGCAGGTCCGGGTGCGGACCGTCCTGCAGGTTCTGGTCCTGGGTGTACGCGTGGATCGTCGTCATCAGGCCCTGCTGGATGGTGAACTCGTCGTGGATGGCCTTGGCCATCGGCGCGAGGCAGTTCGTGGTGCAGGAGGCGTTCGAGATGACCGTGTGCTGGTCGGCGTCGTACAGCTCGTGGTTCACGCCCATCACCACGGTCAGGTCCTCGTTCTTCGCCGGGGCGGAGATGATGACCTTCTTGGCGCCGTTGTCGGCGTGCGTCTTGGCCTTGGTGGCGTCGGTGAAGAAGCCGGTCGACTCGATCACGATGTCGGCGCCCACATCAGACCACTTCAGGTTCGCGGGGTCGCGCTCGGCGAACGCCTTGAAGGTGTGACCGCTGACGCTGATGTCGGTCTCGGTCGCGGACACGTCACCGGGGAAGCGGCCCAGGATCGAGTCGTACTTCAGCAGGTGGGCCAGGGTCTGGTTGTCGGTCAAGTCATTGACGGCGACGACCTCGATGTCGGCACCGGACGCCTGTACGGCGCGGAAGAAGTTACGGCCGATCCGGCCGAAGCCGTTGATACCTACGCGAACGGTCACGGGACTACGTCTCCTCAAAAGTGGCTCCGAGCAGTACTGCTAGCACCCGAAACACTAGCCCAACCGCCCACCCGGCCCACTGGTTACATCCACTCATGACCAGTGACCACCGGACAACCCGAGGTGATCCGGGTCAGGCGGGGTCGAGCATGTCGGGGGTGAGGTTCGCCTCGGTGTTGGGGATGCCGAGGTCGGACGCGCGCTTGTCGGCCATCGCCAGCAGCCGCCGGATCCGGCCCGCCACCGCGTCCTTGGTCAGCGCCGGCTCGTGCAGCTGGCCGAGCTCCTCGAGGCTGGCCTGCTTGTGCTCCAGCCGCAGCTTTCCCGCCACCTGCAGGTGATCCGGGACATCGTCACCGAGGATCTCCAGCGCCCGCTCGACCCGTGCACCGGCGGCAACAGCTGCGCGCGCGGACCGGCGCAGGTTCGCGTCGTCGAAGTTCGCGAGCCGGTTCGCGGTCGCGCGGACCTCGCGCCGCATCCGGCGCTCCTCCCACGCCAGCACCGACTCGTGCGCGCCGAGACGGGTCAGCAGCGCACCGATCGCGTCGCCGTCGCGGATCACGACGCGGTCCACATTGCGGACTTCCCGCGCCTTCGAACCGATACCGAGGCGCCGCGCGGCACCCACGAGCGCCAGCGCCGCCTCGGGGCCCGGGCAGGTCACCTCCAGCGACGAGGAGCGGCCGGGCTCGGTCAGCGAGCCGTGCGCGAGGAAGGCTCCACGCCAGGCCGCCACGGCGTCGCAGGACGCCCCCGACACCACTGCCGGGGGAAGACCCCGGACCGGGCGGCCGCGGTTGTCCACGAGGCCCGTCTGCCGCGCCAGGGCGTCACCGTCGCGGACGACGCGCACGACGTACTTGGTCTGCTTGCGGATCCCCGATGGGGAGATCACCACGACGTCCGACGGGTGCCCGAAGATCTCGGCGATGTCCTTGCGGAGCCGCCGGGCCGCGGCACCGCTGTCCAGCTCGGCCTCGACCACGATCCGGCCGGACACGATGTGCAGCCCGCCCGCGAACCGCAGCACGGAGGAGACCTCGGCCTTGCGGCAACAGGGCTTGGTGACCTGGATGCTGGTCAGCTCGGACTTCACCTGTGCTGTCATCGCCATGTAGGGAATCCTCCCACTGCTGTCAAAGACCCTCGTGCCCGCACCGATCCAACTCCCCGACCCCGTTCCCCGTTACGGCCGACCTGAACCGGGATGGCGGGGCGAGGGTCAGGATATGCACCTGACCGGGGTGGTGGGGCGGGGGTCAGGATATGCACCTGACCGGGGTGGTGGGGCGGGGGTCAGGATATGCACGGCCGTCTTCTACGACTCCCGCGATCGGGAGGTCGCGCGGTTCGACTCGAACGTGCACAACCCCGTCGACGGCTACAACGCGGACAGGCAGCCGATCTTCCGGAAGTAGACCGGCTTCCCGAAGTCGGCCCGCTTCTGGAGGTGGGCCCGCTTCTGGAGGTGGGCCTGCTTCTGGAAGTGGGCGTCCTTCTGGAACCGGGTCAGGCGAAGATCTCGCGGTAGATCTTGGCGAGTTTAACCGGGTCGTGGTGGAGGTGGCGGTGGTCGTCGGCGATGTCGGCGATCACCAGCTCCGCGCCCAGCGACTCCGCCGTACGGCGCAACGACGCGGGGTCCGGCACATGGTCCTCGTCAGCCAGTACTACGTCGATCCGCAGGTCCGGCGCATGCGCGGCCAATACCTCGAGGTGGGTCTCCGGGGAGAAGCCGTCGGTCTCACCCTTCTGTTCGCCGAGGTTCAACGTCAGCAGTCTGCGCGCCTGGGTCTCCTGAAGGCCGCGGGACAGCGCCGGGACGAGCAAGTTCGGGATCACCGAGGTGAACCACGACCCCGGGCCGACCACGACCCAGTCGGCCTCCGCGATCGCGACCAGGGCTTCCGGGCAGGCCGGAGGGTCGGCCGGATCGAGTGCGACGTCCACTACCTGCCCCTCGGTGGTCGCCACCTCGGCCTGGCCCCTGATCTCGGTGATCACCTCGGGATGCAAGGGATCCAGGCCGATCACGCGCGCGGTGATGTCCAACGGAACGGCCGACATCGGCAGCACGCGGCCTTGCGCGCCAAGGAGTCGCGCGACCCAGTCGAGACCGTCGACCGCCTCGCCGAGCAGCTCCCACAACGCCACGATGAGCAGGTTGCCGACCGCGTGATCGTGCAGCTCGCCGTCGCTGCGGAAGCGGTGCTGCAGCACGCTGGCCCAGGTGCGGCCCCACTCGTCGTCGCGACACAACGCGGCCAGCGCCATCCGCAGATCACCTGGAGGCAGCACGCCCAGCTCGCGGCGGAGCCGACCGGACGAGCCGCCGTTGTCGGCGACCGTCACCACGGCAGTCAGCTGATCCGTGACGTGGCGGAGGGCGGACAACGAGGCGGCCAGCCCATGCCCGCCGCCGAGTGCGACGACTCGCGGAGCCCGTGACACTAGGCGGTCACTCCCGCCCCAGGTCCCTGTGCACGACCAACGTCGGTGAACCCTTCTCGCGCAGCCGTTTGGCGATCTCCTCGGCCATCGCGACGCTCCGGTGCTTCCCACCGGTGCAGCCGATCGCGACCGTGACGAACCGCTTGCCCTCGTTCAGATAGCCGGTCCGCACCGTGTCCAGCACGTCCACATAGTTCTGCAGGAACTGCTGGGCCAGCGGATGACCGAGCACGAAGTCTGACACAGGTTTGTCCTGGCCGGTCATCGGCCGCAGATCGGGCTGCCAGTACGGGTTCGGCACGAAGCGCATGTCCGCCACCACGTCCGCGTCCACGGGGATGCCGTACTTGAAGCCGAACGACACCACGGTCGCCCGCAGCTCGACGTTCTCCTCGTCGCCGAAGGCGTTCACGATCCTCGCGGCGAGCTGGTGGATGTTCAGGTTCGAGGTGTCGATCACCAGGTCGGCGCCGGCCCGGATGTCGCCGAGCAGTTCACGCTCGCGCTCGATCCCGGTCAGCAGCCGGCCCTCGCCCTGCAACGGATGCGGTCTGCGCACACTCTCCTGCCGCCGCACGATGACGTCGTCCGAAGCCTCCAGGAACAACGTGAGCGGGCGGTATCCCTTGGCCCGCAGGTCCTCCAGCGCCGACCCGAGCTCGTCGAAGAACATCCCGGTCCGTACGTCGACCACCACCGCCAGCCGCGGAGATGCGCCGGTGCCTACCACCTGCTCCACGATGGTGGTGAGGAACATCGGCGGCAGGTTGTCGACCACGAACCAGCCGAGGTCCTCCAGCACGTCCGCGACCGAACTTCGTCCCGCGCCGGACATGCCCGACACGATGATGAGGTTGCCGCTCGACTCGTCCATCAGTTCTCAGATCTCCCCGTTGGGTCCCCGTCCGGCACGCCGACCGGCGCGTCATCGTCCAGTATCTCGCCGGTGGCGGTGTTGACGGCCGGTGCGCGACCTGTGTCGGCCTTAGTTGCCGCTGAGTTCACCGCCAGGACCACGGACTCCGCCGTACGACGTCCGAAACCGGGCAGTTCGGCGACTTCGTCCACCGAGGCGTGACGCAACTTCTTCAGCGAACCGAAGTGCCGCAGCAGGGTCTTCCGGCGGACCTCGCCTAGACCGGGGACCTCGTCGAGCACGCTCTCCACCATCGACTTGGACCGTCTGCTCCGGTGGTGCGTGATGGCGAACCGGTGTGCCTCGTCGCGCAGGCGCTGCAGCAGGTAGAGCCCCTCCGAAGTACGGGAGAAGATGACGGGGTCCTCGTCGTCAGGGAGCCAGACCTCCTCCAGTCGCTTGGCCAGACCGACGACCGGGATGTCGCCGAGGCCGAGCTCGTCCATCGCCTGCCGCGCGGCGGCCACCTGCGGCGGACCACCGTCGACGACCACCAGGCCCGGCGTGTAGGCGAACTTCTTCGCCCGGCCGGTCTCGGGGTCGATCAGGCCGGCAGTCGGGTCCTCGTCGCTCTCGACACTCGTACCGCGCTCATCGAGCAGCCGCTTGAACCGCCGGGTCAGCACCTCGGCGATCGAGGCGACGTCGTTCTGCCCCTCGACGCCCTTGATCACGAACCGCCTGTACTCGCTCTTGCGCGGCAGGCCGTCCTCGAAGACCACCATCGACGCGACCACCTCGGTGCCTTGCAGGTTCGACACGTCGTAGCACTCGAGCCGCAGCGGCGCCTCGGGCAGGTCCAGGGCCGCCTGGATCTCCTCGAGCGCCTGGTTTCGGGTGGTCAGATCGCTGGCCCGCTTGGTTTTGTGCATGGTCAGCGTCTGCAGCGCGTTCCGCTCGACGGTCTCCATCAGGCCCTTCTTGTCACCGCGCTGCGGGACCCGGATCGAGACCCGCGAACCGCGCAGCTCGGAAAGCCACTCGGTCAGAGCCTCCTGGTCCTCCGGCAGGGTCGGCACCAGGATCTCCCGCGGGATCGTGTCGCCGGACTCCCCCGCATACGTCTGCTGGATGAACCTCTCGACGAGGTCCGCGGTCGTCGCCGTCCCGTCTGCCTTGTCAGCGATCCAGCCCCGCTGACCACGGATCCGGCCGCCACGGACGTAGAAGATCTGTACTGCGACCTCGAGCGGATCCTCTGACAGCGCGATCACGTCGGTGTCCGTGCCATCGCCGAGGACCACCGCGTTCTTGGCGAGCGCCTTCTCCAGCGCGGCCAGGTCGTCGCGGATCTTGGCTGCCCGTTCGTACTCGAGCTCGGCCGCGGCGGCCTTCATCTCCTTCTCCAGCCGGCGCACGTACGTCGTGGTCTGGCCGGACAGGAACGCCGAGAAGTCCTCCACGATCTTGAGGTGCTCGTCCTGGCTCACCTGACCGGTGCAGGGCGCGGAACACTTGCCGATGTAGCCCAGCAGGCAGGGCCGGCCGATCTGGCGGTGCCGGTTGAAGACGCCCTTGCTGCACGAGCGCATCGGGAACACCCGCAGCAGCAGGTCGACGGTCTCCCGGATCGCCCAGGCGTGGCTGTAGGGCCCGAAGTACCGGACGCCCTTCTTCTTCGGGCCGCGGCCGACCATCACCCGCGGGTACTCCTCGTTCAGGGTGATCGCGAGCCACGGGTACGACTTGTCGTCGCGGTACTTCACGTTGAAGCGCGGGTCGTACTCCTTGATCCAGGAGTACTCCAGTTGCAGCGACTCCACCTCGTTGGCCACCACGGTCCAGTCGACCTTCGCCGCGGTGGTCACCATCGACTGCGTGCGCGGGTGCAGATTGACCAGGTCCTGGAAGTACGACGACAGCCGGGCCCGCAGGTTCTTCGCCTTGCCGACGTAGATCACCCGCCCGGCGGCATCGCTGAAGCGGTACACCCCGGGCGAATCGGGAATCGAGCCCGGAGCCGGGCGGTAGGAGGAGGGATCAGCCACAGATCCACCCTAGTTCGCCCCGCCGACAACCCCGGACGCACCTTGCGATCCCGCAAAGGTCGCGTTGCGACTCGCCCCATATCGCCGGTTTGACCCCAGATTGGGATGGGCCGGATCCGTAGCTTGTCACTCAGGGTGGTCGTGCACGACCTGCGTGAGGCAACCGGGCCTTGCGCTGACTCGAGGGAGTTCCGCCCATGAACCCATTCGCCACACCGCGCGGAGTACGGACCGTGCTCGGCGCGGCAGCGGCTGCCACGCTGGCCGTCTCAGGACTGGCCGCCACCGCGGCGCCCGGCCATGCCAGCGAGGCCGGCGAGGCCTCGCCGCGGACGGCCGACGTCTCCGTCCGCGGCGCCGGCAGTCCCACGGCGATCCCGGGCAGCTATGTCGTCGTGCTGGCGGGCAACCGGTCCCCCGCGTCGACCAGGGCCACCAACCAGAGCCTCGCGACGTCGTACGACGTCAAGGTGCGGCGGCAGTTCAGCGCTTCCATCAAGGGATTCTCCGCGAGCATGACCGAGGAGCAGGCCAAGAAGATGGCCGGTGACTCGCGGGTCGCGTTCGTGCAGCAGAACCAGAAGATCACCGCGAACCAGGACAACCCGCCGTGGGGTCTGGACCGCACCGACCAGCGGGCCCTGCCCCTGGACAACAAGTTCGAGCCGTCCGCGACAGCGGACAACGTCAACGTGTATGTGATCGACACGGGTATCTATGCCGACCACAAGGACTTCGGCGGCCGGGCATCCGTGGGCACCGACACGGTCGGCGACGGCCAGAACGGCGTCGACTGCATGGGCCACGGCAGCCACGTCGCCGGCACCATCGCCGGCACGAACTTCGGGCTCGCCAAGGGCGCGAAAATCGTCGGCGTCCGGGTGCTCGACTGCAAGGGCGGCGGCACGACCGAGAGTGTCGTGGCCGGCATCGAATGGGTGACGGCCAACGCCAAGAAGCCGGCCGTCGCCAATATGAGCCTCGGCGGTGGCGTCGATCAGGCCCTCGATGCGGCGGTGAAGGCCTCCGTCGGCTCCGGCGTCAGCTATGCCGTTGCGGCAGGCAACGAAAGTTCCGACGCCTGCACGAGCTCGCCGGCCGACGAGCCGTCCGCGATCACCGTCGGCGCGACCGACGATCAGGATGCCAGGGCCACCTTCTCCAACTTCGGCAGGTGCGTCGACGTCTTCGCACCGGGCGTCGATGTCGAGTCGGTCGGCATCACCGGTCCCGACGCGACGGTGAAGATGAGCGGTACGTCGATGGCGACCCCGCACGTGGCGGGTGGCATCGCCCTCTACCTGAGCGCGCACCCGGACGCCAAGCCGGCCGACGTCGCCACGGCACTGACCGGTGCGGCGACTCCGGACAAGGTCGGCGATCCCGGCACGGGCTCACCGAACAAGCTGCTCTACGTCGGCGCGGTGGACCCAGCGAGCGCGCAGCACTGACCCGAACCGACGCAAGCGAGGAAGGCCCGGCCACCTGGCCGGGCCTTCCTGCTACCCGCTCACCGCTCGGTCAGATCTCTCGCTGCCCGCTCACCGCTCGGTCAGACCTTTCGCTGCCCGGTCCGTGCTTGGCTGGGGCTTTCTACTGCCTGCTTCCCGCTTGTTCAGGCCGGTTCAGGCCGAGACGATGTTGCCGTCCTTCATGCTGACCGGGACTGGTGCGAGCGGCTTCGTCGCCGGGCCGTTCACCACGCTGCCGTCAGTCACGCTGTACTTGCTGCCGTGGCACGGGCAGTCGATCGTGTTGTTCGCGACTGTAGCGACGATGCAGCCCATGTGCGTGCAGACCGCGGTGAACCCCTTGTACTGACCGGCCGCCGGTTGCGTGACGACGACCTTCGCGTCTTTGAACACCGCACCGCCGCCGACCGGAACGTCCGCCGCCGGGCCGAGCACCCCGCCCCCGGCGGGTGCGCTCGATGACGGAGCCGAGGACGGAGCGGACGTCGGGGCCGAGCTGGTCGGCGTGCTGCTGCTGTCGTTGCTGCTGCAAGCAGCGATCAGCGGCACGCTGACCCCCGCGAGACCGGCCACGGCCGCACCGCGAAGAACTGCGCGCCGATCAGTCATGTCGTTGGTCATCGATCGAATTCCTTCCAGGACGCTGACAAAATAGTTGAACGCTCTACTTACTGTTCTAGCCGATCTGCCCAAATCGGCAAAGGACCGGTGTCTTCGATACACGGAGCAGCAGCCCGACTGGTTCAACTGATGGCGGGATCATCCGGATTCACTACGGCTAGTCACCTCTACCACCATCACGGCCGCGATGCCAGCAGTTCTGGCACATCCGGGCGTGCTTGTCTGGAGGCGGAGTCAAAGTCGTTGCAATAGACAACGAATCGCTGGGCAACAAACGGCCGACGCCCGGGCAGGCCTGCTGCGCCGGGCGTCGTCGCGGTGATCGAGGTGGCCGTGGTGCTAGCTCGCAGCTCGCTTCGCGGCGACCTTCTTGGCCGGTGCCTTCTTGGCAGCAGCCTTCTTCAACGCGGTCTTTCCCGCGGGGGCGGTCTTCGTCTCGGCCGCGGTCTTCGCGCCGGTCGCCGTCGTGGCGGTGGCCTTCTTGGCAGCGACCTTCTTGGCGGCGACCTTCTTCGTCGTGGTGGCGCCGGACTTCGCAGCGGCCGCCAGCTTCTTCGCGCTGGGCTTGGCCGCCCGGCCCTGCAGGATCTCCGCGAGGAACTCGCCTGTGTAGGAGCCCGGGTTCGTCGCGACCTCCTCCGGGGTGCCCTCCGCGACCAGCGTGCCGCCGCGGCGACCGCCGTCCGGACCGAGGTCGATAATCCAGTCCGCGGTCTTGATGACGTCGAGGTTGTGCTCGATCACCAACACCGAGTTGCCCTTGTCCACCAGGCTGCCGAGCACGCCGAGCAGCTTGCGGATGTCCTCGAAGTGCAGACCGGTGGTCGGCTCGTCCAGCACGTAGACCGTGCGGCCGGTCGACCGCTTCTGCAACTCCGACGCCAGCTTCACCCGCTGAGCCTCACCACCGGACAGCGTCGGTGCCGGCTGACCCAGCCGCACATACCCCAGACCCACCTCGTTCAGTGTGGTCAGGTGGCGCGAGATCGCGGGGATCGCGGCGAAGAACTCCGCAGCCTCCTCGATCGGCATGTCCAGGATGTCCGCGACCGTCTTGCCCTTGTAGTGGACCTCGAGCGTCTCGCGGTTGTACCGGGCGCCGTGGCAGACCTCGCACGGGACGTAGACGTCCGGCAGGAAGTTCATCTCGATCTTCAGCGTGCCGTCGCCGGAGCACGCCTCGCAGCGACCGCCCTTGACGTTGAACGAGAACCGACCCTGCTGGTAGCCGCGGACCTTCGCCTCCGGCGTCTCCGCGAACAGCCTGCGGACGTGGTCCCAGACCCCGGTGTACGTCGCCGGGTTGGACCTCGGCGTCCGGCCGATCGGCGACTGGTCGACGTGGATCACCTTGTCCACGAGCTCCATGCCGCTGATCTTCGTGTGCCGGCCGGGAATCGTCCTGGCACCGTAGATCTGCCTCGCCAGCGAGGTGTAGAGGATGTCGTTCACCAGCGTCGACTTGCCCGAGCCGGACACGCCGGTGACGGCGACGAAGACCCCGAGCGGGATCGTCACATCGATGTCCTGCAGGTTGTGCTCGCGCGCGCCGTACACAGTGAGCTCGCGGCCCTCGGTCAGCGGCCGGCGCACCGGCGGGATCGGGATCTCCCTGCGACCCGAGATATACGCACCGGTGATGGAGTCCGGGTGGTTGCGCAGGTCCTCGACCGTACCGGACACGACGACCTGGCCGCCGTGCTCACCAGCACCCGGGCCGATGTCGACCACCCAGTCGGCGTGGTCGATGGTGTCCTCGTCGTGCTCGACCACGATCAGCGTGTTGCCGAGGTCCTTCAGCCGGACGAGGGTGTCGATCAGCCGTCGGTTGTCGCGCTGGTGCAGCCCGATGGACGGCTCGTCCAGTACGTAGAGCACGCCGACCAGGCCGGAGCCGATCTGCGTCGCCAGCCGGATCCGCTGCGCCTCGCCGCCGGACAACGAGCCGGCCGGGCGGTTCAGGGCCAGGTAGTCCAGGCCCACGTCGAGCAGGAACCGCAGCCGCTCGCCGATCTCCTTGACCACTCTCTCCGCGATCTGCTTCTCCCGCGGCGAGAGCTCCATGTCGGCGAGGAAGCCATGCACCTCGTCGATCGACATCGCGCTGATCTCGGCGATGTTCTTGCCGCCGAGCGTGACCGCCAGCGAGATCGGCTTCAGCCGGGCGCCGTTGCAGGCCAGGCAGGGGACCTCGCGCATGTAGCCCTCGAACCGCTCCCGGCTCGTGTCGCTGGACGATTCCGCGTGTCGGCGCTCGACGTACGGGATGACGCCTTCGAAGGTGGTGTAGTACGAGCGCTCGCGGCCGTAGCGGTTCTTGTACGAGACGTGGACCTGCCGGTCGTGCCCGGTGAGCAGGGACTTCTTCGCCTTCGCCGGGAGCTCCCCGAACGGCGTGCTCGTCTTGATCTTCAGATCCTTGGCCAGCGCGCCGAGCAGCCGCTCGAAGTACTGCGAGACGTTCGCCCCCGACCATGGCTGGATCGCGCCCTCGTCGAGGGACTTCGACGGGTCGGGGACCAGCAGCTCCGGGTCGACCTCCATCCGGGTGCCGAGCCCCGAGCAGACCGGGCAGGCGCCGTACGGCGAGTTGAACGAGAACGAGCGCGGCTCGAGCTCGTCGATCGCCAGCGGGTGGTCGTTCGGGCAGGCGAGCTTCTCGGAGAACCGGCGCTCGCGGTGCGGGTCGTCCTCCGGCAGGTCGACGAAGTCCAGCGTCAGGATGCCACCGGCCAAGCCGAGCGCGGTCTCGACCGAGTCGGTCAGCCGCTGTTTCGCGGAACCCTTCACCGCGAGCCGGTCGACCACCACGTCGATGGTGTGCTTCTTCTGCTTGTCCAGCTTCGGCGGCTCGGTCAGCTGGATCGTCTCGCCGTCCACGCGGGCGCGCGAGAAGCCCTGACCGGTCAGCTGCCGGAAGAGGTCGAGGTACTCCCCCTTGCGGCCGCGGATCACCGGCGCGAGCACCTGGAACCGGATGCCCTCGTCCAGCTCCAGCACCCGGTCGACGATCTGCTGCGGGGTCTGCCGGCTGATCGGCTCGCCGCACTCGGGACAGTGCGGCCGGCCGGCGCGCGCGAACAGCAGCCGGAGGTAGTCGTAGACCTCGGTGATGGTGCCGACGGTGGAGCGCGGGTTCCGCGAGGTGGACTTCTGGTCGATCGACACGGCCGGGGACAGACCCTCGATGAAGTCGACGTCCGGTTTGTCCATTTGACCGAGGAACTGGCGGGCATACGCCGACAGCGACTCGACGTAGCGCCGCTGGCCCTCGGCGAAGATCGTGTCGAAGGCCAGGCTGGACTTGCCGGACCCGGACAGCCCGGTGAAGACGATCATGGCGTCGCGTGGCAGGTCGAGCGAGACGTCCTTCAGGTTGTGCTCACGCGCTCCACGCACGATCAGACGATCAGACACAAGCTCACTCTCAGCCGTTCTCGAGGGTTTCGTGGCCGTCCGGGTGCCCACCACGGGGCTTCCGGACACGCTCAGGGGACATGCCCGATCATGCTAACGAGGGCTTCCGACAAAAACTTCCGCCGAGGTCCGGCCCGGGGACCCGGGGCCGTCCTCCGACGGATCTGGCAGCCTCTTCGAAAGCATATTCGATAGTCTCAGCCCATGGTCGCACCCGACGCAACGACGCTGCTGGTCGCGGAGTTACCGTCCGCTAATCGGAGACTGCTCGACACGCTGACTCCGCTGACGGACGCCGACGTACTGCGGTCCTCCCTGCTGCCCGGCTGGACGGTGGGACACGTGCTGAGCCACCTCGCCCGGAACGCCGACGCTCTGGTGAATCTGTGTGACTGGGCTCTCACCGGAGTCCGCAAGCCGATGTACGCGTCGAAGGAGGCCCGCGAGGCCGATATCGAGGCGGGCGCCGCGCGGAACCTCGCAGTACAGGTCGAGGATCTCGTGGCAGCGGAGGCGCGGCTGCTGGAGCGGTTCGAGGATCTGCCGGCCGATGCGTGGCGCGCGGAGGTGGTGTGGCCGAGCGGAATGACTCGTACTGCGGACCAGATCGTGGTGGCCCGGTTGAACGAGCTGGAGGTGCACCACGTCGATCTGGGCCTCGGGTACACCTTCGACGATGTGCCGCCGGAGCTCCGCGAGGCGCTGTTGACGTATGTGACCACCAGGTGGCCGGACGACACTGCCGTAGTACTGAAGAGCTCGGAGGGCGAGTGGGCGTCGCCTGTGCGCCCGGCTGGTGCAAGGATCGTCACTGGCGGCACGGCGGCTCTTCTGAGCTGGGTGCTCGGCCGCAGCGACGGAAGCACGCTCACGTCGGACAGCGCGTTGCCAGACGTGCCGGTGTGGGGCTGAAAAGGCGAGGGACATGGGAGAGCGCATGACGGAGTATGACGGCAAGGTCCGCGTCGGCGGGGCCGTGCAGACGCACGAACTCGCCAAGCTGATGATCACCAAGGTCGCCGTGGGCCCGATGGACAACAACGCGTACTTGCTGCGCAACCGGCAGACCGACGAGCAGGTGCTGATCGACGCCGCGAACGAGGCGGACACCCTGCTCACGGTGATCGGCTCCGGCGGCATCACCCGGGTCATCACCACCCACCAGCACGGCGACCACTGGCAGGCCCTCGCCGAGATCGTCGCCAGGACCGGCGCCATCACGGTGGCCGGCCGCGACGACGCCGACGGCATCCCGGTGCCGACCGACGAACCCGTGGGCGACGGCGACCGGATCCAGCTCGGCGAGCTCAGCCTGGAGGTGATCCAGCTGGTCGGCCACACCCCTGGCTCGATCGCCCTGCTGTACGACGACCCGACCGGCGCGCCGCATCTGTTCACCGGAGACTCGCTGTTCCCCGGTGGCGTCGGCAACACCCGCGGCAACAAGAAGAACTTCGAGTCGCTGATCCATGACGTCGAGACCAAGCTGTTCGACCGGCTCCCCGACGAGACCTGGGTCTACCCCGGCCACGGCGCCGACACCACCCTCGGCGCCGAGCGCGCCAGCCTGCCCGAGTGGCGCGCCCGCGGCTGGTGAGCCTCTACCGGCCGCTGTTCAAGGTGAGGAACACGATGGCGTAGCGCCACGTCCCGTTCTCGCCCCGGCGTACGACGTTGATGGCTCGACCGCTGACCATCAGGGCAGTGCCCTGCGCCTGAAGGACTGTTCCTGGATCGGCGAGGTAGGTGCCCTGGTGGTCCCACAGCCGGGTGACGAAGCGCTTGATCTCAGCTCGACCGCAGGCCTGCGATCCCTTCGTGTGGAGCACGGCTTCCGGCTCGAAGAGTTGCTCGAGCAGCTCGTGATCATGGACGACGAACGCGTCTTCGAGCATCGTCTCGAGCTCCTCCGGGGTTCGCGCGCCGGCCACGATGACGCCTAGAACGCCAGGCCGTGGCGCTCGACGATCGGCATCGTCCGCTCGAAGTCGACCTCACAGCCGTAGCTTGCCGCCAGCGCCGGTAGCGTCCCGGGGTCGTACTCACCGCCGGGCTCGCCGAGCTTGCGGAACAATTGCTCCAAGCCGCCGGGCGAGATGATCTCGAGCAGGCGGACCGGCTGGTCACCGGCATTCCAGAACGTGTGCCACTGGCCACGCGGCTTGAAGACCAGGGTGCCGGCATCCGCGAAGACCTCGTCATCGCCGAGTAGCGCCCCCAATCGGCCTTCGAGGACGAAGCTGTACTCGTCCTCCCGCGTGTGCAGATGCAGCGGAGCCGCCAGCACGTGGGGCGCCAGGGTGTGCTCCACCAGCGAGAACCCACCACCGGTATCCGCCGTGTCGATCAGATACCGGTCGGTCCGGCCCTGTGGATCTGTCATGGTCTCGCCGTCGGTCGGGCCAACGACTCGTACGCTGATGGCGGCTTTGATCTGCTGGTTCATCGTGCCTCCTCGATTGTGTTGACACGACTGAAGCTACGACCGGGAGCGACCGCGGCACATTCCACAAATGTGGTATCTGCAAACGACGCCGGCGGCCGTACGGTGGTGACGTGAGCGGGTATGCAAAGCGGGGGGCGAGGGACAGGATCGCGACGCTGACGCGCCAGGGCCTCGATCTCCCGACCCTTTGGCGGGAGGCGTCCGAGGCCATCGCCGGCGCCGTCCCGTACTACTGGGCGCCCTGCTGGTACACGCTGGACCCGGCCTCCTTGCTGGTCACCAGCCATTTCAACGACCAGTTGCCGCTCCTCCCGCCCGAATGGCTGGCGCAGGAGTACTACCAGGACGACGTCAACAACCTCGCCGACGTCGCCCGATCCGAGCAGGGCATCTCCACGTTGCACGAAGCCACGGGTGGCGACCCGGCCAGCAGTCCTCGATGGCACGAGAACATGACGCTCGGTGGGGACCAGGAGCTGATCGCGTGCCTGCGGACCAAGAGCGGCGAGGTGTGGGGTGCGCTGGGCCTTTACCGCGAGCCGGGGCAGCCGATGTTTGATGCCGACGAGCTGGACTTCGTCCACGCGATCGCGCCTGTCCTCGCGGAAGGTGCCCGCAACTCGTTGCTCCTCGGTGAAGCGACCGACCCGGAAGGTGCGGACGCGCCCGGCCTGATCGTTGTCACCGAAGACTGGCAGATCGAGTCCGCGACGCCTGGCGTCGAGCAGTGGCTCTCCGAGTTGCCGGATGGCGACTGGGCCACGGGCCGGTTGCCCTCATCAGTGCTCGCGGTCGCCGGCCGGGCTCTGAGAACGGCAACGTACCCGGACGCGGCAGGCGAAGTCGCGGTCTCGCGGGTCATGTCGCGCACGGGCCGCTGGGTCGTGCTGCACGGGACCTCGCTGATCTCCTCGAGCTCCCGCCGGGTCGCCGTCATCGTCGAGCCTGCCCATCCTTCACGCATCGCTCCGCTGCTGATGGCGGCCTACGGGCTGACTGATCGAGAGCAGGAGGTCACCCGGCTGGTCCTCCAGGGCAACTCGACCACTGACATCGCCGAGCGACTCTTCGTCTCGGCTCATACTGTGCAACAGCACCTCAAGAGCGTGTTCGACAAGACCGGCGTTCGCAGCCGCCGCGACCTGGTGGGCAAGATCTTCTTCGCCCACTACGAGCCCCGACTCCGAGACAACGAACACCGCGCAGTCGACGGCCACCCCCTCCGCGGCGGCCCACTCGCCTAGCGCCCTCAGAGTCGGGCGCGTGCCGCGGTGACCTGTTCGATGCCTCCAGCAACTCGCGGGCAACATCAAGGTGACCCGCCCCTCATCGGCTCCGGTCGATCCTAGGGAGTCAGAAGGTGATGTCCGGGATCTCAAAGGTCTGGATCGTGGTGGGCTCGTGCCCCACGACCTCTTGACGCTCAGGTGCCCCACGACCTCTTGAGCGCAGGCGAACTCGTGAGGCGGCGGGGCCGTTCGCTATCTGTCTGTCAGCTCGGCTGGTTCGGCGACGACGTCGACCATGGCGCCGTTGCGGACGGCGGTGATCTCGGTGCGGCGGCCGATCGCTTCGGCGAAGAGTTGGCGCTGGAGGGATTGGGCGTCCCGCAGTGGGGTGCCGTCCACGGCGAGCACCAGATCGCCCTGGCGTAGGCCGGCTTCCGCGGCCGGGCTGCCTGGGAGGACCTCGACCACGCGCAAAGCAGTCCGTTGACCGAAGCGCTCGACCAACTGCGGGCGCAGCGGTGCCGGCGTGGTGACCAGTCCGAGATACGCGCGACGGACCAGACCGTCGTGCAGCAGGGAGTAGATGATCCGGCGGCTTGTCGAGTTCATCGGGACGGCCAAGCCGAGCCCGATCCCGGCGACCGCCGTGTTGATGCCGATCACCCGACCGTTGCCATCGGCAAGCGCTCCGCCGGAGTTGCCCGGATTCAGGGCCGCGTCGGTCTGGATCACGTCCTCGATGATCCTGTTCGCGGACCCCGCCCGGACCGGCAGGGAACGCCCGAGAGCGCTCACCACGCCGGCCGTGACGCTCCCCGCAAGTCCCAGGGGGTTGCCCACGGCAACCACCAGGTTCCCGACCTTCAGCAGATCCGCGTCGCCGTACTCCGGCGGGTCCGGGATCGCCCGGTCGGCCCGCAGTACGGCCAGGTCGGACAGCCGGTCCACGCCGACCACCCGCGCCTGCGCAGCAGTCCCGTCGGCGAACTCCGCGGTGGCGCTGATCCCGTCGCCGACCACGTGCGCGTTGGTGAGCAGATGACCGTCGTCAGTCAGCACGACGGCAGATCCGGACGAGTCGCCTCGCCGGCCTTGGACCCGCAGGCTCGCCACCCGCGGGATGAGATGTTCCGCGACACCCGAGACTACCCGGGAGTACGCATCCAGTACGTCGTCTTCTGCCATCTTGCCGCCTCCTGATTACATCATTACAGCGCAATCAAGGCCCTGCCGTCTCCAGCCCAGCCACCCATCCGGCGCGTGCTGCGGCCCGCGGCTGGGGTTGCCCACTCATCTTGTGGGTTGGCCCGATATTCCGATGGGGCAACCCACAAGATGAGTGGGTAACCCCCTCGCCTCACCCGAAGTCGGGGAAGCCGCCCGGACCGCCAACACTCACCAAGATCAGTTGCGCTCTCTGCCCTGGTCGGGCTCGAGCGTGGGTGCGCCGTTCGAGCTGAGCTTGGTGAGTGTTGGCGGTCCGGGGCCTACCGGTTCCCGCGGGATGACGGGCGTGGCGTTGACGCTGGCCGGTCAATCCGCCGCCGGCAGCAGCGACGGAGCTCCCGCAGGCCAGGGCAGGCGGGGACTGGCGACGGAGGTGCCCCCTAGGCACGCGCAGGTGGGGGCAGGAGTTGCGAAGGCGTCGACGTACAACGAGAAAGAGGGGCACCGATGGGTATCGGTGCCCCTCTTGGGTGTCGGGCTGGCGAGACTTGAACTCGCGATCTCTAGTCCCCCAGACTAGCGCCTTACCAACTAGGCCACAGCCCGAACGCAGGCCCCCGAAGGAGCGAGCGGGTAAACCTTACCCCATCCGATGGGGTGGTTCTCACCAGGTTTCTCAGCGTTTGGTTTTCTTCTGCCGGGCCCGGATCTGGACGTGCACCGGGCTGCCGACGAAGCCGAAGTCCTCGCGCAGCCGGCGCTCGATGAACCGCTGGTACGACGGCTCGAACTGGCCGGAGGTGAAGATCGCGAAGGTCGGCGGCATCGTCGTGGCCTGGGTGCCGAACAGGATCTTCGGCTGCTTGCCGCTGCGCACCGGGTGCGGGTGCGCCGCGACCAGCCGGCCGAGGAACGCGTTCAGCTGGCCCGTCGGGACGCGGGTCTGCCAGCCGTCCAGCGCGGCCTCGATGGCGGGCACGAGCTTCTCCATGTGCCGGCCGGTCAGCGCGCTGATGTTCACCCGCGGCGCCCAGCGGAACTGGACCAGGTCGCGGTCGATCTCGCGCTCCAGGTAGTAGCGCCGGTCCTCGTCGACCATGTCCCACTTGTTGTACGCGATCACCAGCGCCTTGCCGGCTTCCTCGACCGTGTTCATGATCCGCAGATCCTGCTCGGTCATCGGCTCCGACGCGTCGATCACCACCACGACCACCTCGGCGCGCTCGATCGCGCTGTTGGTGCGGAGGCTGGCGTAGTATTCGTGCCCCTGGACGTTCTTCACCTTGCGGCGGATGCCGGCGGTGTCGATGAACCGCCACTGCTTGCCGCCCAGGACGATCAGTTCGTCCACCGGGTCGACCGTCGTGCCGGAGACCTCGCTGACGACGACGCGGTCCTCCTTGGCCACCTTGTTCAGCAGCGAGGACTTGCCCACGTTCGGCTTGCCGACGATCGCGACGCGCCGCGGTCCCCCGGTCTCGGCGTCGCGCTCGGGCGGTGCTTCGGGGAGGGCGGCGAGCACCGCGTCCAGCATGTCGCCGGTGCCGCGTCCGTGCATCGCGGAGATCGGGAACGGCTCGCCGATGCCGAGGCTCCAGAGGTTCATCGCCTCCGACTCGACCCGCTGGTCGTCCACCTTGTTCGCGGCCAGCACGACGGGCTTGCCCGACTTGCGGAGCACCCGTACTACGGCCTCGTCGGCGTCGGTGATCCCGACGGTCGCGTCGACCACGAACAGCACGGCGTCAGCAGCGTTGATCGCCACCTCGGCCTGGGCGGCTACCAGCGCGGCCATGCCGACCGCGTCGGGGTCCCAGCCGCCGGTGTCGACCACGGTGAACCCGCGGCCGGCCCAGTTGGCGTCGTACGACACCCGGTCGCGGGTGACCCCCGGGGTGTCCTCGACGACGGCTTCGCGCCGGCCGATGATCCGGTTCACCAGCGTCGACTTGCCGACGTTCGGACGGCCTACGATGGCGAGCACCGGCAGCGGGCCAGTGTCCTCGCGCTCGTGGGTCGGCTCGGCAAACTCGTAGCCGGTGGGCAGGTCACTCATCAGGATCCTTCTCGTCTGGCACGCCCGGAAGCGGGTTGCCGGTGGCTTCGACCGACGCGCGGACATGAGCCCGCAGCACCTCGCCGATCTGGTCGGCAATCGCGCGTACGTCGGAGTGCCTCCGGGGAAAGGGTACGCGCTCCACGGTGAAGGGTTCGCCATACACCACGTCCACCCGGGTCCCCCGCGGCGGAAAATGCTCCACATTGCCGCCCGCCAGCCGGGTCCCGAGCAGCGCCACCGGCAGGATCGGCGCCCCCGTCACCGCGGCCAGGTAACCGATCCCGGTCCGCACCCGGCGGAAGTCACCCGGCCCCCGGGTCCCCTCCGCGTAGAGGCTCAGCACGCGGCCGTCGCGAAGTACCTGGATCGCTCTCCGGACCGCGAGCGGGTCGTACGTCGAACGGTCGACGGGAATCTGCCCGATCCACCGCAGGGCCCTGCCCTGAAGCCCGGTGAACGCCTCGACCTTGCCGAGCTGGTGCAGCATCCTCGGCGCGATCGCGCCCAGCAGGGGTCCGTCGAGCAGGCCGAGGTGGTTCGGCGCCAGCAGCACGGGACCGGTCCGCGGGAACCGGTCCTCGTTGTACACGGTCAGGTCGTAGCGGCGGCGGAAGTACGGGGTGGCGATCCAGCGCATCGGCAGCGCGAGCCGCCACGGCAGCGAGGGGAGGTCGTCGGTCCGGGGCAGGTCCAGGTGCCTCGTCAGCTCGGCGGTCATGACTCCCGGTCGCGAGGGGCGGCCTCGGCCTCTTTGGCGAGTCGGCTGATCACATCGATGACCTCCTCGAGCGAGAGATGGGTGGAGTCGACGGTGACCGCGCCGTCGGAGGCCACCTGGAACTCCGAGACTGTGGCGTCGTCGGCGTCACGGCGGACGATCTGGTCACGCAACTGCTCGGCGGTCACGGCGCCCTCGGCCAGTTCGGCCTTCCGGCGCTCCATCCGGGCGTCCTGGTCGGCAGTCAGCAGGACCTTCAGCTCGGCGTGGGTAGCGACCACGGTGGCGATGTCCCGGCCCTCGACCACGATGCCGCCCGTGTCGTCGACGGCCTCGTCGATGATCGCTCGCTGCCGTCGGATCAGCTCCTCGCGGACAGCCAGGTTGGTGGCGATCTTGCTCACGCTGGCGCTGATCCGCGGATCGCGGATGGCCTCCGTCACGTCTGTGCCGTCGGCAGTGAACCGGGCGTGCTGCGCGTCGGTGCTGATTGAGAGTTCCACCTGGCGGGCCCGCTCGGCGACCGCCTCGGTGTCGTCGAGGTCGAGGCCGTGCTCCAGCGCGGACCAGGTGACGGCGCGGTACATCGCGCCGGTGTCGAGGTAGCGCAGTCCCAATCTGGTGGCGACCCCACGGGCCGTGCTGGATTTACCGGAACCGCTCGGGCCGTCGACAGCGATGATCATGGCCCGAAGATTACCGGTGGACGGACCATCCCCGCTCGGTCAGTACCTGCACCAGCTGATCCACCGACGCCGGTTTGACCGCGAGCTCCACCTCACCGACCGGGCGACCAGGGCTGTGGTCGATCCGCAGATCCTCGACGTTCGCGCCGGAGGCGGCCGCATCGGCGAACAGCCGGGCCAGCTGACCGGGCCGGTCGGGGATCGTGACGAGCACGGTGACGAGGTCGATGTGCGGGGCGCCGTGCTTGCCCGGCACCCGGACGGCACCGGAGACGCCCTGGCCGAGGATCGAGGTCAGCTCCTCGCCGGCCTCCTCCTTGCTGAGGGCAACGAGCACGCGGTCAAGCTCGCCCCGGATCTGCTCCAGCAGCCCGGTCAGCGCGGTCGAGTTGGCCGACACGATCTGGGTCCAGAGCCTCGGGTCACCCGCCGCGATCCGGGTGACGTCGCGGACGCCCTGGCCGGACAGCTCGAGGTGCGACTTGGGTGCATCCACCAGCGTCCCGGCCGCGAGCGCCGACATCAGGTGAGGCAGGTGCGAGACCCGGGCCACGGCCAGGTCGTGATCCGCTACGGAAAGTTCCACCGTCCGCGCGCCACATGCCTCGGCCAGGCAGCGGATCAGCTCCACGGCCGACGGATCGCTGCTCTCGTGCGGGGTGATCGCCCAGGTCGCACCGTCGAAGAGATCCGCCCGCCCGGCCAACGGCCCGCTTCGCTCCGACCCGGCCATCGGGTGGCTGCCGACATACCTGGACAGGTCCTCGGTCAGCGCCCGCGCATCCGTCAGCGGCTTCGCCTTCACGCTGGCGGCATCGGTGACGATCGCCGCCGTCTGGCGCAGCTGCTCGGCGACCACCGCGCCGACATGATCAGGCGGTACTGCGACCACCACGAGCTGCGGCTCGAGCTGCACCAGCCGCGAGCCGGCCCCGATCCGCTCGGCCATCAGCGCGTTGTCGGGATCGGCGTCCACCAGCTCGACGACCACGCCGAGCCGCCCGAGCGCGAGGCCGATCGACGTACCGATCAGGCCGGTCCCGACAATCCGCACCGGGCCACGGAGCTCGGTCACTGAGCGCCCGTCAGATCCGGGCGGAGGCTGACCGCGCCGTGCAGGTAGACGTGCTGGATCTTCTCCCGCGACCGCGGCGACTCCGCGTGCACCATCATCCGGACCACCCGGGGCAGCGCGTGCGGCACGTCGATCTCCTGCATGCACATCAGCGGCACGTCGGTCAGCCCGATCTGCCGCCCGGCCACTGCGGGGAACTCCGAGTGCAGGTCCGGCGTAACCGTGAAGAGGATGCTGATCAGGTCCTCGGCGCCGAGGTCGTTCGCCTCCAGCACCGCCCGGACCAGCTCCGCAGACCGCTCGAGCAGGTGCTCGCGCTCGTCCGCCTCCAGCTGGGTGGCACCCCGGATCGCCCGTACCGCCACAGTGCCTGCCTCCTCGTTCGCTGCCACTCCCCAGCCGTACGGCGTGGCCGCTCTGCGCTGGTTGCCTGCCTCAACCCTAGGTCAGGTCCGCCTCCGCTTGCTGAACCGTCTCGTTTTGACGCTCAGCGGCGTCGACCGTCTGCTCCAGCAACAGGGCGATCGTCATCGGGCCGACCCCACCGGGGACCGGCGTGATCAGGCTCGCCACCTGCCGCGCCTCCTCGAAGTCGACGTCGCCGACGTTGCCTTCGTTGTAGCCGGCATCGATCACGACCGCGCCGGGCTTCAGCCAGCTGCCCTTGACGAAGTTCGCCCGGCCCACGGCGGCCACCACGATGTCGGCGGTCCTGACGATGTCGGCCAGGTCCCGCGTCTTCGAGTGGGTGTAGGTGACCGTGGCGTTCGATGCCAGCAGCAACATCCCGACCGGCTTGCCGAGGATCGGGCTGCGGCCGATGACGACGGCATGCGCACCAGCCAGCGGTACGTCGTACGCCTCGAGCAGGCGGATGATCCCGCCGGGCGTGCACGAGCGGAACCCGGGCTCGTCGAAGGCCATCGCGGCGAACGCGTGCATGGTGACCCCGTCGACATCTTTACCGGGGTCGATCGCCTCGAATGCCGCGCGCTCGTCGATGTGGCCCGGCACCGGGTGCTGCAGCAGGATCCCGTGCACGGCCGGGTCGTCGGAGAGCTTTTCCAGCTGTGCCACGAGTTCATCGGTGGTCGTCTCGGCCGGCAGCACCACGCTGACGGAGCCGATACCCGCCTTCTTGCTCCGGTTCTGCTTCATCTTCACGTACGTCGCCGACGCGGGGTCGTCCCCGACCAGCACAGTCGCCAAGCAGGGCTGCACGCCGGTCCTCTGCTGGAAGGCCTGCGCTCTGTCGGCCGCCTTCGCCACCACCTCCGCGGCGAGCTCGGTGCCGCGCATCAGGCCGGCTGTTACGTCCGAAGGACTGGAGGGACGTCCCGCTACCTCTTCGGACGTAAGTGGCATGTGGGCGTTGGTCATGGCGCGCTCCTGTGGGCGTCGACGGAAGAGGGTCGGGTGCCCAGGCGCGCGGCTTGTAGTCGGCGGGGTGTTGCCGACAGACCGTTCCCCGGTGGTGATCCACCTGAACGCCAGTCACGGTCCGCCGACAACTTTAGCGGTTGGCCCGCCCAGGGATCTTCTCCGCCACCTGGCCGGCCTCAGCGACGAAGGCGTCGACCAAGCCGTCACCGATGCGGACCACTCCGGCACGAATCCGGGCCGGTGCGTTCTCGTTCGCTTCGAAGTACGGTCGCAGAGCGGCGATGCCAGCCGCCGCGTCCCCGGCATTCCAGCCCCTGCCAGAACGCCGCAGTCCGAGCCGCCAGTTTCGGCGCACTCTCCAAATGCAGTTTTGGGGTGTGTCGCAGTACCAAAGACTCGTCGGGGTCGGTCCATCCATTCAGTGCACGTAGCTGCTCGTCAACCGCCAACCGCGACCAAATTCGGTCAACGCGGTCTCAGAGGAGGCCGGCGTGATCCAGGGCCAGGTAGGCGGCGTCGGTGCCCGTCATGCGGCCGGGGGTGCGGAGTTCGGCGCGGAACTCGGCGAGGGTGAGTTCCACTGGGACGCAGTCCTCGAACTCGTCCAACTGCTGTTGCCCGTCGGGGCGGCAACCGCGCGCAATGGCGATGATCTTCCGGAAGGTCGACGATGCGGCGCCGAAGCACCAGCCGACGATCTCGATCGACTCGCAGGTGTAGCCGGACTCCTCCTCCAGCTCCCGGGCGCCCGCCATGGCCGGATCCTCCCCCGGCTCGACCAATCCGCCGGGCAGATTCGTGACCACCGCGTCCGGGCCGGGCCGAAACATCCGCACGGTCACGATCCGTCCCGCCGGAGTCAGCGGCAGCACCGTCACTCCGGCCGCCGCCTTCGGACCGAAGACATCCCAGTCGACGATCCGGCCGTCGGGAAGGCGGTACTTGCGCAGCTTCACCGCCAGGAAGCCGTCGTATGCGGGCTTCTCCTCGAGGAGCACCCATGGTTCCGGGTCGGCGGGGCGGAAAACAGCGCCGTCCGCCGCGGGACCAGTTCCGGCGGCGGACGGCGAGGTATCGGTCACAGTGGGCGGTCGGTGTCCGGGTCCTCCGGCGGCGCGATCGGAGCGTCGTCCTCGCGCGGCGCGACCGGGGCGCCGTCGGAGGAGGGGTCGCTCTCGTAGGTGCCACCGTTGACCGTCTCGGAGGTCTCGGTGTGCGGGGTCGGCTCCGACGGGGAGGTGTCGGGCCTGGACTCGGACAGGATGCGGGCCAGCGTCTCGTCGGAGATCCGCTTGAACTTGCGCACCTGGGTACGGGTCCGGTCCAGTACGGCGACCTCGAGCTGGTCCGGCTCCAGCTGCCGGACCTCGGTGCCTTCGTGGCCGAGAGCGTCCACCGCAAGCCGGAGCGCCCCCGCGAGGGAGATCCCGTCGGAGTAGTGCTCGCCGATGTAGTCAGCCACCTGCTCGGCCGGGCCACCCATCACGGCGTACCCCCGGACGTCGGCGATCGAGCCGTCGTACGTGAGCCGGTAGATCTGGTCCTCGGCGGTGCTGGCACCGACCTCGGCGACCAGGATCTCCACCTCGAGCGGCTTCTCGCCGCCGGAGGAGAAGATCGCGCCGAGCGTCTGGGCGTAGGCGTTCGCCAGCGCCCGGCCGGTGACGTCGCGCCGGTCGTAGGAGTACCCGCGCATGTCGGCCAGCCGGACGCCGGCGATCCGCAGGTTCTCGAACTCGTTGTAGCGCCCGACTGCCGCGAAGGCCATCCGGTCGTAGATCTCGGCCACCTTGTGCAGCGCGGGAGACCGGTTCTCCGCGACGAACAGGATGCCGTCGGCATACTGCAGGGCGATCGCGCTGCGACCCTTCGCGATGCCCTTCCGGGCGAAGTCTGCCCGGTCCCGCATCAGCTGTTCGGGCGAGACGTAGAACGGAACGCTCATCTATATCCTCTGTGACTCGTGGAGCTCAGGTCAGGGATGCGGCAGGGCCGTCCGGACGCTGCCTGCGGGCGCTGACGATGGTGTCGACGATCTCGCCGACCTGCTCGTCGGGCATCCGCTCGTAGCCGTCCGCGGTGACCACCCCGACCACCGGGAAGATCCGCCGGGCCAGGTCTGGCCCACCGGTCGCCGAGTCGTCGTCGGCCGCGTCGTACAGCGACTGGACGACTGCCGTGACGCAGTCGGTCGAGGACAGGTTCTCCCGGTACAGCTTCTTCAGCGCGCCGCGGGCGAAAAGGGAGCCCGAGCCGACGCTGTGGAAGGAGGTCTCCTCGTACCGGCCGCCTGTGGCGTCGTAGGAGAAGATTCGGCCGCCCTTCTGGTCCTGGTCGAAGCCCGCGAACAACGGCACCACGGCCAGCCCCTGCATCGCCATCGCGAGGTTGCCGCGGATCAGCGCGCTGAGCCGGTTCGCCTTGCCGTCCAGGCTCAGCGTGGTGCCCTCGAGCTTCTCGTAGTGCTCCAGCTCCACCTGGAACAGCCGCACCATCTCGACCGCGAGACCGGCGCTGCCGGCGATCCCGACGCAGGAGTACTCGTCGGCCGGGAACACCTTCTCGATGTCACGCTGGGCGATGATGTTGCCCATCGTGGCGCGCCGATCGCCGGCCATCACCACGCCACCCCCGAAGGTGGCGGCGACGATCGTGGTGCCGTGCGGAACGTCCTTGGACAGATCACCTGTGCCCAGGGAGCGTCGTCCGGGCAACAGGTCGGGCGCGTGCCCGGCCAGGAAGTCCATGAAGGACGAGCCACCTGGGATCAGGAAGGCTTCCGGCAAACGGCCGGAGGCATCGAATGTCATCTAGCGGTTCACTCCCCACCCTTTTGCACGAAGCCGCGAACGAACTCCTCCGCGTTCTCCTCGAGGACCTCGTCGATCTCGTCGAGGATCGAGTCCACGTCGTCGTCGAGGCGTTCCTTGCGCTCCGCGACGTCCTCGGTCGACTTGGCCTCGGTGACCTCTTCCTCGGTCGTCGACCGCTTCGACTGCTTGTGCTGCTGTCCGCCGTCCTTTGCCATGGCACCACACCTCCTAGAACCGCCGCCCAGGAAGGCCGCCCAACCGGCCTTCGCTGTGACACCTATACGGCGACCCTACCCGGCGCCGCCCCCAGTGATGGTGCGAACCAGGTCACTCGCGGTGTCGCACTGGTCAAGAAGGGCCCCGACATGCGCTTTCGTACCGCGCAGCGGGTCCAGCGTCGGGATCCGCTGGAGGGATTCCTTGCCGGGCAGATCGAAGATCACCGAGTCCCAGGAGGCGGCGGCGACCTGACCGGCGTACTGCTGCATGCAGCGGCCGCGGAAGTACGCCCGGGTGTCCGTCGGCGGGTGCGAGACGGCCATCCGGATCTCCTCGTCGCTGACCAGGCGTTGCATCCGGCCGGCCTTGACGAGTTTGTAGTAGAGCCCCTTGTCCGGGCGGAGGTCGGCATACTGCAGGTCGACCAGGTGCAGCTTGGAGTCGTCCCAGCCGAGCCCGTCGCGATCGCGGTACGACTGCAGCAGCTTCAGCTTCGCGACCCAGTCGAGCTGGTCGGCCAGCTTCATCGGATCCGTGGCGAGCTGGTCGAGCACCTGCTCCCAGCGGCTCAGGATGTCCTTGGTCTGCCGGTCCGCGTCGTCGCCGTACTTGTCCTCGACGTACTTGCGGGCCTGCTCGAGATACTCCGTCTGCAGCTGGACGGCAGTGATCTTGCGGCCGTCCTTCAGCGTCATCAGATGCGTGCAGGAGGGGTCGTGGCTGACCTCGTGCAGCGCGGTGACCGGCCGGTCGACGCTCAGGTCCTCGGTCAGCCAGCCGTCCTCGATCATCGCCAGCACCAGCGACGTCGTACCGACCTTCAGGTAGATCGAGATCTCGGACAGGTTCGCATCGCCGATGATCACGTGCAGCCGGCGATACCGGTCCGGGTTCGCGTGCGGCTCGTCGCGGGTGTTGATGATCGGCCGCTTCAGCGTCGTCTCCAGCCCGACCTCGACCTCGAAGTAGTCGGACCGCTGGCTGATCTGGAAGCCGTGCGCGCTGCCGTCCTGGCCGATCCCGACGCGGCCTGCGCCGGTGACCACCTGGCGGCTGACGAAGAACGGGGTCAGGTGCCGCACGATCGACGCGAACGGGGTGGACCGGCGCATCAGATAGTTCTCGTGCGAGCCGTACGACGCGCCCTTGTTGTCGGTGTTGTTCTTGTAGAGGTTCAGCGGGGGCGCGCCGGGGATCTGCCGGGCCTGCCGCGCACCCTCCATGATCACCAGCTCGCCGGCCTTGTCCCAGACCACCACGTCGCGTGGATTGGTGCACTCTGGCGCGGAGTACTCGGGGTGGGCGTGGTCGACGTACAACCGGGCGCCGTTGGTGAGGATGACGTTCGCCAGCCCGGTCTCCTCGTCGGTGAGCTGGCTGGAGTCCGCCACCTCCCGGCTCAGGTCGAAGCCGCGCGCGTCCCGCAGCGGGTGCTCCTCGTCGAAGTCCCACCGCGTCTTGCGCGCGAGCGGCTGCGTCTGCGCGTAGCCGTTCACCACCTGGCTCGAGGTCAGCATCGGGTTCGCCCCGGGCTGGCCCGGCACCGAGATCCCGAACTCGGTCTCGGTCCCCATGATCCGCCGAACACTCATGCGAATGAGCCTACGCGGTCAGGCCGACTAATTCCGTTGAACTGTCCACAGGGTTACATGTGACACTTCCCGGATGGACGAGCTCGTGGCGTTGTTCGACACCCAGGGCCGGGTCTGCGGGACGGCGCCGAGATCCGTCATGCGCCGGGAAAACCTGCGCCACGGAGCGACCGGCGTACTGGTCCGGAACTCCGCGGGTGACATCTACGTTCATCGCCGCACCCCCACGAAGGACGTGTACCCAGGTCGCTACGACTTCATGGCCGGTGGCGTCGTCGCGGCCGGCGAGGACCCGTACGACGCGGTGGTGCGCGAGCTGGCCGAGGAGCTCGGGATCACCGGGGTCGAGCTCGAGAGGCTGCCCGAGGGCGACTACGCGGACGAGTCCACGTCGTACCACGCCTATCTCTACGCGTGTGTCTGGGACGGCCCGATCCAGCATCAGCCGGAGGAGATCGACTGGGGTGCCTGGATGTCCCCCGCCGAGCTGGTCGCCCGGCTGAACGATCCGGACTGGCCGTTCATGCCCGACACCACCGCCCTCGTCGGCCCGCTGGTGCGCACGTTCGTATGACGATCACCGACAACGGCTGGGACAGTCGCGCCTGGCTCGACGGCGAGTGGCTGCACCGCGAACCGCGCCGCCCCGAGGTCCGCCCGCGCCTGCTCGCGGAAGTCCGCCTGCTCCCCTGGCTTGCCCCGCAGCTCCCTGTCCCCGTCCCGATCCCCGAACCCACCGAGTACGGCGTACGCCACCGTCTGCTGGTCGGCGAGCGACTGGAAGAAGCCAGTACTGCGCTCGGCCGCGAGCTCGGGTCGTTCCTGAGAGCGCTCCATGAGGTGGATCCCGCAGAGGCCGTCGCGCACGGCGGGCTGGACGCGGCAACTGCGGCGGCGGCGAAGGCCGCGTTCCTTGAGGAGGCCCGGGATCAGGTGCTTCCACTGCTGCCAGAGGCGGCCCAACCCGCGGCCGCGGAGCTGCTCGACCGGGTGAACGGAGTGCGGACGGCTCTCATCCACGCCGACCTGGGACCTGAGCACCTGCTGGTCAGGGAGGGGCGGATCAGCGGCGTCATCGACTGGACCGACGCCGAGATCGGCGACCCTGCTCTCGACCTCTGCTGGCTCCTCAACGATGCCCCCGAGGCCGTTGCCGAAGGAGTCGCCGAGGCCTATGCCGTGACGCCGGAGCTGCGCCGTCGGGCCCGTGACTGGCATTGCCTGGGCCCTTGGTACGGGGTGCACCGCGGCCTCCTGCTCGGCCTGCCTGAGGACGTGGAGAGCGGTCTCTCGGGGATCTTGGCCCGGCTCTGATGCAACCATCGGACGGCCTGCCGGCCACTCCCCGATGTGAAGATCATCCTGACCGACGAGACGGAGCGCCTGATGGCCACCGGATCCCCGGACACCGACGGTGAGCTGTGGGACCGGCTACGGCACGGCGATCAACAGGCACTCGGGGCGCTGTTCGACCGGTACGCGGACGACGTGCACGCGTTCGCCTTTCGCCGGACCGCCTCCTGGGCCGCGGCCGAGGACGTCGTCCAGGCGACGCTCCTCGACACCTGGCGGCGGTTCCAGCGCAACCCACCCGGCCCACTCACAGCGCCGAGCGCTCGTGGCTGGTTGCTGGTTGTGGCGGGCAACGAGTGCCGGAGCCTGTTCCGGACCGGGAAACGGTTCCGGGCCCTGGTAGAGCGCTTACCCGATCCCTCGCCTGATCCCGACCATGCCGCCGAGGTGGCCCGTCCTTGCGTCCGGACGGTTCCCGGGCGCGAGGAGGTCAGTTGCGGCTGACGAACCGGGACATGGTACGAGCCAGGTTGACGCCGACCAGGCCGCCCCAGCAGATGATGATCGCGATCGTGCCTTCCTGGTTCGCAGCGATCGCGGTGATCGGGATGCCGGCCACCACGGACACGATGGCGAGGGCAAGACCGCCCGGGTCGTTCTCCTTGCTCGTGTTCCCCGTGCTCTGGTGGACCGGCTCCACCGTCGTGCGTTGGGCGGCGCGGGCGTCGAGTTTCTCGAGGAACGCGTCGATGATCTCGGGCTCGTACTCCGGCCCCAACTCCTGGCGCGCGGCCACCGCGGCGCGCAGGTCCTTGCGAATCTCGTCCGTCGCCATAGGAGAAAAACTACGGCAGCAGCGGCTCGCCCGGATCAGGGGAAACCCCGGTCGATCCCCCTTGCACAGCCTCGGCCGTGACGCGATGCTCTGGCACACTCTGCGCGTCCCCCGCATCCTCAGCTAGGTCCTGCCCTTCGCCCTCAGCCTCCGGTGGAGCCGCACTCCTCTGAAAGGACGACGTTGAGCATCTCGAAGCCAGTGACGGTCACCGCGGAAGGTCTGCTGCTCCGCGAGTGGAGAGCGGCAGATGTGCCGGTCATGGTGACCTTGTTCGACACCGCTGAGATGGAGCGCTGGACACCGCTGGCGCACCCCTTCGACGCGGAAGCGGCCACGGCGTACGTACAGCGAGCCCACAAGAGCCGCGCGGACGGCGTGTTCCAGTTCGCGATCACCGAGGACGGTGACGAGCCGCTGGGCGAGGTGCTGATCGTTCCGACCGACATCGCCGGCACGTGCGAGCTGGCGTACGCGGTCGGCGCGCAGTACCGCGGGAAGCAGTTGGCCGCTCGGGCCGTGCGCGCGCTGCTGCCGTTCGCGCGCACCGGGGATTCAGCGAGGCTCGTCTCCTGATCGCGGTCGACAACCCTCCCAGCCAGCGGGTGGCCATGGCGGCTGGTTTCACCCGAACAGACCTGCCGTTGGTTCGGAAGGAACGGAAGACCTATGTGCTCGATCTGGCGACCTGGACCACACCGGTCTGACCCCGGCACCAGACACAGCCCCCAGACACAGCACCAGCCGCCCTGGTTCATGGGAACCAGGGCGGCTGCTGACAGGTGTTACAGGTACTGGCCTGTGTTCGTGGCCGTGTCGATGGAGCGGCCGGGCTCGGTACCCTGCTTGCCGGAGATGAGCGTCCGGATGTAGACGATCCGCTCGCCCTTCTTGCCGGAGATGCGGGCCCAGTCGTCCGGGTTGGTCGTGTTCGGCAGGTCCTCGTTCTCCTTGAACTCGTCGACGCACGCCTGCAGCAGGTGCTGCACCCGCAGACCCTTCTGCTTGTCGTCCAGGAAGGCCTTGATCGCCATCTTCTTGGCCCGGTCGACGATGTTCTGGATCATCGCGCCCGAGTTGAAGTCCTTGAAGTACAGGACCTCCTTGTCACCGTTGGCGTAGGTGACCTCGAGGAAGCGGTTCTCGTCGGCCTCGGTGTACATCCGCTCGACCGTGCGCTGGATCATCCCGTTCACGCACTCGACCCGGTCGCCGTGGAACTCGTTCAGGTCGTCGGCGTGCAGCGGCAGCGTGGTGGTCAGGTACTTGGAGAAGATGTCGCGGGCGGCCTCGGCGTCCGGCCGCTCGATCTTGATCTTCACGTCCAGCCGGCCCGGCCGCAGGATCGCCGGGTCGATCATGTCCTCACGGTTCGAGGCGCCGATGACGATCACGTTCTCCAGGCCCTCGACGCCGTCGATCTCGCTCAGCAACTGCGGCACGATGGTGTTCTCGACGTCGGAGGAGACACCGGATCCGCGGGTGCGGAACAGTGAGTCCATCTCGTCGAAGAACACGATCACCGGCATGCCCTCGGAGGCCTTCTCCCGGGCCCGCTGGAAGACCAGCCGGATATGCCGCTCGGTCTCGCCGACGTACTTGTTCAGCAGCTCCGGGCCCTTGATGTTGAGGAAGAACGACTTCTGCCCCTCCACCCCGGTCCTCTCGGCCACCTTCTTGGCCAGCGAGTTCGCCACCGCCTTCGCGATCAGCGTCTTGCCACAACCCGGTGGGCCGTACAGCAGGACACCCTTCGGCGGCTTCAGCTCATGCTCGAGGAACAGCTCCTTGTGCAGGTACGGCAGCTCGACCGCGTCCCGGATCTGCTCGATCTGGCCGACCAGGCCGCCGATCTGGGTGTAGTCGATGTCCGGCACCTCTTCGAGGATCAGCTCCTCGACCTCGGACTTCGGGATCTTCTCGTAGACATAGCCGGAGCGGGGCTCCAGCAGCAGCGAGTCGCCGGCCCGCAACGGCTGGTCGAGCAGTGGGGAGGCGAGCCGGACGACACGTTCCTCGTCCGCCTGCGCGATCACCAGTGCCCGCTCGCCGTCGGCCAGCAGCTCCTTCAGCATCACCACGTCACCCACGACCTCGAAGTCGCAGGCCTCGACCACGTTCAACGCCTCGTTCAGCATCAGTTCCTGGCCGAGCTTCAGCGCGTCCAGGTCGACTGAGGGGCTCGCCGCGACGCGGAGCTTGCGGCCCCCGGTGAACACGTCCAGCGTGTCGTCGTCGTTGCGGCCCAGGAAGGTACCGAAACCGGATGGCGGTTGCGCCAGCCGGTCGACCTCCTCCTTCAGGGCGATGATCTTCTCTCGGGCCTCGCGAAGCGTTTCCGCCAACCGCTCGTTCTGCGCGGTCACGCTCGCCAAGGACGCCTGGGTTTCGGACAGTCTGCCTTCGAGCGACCGGCTATCAGCCGGGTGCTCCAACAACCGACGCCGCAACGCTGCGACCTCGGCCTCCAGGTAACGGACCTGGTTACGCAGCTCTGCCGCGGTAGGACTCTCGTCTCCAGCCACGATCATCACCTCACCATGTGGGGCTCGACCCTATGGACCTTACCCAGAAAACCTCACCGGGCAAGCTGAATCCCATCACGTGTCGGTTGCGGATGAATCCCTTGCTTCTGTGGTTTCTGCTGGAGTATCGGCGCGACGGGGCCCCGAATAGTCGTCGCCATAGGCTCCGGGCGCCGGGCGGCGCTTCTTTCGGGGCGCCTTGACGCCCGGCGCCATCCGCCGCGCGGTGACCAGGAAGGCAGTGTGACCCTGCATCCGGTGGCCCGGCCGGACGGCCAACCCCTCGACGTGCCAGTCGCGCACCAGCGACTCCCAGGCCCGCGGCTCGGTGAACTCGCCGTGCGCCCGCAGCGTCTCCACAACCCTGCTCAACTGGGTCGTGGTGGCGACGTACGCGCAGAAAACCCCTCCCGGCACCAGGGCACTCGCGGCGGCGTCAACGCACTCCCAGGGGGCCAGCATGTCCAGTACGACGCGGTCCACGTCAGTCTCGGCCAACGACTCCACCAGGTCACCGACCTCGAGCCGCCAGGCCGGGTGTTCGCCGCCGAAGAACCCGGTCACGTTCTTGCGCGCAACCTCGGCGAAATCTTCCCGTCGCTCGAACGACACAACCTCCCCATGAATGCCCACGGCCCGCAACAGCGCGGTGGTCAGCGCGCCCGAGCCGGCACCGGCCTCGACCACCTTCGCACCCGGGAAGATGTCGGCCATCGTGACGATCTGCGCGGTGTCCTTCGGGTAGATCACGGCCGCGCCGCGAGGCATCGAGACCGAGTAGTCCGCCATCAGCGGCCGCAACGCGAGATACTCCACGTTCCCCTTGGACCGGATCACCACCGCGTCGGGACCGTCGATCAGGTCGTCGTGCGCGATCCCGCCCTTGGTCGTGTGGAAGATCTTCCCGCGCTCCAGGAACACCGAGTGCCGCCGGCCCTTGGGGTCGGTGAGGGTGATCCACTCCCCGGCTTGCAGCGGGCCGTGGTGGACCCCGGAGAAGGACGCATCAGGAAAGTCGCGGAGATCAGACATAAGGCGCTCACCCTAACTTCACTCCCGTACTCCGCCCGCCCGCACCTCCTCCGTCGGCGCTCCACCCACCCGAAGCGTCGCCTCCCCCGTCGCGCCTCGGCCAACGGCGAACTGGTCCCTCGAGACGCGAGCCGCTCGCCCGACTACCGGCACGACTCGCTCGGCCGCCTTCGGGCGCAGGTCGCTCGCCCGACTTCCGGCGCGAGTTGTTCGGCCCGACTTCGGGCGCTGAGGTCCATCACTCGGCGCGATGGCGAGTTCAGTCATTCGGCTGAGCGGTCACCTGTTCTGGTGGAGCCGGGCGGTTACTCGGATCCCAGGCGGCGGCCGTGCCCGTCGACCTCAACCCAGCGAGTGGGAAGCGAGGCCCAAGTTGAGGGTTACCCACCGACCTTGTGGGTTGCCCCCCGTTAATAACGGGGGGCAACCCACAAGGTCGGTGGGTAACCCCTCCCGGCCATGTCGGTGGGTAACCCCTCCCGCCACGTCGGTGGTGCAACCCTCCCGCCACGTCGGTGGTGCAACCCTCCCGCCACGTCGGTGGGGCAACCCCTCCCGCCGCGTCAGTGGGTAACGCGCCCCGTGAGTGGGTTACCCGCCCTGCGCCGTCGGCGTACGGAAACTCCAAAGTCGAGGTCAGCAAGGGGGCCGGCTCGATACGTGCGCCCATTGACAACGTGTTGTCGCTTTGACAAGGTGTTGTCTATGGCGAACCTCACCGCACACGTTGGGATCTACGACACGTACGCCGACTGGGAGATCGGCCATCTCCTCGTCGAGCTGCGCACGGGCCGGTTCACCGGTACGCCGGTTGATGTCGTCGCGGTCGCCGAGTCGCTGGAGCCGGTCACCAGCATGGGCGGCCTGCGCGTGCTGCCCGATCTGCTGCTGGCCGACCTCGACCCCGCTGCCAGCAACCTCCTCATCCTGCCGGGCGCAGGCATCTGGGACGCCGACGGCGGGCACGCGTTCACGGCGGCTGCCGGGCGCTTCCTGGAAGCCGGGGTTCCCGTGGCGGCCATCTGCGGCGCCACCTTCGGGCTGGCTCGCGACGGTCTGCTCGACAAGCGCCGTCACACCAGCGCTGCCGCCGAATACCTGGCGGCCAGCGGTTATGCCGGCGGCGACTTGTACGGCGACGAGCGTGCGGTCGTCGACGGCGACCTCATCACGGCCGGTCCGTCTTCGCCGGTGCAGTTCGCGAGCGCGACCTTGGGGCGCCTCGGTCTGGCCTCCGGTGAAACGCTGGAGGCCTACGAAGCGGTCTTCGATCGGGAAGACCTCACCGGCTACCCGGTTCTCATGCTGGCCGCCCACGCATGACCGCCGACCCGGACGTCCGCGATGCCGTCGTTCCACCACCTCGCGAGAAGTGGCCCGAGCCACCGCCAGTGACCGAGGACGGCGAGGCACTCACCGAGGTCATCCTCACCACCTTCCGGCTCAACGCCCTGCTGATGGAGGCGGCCCAGGACCTCGCGGTCGAAGGTGGGCTGACCGCGGCCTGGTGGCAGGTGCTCGGGGGCGTCCTGGACCAGCCGCGCACGGTGGCCGACATCGGGCGGCGGATGGGGATGACCCGGCAAGGGGTGCAGCGGATCGCCGACCTGCTGGTCGACCGTGATCTCGCGGAGTACCAGCCCAATCCCGCACATCGGCGGGCAAAGCTGCTCGCGTGCACGGAAGCCGGCTACTGGGCGATCCGCCGGATCAGCATCAAGCAGCATCCCTGGGCCGCGCGGATCGGGGCCAAGGTAGGCGCCGACGAGCTGCGAACCGCGCTGGCGACGATGCAGAAGCTGGTCGCCACCCTCGAAGCCGATCGACCCGGCTAGCGATTGCGGAAGGCTTGTTCCACGTCAGCGCTCGTCAGCACTCCGTAGACCTTCCCCTCCGGGTCGAGGACCAGGTACTCGGAGGCAGGGTTCTTGCGGAGGGTCGCGAGGATCTCTTCGCCGGTGTCGTTGACGCCGATGATGTGCCCGCTCCCGATCCGGGTGGCCACCTCCCCGACGGTGGTCCACGGGCGCTGGTTCGGGGCGACCGCGTTGACCGCGGACTCCGAGACCAGAGCGTGCGGTTTGCCTTCGCCGTCGATCACCACGACCGCCCCGGCACGCTGTTCGCCAGCCAGCCGCACCGCTTCCGATACCGGCGTACCGGCGTGTACTGCGATGGCGCGGCGGGCCAGGTTGCGAACTTGCAGGGCTGGGAGTCTCCGTCGGAGGCGGGCCTGCATCAAGGACGCCGTCGAGCCCATCCAGAGGAAGAACCCGACCGCCAGTGCGATGACGAAATCGATGATCGTCGGCTGGCGGTTGAAGACTTCCTCCAGCACCACCGGAGCAGCCAGTACGGCGATCGCGATCAGCCGGCCGGCCCAGGCGGCCGCAACCGTGCCGGTGTGCATGTTGCCGGTCAGCTTCCACACGAAGGCCCGCAGTACCCACCCACCGTCGAGCGGCAGGCCCGGCAGCAGGTTGGTGATGCCCACGATCAGGTTCGCGATGGCCAGCTCGAACAGCGCGACGTACGCGACGCCCTCGTCGGCAGCACGCGACCCGAGGTACGCGACGGCTCCGACGAGGAGCGAGGCGAGCGGGCCGACCACCGAGACGGCGAACTCCTCGAACGGCGTCTTTCGTTCGCCCTCGATGTGCGTGCCGGCTGCGAAGAAACCGAGGTTGATCTCCGTCACCGGGATCTTGAACCGCATCGCCACCAGCGCGTGCGCCAGCTCGTGGATCAGGATCGACACCGTGAACGCGACCACGAAGGCGAAGGACGCGACGTAGCGCCAGCCGCCGAGGTCCGGGAACTGCTGGCCGATGATGGTGGAGAACCCGATGGCCAGCAGGACTGCCACCGGCAGCCAGGTGACCCGCATGGTCAGCCGGATCCCCTTGACACGGCCGAGCACCCAGGTGCCGGGCGGTGGCCCGACGGGCTGGGCGGGACTCTGGGGATCGCGCGGCTCCGACATCGGGGTAACGCTACTGGTCCAGTGGTAACACCGTGCTACACGCCCACCGTGAGCCGGGCGACGTATCCGTCCTGCACGCTGCCGGTGACAGCCGCGAGCTGCTTGACGCCGCCGTCGTCGCCGAACACGTTGTCGTTCTGCAGGGACGTGCGGGACATGTTCTGCGAGCTGCCGTCATACCCGCTGGTCGCGTAGACGGTGTTGCAGACCTCGGCCGGGAGAGCCAGCTGCGAGGTGGAGCTGATCTTGCCTGCCGCGGTTGCCTCCGACAGTGACGAGTACACCTCGAAGTGGATGTGCGGCCACCTGCCCTGGTACGCCGCGGGGAAGACCGTGGTGAAGGTGACCTTGCCGTTGGCATCAGCCGCCTGTACTCCGCGCAGGTAGTTCTCGCCGGTGATCTCGCCGTCGTACAGGGAATACCGCCCCTGCGCGTCGCAATGCCAGATGTAGACGGCCGCTCCCTGCAACGCCGTGTCCTTGGCAGCATCCAGTACTGCGAGCTCAACCGTGAGCGGGACGCCTGCGGCAACACCTGAGGCGGATCCGAAGCTCTTGGTGATGTCCTTCCGCACGATGCCGGACTCGGTCAGCACGTTCGGCCCGTTCGACCCGTCGCCCGGGAACGGCCCGGCGGTCTCCTGCGGGATCTCGTCGACGTTCACGGCCGACGCCGTCGTGCTCGGCGTACTGGAGGTGCTGCTCGAAGTGGTGGCCGACGGGGTCGTCGAAGGGGTGGTCGAAGGGGTGCTCGAGCCGGTGGTCTCGTCGGCGGAGCAACCGGCGGCCACGGCCAGTCCGGCGCCGGCCAGAAGACGGAGCACATTCCTCCGGCGAAGCGTCCCCAGGTCGTAGATCAGCCCCAGGTCGTGTTCGTGCGGTGTCATCTCGGTCTCCTCCGTTGGTTGCGCGTTCCACCAGATTGCCGACCGGGGCCGATAGTTTGCCGAAAGTCTCCTGACAGTTTGCTGTCAGCCTCGAGCCCGTCCAGAGTCTGCCCCACCCCACCGTCCGGGTCTGGGCATCCGCGCAGCTTGTCCACAGGCCCTGTACGGCGTGCGCGCGGACTGTCGGTGGTCTCGCCTAGCCTGACGGCATGAGCGTTGCAGCAGCAGTCGATGTGCACGGCCACCCGCGCGGGGCACTGTCCCCGTCCCGGGCGGCGGATTTCATGAGCTGCCCGCTCAAGTACCGCTTTCGCGTGATCGACCGGCTGCCCGAGAAGCCGTCCGCGGCGGCTGTCCGCGGCACTGTGGTGCACGGGGTGCTCGAGCGCCTCTTCGATCTCCCGGCCGGGCAGCGCACCTTGGAGCACGCAGCCGAGATGCTCGAGCCGCAATGGCAGCAGCTGCTCGAGGCCGAGCCCGAGGTCGCCGAGTTGTTCGCCGAGGACGCGAACGGTGAGGAGCTGGCGAAGTGGCTCGCCGAGGCCCACCAACTGCTCGGCAAGTACTTCACGCTCGAGGATCCGAACGCGCTCGAGCCCGCCGAGCGCGAGCTGTACGTCGAGACCGAGCTCGACTCGGGGCTCACCCTGCGCGGGTACGTCGATCGCCTCGACGTGGCTCCGACCGGGGAGATCCGGGTGGTCGACTACAAGACCGGCCGGTCGCCGTCGGAGTTCTTCGAGGCCAAGGCGCTGTTCCAGATGAAGTTCTACGCGCTCGTCCTCTGGCGGTTGCGCGGCGTGGTCCCCGCGATGCTGCAACTGGTCTACCTCGGCAACGGCGAGATCGTCCGCTATGTCCCCGACGAGGCGGACCTGCGGGCCTGCGAGCGGAAGGTCACCGCGCTCTGGAGCGCGATCACCCGGGCCTTGGAGTCGGGCGACTGGCGGCCGAGCCCGGGCCCGTTGTGCGACTGGTGCGACCACAAGGCGATCTGCCCGGCCTGGGGTGGCACTCCCCCGCCGCTGCCGGATCGATCCGTCGAAGAGGTCGCACAGGAGTCGGCCGGCGTGGACCTGGTCGGAGTCGACGGCTGACGCCCGCGGCAGGCCTCTCAGGCAGGGCTGAGGTCCTGCTCACACCGGTCGGTGCGGAGTACAAGTGCGCGATTCGGATACCGTCCGGGGTATGAGCCATCCGCATCCCGATCTAGGACAACCGCCTCGACTCCCGGACAACGCGCTTCGCATCGTCGCGCTCGGCGGGCTCGGTGAGATCGGCCGGAACATGACCGTCTTCGAGCACCGCGGCCGGCTGCTGGTGGTGGACTGCGGCGTGCTGTTCCCCGAGGAGCACCAGCCGGGCGTCGACGTGATCCTGCCCGACTTCAGCTGGATCCGGCAGCGGCTGGACAAGATCGACGGCATCGTCTTGACCCACGGTCACGAGGACCACATCGGCGGCGTCCCGTACCTGCTGAAGGAACGCGGCGACATCCCGCTGATCGGTTCGAAGCTGACCCTGGCGTTCATCACCGCCAAACTGAAGGAACACCGCCTCAAGCCCGAGACGATCGAGGTCAAGGAAGGCGACCGGCGCAAGCTCGGCCCGTTCGACTGCGAGTTCCTGGCCGTGAACCACTCGATCCCGGACGGCCTGGCGGTGGCGATCCGGACCAAGGCCGGCCTCGTCCTGCACACCGGTGACTTCAAGATGGACCAGTTCCCGCTGGACCGCCGGCTGACCGACCTCCGCGCGTTCGCCAAGCTCGGTGAGGAGGGCGTCGACCTGTTCATGACGGACTCGACGAACGCCGAGGTGCCGGGATTCACCACCGCCGAGAAGGATCTCGGACCGGCCATCGACACCGTCTTCCGGACCGCACCCGGCCGGATCATCGTGTCCAGCTTCGCCAGCCACGTGCACCGGATCCAGCAGGTCCTCGACGCCGCCAAAGCAGGCGGCCGCAAGGTCGCGTTCGTGGGCCGCTCGATGGTGCGCAACATGGGCATCGCCGCCGACCTCGGTTACCTGAAGATCCCGAAGGGCCTCCTCGTCGACCTGAAGGAACTCGAGAAGCTCCCCGACCGCAAGGTCACCCTGGTCTGCACCGGTTCCCAGGGCGAGCCGATGGCCGCGCTGTCCCGGATGGCCAACCGCGACCACATGATCCGTATCGGTGAGGGCGACACTGTCCTGATGGCCAGCTCACTGATCCCGGGCAACGAGAACGCGATCTATGCGGTGATCAACGGCCTGATCCGCTGGGGCGCGAACGTCGTGCACAAGGGCAACGCCAAGGTGCACGTCTCCGGTCACGCCAGCGCGGGCGAGCTCGTCTACTGCTACAACCTGGTCAAGCCCCGCAACGTGATGCCGATCCACGGCGAGTACAGGCACCTGAAGGCGAACGCGGCGCTCGCCACCAGCACCGGCGTACCGGCCGACCGGGTGATCATCGCCGAGGACGGCGTGGTGGTCGATCTGGACAGGGGCCGCGCGAGGATCGCCGGCGCGGTCGAGGCCGGCTACGTGTACGTCGACGCGATGACCGTCGGCGGGGTCACCGAGGCGAATCTGAAGGATCGTCGCGCGCTCGCCGAGGAGGGTGTCGTCACGGTCGTGCTGATCGTGGACGCGAACACCGGCAGGCTGGCCGAGCCGCCGGACTTCCTGGCTCGCGGCTTCGTCCACGACGACACCACCTTCAAGGAGGTCGTCCCGGTGATCGAGGACACCCTCGCCAGGGCCGCCAAGGAAGGTATCGGCGACGCCAACCAGCTCGAGGAGCTGGTCGGCCGCGCAGTCGGCAACTGGACCTACCGCCACTGGCGCCGCCGCCCGGTCGTCATCCCCGTCGTCATCGACGCCTAGGCACCTCAGGCAACGCCTCCAGGACCCCGCCGTACGCCTGAGGCCGGCCTTTGAGGCTGGCTGAAGGCGGCGGGCCAGACTGCTGGTGGAGGTCGTCGACGAGAGGCGTGACCGATGCGGGCGAGAACAAGTACGGCTTCGGCGGCTCCGCGGTTCTGCGGCTTGAGCTCGCAAACGTCACCTACGCTGGCGGCCCGCACCTGTTCGCGATCGGGGTGGAGGGACGGGACCCGGCTGACCTCGCAACCTTCCTGCCTGCCGCGGAGAAACTCATCGCGAGTGCCCGGGCTCCGGTGGGTCGAGATGACCTTGACGGCGACGGCGTGAGGCGCAGCTAATCAGGAAATTCACAGGTAGCCTGCGGGTGTGCCGGGCAGTGTGCAGTCAATCGAGCGTGCTGCCGCAGTGCTGCGATTGCTGGCTGCGGCACCGAACGGTCTCGGCGTCGCGGACCTTGGCAATGCCCTCGGCCTGGCCAAGCCGACCGTGCACGGGATCCTTCGCACGCTGCACCAGGTGGGGTTCGTCGAGCAGGACCACAGCGGGGCGCACTACCACCTGAGTGACGCCTTCGGCCGCCTCGGTGACACCTACCTCGACCCGAACGAACTCCGCAGCCGGGCGATCAACTGGGCCGACTCCCTCGCCTCCCGCAGCGGCGAGGTGGTCCGCGTGGGCCGGCTCGTCGACGGCAAGGTCGTCGTCGTGCACCACGTCTTCCGCCCGGACGACAGCGACCAGGATCTGGACGTCGGTACTACGCTGCCGCCGCATGCCTGCGCGCTGGGTAAGGCAGTGCTCGCGTACGACGCGAGCGGAGCCGCCCGGCCGAAGAAGCTCGAGGCGTACACGACCAGGACCATCGCCGACTCGGCCCGGCTGGCTGACGAGCTGGCCGCGGTCCGGGCGAAGGGCTGGGCCGGTGAGCTCGAGGAGCACACTGTCGAATTGGCCGGGATCGCGGCACCGATTCGTGGGCTCGGCGGGCTCGTCGTCGGAGCGGTCGGGCTGAGCGGCCGGATCGAGCGGATCTGCGACAGCCGGCTGCGGCACCGGGCCGATCTGGTCACCATGGTCCGCGCCACCGCCGAGGCGATCGGCCGCGATCTGCGGGAGGACAGCTGATGGCTCGGTACGGCCAGGCGCGAGGGGGTTGCTGATGTCGGAGCAGTACGTGGCCGCGGTGGACCAGGGCACCAACTCGACCCGGTGCATCCTGTTCGACCGGCGCGGCCGGCTGGTGTCGGTGGCGCAGCGCGAGCACAAGCAGCACTTCCCGCGGCCGGGCTGGGTCGAGCACGACGCGGCCGAGATCTGGCGCAACGTGACCCGGGTGGTGCCGTCCGCGATCCGCCAGATCGGCGCCGAGCCATCCCAGATCGTTGCCATCGGCATCACCAATCAGCGCGAGACCAGCCTGCTCTGGGACCGCCGCACCGGCCAGCCGATCGGCCATGCCGTGGTCTGGCAGGACACCCGGACCGACCGGCTGATCACCGAGCTCGCAGGCGACGAGGGCCCGGACCGGTTCGCGGATCTGTGCGGTCTGCCGTTGACGACGTACTTCTCCGCGCCGCGGCTGCGCTGGATGCTCGACCACACCCCCGGCCTGCGCGCTCGGGCGGAGCGCGGCGAGGTGCTCTTCGGGACGATGGAGTCCTGGCTGATCTGGAACTTCACCGGCGGTCCCGACGGCGGGTTGCACGCGACCGACGTGACTAATGCCAGTCGCACGATGCTGATGAACATCGAGACGCTGGAGTGGGACGACAAACTGCTGGCCGCGTTCGACGTACCGCGGTGCGTGCTGCCGGAGATCCGGCCGTCGTCCGGGGTGTTCGCGACCGCCACGGAGGTGCTCCCCGGAGTACGGATCGGGGCGGCGCTCGGGGACCAGCAGGCCGCGCTGTTCGGGCAGACCTGCTTCAGTCCTGGCGAGGCGAAATGCACGTATGGGACCGGGTCGTTCCTGCTGCTGCACACCGGCAAGGAGATCGTCCGGTCGACGCACGGGATGCTCACCACCGTGGCGTACCAGATCGGCTCGGAACCGGCGGCGTACGCGCTGGAGGGGTCGATGGCAGTCACCGGCTCGCTGGTGCAGTGGTTCCGCGACGGGCTCGGGCTGATCCACACGGCCGCCGAGATCGAGACGCTCGCACGGACCGTCGAGGACAACGGCGGCGCGTATATCGTGCCCGCGTTCTCAGGCTTGTTCGCGCCGCACTGGCGGAGTGAGGCGCGGGGGGTCATCGCCGGGCTGACGTCGTACATCACCAAGGGCCATCTGGCGCGGGCGGTGCTGGAGGCGACCGGGTTCCAGACGCTCGAGGTGGTCGACGCGATGAACGCCGACTCGGGGATCGCGTTGAAGGCCTTGAAGGTCGATGGCGGAATGACGGCGAACAACCTGCTGATGCAGTTCCTTGCGGACCTGCTTGACGTGCCGGTGGTTCGCCCGATGGTCGCCGAGACGGTTTCACTCGGCGCGGCGTACGCAGCGGGCCTGGCTGTCGGCTATTGGCCCGACCTCGAAGGTCTGCGGAGCAACTGGCACCGGGCCGGACAGTGGGTGCCGCATATGGATCCTGGCCGCCGCGCGACGGAGTACGCGAACTGGCAGGCCGCGGTACAGCGGACTTTCGGTTGGATCCGGCCTGATCAATGATCCTCAGGGACGCCAGGTCCAGCTCTGGCGTTCGTAGCGGATCTCGAAGCCGGTGCGGAGCATGTTGTTGAGGGACGGGTTCTGCTCGCCCTTGGCAGGTTTGCCGGTCTCGGCGCTCAACCACTTCACCCCTTCGGCAGCGGCCTGCCGTGCCCGCGCGGCCAGCAGGGCCGACTGGGCACCCTTGCCGCGATGGCTCGGCAACGTCGCCGCGCCCACGAACTCGGCCACCTGTCCCGTGATCAGTAGCGCCGCCGCCGCGACCATCTGATCGCCGTCCCACGCCCCGTACGCCGTCCAGCCCGGCCGCTCGAGGAGTCCCGCGGCCATCCGGTCCAACCCCAGCTCGGCCATGCCGAATCCCTGCAGCAACACCGACCACCACTCCTCGGCATCAGCGCTGCCGGCGATACCGACTCGCATATCGGTCCGCGGCGACTCGACCAAGCCGGCAAGGCGGGCCAGCTTCACCCACGTGCCACCAGGTGTCAGACCCTCCGCCTTGCAGATCGCGTCCCAGTCCACCGGGAGCACCGCGGGCGCAAGCTGCAACGTGGCCAGCTTGGTCCCCTGATCGCGGTAGAACGCGGTGATCTCGGCGATCAGCTCGGCCGTCACCGGTTCCGCGAACCCGAACCCGAGTGCCTTGCTCCAGTAGTTCGTCACGTCGTTGCGGACCGACAGCACAACGCCGCCGCCGATCCGTTGGGACGCCATGCCCAGGGATTCCTGCACCTCCGGCGGCGCCACCTGCTCGTATCCCCAGACCGCCTCGGCCTCGGAGAGTTCGAGCAGTTCGGCGATCCGGTCCAGCGGCATGGTTCCTCCGGCGAGAATGACGGCGTACTGCTCCGACCTTAGGTCGCCGAACCTGACATCCAAATGAACAGCACATCCCGAAAGCGTGCCGTAAGCAACACAGCTGCCGCGGCGTCGGCTGTCACTGGCGCCAGACCCAGACCGGGCGGTCGTAGAGGACCTTGAAGCCGGCCCGGAGCAGGTTGTTCAGCGACGGGTTCTGCTCACCGTCGCCGGGTCTGCCCGTGTCAGCGGCAATCCACCTGCAGCCGGCCGCGAAAGCGTCCTCCACCCGTCGGGCGAGCAACGCCGACTGCGCCCCACGGCCGCGGTACTCCGGCAACGTGGCGGCGCTGACGAACTGTCCGACCTTGCCGTCGACGTACAGGGCGGCCGTCGCGACCAGCTTGTCGCCGTCCCAAGCGGCGTACCCGGTGACCTCAGGCAGATCGTTGATCGTGGCAAGCATCTCGGCGATCCGGCCGTCGTCGTCCGCGAAGCCGAAGGCCTCGATCTGCACCGCCGCCCAGGCGGCCCGGTCGGCAGGCTTGATCGGCCCGATCCGCAGGGTGGTGGGCGGCTGCTCGGCCGGACCCGCGTCACGTGCCAGCTTCACCACGGTCGGGCCCTCGGTGAGTCCGTGACTGCGGCAGATCCCCGCCCAGTCGTCGGGGAGCACCTCGGGTGCCAGTTGGACGTTCACCACCTCGGTGCCCTCGCTGCGGAAGAAGGCCAGCACTTCGCTGATCAGTTCGCCCGTCACCGGCTTGTCGAACCCGAACCCCTGCGCCCTCGACCAGAACTCCGACGGATCGTTGCGCACCGACAGCGCGACCCCCCGACCGAACCGCCGGCCGGAGATCCCCATCCGCTCCCGTACCGGCTCCGCGACCTTGGTGAGCTCGAACATCAGATTCGCCTCGGTCGCCTCGACCACCTCTGCCAGGTCCATGCCTCGCACTGTAAGCCTCCCGAACCAGCGTCCGAAGAACCGGTGGGCAGGACCCGCACTTCTTCGGACGCAAGCAAGTAGGGAAGCGGGGCGGTCAGGCGGGAGAGACGATGTCGGGCGCCTCGAGGCGGACCTTGTCGGCCGACTCGTCGTCGGGTTGGTCCTGGGAGTCGCGTTCGGACTGGACCCGGCGCTGGTAGTAGGAAACCTCTCGGTCGATGGTCTGCTCGTCCCAGCCGAGGATCGGTGCCATCAGGCGGGCAGCCGCCTCGGCCGCGCCGACACCGCGGTCCCAGGCCTCGATCGAGATGCGGGTCCGGCGAGCCAGTACGTCGTCCAGGTGCCGCGCGCCCTCGCTCTGCGCGCCGTACACGATCTCGGCCTTGAGGTAGTCCTGCGTCCCCGGCAACTGCTCCCCCAGCGACGGGTCTTTGGCGACCAGTTCGAGCACCTCGTCGATCAGAGCGCCGTACCGGTTGAGCAGGTGCTCGATCCGCGCCACGTGCAGCCCCGAGCGCTGGGCGATCAGGTGCCGCTGGTTCCACATCGCTTGGTACCCGTCGGCGCCGACCAGCGGGGTGTTCTTGGTGACGGACTTGGGCACCCGTCCGTCGAGGGCTGCCGCGGCCGCGTCGATCGCGTCCTTGGCCATCACCCGGTACGTCGTGTACTTGCCGCCGGCAACAACCACCAGCCCTGGTGCGGCGTGCGCCACCACGTGCTCGCGGGACAACTTCGAGGTGCTCTCAGACTCTCCCGCCAGTAGAGGTCGGAGCCCCGCGTAGACACCCTCCACGTCCTCGCGGGTCAGCGGCGTGGTGAGCACCGCGTTGACGTGGTCGAGCAGGTACTCGATGTCGTTGCTGGTCGCGGCCGGATGGGCCTTGTCCAGGTTCCAGTCGGTGTCGGTGGTGCCGATCAGCCAGTGCCGTCCCCATGGAATGATGAACAGCACGGACTTCTCGGTGCGCAGGATCATCCCGGTGCTGGACTGGATCCGGTCCTTCGGCACGACCAGGTGAATGCCCTTGCTCGCGCGCACGTGGTACTGCCCGCGCTCGCCGACCATCGCCTGGGTGTCGTCGGTCCACACACCCGTCGCGTTGACGACCTGCTTGGCCCGTACTTCGAACTCGCGCCCGCTCTCCAGGTCTTTCGCCTGCACGCCGGTGACCCGCTCGCCCTGCCGGAGGAACCCGGTCACCTTCACCCGGTTGGCGACATGCGCGCCGTACGACGCCGCAGTACGGGCTAGTTCCATCGTGTGCCGGGCATCGTCCACCTGGGCGTCGTAGTACTGCAGGGCGCCGACCAGGGCGGACTTCTTCAGGCTCGGGACCAGCCGCATCGCGCCGCCCCGGGTCAGGTGCTTGTGGAGCGGCAGGCCTGCGCCGAGCCCCGAACTGAGCGCCATCGCGTCGTACAGCGCGACGCCCGAGCCGGCGTAGAACCGCTCCCACCAGCGGTGCTGCAGCGGGTACAGGAACGGCACCGGCTTGACCAGGTGCGGTGCCAGGCGTTGCAGGAGCAGCCCGCGCTCCTGCAATGCCTCGTGCACCAGACGGAAGTCGAGCATCTCCAGGTAGCGCAGGCCGCCGTGGATGAGCTTGCTGGACCGGCTGGAGGTCCCGCTCGCGAAGTCGCGAGCCTCCAGCAGCCCAGTGGTCAGACCCCGGGTCGCGGCGTCGAGGGCCGAGCCGGTGCCGACCACCCCGCCACCGATCACCAGAATGTCGAGTTCCTCGGCGTTCGCCATCGCGTCGATGGCCTCGGTCCTCGCTTGCGGTGACAGTGCCACTGCGCCCACTGTGCTGTTCCTTCCGTCTTGTTACGTTGTGTTGCTTTGTGTAGCCCCAGTACTGCGTGCAGTCAGTCGACGTCAACCCAGTCAAGTGTGCGCTGGACGGCCTTCTCCCAGCCCGTGTACCCCGCTGCGCGCTGTTCGTCGTTCCACTGCGACTCCCACCGCTTGTCCTCGTTCCAGTTCTGCACCAGTTCGTCGGTCGTGCTCCAGAAGCCGACCGCCAGACCGGCCGCGTACGCCGCTCCCAGCGCGGTGGTCTCCGCGACGACCGGCTTGCTCACCGGCACGCCGAGGATGTCCGCCTGCATCTGCATGCACAGCTCGTTCGCGGTGACACCGCCGTCGACCTTCAGTACGTCGAGCTTGACGCCGGAGTCCTGCTCCATCGCGTCCGCCACGTCCTTGCTCTGGTAACAGATCGCTTCCAGTGTCGCGCGCGCCAGATGGGCGTTCGTGTTGAACCTGGACAGACCGACGATCGCCCCACGGGCGTCGGAGCGCCAGTACGGCGCGAACAGGCCGGAGAACGCCGGCACGAAGTACACCCCGCCGTTGTCGGAGACCTGCCGGGCCAGCGTCTCGACCTCGGCCGCGCCGGAGATGATGCCCAGCTGATCCCGCAGCCACTGGACGGCCGAACCCGTCACGGCGATCGACCCTTCCAGCGCGTAGACGGGCGCGTCGTCGCCGAACTTGTAGCACATCGTGCTGAGCAGGCCGGCCTTCGACCGGACCAGCTCGGTGCCGGTGTTCAGCAGCATGAAGTTGCCGGTGCCGTAGGTGTTCTTGGCCTCGCCCGGGTTGAAGCAGACCTGACCCACGGTCGCGGCCTGCTGGTCGCCGAGGTCGCCCGTGAGCGGGACCACCCCACCGAGGGGTCCCCTCGCCAGCGTCTCGCCGTACTTGTTCGGGTCCGACGACGGCCGGATCTCCGGCAGCATCTGACGCGGGATGTTGAAGAACGAGATCAGCTCGTCGTCCCAGTCGAGCGTCTCAAGATTCATCAGCATCGTGCGGCTGGCGTTGGTGACGTCGGTGACGTGGACGCCGCCCTCGGCGCCGCCGGTGAGGTGCCACAGCAGCCAGGTGTCGGTGTTGCCGAAGACGGCGTCACCGGCCTCGGCGGCCTCGCGGACCCCGTCGACGTTCTCCAGGATCCACTGGACCTTGCCGGCCGAGAAGTACGTCGCGGGCGGCAGGCCCGCCTTCTGCCGGATCACGTCGCCCTTGCCCTCGCGCTCGAGCGCCGAAGCGATCCGGTCGGTCCGGGTGTCCTGCCAGACGATCGCGTTGTAGTACGGACGGCCGGTCTTGCGGTTCCAGACCACGGCCGTCTCGCGCTGGTTGGTGATGCCGAGCGCGCACAGGTCGCTCGCCTGCAGCCCTTGTGCGTTCAACGTGGTCTTGATGACCGAGCTGGTGCGCTCCCAGATCTCCACCGGGTTGTGTTCGACCCAGCCGGCCTGCGGGAGGATCTGCGAGTGCTCCAGCTGGTGCTTGCCCACCTCGTTGCCGGAGTGGTCGAAGATCATGAAGCGGGTGCTCGTGGTGCCCTGATCGACGGCACCGACGAAGTCAGCCATGAGTAGAGTTCCTTTCTGCAACCGCGGAACGGTCCGAGTCGTGGTGGTCGTGCACTGTCAGGGATTGGTGGGCCGTGCAGGCGGCTCCTCCGGCAGCCGGCCTGGCCGCTCACCCTCCTCCTCCTCGGCGATCGGCAGGAAGCGCCCGACCAGCAGGTCGTACAGGAAGCCGCCGATCGCTCCGCCGATGATCGGACCGACGATCGGTACCCAGAAGTAGTAGTCGCCGAACTGGTCCTTGAACGCGCCGCCGCCGTAGCCGGTGAGAGCGGAGGCCAACCGGGGCCCGAAGTCGCGAGCCGGGTTGATCGCGTAGCCGGCCAGCGCCCCCCAGGCCATCCCGATGGCGACGACCAGCAGCCCGATGATGAGCGGCGTCAGGTTCACTCCGGGCGAGGTGTTGCGCAGGTCGATGACCGCGAAGATCACGAAGAGCAGGATCGCGGTGCCGATGATCTGGTCGAGCAGACCGCCCCAGACGCCGACGCCGAGGTTCGGGTTGCCATTGCCCGGCAGCGTGGAGAACACGCCCTGCGACTTGATCGTCAGGCCCGGGTCGAACCTGACCAGCGCGTCGTTGTAGTTCCACCGGACGATCAGCGCCGCGACGAAGGCGCCGAGGAACTGCGCCAGCGCGTACGGCGCCACCTTGCGCCAGGAGAACCCGCGGAACAGCGCCAACGTGATGGTCACGGCCGGGTTCAGGTGCGCCCCGGTCATCCGGCCGGCGGTGTACACGCCGAGCATCACGCCGAGTCCCCAGGCCCAGGCGATCGAGTCGTGATTGCCGGTCGCGGCCGGGACCACCGACGCGACCACGCCGACGCCGAACAGGATCAGGATCATCGTGCCGGCGAACTCCGCCGACATCTCCCCCAGGAGAGTCTTCGCCTTGACCGTCTCAGACATTGCCATGCTCGATCTCCCTTCCACCCCGTGACGACCACGGAGAACTGGAATCTAAGAGCGTTAGCGAGGCGACACAACGCCGTACGTTCGACATTGTCGAACGTACGGCGCCGCGACACTCAGACGACGTCCGGCCCTGCCGACCCGCCCCTATTCAGAACGTCCGAAGACCCGTGGGGCCAGCCCCACGGGTCTTCGGACGCAACGGCTGTTTCAGCGGGCGGGAGTGTCGGTCGGGCGGAGTTTCGTGCTCGGCTGGTTCTCGGGGAAATGGCAGGCGGCCTGGTGGCCGGGGGCCAGTTGGAGCAGCGGCGGTTCGACCGTCTTGCAGATGTCCTGCGCCTTCCAGCAGCGGGTGTGGAAGCGGCACGCGGGCGGTGGGTTGATCGGGCTGGGTACGTCGCCCTCCAGGCGGATCCGCTCCTGCTTACCCTTCCGCTTGGTGTCCGGGATCGGTACTGCGGACAGCAGCGCAAGCGTGTACGGGTGCATCGGCTTCTCGTACAGGCTGACCCGGTCGGCCAGCTCGACGATCTTGCCCAGGTACATCACCGCGACCCGGTCCGACACGTGCCGCACCACCGAGAGGTCGTGCGCGATCATCACGTAGGTCAGATCGAACTCGTCCTGCAGGTCCTCCAGCAGGTTCACCACCTGGGCCTGGATCGACACGTCCAGCGCCGACACCGGCTCGTCCGCCACGATCAGCTTCGGCCGCAGCGCCAGTGTCCGGGCGATCCCGATCCGCTGGCGCTGACCGCCGGAGAACTCGTGCGGGTAGCGGTTGTAGTGCTCCGGGCTCAGGCCGACCAGTTCGAGCAGCTCCTGGACCGCCTTCTTGGTGCCGCCCTCGGTCTTGACGTGCTGCAGCTTGAACGGCGCACCAACGATCTTGCCGACCGTGTGCCGCGGATTCAGCGAACCGTACGGGTCCTGGAAGATCATCTGGACGTCGCGCCGTAGCGGCCGCATCCGGCCGTTGGACAGATGGCTGATGTCCCGGCCCTCGAAGACGATCGTGCCCTCGGTGGGCTCCAGCAGCCGGGTGAGCAGCCGCCCGGTGGTGGTCTTGCCGCAGCCGGACTCCCCCACCAGCGACAAGGTCTCGCCCTTGGTGACGGTGAAGTCGAGGCCGTCGACGGCGCGGACCGCGCCGGTCTGGCGCTGCAGCAGTCCCTTGCGGATCGGGAAATGCTTCGTCAGGCCCGTGACCGACAGGATCTCCTCGCCCACGGGCGGGGCCACTGTGCCCGGTTCGGTGTCAGTAGTGGTCACAATCGCTCCGTCGTTCCCCGTCACAGCTTCGGCTTGATGTCGGTTTCCCAGGCTTGCCGGCGTTGCTCGGGCGACAAGTGGCAGGCGACCTGGTGACCGCCGCCGATGTCGAGCAGTTGCGGCACCTCGGTCTCGCTGGTCCCGCCGTTCAGGTGCGCGTAGTTGCAGCGCGGGTTGAACGCGCAACCCGGCGGCACGTTGATCAGGCTCGGCGGAGTGCCCTTGATCGGGAGCAGTCGCTCGCTCCGCTCCCTGTCGATCCGCGGCATCGAGCCGAGCAGACCCCACGTGTAGGGGTGCTGCGGCCGGTCGAAGATGTCCTCGGCGGTGCCGTACTCGATCGCGCGGCCGGCGTACATCACCTGGATGTCGTCGGCCAGCTCGGCGACCACCCCGAGGTCGTGGGTGATGATGATGACGGCGGAGTTGAACTCCCGCTGCAGGTCCCGGATCAGGTCCAGGATCTGCGCCTGCACGGTGACGTCGAGCGCCGTGGTCGGCTCGTCGGCGATCAGCAGGTCGGGGTCGCACGAAAGCGCCATCGCGATCATCGCGCGCTGCCGCATGCCACCGGAGAACTGGTGCGGGTAGGCGTCGACGCGCTTGTGCGGCTCCGGGATGCCGACCCGGTCGAGCATGTCGATCGCGTGCTTGCGGGCGACCGCCTTGGTCACCTTGTTGTGCACCCGGTAGGCCTCGATGATCTGCGCGCCGACCGTGTAGTACGGGTGCATCGCCGACAGAGGGTCCTGGAAGATCATCGCCATGCGCTTGCCGCGGAGCTGGCGGACCTCTTCGCGGGACGAGCTGATCAGGTCCTGGCCGTCCAGCAGCACCTCGCCGCTGATCCGCGCCGTACCGGCCTTGTGCAGGCCCATGATTGACAGGCTGGTGACGCTCTTGCCGGAGCCGGACTCGCCCACGATGCCGAGCGTCTTGCCCCGGTCGAGGTTGAAGGACAGGCCGTCGACCGCCTTCACCACGCCGTCGTCGGTCGGGAAGTGCACCCTCAGGTCGCGGACCTGGAGGAAGGCGTTGCGGTCCAGGATGCTGCTGCGTTCGGTGGTTTCGGTCACTGGAGCCGCACTCTCGGGTCGACAACGGCGTAGAGCATGTCCACGACCAGGTTGGAGATCACGATGAAGGTCGCCGCGAGCAGGGTGACGCCCATGATCTTGGGCATGTCCTGGTCGGAGATGCCAGTGATCGCGTACTTGCCGAGGCCGTTCAGGCTGAACACCTTCTCGGTCAGCACGGCGCCACCGAGCAGAAGGCCGAGGTCGAGACCGAAGATCGTCAGGATCGGGGTGAGGGCGGCCCGCAGACCGTGCCGCACCACGACGACCTGTTCGGTCAGGCCCTTGGCCCGGGCAGTTCGGATGTAGTCCTCGTTCATCGTCTCGAGCATGCCTGCTCGGGTGAGCCGCGCGTACTGCGCGGAGAAAAGGAAGGCCAGCGTGATCCAGGGCAACAGCAACCCCTGCGCCCACTTGACCGGATTCTCGGTGATTGGTGTGTAGGAACCGCCGCCGGGGAAGATGGCGAACTTGTAGGCGAACAGCGCCAACGCCATCAGACCGGTCCAGAAGATCGGCATGGACACACCGGCCAGGGCCACCGTCATCGCCGCCCGGTCGAAGAGGCTGCCTCTTCGAAGCGCGGAAAGGACGCCGATCGACACACCGCCGAGCAGCCAGAGGACGGAGGCGCCGACCGCCAGTGACAGTGTCACCGGTGCCCGGTCGAGCAGGTCGGGCCAGACCGGCTGCCGGGTGATGAACGAGTAGCCCAGGCAGGGCGCCGGGCAGTGCTCGGTCTCGGCACCCATGTCGTAGCTGGCGCCGACGAAGATGCCCTTCGCCCAGTTCGCGTACTGGACCGTGATCGGGTCGTAGAAGCCGAGGTTCTCCGCGGTCAGGTGAACGGTCTCAGCCGTCGCCGTCCGGCCGACGTACCTGGTCGCGAGGGTTTCCGGCGTCGCGCCGGCCAGCCTCGGAACGAGGTAGAAGATCGAGAACGTGATGGCGCTCACGATGAACAACAGACCGACGGCGGCGATCAGCCGCCGGATGATGTATGTGACCACAAACCTCGGCGTCGCCGGCCGGTCCGGGAGCGAGTCCCGGACCGGCCGGCAAGTGCCTTCACCTACCTAATCTGAAGAAGACGGATGACTTACGGCTTGCCCAGAGCCAGGTAGTCGTACATGCCGAGCTGCGGGTTGACGAACACGTTCGTCAGGTTCTTGCCCCGCAGCAGCAGGCTCTTGGCGTAGACACCCGGGTAGATGACCGCCTGCTCCATCACCATCTGGTCGACCTGGCTCCAGATCGCCTCACGCTTGGCGACGTCGGTCTCCGCCTGCGCCTGGTCGAGCAGCTTGTCGACCGCCGGGATCCGGACGCTGGTGTTCGACGAACCGCCGGTGTCGCGGATGACGCGCGAGTCGGTGATCTGCGACAGGAAGCCGAAGCCGTCGTTCCAGTCCGCACCCCAGCCGTTCACGACCAGGCCGAGACCGTTCTTCTTCACATACGGCGGGTTGCCGGCGTAGGTGGAGAAGTAGTCCTTCTTCGGGAAGCCCTTCGGCGTGACCTTGATGCCGATCTTGGCCAGCTGCTGCTGGAACGCCTCGGCGGTCGCCTTCTCCTTGGGCCGCTCGTTGCGGTAGGAGATGTTGGTCGAGAAGCCGTTCGGCTGACCGCACTTGGTCAGCGACTCCTTGGCCTTGGTCAGGTCGCCCTTGCCGTCCGGCGTCGAGTACAGGTCGAACTGCTTGTACCCGGGCACGATCGGGGGCATCAGGGTCGTGGCCAGCGCGCCACCGGCGAACTCGCCACCGAAGGCCGTCTGGTACGACGTCTTGTCCATCGCGTACTCGATCGCCTTGCGGCATTCGATGTTGTCGAACGGCGGCACCGTCGGGTTGATCGACGTGTACCACAGGCGGCTCAGCGTCGGGTTGTCGGCGCGGGCCTTCAGTGCCGGGTCGCTCAGCACCCGGCTCTGGCTGGCGGCGGTGACACCGGTACCGGCCAGCGCGACGTCCACGTCACCGGAGATCAGCCGGTTGTCGATGTCCTCGGCGTCGACGTTCATCTGCATGTCGATACCGTCCGGCAGCGCCTTACGGTTCGGGTCCGTCGCCGGGTCCCAGTTCGGGTTCCGCTTCAGCGTGTAGCTCTTGCCGTCCGAGTACGAGGCGAACATGTACGGACCGGAGGAGATGTAGTGCTGCTTCTGCTTCGCGCCCTGGTCGCCCTTCTGCGGGACCGGAGCGGTCTGCGGCGTCATCGCCAGGTAGTCGAAGCCCGCGAACGGCGCCTTCAGGTGGAAGACGATGGTGTTGTCGTCCGGCGTCGAGATGGCCGAGTCGGTGTTCATCGTCGGGGTCTTGTACGGACCCTTGTAGCCGGCCGGCCAGTTGAGCATCGTGTCGTAGTACGTCGGGCCGTCCGGGAAGATCCCCTTGTCGGTGGACCGCGAGATGCCGTACTTCACGTCCTTGGACGTGATCACGGTGCCGTCCTCGAACTTGACGCCCTTGCGGATCTTGTAGGTCCAGGTCTTGGCGCTGTCACTCGGCGTACCGAGGCCCTCGGCCAGGTCGCCGACCAGCTTCTTGCTGGCGTCGCCCGGCGCGACGGTGAACATCGTCAGCGCGCGGCTGTAGAGCCGCACCATGTCCCACTGGCTGCCGTAGTACGTGTCGCCGGTGTCGACCGAGTCCGGGGCGCTCTCGTCAGCGAACTTGACGATGCCGCCCTTCTTGTCCGAAGGGCTGACAACCCCCGTCAGGCCCGCGTTGAACTCCGCCTTGGCGGAGCCACCGGAGGAACCGCTGTTGTTGTTGCTGTTGCCCCCACAGGCAGACAGCAAGACTGCGAGTACCGCGGTGGCGGCGATCGCACTCTTCATTCGTCTGGTGTTCATCGGTTTCCGATCCACCCCTTCTTCTCAGGAGCTAGGTCGAGCTGGAACTGCAGGTGAAACTAACGGGCCCGCGGGTCGAGGGCGTCGCGCAGGCCGTCCCCGAACAGGTTGAAGGCCAGCACGGTGACGAAGATCGCGAGGCCGGGCCACAACATGAAGTGCGGCATGGTGTAGAAGGTCACGGCGTCGGAGAGCATGCCGCCCCACGACGCCGTCGGCGGCCGGATACCGACGCCGAGGAACGACAGGGCCGCCTCGAACAGGATGTTCGTCGGGATCAGGAGCGTTGAGTAGACCAGGATCGGGCCGAGCAGGTTCGGCAGCAGTTCGGTGAACAGGATGTACGGCCGCCGGGCGCCCAGGCTGCGGGCGGCGTCGACGTACTCTCGTTCGCGCAGCGACAACGTCTGCCCGCGGATGATCCGGCCGATGTAGGGCCAGTTGAAGAAGCCGACGATGAAGATCAGCAGGCACACCCGCAGGGTGTTGCCTTTCAGCCCGAACGCGTCGTCCGGCATCACGCCGGCCAGCGCGATCGCGAAGACCAGCAGCGGGAACGCCAGGAAGATGTCCATCAAGCGGCTGATCGCCGCGTCCACCCAGCCGCCGAAGAAGCCTGCGATCACGCCCATCGTGGTGCCGATCGCGACCGACAGCAGCGTCGCGAAGAAGGCGATCAGCAGCGAGATGCGCGAGCCGTAGACCACCCGGCTGAAGATGTCGCGGCCGTTGACCGGCTCCAGCCCCATCAGGTGCTGCCAGCTGATGCCGCCGAACTTGCCGTACGGCGCCAGCGTGCCGGTCTTGGTGTCGATCAGGTCCTGGTGGAACGCGTTCGGCGGGTCGCCGAGCACCTTCACGATCAGCGGCGCGAAGATCGCCATCAGGATCAGCAGCCCGACCACCACCGCACCGGCCATCGCGACCTTGTCGCGCTTCAGCCTGGTCCAGGAGATCCGCCACAGCGAGCGGCCCTCGATCCGGGGGGCGCCCTGCAAGATGGCTTCCGGGCTCGATGCTCCCGGTTCGACCTCGAGTGGTGTGGTCACGCGATCAGCTACCCCTGTTCCGATCTGTTCGTCCGCGCGGCCGCTCGGTGCGGCTGCCGCCTAAACCTGCCGCCATTACCTTCCGGAGTCAAACGCGGGAATGGGTGCGTTGCCCGATCGTGATCCGTAGGAAATCGTCCCGTATCGTGGACATCCCGCAGTAAAGCATGTCGTCGTACCGCCCGTCGCGGAAGCCTCGCGGAGCGTCACTTCTGCAGTGGCGAGAAGTACAGGAACGACAGCGGATTCAGCGTCGCGGCGACGTTCTGCACGCCCTTGCCGGCCACCACGGTCGAGCGGCCCTGCCAGGTCGGCACCACGGGCGCGTCGTTGGCGAGCACGCCTTGGAGGTTGCCCAGTAACGCTTCGCGATCGAGCTGGTTCTGTTCAGCGATTTCCTGGTCCATCAGCTTGTTCGCGGTCTGGGACTTGTAGCCGTCCTGGTAGGTCGCCCCGTCCCGCACGAACGGCGCCAGGTAGTCGTCCCCGTCGGGATAATCCGGCAGCCAACCGGCGTGATAAAGATCAAACGCTCCGGCTCCGGCCAACTGCTGGTAGCGCGGCCACTCCACACTGCGCAGATTCACCCGGAACAGCCCCGAGGCCTCCAACTGCCGCTTCAGTTCCAGCGCCTCGGCCTTGGCGCCCGGGCCGTAGTGGGTCGGGGTCCAGCCGACGGTCAGGGTCACCGGGCCGGTGATGCCACCTTGGCGCAGGATCGCGGTCGCGGCGGCCTTGTTCGGCTCCTTGTACTCCGTCCGGAAGGCGTCGACATGGCCGCCGAAACCGGGCGGGATCACCGAGTAGAGCGGGGTGACGTGATCGCCGTACGCCTTCTTCGCGATGGCCGGGCGATCGATCAGCTGCGCAACCGCCCGTCGTACCGCGGGTTTACGGGCTGTCGCCGACTTGAACTGGAAGGCGAAGAACCGGATCTCCGCGGAGTCCGCCTCGACCACCTGGACCTGATCCCCTGCCCGGAGCTTGTCCAGATCACTCGGAGCGAAGCCGTGGACGGCGACGTCGGCCTTCCCGGTGGTCACCGCCTGGGTCAACGCGGTGGAGTCCCGCAGCAGGCTCAGCTCGATCCCGTCGTTCTGCGCCGCACGCACTCCGCGGTACCCCTTGAACTTCGCAAGCACCGCCCGCTGACCCGGCTTGTACGACGTCAACTGGTACGGGCCGCTGCCCATCGCCTTGTCGTTCAGCAGCTTCGCGCTCGGGTAGAACTCCTCGTCCAGGATCGAGGCAGCCGTCGTGGTGAGCAGGTACGGCAGCCGCGCGTCCGGCTTCTTCAGGTTGAACACCGCGGTCAGCTCGTCGGGTGTCGACACCGAGGCCAGCGTGCTGAACAGCGACGCGGGACCGCCCGGGGTCTTCAGCCGCAGCATCCGGTCGAAGCTGAACTTCACGTCCGATGAGGTCAGGGCGTGCCCGTTGGGGAAGGTCAGCCCGCTCTTGAGGCTGCACGTGTACGTCGTGGGCGCGTCGTACTGGCAGTCCGCGGCATCGGGCACCGGCGTCGACTTGTCCGGCGTCATCGTCAGCAGGGTCTGGTAGAGGTTCGCCTGCAGCGTGCGTGAGCCGACCTCGTACGGGCCGGCCGGGTCCATGGAGGTGACGGTGTCGGTGGTCGCGACCCTGAGGATCAGCTGCTTCGGTGTCGAACCGGCGGGTTGCGGAGTGTGGTCGTTCTTCCCACAGCTCGCCAGCGACCCCGCCAGCACTCCGACCAGAGCCACGAACGCGGCCCAGCGCCTCGACGCAATCACCATTCCACCCTCTCGGCTTCGTGACCCCGCCCGTGATCACGCGTGTCCCGGAGGACTCCGGAACGTTACCTTCCGACCCTCCCTCGCACCAAAGACGGTACTGCCCGCCCGGCGCACCTCCGCCAGGCGGGCAGTACCGACGCGATCAGACCGCCCGCGACTTCGACTCCCAGTAGTCCCAGCCCTCCGAGATGGACGGGAAGTTGATCACGCCGCTGCCGATCGTGGTGTACGTGCAGTTGCCGTTCTGGCGCTTCTTCACCCACGACACCCGCTTCCCGTCGGAGACGTACTTCACATGGCCGTAGTACGCCGGCCGGATGGTGTGACTGAAGCCGTTGATCACCGTCGACGAGTTCGTCTTGGTCAGGTTCGCGCTGATCGACACCTTCGCCTTGGCGAGCACCGCGCCGACCTCGGACTCCGCCCCGGCCACCACGCCGTACGACACCGCCTTGTTCGTCTGCTTGCTGACGCTCAGCGTGCCGCCCTTGCCGTTGGTGAAGATCGGGATGCTGGGCCACCGCATCGCGACGCTGGTGGCCTTGAGTTCGTAGTACACGTAGAACTCGCAGCCAGCGCTGGCCGTCTGGCCCCCGCCCGTCACCACGACCGCGGAAGCGGCCACCGCCGCGAGCATCGTCCCGATTCTTGTTGCCGCTGGCAAATACCTCATCGCACGTTCCTTCCGCCCCGAGTACACCCCGTTGGTGTAGACATACGGAACGTAGCAACGTCTATTTGCGTAGGGCAACGAAATTGCAGCAACGTGCAACCCGCTGCAGGAACGTGCAACCTGCTTCAGGCGAGCAGCTCGCGCAGGGCCGCCGGAGTGAAGGGTTCGAGGGACTTGGCAACCAGCCGCCGGGGTGCGTCGGGGATCGTGACCCACTGCGGTACCGCGATGACGAACGCGCCCGCGGCGGTCCCTGACGCGGTACCACCCGGCGAGTCCTCGATCACGATGCAGTCGGCCGGATCCACGCCCAGCTCACGGGCCGCCGTCAGGTAGGGCTCCGGGTGCGGCTTGCCGTGGGTGACCTCGTCACCGGCCACGATCACGTCGTACAGGTCGGGTGGCAGGTGTGCCAGCACCGCATCGATCATGACCCGATGCGACGCGGACACCAGCGCGCAGGGGATGCCCTCGGCGTTCAGTGCCCGGAGGAGCTCCACCGCGCCCGGCCGGAACACGACCTCCTCCTTCAGCGAGCGGACCACCTCGCCGTACATCCGCTCGGCCAGTTCCTCGGGCTCGATCGCGCCCTCGGGGATCCGGGCCATCCAAGCCTTCACCGCGTCGCCCAGGTCGCTGCCGACCAGGTTGATGCAGTCCTCGACCGTCCAGCTCGCGCCGAGCGAGGTGAGCAGGTCCAGCTGCACCCGCGCCCAGACCGGCTCGGAATCCACCAACGTCCCGTCCATGTCCCAGAGCACCGCTTGAAGAGTCATGAGGCGTTGAAGTACTTCGCTTCGTGGTGGTGAACCACCAGGGCATCGGTGGACTGTTCCGGAGGCAACTGCAGCTCCTCAGATAGGTGAACGACGATCCGTTCCGGCTTCAACAACTCCACCAGTTTCGCCCGGTCCTCCAAGTCCGGGCACGCCGGGCACCCGAACGAGTAGCGCGAGCCCTTGCACGCCTGGTCCCGCAACATCCAGTCGAGGTCGCCGTCCCCGGCGCCGAACCCGAGTTCGTCGCGGACCCGTTTAGCACCTCGCGTGTACGTACTCGCAGTCCACGCCGACCGCGAAGTACGCCTGGCGGACCACATCGGGCCTGGTCACGTTGCGGATCTCGTACCCCTCGAAGTCGTCGAGAGACAGCTCGTAGGCCCCGCAACATCGTGCCCATCGCATCGTCGGCCACGACAACGTGCTCTGCGAGCACCTGGCGAAGGTCAGGACGATCGGATCCGGGCACAGGGCCGCCAGACGAGTCGGGAACGACCAGTCGACCACTTTCCGGCCAGGTGCCAAGGGCGCTGACCCTGCATCTGATCAACGGTCTCAAACTCCAGTACGACGCTCCGACACGTTCCGCTGGGCGTGAAACCGCCTCCGCGGAGTCCGGGATGCACGTAGGCTGGCAGTCCGGAAACCGGTGGCTCGGCCAGCGCCGGGAACCACTACAGACGACTAGGACAGGGGGTGGCGAGTGGTAGACCTCGCGAACCTGAGAGACCCGGTCGTGATCGCCGCGTTCGAGGGCTGGAACGACGCCGCCGAGGCGTCCACCGGCGCGGTGGACCATCTGATCGACGAGTGGGACGCCGAGCTGGTCACCGCGATCGACCCGGAGGACTACTACGACTTCCAGGTGAACCGGCCCACGGTCGGCTTCGACGACGAGGGCGTCCGCCGGCTGACCTGGCCGACCACCCGGGTCTTCCTGGCGCGACCGGACGACACCGACCGCGACGTCCTGCTGATCCGGGGCATCGAGCCGAACATGCGCTGGCGCGGTTTCTGCCGCGAACTGCTGGAACTGGTCGACGAGTCGAACGCGCAACTGGTCGTCGTCCTCGGCGCCCTGCTCGCCGACGCGCCCCACACCCGCCCGATCCCGGTCTCCGCGTCGTCCTCCGATCCGGAGCTGACCGCTTCGTGGAGCCTGGAGCCGTCGACGTACGAAGGCCCGACCGGCATCACCGGCGTCTTCGCCGACCTCTGCGGCGCCCTCGGCGTACCGGCCGTCTCCATCTGGTCCGCGATCCCCCACTACATCGCCGGCACCCCCTGCCCCAAGGCGTCCCTTGCTCTCCTCGGCAAGGTCGAGGCCCTGCTGGACCTCCCCATCCCCGAGGGCGACCTTCCCGAACTCGCCCGGGCCTGGCAGCGAGGCGCCGACGAACTCAGCGAGGAAGACCCCGAGGTAGCCGAGTACGTCGCGACCCTCGAGGAACAACGCGAAACCACCGACCTCCCCGAGGCGAGTGGCGACGCGATCGCCGCGGAGTTCGAGCGGTACCTCCGCCGCCGCAACACCGACCGCCCCGAGTAACCCGACCGCTCCGAGTAACCCAGTACGCCGACCAGCCGGCGAGGTGGTTCCGCACGCGGTAGGTCCCGGTGGTGTCTCACTCGGTAGGTGCCGGGGGTCGCGCGGTTGTGGGTGCGGGTGGTTGGCGTCCCCGGGCCACGTGATGGTGCCTGTCGGCGCAGGGCTGGTGACAGGGCTGGTGACAGGGCTCGTGACAGGGCTCGTGACAGGGCTCGTGACAGGGCTCGTGACAGGGCGGGGTGTACCGACCGACAGGAGGTATTCGCCACGCCGGGCAGGCGGTCCGCCTGGATGGGCGGTGGGGGCACCGGATTTGGCGACTACCTCCTGTCGGTCGGTACACCCAGGCCGAACTGAGGCCCCCAGTAGCCCACCTACCGAGGTTGCCCAAGCCGGGCTGGGTGCGGCCGGCTCGCTGGCGGGTATTTCGGTGGGTAGCGGCCTGCACGGCGACAGTCGGCGAGAAGCCCGACAGCCGACCCGCTGCACGTGCCACCTGCCCGGAGCGGACCCCTCGACGGCGGACTCGGGCTGGGGCGAAGCCCCGTTAGAGCTTGATGCCGAGGAGGGCGTCTAGAGCTTGATGCCGAGGAGGGCGTCGACTGCGTCGGCGACCAGCGCGGGGGCGGAAGGGTCGTCGCCGTTGGTTTCTGCCCATTGGTCGATCGCCGCCAACGCGGCGATGGTGTCGAGGTCGTTCGTGAGGGCTGCCCGCAACGCGTCAACGGCGGCGGCGCCGTCGGGGCCCGAGCCGCGGGTGATGGCGCCGCGCCAGACGTCGAGGCGCTCTTGCGCATCCAGCAGATCGGAAGACGTCCAGAACCAGTCGGTGCGGTAGTGATGGGCGAGCAGCGCCATCCGGATCGCCATCGGGTCGGAGCCGGCCTCGCGCTCCCGGGAGACGAGGACCAGGTTGCCCTTGGACTTCGACATCTTCTCGCCGTCGAGGCCGACCATCGCCTGGTGCACGTAGGCGCGCGCGAACGGGTGTTCGCCGGTGGCCACCTGGGCTCCGCTGGCCGACATCTCGTGGTGCGGGAAGATCAGGTCGCTGCCGCCACCCTGGACGTCGAAGGACATGCCGAGGTGTTCCAGGGCGATCGCCGAGCACTCGACGTGCCAGCCCGGCCGGCCACGTCCGAACGGAGAGTCCCAGGCCGGTTCGCCCGGGCGTTCGTGCCGCCACAGCAGGCTGTCCAGCGGGTCGCGCTTCCCCTCGCGCTCGGGGTCACCACCACGTTCGGCAAAGAGCGCGCGCATGGTCTCCCGGTCGTACCCGGACACGCCGCCGAAGGTCGGGTCGGCCTTGACCGCGAAGTAGAGGTCTCCGTCGACGTCGTACACCGCTCCCGCGCGCTGCAGGTCCGCGATCGCGTCGGCGACGAGTGAGATCGACTCGACCACGCCGACGTAGTTCTGCGGCGGGATCACCCGCAGCGCGGTCATGTCGTCGCGGAACAGCTGGATCTCGCGCGCGGCCAGGTCGGTCCACTCGATGCCGGTCGCGGTGGCCCGCTCGAGCAGCGGGTCGTCCACGTCGGTGATGTTCTGGGTGTAGTGCACGTCGTAGCCGGCATCGCGCCAGAGCCGGTTGATCAGGTCGAATGTGACGTACGTCGCAGCGTGGCCCATGTGGGTCGCGTCGTACGGCGTGATGCCGCAGACGTACATCCGTGCGAGGCCGTCGGCGGCGGGCGGTACCTCGACCGGACCACCTGAGGCGGTGTCGTAGAGGCGAAGACGCCGGGCCGGCCCGGGTACGACCGGGATTTCTGGTTTCGTCCACGCCTGCATGGGATGGAGCCTATCCAGTCAGCGATTTCGCGACACGACGCGGTTCCACTCCCCGGATCCGATCGCGTCCGCCGACGGCTTCGGGTAACCTCCCGCGACCCTGACGATGACCCGGACGATGACCCAGACGATGATCCAGACGGAAGGATCCTCGGACGGAATCGACGACCTCAGAAAGCAGGCCACGGAATTGCGGGCCAGTCATCGCTCGGAGAGGGGAACACCCCGGTCTTCAGCAATGACGAACACCGCTCGCGCGTGGCGGTGAGCTCGACCGCGGTGATCAGCTCGCACAGCTCCGTGCCGAGCTTGCCGGCCAGCTCGTCCGCCAGCTTCTTCACGTCCTCGAGCAGCTCGGGCGGTACCGGCTCGCCGGCCCAGCCCCACAACACCGTGCGCAGCTTGTCGTCGGCGTTGAAGGTGACCCCGTGGTCGACGCCGAACACCCGGCCGTCCCCCGGGTCGAGCACGTGGCCGCCCTTGCGGTCCGCATTGTTGACGATGGCATCGAACACCGCCATCCGGCGCAACGGGTCGATCTCGGCATGCACGAGCGTCACCGGGTTGTGCCGGCCGTCGAGCGCGTCGAGCACCCCGACCCAGCCCTTGGGAACCCGGCCCTGCGGGACGATGTCGACCAGCTCGGTATCACCCGGCGGCCGTTCCACCTCGTCGATCCACAGTTGCACCATGCCCTCGCCGAGCGGCCCGTCGCGGAGCAGCGTGGGCGGTACTACGGACCAGCCGAGCGCCTCCGACACGACGTACGCGGCGTATTCGCGCTGGGCCAGCGTGCCGTCGGGGAAGTCCCACAGCGGCCGCTCACCCTGGACCGGCTTGTAGACCACGGTCGCGGAGTCGCCGTCCAGGCTGACCGAGCCCTGGAAGGTGCCGTTCGAGGCCGCCACGAGCCGTCCGTGGAGGGACAGTTCCCCGCTGCGGAGCAGGTCGAGATCGATCATTCGCGGACGTGCCTGCGATAGCCGTTGGCGCGGGGGCAGATATGGCCTTCCGGGTCGATCGGGCGGCCGCAGAACGGGCAGCTCGGCCGGCCGGATGCGACCAGGGCCACCGCGCGCCGGGCGAACGCCCGGGCCTGCTCCTCGCTGATCCGGACGATGAACACCTCGGCGTCCTCGGACTCCAGCGCGGCCGCGACCGGGTCGGTCTCCTCCAGCTCGACCTGCTCGCCGGCCACCACCGCGAACACCTCGATCACGACCTTCTCGGCGTCGGCCTCCCACGCCAGCGTCATCGTGCCGGCCCGGAACTCCTCCTCGATCGGCTGCTCCAGCGGGTCGGTGTCGTCCACCCCCACCGGCGTGACCGGGTCCCGGTCGAACCGCCGGGCCACCTCGTCCAGCATCACGTCCAGCCGCTCCGCGAGCGCCATCACCTGTTCCTTCTCACAGGCCACCGAGGTCATCCGGACCCCGGCCCGGGCCTGCAGGAAAAAGGTCCGGGCACCGGGTTCCCCCACGGTGCCGGCGACGAACCTGTCCGGATCGTCATAGGAATGCACTACGCGCGCCATGCCTAAACCCTAGCTACCGTCCGCCGACGACGGCGTCGGAGGATGGTACGGCGGACTTCTTGCCGCGGGTCTTCTTGGCCGGCTTCGGCACCAGGGAGGCGAGTTCGCTGCCCGAGTCGTTCAGCCGGACCAGGAACGGGCGGGTCAGGGTGTAGGTGATGATCGTGGTGGAGGCGGTGTCGACGACGATCCGCTGGAACGTGTCCAGGTGCTGACCGAGCGCGTCCGCGACGATCGCCTTGATCACGTCACCGTGCGAGACCGCCACCCAGAGCGCTCCGGCGCCGTGTGACTGCGCGACGGCAGCGTCATGCGAGCGAATCGCGTCCACGGCGCGCTGCTGCATCCCCCGCATCGACTCGCCGTTGGGGAACGTGACCGCCGACGGGTGCTGCTGGACCACGGGCCAGAGCGGGTCCTTCATCAGGGACGTGATCTGCTTGCCGGTCCAGTCGCCGTACCCGGCCTCGGTCAGCCGACGATCCGTTGCCGGACGCAACCCTTCGTGATGCTTCGCGATCGCGGCCGCCGTCTGCTTGCAGCGGTCGAGCGGCGAGGTGACGATCGCGGCCAGTGGTAGACCGGCGAGCCGCTCCCCGACCGCGACCGCCTGCTGCAGGCCGGTCTCGTCGAGTTTCACGCCAGGGGTCCGCCCGGCGAGGACGCCGGACGTGTTGGCGCTGCTGCGGCCGTGCCTGACCAGAATCACCGTGGGCATGACCGCACGGTATCCGGTCGGAGCAAATCGCGAGATGCCAGAATGGGGACGTGATCGTCGACTGCGGGGTCTACTCCGAAGGGGTGCGGCAGGACCTGCCCAGGGACCCCGAGACGGTCGCGCAGGCGATCGACGACGACGGCAACTGCTTCGGCTGGGTCGGCCTGCACGAGCCCTCCGCGGAGGAGATGCGCCGGGTCCAGAAGCTGTTCGACCTGCACGAACTGGCCGTCGAGGACGCGCTCAAGGCCCACCAGCGGCCAAAGGTCGAGCAGTACGGCGAGTCCATCGTGGTCGTGCTCAGGACCCTCTGGTACGTCGACGACCAGGACGCGGTGGAGACCGGCCAGGTCAGCGTCTTCGTCGGCAAGCGGTACGTCGTGACCGTCCGCCACGGCGAGGGCGCCGCACTGACCACGGCCCGCAAGGAGCTCGAGGAACGCGCCTCGGTCCTCGGCCACGGCCCGGCCGCCGTGCTCTGGGCGATCTGCGACTCCGTTGTCGACGGCTACGAACTGGTCGCCGAAGCCGTCGAGGTCGACGTCGACGAGGTTGAGGGCTCGGTCTTCTCCCACGAGCGCACCAGCGACGCCGAACGCATCTACCTGCTCAAGCGCGAGGTGCTGGAGATGCTCCGCGCGATCACCCCGCTGCGCGAGCCGATGGAGTCCTTCGCCCACGGCGAGATCCCGTTGGTCCCCCAGGATGCCGCGCCGTTCTTCCGCGATGTCGCGGATCACGTGAACCGGGTCGCCGACCAGACCGAGGCGCTCGACGTGCTGCTCAGCTCGGCCCTGAATGCGCACCTGGCCCGCGTCTCGGTGCAGCAGAACGACGACATGCGCCGCATCTCCGCCTGGGTCGCGATCGTCGCAGCCCCGACGATGATCGCCGGCATCTACGGCATGAACTTCGAAAACATGCCCGAGCTCCGCTGGTACTACGGCTACTTCGCGTGCCTCGCCTTCATGGCGCTGGTCTGCACCACTCTGTACGCCACGTTCCGCCGCGCCGGTTGGCTCTGAGGCCGGTACTGCGGTGCGCCGCGTCGCCAGCAGCTCCGCAGGCGACGCGGCGTCCCGCAGTACGGGTCAGGTGGCGGTGATCGTGCTGGTGGCGAGCAGGATCAGGATGACGATGCCGAGCAGGATCCGGTAGAAGGCGAAGACCTCGATGGAGTGCTTGACGACGAAGCGGAGCAGCCAGGCCACCGAGGCGTAGGCGACGATGAAGCTGACCACCGTGCCGACCAGGACCGGAACCAGGCCGACGTTGCCGCCGAGGGCGTCCTTCAGCTCGAACAGGCCGGCTCCCACCAAGGCGGGAATGCCCAGCAGGAAGGCCACCCGCGTGGCAGCCACCCGGTCCAGGCCGCGGAACAGACCGGCGCTGATGGTGGCGCCCGAGCGGGAGACGCCCGGGATCAGCGCGAGGCACTGGACCAGGCCCATCACGATCGCGTCGGTCAGGGTGATCCGCGTCAGCGGGCGCGATTTGCTGCTGAGCCGTTCCGCCGCGACCATCACGAAGGACCAGACGATCAGCGAGCCGGCCACCCACCAGAGGCTTCGCAGCGGCCCGGAGATGATGTCCTTCGCGAGGAAGCCGATGATGCCGATCGGCAGCGAGCCGACGATGATGTACCAGCCCATCCGGTGGTCGAACTCGCCCCGGTGCTCGGCATGGCGCAGGCCGCGGAACCACGCCACGGCGTACCGGCTGATGTCTTTCCACATGTACAGCACCACGGCCGCGATCGCGCCGAACTGGATCACCGCGGTGAAGGCGGTGATGGCCGGGTCGTCGATCTTCTGACCGAGCATCTTCGAGGCGATGGTCAGGTGCCCGGTGCTGGAGACGGGCAGGAATTCGGTCAGCCCCTCGACGATGCCGAGGATGATGGAGTCCCAGATTGTCATGGGGTGTCAGTCACCGATCCCGGCGAGCTCGAGCGCGTCGGCGACCGTGCGGAGGGTGTCGATCCGCTGCTCCACGGTCGGCTCGAACGGCGTCAGCGCGACCGTGGTCGCACCGGCCTCGGCGTACGCGGTGAGCTTCTCGGCCATCCGCTCCTTGCCGCCGAGCAGCGAGATCGAGTCGATGAAGTCCTGCGGTACCGCGGCCATCGCCTCGCGGTGCTTCTTCGCCAGGTAGAGGTCCTGGATCTGCGCCGCCTCCTTCTCGTATCCCATCCGGACGGCGAGTGCGTTGTAGAAGTTCTTCTCCCGGCTGCCCATGCCACCGATGTAGAGCGCCGCATAGCCCCGGATCGGATCCGAGGCGGCGGCGAGGTCGTCGCCGACCACGACCGGGACGGACGCGACCACGTCGAAGCCGTCCAGGCCGAGGTCGGGTTGACGGGCCGCGCGGCCCGTCCTGATGTGGTTCAACTGCTCTCCCAGATACGAGGGGTCGTTGAGGATGCCGAGCCAGCCGTCGGCGATCTCGCCCGCCAGCTCGAGGTTCTTGGGGCCGACCGCGGCCAGGTACACCGGCACATGGTCGCGCACCGGACGGATCGAGAGCTTGAGTGCCTTGCCCGGCCCGTCGGGCAGCGGCAAGGTGAAGTGCGCGCCTTCGAACGCCACCGTCTCCCGGCGCAGTGCGGAGTTCACGATCGCAACGTACTCACGAGTCCTTAGGAGTGGCTGAGAGAAGCGGACCCCGTGCCATCCCTCGGACACCTGCGGCCCGGAGACACCGAGCCCCAGCCGGAACCGGCCGCCGGACAGCTTGTCGAGTGTGGCGGCGGTCATCGCCGTCATCGCGGGAGTCCGCGCCGGGATCTGGAAGACCGCTGCGCCCAGGTCGATGGTCGAGGTCTGGGCGGCGATCCACGCCAGCAGTGTGGCGGCGTCCGAGCCGTAGGCCTCCGCGGCCCAGGTGACCGAGAATCCGAGTGCCTCGGCCTCCCTCACCAGCCTCAGATGATCCAGATGGTCGTCGCCACCGAAGACGAAGCCGATGTTTAGTCCGAGTCGCATGACAGGCGAGCCTAACGAGCCGTTGTCGGTGCCCCGCAATAGGCTCGGCTCATGCAGCAGCGCTATCTCGGTCACAGTGGCCTCGCGGTGAGCAGGCTTGGCCTGGGCACCATGTCCTGGGGCCGCGACACCGACGAGCACGAGGCGCGCGAACAGCTCGCCGCGTTCGTGGCGGCCGGCGGCACCCTGATCGACACCGCCGCCGCGTACGGCGATGGCGACAGCGAGCGATTGATCGGGTCCCTGCTGGGTGACGTCGTCGAGCGCGACGACCTGGTGATCGCGACCAAGGCCGGGTTCAGCGTCCGCCGCGGCGAGCGGATCACCGACACCTCGCGTGGTGCGCTGTTGCGCGACCTGGAGGGATCACTGCGGCGGCTGAACGTGGACCACATCGACCTGTGGCAGCTGCACACCTGGTCCGACGACGTGCCGCTGGAGGAGACCCTCTCGGCCCTGGATCACGCGGTGAACTCCGGCAAGGTCCGGTATGTCGGGGTGTCGAACTACGCGGGCTGGAAGTCGGCCCGGGCAGTCACCTGGCAGCAGGCGTGGCCCGGCCGCGCAGTACCGGTCTCCAACCAGGTGGAGTACTCGCTGCTTGCCCGGGACGCCGAGGCGGATGCCATTCGAGCGGCGGGCGGGCTCGGCATCGGCGTACTGGCGTGGTCCCCGCTTGGGCGCGGCGTGTTGACTGGGAAGTACCGGACGGGCATCCCCGCGGACTCGCGCGCCGCGTCTCAGCATCTGTCCAGATTCGTCGACCCCTATCTGGACGGGCGAGGTTCGGGCATCGTTGAGGCGGTGGCCCGGGCGGCTGACGGGCTCGGCTGGACCCCGCTCGAAGTGGCGCTCACCTGGGTGCGGGACCGACCGGGTGTGACTGCGGCGATCGTCGGGGCCCGGACGGCGATGCAACTCAAGTCGGTGCTGGGTGTGGAGGAGCTCACTCTGCCCCCGGCCATCGTGGCGGCGCTGGAGGATGTTTCGTGAGGCTGCGTCATTGGTGAGGTAGGGCTGGAAGGTGTGGAGGTGCGGATGGCCGAATACGAACTGCAGCAGTTCGAGGTGTCGAGGACGGAATCGCGCGGCGCGGTGCGCCGGCTGCTCACCGAGCACGCGGAGTACGGCGGCTGGGAGCTCGCCAGGCTCCGCCGCTACCCGGACGGCACCAGGCGGGTCTGGCTCCGCCGCCGCATCATCAAGGTGATGCGGACCTTCTGATCCGGCCGCTTCCAGGCCGGCCGCTTCCAGCCAGCCGCCGGCCGCGGTCAGCCTCGGTGTTGGCCGAGCAAGGCGGCGATGAGCTCGCGTCGGCTGCCGACGCCGACCTTGTCGAACGCAGCCCGGACGTGTTCCTGGACCGTGTGGGGCGACAGGTGCAGCCGATCTACGATCTGCCGGGTCGAACATCCCTGAAGAAGCAGCGCCGTGACGCGTTGCTGTGCCGGCGTCAGAGCGTGCACATCCAGCAACAGTGAGCTGAGCTGCTTGGGTGTGGCCGGCTCGAGGATCACCACGGTCTGCTGCTCAGCCGGCCTTGATCCAGGCGAGCCTCGACCATGCAAGTTCGAGGCATGGACCGCGAGCCAGCGTCCCCCTCGCGTTCTCACCTTCAAGACCGGCGCGGAAACCCCGGTCGGCAGCTCGTTCAGCCGGGTGAGCTGGACTGCGGCCGCCCGCACCGCAACCGGCAACCCCGTACTCCGCGCCCAGTCCGGCTGTTGCGACGAGCCGGGCCGCTGCTGCCGATCCCGGTGGTCTGGCTCGAGCTCGCGCAGCCAGTGCTCTGCCTCGGGGCTGACGGACACGACGCCCAGGTCGCCGTCGAGCACCACCACGCCCGGACCTACCTCTTCAGCCGGAGCGTCGGGCCCGACCAGCATGCTGCGCCGCAAACCCTCTGCCAGGTGAGGCCCGAGCCGTCGTACCAGCTGAAGGTCCCGCTCGGAGAAGCCGGCCACGGCGTCCTCCCGATGCAGGCAGAGGACACCCCAGCAGTGTCCGCCTGATACCAGCGCTGCGCGCAACTCGTCGCCCAGGCCCAGTGGCGCCATCACCTCGGTGTAGCGCGAGCTCGAAGCCCAATCCCCCTTGGTCGCCTGTTCGAGGGAGTTGACCGGGTCCGGCGCGGTCGCCAGGGCGGCGAACTTGTTGACGTCGGCCCGGCCGAACTCGTTGTCGAGGAACTGCTCGGTGACCGCTTGCAGCGGGTCGTCCGCGATCGCCGAGGTGAACAGCAGAGTCGCCGGGTCGACCGTCGCGAAGAAGGCGGCGTCGACAGTCAGGATGCCGCGGAGCCGGTCGAGCGTCTCGGACCGCAACTGGTCCGTCTCCAGCCCTGCATAGCAACGGCGGATCAGCACATCCAGGCGATCGGCGACCCCCACACCGCCGATGCTACGCCGCGCTACTTCTCTGTCCGGGACCATTTCTGCACTGACCGATGCGGGCACCAGCACGAGCCGCGCCTGCTCGCCTAGGCCGGGACGATGCCGAGCTGCCGCAGTAGGCCGAGTTCGTCGAGGCGTCCCCAGCGCTCGACGATGCGACCGTCGCGGAGGCGGAAGATGTTGATGCCCGGCAGGCTGACCGTCCGCCCGGTCGGCGCGACGCCCATCACTTCGCCCTGCTGGGTCCCGCTGGCGGTGAAGCGCTCGACAACGATGTCTGCCTCGGCGATGAACTGGTGGAGCTCGCTGTGCCAGTCAGGGAAAGCGGTGCGCATCATCGCCCCAGCCGTCCGCATGCCTTCACGGTCTGCGGTCACCCCGAAGGGCGGGTCGTGGTTGATGAAGTCCTCGGCGAGATAGGTGTCGACCGCGCCCAGCTCTCCCTTGGTGAACAGTCCGTCGATGAACTGTCGAACGGTGTCCTTGTTCTGCTCTGTGGTCTGTCCTGGGTTCTGCGTTGTCTGTGTCATGAAGCCGATGCTCCGACCCACGACAGCGGCTGAACACCCCGACTAGTTGGGGTGTTCACAGGTCGTGCTGGACCCAGACGTTCGGCTCGACGTACACAGCATGGTTGTGCTTGACCGAGCAACGCACGGGCAACAGGGCCTTCGGTACGACGACGTCGCCGTCCTGGTCGAACGGCAGACCGGTCCATTCGCGCCACTCCGCGAGCGAACCCGCCATCACCATCGAGGTCGGGGCCACCTTCACGATCCTGCCGCCGGCTTTGACGTGCACCCGCAGCCAGGGATCAACGGGCAAACCGTCCTCGCGAACTTGCTGGATGTAGTCGGTCATCGGCTGCTCGGGGTCCTGCTTCGCGTTGGGACGGACCGGCGCGTAGAGCGTGGAGTGCCCCAGCATCTTCACCGCGTTCCGCATCGCCTGGAGCATCCGGTGCGACAGCCCGCGCCCGAGGTGGCTCGGTCGGATCAAAATCTCCAGGGCGCTCGAAACGTTTGGCTCTCGCCCATTGCGGTGGTCTGCGATCCCCCACTGCAGCACCCGGTCCCAGCCTCCGTCCGGCAGCTCGGACCGATCCTTGTCGGGGAACACGAACGGAATGCTCCGGCCGTGCGCGACCAACTCACCGTCCTCGGTGGCGACCAGGCACTGCTCGGGGAAGTTCTCCTGCACCCGGCCCATCAGCGCGTTGCCAACCGGGTCCTGCGTCATGAACTCCGGCCAGACGTCCGAGAAGTCGTACAACCGGTCGATCAGTTCAGGTCGCTCGGCCAGCGTGGTGATCACGATCTCGGACATACCCGCAGTCTCGCAGCCGTCGCCCCCACCCGCAGCCCGGTTTCTCCCTGCCATGCCACGATGCTTCGCACGCCTACCTGACGTCAGGCGTTGCTGCGGAACCGGAGCCCTTTACAGGCCTGGCCGGCTATCGGCCTTGGCGCGGAGCGGGAAGGCTCGCGGGCGCTGGTGGCTTCGGACCAGGAGCACGCCGACTGCGACCGCGGCTGTCAGGAGGCCTGAGGCGATGAGGGTGAGCTCGGCTCCGGCGGCGGCGATCACCGGTCCACCGATCAGCAGTCCCGCCGAGCTGCTGGCATTGACGACCACCGACTGACCCGACAACAAGGCCCGCCGCTCGGCGCCGGCTGACGATCTGGTGATCACCGCGGAGATGGCCGAGATCCCCAGCACGACCGTGACCCCACCCACCGCAGCCAGTACCGCGACCGCGGCCGGCGTGGTCCACAGGCCCATGCCGACCCAGCACAACCCCATGACAGCCCACGCGATCGACGCGAGCGGCACCGGTGGGATCCGTCGAATCACGGCGAGCGAGACCACCGTCCCCAGCACCGAGCCCACGCCGTAGCCGGACATCCCGGCGGCCAGGTAGACCCCGGGGCGCCCGCGCTCTGCTCCGATCACCGACAGGCCGAGAGTGAACGAGAACCAGGTGAAACAGCCGATGCCACGGGCGATCCAGCCGGACAGAACGTCCGGACGCTCCCTGAGGCTCGACCTGATCGAGGGCAGCTCGCTGATCGCGGGAGAGCGCTCCCCGGCGACGCTGACCGCGAGCACGCCCGACACGAGAACCGTGCCCGCCTCCAGCCAGAGCAGCTCGTCGGTGAGCCCGGCCGCAATCGCCAGAGCAGCGATCGGCGGCCCGATCACCATGCCGACCCGCCTGATCCCGTCCTGCCAGGTCAGCAGGAGAACGGCCCGGTCCGGCCCCCAGCGGTCGCCCGTGTCAGCGAGGAGCGCCGACCGCCCCGGCGCAGCTAACGCATCACCACAACCCAGCAGCAGACCGCCAGCGATGAGCACCTCTGGCCGCAGTACGCCGAGTGCTGCGGCCGCCGGGATCATCGCCAGGGCGAACGCCTGGACGCACGCGATCATGGCGAGCCTTGGCCCGGAATCGACCCACTGCCGGGCCCGCCTCGCCCACCACGGCGAGAGCAGGACCGGGATTCCTGACGCTCCACCCGCGAGACCGGTCGCGGCCACTGAACCCGTCTCGTGCAGCACGACCAGCGGCAATGCGACCTGCGCGATCCGGAAGGCGAAATCCGAGATTCCGCTCCCTGTCAGCAGAAACAGCGCGTCGCGGCGTGCTCCCATGACCTCGATCCTCGCCCGGAGAGCGCTCCATCGGTAGCCAGCAGCAACTACCTCTCAGGCATAGGCTGTGCCTATGCCCTCATCACCATCCGTCGAGGATCTGCGCCTGGTCCTGACGATCAGGCGGACCGGCTCGGTCGGCACGGCGGCCCGCGAGCTCCGGATCTCCCAGCCCTCCGCCTCCCAACGGCTGGCGCGACTCGAGAGGACCTGTGGCACGCGGCTGTTCGACCGGGACACCCGGGGCGCCCGGCCGACCGCGGCCGGCAGTGAGCTCGCGCGCCGTGCGGAGCACATCCTCGGCCACCTCGAGGAGGTGTACGACGCCACTCGGGCGGCCGCCGCCGGGAGCCGGCTGGTGGTGGGGACATTCGCCAGCCTCGCGCCGATCCTCTTCCCGGTGCTGGACGCCGAGCTACCCGACCTGGACATCGAGCAGCAGGTCGACCATGGTCAGTTCCTCGTCGAGAAGATTGCCGAAGGCACCATGGACGCCGCGTTCATCGCTATCGCCGACCAGATGGTGCTGCCGCGCGCCACCGTGGCCCGACCGGTCGGCCGCGACGAGCTGGTTCTCTTCGTGCCGCAAGGTGTCGCAAAGCCCGGGAAAGGCAAGCAACCGCTGAGAGAGCGCTATCTCCCGTTCTCGACCTACGACCGCGGCACGGACGAGATCCGCTCCCGCCTGATCGCCCTCGGCGCAACCGCCCGCCGCGGCGTCACCCTCGGAACCACAGTTGCCATGGCCCGCCGCCGCTCCCAGCTGGCCCTGGTCCCCCGGAGCGCGCTCTCCGGCGAACTCCGGCCAGGCGAACAACTAGTCCCCGCGCCCTTCCGCTACCGCCTGACCCTCAGCCTGGTCAGCACCCCGACCCCACCGGAGCGCCTCGTCGCCCTCCTTCCGCACCTCCGCCGCGCCCTCCACCTCACCCGCCCGACCTGATCCCACGACCACCTCGCGCAGGGGTGATCAATGGGTGGTCAGTACCCGGATCACCTTTGGCGCAGATGTAATGATCGGGAAGTGAGCAGACGTGTAGCGGTCACCGGAAGCAGCGGCAAGCTCGGTCGGGCAGTGGTCGATCACCTGCATGACCAGGGCTGGGAGGTTGTCGCCCTGGACCAGGCACCACCGGCGCGAGCCGACATCACGTCGACGCGGGTCGATCTGACGGATTTCGGGCAGGCCTACGAGGCTGTGGCCGGCATCGACGACCGACACGACGGACTCGACGCACTGGTGCATCTGGCGGCTATCCCAGCTCCGGGCCTTCGGCCGAACGCGGCGACGTTCCACAACAACATGACGGCGACCTACAACGTCTTCTCCGCGGCGCTGCGAGCCGGAGTACGCAACATCGTCTGGGCCTCCAGCGAGACAGTCCTCGGACTGCCCTTCGACGAGGAACCGCCCTACGTACCGGTCGACGAGGACTACCCGCCGCGGCCGAACAGCACCTACTCCCTGGTCAAGACGCTCGAGGAGGAGCTGGCCCGTCAGTTGTGCCGGTGGCATCCAGACCTCAAGCTCCTCGGGCTGCGGTTCTCCAACGTGATGTATCCCGAGGACTACGCGCGGTTCCCCTCCTTTGATGCCGATGCCCGGCTGCGGAAATGGAACCTCTGGGGCTACATCGACGCCCGCGACGGCGCCCAAGCCGTACGGCGGGCCCTCGAGCTCGACACGACCGGCACGGATGTCTTCATCATCGCCAACTCCGACACGGTGATGTCGCGCCCGAACGAAGAGCTGCTGGCCGAGGTGTTCCCCGGCGTACCGGTCAAGAAGCCTTTCGGGCCGAACGAGACGCTGCTGTCCATCGACAAGGCCCGGCGAGTCCTCGGTTACGAGCCCGAGTTCACGTGGCGAACGACCCTCAACGCCGACGACTGACCAGCGATCCGAGCCGAAGATCCCCGAGGGCGCGCACCTCGACCACACGCAGACAACGGTCCGTGCCGGATCGTCCGTGCAGGGAATCCCTGAACCTTTGTGACCGGTCTTCCGCCGCACGGACCCACGACCTAGGTTGTGATGGCTGTACCCCTGCGTCGACACGGAGGCTTCGATGGCGCCGAAGACCTGGACCACGAGCGCCGCGCTGACCGCGACCGTGGCCTTGACCCTGGCGACCGGGCTGGCGGCGCCTGCCGCCAGCGCGAAGCCGCCGACCGGCACGACCACGGCGAAGGCACTGGTCTTCATCCCGAACCCGGTGCAGTCCAGTGGTCAAGAGACGCTCACGGACGAGAAGGACTCCGCGACGGCGGTCCCCCGCGGCGAGTACTACGAGGTCACCCTGACCGACCTGGACGGCTCCGGCTATCTCCGCGGTACGTGGGCGAACGTCCGCAGCGCCACCGGCACCCCGGCGTACAGCACGGACGGCACGTACTTCTACAACCGGCACGACGACCAGTTCGAGCAGGTGATGTCGTACTTCTGGGGCACCGAGGCACAGAAGTACCTGCAGTCGCTCGGCTTCGGCAGCGAGCTACCACCGGTGAACGCCGAGAGCCAGGACTACAAGGTCGACCAGTATGGCTTGGACAACTCGTTCTCCAGGGACAAGCACGACACGATCACCCTCGGCAAGGGCGGCGTGGACGACGCCGAGGACGGCGAGGTGATCGTGCACGAGACGGGGCACGCCGTGCACGACGCCCAGGTGCCGGGCTTCGGGTCCTCTCTTGAGGCCGGCTCGATCGGCGAGGCGTGGGGCGACTACTTCTCGGTGACCGTCGGCGACTGGGTAGCGAAGAAGTACGGCGTTCCGGTGAAAGCGCCGCTGGCCTGTGTGATGGACTGGGACTCGACGTCATACACGTCGACGACGCCGCACTGTCTGCGCCGTCTCGACGCCGGCAAGCACTATCCGCAGGACGTCGCCGGCGAGGTGCACGCGAACGGTGAGATCTGGTCGCAGGCGCTGTTCCAGATTCGTACCGCGCTCGGTCCGGGGGTCGCCGACCGAATCATCGTCAACGCGCAGTTCGGGTTCGCTCCGGACACCAGCTTCGCCGCTGCGGCCCGGCACACGGAGGCGACCGCACAGTCCATGTACGGAGCCACACAGGCCGCCGTCGTCCACAAGGCATTCGCGGACCGCGGCATCCTCTAGCCACGCAGTGATCACCGCGCGAGCAGTGCTCGCGCGGTGATGCGTGACGGGCCTAGGAACGCGCAGACTCACCCCGGTCGGCGCGCCTGGCATGGCTCCAGGGTTAGTACTGGACGCCGCGGGTCAGGGCGCCGTCGACGACCAGGTTGGTCCCCGTGACGAAGCTGGCAGCGGGACTCGCCAGGAAGACGGCGGCGCGGGCGATCTCCTCGGGCCGCGCCATCCGGCCGGTGGGGTTGAGGGCGAGCGCCTCGGCGTACAGGGCGGGGTTGTTCTGCTCGATGTTCTCCCACACGCCGCCCGGGAAGTAGGTGTTGCCGGGCGAGATGGTGTTGGCCCGGATCCCTTTGCCTGCAAGCTGATAGGCCAAGCCCTGGGTGTAGTGCACGATCGCTGCTTTGAACGTGCCGTACGCTCCGGCGGCGAAGTCGATCTCGCGGCCGGAGACGCTGGACACCGTGACGATCGACGGCGCCTGACTCTGCTCCAGGAACGGCATCGCGGCGCTGACCAGCCGGACCGTGCCGAGCATGTCCACCTCGAAGCTCTGCTTCCAGAACTCCTCGCTATCACCGATCGCCAGCGCGCTGACGTTGGAGACCACGATGTCCACGCCGCCCAACTCAGCGGCGCTCTCGGTCACCCATCGCGTCAACGCCTCGCCGTCGCCGACGTCAAGCGCCCGGCCGACGACCGTCACACCGTCGGCTCGTAGCTTGTCCACCGTCGCCGTGACATCAGCCTCGGTCCGAGCACAGAACCCCACCGCCGCGCCCTCAGCGGCCAGCCCTTCCACGATCGCGTGCCCGATCCCCTTGGTACCGCCGGTCACCAAAGCACGCAGCCCAGCCAACTGAAGATCCACGGTTCCAGACCCCTTCCGATCCGATGCTGAATGTTCAACCACTCTCCCACCCCTACGCAAGCAAACCCGCCGCCCCACTCCCCCGTAGTACACGCAGCCCGCGCGCGCCGGTCAGACCGTAGTACAGCCCCTTCAGGCCCGCGCCGCACCCGCAGTACAGCCGCTTCAGGCCCGCGCCGCCTAAGCCCAGCGGCAGGCAGGCCGCTTCCCGGCGATCCGGCGACCCCGGTGGCCACCCGACTGGCCGGTCACCCGGGTGGCTGTGACTTCCCGGCTCGACCCGCCCCTTTCTGCTCGACTTCCCGGCTCGACCCGCCGTCGTGGCGTCACTTACCGGCGCGACCCGCCGAAATTTGGACGACGG